>JBDWCD010000016.1:0-262408 GCA_039977975.1 Rhizobiaceae bacterium
TTTGACGGCTGGGGTGATGGACAGGAACAGGGCATCACAGGTGTTGGATCCAACTGCAAAGCCGGAGACGGCGACTATGCATTTCTACATGGTTGGCGTCAGATTACGGGTGTTCACGTGAGGCCATTCCTGGGTCTGGAAACCACAAACCGTCGCGTCTTTATGCGCGACTGCGACTGGTGGCGCTGCGAGAACGGCAAGATCGTCGAGAATTGGTGTATGTTGGATATCCCTCATGTGCTTCTCCAATTAGGATATAATCTGTTCGCGGAATTGGAGAAAATCAACTCGTGAAGCAATAGTTGTTTGGAAACTCCTTTGCCGATTTGGGCAGATGACAAAACTTGGCGCTTCCCCGTCATGTAGGTGTTGTCGCTGAGAAGATATAAGGGCTCAGCTTTAAAGGCGGCAAAGTCCGGATAGTGTTGAAAAAGTCGCCCGTATGATGGCGATTGAAGTTTGTTCGGGTCGTTTGGTTCAGCCCTCTCACGCTGGTCTGGGAACCAGCTTGGCGAGCTTTCTGAGGTTTTGCGCGGTAGCTGCCAATTGGAATTGTTCGGTGGCTCCCTTTGGTCCTCGAAGGCGCATCATACTCACGCCGATATATCGCTTGAGGTGTGCAAACAGCATCTCGACTTTTCGGCGCTGAATGAACGACGTCATATAGGCGTCAGTCTTTCGAATATCTCTGGCCACATCACGAGCAGCTTCATGGACGGATCGGGTCACTTTGCGCGCTGGCTGGGTCGGGCAGCATTTGTATTTCAAGTGGCAGGCATCGCAGTCGAGCTTGCTCGCGCGATAACGTATCATGCCGTCCTTGTCCGCATTCGAAGCGCGGGGCTTTGTGAACTTGCGGCGAGACCGCTTGAGGCTTTTCCCGGCAGGACACGTGTAGGCATCTTCCGTTGGATCATACAGAAAGTCTTCGCGTGAGAATGTATCGTCATCACGCTTCCATTTCTCCCAAACGGGGATATGCGGTTCTATCCCACGATCCTCGACCAGCCAGCCCAGCATTCTGGCGGAGCCATAGGCTGTGTCGCCCACCAGTTTGGTTGGGAACAGACCAAACCGGTCATGGATCCGGTCAATCATGCGCCGGGCAGCAAGAGTTTCTGCTGTTTTGATGGGAACTGTTGCTTCCACATCGACAATCACCGAATTATCCAGGTCTACCATGTAGTTGGTTGAATAGGCGAAGTAAGCCGCACCTCCATCCGCACCGGTCCAGCGGGCACCGGGATCAACCGGTGAAATGTATTTTGGAATGACCGTCGTCGATGCACCGAAGGCCGCATCATCGAGTGTTTCAAGATACTCATCAATGGCACGGCTGGAGAGATCAGGCGGCAACCCTTCCTTACCATCAACACCCCGTGTCTGGTTGGCATTGGCTGGTATCAGGCTAGCATCAACGCCAAACCCTTCGCCGCCGACAAGGCCCTCATCGATACAACGCTGCAACACTTTCTCGAACAAATGTCGAAAGATGCCGCTGTCGCGGAAACGGCCATATCGGTTCTTGGAGAAGGTTGAATGATCCGGAACCGGATCGGTCAAGTCGAGCTTGCAAAACCATCTATAGGCCAGGTTCAAATGAACCTCTTCACAAAGCCGACGTTCCGAACCAATGCCCTGGCAGTAACCCAGCAACAACATGCGGATCATCAGTTCGGGATCAATCGAGGGGCGACCGCCTTCACTATAGTATGGCGCCAGCATTGGTCGCACATCCGACAAATCAACGAACCGGTCAATCGATCTCAATGAATGGTCGCTTGGCACGAAGTCTTCAATCGAAAACTCGTAGAACAAAGCGCCCTGTGCTTCTTGCTTCGGTCCCATCATCGTATTCAGTCTCCCAAATCACTCGGAAAACTGAATCAGCCCACAAAGGCCATTTAAAGGCACTTTTTCAACACTATCTCCGCACCTCGGTCATCCAACGCATTGACGAAGAAACAAACGTCAACGACTGCTTTGATAGCTCGGCACGGACTTCTTGAACACAGTTCCTATGTCGACAATCGGCCGTACCCGCCACTCGAAATAAACTGCAATCCAAATTGTAGTTGTCCAAAGCGCAGCGCACCCCACCGCACCCAATGAGCTTTGGATAACTTCGCGCTATGTGAGCAGCGGTTGCAATTGCCGTTGGCTTACCACGTTGATATCACAAGAATTATTTCTTGAATCTACACATCCAAGACGATCACATCGATGTTGATGCCAACTGAACCTGGCATTAAGCGTCGATTTGAAAGGATGTGGCATAGCAGTGGGAACCGACCAACCCTTCACCGTTTACAAGCAGAACGGCTCCAGCCGCTACTATGTGCGATTTTCAATCCGAGGTCAGGGCCAACAGCGGATCGCCCTTGGAACCGAGGATCCAATCGAAGCCAAACAGCTGGCTCAATCCATCTACTATGAGAACACCGCTCTGGCCAAAGCTGGGCTCAGCGTTACCAGAAAGCGGTTCGCTGACATTGCTGAGGAATTTGCCCAGAGCATCGAAATCGCAGCCGAGCGCGGTGAGAAAGAACCCTATCATGCCCGTCAATACCCTCCGATCGTCCGCAAGTATTTTGCTGGGTTCTTCGGCGACTATCAGCTCACTGCGATCAAACCCGAGGACATCGAACGGTATTGGGAATGGCGCCGAGAATACTGGATAACCGGTGAAGGATCGAAGTTCCCCTATATCCGCTATCAACGTGTGATCAACGGCAAAACCACCAGCATCAAACGACCCGTCAAAGAAGGACGCCCCTCCCCTAGCACGTTGAACAAGGAAGCTATCCTGCTGCGACAGCTTTTCGAATTCGGGCAACGGCGCGGCTACACGCTGGAAGTACCAATCATTGAATTACCAAAATCCAAGAAACGGGAAGTACGCAGGACCCCTGACTTCACGCTGAAAGAGTTTCTGCATTTGGTTTCGGTCAGTGAGCAGCGAGTGAAAGCCTTTGAGTTCAACACCAATTACAAACCTGGCAAGCGACACAAGCAGTTGGATGAGATCGGTAGAAACCAACGCGTGTATTTCGACCGGCTAAAACTTCACAATTTCTGCATGATCGCCGCATTTTCCGGCCTACGAACAACCGAAGTGTTCAATCTCAGTTGGGGACATGTTGGATACCGGCCGATTGAGTTAGATGACGGCAAACCATTTGAGGCCATCATCCTGCAGGTCCGTGGCAAGGGCAAAGAACGAGAGATGGCTGCTCAGCCGGAAACCCTAACTTTCTTCAATTCCCAACGGATGATATTCCAGTTGCAGGCAGAACGTGAACCCTATGATGATGATCCTGTATTCTTCAACCATTTTGGGGTTCGCATTCGCCGCATCGGCAAAGGTCTGACCGAACTGCTCAAGGCAGCCAATCTCCGCAAAACCCCAGATGGCCGTCTCCGTGATAGCCGCAGTTTCCGCCATTTCTACATCACCCAGCAACTGCGCGAGGGAGTGGGCCACCACATTCTGGGCCGCAACACCGGTACGTCAATCAAGATGCTGGATGAAGTGTATTCGCATGTTCAGCCAACTGATCAGATAAAGCAGCTGATACCGGATTGGTTAAAAAGAAGACCGATTTGAAGAAAAGCAAGACCCCAATCACATTCACCGTTACTATCGATACGGTTCAATCTCCGCAGCAAGTTGGTCAAGAAATTTGCGGTCAATTTCCCCAACTCCGCTCAATGATACTCGATAAAGACGCTCATGGCCCGAGTAGTTGCATCTTAGCCGTATCTTGGCTCTGCTGACAGAATTTGGATTGTCGAAGGCCCAGCTCATTTTGACTGTTCCTTGCATCTCGTTTGAATCCCCCATCCCTTCACAATCGACGCCTACTTTGATCGGGCGCTGAAGGTGCCTGAACAAACTGACATCATCAGGAGTCTGCCGCACCAAATCAAACCACCCGTCCAGAGGATGGTGGTGTCCGTGAAATGGGCAAGCATTCACGATTAGGTACGGTGCGCCATGTCCTGTTCTTAATTCTGCTCGTTCAATGGGAACGTGTTTTGGAACGCACCTATTTGCGGCCCGAACCATTCGATGAGGCTTGCTGTCGTTGCGATTAGCCATCTTCGTACCGAACAATCGCGCCGTTCTCGTTGTCCTCCATCACCCGAATCTCCCAGTGACGATTGGGATGCTTTTCGATGAGTTTTTCCAAAAGCCGCTCAGCCAGTTGTTCCATGCTTGCGGTGCCAACATCATGTGTATCGCCGGGAAATACACTCTGGCAGAACCGCTTGAGTTGAAAGAATTCAATCTCCCGATCCGCATGATACACGTTGACGCGAACGGAAAACCACACCGTATGCCGGTGTAGATTGGCCAGAAACGAAACATCGTCATCACCGCCAGTTGCTAATTGATGGTTGGTGGCCGCCCCGTCGAATTGATGAATGATTTCTCGTTGAAACGTGACTTCCACCCAACGATTGATTTTGTCCTGATCCAGCATGCTTAGCTCCTTGATTCACTTGAATGGTGCCAGCATTGGAAAGGAACCAACGGCTTGGGAAGAAATAGTTCTTGCGGCGTCAAAGCACCTCAACAGCCTTCCTCATGAGCTCATCATTTACTTCGATGTATCGCTGAGTGGTGGTCAGCTGCTTGTGCCCGGCAAGTTCCATGATGACCTTTGGGGACACGCCAGAGTGAGCCAACCTCGTGATGAACCATCGCCTGCCACTGTGAGAGGATGCACCCACGATCCCGGCACTTGCGTAAATTCGACCAAACGTTTGACCAAGGCTATCGGCGGAAAATCCAGTTCTAGATACCTGAGATGGGATCAGCGGATCATCAAGGGATCGTGGTTGGCCTATTGCTGATTTGTATTGTTGGAGTTCTCTCAACAGCTTCGCGTTGATGTGCACTGCGCGGGCTTCATTTGCCTTCGTGTTCTTGGCCTGCAGGTGGAACAGCCGCCGGAACTGATCATCACGGTCGAGCACATCACGCCACTTCAAACTTGCGATCTCAGACACCCGCAATCCCGCATAGTGGGAAAGCAGGATCAACAGCCGATTTCGAGCTGCATGCTGCTGCTGCGCACAAACCGCCAGTACCCTTTTTAGCTCAGCATCCGTAAGTACCTTCGCTTGCTTCATTCCATGCGTCCTCCAATTGTTCTTGAGGACAACACGATGCTTCCATTGAGTTCAAAGAGCGACTGAAGATTGGCAATGTCGGCCCTCAGCGGACGTCAACAGCCCACTTCGACAACTTCAGTGAGAAGAATTAAGCGGACATCATCGTCCAACTTTGTAAGTGCTGCGAGAAGGAAAAAGATGTTTGGACAAAGACTAGTTTCTCACTAATGGAGTCGCATTTTGCGGCCTTACTAGCACCACGAAACTACGTGCCCGTGTAATCCCTACACGCAGCAAACGACGCGACGGAGCGAATTCGGGCCCTTCATGACCCAAAAAAAAGGGACTGGAATACATGCCTTCGACCAACACCACACCGTCGAATTCTTTGCCCTTGGATTTGTGCATGGTCATTAGCGTAACTCCTTCCGGATCTCGCTCGAACCCGATCAGTCTTTCTTGATCAAGCACGCTTCGGATGATGCGCGCAGCGCCCTGATAGTTGCCGCGATCCATCCAGCGCCCAGCCAAGGCTGTTGCCAGCGAGTCCGAGGCCCGGAAAAGCCTCACCATCCGCGCGTCCTGAAAGATCGACTTTAGATCACCATGCGATTGGAACGCCGCCCGTACAGCTTTCCAGTCTCTAACCGGATCGCCAGTCAAGGCAGAGATAGCCGAAAGAGCTGCCTCAAAGGCCTTAGGTGAGCCTTGCGTTAGGACCTTGCCGTCTGAGACCTTGTCCTTGGCCTTCTTAAAGCGCGTTGCCTTTGAGCCTGCTGCCTTCTCACCACGTCCGCCATAGCGTTGACAAAAATCCTTCTTGATCAGGAAATACTCCTCGATCTTCGCGTGCATGGACTGGCGCGCGGTGGATGTGTTCAGTGAGACGAATTCCAGCGCAGCTGCCATGGCGACGCCCGCCGATGCTGATAGCTCTTGGTCCCAGACAATGCCATGCGGAATGGGTTTCAAGTTTCTTCCATTATAGGTGTGCGGGACTTCGAGAATATCGGAAATTTCCGCGACAAGATCGTTGCTTCTAGCTAGAACGGCGACGGTTGGATCCTCGATCCCCCGCTTACGCAGGGTGCCAAATGTAACTGCCACGGCGAAGTGAACCGTTGCCGGAAACTGGTTTTTGTAGTCGTAAGGCAGCCGCTTCACGTCTTCGCTCTTAGGCAGCGGCCCTATACCGCTCAGTACGCAATCGGCAACCCCCAGAATGTCGCTGTCTGCGCTGCGGTAATTGTCATCCCGCAGATCGACTTCCCGCAAATCAAAGGTGCCTTTCAGAATATCCAGTCTATCCGCGCGGACACCAGGCCGGAACGTTCCTTCGAATATCCGTTGTTCAGTATCGGCAAGAAACAGGGTTTGAGTGACGGCACTGAGTTGCTGGACGAAGCGCCATTGGTCGTCATCAGAATCCTGAAATTCATCAAGGATCACAAGCGGGAAGAGCCGTCCCATCCATGAACGCAGATGCGTACTGCCTTCGAATAGCTCCGCCGTGGCTCCGGCGAAGAGGTCGAAGCAGACCTTCCCCTCCTCGTCCTTCAGCCGCTTGCTTTCCACCGCCCAGTCGCCATCGAACTGCGTGCGCCGTGTTCCTTCCTCGGACGGGGCCATCATTTTCAAAGGTCGTCCACCCAGCAAGCGCCCATGGCAATGCAGGATATCCCAACAGAAGGAATGATAGGTGCGCACATCGATGCGCTTCATTTCTTCTTTGGTGAGGATTTCGCGGCAGCGCTTCAGGATTTGTTGGACGGCGGCGCGGGAGAAACTCAAGAACAGAATGCTTTGGCCGGGCGCCAGCGTGTCCAGAATGCCCTTGCTCTTGAGCAATGCGAGTGTCGTCTTGCCCGACCCCGGCCCGCCAATGACCAGTGCGTGCCCCTGTTCATCTATGACCGATTGGCGTTTCTCGCAGATCGAAAAGGCCATCGCTCAGATCAAATCCTCGACGTCGATATCGAGCGGATCGGGATCATCTGGCCCGTCTTCGCCGTCACCTGCGCCGTCTTTATCGTCCAGCTTTGGCAGCGCCATATCGGCGGCAACCTTCTCCAGAAAGGCCTTCACCGTATCGGGCATCTCGTCCAGTGTCTCGCATTGTTCGATCAGCATCGCCGCAAATCCGGAGCCTTTCTTTGCTTTGAGAACCTGTTTGGACAGCGCGATTACCTCGTCTTCGTTTTCCCCACCTTCTAGGTATCCCTTATCTGTCGGATAATCTGGATGGTCCTTGGCTTGATCCAAAAATCGACGATGGGCCGCCAGTGGCACTTCGGCAGCCAGCAAATCTTCCGTGCCTCTATACGCGCTCTCGTAATTGTGGTGGTAGATGTCCAGTTTCGCCGTCTGATCTGCCGTCCAAGCTGTCTTGGGCTGATCGTGGAACGCGAAGGTTGTTTTTTTCAATGCCGCGAAGAAAGGCCCCCACTTCGGAACATCGGACTGCGCGCCCGCATCGAAGACGCTCACCCCAATCAAATCCAGCGGCGTGTAGGTGTCTGTTTTATCGAGGGCTTCATACATGTAGCTAGCCGCGGCCAGCATCTTGGTTTCGGTGTCGCCTTCCGCGACGATCACCCCGCGCGACAGTACCGCTTCAGCCAGTTGCCTGCGTTTGGTGCGCATTGCGCTGTGTTTGATGACGCCCGTGGGAATACTATCAGATGACAGCGCCCCAGCCGTGCGCGAAATAGCACGCAGACACACTATATCGAACTCTTCGATCACGTAAGGCGAGTGCGATGTGATTATGGCCTGTCCCATGTTCTTGAGTAGGTACTTCACGATCCTGCGCTGCGCGTGAGGCGGCAAGGCGATCTCAGGTTCTTCCATCGCAAAGATGATGGCGCGGTTACCCCGCAAATCCGCGATATGGGTCAGCAAGGCAAAGACCAGGGCGTTCACAGCGCCCGTGCCAAGCCTGTTGAACGGTACGGCATGGTTGCTGTCCTGGCTCTTCAGGAAGAGCTGGACAACCTCCCGCAGATTCTCTCGAGTCAGGTCAGAGGCATAAAATCCCGTTGCATCCTTGTCAGCCGATAGACCGACGAAGCGCGCCATGCGATCCTTGATCTGCGTCTGAATGCCTTCGAGTTGGGGAATTTCGCCAATGGGCGGGTCCAGGGCGCGCAGTTGCTTCACCGTACTTTCCCACATTGACTCCTTCCCGGTATCGCCGAGCCGCAGGATCGTATCGAGCAGTGAGCCGCGCTCCAAGCTTAGCGCGCGGCGTCCGGTACGCAACGTTCGCAGATAAATGAAGCCGCACTGAATTTTCCAATCGCGGGGAAAGAAGCTCAGACCCGCAAACGGTTTGCCATAGTGTTCATCGTCTTCACCAAGCTCCTCGACCGGGTGTGAGAAGTAGGTTGCTCCGGCGAAGTCATCGTCCTTGCGGTCATAATAGCCAATGAAGGTCAGCGCCAGGGCGCGAACGATACCCTCGCCGTTAGCGTCCTCGGGCGCTGCGCCTTCCTCATCGATAAACCCACCTTTGGCGTCGCTCCATGGGCGTGTTTTTGAAAAGAGTTTCTTCTCCATCTCTTCAGGAAGATGAAGCAGCACTATATCAATCCTAATGTAAACTGGGTTGTCGTCTTCATCGAGATAACGGCCAGCATGGAAGTCATGCTCGTTGACGATAGGGCGTCGATAGGTGCGCTCTGGACCAAGGACCAGCTCCAGCGCTTCGCAGATTGTAGACTTGCCGACGTTGTTACCACCAACGAGAAGCGTGTGACCGTTAAGATCAATTGCGCCGTTTTTCACGCTCCTGAAGTTTTCGATTGACATTCGTCTAACGGTTAGTGGATGGCGCTCTTTAGGTGGTTTTCCATTTTCGTCTGCCATTTAGTTTCCAATACAAAACTTAGTAACCAACGCTGTTTTGAAAAAGCGCAACTGTAAAATGCCAGTTGTGAATATCTCTGCGTTGTAGAATCGAACCAAGTGTATCAAGGCTGAAGCCCGCGTGCGACAACTCAAGCCCGATATTATTCTTAGGCCATAAGAAAATCATGCAGAGTTTGGGAAATACTCTTCAAATGCAATAACTGTCTTAACATTGGCGATGTCCGCTTTGCGGAATTTAGATGGCCAAGCCGAAAGTTGGCCAAACGGCAGCTTCCCCCCATTTGTTGACAAAATGCAAAAGCGTCGCGTTCCCCACACTCACACGGGAAAACGCGATGCCTGCCGACTAGGGACACAAAAATCCCCAATCGTTGTTCAATTATTTCAGCGATTTAGCTGGGGGCATCATATTCTTGTAAAAATACGATGCTTTGCTCGGTTTCGCATTTCATCACGTTGTCACTGTGAAATCGTACTTGAAGCTCAAAAAGAGCCACCTATCGAACGGCGCTATGATACCCGTCACTTCTAATATTTTAGGCGAATTATTGGTTGCCGATCGCAGTATTCAACAGCTTCTTCGAAATCATTGAATCGATCTCGACCGAACTCATCCTGAGCAGCTTGAATTCGCCCATCTCCTGTTCGATTTCGGAGAAAGTTTCGGCGGGCCAGTTTGCAATCATATCTCGATAGCTTAGCAGGCCAACTGGCACATCACTTCTGAATGAATCGGTGTCGTCATAGGTCATTTTCTCCAACAACACTTTGTTTGCCAAACTCGCCAATTCAGGTTGAAACAAAAGGCTATCATGAATGAAAGCATGGACTTCAGCGTCCTCCTGCTGATCTCCAATCTTGTAAACTTCTGCAATAATTAGTTCAGGTTCGTTTTGCCAAATTTCTCCACGATAGAACGGCCCGTCCAGGGTCCACGCATAGGTGATATCGGCATGATCGGCGTTGTGCCAGTTCGCCAGGAATTCCTGGTCTTCTTCACTGATTGTAATCCTATTGACTTCCACTTCACCAAAAATTGGTGCGCGTCGATCTACGTCTCTGGGTGACTGACAACACCATAGATCTGCTACCTTTCGCGCAACGTGGTAGATAGCGATTTGCAGTTCAGAGCCAGCTTCCAAGGACAGCTCAGTGTATCGATTTGGAAATTGATATTGTTTCACTTAAATTTGTCCTTTCAACTTGGATTACTTTGCGGCTGAATCGCAGTCATCGGGATTAGACGCCAACTTTGATTTCATTATTTCGGTTTTGAGATTGTCTACGACTTCGTCCAAATGAATGTCATCTGTGCGAATAATGAACTTTAAACTAGGCGGTTCTTTTCGCGTATTGAGCTTGATTGGTTTGTTGGTTGGGAACGGAGTGCAACGCCACCGGATTACTAAATCGGCATCATCGACTGAGCAGCCAGTCAGGCCGCGGTTTCTGACCTTTTGCCACAGCTTAACAGTGACATTTTCACCGCTTAAATGTGCCTTGGTCGCCATGCAAATGGAGTCTGGAACTATTTCGTCCCAACTTCCGATCCTATTCCCGGCGTGAAACGAGTCACCAATTCGATTTGGTCCAAAGTGTTCCGTAAAATACCTTGTGAGACTTGCCGCGTCGACCCCAAATTCATCTGGGTAATATACTTTGTGTTTCTCATATTCATTCAATTCTAATTCTCCTTATGTTTTTACATAAGTTGATTCAGCAGCCTTTGAGCCTGGAAGTCATTATTTATTTTGAAAAGATATTGCGAATTTTGTCCGGTTTTCCTGATCGCTCTTTTTGAGAATGGTTCGCACATGATTGCTGACGGTTTTGGGTTCCAACCCCAAAGAGCGTGCAATCTCTTTGTCCCCCTGCCCTTCAGCAAGCAGTCGGGCCACATCCCGTTCTTTCGGGCTTAGTTTGGCGAGTAATGGATTTTCATTAAGTGCTGCTATTTCTTCCATCTGGGAAATTGGCACAAATCGCTCACCTGTCAGGATCAATCGAATTGCTTGAAGAAGCGCCTGACTATCCATGGCTTTGGGCAGCCACCCCATAGCTCCACGTTGCAATGTACTTTGCACGATGCCGGGTTCGACGATACCCGATAGGAACGCGATGCGCTGATCCGGATGATCCTTGAGTATGGCCTTCATTCCATCCAGGCCATTTACCGGTTGCATGTCGTAATCCAACAGGATCAGCTCAAATTTCTGCCCCTCGGCCAGCAGTTCCACGGCTTCGACCATTGAATTCGCAACAATGGGCTCAATGGTATCGTCTTGGGATTTGAGCCAATGCTGCAGAGAATCCGCAACCGTTGGATGATCATCGACAATAAGTATTCTTTGCATTGGTTCAAAAAATCCGTTGAAGTTGTCCCATTGTCAGAAGTCAGTTTGAATATGTGCGATGAGGGTTCCACAAATCAACAATACAATATTGGGCCATGTTCTGCTGATTGGCATCTGGTGGGCTGCATATAAAAGTGCCGATCTATTCGGTTTCTTTGATACATTTGCCAGCCTGTGGTTTCTGCCCGCGGGCGTAACTCTGGCGATTGTACTTTCCGTACCAACCCGGTTCTTGCTTGCACCACTTTTGGCAAATCTATTGTTGGCCATTCCATTGATTTGCGCGATGTTAGGCATTGAGTTCACCAACTACCGCGATCCAATGCTCCATAGCCTTCGGCTCTATGCGGTGTATGGAGGATTGGGTTTGCTTTTGCGCTTTGGCCTAAAGCTACCTCTGCCAGTTGGAACGCTTGAGGGCAGCCATTGGAAATTGGGACTTACTCTAGTCACCGCGGCAATGGGTGCATTGTCGGGCGTTTCGCTCCATGCTGCAGTGGGCAACTTCCCATGGTCGGTCGCCTGGGACATCATTCGACCTTGGGGGGTAGGCGATGCCATTGGTGCCGTCATTGTGCCACCCCTTTTGGTGCCCTTCCTGCTAGCTGTGTTTCCCGACGATGGTCGGACCAATCAATCAGATTGGAACTGGCCAAGTCCTGTCAACCTACTTGCCCAGATCACTCTGATAGTTCTGGCGATGGTGATTGGCTTCATCGCACCTCGTTTCTATCCCGACCTTTTTGGGCTTTGGTATGTGATCTTGCTGCCACCAGTGCTCTTTGCTCTGCAGGGAGGGTTACCATCGGCTGCAACAAGCGTGTTTTTGACAACCATGTTGGCCCCGCCCATTGCACATACTTTGGCATTTGATGGCGAAAAGCTCTCCCTTCAATTTCTGCTACTGGTCTCCTCTTTGGTAGGGTTGACCATTGGTTCAGCCATTACGGATCGCAAACGCGCATTTGCCGCTGTTAAGCGCAACGAGAGGGACCTCGAGGATCAGGTGAAGGAGAGAACCGCAAAGCTTGAAGAAGCACATGGTTTTCAAAAGCACCTGCTTCGATCACTTGGGCATGATCTGAAGCAGCCAGTTCAGTCGATCAACCTCATGTTGGATAGCTTGGCTTCGGAGTTGAAGGATAATCCTAAAGCTCAATCCGTTGAGAAAGCCAAACATATTGGCAGTTCGGCTGCCGATTTCGTCAACAAAATGCTGGAATATGCAAAGCGGGATGCTGGGCGTGTTGATGTCGATTTGCAGCAGGTACAATTGTCCGAAATACTTGAATTGCTGACGATCACTTATGAGCCGATGGCATCGGCAAAAGACGTGAATCTGAAAATTCAACCATCAATGCAATACGTGCTGACCGACAGCACCCTGCTGTTTGAAGCCCTGTCTAATCTCGTCGACAATTCGGTTCGGCTGAGTTCACGATCTCAAATCGTGGCCGTTAATGTTGAACAGTCAGATCAGTGGATTTCGATTTCCATCACCGACGAGATCAAGGACCTCAGCGGCGAAGGTATCAAGCAAACTGGGTTTGGTTTGGAGATTGTTTCTCAGATCAGCTCAATGATTGGCGCGCAGTTCGATCAACAGCCGAACAAATCGACCATAAGATTACCGCGCAACGGCCTTTGAAAACTTGCTCAAGCAACTTTTGAAAAATTCTTGTGCGCCAAAGTAGGAATTTCTGGGTAAAAATCTCAGTCCTTTGGGTAAATTCCTCACAACACAGATATGAATTTTTGACGCAGCCTTCCTGTACCAAATCACAGGAGGTCACAATGCGCCCATTTGCTCTACCGAATGCAAACCTACCAAAAGGGTCTTGGACGGCCATCTACATCGGCACGGTCGTTCTCATCAATTGGCTGTTTCTGATCATTCCCATGGTGCCCATGTTTGGCACGATGATCCCGCCAGTCATGCTAGTAGTTGGTTTTGTCTTCGTGTTTCGAGATTTTGCCCAACGAGAAATTGGCCATTGGGTTATTGTGGCCATGCTCGTAGCTGGTGCCTTCTCCTACTGGACATCGGCACCATATGTAGCCTTTGCCAGCCTCACTGCGTTTCTCATATCCGAAGCCGTTGATTGGGCGGTCTACACGCTCACCAAGAAGCCCCTTTCTCAGCGCATTTTGTATTCATCAGCCGTCGCTGTTCCAATCGACACGATTGTGTTTCTGCAACTTGTCAATCATTTCGACTGGACCGCAGTAGCGATTGTATCTGCGGCCAAGATGGTTGGTGCAATTTGCTTTTGGCTCATTCTTCGTCGCCGAGAGTCCCAGCCTTCAATCGCAGCGATGGGAGCCTGATCATGCCCACACTCTGGCTTTTCGACATCGAATCCCACGAGCAACGCTACACCAGCGAATGGCAGAAGTTTCTACCGCTACAACTGAACAAAGCGATGGCATCCCACGGCAAGAATCAATGGAAGCTGGAGGTTGTTTCTGGTGGTCAAACCAGTGGGACTGTCAGCGCCGGCGCATTCATGAACTTCGCCGAAACAAATTTTTACAAAGCCGAGCAAGTTGCCAATTTTTCCCGGCGGGTAGCTGCTGGTACAGTGAAGAGGGGTGACAGGCTACTATTCACCGACGCTTGGCATCCAGGCGTAATCCACTGCAGATATATGTCTGACCTTTTAGGCCTCAGCCTAAAAATTCACTCAATGTGGCATGCAGGTTCATATGATCGTCATGACTTCCTTGGACGAACGGTTACTGATAAGAAATGGAGTTTCAATTTTGAAAAATCGGTATTTCACGCATCCGATTGGAACTATTTCGCCACCAAGTTTCACCGTGATTTATTCCTGAATTCACTGAAACCGGGCAGCGATCACAAAGCAAAAGTTGTTGGTTGGCCCATGGAGTATCTGCCACAACTGCTTTCAAAGTATGCGGCATTGAAAAAGCATAAGATAATTCTGTTTCCCCACAGAATGGCTCCGGAAAAACAGCCCGAAATATTCGCATACTTGAGCTCGATGTTGCCTGAATACAGACTCGTCTTTGCCCAAGATCGGACACGCACGAAGGCGGAGTATCACGCTTTGATCGGCCAAGCGGTGGCAGTATTCTCCGCAAACAAGCAGGAGACCTTGGGGATTGGTGTGTACGAGGGAATGCTCCTTGGCGCTATTCCGGTTGTTCCAACGAGGCTCAGTTACAAGGAAATCTGCAGGGCGTGGTGCTATCCAGGTAGCTGGACCAGGAACCTCGATTCAACGAAGGAATACCACAACGAACTGACCGCTCATATTCGATCTGCGATCGATGTTCGAAACCCAAATCAGATTGCAACACTAGCAAAACGGGTCGGCCAAAAGTTTTTCGATGGGAGTGCACTCTATGCCCAAGTCCTTCGATAACGACGATTACCTCGCCCGCTTTCCTATTGAAGAATACCCGGAAGCAGATTGGCGCGATGAACTCAAGCAGATGGATGCTCAGATCGCGGCCACTCATGGTGCCATCGACTATTCTGCAGCAAGCGCCTTCAACAATGTTGCCATATATACACCCGCGTTAAGTCAGGGTTGGATCAGCACCATTGAAAGAGCGATTAACAATCCGGCGAATTTTTCCTTTCCCAAGTTCGGAGATTTCACACTTTCTCCAGAAGACCTGCAGTTCACCAACCCAAACTCCCGTCTTTGTTTTTATCCCTGGGTCCTCTACAGCGCAGGACAAGCAGCACAGACCGAAAACGCCGCCAAGAAGAACAATTGGATGACAACAAATCCACGAGATCCCCGCGTGGTTGTCATCGGTGATAGCGGTGGATTTCAAATCCAGGAACAAACCATCAAATTTGAAGGTGATAAAACGGTTCGCCGAATGTTGCACTGGCTCGAACGTGTGGCCGACTATTCCATGGTCATGGATTTTCCTACAGGGAAGATCGCGTTGGGCAATCTGCTACCACACACTGAGCGGATGATCGCAACTGGTACTCCAATTGAAGACATGGCGCGGCAATCCAACATGGATAGCGGTTTCATCACCTGCCTGGAGCAAACGGTTCGCAACAATGATGAATACGTGAGAAGTCGTGCGCCCGGCGCCACGCAGATGTTGAATGTACTGCAGGGTCGAAACGAGAAGGAAAGTGCAGCCTGGTTCGAGCGGGTAAAATCCTATCCATTTGAAGGCTGGGCATTCGCGGGAAAACATCATTCCGAACTGGCTATATCACTGCGGCGTTTAATACAGATGCGAGATGAAGGCTTGCTCATGGATTGCCCCTGGATACACTTTCTCGGCGTATCCACACCCAAGGTCGGGGCAGCTCTTTCGTACCTTCAGCGGTCGCTGCGTGAACATACCGACGCAAAGAACATCCAACTTACGTTTGATTCAAAAAGCCCGGTCGATGCCGTGATCAACGGATACCGACCCATGGTTGGTTGTGACTTCGATAGTTCAAAATGGAGCATTCGATTTGAAAAGGTCGACTTCAAAGCTGCCTCCACAGATTGTCGAACACTTTGCGAGTTTGCGCAGGATTGGAAAGGCGATAATCCCAACCGTTTTGTTGCACAAACCGCACTTGGCATGCGGCTAAAACTTTCCGACTTGTTTTCTGATCCGTCTGGCAAACAAAGATTGCCCGACAGCTTTCAGCAGGCCCTACTGATACACCACAATACCCAGGTCTATTTTGAGAGTTTCCGACGCATGTATGGGTTTCTCGATGAGGGCCAGCTCCACCGCCGCCCAGAATCCCTACAATTGATGCAAATGCTTATCGATGGGGTTTTTCGAACCGAAAAACCAATGCAGGCAATCAATGAGTTGGAACTTCAGCTCAACGCGCTTGTGGGAGAATAAATTGATGTCTTCGATCCAACCAATCGTACCTACCGTAGCACAATCCGAACCAGCTGACGCCAGTGCCAGCCCTTCCCACAATTCTATATTGGAAAAGTCATACTCAGATTTTGTAACCATCGGCAAACTGGTGGAACAATCTGAGGGCCACCTGAAGAATCATCACCAATCCATTCGTAAAGCTCTGGTCGCGGTATTCGAACTTGGCCTGCTTCTACAGCAACATGATCTGGTGCGCACGTTCCACGAAAAGCAGGGTTTAGACTTCCCCAAGAAAGCCGAATCCAATCTGTTCCATTCCCTGATCACCAAAGCATTTGAATTGTCTCCGCGTGAGGATGCAAAGTCCAAATACCGGCAAATCCTGCTTTTTGCCTATCTCAAGAAAATATCGACGAAGGACTTGATGAAGTACCTTGAAACGCCGGGCATCGAAGAAACCTACAAAGCAGCACGAAACTATTTGAAGAACGACTTTGCAAGCCTCTATGAAGAAACCAACACCGAACGATACATTCGCGCAAAGGACCATATCCATGCGGAACGCATTGGGTCGGCCATCAAACTGGGAAAAGACGAACCCGTCCCCACGACATTCGACGGATACACGAATGCCATCTTACGGGTAACGGGCAGGCAGATTGAAGTCGTCGCGGTTCATCCAGACCAAACACAAGAAGAAATCCAAACCAGCATCGCCGGATTAGTTGAACCCGAGGGGTCGCGAGTTCGGGCCAAGTTGAAGGAGAAAAACCTCTACCCCCTGTTCACACTGATGGACATCTTCTCCCGCTTTGTGCCCAATAAATCTGATGTCGAGGCGATGGAAAAAGCAGCACGGCAACAATCAATGGGGGTATTTCAACTTGAAGGGGACGAGGTTGATCACACGGAAATGATTCCCCGGTTGATCGCCCGAGCCAAGCAGCCATTGAAAGAGTTCGAACGCTTGTCCGCGTTGGTGTTCAGCCAATCATCAAATCAATGGTCTGCGGAAACACGAAGCACCTTGCCAAGTTTTCCAGTGGTCCATTTCAGATTTGGTGCCGCAAGTGAACGTGTCGGTCAACGTCCAGACCTGTGTGTTTTCGATAACCATGCCGATGACTTTACGCGATGGTTTTTTGAACCCTTGGATTGGTCCCTAGTTCGATCAGGCAAAGGTTACACGGTGAAAACGTCAGAGCACAAATCCTTGGATATTCTTCCTTGGCAAGCCTCGGGCCATACTTGGCGCCGGCTCAAACGGTTAGGCAATTTAGAACCTGAGTTTGAAGTCAGCAAATATGATCTCAAAGAGATACTCGAATGGAAACAAAACCGGCCAATCCAGTTTGGACGAAAACCGTCATTTCCGAAATTCATGAACATCGAGGGAGATGGTGATCAAGTGTTTCTGGGTTCCCGAAAAGATCCAACTGCCCGAAAACGATTGGGTGTTTTGGACGCAGCAAACAAGAACGCACATCCAATTGGCAAACTCACCCTGGCCGTCGAACACATCAATCGGATTGCGCAACTCTCGATTGACTATGGGCTGAATTTCAAATGCACCATTTGTGAGGAAAGCGACGCACCAATCGCCCTACAGTTCAAAGCAATCGATTTTTGGTGCCCCCTCACGATTACGCTACCCTTTACGGTTTCAAACTATGGGGCACCTACTGAGATTTGCGAGTTTATTTAGGTGAACATGCCGTACAAAAGGTCGTAAAATTATCGCAAACTAAACAGACCACGATGCATCATTGTAATCCATTGATTTGGTTGAGTTGAATATTGCAGAACCAAAGGTTTCGTTTCAGAGCATCGCGAAACCCGCGTTTGGCAGCCATTTTACGATGGAAATCACAAATCCATGTCCGCTTCGGCGGCTGGATTTGTTTGGCGGAATTGGTGTCACGGCGGCAAGTTTAAACGTTAGTGCGCTGCGTCTGAATATTCGCGATCGGCTGCATCGAGCCCGAAGCAGAAGTTGCATTCCCTCTTACGGAACGTGTGTAGTCCCTTTGAGCCTGCATCCACCACTCACCAAATTAATCTACGACAATTTCCAGGTTTTCTGTTCAACGCACCAATCCGCACTCGCAGAGTATGGCAAAGGCTAAGCCTTGACCGCTCCGTCTGCGATGAATTCATGTCCCGTGCAGTAGCTGGAATCGTCCGACGCCAGAAACAGCACCAGCTTCGCAATCTCATCGACATCGCCGAGCCGGCCATAGGGTACCCGAGCGACGATTTCCTCGCGGGGCACGCCGAACGCATCCATCATTTGAGTTTCGATCAGGCCCGGGTGAACCGAGTTCACCCGAACACCAAATGGCGCAAGTTCCAGAGCCGCAGATTTGGTCATGCCCCGCACCGCCCATTTTGTTGCAGCATAGGCAAAGGCCTTGGCGCCACCCAATCCAGCAATGGAGGATAGGTTGATGATGCTGCCCTTACCCGCTTTCTTCATATGAGGCGCGACGGCCTTCATACCGAAAAACACCCCGGTCTGGTTAATCGCCAACATCTGATTCCAGTCTTTGGCGGAGGTCTGTTCAAGCTCCTGAACCCGAAAAATTCCGGCATTGTTTACGAGCGAATCAATCTGACCGAAACGCGCGACAATTTCTTCAACCACACATTGCCAGTCATCCTCTGAAGCCACATCCTGTGAAAGGAAGAGACAGGTTTCACCCAGACCCTCGGCCACTTCGCTGCCCAGGTCGCGATCAATGTCGGTGATGACCACTTGCGCCCCTGCCGACACAAACATTTCCGCCTCCGCGGCCCCCTGCCCCCGCGCGCCCCCTGTAATCAATGCGACTTTGTTGTCCAGCCGGTTCATTTCCAGCCTTTCCTGAACTCAGCCAAATTCAAAACCCGCATAACCATCGGCAACCACCTCCTCACATTTCTTTCTGTAGGCCGGGCAGCCGCCCAAATAGGGCATGAAAACCCGGGGCTTACCTTCAATATTGGCCCCTAAATACCAACTATCCGTGCTGTGTTTGAGCCCTATCTGTCCAGCCTCCTGAACATGGTTCCACCAGTCCTTTTCGGCAGATTCCGTGGCCTCCACCGTGGAATGACCCTGTTGAGTTGTGTAGGCGATACAGTCGGTGATCCACTCCACATGTTGTTCGATTGAAAGCAACATATTGCTCAGGACCGAAGGAGAACCAGGACCGGTTACCGTGAACAGGTTTGGAAATCCGGCCATCGCCAATCCCAAATAACTTCTGGGACCTTCGCGCCAAAGGTCGCGCAGCGACTGGTCGCCCCGACCCCTGATGTCAATCGCATTCAGTGCTCCGGTCATGGCATCGAAGCCGGTCGCTACAACAATGTAATCTGCAACGTGGCGCGTATCGCCGACCTGCACACCGTTTTCTACAATCGCCGTAATCGGGCTTTCTCTGATGTCGATCAGTTCGACATTGTCTCGATTATAGGTGGCATAGTAGTCGGTATCGACACACACCCGCTTGCCTCCAATGATATTGCCGGGGCAAAGCTTGGCGGCAATCACCGGGTCCTCGACGATCTCCCTGATCTTGCCGTGCACGAAGGCGACCAGCGTGTCATTTGCTTCCTTGCTCAACATCAGGTCGCCAAAGGATGCAGTGAAGGTCAGCCCTCCTTCGGCCCAACGGCGTTCGAATTCGGCTTGCCGCTCTGCTTCCGAAACCTCAAACACAGAACCGCTGTTGTAACGCCCTTCGATGCCGACGCTTCTTGTCTTGGCCCGCGCTCTCAGTTGCGCATAATTTGCTTTGATGTCGGCAACTTCGTCCGGCTCTAGGGGCCGGTTTTGAGCCGGAATGGAATAATTTGGCGTGCGTTGAAAAACAGTCATGTGTTCAGCGACTTCGGCGATCCGAGGGATGGACTGGATTCCCGACGATCCCGTGCCAATCACCGCCACACGTTTGCCGCGGAGTTCGACACTTTCATGCGGCCACAGGGCCGTGTGGAGAATTGTCCCTTTGAATGCGTCATAGCCTTCGATTTTTGGCCAATTGGGCTTTGACAGGCAACCGGTCGCCATGATGCAGTATCTGGCGGTGAGAACCTCACCTGTTGCGCAAGTCAGTGTCCAAGTGTTGACCTTTTCATCAAAACAGGCAGACGTGACAGGCCGTTCAAAATCGATATCACTCAGCAACTCAAACCGCTCAGCCACATGTTCGGCATAGCTCAGGATTTCTGGTTGCGGTGCATAACGCTCGCTCCAGTTCCATTCCTGTTGCAGGCCATCGTCAAACTCGAATGAATACTGCATACTTTCGATATCACAACGGGCGCCCGGATAGCGGTTCCAATACCATGTGCCACCGACACCCGCTCCCGCCTCCCAGACACGGGCCGATAGCCCCAATTGGCGGCAACGATGGAGCAGATAGAGCCCAGAAAACCCAGCCCCGACGATTACTACATCCACGATTTCGTTGGCGGTCGTCATGAAGAAAAGAAAAGCGCTCCTCAGGTGCATCCGTCAAGCTCAGGGCCGTGCATTCGCCACCCCATCCACCGCTATCACCCGTTCAGACCACTGGACAAATGGTTGTAAGTAACGAACAAAAAGGTGCGCGACCAAGCAAACGCAATCGCGCACCAAATTCCGCCGCCAATCTAGTTGAGTGTGCTCATCAGCAAGGCTGGGTAATTTCCATCAACCGTTTGGCAAATCGACCGAGCGCCTCGATTAATTCACCCTCGTACTGCGATGCACTTTGAGAGGTTCTGCAATGAAACTTGTCAATCCGGCCATTCATCAGATGCTCCACGGTCAACGCATGCATGCCAATGTCTTCAGTGGGCCACTTGTCGGCAGGCACACGATCAAGCAGCACTGTGTTGGTCAATCCGAAATCGCGGATTGCCTTCAACTCCCACCATTCAAACTCGCATGCAACCGACACGCAAACGTAGTTGCGCTTAATCGGCCAGCCCTTGCGAACCTGAAAGTGCCTGATGGAATGGTGCAACGGTCGACTCATCCAATTTCAGTTCGAGTGGAAACTTAGCACAAATTAATGCCCATTGATCGGTATTGGTATTTGCAGCGGCAAAGATTTACGGGCACAAGGCAGCCTAGGCCAGCCAGATTCCGCAGGAACAATTTTGACAATCGAATTTATTGCAATCTTGAGCGCTGGTGCATTTCTGGGAGCATTCATCAACGGCTTGGCCGGATTCGGCACGGCGCTCTTTACTCTTGGATTTTGGCTGCAGATTATGCCACCAATACAGGCGGTCAGCCTTTCCTTGGCCCTCGCAATCATCAGCGGGTTTCCTGGCCTGAAGGTGATTTGGAATAGCATCGATTTCAAATTACTGTTACGTTTCTTGCTGCCCGCTTTTGTTGGTATTCCAGTCGGCACCTATCTGCTGCTGATTGTCAGCGCCGAGACGATGACGCTGCTCGTGGCGATCTTCCTGTTTGTTTATGGTGCCTATTTCAGCCTTCGGGCAGCGCTTCCCAGTATGCAAAATGATCATCCGACGGCGGATCGGTTCATTGGATTTCTGGGCGGTATTCTGGGGGGCATGGCCGGACTAAGCGGTGCGCTACCCACGATGTGGCTATCCATGCGCGATTGGGCGAAAAGCAAGATTCGCGGCATCCTCCAGCCGTTCAATTCGATTATTCTGTTCCTTGCTGCGATTGGCGCTGCCTATCATGGCGGCTACAACTGGGAAACACTCGAAGTCATGGCAATGGCGGCACCGGCATCCATTGTTGGCACATTCGCGGGCATCAAGTTGTTCAAATATGTAAACGACCAGATTTTCCGTCGCATGCTAATCGTCATCATGCTGCTTTCCGGGTGCAGTTTGCTGCTGAAAATATTTGTCTTCTCGAACTGATTGCCTGTCTTGGAGAGTTCGATCAGCTTGCAAGTGGTGAGTTTTCCAGGTCTTCCCCGGAATCGCCACGAACGGTCAGTCCACCGTCAACCACCAGGGTTGTGCCGGTGATGAAACTGGACTTTCTAGAAGCGAGGAAAACCGCTGCGTCGGCAATTTCTTCGGCCCTTCCCCAGCGCCCGACCGGTGTCCGCTCGGCGATAGCGCTTTGATCCAAGATTCCGGCTTCGGCACGCCGTCGCAGAGAGTCGGTCAGGATATAGCCGGGTGCGATGGCGTTGACGGTAATTCCTGCCCGAGCCGTTTCCATGGCCAGCGCTTCGGTTACGCCCTGAATCGCCTTTTTGGCCGTCACATAGGCTATCCTGTAGGGCACTGCCGCAATCGCATTGCAGGATGATAAGTTGACAATTCTACCATACCCAGCGCTGCGCATATCGGGCACCACCAAACGAGTCCAATTCAGCGTACCGCCTACATGAATTGCCATCATCTCATCGATTTCACTTTGAGAAATTTCTTCAAGGCGCCCCTTTTGGCGAACGACGATGCCAGCATTGTTCACCAGTACAGCGACCGGCCCCAAAGCATCGACGATTGCCGCATGGGCACCCCTGCTGTCTTCGAAATTTGAAACACTGGCGGCGGTAGCAAAGGTTGGAGCTCCGGTTTTTTCAGCAATGCTCCCAGCAGCAGCGACGGTTTCGCCCGCGTCCAGGTCGACCAGGGCCACCGCAAAACCGGCGCGCCCAAATGCCTCCGCTGTGGCAAGTCCGATGCCATTAGCGGCTCCAGTGATAATGGCTACTTCCCGATCTACCGACATCTTAAAACCTATCTTCCAGCGCCTGACCTATGTGGCAAAGTCTACGCGTCGCAGATGGGCAAGAAAACAATTGCACGCTAAATGTCATTGGAAAAAGGGTTCTCGAAAGCAGGATTTGGCACGAGGACAATCTATGCACCGCTTTGTAAGTAACGCACATTTTGGTGCGTTCTTGCGGTTGCGGTTAAGCAGGATCACAATCGATGAATATTCATCGGGTGACATATCGACTCTTGTGTCTGGTCGGCACAGCGTCCGATCTTGACTGAAACAGGGAGGAATTCAACGTGGCGAATAAACCAAACATTGTGCTGATCGAGGCCGATCAAATGGCGATCTTTCCCCTGTCGTTCTACAACGAAGACGGACAGGCGATCACGCCCAATCTGGATGCCCTTGCCCAGCAAGGGATCGTCTTTGAAAACGCCTATTGCAATTCGCCACTTTGCACGCCTTCACGCGCCTCCAAATTCACCGGGAGATTGCCCACCACCCATCAGGTTTGGGGCAATGGATCGGAGCTGAAGTCGGACACGCCAACCATGATGCATTTCTTGCGTTCGGCAAATTACCGAACCGTCTGTTCCGGCAAGTGCCATTTCGTCGGTGGTGACCAAATGCATGGATTCGACCGTCGGCTCACAACCGACATGTATCCATCAAATTTTGACTGGTCCATCGATTGGGAACCGGAGGTTGATCATCGTCCGGGAACGTCGGTTCAAAAGTTGGCAGTGTCCGGTCTTTGTCGAACCAACAATCAAATCATGTATGATTCAGAAGTACAGTTCAGAACAATCGAGTTCCTGCGACACGAAGCATTGGAACCCAGCGAAGATCCTTTCTTTCTGCACGTCTCTTACACCCAGCCGCACGACTCCTATCAATCCGTACCGAAATATCTCGACCTCTACAAAGACGTCGAAATTACCCCTCCCCGGTTGAATGCGGAAGCAATCCCCAATCCGGTTACCGACTGGCTTGCGGTGCATCACGGTATTGATCAGTTTCCGCCCACCGACGAGCGGGTCGCAGCATCACGGGAAGCCTATTACGCCATGATCACCCACCTGGATGATTTCGTCGGCGAAATCGTGGCGGAGTTGAAGCTGCTGGAGCTTTATGAGGACACGCTGATCATATTTATCAGTGACCACGGCGACATGATGGGCGAACGCAATATGTGGTTCAAACGCGCATTTTGGGACCACTCGTCAAAGGTTCCCATGGTGTTTCACCAGCCGTCACGCTTCAAGGCAGGTCGTGTCAGCCAATCGGTGACTCTGGCTGATCTGTGCCCGACCCTTTCTGAAATTGGCGGTGCCAAGGAAGCTTCCGACCGGTGGGGCAGCTCCGATAGTGAAAGCTTTGCCGCCCTGCTGGACGACAAGAACGCCACGTGGCGCAATACGGCAACCACGCAGTATTTTGGTCCCGGAATCGAATCACCCTGGTTTTCCATTCGACGCGGCGACATCAAATATTCCTACATTCATAATTGGGGCGGCATTCTCATCAATCTGACAGAAGACCCGGACGAAACAATCAACCTGGTCGATCGTCCAGAGCACGCAGATGTGGTATCAGAACTGCATGAATTGCTGGTCGGCAAATTTGATCTCGACGCGCTGACCGCGCAGGTGATTGAGAACAAAAAGCAGCGCTGTTTCCTGCATCAAAGTCTGCAGGGCAGCGAAGGCTATGTCTGGGACCACCAACCGAACTTCGATGCCAGCAAGCAATATGTGCGCGGTGGCGTGAACAAGCCGGTTACCTGTTAGTCAAAAGCCGTGGTGGCGAAGTCCAATTGCCAGTTCAGCCGCCATCACACCGCGACATCGAAATCAATCAGGCTGCGAAGCACCTTGCCCTCCCGCATGGCGTCAAAGCCATCGTTGATTTGCTCCAAGGCAATTTTCTGCGAGATAAACACGTCCAGCTCCATTCGGCCCTGCATGTAAAGTTCGATAATGCGTGGCATGTCTACGCGAAAGCGGTTTGAACCCAGGAGTGAGCCTTGAATCTTGCGCTCCCGCAGAAAATCCGAGCCTGTGAGTTCAATGGTTTCCCCTTGTTTGAACAGCCCCACCAGCGTCGCCGTTCCATCAAATGCCAACATCTTGAAGGCATCTTCCGCAGTGCGCTTGGACCCCAGGCAGTCCAGCGCGTGATCGACACCGCCACCGGTCATCTCTTGAACCTGTTCCACCACGTCGCCATCCTTTGGATTGACGATGTCAGTCGCCCCCAATTGCAGCGCCAGTTCCAGTTTTTCCGGATTGGTATCAATCGCGATGATGCGTTCAGCGCCAGCGACCCGAGCGCTGTTCACAGCCGACATGCCGACACCACCACAGGCAATGACGGCGACCTTGTCACCGGGCCCGACCTTGGCCGTATTCACCACCGAGCCATACCCCGTCATCACCGCACAGCCGACAAGGCAGGCACGGTCGAGGGGCATGTCCTGCCTGATTTTCACCAAGGCGTTTTCATGCACCAGCATCTGCTCGGCGAAGGACGACAGGTTCATGAATGTGTGGACGCGGCCGGACTTGTTCCAGTTCAGACGTTCCGCCTCCCCTGGCGGCATCTTGACCTCTGGATTGAAGCACAGCGCCGGACGGCCGGTGGTGCAATATTCGCAAGTGCCGCAAAACACCGACAGGCAGGTGACGACGTGATCGCCCGGTTTGACATATTTCACATGGGACCCGACCGCTTCAACGATGCCCGAAGATTCATGCCCCAAAACCACCGGCATGGGATAGGGCGTGTGCGCCTGTGAGAAATGCAGGTCGGTATGACACAGCCCGGCATATGCGGTGCGCACAAGCACCTCGTGAGGCCCCGGCTTATTGACTGAGATCTCTTCTATCTGCAGTGGCGTGTTGGGTTCATAAAGAACGGCGGCCTTCATGCGATGTTCTCCTCACAGGGGGCGACGGGCGAGTGAATAAGTCTGACCGGTGGGTCCACCGACAGGCCGCGTCGCCAGATAAAGCGCCATATCGGCGACCTCATTGGGGTGTTTCATGCGTTCTTGAGGCGGGAACAATGGGGGTAATTCCTGCTCAAATTTCTCAAGCACCTGCTCTGTCGTATGGCTGGTCGTGCGGCCTTCCCAGTTGAACATTTCCGTCGCCACCGGACCGGGGATCAGATTGTTGACGTCAATCTTGCGCGGCCACAATTCGTTGGCGAGGACTTCGGTCAGAATGTTCAACCCAGCTTTCGACACCACATAGGAGCTTTGGTTGGGCGCCGGTGTAAGCCCCATCCCCGACGACATGTTGATGACCTTCCCGCCCTCATTGATGCTGTCCAGCAAGCGGCGGGTGACCAGATAGACCCCGCGTATATTGACCTCGATGGTACGCCACCAAACATCGGGATCACCGTCAGCAAAAGACACCCCATAATCAGGATGGATGCCGGCATTGTTGACCAGGATGTCCACGCTGCCCAATGCATCTACAATGCCACTGCACACCTTTTCGGTTGCAGCGGAGTCTGAAAGATCACCAAAGCCCTGATGACAGCGCACGCCTTCGGCCTCAATTTCAGAGGCAACTGCAGCGAGTTTTTCCGGAGATTGAGCCACCACAGCCAAGTCGGCACCAGCTTTGGCAAAGGTCAGCGCTATGGCACGGCCAATTCCGCGACTTGCACCGGTGACAACGGCGGTTTTTCCCGCCAGGAGCTTTGTATCAGAAGCCGACATTATCGCCCCCTTTCAGTTGCAGGATTTCGCGGGTTTCATGCGGGGTTGCCACTTCAAGCGACAGGTTTTCGACAATGCCCCGCATAATCGTCACCTGTTCGGCGCTGCATGTGGCCAGCTTCCCCTTGCCCGCAAACAGACTGTCTTCAAGGCCAACACGAATGTTGCCCCCCATAATGGCACTCATCGTGGCGAAGTTGAGCTGATGACGGCCTGCCCCCAACACGCTCCAGATAAACTGGTCGCCAAACAATTTGTCGGCGGTGTTCTTCATGTGTGTGAGATGATCGGTATCTGCACCAATGCCGCCAAGAATGCCGAAGATCGACTGGATAAACAGCGGCGGTTTCACCAGCCCTCTATCGAGAAAATGGGCCAGATTGTGCAAATGTCCGATGTCGTAACACTCAAATTCAAAGCGCGTGCCGCAGCCTTCACCCAGGTGTTTCAGAATGTATTCGATATCAGCGAACGTGTTCTTGAAGATGAAGTCCCGGGTGTTCTCTAGATACTCGGGTTCCCAATCGTTGTTGAAAGTCTCGTATTTATTGAGGATGGGAAACAGCCCGAAATTCATCGAACCCATATTCAAAGAGCACATTTCCGGCGCTGCCTTGAGCGGAGTAATCAGTCGTTCTTGCACACTCATGTTATGACCGCCGCCTGTGGTCACATTGATGACGGCGTCTGTGGACTGTTTCAGCCGCTGCAATATTGGAATGAAGATATCGGGATCCGGCGTCGGACGTCCATCATTCGGATCGCGGGCATGCACATGCAGAATTGAAGCCCCGGCTTCCGCAGCGCCAAGCGCGTCGGCGACGATCTCATCTTCTGTAATCGGCAAATGTGGCGACATGGTCGGGACATGAATGGCCCCCGTTGTCGCGCATGTGATAATAACTTTGCCTGACTTTGCCATTTCCCGCTTCCTCCCTTTAGAGCGTTTCCACGTTGCCACAGACACTGAGGGCCTGACCCGAAATGTTCGCCCCGGCTGGTGAACACAAAAACAGCGCCATATTGGCAACGTCATCATGGGTCACCATGCGGCGCAGTGATATCTTGTTGAGATAATCCTGCCGCATTTCGTCAAAACTGACATCCATCGCGTCGGCCCTTGCCTGAATAACGGAATCCATGCGTGCGCCTTCGACGATGCCTGGAAGAATGGCATTCACCGTCACCCCATCCGGTCCCATCTCTATCGCCAGACTTTTGGTCAAGCCGACGATTGCCCATTTCGATGCGGCATAGGGGGTGCGATTGGCATATCCCAACCGTCCAGCCACGGATGCCATATTGATAAGTGTCCCCTGTCGGGACTTCTTCAGCTCCGGTGCCACGACATGAGCGCAATAGAATTGCCCGGTCAGATTGACGGCAATCGTGCGCTCCCACTCCGAAGGATCGATTTCCTCAACTTTCCCGGTCGGACCGGCTATACCGGCATTGTTGACCAGAACATCCAATCCCCCGAACGCCTTCACAACGTCTGCAAAGAACCGTTTGACGGCTGCGTGATCGGCAACATCGACCACTTGCGCAAAGCCCCCAGGATGGGTTGCGCTGAACTCCGCGACAGCCTCAGGTGAGACATCGAACACGGCAACTTGTGCACCTGCAGCGATCATCGCATCGGCGATGGTGCGTCCAATTCCTGCAGCACCGGCGGAAATGGCCACGCGACACCCTCCCAGGGACACATCCAGATTTTGACTGCCAAATGACATATTCTAATTCTCCATTGTAATCAGCGCTTCGCTTCTGCGCGGATAATACATGCATAGATCAATCTGGCTTACACCCGCGATCGATCAATCCAGCGGCGCCAGGACATCCATTGAGTTGGGCAGCCAGAGAACGATTTCCGGGAAAATTGTGAGCAGAATGATGACCAGAATTTCGACGACGACGAAGGGAATAATACCCCGGTAGATCGTCGCCATGGAAACGTTGTAGCGTTTGGCCACGCCGTGGATGACGAACACATTGATGCCAATCGGTGGCGTGATCTGCCCCATTTCCATCATGATGACCATGATGACGCCGAACCAAATCGGATCAAAGCCGAGGCTAACCACTGTTGGAAACAGGATCGGTAAGGTCAACATCATCATCGGAATGATGTTCATCACCATTCCCAGGCCGAGATAGAGAAGCAAGATCAGCACATAGATCACATAACGTGACACATCGAGGCTGTTCAGGAAGTTGGCAAAAGCCAATGGAATGTCCGTCAGCGTAACAAAGTAGCCAAGCAACCCAACACCGATAAGAATGGTGAAGATCATCGCACTGGTCGTCGTCGCTTCCAGCAGCGCATTGAACAGTTTGTGGCGATTGAAATCCTTGGCGAACAGGGCGATGAACAGCGCGCCACTGGCGCCAATGCCACCTGCCTCCGTCGGTGTGAGAATGCCCGAATATATGCCGCCGATCACGACCGCAAAAAGGCCACCAACTGGCCAGATGGCCACTATCGACATAATGATCTCACGCGGAGTGAATTTCTCAGCTTTTGGTCCCAGTTTGGGATTGATCAGGCACTGGACATAGACGGCCAGCGCAAATCCCAGGGTCAGAATAATCCCCGGCACAATGCCTGCCATGAACATCTTGCCGATCGATTGCTCGGTGATGATGCCGTAAACGACAAATCCGATGCTCGGTGGGATCAGAATGCCCAGAGTCCCCCCTGCCGCAACCGACCCGGTCGCGAGGGAATCGTCATAGTTGTACTTTTTCATCTCCGGAACGGAAACCGATCCCATGGTCGCGGCAGCGGCAACACTCTCACCACAAATCGCGGCAAAGCCACCACATCCGGCAACGGTCCCAATCGCCAGTCCACCCGGCAGGCGCCCAAACACCTTGATACCGGCATTGTAAAGTTTCGCACCAATGCCCGCATGCAAGATGAGAAAACCCATCAGCAGGAAGAACGGTATGACGACGAAGAAGTACTGGGCGACAGCATCGTAGGTGTTGATCTTAGCAACGTTGAAAGCAACGTTTGGACCGATCAGGAACATCAATCCGGTGAGACCGGCAAAGGCCATCGAGAAACCAACAGGAAACCCAAGCAGCAGGATTGCCATCAAAATGAAAGTGTAAATGAACCCAACCGTCGACGAGCTCAGATCACCGAACAGCGCTTTCAGAATTTCTGCCGAAAAAATGCCAATCAGCGAGGCGGCGATGATGCCGACAAAAACCGCCCAAAACTTAGCTCTGTTTCTATGGTGTTGATAGAGGCCCGACAGGTGCGCAAACAGGAGTACAACGAGAGCAAACGCCAGAAGCAACGTGCCAAGGGATACCACCGCATACAAGATCCAGAAGGGCATCTGGGTGATGTCAGCAATCTCATCACGGACAAATGCCTCATGGGCACGGCTGGCGCTGAGCCAACTCATCGCACCGAAAATATAGGCTCCCCAAATTCCAAACACGCTTTGCAAAAAGCTGTTGACGTGATCTGAGAGTACCGAAGTGATCAAGTCGACGGAGACGTGTTGGTTCTTCAACATAGTGTAAGCAAGACTAAAGAAGGCCATAATGACCAACATGAACGTTTGAAGCTCAATCATGCCCGAAAGCGGGTTGCGAAATGCCAGTCGGCTGATCAGATCAACCACCATGGCAATTGACATCAACAGTGTTACGACCGCCGCCGCATAGCAGAGATAACGGCAGATCGGATCAAGGATTCCATGGCCTGCCCGAGCAATGCGACCAAAGACATCTTGACCTGTGCCAGGTCCATTGGGCTCATTGGATTGGACCTCACCAATTTCCGCTGTGTTGTCAGTGTCCATGTTGATGTCCGCCGTCCGTTAAGTCTATCGAGACTGTATCAGGGCTGCAACTAGTCAGGGTCTTTGCCGCCAGTCTCACGCGCATCCCTGGTCAAACTCCGGGATGATGGAGTGGGCGGACCGCCGATTCTTGAACCTGGTCAAGGGAGTTAGTCCAGCAAGCATTGGCGATCCGCGAGAGCTTCCCTGAGTGGCGAAATCGCCTCTCAGGTGTTGCAGGCATCTATTCAGCCCAGTCGTCGCCCCACCAATCGGCTGGTGTGTGTTTCATACCTTTGAACTCAGCCGTGTAAGCCCGAACATTTGCAAGCAGAGCCTCGCCATCGACACCCTTCTCTTTCATTAATGCCATCCAGGTGTCGTAGGCAGGTTTGGTTTGAGCAACCCACTTGGCTTTTTCTTCGTCCGTCAAGCGAACAATCGTGTCTCCGCGCGCTTTCATTTTCGACACAGAAGAACCGCGACGATTGTCAACAAGCGCAGCCGTGTAATTGGTCAGCTCATTTTCCATATCTTTGAAAATTTTGCGCTGATCATCGGTCAGGCTATCCCAGACGGGCTTTGCCATGGTCATTGGGATCATGACAAACGGACCACCAACCAGCGAATGGTTAGATGTATGGTCTGTCATTTTCCACTTGATCATCGGTGCGGTCGGGAACCAGATGCCGTCGATCGCTTTACGCTGTAGCGAAACGTACAGATCTTCCAGTTTGATGTTTCGCGGCGTCGTGCCGAGTAAGTCGCTGTAGGTTACACCGGATTTGCTGAATGCGCCGATTTCCAATTTCTGCAGGTCTTCAAGCGTCCGAACAGGCGCAACGTCCTTATGGATGTGCAGGTTGAAGAAGTCCGAGACGTGGAAGCCAAGTGGCACCAAGCCTTCAAACTCAGCCTGCACCGCTTCGTTTTCCTTATACATCTTTTGGAAGACGTGGTTTGCTTCCACTGTGCTGTCGAACTGGAACGGCAAGGTCATCACATGTGTTGCTGGGAACAAGCTTTCTTGTGTAAAAATGCCGGTAGTGACGACCACGTCGACGAGGCCAGATTTGAGACCATCAACGGTTTGCGGTGCCTTTACGAGAGTGCCGCCATGGAACCATTTGAAGGTCAATTCACCATTGGTCCGCCGAGTGATTTCTTCAAAATAACGCTTGTAAGCGAATTCCACCAGGTAGTGACTTTCAGGCTCGTAGCTGCCCACCTTAAGCTCCCGCGCCATACTTGACGGCGCCACCAGCATCCCTGCAACGGCAGTCACCACTAGCGACTTAATCCATCTCGATAGTTTCATTTTTAGTTCCTCCTTTTTAAAGTTGCTGTTTTTGGACGCCACAACAACGGCGGCGACCTTCGAGTGAGTTAGCCGAGCTCCAAGAGCTCGGATTCCAGACGCTCAATTTTGGCGATGATTTCATTCCAACCTGGTTCCCACTCCAGGCGGCCCGAATCCCAGTGTCCGTCCTTTCCGACGAAATGAGCAAACGGGATCGCATCTTGATAGACCTGGATTCCTGCAAATATTTTTGTGTCAGCCACCATTGCGTATGGCTTGTCTTTAATGCTGCGGGCTTCTTCAAAGGCGTCGAGCACCTCCGGTATGCTGTTACCGTCCAATTGACGTGAATGGATGCCAAAGGCCTGCATTTTATCCCGCACCGGCTCCACTGCCATCACGTCAGATGTCTTGCCGGTCGCGCCCAGATCGTTGTTGTCGATGATGAAAACGAGATTCGACAGCTCGTAATGGCTGGCAAACATAAACGCTTCCCAGACGCTGCCCTCGTGCAATTCCCCATCGGAAAGCAGGCAAATTATGCGTTTATCCGAACCCTTCTTTCTTTCTCCAAGGGCAATGCCGGCGGCCTGCGAGACGCCGGTCCCGAGTGAACCGGACGTAATTTCAAACCCCCTAGCCCCTTCAATCGGACTTTGGTCAATGGGTGAACCATCGGCGCCCATGGTGCGCAGCTCGTCCATCGAGTATATGCCCAACTCTGCCATTGCGGCAAAGTTGATGATCGTATCATGGCCGTTTGAGTTGATGAATCGGTCGTGGTACCAACCCTGTCCGTCTGACCGCATCTCATCGAAAAAAATGCAGGCACCGATGTCAGACAGGGCAACACCCTGCCCCGCATAGCCGCCGCGTTGCATGCAAATATCAACGACATTCCGGCGCAGCTTGGCTGCCCACAATTCCATGGTCTTGAGACGTTTTACGGAGTTGCTGCTCACTGCATCACCTCTTCGATACGTTTCGCCAACGTCTCTGCATCCAAACCGAAGTGATGGCGGATATGATTGATCGATCCGCCGGGTGCCCATGAGTCGGGAACACCAATTCGAGTAATACGCGGTCCACGCCCCACCTTGGCGACGATCTCGGTTACCAGCCCGCCAAGCCCAGTCGATATCTGGTGGTTTTCCACCGTGAGGATCTGATCGTGGGCAAAGCAGTAATCGGTAATCTCTTGTTCGTTCACTGGCTTGATTGTCGGTACATGGAGCAGCGAATGGTCGACACCTCGGTCCTGAAGAATATCGGATGCTTCAACGGCCCACTGGGTTGCATGACCGCATGAGATCACTCCCACGCCGCTGCCGGTACACAAGGGATAGGTCTTGCCCAGTTCAAATTTGAACTCGTTGGGATCAAGCATGCGGGGCGTCTTGCCACGATGACCCCTCATATAGACCAGGCCTGGCGTGTCACACGCGACTTCAAGCGCCTGCGTCATGTCGGTGACATCCATCGGATCGATCACCGTGGCGTGCGGAATGGCGCGCACCATGCCGAGATCTTCGGTTCCCTGATGATGAATCGGTGCCGGGCTGGCGATGCCGGGGGTGAAGCCCATGACAATGCCGGTATTCTTACTGGTGCCCATACAAATCAACATCTGATCGAAGCAGCGCCTTGAAGCATAGCTGCCGAAGGTCGTCGCGACAGGGACGAAGCCCACCTTGGCAAGCCCTGCGGCCACACCGACCAGATTCTGCTCTGCCATGCCGACTTCGACATATTGATCGGGAAGTTCTTTGGTGACCCGGAAGAGATCGCAGTATTGGCTGAGATCTGCGCTCATCATCAGCACATCTTTGCGCCGTGAACACAGATCAAAGCTGACTTCGTCAAAAGCCGACGGAACATTTTGTCGTTCGTCCTTGGCCAGCAACATCTGCCGGATCTCCTCCCTACAAGTCGTTGTTTGCTCAGCTGCTCCCAAATCCGCTGAGCACAGTCTTGCCGATGGCTGCGCCACTGGTCTGGTGCTCCAGAGCCGCGCGCAGATTGTCGACACCCATGGCACCGCAATCTTTGTTGGCTGTGGAAATGACTTCACCTTGATCAACCAGGTCCGCGACCCTGTTGAGCAAATGGTGTTGAGCGATCATGTCGTCGGCCTTGAACATTGAGCGGGCAAACATGAACTCCCAGCTGAACGACAACGCCTTCAGTTTGATTGCACCGATTGAAATGTTCTGCGGATCGTCAATCATGGCGATGTGACCGCGGGGCTTGATCATTTCGATGATCGAATCCCAGTGGTCATCGGTATTGGTCAGAGCCGCCACATAACGCGGCGCAATACCAAGCTCGGCCATTTCATCGCTCAACTTGTTGCGATGGTTGACCACATGGTCGGCCCCCATTTTCTTGACCCATGCCTCGGTGTCCGGACGCGAAGCAGTCGCAACAACCGTCAAATTGGTGAGCTTTTTGGCCAACTGAATGAGAATGGAACCAACGCCACCGGCGCCACCGATGACGAGCAAGGCGTCGCCGTCTCCACTGCCTTCGCTGACATTGAGACTGTCAAACAGCAGCTCCCATGCAGTGATGCTTGTGAGCGGCAATGCAGCTGCGTCGGCAAAGCTCATGGATGATGGCTTGCGACCTACAAGGCGCTCATCAACTGCCTGAAATTCAGCGTTGGAACCCGGCCGGGTGAATTCGCCGGCATACATAACTTCGTCGCCGACTTTGAACAAAGTAACGTCGGAACCAACTTCCGTCACAACGCCAGCCGCATCAAATCCCAATACCCTTGGGCCATCTTCCGGCGGCGGACGGTTGGCACGCACTTTAAAATCAACGGGGTTTACTGAAACGCCCTTAACTTCGACCAAAAGGTCGTTGGGGCCTGGCTGTGGCATTGCGGTTTCAAATTCGACGACCGCTCCATCGACTGAGACGGGTCCCTGTTCCGAGTAGCCTAAGGCTTTCATGATTAGCTCCGAAATTGTTCCTCTTGGCAGCAAGCATGCGGAGCCACAAATAAATTGACAAGTACCCACATTTTTGTAAGTAAGAGAAAAACATGATGCCGAGGCTAGATAATGGCGCGCAAATACAGCTGGAAAACAGGTTGCGACGTTGAAGCAACCCTGTGTGTAATTGGTGGTCGCTGGAAACCGATCTTGGTTTGCAGATTGCTCTCAGGCCGCAAGCGGTTTGGCGAACTATGCCGCCTTGCCCCCAACGCAACAGAGCGGATGATTACACTGCAATTGCGTGAGTTGGAGGCCGATGGTGTTATCAAACGCCATGTTTATGCGCAGGTTCCTCCCAAAGTTGAATACGAGGTGACCGAGTTCGGCAAATCCTTGCAGCCGATCATTGAATCCATGCAGGCGTGGGGCAGCGAGTTCAAAGCGCGCAAGACAGCCGAGGAGGCTGAGCTGGAACACGAACACGACGCCGCCTGAGCGTCGACGGCTCCGCTCCATTTTGCCCCAACACTCATTCGTCCAGTAACGTCACCTGACCAAGCTCAGGGTCGACGATCAATCGTGCGCCGGTGCGAATTTGCTTGGTGACGTCTCCCGCTTCGAACCTGTCGCAGAGCGGCATATCAGCCAGAGCAGCCCCCTGCGCCAGAATAGTATTGGCCGAATTGAGCAGCAGTGCCTTGGGTGCCATGTTGCGAGACGCCATTTCATAGAGCATCCAGGCCGTGGCAACACCACCTTTGGCCGTATTCATGACCAGTATCTTTTCAACATAGCTTTCGCCGACCAACGCATGTGCTGGCCGGGAGAAAACACCTTTGAGACGGTCAAGGTCGTAGCGTGCTGAAAAATTGTCATCAGCCACCAGGGCTTCGCCTTCTACGCGAGGACCAATTCCGACGTGGCATTTCAGAATCTTAGCCATCAGATAACCTCCCCTGCTTCTGCCGAAGCAATGCAGGCTTCCATTGAGGCCAGTGCTGGCTGATAGCCATAGCCGCCCAGAATGTTGACGATTTTTGCAGAATTAGACAACAGGCGCTTCCAGCCATTGGCCTCAGCAATTTCCCTCGCATATTGTTGATAAAAGCATGTGCCTTGCAGCACCCGGCCCCCAAAGGATTCAATGTCACCTATGAAACCGGCAGCCTTTGCATCGACGTAGACACTGGCGGGCGTACAAACCAACAAAGCCGTTTCGTCGTGACATTTGCGCCCACGGCACAATTCTGCAACTTGCTGCATTTCAACAAGCGATAGCTGTGGGGCAGCAAACACCACCACATCAACTTTCTCGCCACTGGCGCCAAACGAGCCGCGCAGTTCGTCAAGGTCTTCCTTAGTGACGAATTCGGTTTTCAGATCCGAACCACCCACGTCGCTAAGCTTGTCACATTCAGGTGTGACACCGACCATATGGAACAACGGTGTAGAACCGTAGCTCGCCATAGCCGCCCCCATATGTTTGGCCTCATCGGAGTTGGGAATACGCTCGATACCCTCAACGACTGGCACTTCCCAATAGGATCCGGCGCGCCTGCCGATTACCGCCCCTAGCACACCCCAATCCGTGAGCTCCTTTGGCTGCTCCTTGACGACGAACCGACGTGTTGCCCTGCGGTTCTCGTCCAGATGCAGGCCGTATCTTGGCGTCAGGCCGGTTAATCCCGCAGCCAGAGCCGATGGACCTCCTTCAAAGTTCGACCGAGCACCGCAAAAGCTGTTGGAATAGATCACCACGCCGGTATCGCCATAGGCCACGTGGTCGCCTTTCACAGGCGGCATAATTGTCTGGTAGTTGATGCAGGTATTGGTCATGACAATACCAAGCGCCTGACATGCCGCAATGAAGCGGCGTTCCAGATTGGCCATTTCCTCGGTCTGGCCCAGAGGGTCGTAATAATCGAGATCGACACCACGCGGATCAGTGATCATTGGAATCATGACGCGGCGCTCGCTTCCAGGCAGCGCGGCAAATCCCTCAACCAGCTCAACACCCGCCTCGCCCGTTGACTCCGGATCGGCCATCATATGGGCCTGACTAACCTCCACCATGTCGGCGGCATCGAACATCCGTCCAATTTGAATCTGGTGTTCAACCGCCCATTTACGCGCAGCCCCCATCTCACCAGCCAGCATTGCCTGCGCCTGCTCTGATAGTTTCATCTCAACCCACCTCCCTTGCAGACCATCACGGTCGGCCTAGCCTTCCACCACGCAAACGTCTTCTCCAACGGCAACCTCGGCACCTTCCGGCGCCAGGATCTCAACCAGAGTGCCGTTGCCCGGTGCTTCAACTTCCTGGGTCACTTTTTCCGTCTCAATTTCATATAGCACATCGCCTTCGGCAAAAGAGTCACCGGGCTGCTTGGCCCATCTAACAATCGTTGCTTCTTCCATGGTCATGCCGACACGCGTCAGTTTCAAGGTCGCTTTCACAGTGGGGCCTCCTAGGTCTTTACGAGTTGCGTTGCAGCAGCAACAATTTTGTCTGTGTTTGGCAAAAGATATTTCTCACTTGCCGGAGCATAGGGAAATGAAACGTTCGGTGTGGTGATGCGCTTGATCGGCGCTTTCAACTGATCAAAAGATTTGTCTGCCAATATGGCAGCGATCTGACTGGCGGCACTGCAGCGGTCCCGGGACTCATCAACGACCACCACTCGCCCGGTGCGGTTTGCTGCCTTGCACAAGGCATCTTCATCGAGTGGCGCCAATGTGCGCACATCAACTACCTCGCAATCAATCCCTTCCTTGGCCAACTTGTCTGCGGCCTGGAGCGTCATGCGCATGGTCGACCCCATGGAAATCAGAGTGAGATCACTCCCCTCTCGCAAGGTGGCCGCCTCGCCAATGGGCGTTAGATATTCCTCTTCTGGAACCTCACCAAGCTCGCCTCCGCGACCGCCGGGCTCAAAGAATATGACCGGGTCGTTGCATCGTATGGCTGACTTGAGCAGACCCTTGGCATCGGCAGGGGTGGACGGCGCCAGTACATGAACACCACCAACATTCATGACCGCCGAATAGGGAGTATCCGAATGCTGGGCCGCATTGGCCCGACCGCCACCATAGCTGGCAATGATGGTGATCGGCAAATCGATTTGCCCGCCCGACATCAAGCGCGCCCGAGCCATCTGGTTGGCGATGCCGTCCATACCGGTATAAACGAAGTTGGCGAACATCAGATGCAACACCACCCGATAGCCACTGGCCGCCGCGCCTACCGTCATGCCGGTCAAAGTGTTCTCCGAGATCGGTGTGTTGCGGACCCGCCGCGGACCAAATTTGTCGATCAGACCTCTGGTGTCGCCAAAAATGCTGGCCTCTACGTCTTCGCCAAACAGAATGACTTTTTCGTCGCGTTCCATTTCCTCGCGCAGGGCGTCATTGATCGCTTGAATAAACCGCGTGCGTGCCATTAGCTGGAAGTCCCCGCGAACATATATTTCTCCCCAATATCTTCTGGTGGCAGTGACCCGGCCTCGCCAAAGGAGACTGCCTCCTTGACGATTTCAACCGCAGCTTCATCAATGGATCCCAGCTTGGCGTCATCGGCAAGATTCTCTTCCTTCAGCCATTTCTGCAGATTCTGGATCGGATCCCGTTCGCGCCGCATTTTCTCGATTTCGTCTTCCGTGCGATACGGTGTCTGGACCACCAAATGTTCGCGCTCAAAGTGATTGTTGATGCGATAGGTGTGAGCTTCGATGAATGCCGGCCCCTTGCCCGACCGGATGTGATCGGTGGCCCAGGCCATGGCTTGCCACACCGCGCGGACATCGTTGCCGTCCACCACTTCAACCGGAATTCCAAACGGTTTGGCGCGATCGCTGATGGTTCCGGCTGTGACCGTGTCCGCAGGCGAGAACTGGCAGAACCCGTTATTTTCACAGACATAGAGCAGCGGCAGATTCCACAGCGCCGCGAAATTCAGCGATTCCTGCAACACCCCCTGGTTGGAGGCCCCATCACCAAAAATCACCACAGTCATACTGCCATCATCGTCCAGCAGATCGGCCAGCGCCGCGCCGGTTGAGATTGGAAGACCGGCCCCAACAATACCATTAGCGCCAATGATGCCCTTTGAATAATCAGCTACATGCATGGAGCCACCCATTCCCCCACAGATGCCCTCGGCCTTGCCATAGATCTCGGCAAACAACTGTTTTGGGTCACCGCCTTTGGCGATAAAATGGCCGTGCCCCCGGTGATTGCTGGCCAATTGGTCCTTATCAGTCAGATGTGCGCATATGCCGGCAGCAACGGCCTCCTGTCCGATGGACAGATGAACGCCGCCCGGAGTTTTGCCAGCGGCAAAGTCCGCAGACAATTGCTCTTCCGCATAACGAATGATCTGCATGGTTTGCAGTAATTCAAGGCATTGGGAGACATCCGGGGTCAGGTTGGCTTTCATTTTCGCACAAATTCCCATTTGACATTTAGGCAAGGTTGCAAGCATATATCTAAAAAGGCAAGTACATACATTTTTGTAAGTGAAAGGCTAAATGCAACCACCAAATTGCAATTCGGCCCGGCAAAACAACAGTAAGGGGGAGCTAACGTGTCGATCTTCGAAATTCGCCATTACCAGATTAAAGAGGGTGGCATGGCCGAGTGGTTGCCGTTTATGGAGCACAAAATCGTGCCCTTCATTGTGTCAAAAGGCATGGTTGTCACAGCATTGTTTGAGAGCGAAGACGACCCCAATGCGTTCATCTGGATTCGACGTTTTGACAGCGAAGAGCATCGCGACGAGTTGTACAAAGCCGTCTACGAGACCGACGAATGGCAAACCAATTTCAAGCCCACCGTTCGCCGTCTCGTTGACGTCGAAAAGGCAGTCGTTCAGCGGGTTAAGGGCACGCAGTTCTCACCGATGCGGTAGGCGGCGGCGTGCCGCCCTACTGGCTGCCAACACTATGGCATCCGCGCGATGCACAACACCTTCAACAATCATTCAAATCAAACTGGAACGGGAATCATGGATCTGGGACTCAAAGGCAAAAACGCAGCAGTGGTTGGAGCAACGCGCGGCATTGGCCGCGCCATTGCCGAACTCTTGGCCAATGAAGGATGCAATGTCTCTATTTGCGCCCGAGACGCCGCGTCAGTTGAATCTGTCATCGCGGATTTGTCGTCCAAGGGTGTCAACGCTATGGGGGAAGGGCTTGACGCAACCGACGGCAATGCACAGGCCTCGTGGATTGAAAGCACCGGCAAAGCCTTTGGCGGTCTGGACATCTTCATCGCCAATGTCAGCGCCATGAATCTTGGAGTCGATGAAAATGCATGGCGGCAGAGCTTTGAGGTCGACATGATGGCCACGTTTAACGGCGCCGAAGCGGCGACTCCGTTGTTGAAATCATCTGACTCCGGAGCAATGGTCTTCATTTCTTCCATTGCAGCTTTGCATGTCCCTGGTGGTCCCAAACCCTATGGAGCGATGAAGGCTGCCGTCATCAATTATGCCAAAGGAATGGCCCGCTCACTGGCGCCTGAAGGTGTCCGGGTGAATGCTGTTTCCCCTGGCAATGTCTATTTTGAAGATGGTGTGTGGGGTCGCACGGAACGAGACAATCCCGACTTTTTTGCAACGGCGGTCGCCAACAACCCCATGGGCCGGATGGGCCGACCTGATGAAGTTGCCAATGCCGCAGTATTTCTTGCCAGCCCTGCAGCGAGTTTCATTTCGGGAACCAATCTGGTCGTGGACGGTGCACTGACCTTGGGTGTTCAATATTGATGTGAATTGCATTCAACTAACCGCGTTGGAAAAGCGCCCGCACCAAAGGAGGCACCTATCAGCAATTGGGGTACACGCTGCTGTTGCGGCGAGTGTAGCTGTGTCCACAACGTAGTCATCCATCTCATCTGTCCAATGGCAAAAAGTGTTGGATGCAATCTCCCTCAATCTTTCACGGAAAGGCGGAATTCGCATCAACAGCGGACATTCGCGAGAGCGGTGCGGCCCAATTCGACTTGGTTTGGCTCTCAATCTCATGCCAACTGTTTGAGTTGGTCAGATTTTTGACGTGATAAAGTGACTGCAGCTTGGCAACCATGCGCTTGCTGGAAGTTGTATGCACTCCATGATGCTCAAAAGCTCTCCACCAATTGAATTCCTCTATCAGCAGCGTTGGGAGCCCGGCGGCAAGTGTTTCCATCGCAGAAAACCCGTAGGACTCCAATTGTGCTGGATGAAACGCAATTCGCGCAGAATTGATAAAATCTGCTTTTGTTTGGCCGGTGAGTTCGTAACGAATATCGAAGCTGGTGATGCCCGCGTCAGCGAACGTTTTCTCAAACTTCGCCACGCCGCGCTTGTTCGTCAGAACTTTTGCTGGCAGTCCAGTTTGGGCCACCGCTTGCGCAAACAGCTTGGGGTTTTTGCGCGGTTCGTGACGACCGATGAATAGAACGCCATCAGTTGGACCCACATAGGGATCGAGTAGTTCCAAATCCGGCAGCGGCATCGGCAGCACAAGTGGCTTGTGCACAAAGGGAAACCCAATTTGGGTCATCCGCTGGACATTGAATTGGCTCTGCGTGGCGATTTCCAGACCCGTTGTATTTGCCTGATCCAAAAGCGTTTGGTTGTACGACGCGGCAAATACCTTGGAACGTTCACCATCTGGCACGACGAAATTTTCATGGTGCGTGTAGAAAATGGTTCGGTCAGGGTGTTCAATGGCGCTCGATTGAACCAACTGCTGCTGGGCTAGCGAGGCTTCCAGCGTGTTGATGAGAACCAAGTTCGGCGTGAACCCACTGTGTGCGTTGGCAAGAGCCTCTGCGAAGTTTGTTACTTTGAATTGATTTACCGTTTCAGGGTCGAACCGACTGCCGTGATCTCGATATGATTGGGGTGCCTCTGGCCAAACGTATTGGACATTCGTGTGGGCTTCCATCATGTGGCGCCCCTGCCCTATTGGCTTCTTGTCCAACACGCAGACTACGGACCAGCCGAGTTCACAGGCCATGCGTTGGAAACCACGGAAGAACGACCCAATACCACCGGTTGGGATGAAATGTTGGGCCGATATGAGGAAGAAAACAGTTCGATTGGAATGGGTCATTCCGTGATGCTACTTGGGTAGTACAGCAGGTTGGAGAAGTCTTTTTTGAAGGCAAACGTTCCCATTGGATTGTCGAAAAACTTGCTTAAGCAACTTTTGAATATTTTTTGTGCGCCAAAGTGGCAATTCAGCTTGGTATATTCCTACAGGACAAATGGACCCATTAGGAATCCCAACGCCAAAAAGACCTAGATTTCACCGTTGCCGAAGGGAGAGCTTCCGGTATTGACCGTTACGGAGATTTTCAACAAACCCGTTGCATAGGCCAGTGCGCTAAAATTCCGAATATTAGCTCATTGAAAATACTGGATTTAATAGGCGAAAACACGGCGTTTTAGTTTGTGAATCCTCTTGTTTTACCTGCTGCCGTTAACCGCGAACTCATGCCCCGCCTGCGCCGTTCTTTCTGGTTGGCAATAACCAACAAACTCACTGGAATAAAGCCAATCCCAAAAGAAATGGAATGATCAACTCAAAAGAAACAAGCGCCTTGTTTCTGTGGTGTTTGGTGACAACCAAAGGCCAAAGAAACGAAGTGGCTTGATTAGCTGGTGCTGCGTAGCAGCAACGGCTTGTTCCCAAAGGGAACGAAATATCGATGAGTACCGATTGCTCACAGAAATCCATAAAGCCAATTCTACCAATTCCAACGGAATTTCCTTATTCAACTGGGATTGGTTATTTCGAATGCATGCCAATTGGTATTATTTGGGGGAAGCCGATGCCTTTGGCATCAGCTATCCAAAGCTTGGCCTGTTTGTCATGTCTTTGTCTTCGCCAAACCCATGAGCAATCAACCGCTTTGGACTTTGTCATTTGGATTGTTTTGGGAAAATCAGTATCGCGGATTTGGATCAGAGCTTTTTCTCCCCCCTCGTTGAGCTGGCAAAAGGAAAGAGAAATCCAACTCAACGAAGGGGGATTTGGTTTTATCAATTTGGTTGTGTTGATCGCTTTGCTTATGAGGAATGCACTGCTGGTGCAGTTGGAACGGCGGCATCCCGATCTACGTTCTCATTCCCGAAATCCTGAATTGCTTCAGATGCGGTTGGGCATTGCTGCCCTCAATCCATCATGCCCATAAGCCGACAATGATGAACCTCATATTGGCTCAAGTCTCAGACCCAATACGAACTATTTCTCCTCGGCTGCAACTTTTGTACGTTTTCTCCACATACTCGCGAATTCCCCGAGGGTGACCCTTTCTAACCAAACCCGCATTTGTTGGCCTTTGGTTTCGGCGTGTCCCGCTGAACGAGAAATCCAGCCCAGGATCTCTGGGAGGGCTCATCTCAACATACGTTCCGTTCGGCTATGGCTGCCTCATAGTGTTGGTCATGATCCCAACCCCGTTGTTTTTTCAGTGCCATTATAGGTCCAGCTACTCAGCTAGTTGAATAAATACGTTTGTATTTATGCTATGACAGATGCCCTTGCGGCGTCATTATTTAAGGAGGCGCCATGCAGAAAGACTTTCAACGCATTTACGACCAACTTCACTATTGGGGATTGGTCGCCAACCAATTCGATTTTTCGACCCGTTGGCTCGGCCAGTGCCGCAGCTATTTCAGCAGTATGAAAGCCAGAGACGTTGAACCTGGTTCGGACGCTGGTCTGGCCCTATTGGCTCGCCTGCGCAGTTACAATGAACGGCTAATTGAGGGTGGTTCTCCACGAACCAATGCTTCGATGCGGCAGCTTTCCGATATGTTGGAGATAGAAGCGGACAATATTGCAAACCAACTATTTGATGGGAGTTTGCAGCGGGTCGCTGAACGCCAATCAACACTGGTTGAGGAGCCAGTATGAGGTACAGTGACTACGTTGGTGAACCAAATTGTGCATCCTCTCCAAGAGATGATTATTGCGATGAACAAATCGTTGCCAGGGAAAACCTTCTACGGATCGCCGAAATCCTCACCCTGCTGGGCTTCTTACACACACCAAGGTATTTCGCTGAATTCCACCTGGGATTGGGCCCCAAACATGTTGAATGGTTTGTGCGTGGAAACCTTCGAGTGATCCAACCGCACACTGTTCGGCACCTGCGTGAGAAACTGAGCTGGATTCACGAGGTTTTGGCGCAGGAAGTCGCAAATGCCACGGACACCGATGAACTTTGGCTCGCACAAGCCCGTTACAATCTGTTGCAAACCGCAATTGCGTGTCTTAATTGAACTGTCCGTCGATGCTAGGATTCGATCAGATGCAACTGCAAGCGTATACCGATTGATTGGACTAGCGCGATCCAATTCAATACCGCCTGCTTGACAAAATCGAACGATAGCAGACATACAATTTCCAGGCACCACATCGAGCCGAATGGCCGAAGAATGGACATTTTGCCCTTCGACGCCAGTTGGAGGTTGCTTTTCGGCGACCAGCCAGGAATGACCGCATGTGCCAATTTCGGCCATTGGGCGAAAGTAATTAATGTCATTGGAAGCCAAACCCGGACCTAGCCACCGTGTAGCAAATGAGCCTGTTGCTGGTGGCAATACATACCGAGTTTACGGCGAATTCTGCTGATCGTTAGCAAGTTTTGGCTTGAACTTTGAAGCGCCAGTGTATGTGGAGTCGATTTGGTCGGCTTCAGTACCCAAAGTCGACCAGCTCACAGCAATCTTCATAATCCGATCCATTGCACCAATACAGCTGTCGATAGCCTTTCTCGCCGTCGCTCTGCTTAGTTTCGTTTCAGGCCTTGATAGCCCCGTCGACGACAAATTCGTGTCCGTTGCAATAACTTGAGTCATCGGACGCGAGAAAGAGCACCATACGGGCTACGTCCTCCACCGTACCCTGACGACCAAGCGGAACACGCGCATCCAGTTCGTCAGATGTTTCATCTAACTCGGACATCATTCGTGTCTCTATTAAACCGGGATGCACGAAATTCACGCGAACGCCAAAAGGAGCAAACTCGAGAGCAGCAGATTTTGTCAGTCCGCGCACGGCCCACTTGGTTGCAGCATAAGCTGCTGCGCAAGGCGTGCCGGCAAGTCCGGCGATGGATGAAAGGTTGATGATGCTGCCAGAACCACGCCGCTTCATCCCCGGAGCAACACTTCGAATACCGAGGAATGTTCCCGTCTGATTAATGGCGACAAGCTGGTTCCAATCTTCAATCGAAGTTTCCTCTGTTCCCATCACCCGAAAGATGCCGGCGTTGTTTACCAGCACATCAATCCGCCCGTGCTCCCCTTCAACGTGATCAACGATCTGGCGCCAATCGGTTTCTGACGCCACATCCTGAAGAAGAAACTGGCACGCAGCCCCGACTTCGGCAGCAACAGCCAGACCTTCAAGCTCGTCAAATGTCTGTTATGATGACCTTGGCGCCTGCCTGAGCAAAAAGCCTGGCCTCGGTGGCTCCCATGCCACGTGCGCCACCGGTAATGAGCGCCACCTTTCCATCGAGTCTGTTCACGACTGAAACCTCCTTGCCAGTTGCAGGGCGAGCAGTCTGGAATAATATCGCGCCTGGCTGAGGTTACCGCCGGTAAACCACAGACCATCCTGAGCCGTGGGCACCCACATATTGCGCAGTTCTCCGATCCACGGTCCGGGATCGCCCTTGGTATTGGATCCATACCCCCAGCAGGGGCCGACCCGGTCAGCGGTTTCCCGATCAATCAGTTTCGCAACCCAGTCGGTCATGTCACCGTAGCCCGTGGCGTAAACAACAGCATCGGCCTGAAGAGTGTCACCATTCTCCAAATGAACCGTCTTAGCCGAAAGGTGGCTGACACCCTGGCCGGAACTCACCTTGATGCGCCCGTCCATCACCATTTCAGCGGCGCCGACATCGATATAATATCCCGACGCAGTCCGACGATATTTCATACCAAGACCTGTGCCATCCTCGGCAAAGTCGAGTGTAAAACCTGCCTTGGAGAGCTTGTCGTAATAGTCGCGCCGCTCTTCGCGCAGACCATCCCAGATCACCCGATGACTTTTTTCTAGCATTCGCAGGGGTATCGACGCCTGCAGCAGGTCCGCCTTTTCCGTGGTAATACCTTTTTGCACCGCTTCGGCCGAATAGAGCGACCCCAGCAACCGGTCACAATAATCGTCCTGACGCACCACCAGCGACGACGATCTTTGAAGCATGGTGGGTTTTGCTCCCACACGCACCAGGTCGGATGCAATATCGTGGGCCGAATTATTCGCACCGACAACAATCACATTCTTGCCGTTGAATTTACTGCCGTCCTTGTAGGCGCTCGAGTGAAATTGGGGGCCTGCGAAGTCGTCCCGTCCCGGGAATTCGGGAACCTTGGGGAATCCTGAAAGTCCCAGTGCCATAACAATATGAGTGGGTTTGATGGTTAGAGATTGCCCGTCCTTTATCAGGTCAGCCGTCCAATTTTTGCCAACCTCATCAAAGCGGGCATGCTTGAGCTCTGTGCTCGTCCAGATATTGAGATCCAGTTCTTCAGCATAAGCCTCCAGCCAATCTCCCATCTGATCTTTGGGGGTAAAAACCGGCCAGTCTGCAGGAAAGGGTTTGAACGGCATGTGATCGTACCAAACCGGATCGTGCAGGACGAGGCTGTCATATCGCGAACGCCATTGATCACCGACACGTGGATATTTGTCGACAATGACATAGGGGACATTCAGGTCGGAAAGCTGCGCGCCGAGCGCGAGGCCACCCTGACCACCGCCAACAATCAAAACAAAGGGATCCGACCCGCCATCTGGTGGGTGGGTGTCACCGGACAAATCGTCCAGCACCGTGAACAGCGTGGTGCAAAGACCGTCCTGCAATCGGATGTAACCCCGTCCCCTGCCCTGAGTGGTATGAAATCGGAAAAAACCCTCCTGCGCTGCGGCCTTGTCTTCGGCTTCGGGATGACTGAAGCCGGTTTCCTCACTATGTCGGTTTGCGAAGTCTGCGATGGCCGCGCGGCCCTCAAGGGTCTGCAAAGTCCAGCCAAAGGGCAGGTAATCCCGCCAGAATCCATCTGGCGCAAAGAGTGTGGACACAGCTCCACCATCCCCTTGTGCTGCAAGCTCGGAAAAGCGGTTCAGCCATTCGGTGACAGACATCATTTCAGGTGACCTCATCGGCAAATGTGCTCAGGCATGTGGATTGGGGCGGCACGACAAGCCCTGGTTCAGCGGGAAGATCAATACGACCGTTCTTGATCATGATGGCATCGCCGCAAAGCTCCATTCGCAGCGGATTGTCGTTCACATCAACTTCGCAGAATGAACTGGCCCCGAGCGCTGCCGTGATGGAAAGTGCCGCCATTTGCCCAACGGCCGTGCCCATAAAATGCGGCCATATCTGCACTCCGTCGGGCACAGCCTTGGCAAGATCCAATGCGCCGGAGACACCACCCCATTTGGCCACATCAGGTTGCAGCACCTGCATGCCAACATCGGTCATCGCGAGAAAATCATCGATGCCGTAAATGTTCTCGCCACCGGCAAGGGCAATGTCGACCTTGTTTGCCAAGGTGTCCCAGTCCGATTTGGGGGCATCTGCTCTAAGCGGTTCCTCAGCAAAGTAGGGGGAGAATGGTTCAATTTGCTGCAGCGATGAGACCGCTTGCTCAAGGCTCCAGGATTGATTGCTGTCGACCAGAAGCCGCGACTCTTGCGGACAAAGATGCGCAGCTCGTTCAACGATGCTGGTGCACCCATGTTCGGCAAAGCCGACCTTGAGTTTAAAATAGGTTTGGCCCAAATCCGCATGCAGCGGGATAAGTCGGTCCAGATCGTCCGCATTGATGGAAGTGGCGTAGGATTGCGCAGCCGCAACCGGCAAATTCATAAATTGCGCAAAGGACTGGCCGGCGCTACGCAGGGCCAGGTCCCATAGGGCCGTGTCGATGCCGGCCAGAACATGCTCAAACACTTCCCGTTGGCCAACATGCAAAAAGTAGACAGAAAGCGTGTCGCGAAGTGCAATTGCAACTTCCCTCGGGTTGGAAAAAGTAAGCGACTTCAGACGCGAAGCCACCACGTCTTCAACGATATGCGCCTTGTGGATATTCGCCCGCGACGGAAAATTCGCCCAGATTTCACCCCAGCCAAAACACCCGGACGTGTCCTCAATGCGAACCAGCAATGCAGGCCGGGTCGGCATGACACCAAGCGCCATTTTGGGCGACACTCCTCCCTCTGCGCGGATGGGAAAAACGTCAATACCAGCAATGGTTATCGGGCGATTGAAGTCCATTTTACCACGCTACATAGGCGGAATGCTCAGACGTATAGAAATTGACTGCCGTCGGCCCAACAGAATAGGCACCAACGCCCGAGTTCTTAATGCCGCCAAAGGGCATATTGTTGTCTGGCACGGTGCCGTGGTTGACATGAATCATGCCATTTTGGCTTTCTGCCAAGAAACGCTGTATCAGATCATTGCGATTGGAAAACAGCGATGAAGTCAGCCCGAATTCCGTGCCGTTCAAGATGTTCATGGCCTGATCGAATGTGTCATATTCAATCACCGATACGACCGGACCGAAGATTTCTACCTGGCCAGCAATTGACTGGTGTTCCACATCACCAAGAATTGTCGGTTGATAATAATAGCCCTCTTCAGGGTCTCCTGGCGCAGAGCCGCCGGCAAGAGGCTTTGCGCCCTCAGCAATCGCCTTTGCAGCGACTGAGCAAACGTCGTTCCAGTGCGGCTGATTGCAAAGCGGTCCGATATCGGTGTTTTCGTCCAGTCCAGGACCGACGATCATGGCGTTGGCCCTGGCAACCATGATGTCCTTTGCCTCACTCGCGATACTCTTGTGGACGATGACGCGACTGATCGCGGTGCATCTTTGGCCAGACGTCATGAAGGCCGCGCCCATTATCTGGCTCACGGCATTTTCCAGATCGTCTGAATCATTGAGGATCGCACCGTTTTTACCACCCAGTTCCAACTGTGCGGGAATGAGATTTTGGGCCGCCGCAGAATAGACGAGTTTGCCAGTTGGAACGGAACCGGTGAAACTGACCCCATGCACGTCTCCGCTGGCCACAACTTCGCTGGCCGCCCGGCCCGACACCATGGCGACCTGAATTAGGTTCTCTGGGAAAAACTGCTTGGAAATTTCAGCCAGCATAAAATTGGCTGCTGGTGTAAATTGCGACGGTTTCATCACCACAGCATTGCCGAAAGCCAGCGCCGGGCAAATTTTTCGCATCGGTGTCGAAATCGGAAAATTCCAAGGGGAGATGCAAAAGATCACGCCTCGTGGGCGTCGCAAAATCTGGTTGGAAAACCCCGCGCGCCCGGACGCAATGGCCATTGCCCCCATGCGGGCGGCTTCGCCAACTGAAAATCGTCCTTCAGCACAAGACTTCATCGTCTCACCTTTGGATTCTCTGAAGAGCTTGCCCTGTTCCAGAGTGCCGGCCGTTGCCAATTCATCGACATTTGCTTCAACGGCGTCGATAAATGCATTTAACCTTTGCGAGCGTTCCAGCCCGGGGACTTTCGCCCATTCCGCCTGCGCAGCATTTGACCGTTCAATGACTTTCCCAAGTTCATCAGCAGACATGATCCCATATCGTCCGATTTTTTCTGAGGGGTTGGCGGAATTGACCGTGTGATACGCTTCTTCGCCAGCACCAAACTCATAACGATAGGCCATATTTAGTCCTTCTTTTTCATGACGCCACGCGCCGCGTCGACAATTGCCGCGGCATCAAGGCCAAACTTATTCATCAGATAGGGGGTTGTTCCACCTTCGCAGAACTGGTCCTGGACGCCGACACGTTTGAACGGCAACCCAATCCCCTCGTCCATCAAAACCTCGGCCACTGCAGAGCCAAGGCCGCCGATCACGTTATGATTTTCCACAGTTACAATGGCACCGGTGGCAGCCGCGACTTCCAATATCAGTTCAGCATCAATCGGCTTGATGGATGCCATGTCGACGACACACGCATCAATTCCTTCGCTGGCCAAAAGATCCGCAGCATTGAGCGATTCGACGACGCACAGCCCAGCAGATATCAGAGTCACATCTCCACCTGCCCGCCGCACAACACCTTTTCCGACCTCCAGGCTTTGCGGTTCGAATGGCGCAGGAGTTGTCTCTGGACGTTTCATGCGAAGATAGGCCGGCCCGTCCCAGTCCAGTGCCAATTTGACCATGGCTGCATGATATTCAGGGCCGGACGGCTCGAATATCGCCATATTGGGAACGGCGCGCATGATGGCGACGTCCTCTATCGCTTGATGTGATACACCAAGCAAAGTTGCCACGCCGGGCAGAAAGCCGACAATTTTGACCGGAAGATTTGGATAGGCGGCCTGCATCGTGATCTGATCAAGCACACGTTTGGTGATGAAGGCGCAAAACGAGTGGCAAAAGGGTATTTCGCCGGAACGCGCCATGCCCCCGGCCATGCCGATCATATTGGCTTCAGCAATGCCTGTATTGAGAAAACGCTCCGGCAGCTCGTCGCGGAATCGGTCCGTTTCTGTCGGGGGCACCAGGTCCGCACAGAGCGCGACAATCCGCTCATCAGCCAATGCAGCCTCGATAAGAGCGTCGCCATAGGATCTCGGCAAGGGCTTGAAGGAGCGGTTGATGAAGTCGGCAGCCTCCAGTTTGGTCAGCGTGTCGCTCATAGTTGCGCCTCCAGTTCTGCGCGAGCAGATGCAGCGACTTCTGGCGGGAACTTGAGTTGGTGAAACATCAAGCCTTCGAGCGAAGCTACACCCTTGCCCATCATCGTATTGGCCTTGATGAAAGTTGGTTGCCCGCTCGTTTCCCGGGCTGTGCCGTAGGCCGACAACAGCGCACCGATATCATTTCCGTCGACCTCCTGGCAGGCAAAGCCGAAGCTTTGCATCTTATCCATGAGAGGTTCCAGCGACATGACCAGATCCATCGGCCCCTCTGACTGCACAAAATTGTAATCGACAATCAGGCACAAATTATCCAGCCCTTTTGAGCCTGCCAGCATGGCGGCTTCCCAGATCTGGCCTTCCTGCATTTCTCCATCACCGACAATGACGTAAAACCGGCTGGCCCGTCCCTGTCGCTTTGCGGCCAAGGCGCAACCTATAGCGACGGAAAGCCCCTGCCCCAAAGAACCACAAGTTGCCTCCACGAACGTGCCCATGCGTTCTGAGGAATTGATTTCAAGGGTCGACCCGTCGGTGACATAGGTGCTCAACAAATCTGTATTGAAAAATCCACGCTCGGCAAGTGTTGCGTAGAAAATTGCGGTGTTATGCGCCGTGGTCAGAAAAACCCTGTCACGATCTTCCCAGTCGGGATTTTCCGGATCCATTGTCGCTTCGGCAAAGTACAGAGAGGCAAAAATATCTGCCGCGCCAAGCCCCTGCTGCACATAACCCTGGCCGGAAGGAGCCACCATATCGACAACATGCAAACGAAGACGTGTTGCTATTTTTTCCAACTCTTCCAGATTGTGCTTCGCATTCATAGGGATTCCATGATAGGCTCGAAAGGTATGGACCTTTGTACCTTTGAATAGGGGGAGATTGTCAACATGAATCTTCAGTCAATGAAAAGACAAGCCGTCCCGTTGCATGCAGAGGTGGCAGCTGTTCTGCGCCATCAAATCCTATCCGGAGAGTTGCCCGCCGGAGCCAAACTGCCAGCGCTCAATCAGCTCACCCAGGATTTGGGCGTTGCGCGTATGACCGTTGTGCAGGCGATGAACTCCCTTGAAGAAGAAGGGCTTATTGAAAAGCACTCGGGTCGCGGTACTTTTGTGAAAAGCGTCAACGTTCCGGCCCGTCACACGTTTCATATGAAGGCTGAAATATCGCAGATATACGCAATGGTCGACCAGATGGAAGTGTCGGTTCAAAACGGCTCAGCGACAATCGAAAAAGATAAAAATGGACGCTATTTCAAATGTATGCGTCGTATTCACACGCGAAAAGGCACGCCGTTCTGCCAGGTTGATATCAGACTCGACGATCAGATTTTTGAGCAGGCTCCAGAGCGCTTCGCGCATGAGATTGTTGTGACTGTCCTCAAGGATCTCGGCATTACCGTTGAGCGGGCACGTCAAAATGTCACGATTTCCTATGCCGATTTTGAACTCGCCCAGGCTCTCGGCATCAAGGTGAACTCCGCCGTGTTTCGAGTGGTGCGCGAATTTCTGGATAGCGAAGATCAACTCATCTATTCAGCCGTGCTGATTTATCCAGGGGACCTGCTGGAATTCAATATGGAGTTCGCCACAGACTGAGCATGGTGCGCAATCAACTTGACATTTGAAGAGGCATTGCCAAAGGTATATACATCTAGACCATTAAACATTCAGAACTTTGTGTGAATTAGGGAGGACATTGAGAATGAAACTGATAAAACTGGCTGCCGCGGGTCTGGCGGTACTTGGCATGGGCATTACGTCGGCAATGGCGGAATGGCCCGAGAAACCCATTACGTATGTCGTGTCATTTAAGGCCGGCGGCAATGCAGACATTGTCGCAAGGATGAATGCCGACGTTCTGTCGAAGGAACTGGGCGTACCGGTCAACGTCGTCAACAAGCCGGGCGGTGCACATATCCCGGCTACGATGTCGGTCGCTGAGGCGCCAGCCGATGGTTACACGGTATTCAACTGGTCACCACCCAGCTTCATGATCGTGCCGCTAACGCGCAAGACACCGTATAATCCGCTGAAAGACTTTACGCCCCTTTATGCAGGCATCTCAGCATCGAACGCACTCTATGTGCGTGCTGACAGCCCGTACAAAACCTTTGAAGACTTCATCGAAGGTGCAAAAGCCAACAAGCTGACCATTGGCGTCAACAATCTTGGCGCCCCACCTAACCTGTCGGCGGTGCAGTTGGCATCCGAATTTGGCCTTGAGTTCAAAACTCTTGCTCTCAAGACCGTACCTGCCACAATGGCCGGTCTGATCGGTGAACAGGTCGACGTTGCCGTGGGCCAGGTTGCTTCAATCCACGCTTACAAGAACAACGAAGTTCGTCCGCTGATTATTCTGGACAACAAGCGTCAATCTTACATGGAAAAAGACTTGCCAGGCATTCGTACCGTTGGCGAAGCTTTCCCTGGAAAGGAAGCCGGTGTTTGGGTGCATGGTGGACTTGCTGTTAAGGTGGGAACTCCACAGGAAATCATCGACAAATTGCTCAAAGCCTCATTGCCGATGGGCGAACAAGCTTTCATCTCACGCGTTCCCAAGTCAGTGGGCTATAACTGGGTGCACGGCGTGGACGAAACCACAGCGCTCATACAGTCAGGCATCGATCTTTATTCACCCATCCTTGACGGCTTGGGACTTTTGAAAAAGTAAGATCAAAACGACCTTAGACACCGCGCGACCGTCAAGATCGCACGGTGTCGGTTTCACTTGGAAATTGTTTGATGCTCAGTCAGCGTGTTGCAAATCTTCTATTTTCCGGGCTCATACTGATAGCCTGCGGCTATTTCGCTTGGGTGGCGGAAGGGTTTGAAACATCTGGACTGTTGGCCACATCAGGACTTCCATCCAAATTTTTTCCCCAATTGATGCTGGCCCTGACCGCGATTTGTGCCCTGATTGTTGGAGCCCAATACTGGACCAAGGGCTCTGCCGGGGATGATGCAGGAGAAAGCGTCTTTAATGACGGTGGCGAGGCCCGCCGCGGCCTCTTGATGCTAGTCGTTTCAGTTGCGTGTTATGCGCTTTGGCGACAGTTCGGGTTTATCCCAATGGCGCTGGTTTTGGGGCCACTTAGTCTGATGGCCATGGGAGTGCGGCAGCCGATCATCTATACAGTCGTATTGGCCCTAACCGCATTGGTTTATGTGATTTTCACCCAAGCTCTGGGCATCCAGCTGATATGAGCCACCATGTTTGAAAGCGATGCCCTTCTTACAGCCTTGGGGCTGCTTGCGGATCCAACAACCATGCTGCTGCTTGTGGGAGGCATATTTCTTGGTCTTGTGATCGGCATCTTGCCGGGCCTTGGCCCGCCGATCGCGATTGCGCTTGCGCTTCCTTTCACCTTTTATCTCGACACCGTACCGTCCATGGTTCTGCTGCTCGGGATATATTCGGCGGCAATTTATGGCGGTTCGATTTCAGCGATTGCCGTGGGAATTCCCGGAACCGGTGCAGCCATTGCGACGGTTCAGGACGGCCACAAGATGTTCAAGTCTGGCCGTGGTGGAGAAGCCCTTGGCTTTTCGCTGACCGGGTCGATTATTGGTGGCCTTTTCAGCGTTGTCTGCCTTGCTCTTATCTCACCTCTATTGGCTGATCTGGCGGTTCGTTTCGGGCCAAGAGAATATCTGGCAATCAGTGTTTTCGGTTTGATCGTAGTGGTGCGTGTTGCAGGTCAAAGCCTTCCAAAGGGTTTGCTTGTCGGGGCTCTGGGTATTTTTCTCACCACCTGGGGGCTGGATGAGTTGAATGGAACGGAGCGCTACACATTCGGATCCTACCACCTTTACGAAGGTTTACCGCTAGTCCCGTTTTTGGTCGGGCTGTTCGCCATGTCAGAAGTCCTGATTGGGGCTGAACGGGCGGTGAAGAAAATCGAATTCACAACCGACAGTCTGACCGTCAAACTTCCTGGCCTTAAAACCCTGGGTCGGATGAAAGATGTCATCTTGCGGTCTTCGATTATCGGCACTGTCATTGGAATCATACCTGGAGAAGGTGCCGCGGTGGGGGCATTCTTCGCCTATTCGGAAGCCAAGCGGCGTTCCAAGAACCCCGAAAAATACGGCACCGGCATTCCAGAAGGTATTGTCGCTCCGGAAACAGCCAACAACGCAACTGTGGGTGGAGCGCTGGTCCCTACCCTAACGCTGGGTGTGCCGGGCAGCCCGGCTGCGGCCGTACTGTTGGGAGCGCTTTTGATTCAGGGGCTTACGCCAGGACCGAAGCTGTTCTCCGATAGACCAGACCTGATGTATGCAATTTTCATCGGACTTTTCATCATCAATATTTTGATGATGTTCATCGGCTTGATTGCCATCCGCTTTGCTGCGCGTTTGATCATGGTTCCAACTTCGGTGATCGTGCCAACCGTGATGCTGCTGAGTTTTGTCGGCATCTATTCGGTTTCAAATTCGTTTTTCAATGTTGGTGTGCTGCTTGGCGCAGGTATCCTTGGATATGTCGTTCGCAAACTAGGCTACTCGATCGCACCGCTTTCGATAGGGTTTGTACTGGGACCGATTCTTGAAAATGCCTTGCGTCAATCGCTGACAATCGCAGACGGCTCTGTGGCCGAATTTTTTAACACACCTATTGGTCTGACAATTTATGCAGCGCTTGCACTGACGATCCTGTGGGGTCCTATCACTTCTCGACTGAAGCGCGGAACGGAGGACGCATGAAAAAACGTCCAAACATCCTGATTATCTATGCAGACCAGATGCGTTACGACGCTATGGGCTGTGCGGGCAACCCGCTGATCCGGACGGCCAACATTGACCGTCTTTCGGCAGAAGGCGTGCATTTCTCCGAGGCCTACACGAGCTATCCTATCTGCTGCCCATTTCGGGCTTCCGTTCTGACCGGCAAACACGCCCAGGGTCATGGCATGGTGCAGAACCACTTCCCCCTGCGCGGTGGCCAGGGGTTTCTGGCTGAATATCTGCGGGACGATGGTTACCGGACTGGATATGTCGGAAAGTGGCATTTGGAGGGCGGCCCCAAGCCGGGTTTCGTACCCCCCGACCGGCGGTTCGGCTTCGAACATTTTGTCGGCTTCAACCGTGGTCACGACTATCAATCTTCAATCTATTATGACGATGAAGGTCAGGCCTATCATTCGGCCCGCTATGAGCCCGATTATCAAACCGATCAGTTCATCGATTTTCTGGATCAATCTGCGAAGGTTGAGGACGGGAAACCCTTCTTTGGTTATCTGAGCTATGGACCACCACACTTTCCCATGGATATGCCGGACCACCTGCGGCGGATTTATAAACCAGAGGAAATAAACCTGCCGCCTGGCGTGCCTAATCCGCAATTGCAGGCCGAGGTACAGGCCCACCGCAACAATGTGCTTTGCGGTAGTGATCAACGCTCCGGCCACAAAAGCCATGCGGCACATGAAACAAAGCCCAAGGGCGAAGTTGAAACCGAGGCGGAAATCCGCGAATTTATGGCCGAATATTATGGCATGATCCACAATATCGACTGGAACCTTGGGCGCATTCTGAACCAGCTCGATGCACTTGGCATTGCCGAAGACACGATGGTGATTTTCCTGAGCGATCATGGCGACATGTGTGGCCAGCACGGATCATTCTGCGGGATCAAGAATCACGCCTACCGTGCCGCGATGCATGTGCCGCTGATCATTCGCTATCCGGGACGGTTCCAGCCACGCCGGACGGAGGCAATGGTTGATGTCGGTGTGGATATGATGGCGACACTGTTCGATATGGTCGGCATCGACATGCCCGAGGGCCGTGACAGCCGCAGCTATCTTCCTGTGCTCGACGGCAAAGCCAACGCGGCACGCGATGAAATCTGGTACCAGGTATTCACCCAGGTGGGAGGCAATCCCGGCGAGTTTGCCCCATTTGGTGAACGCGGCATTCGCACCAAAGACTGGCTCTATATGCGCCGCAAGGACCATCGGGCCCTGTTGTTCGATGAGCGCGCCGACCCTGACGAACAGAACAATCTCGTGGATGACCCCGCCCACGAAGCCAAGATGGACGAGTTCGATGCAATGATATCGGCCCATATGAAGGCCACGGGTGATGACTGGGAAATGGCGGCTGACTTCCCGCCACCTGATTGGGTCACCCATGCCGAAGCCAAGGAGTTCCTGGAAAAGGAACTTCTACCCAACGCAATTCACGTTCCTTGAGGCTCTTATGCTCCTAACCCGTCCGCACAGCTTTGATCCTGCGCCGTTTGACACCATCAGCTACGACCTGTGCACCCGTCGCAAAGACGTGGTGATCATGAGCGCTGATCTGAGCAAATATTGTCAGGTTGTGCGGGTGAAAAATGAACTGCCCGAACAACATCTGGATGTTGGCATGGCAGAGCAGAACCTGCTTTCTGTGGCAGCCGGTGTTGCCAAGGGGGGATTGATCCCTGTAGCCACCTGTTTTGCCTGTTACACCACTCGCCGCGCCTATGATCAGATGATGATCTGTATGGGCACCGGCACAAATACGGGCATCGCTGTGGGCTTTACGCCCGGCATCGCAAATCCCGCACGCATCCATCATCAGGCGGCCGAAGATCTTGGTATGGTTCGCGCGATCCCTAATGCCACTGTAATAGACCCCGTCGACCCGACAGATTTTCGCGCGGCGCTCGACGCAGCTGTGGAGCTTCCGGGGCTGACCTACATACGAGGGCACCGGGGCGATACGCCAAACATTCTCGACCCGCAGAAGTTCACCTTTGAACTGGGCAAGACCTACAAGCTCAAAGACGGCAAGAGCATTGGCATCATTGCATGCGGTCATGGCACTCAATGGGCGCTTGAAGCTTCAGATATCCTGACCGATCGAGGTGTCGAGCACTCATTGCTGCACGTTCCGACCATCAAGCCGGTAAATGAAGCCGAAATTGCCGAGTTTGCCTTCGCACATGACCAGATCGTCACCGTGGAAAACCACCAGATTGTGACGGGCCTCGGCTCGCTGGTGACAGAGATTGTTTCAGACATTGGCGGGGGCCCGCGCATTATGCGGATCGGCATTCCCAACCGGTGGGCACCGGGAGGCACATTGCCCTATATTCGTTCGCAACTTGGCCTTGATGCGGACTCCCTGGCAAACCGAATTGCGGAGATGGCGAAATGAGGCGCAATCAGAGCATTCTTGATCTCGATATCATCGCAGCGAAGATACGCCGCACGGTACTGGAGATTTGCCGCCAGCGTGGGGGATATGCAGCTCAAGGCGTCGCCTTGGCGGACATCACCGCGGCGCTCTATTTTGACGAGATGCGTCCCGACGGCGACGGCTGGTATCACGACCGTTTCGTGCTCTCCAACGGCCATGATGCGATCATGACCTACGGTGCTTTGGCAGAAACCGGGCACTACACGATGGATCAATTACGCACCTACAATGCCGATGGAACCGAGGTCGATCAAAGCCCGATCGAAGGCCAGCTCGGTTTTGAAATTACGGCGGGGTCACTCGGGCAAGGTCCGAGCCAATCCGCAGGCCTCGCCTGGGCACTGCGGCAACAGGGCTCGGACAAAAGAGTTTATTGCCTCTTTTCAGATGGCGAGTTGCAGGAAGGAAATGTCTGGGAGGCTGCCATGTTCGCCGCCCATCAGAAGCTCGACAACCTCTGCTATATCGTCGACAACAACGACATGCAGGCCTCAGGACATGCCACCGACGTGTTGGGGGTGGAGCCTGTGCCCGGCAAATTTGAGGCATTTGGTTTTAAGACGCGACGCATCAGCGGCACAGATATTGCCGAGCTTCTGGATACTTTTGAAGAAGCCCGCGCGACCAAAGACAAACCCTATGTCATGATCTGCGATACGCGCCTGTGGGACGGTATCGACTGCCTACAGAAGGCCTTGCCCATGGCGCACTATACCGCCGCATCCGCTGTGGACTGGGACCGGGGCATGGCCGAAATTGAGGCTACGCTGTTAGCATTGGAGAAACGCAGACATGACCGATAAACCTCTGACCAACAGGGTTGCTGTTGTTACTGGCGCAGGGCGCGGCATCGGTAGATCTATCGCTGTGGCCTATGCCAAAGCTGGTGCGGACCTCGCGATTTGCGCCCGTTCTGATGCCGATCTCCAAGAGGTTCAAGAGACAATCGTCGCTCTTGGACAACGGTGTCTTGCCTTGGCGGTTGACCTTGGGGATGGGGATGAAGCGGCGGCATTTTGCCAAGATGTCGTGCGGGAATTCGGTGCTGTTGATATTGTTGTGAACAATGCCGGTGCCTATCTGGAACGGGGGTCATTCGAGGAGTCCGATCCCGACCTTTGGTGGAAAACGATGGAGGTCAATGTTCGCGGCCCCTATCTGATCACGCGCCACCTGATTTCAGACATGCGCAGCGGCGGGAAGATCATAAATTTGACGTCCGGCAAGGGCTACAGCGCGGGAGCAAACAGCAGCGCCTATCATGTATCTAAAGCCGCGCTGAACATGCTGACTGAAGGGCTTGCCAACGAGTTGTGGGCACGCGACATCGACGTCAACAGCCTTGTACCCGGCCCCACCGCAACAGCAACTTTCCAAAACGCCGATCCGAGCGTTGCTCAATCGCCTGAAGAGTTGCTGTCGAAAGGCCGAGAGGCCTTGCCTAAGGGGCTTCCAGCCTGGGAACGGGTGAAACATCCAGACGAAGTCGCGGAACTGGCACTACACCTTGCGACTCAACCAGTTGGCGGCCCAACCGGGCAAGTTTACTCTCTGGCGCGGCGCCCCATGTGACGTTCGTCAATGGCCCTGGATCATTGCGGCAGCTTTCTCCGCAATCATATAAGTGGCGGCGTTGGTGTTGGCTGACGTAATTTTGGGCATCACCGAAGCATCAACGACACGCAGACCTTCGACGCCCCGCACTCGTAGCTGTGGATCTACAACCGAGTTCTGATCACCTCCCATCCGGCAGGTGCCAACCGGGTGATAAACGGTGCTGGCGAATTGGCGGATGTCATCGAGGATTTCTTCATCGGCAACTGAATTTGAACCTGGCACGACTTCACGCGTCCACAGGTTCTCAAATGCCGGCTGCTGGTAGATTTCACGCACCATTTTCATTCCTTCCACCATCACGGCCTGATCTTTGGTGGCGCTCAGATAGTTCGTCTCAATTAGAGGATCATCAAATGGATCCGCCGACCTTAATTGCACGCGTCCGCGGCTTTCCGGATGGCATTGCCAATAGGACACCGTGAAGCCCGGGAAGCGGTGCAGAGGGGCTCCAGGCTTATCAACTGAGAGTGGCATGACAAACAGCTGGACATCTGGCCGGTTACTCTCAGCGTATCTGCTGCAGGCCGCTCCACCCACCTGTCCTGCACCTACTGTCAGCGGGCCGCGCCCGTTCAACAGCCAATCCATCCCGAACCCAATCGCCTTGAATGGATTGCGGATTTGGGTATTCAGAGAGTGACTTTTACCTTGCAATTCAACAATTGTCCGCATTTGCAGGTGATCCTGAAGATTCAGGCCAACCTCAGGTGCGTTCACCAAAACCGGAATTCCCTTGTCGCCAAGAACATCGCCAGGACCGATACCGCTGAGCTGCAACAATTGGGGTGACTGGATCGAGCCTGCGGCCAATATGACTTCGCGTCTGGCCCGGGCAAACATTGTCTCACCGTTTGCACGAAACTGCACACCCACTGCCACTTTGTTTTCGAATTGGACACCCATCACCGTTGCGTTGGTTTTCAATTCAAGATTAGGCCGCTTGAGTGCGGGATGAAGATAGGCTGTAGCAGCACTGTCTCTCCACCTGCCAATTAGTGTCAGTTGATATCGCCCCACTCCGAAAGTGCTTTGAGCGTTGAAGTCCGGGTTATCTGGTAGCCCGGCCTGTCTTGCCGCATCAAGCCATTGATCGCATAACGGGTTCTCGTTTCGCAAACCGGACACCCCAAGGGGACCCATGCTTCCTCTATGCTGACTTGGCGCACCGTCAAAGGTTTCGACGCTTCGAAAATGGGGAAGGACATCAGAATAACTCCATCCTCGCGCACCAAGCTTTGCCCAATCATCAAAATCTGCGTGCTGCCCGCGCATGTAGATCAGTCCATTGATCGAACTTGATCCTCCAACCACTCTTCCACGCGGGATATCCATCTGCCGTCCCGCAATGCCGGGGTCGGCGGCACCTTTGAACAGCTTGGACACATCAGAATTGTAGATGGATTTGAAATAGCCAACGGGCAGACGCAATCCAAAGCGTTTGTCTGATCCACCGGCTTCTAAAACAAGCACACGGTACTTGTCGTTTTCGCTTAACCGTGCGGCGAGAGTCGATCCAGCGGTCCCCGATCCAACGATGATATAATCATATTCATCGCTCATCTCCGCTTCGCTCGTATAATAAGCAACATGGTTCCGTTCCTTGTTCCATCTGTCTATGCTGAACCTAGCAGATTTCGGACCCAAAAATGACAGAAAAGCCTGAATCCCCACCAGCTTCAAAACCCTGTTGTACTCCCTCCAGGGATACAGACAATTCCACCAAGGTAAGCCGGCCGGTTGGTGGCATGTGGGCAAAAGGCCAATTTGAGTCTGTGGAGATAGTTGGCGGCAGGTCAACTGCCGGCACCAATGATCCGCAAATCCCAGACGATGGCGAAGGTCCTTTACGACGTAAAAAATTGAAGTCTGTGCACATGGGAGTAACAACGGTCACAAACGACGGGTTTGCTGAGTTTGTGAACGACACCGGCTACATTACCGAAGCAGAGATCTTTGGTTGGTCGTTCGTGTTTTTTGCCAACGTCCCGAAAAGCATGGAAGAAGTCCAGAGTGTGGAGGGGGTTGAGTGGTGGCGTAAAGTGGATGGCGCCAACTGGCGGGACGTCAACGGTCCCGGTACCCAGGACGAGGCCTGGTTAGCTGACCATCCGGTTGTTCACATTTCATGGAACGACGCAAATGCGTATGCCCAATGGGCTGGCGGTCGATTGCCGACTGAAGCCGAATGGGAGCATGCCGCACGAGGCGGGCAAGATGACGTACGGTTTCCCTGGGGTAGCGATGAACCTGACGACAAAGAATTTTTCCCATGCAATATCTGGCAGGGAAATTTCCCACAGAATAACACAGCTCTGGATGGATGGTCGACGACGGCACCGGCGCGCTCCTTTGAAGCGAACGCGTGCGGCTTGTTCAACATGGTAGGAAACGTATGGGAGTGGACAGCTGACCCATATCGCGTCAATTCACTAAAAAAGCATGTGCGCAACCGACTGGCTACCATGCGTGGATTCAAGGTACTCAAGGGCGGCTCTTTCCTATGTCATCGTAGCTATTGTTACCGCTACAGAATTGCCGCCAGAACAGGAAACTCTCCGGACAGCACAACAACCCATCAGGGTTTTCGAGTTGTCTGGGATGTCTGAAAAATCGCAAGCTGGCAATTGCTTGGCTCATGAACATTGACGATTGGTTTGCCAAGTTAAAATGTCAACTGTGTCGACCTTGATGAGGTTTTTCCGAATGTCAGCATCTGGTCGAAGTGGACATAGCTAACAACGACTAGCATCTTGTTGGCAACGAAATCTGGCCGGCAAAAGTGGGCTCATAGTGTGAATTCGCGTTTCAGAAGATTTGCAATATCCAATGTCCGAAATCGGTCGGACTCGGTGAAATGCCCGGTTGGTGTCATCCAATATAATCGGTCAAAATCCAAATTTTTTCAAAGCAACTTTTGAAAATTTCTTGTGAACCAAACTTTTTGTCAGAAACCAGTCGCATTCCCGGCCCAATGGCATTAACTGATCAAGACCTCTAACGAAACTGGAGGTCAACAATGACACTATTAGAAAAACTAAAACTTACGGATGCGTCACCGCGCACGCCAACCACTCCCCTCGCCCGCAAACGAATAAAGCTGTTGGGAAAGCTGGATCAACAAATCCAAGCTGCCCAAGCCGAAGCTCGTGATGAAGAGTTTGTCGAAGAGATCCGCCGATGGGTTCGAGACGAAGACACTGGCCAACGTAAGCCCATCGCGTTTGATCGCCCAGTCCGTAAGTGGTGGTGGCAAAACCAACATGGCGTTTGGATGATTTCACTTCGCGATGGCAATCGAATTGTGCCTTTGGGCAAGAATCAATCTTCCGTTGAAGTCGGTTCGATCGACCAGATGGTTTCCACCTTGGAAACTCTGCGTGATGCAGTTGCAACGGGCGAATTGGATCCACAGCTGGAAACGTTGGTGGCACAGCGGAAATTGCCACCCAGCAGGAAATCCAAAGCCGCTGCTTAGCCAGCAGGCGATTTTCCCATCATTCCCAAATACCCCAAAGGAGCATGTTCCATGCAATTGAAACCATTTGAAGCCCGAGTAAAAATCGACGGTTCAGTCCGTTTGGTACACATCGAAGCCACTAACACCACGGATGCCAAACAACGCCTGGAAGCCCAATACGGCCGCGGCACGGTAGTTACGGTAATGCCAGCGCGGTGATCAACCTGGACCAACTGTGGTCAGCATCGTGACATTTCTGATCAGCGCATTGTTCGTCTTTGCGCTGATCATCATTGTTCGATTGAATTGGCGGTTGCTGCTGGTCGGACTATTCCATCAGAATTGGATCATTCGGCTAACAGCGGCATTCACCCTCATGTTGAGCCTAAAATATTGTGCAGAAGCAACCAGTTGGCTGTTCCAATAGCGGAAATTCGCACCATCGATGCGTTCAGAGCTTCACTGAAAGAGGTTGCCGCAAATTATGCTGCCATACAGCAAGATTTCAGAAGGGCAACCGTTGAGCATCTACAGTAAAATTGATCTTGATTTGAGCATCGACTCGCTACGACCCATAGATGCAGTTTTGCCGTATCCGTTTTGTTCTAGCATAGTTCTAACATAGCTGAGATTTTAGTGTTGTAGATCAAAGAACTAGATCATCATGACGCCACCTGAAAATCCGCGTGTCGGTGGTTCGATTCCGCCCCCGGGCACCATTGGTATCAAAATCCTAGATGCGTTGTTGCTTTACTCGGGGACCTTTGTGCTCTCCTTGGGAGGCCTTAGCTTGCAACAATTGTGGCACCGACCTGGCAGGACCAGAACTGCCGGGGCGACAAAACAGGCCATCAATATTCCACCGGACCGCGGAGTCATGCTGTAGTTTCAGCACCTTTAAGCATTCGCTATTCCCGCTCAAAATTAATATTCATGATTAATTATGCTTTAATTTTAAGCGCTTGATCCCATACGAGCCGATTTGGTAGAGACAGAAAATCCATTTCTTACGGTCTGATCGCTGGCGTTTGAAGCTGATCGACTGGTGGCCAGGAGGGCAATTCGATGAGCGAATTCGAGTATGTTGACGGAACAGTTGAATATGTAACGCCAGACGGACAAAACTATGTCGGTTACCTGGATGACCCCGACAAAGTCCAGTATCTGATCGGTGACGAAGACGCCGGCGATGCCTATCTCGTCGACGCCAACCGGGATGAATTTGAACTGAGCCTCACAAGGGATGCAGATGGAATTGTCTTGTGGAACGAAGACAATCACGATGTGCTCTATGATTTCGAACTGATCGTGTTCAACGATGAAACCGTCGATATCTCAGAACTGACAGACGAGCTTTCGCAAGACTCAGAGGATGAAACCGACCCTGAGCTTGAAGAGGAACAAGACAACGACGATGTCGACGAAGACGATGACATCGATGAAGATGACGACACCGACGACGATGAAGGCGATGACCCTTCGGACGACGAGGACGAGGAAGACGACACCGACGAAGACGACAACGCGGATGACGACGGCGAAGATACAGATGAATACGAGGATATTCCCGGAGAAACGCAATTCGTTTTCGCCGACGAAACGACATCCACATTTGTCATTGACGCCGACGCCGCAGGCTATAGCTGGGCCCCCACCGAAGACGGGCTCGGCATTGTTGTCTGGGGTCCCAATGGTCACGACCTTCTTTATGGCATTGAAACCATCCAGTTCAGCGACCAGGCAGTATCATTGATACAGGAAGGCGACGAAGTCGAAGATGTCGCTTTTGCTTCCCAGCATCTGGTAGCCTCTGGCGACGACCAGGCTTTTGTCATTGACGGCAATTCTGACGACTACGGCTACGGCCCGACGGAAGACGGTACCGGCATTGTTGTTTGGGGCGAAACCGGGTTTGACCTGCTTTACGGATTTTCAAAGATTGTATTCAACGACGCCGAAATTGATCTCAGCGACATTGAACTGATTGATGCCGATGATCTCGAAGATGAAGATGCACCTGATGAGGATGATTCTGACTTCATCGGATTCGACGGCGAAGACTCTCCGGTCGACCTGGATGAATCCTTCGACGAGGATGACGGCGAATTTGAAGCAGATGACGCGGATTTTTAGTCAGGACTTCCGTCCGGCGCAGCTTCAACGCTGTGACAAGGCCCGTTTAACCAGACGGGCTCTCGACAATCAGACAAGCAGATCGCTCTAAAATTTCACCTCGATGCCGGACCGAACGGTGAATTGTTCATATTCTGACTGGCTTCCGACTTCATCCTGCTCTTCGGCCAGTTTCACGCTGGAGGCAAGGATAAGGTTCATATTGTCGTTGAGCGAATACTGTCCTTCCGCTTCGACCTGATACTCCGTCGACTCAGTCAAACTTCCAATGTTCTGTTCATCTGACACGGAAGCTTCAAGGTCCAGGTCCAGGTTTGATGTCGGCGACAATTTCAAGCCAAGAGCATAGGTTTGGGCATCAACAAAAAGGCCGTCTGTATCCTCTATTTCCTCAAACTCCCTGGAGACGGAAGCCAGCAGCTCAAATTTCTCATTTGGTTTCCAGGAAAGCTTTGCGTCCACAAAGCTTCCATTGTGCCAGGAACCGGCGACTTCGCGGGCATGGTAGCTACCGCCAATATCGAGTCGCAAATTGCCCAAAATCCGGGCCGATATACCTGCCACAGCCGTCAGAGCCTCGGTATCGCGATTGACAACACCGCCGTTGTCAAATTCAACGCTTGAAAGACTAAGACGCAGATAGGGGGAAAGCCGCGCTTTGGGCAAAAGCGCGATTTCTGAAGATGCCGTCAATTTTGTGTAATTCAGTTCATTGGCAACGGGATTGTCTGCCGCATCGGTCTGATCTCCGTGCAGTTTGAATTCAGCCGTGCCGCGCAGTGCTGCACTGACCCTATTGCCTGCATGAGCAAGCTCAACAAAACCGGAGCTGGTCTGCGAACCATCGGAGTCAATCCGGTCGTCCTTCATGCCCAGTCCGCTGCTGAGGCGAAATCCGTTGGACAGATCCAGTCCCGCTTGCGCCGCGATGGCAAATTCGAAGTTGTACTCGTTTGAGAAGCGAAGGCTTTGGTCGTGGGCAGCCTCACCCTCAAGGCGCCAAAAAAATCCGTCCCTTTCGTATTCCGCTGCAGCTTCAATTTCGTTTTGAACAACGGTTGACGAACGGCCACCAGGCTCTTCGTCGATATTTGAATCGAAACCTAATGTGGAAGTGAGTTTCAGTTCAGAACGGAAGGGACCATCGTCTGAGTCGCTGTCAGAATCACTGTCGTCATTGTTCTTGTCATTGTCGTTCTTGTCGTCAGCCTTTTCAACGTCGTCGTTATTTTCGCCTTCGTCTTTTTTATTGTCGCCGTCTTCCTCGCCATCATCTGGATTCCGGTTGGTGGTTTCGGAGTCCATTTCAAATTCCGGGATCGTCGGTTCTGACCCAAAAACGCTCGGGCGGGCCGATGAATCGACGCCGGATGGAAGGCCGGTATCCTCTGCGAATACCCCCCTGTCCAGCAGGCTCATCCGCTCGACCAATCCGGGATAGTGATAAGGCAGGGTTGCGCGCAATGACGGGGATTGTTCGCCATGGGCGGCAGGCGCCAGCGAAGAACTGAGTGGCAAAGCCACGGACAAAATAACAACCAGACTGCGCAACTTCACAGACCCCAAACCCAAAACAGTCCGCGAATTATTAAAAAGTAAGGTTAACAATTGTATAAAACGCGCCAAAACTGCCAATGCTTTTGGCCCCAGAGTTAAGGTTAATAACATCCTACCAATGATTTAATAAAACATTAATGCAATAGTAGATCCGTAGGTCAACGAAAGCCCATATCAGGGCTTTATTAATAGTATTGGGCAACGGGATGTCGTTAAGTGTTGTAGATTTTTCGCAGGGGAAAAGTAACGTTTCAAGTTTCGAACACTTGGAATCGAACGTTCAATCCTATGCAAACAATTTTCCTGATGTATTTGAATTTGCCGAAGGCGCCGAGATCTGGGCCGACAGCGGCATGCGTTACCTGGACTTTTTGTCCGGGGCCGGTTCTCTCAACTACGGACACAATCCGCCGGAGCTGAAATCCGAACTGCTGAAATATATCGAGAACAACAATATCTCAAACAGTCTCGATCTTCATACCAGGGCCAAAAGAACGTTTCTTGATACGCTTGATGAAGTGGTGTTACAGCCCCGCGGGCTGGATCATGTCGTTCAGTTTACCGGCCCAACCGGTGCCAATGCCGTCGAGGCTGCCATGAAACTGGCACGACGGGTTACCGGCCGCAGCACGATTGCTGCATTTACCAACGGATTTCATGGGGTCACCACGGGCGCCCTTTCGGCGACAGGCAACACCTATAATCGCGGCGCGTCTGGTTTGCCGCTCACTGGCGTTTTCCGCCTGCCCTATGATGGTTATCTGGGTGAAGATACAAACACGATCGACTATTTCGAAAAACTGCTGGAGGATCCGTCATCGGGCCTGGACCTTCCTGCTGCAGTGATCTTTGAGTCGGTTCAGGGCGAAGGCGGTCATAACGTCGCCTCCGATTCATGGTTGCAACAATTGCAGGCCCTGTGCCGCAAACATCAGATATTACTGATCGCTGATGAGGTGCAGGCGGGTTGCGGACGCACTGGAGAATTCTTCGGCTTCGACAATTCAGGAATCCTCCCCGACATCATCACCGTTTCCAAGTCGATCTCCGGATACGGCTTGCCTCTGGCCCTCTGCCTGATCAAGCGCGAATTCGATGCCTGGCTGCCAGGTGAGCATAATGGAACATTTCGCGGCAACAATCTGGCATTCGTCACTGCAACCGCCGCGCTGAAGAAGTTCTGGAAGTCCGGAAAATTTGAAGGTGAGATTTTCCAGCGCTCCGACCTGTTGCGCCAGCGCCTGAGCAAGATCAGCGAACTGCACTGCGATGCAGTCACTGAAGTGCGCGGCAAGGGCATGATGATGGGTCTGGCATTTGGCGACCCTGAACTGGCGCGCCGGGTCACTGCACATGCATTTCAGCTCGGCCTGATTGCTGAGAGGGTCGGTCCGCATGATGAGCTGGTGAAGATAATGGCCCCCATCAATATTCGGCTGGATCACCTCAACGAAGGTCTCGACATCCTCGAAACGTCGATTGCTGAAGTAACCAGCACTTCTCCTCACTCGAAATTTGCTGACTGAAGGATTGACCAATGTTGGATGATAATCTGGGTGTCTTTGCAGAGGCGGCATCAGCAAAAGTTGACAGCGCCTCCCCTGTTGAAAGCCCAAACTTTATTTTATACGGGCCTGAAGCGTCGCGGGACATCTTGTGGAGCGAAGGCGAGCGGTTTCATCACGTGGTTGAAAAACTGGTCGATGATCTGGGAACCAAACAGGCTCGCAGCAAAGTGGCGGTGGAATATGCCGACAATCAAATCAGCTGGCATGAACTGGAAACCCTGTCCAACCGCATCGCATCGTTGATGATCGCCTGGGGCGTAAAGCCCGGCGACCGGGTGGCTTTGTTATTCGACCGTTCAATATTTGCCTATGCAAGCCAGTTGGCGACGTCGAAATGCGGCGCGGTGTTTGTGCCGCTGGATGCAGCATTTCCACAGGGCCGCATTGAGTTCATTCTCAAGGACAGTGGGGCCAATTTTGTCGCCACACTGACCCAGTACTCGATGCTGTTTAAGGATATGGGCGCCACCGTGATGGCGTTTGACGCCCTTGAAGAGGAAATTGAACGTCAATCAGGCAAACGCCCGGCACTGAAATCCGATACTGCCGATGAACTTTGCTATCTCATCTATACCTCGGGAACGACCGGCCGGCCAAAGGGCGTTCAGATCAACCACTCCAGCATCTGCAACTTTCTCAAAGTGGCGGTGGAAGAATATGGCTTTGTCAGCGACGACCGCGTCTATCAGTCATTGACTATCGCCTTTGACTATTCATTTGAAGAAATCTGGGTGCCCTTGCTGAGCCGCTCTGTATTGGTGCCGGCTCCATCAGGCGTCAACTTGCTGGGTTCCGACCTGGCGGAATTCCTGGTTTCCAACAAGATCACCGCGCTGTGTTCAGTACCGACAATTCTGGCAACAATTGATCAACAATTGCCGGAACTGCGCCTGCTGATCACCTCGGGCGAAGCCTTCCCGCCAGATCTTTTGTCTCGCTGGACGAAACCAGACAGCACGATCCTCAATCTTTACGGTCCGACCGAAACCACCGTTTCGGCAACCTGGACCCGCCTTGAGGAAGGTTCCACTGTCACCATCGGACAACCGCTGCCAACCTATAGCGTGATGGTCTTGAATCCCGACAAAAACAGGGTACTTCCTTTCGGCCAGGAAGGTGAACTGGCCATTGCCGGCATCGGGGTATCAAGTGGATATCTCAATCGTGAAACCGAAACAGCCCGCGCCTTCATCAAGGACTTTATCGGTGTCAAAAACAATCCATCCGGCATGATCTACAGGTCTGGTGACCGGGTGAGGATAAATGAGCAGCATGAGATCGAGTATCTGGGACGCATCGACAGCCAGGTTAAGATTCGAGGATACCGGATCGAGCTGAGCGAGATCGAGGCTGTTGCCAGAGAATCCGACGACCTGCCGGCAATCGTTGTCAATCCTGTCGAAACTGAGCCCGGCTCGGTTGAACTGGCCGCCTATTTTGTCGCTGACGAGAAAGACAGCAGCCAGAGTGCAAGCATCATTCAGGACAGATTGAAGCAGAACCTGCCCGCCTACATGGTCCCGGCTTATTTTGAACCCATCGCCGAAATTCCCATGTTGGCCAGCGGCAAGGTCGACCGCAATGCGCTGCCAATACCATCAGGCCCTCGCCTGTTGGAAGGCGGAAAGCAATTCGTCGCACCTGCTGACGGCCTCGAAGCTGGCCTGGCAGAAGTGTTGGGAAGTCTTCTCAAAACCGAGGCCATATCCGCAGACGCGGATTTCTTTGACGATCTGGGAGCCAATTCTCTGATCATGGCCCGCTATATCGGCTCGGTTCGCAAAAAACTGGGTTTGAAAAAAGTCAGCATGAAGCTGATCTACGAATATACGACTGTGGCGACTCTTGCAGCGGCCCTGGCGCCAGCAGAGGAACCCGCCGTTGAAGACAAGGCGTTGCAAACCATGCAGCCGGACACTTTGGTGGAGAACACCAAAGACCTGGCAAGCACCATGTCGGCCCCCCTTGAAGCTGCGAATTCAAACACCACGGTTCGTGAGATCACGCCAAGGATCAAGACGGAACAACCAGCGTCAAACCCAACAGTGGAGCAAAAAGACGAAGCGTCTGGCTCAGCTAGCTGGATGGATGATCAGCGGATTCATATCGCCAAGACCTGGGAATACTATCTGTGCGGAGCACTGCAGCTCACCTACATGTTCGTCATTTCATTGCTCGGCAGCATCGCCGCCATAGCAGCGATTAAATGGGTCTGGAACAGCGAAGGGTTTTTGGAAATCTATCTGCGCTCAGCAATCAGCGGCAGCGCCCTGTTCTTTGGCACGACGGCCTTTTTCATCGCCGTCAAATGGCTCGTTTGGGGCCGATTCAAGCAACAGGAAGTAAAACTCTGGAGCCTGGACTATGTCAGATTCTGGATCGCCCAACTGTCGACCCGTGCCAATCCGATGGCTGCGTTTGCCGGCTCTCCCCTGTACAATGTTTACCTGAGAATGCTTGGGGCCAAGATAGGTCGGGGTGCACGCATATTTGCTCCACCTCCGGTCTGTGCTGACCTTGTATCGATCGGTGAGAATTCGGTCGTGCGGCAAACCGCAATGCTGACCGGATTTACCGTTCATCGCGGCATTGTCCGCATGGGCAATGTGGAAATTGGCGACAATTCCTTCATCGGCGAAGCGTCAATGATGGACATCAACACAAAAATCGGATCGGGCAGCCAACTGGGCACTTCCTCGTGCCTGCACCAGAACCATGAAGTCCCCGATGGCGAGATCTATCAGGGCTCCCCTGCACAGAAGACAGAAACCGATTATATTCGGGTACCTCTGCTCGATTTATCGGAGTGGCGCGCCCGGTTTTATTCGGTGGGTGAATTGGTAACCGCGCTGCTGATTGCTGCCCCCCTGCCCTTCGCCATCGTTACTCTGTTGGCTCAACAGTTTCTTGGTGAAACAACGGCAACTGCGTCTACTGGTTCATTGCTGCTCAACCCGGCCTATCTGTTCGGTTATTCAGTAGCGTTGTATTTTGGCGGCATATTGCTGGCACTGCTCAGCGTCATGACTGTGCCGAAATTCTTCAATCTGTTTTTCAAACCCGATATTGTTCATCCGCTTTTCGGCTTTCAGTATTATCTGGCAAACCGCATTACGACTGGCAGCCAATCGGCGATGTTGCAGGAGCTGTTTGGCGATTCATCAATGATATTGCCCTATTTCACCACCCTGGGTTACGATCTGAGTGAATCGACACAAAACGGATCCAATTTTGGTGTCGAACAACTCCACCACTCGCCGTTTTTGTGCAAATTCAACCGCAACACGCTGGTGTCTGACGGATTGCACATGATGAATATGGATCACTCGCAATCCTCATTCAAAATGTCGGCTATCGAAGTTCCGCCAGATGCCTATCTGGGCAATGATCTTCACTATCCAGTGGGGGCCAAAGTGGGCGCCAATTGCCTCATCGCCACCAAGGCGATGGTCCCAATCGACGGCGAAATGCAAGATAATTGCGGCATACTCGGCTCGCCCCCCTTCGCAATTCCGCGTTCAGGACCAATGGACCCGACCCATGCCCATTACAAGCAACCTGGTGTGTTTGAACAACGCCTGTCGATGAAGTTGAAATCAAATCTGATCACGCTTGGGCTTTTCACTGCGCGCAATCTGTCAATCGTTTTTTTGATGTTGCTGATGACAGCCACGATCCATCAGATTTGGGGAATTGAAATCATAAACTCACCGGTGTTTGCCGCCTTTGTACTGGCATGCTCGATGATCGGCCTGGCCGTCCTGCTTCCGCTTTATTGCATCATGTTTGAGCGGTTGCAGAACTTGCATCGACCGATGAAACCCGTCATCTGCTCGCTATATGAGCGCCACTTCTGGGATCACGAACGCTTCTGGAAGCTCAACATCAACCACTACCTGACGATCTTTGATGGCACGCCGATAAAGAACTTCCTCACCCGCTGCCAGGGTGTGAAGCTTGGTCGCATGGTTTACGACGGCGGAGCCGGCATTTCCGAACCGCATATGGTCGAGATCGGCGATTATGCCTGCCTCAACATAGAAACTTCCCTTCAGGGTCACTCTCTGGAAGACGGTACGTTCAAGTCGGATTCGATCAAAATCGGAGACCGCAGCACCGTCGGCGTAAAGGGATTTGTTCACTATGGCGTGGAAGCGGGGAACGATGCTGTCATCGGCGCCGACGCTTTCGTCATGAAAGGCTCGGTCATCGGTGATGACGAGCATTGGAGCGGAAATCCCGCCAAAAGCATTTGAGAATTTTACAAAGAAAACGGACAACAGGAGAATATTATGCAGCTTGAAGTCGTAAAAGATATTTCGCAGGAAGAGTTCGTGGCCGAATATGTGGCCAAGAACAAGCCTGTGGTCGTCGATAACATTCCTTATTCTGCCGAAAGCTGGACGCCGGAGGCCCTGAAGGACTCGATCGGCGAACTCACCACGCAGATCTACGGAACTTTGTTCGACCTGGAAAACATTGCCAGCCTCGAGGAATATCTGGAAGATCACTTCGGCCAAACCGGCGGTGCCTATCCCGAAGACGTTCCGTATGTGCGCTGGTACAACCAGTTGAAGGATGTTGACTTTGTCTGGGGTGACGAGGCCTTTGAAGCGCTGCAGCCATTTTGGCAAAAGCCCGCCTGTGTGCCGGATCATGACCTTATTGTCCCGGTGACTTCAGACACCAAATCGGTTGATCCCGTGATGGACAACTTCCCCTATCGCGGCATTTTGATCGCTGCTCGCGGGGCTCGGACACGCATGCACCGTGACCCGTTTTGCAGTGATGCAATCGTTGCTCAGTTCTATGGAACCAAGCAGGCCGTGCTGTACCATCCCGACCGGACTCAGGAGTTGATGGAAGCCAGCGATGGCAGTTCTTTTGGCGGATTTATCGACGTGCGCGAAGAAGGCAATCTCGATGTCATCACCGCCGAGCCTGACTATCAGGGTCTGATCAGCCCGGGTCAGATGATCTACATTCCCCATGGCTGGTTGCACGATGTTCTGGTTGTCGATGATTCAGTCTCGGTCACCTGGAATTTTGTCCACAAACAGGGCGCTCAAGAGTTCCTGCAGTATCTGAAGGATGACCCTTCTGACGACAGTGAATTTGAAGTGCTGCAGCACTTTATCAAACGGGGCGGTCTGGGCGAGCTCAACCACCAGCAATTGCTGGCAATGGTCGCCTGAGCATCCGGTCAAAAAGTGGCGTCGCCAGCCTGATCTCGGGTTTCTGTGGCGGCGTCACATCGGCCGATCCCTGGCCTTGAAGTAGAACCGGTTCGCCGCTTCTGAGTAACGGTTGTTCAACGTGTCCATTTCACCGAATTTATATGAAAGCTCAGCCGCTTTGTCTGACTTCCACATTTCCTGACTTCAGAACGCGCCCTTTGCCAGCCAAAGGTATAGCGGCAATCCAATTGCAATGTTGAAGGGGAAAGTTACCCCCAGCGACATCGTCAGATAAATGCCGCTCTGGGCCTGCGGCAGGGCGATCTTCATCGCCGCAGGCACCGCGATGTAGGAGGCGGACGCGGACAGCACCATCATCAGGAACACGCCCCCTTCAGACAGGTCCAGCAACCAGCCAGCAAGCAAGCCCGCGCCACATCCCACCAGCGGCATGAGGCAGCCAAAGGCGAACAAGCCGACTGTCAGCGACTTTCGGTTGTCGACCAGACTGCGACCTGCCGACAGCCCCATATCCAGCAGAAACAGGCACAGAATCCCGGTAAAGGGCACGATGATAAATGGCTTGATGTCATCAAGCCCCTCCTGCCCGGTGATCACCCCAATCATGAAAGATCCGACCAACAGCACGATGGATCCGTTGCCGACAATGTCGCGCAGCAATTTGCGCCGCGACTGGGTCTGAACACCGCGGGTTCCGGCAATCCACAGGGCCGAGAGGATCGCCGGTACTTCCATCACCGCCGCGACGGCCACCAGATAGCCTTCGGCCACCATTCCGTTCAGCCCAACAGGCTGCTGGCGGTGACGAAGGTGACGATCGAGATTGATCCGTAATGTCCGGCGACCGCTGCGGCGTTGACATCATCCAGTCTGGTCAGCAGCCGCAGCAGGAAGAAGGCAATGAATGGCAAAATGAATGACAGCAGCACCCCTGCCAATAATGTTGCGACAATCTGCCAGGTGATCTCATTGCTGATCAGACTGGCACCGCCCTTAAAACCGATGGCAAACAGCAGGTAGATCGACATCACCTTGGCGGCCCCTTCCGGGATCGACAGATCACTGCGGGCAACAGCTGCCAACATGCCCAGCACAAAGAACAGGATGGTCGGCACGAGCAAACTCGCGGCGAGCATGGAGAGCGCTGCGTCCATAGTTTTGACTTCCCGGAATTGGGGTTAGGCGGATTGGGCCTGTGTCCTGACAGGCTGGCCCCTGGTGGCAATATGAAGCACGATGAAGCCGGTCACCGCAGACAATCCGGACCCCATCAGCACACCGATACGCACCGCATTCATCATTTCGTCACTGGCGAAGGCAAGCGAGCCGATGAACAGGCTCATGGTAAAGCCGATGCCAGTCAGACACGCGACACCATAGACCTGCATCCAGTTGACGTCTTTTGGCAGGCTGGTGATGCCGGACTTGACGGCCAGCCAGGTTGCGCCGAGGACGCCGATCTGCTTGCCGACAAACAGGCCAGCGGCAATGCCAAGTGGCAACGGTGCCAGCAAATCGGCAAATGACACGCCTTCCAGGCGCACGCCTGCATTGGCGAAGGCAAAGGCCGGCAGGATCATGAACGCTGCCCAGGGGTGCAATGAATGCTCCAACCGTTGCAGCAATGATGGCGTATCATCCTTTGATTTCGACGGTATCGCCAGCGCGATCAGCACCCCGGCCAGCGTCGCATGGACGCCGGATTTGAGCACACAGGCCCACATGAACACTCCGATAATCAAATAGGGAGCAAGCGCCCGCACGCCCAATCGGTTCAAAGTAACCGCCAGGACAAAGCCCATCATGGAAAAGGTCAGCGCGTTGATCGACAGATCTGAGGTATAGAAAATCGCAATGATTATAATGGCACCCAGGTCATCGATTATCGCCACTGCCAGCAAGAACACTTTCAATGCCACTGGCACACGCGAGCCAAACAGCGCCAGAACTCCCAGTGCGAAGGCGATGTCTGTGGCCGCCGGAATGGCCCAGCCGCTGAGATATTCGGGGCTGCCCCAGTTGATCCAGAAGAACACCAAGGCGGGAATGGCCATGCCGCCAATGGCAGCCAGCAGCGGCAGCAGCGCTTTGTCTATGCTGGACAATTCGCCCGACAGCACTTCGCGTTTGATCTCCAGCCCGACGAGAAAGAAGAAGATCGCCATCAGGCCATCGTTGATCCACAGCAGGGCCGGTTTGGAAATTTCGAAACTCCCGGCACCAAAGCGGATATTGGTCGCCAGGAAACTGTCGTAAAACGGTGCAAGACCGCTATTCGCCAGGGCCAGGGCCACCAACATTGCAAAGATCAGGACAATGCCGCCACTTGCCTCCAGCTTGAGGAAGGATTGTATGGTCCGGATGGTGTATTGCATGGAAATGTCCGCGGGGATGACTGAATTACAGATGATTTAAGTTGAAAATTGATATAGTTCCAATATATAAAAACGAAATATGATATAGGTTTTTCCTATGGCTAAACCGACCCTTCGACAGCTTGAATACGCGCTTGCAATTGCCGATACCGGCCAGTTTGGGCGCGCAGCACAACGTCTCAACGTGTCCCAGCCCAGCCTGTCAGCGCAGATTGCCGAGCTGGAGGCCAATCTTGACGTGCGCATTTTCAACCGCGGCCGCAACGGCGCCTCGCCAACCGCCAGCGGCCACGAAATTATCCGTCGTGCGCGCCTTGTGCTGCGGGAAGTTGAAGACATTGTCGCACTCAGCCGTGATGACGGCTTGTTTGGCGGCAGGTTGAGACTTGGCGTCCTGCCCTCAATCGGCCCCTATCTGCTGCCGGAAGTCGTGCGCAAGCTTCACTCTGAAAACCCGGAACTGCGGTTGATGCTGAAAGAGGAAAGCACGCTGCGGTTGGAGGACGACCTGCGCAATGGCCGTCTCGACATGATCATATCCACCCCGGAGGACCATCTCGGCACCCATCAGGTACCATTGTTTTCCGAACGCTTCTGGGCAGCCTTTGCCCGAGATGACCCCTTGTCAAGGCGCAGCGGCCCGGTTTCCAAAAAGGAATTGCGCGGGCGATCTCTTTTGACTCTCGACAGGACCCACCGGCTTTCGCGCATGGTTCAGATGCTGGCCCAGGATTGCGGTGCTTCTGTTCTCGAAGACTATCAGGGGACCAGTCTGGACGCCATTCGCCTGATGGCGGCCACCGGATCCGGCATTGCTATTTTGCCGCATATCTATACGGCGACAGAGGCAAGAAGGGGCCGAGACATCGAACTTCGCCCATTTTCCGAGGGCCTGGCGCAACGGCGCATCGCCCTCATCCAATCCGCCGATGGCGAACCACGCTATGGCACAACACTGCTTGTCAGCGCCCTCAAAAACGAAGCGGAATTGCTGATGCGGGCGTGAACAAGATCAAGGCGCCCGGAGACACCGCCCCCGCCTCCTGAGCAGGCAGAATACTGGTTCGTGAGCACAAAACTGCACGGCAAATTCGTCAATTCGTCATAGCTTATTGACCTGCCGCGGGATTTGCATATTACTCTGTATACAATTTTCAGCACCCATTTTGGTGCAGTCAAAAAGGCCAGAATTCGCATGGAACATCCCCAGGCACAAACGCTGAACGGCGCTCAGATCATCCTGAAAATGCTGGAACTCCACGGTGTCAAACATGTATTCGGACTTCCCGGCGAAACGACAATCGGCTGGTACAAAGAATGGCGGCAACATTCCGATATCGAGTATGTCCTGACCCGCGACGAGCGCACGGCGTCCTTTGCGGCGGAAGCCTATGCGAAGATTACGGGTCGACCTGCTGTTCTTGAAGCGCCAAGTCCCGGTGTTACCCATTGCACGCCGGGAATTACGGAGGCCTATCTCAGTTCTGTACCGGTGATCTATTTCAGCTCTGACATCCCCATCAATCAGGACAAGAGGCACGGGCTGACGGGGGTCGACCAGACGGCGCTCTATGAAAGCATCTGCAAGGAATCATTTGTCGTCACCAAAGCCAGCGAAATTCCATTTCTATTGCGCCGCGCCTTCCGCGTTGCAACGTCGGGCCGCCCTGCCCCGGTTCACATTCGCGTACCGATCAACATATTCCACGAAGAAGCGCAGATTGACGATCTGTATTCGGAACCGGACTACAGCGAATATCCCGCCCATCGCCCGGTGGCCGACCATGGAAAAATCCGGCAGGCCATCGACCTTTTGCTGCAGGCCGAAAAACCAGTAATCGTGTGCGGCCAGGGCGGACTGATCTCAAAGGCTTCGGACGTTATTCTTGAACTGGCAGAGCTGCTGCAAATTCCCGTTGGCACAACTACCCCGGGAAAGGGAACCATCCCTGAAAACCATCCCCTTGCATTGCGGGTGATCGGCGGGCGCGGCGGTATGGAATATTCCAACAGCTATGTGCGTGAGGCCGACCTGGTGTTCTTTGTTGGCTCCAATACTGACAGCGCCGCCACCGACCATTGGAAACTCTACGGCGACCCAAAAAGCAAAACGTTCCTGCATCTGGACATTGCTGAGGCCCATATCGGCAACAATTTTCCGGTCAAGGTTGGTCTGGTCGGGGACGCCCGCGCCAGTCTGGAATACATGGTCGAGCTGATTAGATCAGAGCACCAGGACTTGCAACGCCAGCCGCTCGACCTCAATGCTATCAAGAAAACGGCGCTTGACCGCGTGTTCAACTCCAACATTCCAATGCCGGAAGGGACGTTGTCCCCGGTCCGGCTTACCCAGGCTCTCGACAATATTCTGCCAGCCAATGCCATTGTCACAGCCGAACCGGGCGTCGGAGCGATCTATCCCTCAGCACTGCTGACCATCAAGGAAGCGGGTCGACGCTACATCACCAATTACTCCATGGGTGCCCTGGGCTATTCGGTACCGGCGGGGCTGGGCGCGGCCTATGCAACGGACGGACCGGTGATCTCCTTTACCGGCGATGGTTCCTTTGGTTTTGTTCTGGGTGACATGGAGACACTCCGGCGCAGCAACAAGAATGTGACGGTCATCCTGTGCCGCAACGACACTTATGGCTGGATTCGAGGCGAAGCCATCCTGCTCGATGATGTCGATGAACCCTGGTCCGTCGACTTCGGCGCCGTGGACTATGTAAAGATCGCAGAAGGGTTCGGGTTTCGATCATCGCGGATCACCAGCGAGGATCAAATAGAAGCGACCCTGTCAGATGCGATTGCCCATCCGGGCGCCGACTTTATCGAGATCCAAGTGCCATCACAGGAACTGATAGTGCCCTTCGTGCCCAACTGGGTCAGGGCAGCCAAGGCGAAGAACATCCCCTATTTTGAGTAAAGAGAGAAGCGCAGGACAACGGTTGGTGGTTTTTCAATGCGGATCACAAATGAGTTCAGCAAGGCAACACAAGCATCTGGATTGAATCAGGAAACCGTCAATATTCGATAGCCCATCCGTGGAAAATGCACATGGATATTGCCCACATCCGGATCCGTTCGCTTCAGCGCCAATCGCCCACTGTCAGCAAACACAAGCACCCCTTCAACCGGTTGCTCTCCCCCGTCCAGGTCCGGCAAAACAACTATCGACTGACCGGCCTCCAGTCCCTGGGGATCATTCGCGTCATCATGCACCAGTGCTTGCGGCTCGGATTCAGTCGCGATTGAAATCGCCTGTTCGGGCGACAATTCGGTCGCGGTGCCATGGCCGATATCCCCTACCCTGCTTTCCCATTTCTCCAGATGAGAAAACTCCGAAAGTAAGGCCGGCCCATCCTGCCAGCGCCCTCGCAGAAACCAGACCAGGTAATAAAATTGCGCATCAATGGCAGCGGGTTCTGGCCCCAGCAGAAACCGACGGCCGTCCGACAATTGCTGATTCAGCCAGTGCAACTGGGCCCGCAATTGAGCTGCCAGATGGGGCGACGACTGGTTGGCGGCTTTCAACCCATCAACCCATTCGGAGCCGAAATACAATCGACCACGGTCTTCTGCAAAATCTCCCGGCAAATCCTCTCCGGCTGACCCCAGGACGATCTTCACGGCCAGATCAAACAATGCGCCATCGGTCCAACGACTAAGCGACCAGATCAATCCCGCTTCAGCGGTCGGGAAAAAGCTGGGAGACGGATGCCGGCGTTCCAGTTCCTGAAGAATGCACTGGGTATCACAGTAAATGTCTGCACCAATCTGCATCACCGGCGTTCTTCGATAGCCACCGGTCAGCTTGGTCAGTTTCGGCTTCGGCGCCAGTCTGGGAATTTCAACCGACCGCCAAGCCAGCCCTTTGATGCCCAATGCAATGCGGGTTTTCTCAGCCACCGGCGACTGGGGATAGTTGTGAAGAATTATGTCAGGCACACAGATTCCTTTGGCTTAAAAAGCACATTTCATTGGCGGTTGACCGACGACCGCGAAAAAGACAATCGCAAAGTACGTCGTTTTCCGACTGACCAATTGCCGCAAGTTTTTCGAATTCTGGACAGAACACGGGAGAACTACTCGATGATTTCCTTAAAACTTTCAAAGAACTTCTTCGACAATTTATTCGCCGTGCTGGTGACCAGACGACTGCCCAACTGGGCCAGTTTACCACCGATCTCGGCCTTTGCCGTGTAACGCAAAAGGGTGCCGCCGTCCTGTTCGATCAGTTCGACATCCGCCCCGCCCTTAGCGAAGCCGGCCACGCCGCCACTGCCTTCACCGGACAGGGAAAACCCCTGTGGCGCCTTCGATGTATCGAGAACGACATTGCCGCCAAACTTGGCTTTCACCGGCCCAACCCGCAGCACCACCTTGGCTTCAAGTTCCGTATCACTGTGCTTGATCAGCTCTTCGCAGCCGGGGATGCATTGTTTCAATATCTCGGGATCATTGAGCCCGGCATAAACCGTGTCACGGGATGCATTGATGAATATCTCATCGTTTAAGTCCATTTTATTTCCTTTTAGTGGGTTTGGCAGACCAGTTGTCAGCGCAGTTCAGGCATTCCGGTCAGTCTTGATTTTGGAGTTGTTGCTGTTGTCCACCACGATGGTGGAGGACAATTTCAGATAGAATCGACAGGGCAATTTCTTCAGGTGTGATTGCGTTCAGATCGAGCCCCGCCGGAGCCTTGACTGTGTCGAGCCGGTCCTGTGGAACCCCGTCGGATGCCAGTTTCTCGGCCAGACTGGCCGCCTTTTTCCGGCTGCCAACAAAGGCGACATAATCGGTTTCCGCATCAACAGCAGCGCGCAGACCGGCTTCGTCTCCTTTGCCCTGCGTCGCGACAACGACAAAGCGCCAACTGCGCTTTTGCTGAGGCAATTCAAGGCCGGAAATCCGGCGTTCCGCATCGTCAAACAAGACCTGATCAGCTTCTGGCGCGCAAATCGTGCGGGAAAAGCCGAGCGCCTTGGCAAGTGCCGCGAGCGCAATCGCAACGGGACTTGAGCCCAATATGACCAATTCAGGACGCGGAATGACCGGTTCGACAAACACATCCATTGTGCCCTGGCTGGGGCACATATTGCGGGCGAAACGGACACCGTCGCGTTCCTCACCGGCGGCCACGCCACTATCGGCCAACAGGTCTTCCGGCTGAATAGATACCAACCGTGGCTCCCCATCGGCAATGGATTCGCGTGCCGCTTTCAACACCGCCGCGCGGGCGCATCCGCCACCGATCCAACCTTCAGCGACAGTGCCGTCTGCCTGGATAACCGCCTTGGCACCGGCCTTGGCGGAGGTCACTGATATGGTGCGGATAACCGTTGCGACGGCAAAGGGTTGGCCGTCCTCTTTCAGTGTTGAGACCAGATGGTGAATGTCTGCAGGAGCATTCATAATCAGAGCCTCGCCAGATGGGTTTCAAGGGCAGCGAGGTCATCCAGTGTACTGGCAGCGGCGAACAGGTCGAGATGCGGCAGGGCTGCCGCCATGCCGCTGGCGACAGGCTGATAATCCTTCCAGCCCTTCAGCGGATTGAGCCAAATGATCTTGCAACCGCGTTTTTTCAATCGCGCCAAAGCCGCGGCGATTTTTTCTGGCGGGTCGGTGTCATAGCCATCGGACAGGATGATCACCACGGATCGGCCATTGACCATATTGGCCGCATATTGGCGGTTGAACAGGTCTAGATTGGTGCCGATTTTGGTGCCGCCACCAAATCCCTGCGCCATCATCGACAGGCGGTTGACGGCACGAAACGTGTCGCCATCGCGCAGGGCATCGGAAATGCGCACCAATTGAGTGTGAAACAAATAGGCGTCGGTGCGTTGGTCCGCTGCAATCAGACCTTTCAGAAAGGCCAGGAATACACGGGCATAGACGGTCATCGATCCCGATACATCGAGCAGCGCCACCAGATGCACCGGCCTGTCAGGCTTCTGGCGCTTAAACAGATGCAGCGGTTCACCGCCACTGGCGACGCTTTTGCGGGCAATGCGGCGCAGGTCCAGGGCCGCCCCCCGTTTCGCTGCCCGCCTCCGCCGCGAGCGCCGGTCTCGAATGCGGCGTGCGATCTGTTCCGCCACCTGTTCGGCGCGGGCCAGATCTTCCGGCTTCATGAATTCCCGAAGATCCGCCTTGTTGATGTTGAACAATGTCGAGGCAACCAGCTTGCCGTCGCCGGACTGCTCAGCCTCACCATCTTCGTCACTATTGCTGTTATCTGGCGTGTCCAATGTGCCGCCGTCGCCGCCGTCGGAGGCCTGCAGGGCATTGTCGAACAGGCTGCGATTGCTCCAGCGGTCTTTTTCCTTCGGTGTTTCCTTGGCCGTCTGATTGCGGTCCCGCCGCCTGCCCCGGGCATACCAATAGGCATTGTAAAGCTCATCAAATTTTGAGAAGCGGTCGGCATCATTGGCGCAGATGCTCTTCAGTGCCAAACGCGTTTGCTCAGGCTCCAATGCGTCAATTGAATTGAGCGCCAGCAGAGCCGTTTCGGTTTCCGCCACGCCGACATTGATGCCGTTCAAACGCAGATGGGCCATGAAGCCCGCCATGCGGTCAGCAACGCCTTCTGCACGGGTGGGGAAACGGGTAATCGGCATCAGGCCGCCTTTCCAACCAGCCGCTGGGCGATTTCAGTCGGAATCGCCGCCTGATCGGCCTGAGTTTTCAGCAGGCAGACAAGGCTTGCCTGCAAGGTCACCGGATCATCGCTTAAATCGTTGACGCCGAGCCCGGCAATTGCCGCGGCCCAGTCGAGGGTTTCCGCCACACCGGGTTTCTTTTCCAATTCTTCCTTGCGCAATGCCTGGACGAAACCGACGATCTGTTCAGCCAGCCTTGCATTGAGATCGGGTTGGCGCTTGGTCAAAATGGCCAGTTCCGTGGTCCGGTCGGGATAATCAACAAAAGAATAGATGCAGCGGCGGCGCAGCGCGTCCGACAGGTCTCTGGCGCCATTGGCGGTCAATACAACCAACGGTTTGGAAACGGCATTCACAGTGCCGAGTTCGGGAATGGAGATTTGAAAATCCGACAGGATTTCCAACAGGAAAGCCTCGAATTCTTCGTCGGCCCGGTCAATTTCATCGATCAGCAATACCGGCGCAACTTCCTGTTGAATGGCTTCCAGCAGTGGCCGGCGCAACAGGTATTTTTCACTGAATATCTTTTCTTCGATGTCTTCCTGTTGATCGGAATCCACCGCGGCGCGGATCGACAGCAACTGGCGCTGGTAGTTCCATTCGTAGATTGCCGAGGAAGCGTCCAGGCCTTCATAGCATTGCAGACGGATCAGATTGGTCTGGCGCATTTCTGCCAGGGTTTTGGCAATCTGGGTTTTGCCAACGCCCGCCGCGCCCTCCAACAGCAGGGGTCTGCCCAGCGTGATCGAAAGATAAAGCGCCATAGCCAGGGCGTCGGATGCCACATAGCCCTTGTCTTCAAGATCGGTCTTTACGTCGGTCCAGCTCATGATCTCACCCCAAAAGGCTTCGCGGAACATCTCCCGCGAAGCCTGTGCCTTTTTTGGCCCATTGCCTAGTCGTGCAGACCAAGGTCATTGGCCGTTTTCCAGATGCGCCAGTGGTCGTGGGGCATGTGGGTCTGGGTCAGTCCAAAGCTGCGAAAGGCGTCATGCACCGCATTGGAAAAGGCCGGAACACCACCAACATTGGGGCTTTCGCCGACACCCTTGGCGCCGATCGGATGATGCGGGCTTGGGGTGGTTGTGTAGTCGGTGATGTAGTTCGGCGTCTCCCAACTGGTGGGGATGAAAAAGTCCATCAACGACCCGGTCTTCACATTGCCCATATCATCATAGGCAATCTCCTGACCCATGGCGATGGCCAGAGCTTCGGTCAGACCACCATGGACCTGGCCTTCGATGATCATCGGGTTGATGCGGGTACCGCAATCATCAAGTGCGTAGAACTTGCGGATATCGGCAGTGCCGGTATCCACATTGATGTCCAGCACACAGACATAGGCACCGAAGGGATAGGTCATGTTCGGCGGGTCATAATAGCTGACTGCTTCGAGACCCGGCTCGACGCCCGGGATCGCCTGATTATAGGAGGCAAAGGCGATTTCCTTCATGGTCTTGAACCGTTCCGGCGCGCCCTTGACGGCAAAGCGATCAACGTCCCATTCGACATCGTCGTCATGCACTTCCAGCAGATAGGCCGCGATCATCTGCGCCTTGGCGCGAATTTTGCGGCCCGCCATGGCGGTTGCCGCCCCGGCGACAGGCGTCGAGCGGGAGCCATAGGTACCCAGCCCGTAAGGGGCAGTATCCGTGTCCCCCTCTTCCAGCGTAATGTCGTCGGCTGGAATGCCGATCTCACTTGCCAGAATCTGCGCAAAGGTCGTCGCGTGGCCCTGACCCTGTGAAATCGTTCCAAGGCGCGCGATAGCCGATCCTGTCGGATGAATGCGGATTTCACAGGAATCGAACATGCCGAGGCCGAGAATGTCACAATTCTTGACAGGACCTGCGCCGACAATTTCGGTGAAGTGACAAAGACCGATGCCCATCAAAGTGCGGGTCTTGCCGGCCTTGAAGTCTTCCAGACGCTGGGCCTGTTCTTCTCTCAGGCTTTTATAGTCAACCGCATCAAGCGCCTTGTCCCAGGCGGTGTGATAGTCGCCTGAATCATATTCCCAGCCCAGTGCAGACTGGTACGGGAACTGGTCCTTGTTAATGAAGTTGATGCGCCGCAATTCGGCAGCATCCATGTCCAGCTTGATCGCCAGGACCTCAATCATCCGTTCGATGAAATAGGCCGCTTCGGTCACCCTGAACGAGCAGCGATAGGCCACGCCGCCCGGTGCCTTGTTGGTATAGATACCATCGACACACAGATAGGCGGTCGGGATGTCATAGGAACCGGTGCAGATATTCATGAAACCAGCAGGAAACTTGGTCGGATCCGCGCAGGCATCAAAGGCGCCGTGGTCGGCGGTAGTGTGACACCACAGACCAGTGATCTTGCCTTCCTTGGTGGCGGCAATCTTGCCCTGCATCCAGTAGTCACGGGCAAACGCCGTTGAGGTCAGATTTTCGATCCGGTCCTCGACCCATTTGACCGGCTTGCCGGTGACAATGCTGGCAACGATGGAACAGACATAGCCGGGATAGACACCCACCTTATTGCCGAAACCACCGCCAATATCGGGCGAAATCACCCGGATATTGTGCTCGGCAATGCCGGAAATCAGCGAGGCAACTGTGCGAACCGCATGCGGCGCCTGGAATGTGCCGTGCAGGGTCAGTTTGCCATTGACCTTGTCCATACTGGCCACGGCACCACAGGTTTCCAGTGGGCAGGGATGGGTGCGGTGATAATAGACCATTTCTTCCGCAACCACATCGGCTTCGCCAATCGCTGCTTCCGTCTGATCCTTTTCACCGGCTTCCCAGGTGAAAATATGGTTGGGATGGCGGCGAGCGCCATGGGCACCTTCCAGATTGTCGGCGATGTCTTCGCGCAATACCGGCGCGCCGTCGATTTCCGCCTTGAACGGGTCAACCAGAACAGGCTGCTCTTCATATTCGACTTCAACCAGCTCAACCGCGTCGGCGGCGGCGTAGCGGTCACTGGCGACAACAAAGGCCACTTCCTGCCCCTGAAACAGCACCTTGCCATCGGCAAGCACCATCTGTTTGTCACCGGCCAGGGTCGGCATCCAGTGCAGACCCAGCGGTTCCAGATCAGCAGCCGTCAGCACAGCCACCACACCGGGCACGGCCATCGCCGCATCGGTGTTGATCGATTTGACATAGGCATGGGGATAAGGCGAACGCACGAAATCGCCGAACAGCATGCCGGGGAATTTCAGATCGTCGACATAATTGCCCTTGCCCTGGGTGAAACGGGCATCTTCAACGCGTTTTCTCGAGGTGCCCAGGCCTTTAAGAGCGGCTGAGCGTTCGGATTTTGGAGGGGTCATCTCGTTCATTGTGCTGCCTCCTTCGCGGCATTCATTTCTGCAGCTGCCGCCAGAATTGATTTGATGATGTTTTGATATCCGGTGCAGCGACACAGATTGCCTGCCATGCCGAAGCGAACCTCCTCTTCGGTCGGATCAGGGTTTTCCTGCAACAGGCGATGGGCGCGTGTGATCATGCCCGGCGTGCAAAAGCCGCATTGCAGACCATGATGTTCCTTAAACATTTCCTGCAACACGTGCAGGCTGTCGGGATTGCCAAGACCTTCGATTGTTGTGACGTCGGCACCATTTGCCTGGGCCGCAAATACCGTGCAGGACTTGACCGACTTGCCATCCATGTCGACGGTACAGGCACCGCAATGGGATGTTTCGCAGCCAATATGCGGGCCGGTGATGTTCAGCCGTTCGCGCAGAACGTGGATGAGCAGTTCACGGGGTTCGGCAAGGGTTTCCACCTGTTCGCCGTTAACCGTCAGTTTCAAATGCATTTTTTCCATAATTTCCTCCCGCCGATCTACGCGCGCTCAATGGCGCGTTCGATGGCACAGCGAATGACAACGCTGGCTGCATGTTTCTTGAATTCAACCGGACCGCGATTGTCCTCCGCTGGATCGGAAGCATCGACCGCCGCCTTAACCGCGGCATCAATGTCGGCAGATGAAAGGGATGAACCCACCAGTGCAGCAACTGCCGCTTCGCAGTAAATCGGCGTATCGGCCAGATTGGTCAGCGCGATGGATGCTGCTGAGCAGGAGCCGCCATCTTTGGTGATCAAAACCGCCGCCGCAGCCGTGGCATAGTCGCCGATCTTGCGTTTCTGCTTTTCGTAAGCAAAGCCGCCGGACGTTGCGGCGAAAGAAACGGAAGTCAGAATTTCATCATCTTCGCGCTCGGTGAAATAGGCCGCTTCGTAGAAATCGCGGGCCGAGACCGTGCGCTCCCCGGAAGGGCCAACCAAAGTGTAGGTCGCATCGAGACACTGCATCAGCCCGGGCATGTCATTGCCGGGATCGCCATTGGCGACATTGCCACCGATGGTGCCCATGTAGCGCACCTGCGGATCGGCGATCTGCAATGCAGCTTCCGACATGATCGGCGCACTTGCGGCCAGTTCCTTGCTGGTGATCAGCTCGTGCTGCGTGGTCATTGCACCGATGGTGACTTGCCCGCCATTCACCGAAATGCCCTTCAGCCCGCCAATCCCCTGAAGGTCGACGAGATGTGACAGGCCGGTCATGCGCAGTTTCATCATTGGAATCAGGCTGTGCCCACCGGCGACAACACGGGCTTCGTCGCCGTGGTCGCTGATGATTTTCACCGCGTCCTCGACCGAGTCCGGCCGATGATATTCAAAGGCAGCTGGTATCATAATATCCTCCCAGTAATTTGATGACGGGAAGATTTCATACATGTTGAAAGGGGAGAACCGTTGATGCGCCGGTCACGCACGCATTTCATGAAATGCGAAATAGACCCACCAAATGCGATTGAGATTTTCAGCCGAGACCCAGCGCGTCGCGTATTTCGGCCAGCCTTGAGCGGCTGACCGGCACCTTGTCGAGCGACTGGAAAGCCTCAAAATAACACACGCCATTGTCCTTCTTGCGTTCGAAACTGGACACATGGGCCGGGTTAATCAGGTAGGAGCGATGGGCCACCAGGAATTCGTCCCCGATCATGCGTTTGGAAATCTGGGAAATCGGCCAGGGGCAGAACAGCTTCTCCTGTTCCGCATAAAGAATCGAGTAATGCCCTTCAGCACGGATCGCGGCGATGCTCGACGGCTCGGCAAAAAAGGTCCGGTTGTTCTTTTCATAGGGAAGACGCAATGGCTGCGTCAGATCGGCATCGTCTTCTCTCGACTCAGATGTCGGCATTGATTGTATCTGCGTTGCGGCAATTGGCGACACTGGAATGGCAGGCTCGGTTTCGGCATCGGCGGCGGTGAGAAACGTCGTTCCGGTCAACAGGAAGCCGCCGCATATCACAAACGCTGCGCAGGCAACCCCCAGGGCAAGCGCCTCATTGCTGATCAGCAATCCTCCCGCGGTGGCTGTCTCGTCGACAATAAAGTGGGTGCCAAACATGGCTGTGAAATGCACGGCAAACACCGCAATACCAAAACCGATTGTGCCCAAAACAATATTGCGGTTTGTGCGCTGGCTATAGGCAAAGAATATGGTGGCCACACTAAGCCCAACGGACACGATGATTGCGATGATCACCCCCGGCAGCGGCGAGACCGGCAGTACCAGGCGGATACCGGACATGCCGAGATAATGCATCGCCAGAATACCGCCGCCGACCAGAATGCCGGCGGAAGCCATGGTGGCATTGCTGCGGGTTTTGAAATGCAAGATGAGCAGCGCCAGACCGACAACCAATATGGCGATCAGTGCCGAGGCCATGGTGGTCAGCGGGTCATAGAAGAACGGGGTTTGCAGCTGCAGTCCCAACATGGCGACAAAATGCATCGACCAGACACCCCCACCCATGGCAAGAGCCGCCAGCACAATGCGAACCTTGCGGTTGCGGCCAGCCAGTTCCGAGGCCCCTTTCAGCAGCGACAGACCGGTGAATCCCGCCATCATCGCTACCAGCAGCGAGGCCAAAACCAGAAAATGGTTATGTGCATGCTCAATCAAGCGTTCGAACCTTGTTAGATCAGCCCCCACTGGCTGCATTGGGGCAATGTTACTGCAGGAAGTTTGAGTTTTCCATCCGGGCAGCCGACTGCGGCGTTGAATCGTGTGCAATATCTATCGGGAAGCCATCCAACTATGCACAAATGATGGGGATCATTGATTGTCGACCCATGGCGAAAAGCGCCTCACCTACTCAATATCTGATTCCGACAGGTTTAGCGGCAATTCGACCCTTTCAGGTCTAGTCCAACAGATTTCAAGCCCAATGCCTATTTGGACGCCTTAATGATGCAGCTTTTTCGGGTGCTCTTATATTTCTTCGTACCGCGTAGACAGGAAGCAATGGCAGCGCGTTCGGCTGCCGCGACGTTTTTGCGATTCAATCCAAGCCCACATACATAGGATTGATTGTATCTCGCCTGGCTGACCACAACGGACTGGGCATAGGCGGAGTGCCCGGAAGCAGCAACATATTGTCCAAAAACCTTGGCGCAGCCGCCTCTTTTTGGAATTGAGCCCCTAACTTTCCCCCTTTTACCCGAAAGACCTTTTCCACCATAGCTTCTGGTCTTGGCGGTTCTTCGATTCTTGGGCCGGTTGGATTTAGAAGAAGAGGCTGTTCGGCCTTTTGAGAATTTGCAGGCCTCTTCCGTTGTGTTAATCCAGGCACGCCCTCTTTTGGTTCTCAAACATCCCTCACGCCAATTGCCCGAATAGCGCCGGCCCTTGGCGGTTTTATAAACGCCCTTCCCGTGAGGCTTGTTTAAACGCCAGAACCCCTCGTATGTGCCGCCGTCCTTTGAATAGAGCGTGCCCTTGCCGGTTCGATGATTGCCCCGCCACTCGCCTTCATAGCGCGAGCCGTTAGCATAGGTGTAAACGCCAAATCCATGACGCCGATTGGTCCGAAGCTCACCTTCATATTTGCTGTTATCGTCGAAAGATTGTTTTCCCTGACGCTTGGTCCATTTTGCCGAATCCAGTTGCTTCAGCAGCTCTTCGGTGATTTCTCCATTTTCAATCAGTCCCCATTCCGACTGATAGCTGCTGATCGCTCCGGCAGTCTTTTTGCCGAATTTTCCGTCGGTTTTGCCAGCATTGTAACCCTCCCTGTTCAACGCCAGTTGCACGGTTCTGACCACTTCCTGATCGAGGGGATCAAACGTGGGAGGTTGTTCTGTGACCACTTGTGCCAAATTGCGGTCCAATTGAGCCTTGGCAGCCTTTATTGCTTCAGGATGTCCTTGCTTGCCCGCTTTGAGGAACCACTGAAGGGCAACGTCACCTGCCTGTTCGACACCTTTGCCTTCACTGTACATTTTGCCCAGGTGGTACTGGGCCGCCGCATTTCCCTGTTCAGCGGCCTTGCGATACCAGATTACAGCTTCAGTATTATTCCCGTTTTTTCGAAACTGTTCCGCCTTATTAAAATCCTCCACAGGTCCGGCCAAAGCAGACAGGCACACAAAAACACTTGCGAAAATTACAAACCCAACCCGATGCAGCTTCATCATTCTGACAGCGTCCCTCTCACATTCCCCAGCGTCGAGTAGAGCTTGGACCGGTAAATTAATCAAGTTGGGATGAATTGCTCGGCTTGGCAGTTGCTTTGGTCAGACCCCTTCAGGTCTAGTCGTTGTCAGATTTGATGCACAATTTGAGCCGGCAGGAGCTTGTTTTGGACGGCACCTTGAATCCCAGCAATACTTCGTCCGACGCGCAATAGCTCCGGTTGGCGACATAGCGACCATAGACCTGATATCTGGATGTGGTTCTTGTATTGAGCACCACCGCGCCCTTTGCAGAGATTAAAGCCTTCAGATCATCACAGGTGTAGGAACTGGTGTTCGGACGGGCATTGGCCATTGCGACGGCGGCCACGCACAATGCCATCGCTGCAGCAGCGCTAACAAAAGCCTTTTTTGCAAACAATGTCGTCATTTATCCCTCCTGCTGAATCGGCGTGGGCTGATGGCTTACCGAAACAAGGATCACCTTTGGGAGTAAATAAGCCAGCCACAGAATCTCCAAGCTTTATTCTTATCAAAACTTGCAAAACCCGTCGATTCCACCTCTATGCTCGGCCAAATTTCACGTCATTACAACCGTTTTGCGGCGTTGAAGCTTAGCAATCCATTCGATTTCGTACTGAGATGCCGGCCATCCCAGCCTATTTCAGAACCGTTCACTTTGCGAAATTTCTATACAAATCCTGCCGACTCAATCAAACTTTGTTGCGGTTGATACCGGGCCGGAATTGGAACAACAGAAGACTATGGAAAAAACAAAACCGCTGATCTTTGACGGCCACAATGACGTGTTGCTGAAGCTGTTTCTTGAGGGCCACAAGCCCGATGCATTTGTCGACGGGCTCGACGGCGCCATCGACTTGCCGAAACTGCAGGCCGGCGGCTTTGGCGGCGGTTTTTTTGCAATCTATGTGCCTTCTGCTCCCGGCGAATTCGACAGTTTCGATCAGATGAACGAAGCAACCTACGACATCGCGCTTCCAGACCAACTGGATACCAGTGAAGCGGCCAGCATTGCCCAGGCCGAGGCCGCAGCGTTAATTCGTTTGCAACAACTGGGCGCATTGAAGATCTGCACCACGGCGCAACAGATCACCGAATGTTTCGAGCAGGGCATCGTTGCGGCCATCATGCATATGGAAGGCGCCGATGCGATCGACGCAGACTTGAACGCACTGGATCTCTATTACAGCGCCGGATTGCGTTCTCTTGGACCCGTCTGGAGCCGCCCCAATTGCTTTGGTCATGGGGTGCCATTCCGCTTCCCGAGCGATGGCGATATCGGACCCGGTCTGACAGACCAGGGGTCCGCGCTGGTCCGGCGATGCAACGAACTGAAGATCATGCTGGATCTGTCGCACCTGAACGAGGCGGGGTTCTGGGACGTCGCCAGAACCAGCGATGCGCCCTTGGTGGCAACCCATTCCAATGCTCACAAACTATGCGCGAGCTCGCGCAATCTGACCGACAGGCAATTGTCTGCCATTGCGGAAAGCGAAGGCATGGTCGGGGTCAATTTCGCCGTCGCCTTTTTGCGGCCAGACGGCCAAAAGCAGGTTGAGACACCGCTTGAGTTGATCCTGCAGCATGTGGATCATCTGATTGACGTCATGGGGGAGGACTGCGTCGGCTTTGGCTCCGACTATGACGGTGCCGATGTGCCGATTGACATCACCACCTCTGCAGGACTGCCAAATCTGCGTACGGCCATGCGCAACCATGGCTATGATGACGCCCTGATTGCCAAGCTTTGTCATCAGAACTGGCTTCGGGTGCTGGAGAAAACCTGGGGCGCCTAAATCCATCAATCGTTGAACCGAGACTTCAATAGGACCGGGGCAGGCCCAGAATATGCTCTGACAGATAGGACAGGATCAGGTTGGTGGAAATCGGCGCAGTTTGATACAGCCGGGTTTCGCGAAATTTGCGTTCGATATCGAATTCTTCGGCAAATCCGAAACCGCCATGGGTCTGGATGCACATATTGGCCGCCTCAAAAGACGCGTCCGCCGCCAGCATCTTGGCCATATTCGCCTCTGCCCCGGGATTTTCGCCCGCTTCATACAAGCGCAAAGCTTCCTTCACCATCAGTTCCGAAGCACGCATATTTGCGTAGGCCTTGGCGATGGGGAATTGCACCCCCTGGTTCTGGCCAATCACCCGCCCAAAAACCTTGCGCTCCTTAGCATAATCCGTTGCCTTGTTGATGAACCACTTGGCGTCGCCGACGCATTCGGCTGCAATCAAGATGCGCTCCGCATTCATACCCGTCAGTATATAGCGAAAACCTTTTCCCTCCTCGCCGATCAGGTTCTTGGCAGGCACCCGCAAATTGTCAAAAAACACCTCAGTTGTTGCGTGATTCATCATAGTGCGGATGGGACGGATGGTCAGCCCGTTGCCCAATGCATCGCGCATATCCACCAGAATGACGGACAGGCCAGCCGTCTTTTTCATGCCCTCCGCCAGCGGCGTTGTACGGGCCAGCAGAATCATCAAATCGGAGTGTTCGGCGCGGCTGGTCCAAATCTTTTGGCCATTGATGACAAATTCATCACCGTCCAGTCGGGCGGTGGTTTTCAACGACCCCGTATCCGTGCCGCTGGTCGGTTCGGTCACACCAAAGGCCTGCAGTCGCAGGTCTCCTTCAGCAATGGCTGGCAGATATTGCTGTTTCTGTTCGTCTGAACCATGCCTCAGCAGCGTCCCCATCGTGTACATTTGAGCATGGCAGGCACCACCATTGCAGCCAGATGCCTGCATTTCTTCCAACACCGCAGCTGCAGCCGACAGGGGCAGACCGGCGCCACCATATTCTTCCGGAATCAATACGGACAGCCAGCCGGCCCGGGTCAGTTCTTCGACAAATTCCGTTGGATAGGCCATTTCGCGGTCCAGCCCGCGCCAATATTCGCCGGGATATTTGGCACATAATTTGGCCACTGCGTCGCGCAGATCAGAATAGGAAGAATCAAATGTCATGGGAGCCTCGGACGTCGGGAACAATTCTGTCGATACGCGAATGTCTGCATAGCAACCATCGCAAAACTTTGAAACAATGCGCGGTTCCTGAATGAATGTTTTTGGCAAGCATCCGGGCATCATATGTGGCAATCTGGAACCATCAAGACGATAATGGCTGCCGCACAAACAACAGTCCATTGCCCCACAGGAGCGCAAAATGGCTCGTAGCATTGATCTGAATTCTGACCTGGGTGAGAGCTTTGGCCCCTGGCAAATGGGTGATGACGCCAACATGCTGGCGATTGTCACCAGTGCCAATATCGCCTGTGGCGGCCATGCAAGCGACCCCGAGACCATGTTCGACACCCTGAACCTGGCCAAACAAAACAATGTCGTGGTCGGTGCCCATCCCGGATACAATGACCGTGAAGGGTTTGGCCGCCGGGTCATCCCAATGGCCGCCGTCGAGATTGGCCGCATGGTCGCCGCCCAGATTGGCGCACTGCAAGCCATGGCCGCCCTGGTGGGAACCGAAGTAAGCTACGTCAAACCGCATGGAGCCCTGGGCAATCTCGCCGCCCGCGACATGGATGTCGCCCAGGCAATCGCCAACGCCGTTGCAAAAGTTGACCCGGCACTGGCCATATTGGCGATTTCCGGCAACAAGCTGGAGGATGCGGGCCGCAATGCCGGTCTGCCGGTCTATTCCGAGATTTTTGCAGACCGGGGTTATCTGGCAAATGGCCAATTGGTCCCTCGGGGCCGCGATGGCGCGATGATCCATGATGCAGGTGAGGCAGCAGACCGGCTTCTGGCATTTCTGGAATCCGGACTGATGCCGGTCATCGATGGCGACCCGATTCCCCTGCAGGCCCATTCCATCTGCGTCCACGGGGACAGCCCCACGGCGGTAGCAATGGCCCGGGAAGTGCGGGAAAGATTGCTGCAATCCGGCGTTGAAGTTGAGCGATTTGTCAATTCATGATCACCCCCAGTTTCAAAGCCGTCGCCGACCACGCATTGCTGGTGGAATTCGGCACCATGGTTGACGATGACGTTAACCGCACCGCCATCGCCCTCGACAAGTCACTGGCCACAGCCTCAATTGAAGGGGTCAACGAAGTCATCCCGGGAATGGTCAATCTGCTGGTCATCTTCGATCCCCTGAAGACCGGTCACATGAAGGTTCAATCGGCGGTGGAGCAGCTGTTGCCTGTCGATCAACAGGCTTCAGATTCAGGCCGGGAACATCTGGTCAATGTCTGCTACGAAGACCCATTCGGCCCTGACCTGGAAGCCGTGGCGAAAGCCTGCGGCATGTCCACCGATGCAGTGATAAATGCCCATAGTGCTTCCAGGTATCGGGTCAGCATGTATGGCTTCGCCCCGGGCTTTGCCTACCTGTCCGGTGTCCCGGATGCGATTCAGGTACCGCGCAAGAATTCCGCAGTCAGAGACATAGCCGCAGGCAGCGTGTTGATTGCCGGACCGCAATGCCTGACCACAACGCTGATCATGCCCACCGGTTGGTCGATCATTGGCCGAACCGATGTTCAGGTGATAACCGGCAAGCCGGAAAGACCCTTTTTGTATGATGTCGGCGATACGGTGAGATTTCGCAGGGTGGCTGTTGATGAGTTGAAGGGGGATGTTGGATGACCACGTCACGCATCCGCATCAGTCACGCCGGGCCCTATGTAACCTTTCAGGATGGCGGTCGCCCGGGCCATATGCGGTTTGGGGTTCCGGCCTCCGGTCCCATGGACTGCACCTCTTTCACAGCTGCCAATCTGGCCATCGGCAATGACCGCGACACCACCTGCATTGAAGTTTCGATGGGCGGCCTCAGTCTGGAATGCCTGTCTGGCGGACTGACGCTGTCGGTTGTGGGAGGTCAGTTTACCGTTGATCACGCAGAGCACAGCCTGCAGTCAGGCGTGGTCGTGACGCTTGAAAAAGGACAGATTCTGAACATCCGGCCCGGCGCCTCCGGCAATTGGTGCTATCTGGCCTTTGCCGGTCAATTGAATGCTTCCACCTGGCTGGGTAAATCCGCCACCCACGCGCTTTCTGGATTCGGTGGCGGGATACTGGCGACTGGCCAGGAGCTGGCAGTTTCCAATTCACGGATGATGCGTCAACTCGACGGTCCAGTCGCTGCCTTTAATACCCGTTCCTTTGGGAAACATCTGCGCGTGGTAATGGGACCGCAGGATCAGCATTTTACCAGTGAGGCTGTCAAAAATTTCCTGGGTTCGGAATTCACCTTGAGCGATGCTTATGACCGCATGGGGGTTCGGTTGAAGGGCCCCAAACTTGCATTGGATGGATCCCTTTCAATCCCTTCCGAGCCGGTTCTGAAAGGATCGGTTCAGGTCGCCGGTGACGGGGTGCCGACCGTGCTTCTGGCTGATCACCAGACCACCGGTGGTTATCCCAAAATTGCCACTGTCATTTCAGCAGACCTGGACGATTTCGCCCAGATGCGACCGCGTCAGAAATTCCGCTTTCAGGCCATCGAGCCAAAAGATGCAATCATGCTGGCGCGGATGCGGGCCATCGAATTGCGCAGCTATTACGAGACGGTTTCGAGATAGACGTAGGGTCATGTTTCATCCGGCCTGTCCGGCTCCGCTTCGTCCGCCAGTACCGGAGCCCCGGTGGTAAACACAGCCTCTCCCACCGGCGCCGGCGCTCCGCTCGCACGGGTTGCCCTGAGCTCTCGAAACCCCAGATACAGTCCCGAACCGACAATGATCACCATGCCAATAAAGGTTCTCGATCCGGGCACCTCGTCCCATAATGCCCAGGCCATCAGCGTGGCAAAGGGCAGATAGGTATAGTCGAACGGCGCGATCAGGCCGGCATTGGCCACCTGATAGGCCCGGTTGACCAGAATATACCCGCCCATGCCCACCACGCCGAGAAGCGCCAGTTGCACCATCTGAGCAGCATCTGGCACCACCAGTTCCAGCCGCAGGTGAGGAAAGTCAGGACCCAATGGCACAACGGCGTTGACCACCCAGCCGATTGGCCAAATCAGCAAGCCGGAAAAGCCGATGGTCCACAGACCCATGGTCAGGCTGCTCTCCCCTTCACCAACCCGCCGTGTCAATATCATCGAGGAGGCATAGAAAACGGCACAAATCAGCGGCAATATGGCAATCCACTGAAACTCTCCCTGGCTCGGGGCCATGGCAATCACAACGCCGCCAAAACCCAGCAGCAATGCCGCCACGCGGTGAATTCCCAGTCGCTCATCCAAAAACACTACTGCCAGAATGGCTGTAAACAGCGGAGCTGAGAAGAATATGGTCGACACTTCGGCCAGCCCCATAAAGGGAAAGGCCGTGTAGAACATTGCAAAACCGGCGGTAAACAAAAAGGCCCGCAGCAAATGGATCGGCCAAAGCGGGGTATAGAGCCGGTGCGACCCTTTCAAAACCGCGATCAGCGGCAGCAAAATAACCACGGAAACCAGGGCCCGCGCGGAAATCAGCATCCAAAGCGGCTGGGCGCCCAGCAGGCCTTTCATCAGCACGTCCTGTCCGACAAAAAGCCACATGCCGACCAACATGCAGACTATACCCTGTCTGGCACCGGTGGATTGTCGACTGATTGTGGTTGAGACGGAAGACATAAAACGAACTCCGCGATGGGTGGATTCAAGCCACTTGTGGGTTGAGCGATCGGCTTGCCGCCGCCAGATATTCAGAAAGGCGATCAAGCCCTTCTTTCAGGATGGACGGCGAATTGGCATAGCCAATGCGCACATAGCCTTCCATGCCAAATGTCGACCCCGGCACCAGCATGACACCGGTTTTCTTCAGCAAATCAACACAGAATTCCCGCGACGGCATATCCAGATCATAGCGCAGCATGGCGGTAGTACCCGATTGGGGTTTGACCCAGGAGATGGAGCCCTGCTGGTCAACCCATTGAGACAACACTTCAAGATTGCCCCGGGTGATCTGGTGGCTGCGTTGCAGTACTTTTTCGCGGTTCTGCATCGCCATGGTGGCGAAGTAGTCGTCAATCATGCCCACCGAAATCGTGTCATAGTCGCGGTGGATCATCACCTGCTCAATCAATTCCTGCGGACCGGCAATCCAGCCAAGCCGCAGTCCGGCCAGCGAAAAGGCCTTCGAAGTGCTGGCAGTGCTGATGCCCCTTTCATAGATATCGGCCATCGAGGCGGTAATGCCGTCACCGATCTGATCAGTGCCCCGATAGACTTCATCGCAAAGGATCCACGCCCCGGCCATGCGGGCGATATCGGCAATCTCCTCAAGCATCGATACATCCATCAACGCGCCGGTCGGATTATTCGGATTGTTGATGGCGATCAACCGCGTGCCGGGCACAACCAGTTCGCTCAATCTGTCCAGATCCGGCAAAAATCCGTCTTCTTCCTTAAGGTGAAGATGATGGACTTCAGCACCGATACTGGCCGGAATGGAATAGTGCTGTTGATAGGTTGGAACCACAGAAACCACCCGGTCTCCACGGCTAACCAGCGTTTTGTGGACCAGCATGTTAGCACCAATCGTGCCGTGGGTAATGATGATGTTTTCAATTGCCTGCTTGTCATAGAATGCGGCGATTTCTGATCGCAGGGGCTCAGAACCTTCAATCGCCCCATAGGACATCCGCATATTCAGAAGCTGCGACAAACCGTCATCATTCTTGCCGGATATCTTCAGCAGCTCATCGATAGTCAAGCTGTCGACACAGGTTTCAGCGAGATTCCAATCACATTTGGTCTCCCACTCATTCATCCAAAGTTCGACGCCAAATGGTTCAATATCCATATGACTTAACTCCTCCAAACAGGGCCGTTCAGGCTGCCATCAGCGACGGCGACCGCGACTGTAGTCGCTTTATATGCAAGCACAATCAAATTCGACCGCGCCTGACGGCAAGTCCACCTGGCAGTGAAACTGCTCTCCACCGCTTTTCATAACTTGCCATTCACGAAACCGTGTAGGCACCAGAACTGTTTCCCGATCCCATAACGGGCTAATGAGAAGACATGAGAAAACCGCTCTCCATCATTGTAGCAGCCTGTTTCCTGCTGATTTCAACTTTGGCGAATTTCAGCACCAGCTATGCGACAACCACGGAAGCGCCTTCAACAGAGATTGTTGTGGAGGCTTCGGCGCATTCTCAAATAGTCCACGACTCCATCGAGCCAACCTCTGTTGATGAAAATCAGACCGCAGAGCAAAAGGATGATTGCCCCTGCAAATCCCATCACGGGGCTGCCAAATTTCTTTGCGGCGTCACTCTGGCCCTGCTGGATGACGCCTCGGCGATGGACATCCCTGCCCCGACTAAAACCGGTTATATGCTGATCAAGTCTGCGGCAGTACCCAGTTTTGTAGACCGCCTCAAAAGGCCGCCGCGAACCCTTCTTTGAACCGAATCCCGCACTCGAAATGTGCCCTATTCTCTTCAAAGGAACTTCCCATGTTGGATCTCATTATCTCAAGGCCGGCGGCATCGGCCGCTGAAGCAATCGGCATAGGCCAAAATTGCAATCAATCTTCCCGGTCTGCTGATAACTTCAATAACCATGTGTCTGTTGGCGCATGGATTGTTCTGTAACCTCAAAGTCAGGATCAGAACAATGAACCAAGCCGCAAGCCGGATAAACCGGCGTCACTTCATGCTGTCTGCAGGCAGCGCCAGTCTGCTTACCCTTACTGGGTGTGCCAGAACGCGGGCTGACGCCCATGGACTTAAACTGCCTGCAAACTCACGCAAAAATGCTCTTTATCGGGCGTTGCCAAATGAAAAATTCCCGATCGCGGCCATTCCCCGCGGTCATCTCAAACGCAAATATCAACGGCGACTCGTGCGCTACAAGACCAAGGAAAAACCCGGCACGGTGGTGGTCGATACGAGAAACTTCTATCTCTATCACGTTGAACGCAATGGCCGCGCCATGCGCTACGGGGTCGGGCTGGGCCGGGCCGGATTCGCCTGGTCCGGTCGGGCCAGAATTGCCTGGAAACGCAAATGGCCTAAATGGACACCGCCTGCCGAAATGATTGCCCGCCAACCCGAACTTGCCAAATGGGGCGTTGCCCGTGGCGGCATGCCGCCGGGGCTGAAAAATCCGTTAGGCGCGCGTGCTCTCTATATATTTCAGGGCAATCAGGACACGCTTTATCGGCTGCACGGCACCCCTGAAGTTTCAAGCATTGGCCGTGCCGTATCCAGCGGCTGTGTCCGTCTCGTCAATCACGATGTCATCGATCTTTATGCCCGGGTGAAATCCGGCTCCCCCATCGTTGTCATTTAACCAATCTTCATTCGCATGCCGAAAGGAACGATCATGAAAACCATTTATCCACTGAACCGCAGGAAATTCATCAACACATTCTTACTGGCAGGAGCCGCAGGTCTCGCCTGGCCAGCTGGTATTTCTTCAGCCCAGACTGTCTCAGGCCTTTACGACAACATCCCGCTGGAAGATGAGATCATGGGTGACGTAAATGCGCCTGTCACCCTGTTGGAATATGCCTCCATGACCTGCCCCCATTGCAAGTCATTCCACGAACGGATCATGCCGGCGATCAAGAAAAAATACATCGATACGGGCAAGGTAAAATACATTTTGCGCCCCTTCCCATTTGACGGTGACCGCCGCGGCGAGGCGGCCTTCATGCTGGCCAAATGCGCGCCCAATAACAACTACTACGCCATGCTGGATGCGCTGTTTGCAACACAGCAAACCTGGGCGGGCAAGGGCAATCCGGTTCCAGAATTGCTGCGGATTTCAAAACTGTCCGGCATGACCGAGGCAGACTTCAAAGCCTGCCTGTCCGATCAGGAGCTTTTGACCAACATGATAAAGGGGCGTAATCTGGCCGTGAAAGAATTCAATGTCAGAGCCACGCCAACCGTGTTCATCAACGACCAGCTTTATACCCAGTCCACGACTGTAGAAAATCTCTCTGCTGCGCTGGATGGAGCATTGGCCAGCTAGGGGAATACCCATGGACAGCAAGACAATCAGCCGGCCACCGCCCCGATCCGCGGCGAAGAATCCCGATACGATTACGATGGGCAAGCGTCATAGCTATGACGGTGCCAGACGGGAGCGAATGGATCAGATCGCCAAAAAAATCGGATTTACTTCCGAGGAAATTTTAGAACTGAGACGGATTTATGCCACCGAGTTCAAGGGCTTTATCGGAGGAAAATGACTGATCCGGTCTGACGACCATGGCGCATCGCGCCATGGTTTGTGCTCCGGTTGCCCCGGCACCCCTGGACGCCGCCGGTTACGCGGCTGCCGGATCCACCGCCTGCAATTGTGTTTCAAGCTGGGTGACCAATTCAGGTGGCAGGGCCAGTTGAGTTGACAGATCCTGCAGATAGGCCAGTTCCATTGGATGGTCGGGGTCAATTGCCAGACGCGATACAAGATAGATTTCGCTGGCCTGTTCAAGGCTGGCAGCAGCCCCGGCAATCGCGCTGATGTCAGGCGGGTTTTGCAAGGTTTTGAACACCAGCGCCTTGTCGTCCGGCTCCAGCTCCATCTTTTCGATCAGATCAAAAATCGCAAACTGCTCCTTGGCGTCTATGTGGCCATCGGCATTGGCTGCTGAAATCATCGCCTTGATCAACACGGCCTGGAAAGGCGTGCCATCACTTGCTGACTGGCGGGTCATATCAAAGTCCTGCTCGGTGACCTGGCCCGATGGAGGGACTGAACCTTCCCAGGAACGCATTGGAACCGGCGCAGGCGAAGATTGAGTATAGGAGCCAGGAGCGGGGGTGGAACCCTGCGCTGCGGGCATCGGAGGTTGCGGGGTTGCGGGCGAGGTAGGCGGATTGGGCGAGCCATTTGTTGCCCCGCCTTTGCCCTGCCAATTCTGATAGGCTTTGTAGGCAACAAGGCCAAGCGCTGCAGCGGCCCCGACACCAACGGCACCCGTGGCCGCCTTGGTCGCCGTCTTGCGCATCTTCTTGTTACCAACCAGCACGCCGAGCAAACCGCCGGCTGCAAGTCCACCCAACATCTGGTTGGAAACACCGCCTGGCAATATGCCCGACAAGGCATTCTGGCCCGCCGGGGATGCCTGCTCTGCCGGATTGGCAGCTTGCTGCCCACCGCCAAGAAATTGGTCAAGAAGTTGATTAAGGGCCATAACTGCCTCTCCCGATATGTTTGCGTCCGTTTCACTGCAATTGGGAATGCACAAACAGTGTTCCAAATGAATTATTTTTAAGGTTTGGCCCGCCGCAGCAAACCGACTAGTTTTGATCGGAATCACCTGATCTGAAAGACCCCGTCAAATGGCTGATCCACGGCTGGCGCCGATAAGCAAATTGTTGAATTCCGATGATCTGGATGCCATCGCCATTGTGCCCGGCTCCAACTTCAAGCGATTGTTTTCTATAGATTTCCACCTGATGGAGCGACCGCTTCTGGTGATCGTTCCTCGCCTGGGCGAACCGGTGGCAATAGTCCCCAGCCTGGAAATGGCATCTTTTGACACCGTGGATTTTCCAGGACCGGTGCACCCCTGGAAAGATGAGGAAGGCTATCAGGGGGCGTTTACATCAGCTGCCGAAAATCTGCCACAATTAGCCAACGCAAAACGCTTTGGCCTTGAAGCTCAAAGAATGCGTGTATTTGAACAAATGGCGCTTCAGGCGGCATTTCCAAAGGCCCGTTTTGTCGACGCCCATGGGCCAATATCTTCAATTCGACTGAAAAAGAGCAAAGAGGAAATTCAAAATCTAAAGAAAGCCATCGAGATATCCGAAGCGGCTCTGGAAGCGACTTTGCAGCAGGTTGAGGTCGGTCAGACCGAAAAGCAGATCGAAGCGATTTTGCTGAACCAGCTATTTGCCCATGGAGCAGACGGCCTGGCCTTCGAGCCGATTGTCGCCGCCGGAGACAATTCCGCCCAGCCCCATGCCTCGGCCCGGCACGGTTACAAAATTCAGCCAGGCGATGCCCTGCTGTTTGATTTTGGCGCAAGCTGGAACGGCTATAATGCCGACATCACCCGCACTTTCTTCGTGTCTCACGTTTCAGAACATGACCGTGCTTTTTATGAAACCGTGCTGAGTGCCAATCGGCGTGGCCGTCAGGTCAGTCGTGCCGGCATAACTGCCCACGATGTTGATGACGGGGTGCAGACTGTTCTGGAGAACTCCCAGTTTGCCAGTTTCATCAAGCACAAAACCGGTCATGGCCTGGGTCTTGATGTCCACGAAGCCCCACAGATCATGCGCGGCAATGGTGACGTGTTGGAAGCCGGCATGGTCTTTACCATCGAGCCCGGTCTCTACCGGGAGGGGGAATGTGGCGTGCGTATTGAAGATGACGTTGTGGTCACGGAAGACGGTATTGAGTGCCTGACCTCCTTCTCCCGCGATCTGAGAGTGATCGGCTAATTACGGGCCTCTTGCTGGCCTTGTCTCAACCACCGTGTTATCCTGGGTTCCAACAAGGAGATTTTATGTCCCGTTAAGGTGGGGAGGCAAAGAGGCCTCCCGATAGAAGTCGTACCCCAGCCTTCCAACCTCCAATCGGTTCGGAAACGCTTTTTGGCGACATATTCCAGACACCTTAGTCCGCATCGAAAGAGAGCGGACCGTGAAAGCTCATTTCAATGAAACGCGAATATCTAAATTTTCTGCAGTCCGCCAGTTCAACTGGCTCTGCACCTGACAATCTCCCCGCGCTTACCCCGTTGCAGGCCCTTGGCTGGCAGCCGTTCTTTTCCCAGCAAATCGGCCTTGAAGAACTTGAAACCACGCCGCCGGTGCGGGTGACCGAAGTTCATCGTAACGGCCTTCAGGTCATTGGCGATGGTATCGAACTGCTCATTCCACCGGGACCGCAGGCCACGGTTGGCGATTGGCTGCTGCTCAACCAGGACCTGCCATCCGCCAGCAAAGTGCTGGAGCGCAAAAGCCTGATCCAGCGCCGCGCTCCCGGCAAGGCGCGCGAGATACAGTTGATCGCCGCCAATATCGACACGGCATTTATCGTTACCTCCTGCAATGCTGACTTCAACATTGCCCGTCTCGAACGTTTTGTGGCACTGGCGCTTGAAGCAGACGTCACTCCGGTCATTGTGATAACCAAGGCCGACCTGACAAAAGACACTCAGGATTTTATCGATCAGGCCCAGCAGATTTCCGATACCATGGCGGTGGTCTGCCTGGACGCCCGCGGGGATGAGCCAAAAGCCAAGCTGGCGCAATGGGTACGTCCCGGACAGACCCTGGCCTTTTTGGGCTCTTCAGGGGTGGGCAAAAGCACGCTGACCAATGCCCTTGCGGAAACCAGTATTGAAACCCAGTCCATCCGCGAGGACGACGCCAAGGGTCGACACACAACCAGTCACCGACAGCTCTATGTTCTGCCGAACGGCTGTGCCGTTCTCGACACGCCGGGCATGCGCGAGATTCAGCTCACCGAGGCCCAGTCGGGAATTTCCAATCTGTTCTCGGATCTGGAGGAACTGGCGGGACAATGCCGTTTCAATGATTGTTCCCATACCCAGGAACCCGGTTGCGCCATTCTGGCTGGACTTGAGTCCGAGCAGATAGACGCCGACCGCCTGCAGCGCTGGCGGAAACTGTTGGCGGAAGAGGCGTTCAATTCAGCCAGCCTTGCCGAGCGCAAGGCCAAGGACAAGAATCTGGGCAAACTCATTCGTCAGGTTCAAAAGCAAAACCGAAAATAGCGCATTCCAAAACACAGGCGGCGCCGGATCGTGTTTCAATCCGGCGTCGCAAGATTCAATTCATTTGGGTTCAGACGCCGGGTCTGAACTTATTGCCCGGCTTGAAAGAAGTGGTTTCAGGCTGCCGCCGATCATTGACCCAAAGCGAACGATCCGGATGCATGCCGGCGCCCTGAATAGCGGGAACCGCCAGGCTGCGCATGCGATTCAACAAGCGGGTATCAGCCTGGGCACAATTGGGATGAATGCCGCCATTGTCGGCAACCACTTTTTCCCATTTTGCCTTGCGCTGCGCCAAAATCTCGGGATCATTCAGCTGCAGGCAGTTGAGCTCATTTTCATTCAGATCTGCGATAATGTCGTCACCATCTTCAACAAAGGCGATGGGACCGCCCAATGCGGCCTCGGGGCCGACATGACCGATCACCAGACCTACTGAACCGCCGGAGAACCGAGAGTCGGTCATCAGGCCAACGGCGATGCCCCGTTCCCGGCAGAGCGTTGTCATGCGGGAGGTTGAATCGAGCATTTCCGGCATGCCGGGTGCTCCGCTGGGGCCTTCATAGCGCACGATGATCATATCGTTGTTCTGAAATCCTTCAGAGGCATTGTCCAATGCTTCCAACAACTTGTGCTCACCTTCAAAGACGCGGGCTGAACCACGAAAGACATTGTCTTCCAGTCCCGCTTCAACACCTGCGAGCTTCAGGATTGCACTGAATTCAGGCGACAGGTTGCCACCCAATAGGCGCAGTCCGCCGGTCATTTTGTAGGGTTTTTCAACTGGATAAACCACTTCACCATCGGCGGATGGTGTGTTCAGACGCGCCACCTGTTCGGCCAATGTTTCGCCGGTGCAGGTCGGCACATCGCCGTTCAGCAGACCGGCTTCCAGCAGTTCCTTGACGATCACCTGGACACCGCCGACCCGGTCGATATCGACCATCGAATAGCGTCCATAGGGGCGCGCATCGGTCAGCACCGGCACAACATATTGCGACAGGTGGTTAAACTCTTCCGGCGTCATGATGTCGCGCCAGAAATTTTCAAATCCAGCCGCCCGGGCGATTTCAGGCGTATGGAGCACGACATTGGTAGACCCACCAACCGCCATGGCGACGATCACTGCGTTGCGCAAAGAATCACGGCCAACGATATCCCGTGGCCTTGTGCCGCTCTCCATCATGCCGCGCAAATAGCTGACCAATTCAGCTGGAAATTGCTCCAGGCGCCGCGGATCATCGGACGGAGGCGCAACCATGTGCAATGGCTGCATGCCAAGCACACCGATAAAGGTCTGCATCGTGTTATAAGTGAACATGCCACCGCAGCTGCCGATGCCCGGACAGGCTGCGCAGGAAATGCTCTTGCGGAAGTCGGCATCCTCGTGACCCGCCACCTGATAGGCGGTGACAAGATCGATAGGGTCGTTTGACTTTGGATCCTTGGCCGGATGGATCGAACCGTCTGACATCATGATTGCGGGCTGGTTGTGTTCCAGCAGGGCGGCAAGTGTGCCAACCGGTGGCTTGTCGCAGGCGACAACCGCGATGGTGCCAGCCAGGCCGCTGGCGCTGAGATGTTCACAAACACTGTCATTGGTCACTTCGCGACCAATCAGCGAATAACGCATCTCGCCGGTACCGTTGCGAATGCCGTCTGACGTGGCGACCGTATATTCCGGCTGCACCAGCCGGTTTGCCATCTTGCCGTCTTCCGTGCCGATATTATCCAACAGGCAATTGTGGATGGCTTCGACTTTGTCCTGCACACCCATATAGCACTGACTGTCGCCCTTATTACCCACCACGCCGACGGAGGGCTTGTGGATCAGGTCAATATCGGTTCCCAGTTCACGGGCAATGCCATAGGCCTGCGCGTTGCGACCGGGATGTTCATCAATCAGTACGGGTTCGGACTTGGACAAGTGTAATACTCCTGAATTCTCCGCCCGCGCTGACCTTCGCAGACAGCGGGCGTAATTCGCTATCTTTGCAATCGCCAACCAGATAGAACATCACGAGGAAAAAAGGTACTGTTTTTGCAAGCCAACCGAGAATTTTCTGGTTCGTCACGCCCAAGCGGCACCGCAGCTGGAACAATCACCTGCATTGAAGGGCCAAATGATGACACCAGAACAAAAGATCCAGTCCCTCGGTCTGTCGCTTCCAGCTCCTGTCAAAGTGCCCCCGGGCCTGCATTTGCCATTCACATTTATCAATGTGCGCGGCGATCGCGCCTTCATTTCCGGCCATCCCAAACAGGATTCCGATGGCGCCATCAGCGGACCCTATGGCCAGGTCGGCACCGAATTGACAATGGAAGAAGCTCAGCTTGCGGCCCGTGACATTGGCCTGTCGGTCCTGTCCAACCTGAAGGCAGAAATCGGCGAATTGTCTCGGATTGCCGGTTGGCTGCGGGTGTTCGGCATGGTCAATTCCGCGCCCGGCTTTGATCAACAGCACCTGGTGATCAATGGATTCAGCGACCTGATCCTGGAGGTTTTCGGACCCGAAGTCGGACGCCATGCCCGATCCGCCATCGGCGTTGCAGGTCTGCCTCTCAATTTCGCCATCGAAATTGAAGCGGAAATTCTGCTGTCGCAATGATCGCGGCGACGGGCGCGGCGAAGGGCTAACTCAGATCCAACTGCAGAATCTGACAATTGGCTGGCTGAACACCGGTTACGGCACGAATGAAATTCCCGTGGGTAACAATCGCCGTAGAGTGAGCCCCCTGGCTTTTCAGCAATTGTACGAATGCATTGGCTCTTGCCTGTAAAACCGCATGTGGCTCAACGGCGAACCCACGGTGGTCCGGTTCACCATCGTGCCACCAGCGCACTTCCAGGTGCTGGAAGTCCAGATGCGGATAGTCGACCGCCAACTCATCCGGCGCACGGCCGACGTCGCAGCTGTTGACCAGCTGCTCTCTCACCTGGGCATCAATGCGCACCGGCAACCTGTCTTCAAACATCAGGCTCGCCGTCTGAAGGGTTCGGGTAAACGGCGAGACGATCAACTGTTCCACCGGCAATTGCTGCACTTCCTCGCGCGCTTCGATTGCCTGTTGTTGCCCCAGATCAGTCAATCGGGCGTCAAAGATCATCGGGTCCGGCTGTTCCGGATCATAAACAGCGTTAAACTGCGATTGGGCGTGGCGGATTAGAAATATGGACAAAGTTATATCCCTTGTTTGGTAGACGTCCGGTCAGCAGGTGTAATTCATGCCCAAGCGCCCACCATCTACATAGATTGTTTCGCCGGTAACATAGCTGGACTTGTCGCTGCACAGGAACGCCACCACGTCTCCGATCTCTCTTGGAGCCCCAATGCGCTGCAGGGGGGTGCGTGACATCACCATTTTCATCGCATCGGGATTGGCGTTCACGCCGGCCAGCATATCTGTATCGATCGACCCCGGCCCGACCGCATTAACGCGAATGCCGTGGGGTGCCAGTGCCAGTGAAGACGACTTGGTCAATTGCATCACCCCACCCTTTGATGCGCAATAGGAGGCGATGGAGGGGATCGCCACCTGGGCATTGATCGAGGACATGTTGACGATTGAGCCGGCAATCTTGTTTTCAACCATCGACCTTGCCGCCCGCTGTAGTGCCACAAATGTGCCCAGCAGATTGACATTGATCACTTCCATGAATTGTTCCGGCGTGGTCTCCAGCAGATCGCCCGAACGGGCGATGCCGGCATTGTTGACCAGAATGGAAACCGGGCCATGCTCGGCTTCAATCGCGTCGAACATCTCGCCAATCTGTTTGGCATCGCCCATATCGCAGACCATGGCGACCGTACCATCACCCAGTTTTTCCGCTGCCGCCCTGACGCCCGCCTCGTTGATATCTGCCAGAATGATACGTGCGCCATTTTCCTTGATGGCTTCGGCACAGGCATAGCCTATGCCCTGGGCACCGCCGGTGATCAAAGCAAGAGGTGAATCAGTCATTTGTCGGTCTCCACGAATAATTTGATCGAACCCGCATTCCCGTCAGGTTCTGCTGGAGTGAATGTGTTGTCCGAATGAAACACTGGTGCAAGCAAATATTGCGCGTTACACACATGATCGGCCAATAAAATACTGTCCATCCGACCGGAAAAATCTGTGATCGCCAGCCTTGATTGAGTTAGCAATTGCGAGAAAATCTTGCAAAGATAACCTGCCCGGTTCGCCAACACTTTGAGAGAATTCCATGTCTGACAAAAAAACCGCCCTCATCATCAGCGCCCATGCGGCGGACTTTGTCTGGCGCTGTGGCGGCGCCATCGCGCTGCATCAAAAGCTCGGCTATGACGTCACGGTCGCCTGTCTTTCGTTTGGCGAACGGGGCGAAAGCGCCAAGCTGTGGAAACAGGAAGGCATGACCCTGGACAAGGTGAAAACAGAACGGCGGCGGGAGGCGGAAAACGCCGCAAAGGCGCTCGACGTGCACGATATCCAGTTTCTCGATCTGGGAGACTATCCGCTCAATCTCGACAATGACGCCAAGTTCAGACTGGTCGACATCATCCGCAAGGTTCAGCCGAACTTCATGATGAGCCATTCCAAATATGACCCCTACAATACCGACCATATGTATACGACCGAGATCGCCATGGAAGTGCGAATGATTGCCCAGGCCTGGGGCCACAATCCCGGCGAGAAAGTGCTCGGCGCGCCGCAGCTCTACCTGTTTGAGCCCCATCAGACCGAGCAAATGGGCTGGATTCCCAATGTGTTTCTCGACATCACCGATGTCTGGGACAAGAAACGCGCCGCCATTGAATGTATGGAAGGCCAGCATCACCTGTGGGATTATTACACCAATGTCGCGGAAAACCGCGCCAATCATTTCCGCCGCAATTCGGGGGGTCAGGCCGGTGGTCGGGCTGCCAAATATGCCGAAGGTTTTCAGGCCATCTATCCTGTCTGCGTCGACGAGCTTTAAGGAGATCCGCCATGGAACACGTCGTTGTACAGAACATTGAACGGGCGGATCTGGCGATAGCCAGGGAACTCGGAGAAGCCGGCGTTGCCACTGTCCACGAGGCCCAGGGCCGCAAGGGACTGGCGGCGAGCTATATGCGCCCCATTTATAAAGGCGCATCGATTGCCGGGCCGGCCGTGACCATTCTGGCCCCGCCCTGCGACAACTGGATGCTGCATGTGGCCATTGAACAGGTGCAGCCCGGTGATGTGCTGGTTCTGGCGGTTACCAGCCCCAGTGATGCTGGCTATTTCGGCGATCTGATTGCCACTTCCCTGAAAGCCCGCGGCGGCCTCGGGCTGATCATCGACGGCGGTGTGCGCGACACCAGGGACCTGGAAGAAATGCAGATGCCGGTCTGGTCGAAGTGCGTTGGTTCGCAGGGAACCGTCAAGGAAACTCTCGGATCGGTCAACATCCCCGTTGTCTGCGCTGGTGCGGCGATCAATCCGGGAGATATCGTGCTGGCCGACGACGACGGCGTCTGTGTGGTGCGTCGCCAAGAGGCGGAACTGGTGCTGGAAGCCACCCGCGCCCGATTGGCCAATGAAGAAGAAAAACGCCTCAGACTGGCCGCAGGAGAGCTCGGTCTGGATATGTATGACATGCGCGGGCGGCTGGCGGAAAAGGGTTTGAAATATGTCTGATCCCGCTGGTGTCGCCTGCATGTGGATGCGCGGAGGTACTTCAAAAGGCGGCTATTTCCTGCAACAGGACCTGCCCTCCGATCCGGATCAGCGGCAGGCATTCCTGTTGGGCGTGATGGGTTCGCCGGATGAACGGCAGATCGATGGTATGGGCGGTGCCGATCCGCTGACCTCAAAAGTCGCTGTCGTCGCCAAATCCGAACGTCCCGGCGTCGATGTCGACTATCTGTTCCTTCAGGTGGCGGTAGACAAGCCGGTGGTCAGCGACGCTCAAAACTGCGGCAACATCCTGGCCGGAGTCGGCCCCTTTGCCATCGAGCGCGGCCTGGTCGCCGCACAGGATGGTGAAACGCGGGTGTCCATATTCATGGAGAATACCGGCCAGATTGCCATCGCCACAGTGCCCACGCCCAGCGGCGAGGTGAGTTATCAAGGTAACGCCCGCATTGATGGCGTGCCGGGCACCGCAGCGGCGATTCCGCTCGAATTTAAAGACACTGCCGGGTCCAGCTGCGGCGCCCTGTTGCCAACCGGCAATGTGGTGGACGAGATCGATGGTGTGGAAGTGACGATGATCGACAACGGCATGCCTTGTGTTGTCATGTTGGCCAGCGCCATGGGGATCAGCGGCCAGGAAAGCCGCGAAGAACTTGAAGCAAATTCCGATCTCAGGTCCAGGCTCGAAGCCATCCGCCTGCGATGCGGACCGCTGATGAATCTGGGTGACGTGACCGACAAAACTGTCCCCAAAATGACCATGGTCAGCCCTCCCCAGCAGGGTGGAGCCATTTCAACCCGCACCTTCATCCCCCACCGTTGCCACGCCAGTATCGGCGTGCTTGGGGCGGTCAGCGTCGCCACGGCCTGCCTGTTGGAAGGTGCCCCGGCGCAGAAACTGGCCAGCATACCAGCCGGCAACAGCAAAACCCTGCCGATCGAGCATCCAATTGGAGAAACCACCATCGTCGCCCGGATGGACGGAAATGAGGTCGCCAGCGCCGCTATTTTGCGCACCGCCAACAAGCTGATGGATGGAACTGTCTTCGCCTGATAGCGCTAAGCCTGAAAGGCCCTAATGTCCGTGCCAACCATGGTTTAGTGTCCGCGCCAAACAGGGCTTGGCAACAATTATCGTACGCCCACCTTGACCTTCCCCTTACTGGAAGCCTCACATAGAGTGAAAATCACACGCGCCTCGAGTCGTTCCATGTCCATGACAGCTACGGACAATCAACAATCAATCACCGCAACCGATCCCGTTTGCGGCATGAATGTAGACCTGGCGGCGGGCAAGCCTCAGCACGAATTTGGCGGCACCAAGCACCATTTCTGCTCGCAGGGCTGCCACGACAAATTCCAGGCCGATCCGCATTTCTACCTTTCCGGCGCGCACAAGCGCAAAAAGGTTGAGGCTGCGGCAGGGGTGCAATTCACCTGCCCCATGCATCCCGAAATCATCGAAGACCACCTCACTGACTGCCCGCTCTGCGGCATGGCACTGGAACCCATGGGGGTACCAACGGACGAGGCAAATCCGGAACTGATCGATTTCATGCGCCGGTTCTGGATATCGGTGATCTGCGCGGTTCCCCTGATGGTGCTTACGATGGGGCCGATGATCGGCCTGAATATTCGTCACTGGCTGGGAGAACGAAACGCCATCTGGATCGAATTGGCCCTGGCCCTGCCGGTAGTCCTGTGGGCGGCCATTCCGTTTTTCAAGCGGGGCTACAGCTCCATCCTCAACAACAGCCCCAATATGTGGACCCTGATCATGCTGGGGGTTGGTGCAGCCTTTGGCTACAGTCTTGTCGCCACCCTGGTCCCCGGCAGCTTCCCTGACTCCTTTCGCCAGGCCGATGGCAGCGTTGCTGTCTATTTCGAGGCCTCCGTCGTGATCGTCGCGCTAATATTTCTCGGACAGGTGCTCGAACTGAAAGGCCGTGAGCGAACAGGTTCAGCCATTCGGGCGCTGCTGAACCTGACCCCCAAACTGGCGCGGCGGATCAATGCCGATGGCAGCGAAACCGATGTGCCCATTGAAAATATCCTGGAAGACGACAGGGTGCGGGTACGCCCCGGAGAAAGCATCCCGGTCGATGGCGTGGTGCTGGAAGGCCATTCATCAGTCGATGAAAGCATGATCACCGGTGAGTCCATCGCGGTTGAAAAAACCGCCAGCGACTCCGTAACGGGCGGCACGCTGAACCGCACCGGCTCCTTCATTATGCAAGCCCAGCGTGTGGGCAGCGAAACCACCCTGGCGCGGATCATTGCCATGGTGTCCGACGCCCAAAGATCACGCGCACCAATTCAGTCCATGGCCGACAAGGTTGCCAGCATCTTTGTTCCCGTTGTTGTGCTTGTTGCTATAATTGGATTCACCGCATGGGCCCTTTTCGGACCGCAACCGGCGCTGGTTCATGCCCTTGTTGCAGCAATATCCGTGCTGATCATCGCCTGCCCCTGCGCGCTTGGCCTGGCAACACCGATGTCGATCATGACAGCCACCGGTCGCGGCGCCCAGGCGGGTATATTGATCCGGGATGCGGAAGCATTGGAACGCTTTGCCAAGGTGGACACATTGGTGGTCGACAAGACCGGCACGCTGACCAAAGGCCAACCGGTACTGACCGACACTGTTCCGGCAGGAGGTATTCAGGAAATTGAATTGCTGCGCCTGGCCGCGTCACTGGAAAAAGGGTCAGAACATCCATTGGCCGAAGCCATCGTGGAAGCCGCATTACAGCGGAAATTAAAGCTGACAAAGGCAACCAATTTTCATGCAGTTACAGGCAAAGGCGTTCGCGGTGGCATATCCGGTCATCAAGTTGCACTTGGCAATTTGGCGATGATGGAACAACTCGGCGTCGAAGTCGGCGAGATGAGTATGCTGGCTGATGAGCTGCGCAAGTCGGGGAAAACGGCCATGTATGTCAGCGTCGACCACAAGCTGGCCGGTCTGATTTCCGTTGCCGATCCGATCAAGGACACAACTCCAGCGGCCATTGCCGCCCTTCAGAAATCCGGCCTCACCGTTATCATGGCTACCGGAGACAACGCGGTCACCGCCAATGCAGTCGCCAAACAACTGGGAATCAACGACCTGCGGGCCGATATTCTGCCAGAGGCCAAACAGCAATTGGTGGAAGAACTGAAAGCTCGGGGACACTCAGTCGCCATGGCCGGCGATGGGGTAAATGATGCACCGGCATTGGCCGCCGCCGATGTCGGCATCGCCATGGGCACCGGCGCCGATGTGGCCATGGAAAGTGCTGGCATCACCCTGGTCAAGGGCGACCTTGGTGGCATCGTGCGGGCGCGCAACCTGTCGCTGGCAACCATTCGCAACATCAAACAAAACCTGTTCTTCGCCTTCGCTTATAATGCTGCCGGGGTGCCCATTGCAGCAGGAGCACTTTATCCTTTGACCGGCTGGTTGCTGTCACCCATGATTGCAGCCGCCGCCATGAGCCTGTCATCCGTATCAGTTATCAGCAACGCCTTGCGATTGAGGAAGATTCGCCTCGACGCGCAACCACATTGAGGAACGTCGCATGAAAAAGACAACAATCCTGACTGCATTTCTGGTTTCCACAGCAGCAATCACCCTGGCTTTCGCCCACGGTGGCGCAACCGGCATCGTCAAACAACGCATGGACGGCATGATGGCAATGGGCAAATCGCTTGGAGCCGTCGCCGACATGTTCAAAGGCAAGCGCCAATACGATGCTGAGATTGTTGCCCAATCCGCCGACACATTAAAACAGCATGCCGTCGAAATCGAAACTCTGTTTCCCGATTCCAAAGCCAGTCGAGAAGGCAAGGCGACCGAAGCTTTGCCGGAGATCTGGCAGCGCAATGACGAATTCATGGCAATCGCCGCACAACTCGTTGCCGCCGCAGATCAGTTGAAGTTGGTCGCTGGCAGTAGCGATCAACAGGCCGCCCGGCAGGCCTTTGCCGGTGTGGCAAAAACCTGTAGCACGTGCCATCGCGATTTTCGCAAGCCCAAAAACTGACATTCCGGTTTTAGCAGATCGGGCCGCCCACGCCGGCTCGTAAACTTTGGTTATAGGTTCGTCCGCCTCAACTTTTGAGCAATGGAGAAGTCTGGTTGCGCCGCCCATGTTGCGGCAACCCGTAGAAGAGCGGGAGAGCAATTGCTCAATCAACCTAACTCCAAAGGATAAATCATGACTCTCAACAAGAAATTCATCGCCCTCATGGCGACCGCCACTCTGGTGCCCACAATCGCCCTTGCAGGCGTAACGCTGGGCGATTCCGTTGGCACGTCCGAAGCCGAAATTCGCGCTTCGCTTGAAAAGCAGGGCTACACGATTGAAGAATTCGAACGCGAAGACGGCGAAATCGAAGTCGAAGTCACGCTCGATGGAAAACCGCTGGAAATCGAAATCTCTCCAGAAGACGGCACTGTCATCAGCATGGAGGTCGATGATGACGACGGCGACGACGACAATGATGATGACGACGACGGCGATGATGACAGTGACGACAAACAGGACGGCTAACGCATAACTCGGCCGTCCCGCGGGTCCCCTGCCTGCCCATCCCCTATATTAGCGCAGGGGATCCGCACCAAACAATTTGCCGCGCGAGGCTTGCGAATTCAAGAATATCCTTTTAGCTGACCGGATGATGTCGCGAACCAACACCCAAATGGCTTTTTGGATATTGCTGATTTTGCAAATCCTCTGCGCTCTGTTCTTTCTCTATGACGGGTTGATGGACCTGTTTGGACCCCAGGGACAGGGCGAGACCCGATATTCGGATCGCTTCGAATATGTCATCGCCGCAGTGCTTGGAATAAGTGTCATCTTCACCGGCTATCAACTTCGCAACATTCTCATCCGGCAAAAACGCATGGAGGATCAATTGATGGTCGCCTCAGGGGCTTTCGCCGAACTACTTGATAAGCACTTCGAAGAATGGTCGCTGACACCTTCCGAAAGGGACGTGGCATTGCTGGCAATCAAGGGCTTCTCGATCGCCGACATGGCAAAGCTTCGGGACACCCGCGAAGGCACAATCAAGACTCAGTGCAATGCAATCTATCGCAAGGCCAATGTAAGCGGTCGGCCACAACTGCTCAGCCTGTTCATCGAAGAATTGATGGCCGACGGGCTGCCCGACGCTCAATAGCCAACATAACACACGGAAAACATCACCCATGCGCCCCATCGGATTGCTTATTGTTGCGGCATTGCTTGCCGCGCCCCTGATCGAATTTGCACCGCTAACGGCGCAACACGACCCGTCGGCGGTATTCAGCCAATATATCGGCTGTGTCGCGCTCATTGCCATGGCCATTGGCCAGGTTCTGGCGACCCGCCTGCCCTTTGTTGAACCCCTGTTCGGCGGGCTTGACCGGGTATATGTGCTGCATAAATGGCTCGGCATTGGCGCACTCGCGGCTGTCTTGATCCACGACACAGTTGACGCAGAAATCGACGGACTGGCGCCGGAAACCTGGCTGACAGATCTTGCAGAGACACTTGGAGAAATCAGTCTTTACGGCTTTGTCATTCTCGTTCTGATCACCATTGTCACCTTCATCCCCTATCACCTGTGGCGCTGGAGCCATAAATTGATGGGTACCTTCTTTGCCTTGTCGGTATTTCACTTTGCCTTCATGTCCAAGCCCTTTGCCAATACCGACATGACGGGCAGCTATATGCTGGCAATCTGTGCCGCCGGGCTGGTCGCCTATGTCTACACCTTGCTGCCGAGCCTGGGTCGCCGGACCGCCATCCCCTACGAGGTCGAAAAGGTGGAGCAATCCGGTGGGGCCATCACCGTCGGCCTGAAGCCGATGGGCAAGGCCATCAAACAACATGCCGGGCAATTTGCGTTCGTCAGCTTTGATCTGCCGCAACTCAACGAAACCCACCCATTCACCATCAGTTCTGCGCCCCGGGAAGACCAAACCCTGCAGTTCACCATCAAGCCGTTGGGGGACTATACCGCCAGGCTGGAAGGCAGGCTGAAACAAGGCACCAAGGCCACCTTGTCTCCGGCCTATGGACACTTTCGGCTGCGCAGCGGTGCCAAGGCTCAGATCTGGGTTGCCGCCGGAATCGGCATCACGCCATTCAAGGCTTGGCTGGAGGATGTCACCCCGGAGCATGGAAAAATCGACCTGTTTTTCTGTTTCAAAGGCCATCAAAACGCCCCCCACCTCGCCCATTTGGAAGCGCTGGCAGCGCAGCTTGATAATGTCACCTTGCACAAGATTGACAGTCGCACTGAGCCGCGGTTGACCGCCGCAACCATCGATCAGGCCACCGATGGCGACTTGAAAAAGGCTCAGGTCTATTTCTGTGGTCCGGCCGGGATGCGGGAATCCCTGCGCCGCGACCTGCAGTCAAAAGGTGTCGCCAATCGCCGTTTTCATTATGAAGAGTTCGAAATTCGCTCCGGCATCGGGGTTCGGAAATTCATTAATTTTGCCATGCAGAAAAGCGGCTTAGCCCGCCGCTATCCAGACGCGATCGGTAAAATGGTATAGCAAGGTCAGTTCGGGCATATCCTTGTCGGTGTTTTTCTGATCCATCTCCAATTGCCGTCGCATGTGGCGGAGCTTTTCTTTTGCAGCAGCATGTTTAGCATGCTGGCCAGACCCCGTTCAGGTTTTGGCAACTCGGTGCGCTTCAGCAGAAAACGCGGGTCCGGAGCAAAAGGAAAGTTTTTTGGCAACCCCTTCCAACATCGTCCTGTTTTTCACCGACAACCAGCAAGCATCGACCCTTGGATGCTATGGCAATGACGAGATTCACACGCCCCATCTCGACCAACTGGCGCGACAGGGCGTGCTGTTTGAAAATGCCTTTTGTCCAAACGCCTTCTGCTCGCCCTGTCGGGCATCGTTGCTGACCGGCCTGATGCCCTCGCAGCATGGTGTGCACAGCTGGATCGATGACCGAAGGTCGGGAGAATGGCCACCCGGCTGGCACGCATTGTCCGGCCTGCAAACCCTGCCCCAACAGTTAAAGCAAAACGGCTATGCCACCGCTCTCATTGGCAAATATCACCTCGGCCAACCGGCCACAGCCATGCCCGGCTTTGACCATTGGGTAACGCTGGAAGACGGTCATATACGCAGTTTCTATCGCAACAAAATGACCGAGAATGGCAAGGTTTACGAACATGAAGGTCATTCTGTCGACTTTTTCACCGACAAGGCGGTCGAATATATTCAGAACCAGTCTGCCACCGACCAGCCGTTTTTTCTCTATCTGCCCTACCCAGCGCCCTACGGCCATTGGCCGGCCACGAAGGAAACCGACACATGCCGCCACACTGCCCGCTATGAGGATTGTCCGGTCAATTCAATCCCCAGACGCGGTCTCAGCAAACCGGCAGTCGATGGATTCCTGATGCGCCAAAACCATTCCGGCGGCGGTTTGGACTATTCCATGTTGATGCGTGCGCCCAATGATTTGGCGACTCTTCGAAACTATTATGCCCAGATATCAATGGTCGATGACGGCGTCGGACGGGTGCTGGCAGAACTCGATGCCCAGGGCATTGGCGACGACACCCTGGTTATCTTCACTGCCGACCACGGATTGTCGATGGGCCATCACGGATTCTGGGGACATGGCGCGGCTACCTTTCCCTCCAATATGCACCATGCTGCCCATTCAATTCCGCTGCTGATCCGGCACACAGACACCATCGAAGCTGGTCAGCGCTCCGCCGCCATGGTCTCAAATCTGGATGTCTATTCTACAATCGCAAAATTCAGTGATATCGACACTGAAAGCCATGACCTGCCCCTGCCCAGCCGATCACTATGGCCGCTGCTCAACGGCGATCCCGACATTTGGCAGGACGATGCGGTCTATTCTGAACAGGAAGAAACCCGCACAGTCCGCACCCGGAAATGGGCCTATTTCAAACGATTTTCCGGCCCGGACAACCTCAATTTGGGCGATGAGCTGTATGACGTCGAAATGGACCCCGAAGAAAGCGTCAATCTGATCGACAACCCGGATCACGCAGAAATCCTAGACCGTCTCGACGCCATGCTGGTGGCGTTTTTCGACACCCATGTTCGACCAAAAGCCGATCTGTGGAATGGCGGTCGGCCAATCCAGAATTCAACGCGGATGGAGTTTTGGGGAAAGAACTGGGGAGACCAATGGTCCCCGGTCTATGACTATGACTCGGACTGACAAGGGCAGCGATTGCTGTGTTCCCGATCGGCCGTTGACCAAACAGTCCCGCTCGCCAATGCCCCATTCTTACAGGCAGCGGCCAAAGCCCCAACCCGATGAAGATCTGGTTGCCCTGCCCGGCAGTGAGTTTTTGATGGGTGCAATCGACGGCCCGCATCCCGAAGATGGCGAAGGTCCAATACGAGCAACCTTTGTCGACACCTTCTGCATCTCCAAATATGCCGTTACCAATCAACAATATGATCAATTCGTTGCAGCGACAGGGTATCGTAGCCTTGCCGAACAAATGGAAGCTTCCTTTGTTTTTGCGCCTCGGGACGAGTTTTCATCTAGCGCCCGCCGCCCGACCCATGCTCCATGGTGGAAATTGACCGATAGAGCCTATTGGCGGTGCCCCAAGGGCAAGGGAAGCACCATTGACGACATTGCCAACCACCCTGTGGTCCACATCGCCCAACAGGATGCCCTGGCCTATTGCCAATGGGCAGGTATGCGCCTGCCCAGCGAAGCTGAATGGGAAATTGCCGCACGCGGTGGCTTGTCACAGATGCCGTTTCCCTGGGGTTCGGAATTGTTGCTCAACGGCCAGTCAAACTGCCATATTTGGTCAGGCGAATTCCCCATTTCCCACGAATACATGAGCCAGCCCGGCCCGGTCGCGGTGAATGCCTATCAACCCAATGGTTTTGGTCTCTACAATATGACCGGCAACGTCTGGGAGCGGGTGGCTGACCGCTTTACCAATCTGCACTCCCCCCGTCCGGCGCGGAACCCCAGGGGGCCGCTCAACGGGCGTCATTATGTTGCCAGGGGCGGGTCCTATCTGTGCCATCACTCCTATTGCTGCCGTTACCGAACCTCTTCGCGCCAATCTCTTGATGGGCAAGCGACAGCGGACAATATCGGTTTTCGTGTAGCCGCTGACAGATCCTCTTAGCGCAGCGTCATCGCCTGATCGGGAGCCAGCCAGAATGGTGGCAACCAGCTGGCGATATTGGACAGGGGCAGGCAGTCCGGTTTCAACCTGATCCCCAGGCTCTCCTCCATGAAGGTGCGTCGGTGTTCAATACGCTGCATTGCCGCAGGGTATTTCTCTGCAAATTGGCGGCGCCCCTTGGCATCCAACAGCATGACCCCGTCTTCAATATTGGTGGTAAAATAGGGTGTGCCGGTGGCCGGAATGACGTCGACCTGAATGGCCATGCCGGAGCGGAGCCTGACCTTGCTGTCCCTGAAGATTGGCGTGTGCATCCATTCTTCCAAATGGATCAGGTGGCCGGGATTGAGATGCACCCCGAAGAATGGATCGCCCAGGCGACGGCGGATGATGGCATCCAGCACGCCCCCTTCCAGACCGATTTCAATCGTCTCCAGCCATTCCGCAACCGCTTCAAAATAGGGTCTGACCAGCACTTCCACATAATCCTGCTGCTCGGTTGGAAGTTCGCCCGCCTCCTTCACCAACCAGCCCGCGCGACAGTTAAGTGCACCCTGCACCCCATAGGCAGTTGTGACCGCATCTCCTGCTTCCATCATCCGAGACGAGGGGCTGAGCAGCCCATGCCATGCGCGAGGCCCGGTTGAAAACATCGGATGGCAGGAAAGCGGCATTCCCACCGGTTGAAGGGCGCCAGCGGCTTCGAATTCCCGCATGCCCGGGCGGCTGTTGAGGATCACCCGTTTAACAGATTCCGACGTATGGCAGGCGGCGAATTCATAGCGGGCCAGTTCGTCTATACTATTGACCGATCGCAGGCCATCGGTCGGGTTCATCATGATTGCTCCGGCATTGCGTACCCGCCCATCAGGCCCAGCCAAATGGCGCAAAGTGTCGATGATATAGGCCGGCAGCTCCAGCCAGGTTTCAAAATCAGGGCATTCAGCACGGCTGTAATATTTCCAGCCACAAGCGCCGATCGCCATGGATTTTTCCAGCCCCGCCTGTGACAACACGTCTGGCAGAGCCGGGGTCTGGCTCCGGTCCTGCCCCATCAACCCCATTGGCGGATAGAGCACGACGTCAAGTTCAAATGGAATATTGGCAGCAACGCCGACATTTTCCGGTCCGGTCAGCAATGTCGGTCGACGACCAAGCACCGCCACCAACAGGGCCTCTTCAAAACGAGGATCAAATCCGGTCAGCCAGGCCAGGTTGGCCGCGTGTTCGCGATCTGCATAGATGACAATTGCATCCAATCCGTCCTGAGCAATCCGCTGCATTAGGGACTCGTAGCGGACGGCGCGGACGGCGGGATCGATTACAGGCTCTTCGATGGGCACGCCAAATTCCGGCAATTCAATTGGTGCCAGTCTCGCCCGCCTGGAATCTGCCGAATGCGCCATGCTCAATCCCCGATCCTTTCTTGCAAACCATTGCAAGTCGGTCGGAATTGGTCAAACCGTCCGGTCGTCAATCAGCTGGTTGGGCTTGGCCAATGTCTCCAGCGCCGGCAGGTCGGTCAGATGGATGCTCGTGCCATTCACCTCCACCCCATAGGGTTTCAGCGTATTGAAGGCGCGCGACAGGTTTTCCGGCGTCATGCCCAGCAAGGCGGCCAGGGTGCGTTTGTCATGGAACAGTTCCACCGTGCCGTTGGCCCCCTGTTCCGTATGATATTTTATCAGCCTGTTGGCCAACCGCTCGACCGATGAGCGCAGTTTGAGATTCTTGTGGTCCTTGACCACCGCGCGATAGCAACCGGCGAGTTCGGACACAATCGAGCGGGCAAATTTCGGATCATTCTCAAATGCTGTTCGGACATTGCTTGTGGGGATCATCAGCAACCGCGACCTCTCCACAGTCCGGGCAGACATCAGGTAAACGGCATCCTTCAACACGGCGGCCAAGATGAAAGTATTGACCGGCCGCACAATCGCCATCGTGGTTTCGCGCCCGTTTGACTTGGCAAACAATTCTACAGTGCCTTCAACAACGACATACAGAAAATCGGCTGAGTCACCTTCGACTATCAATTCAACCTGTGGGGGAAAGTGCTGCAGATACGCAGCCGTGGTGAGGTCGAGGAAGTTTTCCTCGCTCATACTGCTAAAGAGGGGCAATTCACGGATTCGCGGAAGTTCATCGGGCCGCATAGATTTTCACTCTTCTCCAGACAGATTGACTTTTATCAAGCCAAGAATTGATGAAATTGGCAAGGCCCGAGTGGTTGTTTGACTGTTAATCGGCAAAACATCAATCGACTTCAGGAAATTCGCGTCAAGCCCCCTTGTTTCTGCCAGCACCGACCGCGGACTTGATCTGAATCAACTTCATCACCGCCAAAGCAACAAAACTCTCGCCATCTGCAAACTCCTGAAGTGCGGGGGCTGCAGACAAATTGATGCTTTTGACGGTCCAGGGGGACATTTCTATGGAGTTACAGAACAAGGCCACCAACCTTTGGGGAAACTTTTTCAAGGTCACGATGGTTCAGATCCGAACCTTCCACATGACCTGGTTTGCCTTCTTTTTATGTTTTTTCGCGTGGTTTGGCATTGCGCCACTTATGAAAGTGGTTCGCGACGAACTGCAACTCACCAAGGACCAGGTCGGATGGACGATCATCGGTTCGGTTACAATCACCATTTTTGCCCGGCTGTTAATCGGCTGGCTGTGTGACCGGATCGGCCCGCGCCTGACTTATACCGGTCTCCTAACGCTTGGCGCATTTCCGGTAATGGGTGTTGGACTGGCGCAGGACTTTGAAACATTTCTGTTTTTCCGATTGATGATCGGAGCCATCGGCGCTTCTTTCGTTATTACTCAATACCATACTTCGGTAATGTTCGCTCCCAATGTAGTCGGCCAAGCCAATGCAACTTCCGCCGGCTGGGGCAATCTGGGCGGAGGTGTGACCCAGTTCGTCATGCCGCTGATCTTTTCGATATTCGTCATCGGCTTTGGGTTTTCTGAAGCCATGGGTTGGCGCCTGTCCATGGTCGTGGTTGGTGCTGCGATATTCTTTACTGGCATCGCCTACTTCTTTTGGACGCAAGACGCCCCTGATGGGAACTTCTCCGAATTGCGCGCCAAAGGCATGATGCCGAAAAAGGAGAGCGTGACCGGCAATTACTGGCGCGCCATGAAAGATAGTCGCGTTTGGGTTCTGTTCGTCATTTACGGCGCCTGTTTTGGCATTGAGTTGACGGTCAACAATACGGCGGCGCTTTATTTTGCCGACTACTTCGATCTCAGCCTCGTCCAAGCGGGTTTGATGGCCGCTTGTTTCGGCCTGATGAACATTTTCGCCAGAACATTAGGCGGCATCTTCGGAGACAATTACGGCGCATTGTGGGGCCTGAAAGGCCGAACTTTCTGGCTTTGGATTTGCCTGTTCTGTGAAGGCCTTGCGCTGATGCTCTTCTCACGCATGGACGTGATTTTCCTGGCGCTTCCCACACTGATCATCTTCTCGCTGTTCACTCAGATGGCCGAAGGCGCGACCTACTCAGTGGTGCCATTCATTAACAAAAAGGCACTTGGTGCAGTAGCTGGCGTCGTCGGCGCCGGTGGCAATACGGGTGCAGTGCTCGCCGGTTTCCTGTTCAAGGGAGCCATCGATTGGAACGACGCCTTTTTGATCATGGGCATCGTTGTGACCATCGCCTCTTTCCTTGCCTTCTTCGTGAAGTTCAGCCCCGAGCAGGAGGAGGAAGAACGAGCAAACTTCGTCGCCGCCAATATCGAGACCCTGCGTTCGCGGGCTGACAAGGCAATGAAGGAGTTCGAAGACGGCCTGGAAGTCATCAAGAAACGGGAAAAGAAAGTGGCGGAAACCACTGACTAGCACCGCAAATGGCCATTGCCGAATCCCATGGCAATGGCCGCATACTCTAACCATTCAGGAGAAAACCTGTGGGACAAGACCTTAGAAACTGGAATCCGGAAGACGAAACCTTCTGGAAAAGCGAGGGCAAAAGAATTGCCAATCGCAACCTCTGGATCTCCATTCCCAGCCTGCTCTGCGGCTTCGCGGTGTGGCTCTATTGGGGAATTATCACAGTGCAAATGATCAATCTGGGATTTCCGTTTGAGAAATCTGAATTGTTCACTCTGGCAGCCATTGCTGGTCTGACCGGCGCAACACTTCGAATTCCCAGCACCTTCTTCATCCGTATCGCCGGTGGTCGAAACACGATTGTATTCACAACCGCCCTATTAATGATCCCGGCGATTGGCGCAGGTTTCGCACTTCAAAATCCGGACACCCCGTTGTGGCAGTTCCAGATCCTGGCCTTCCTCTCCGGTATTGGTGGGGGCAATTTCTCATCATCTATGTCCAATATTTCATTTTATTTCCCAAAGAAGATGCAGGGCTATTCATTGGGAATGAATGCCGGACTCGGAAATTTTGGTGTCACCACCATGCAGATTGTCATCCCACTGGTCATGACTTTTGGTCTGTTTGGAGGCGAGAGCCGAACCCTGGTCAACACTTCGGGTACGTTGATAGGCAAAATTCCGGCGGGCACCGAAACCTACATCCACAATGCCGGACTGGTTTGGTTGTTGGCGCTGGTGCCGTTGGCCATCATCGGTTGGTGGGGGATGAATAACATTCGTGACGAGCACGTCTCGCCGGATATTCCCAATCCTGTTGGCGCCTTCTCCATTATCACCGGCATGCTGTTGGTGGGCTTCGTCGCAGCCGGATTTGGTCTGTGGTTGATGCTGCCGGAGAAAGTCGGCGGATCCGGCTTTGGTGTTTCCAAGTGGATCGTCCTGCCGGTGGTCATTGCACTCACTGTCTTCCTGTTAAAGATGATCCCCGGAGCGGTCGGTCAAAATCTGACCCGCCAGTATAAGATCTTTGGCAACAAGCACACATGGGCCATGACGATTATTTATACGATGACGTTCGGCTCGTTCATTGGGTATTCTGCAGCACTCGCACTAACCATCAAGGTTGTCTTTGGCTTCCAGCACTTGCTGGTGGACGGTGTCATGACACATTCGACACCCAATCCAGATGGTCCAAGCGCTCTGATGTATGCATGGATGGGGCCGTTCATCGGCGCACTGATCCGGCCAATAGGTGGCATGATGTCGGATAAGCTTGGCGGTGCCCGCGTGACCCAATGGATCTCCATCGTCATGGTCGCCTCGGCACTGGGTGTCGCCTACTATGTTCAGGCAGCCTACGCTTCAGCCACGCCACAGGATTATTTCTGGCCCTTCCTTGGCCTCTTCCTGATCCTGTTTGCCGCCACCGGTATCGGCAACGGTTCAACATTCCGCACAATCGCGGTTGCTTTCGACAAGGAACAGGCGGGACCGGTTCTTGGTTGGACAGCAGCAGTGGCCGCCTATGGCGCTTTCATCATCCCCAAGGTGTTTGGAGAACAGATGAATGCCGGCACGCCGGAACACGCACTGTATGGATTTGCGATTTTCTATGCCGTCTGCATCGCCATCAACTGGTGGTTCTATCTGCGGCCGAACGCTTACATCAAAAATCCTTAAGCGCCGCTAGTCACTGGCGGGCATCGCGCCCGCCAGAACCAAATTATCTGAGAGGAATAAGAAATGAGTCACCTGCTAGATCGACTGAATTTCCTGAGTAAAAAGACCGTTGGCACCTTTTCTGAAGGCCACGGTGTCACCACCAACGAAAGCCGGTCCTGGGAGGACAGCTACCGCAAGCGCTGGCAACACGACAAGATTGTCCGCTCGACCCATGGTGCCAACTGCACCGGGTCCTGCTCTTGGAAAATCTATGTCAAAGGCGGCATCGTTACCTGGGAAACCCAGCAAACCGATTATCCGCGCACCAGGCCAGACCTGCCCAACCATGAGCCCCGCGGCTGTTCCCGCGGTGCAAGTTACAGCTGGTACATGTATTCTGCCAACCGGGTGAAACATCCTCTCATTCGCTCACGACTGCTGAAACTGTGGCGCAAGGAACGGGTAGTGAAAACACCGGTCGGCGCCTGGGCCGCTATTCAGGAAGATAAGGCCAAGCGGCGCGACTATACCAAGATGCGGGGCCTGGGCGGATTTGTCCGCGCCACGTGGGATGAGGCCAACGAAATTATCGCCGCCGCCAACGCCTATACGGCGAAAAAGTGGGGGCCCGACCGGATCATCGGTTTCTCGCCAATTCCGGCCATGTCGATGGTCTCCTATGCCGCGGGTTCGCGTTACCTGTCGCTGCTTGGCGGCACCTGCATGTCCTTCTACGACTGGTACTGCGATCTACCACCGGCGTCTCCGATGACCTGGGGCGAACAGACCGATGTTCCCGAATCCGCCGACTGGTATAATTCAGGCTTCCTGATGCTGTGGGGTTCCAACGTGCCCCAGACCCGCACACCGGATGCCCATTTCTATACCGAAGCCCGCTACAAGGGTGCCAAATCTGTCGTCGTCTCACCCGATTATTCGGAGGCTGCAAAATTCTCCGACATGTGGCTGCACCCCAAACAGGGGACAGATGCAGCGCTCGCCATGGCGCTCGGTCATGTCATCCTGCGGGAATTCCATCTCGACCGTCAGGCGGATTATTTCGAAGACTATTGCCGCCGCTATACCGACATGCCGATGCTGGTACGACTGGTCAAACAGGACGGACGCTTTATCCCGGAACGCCAGCTGCGGGCGTCAGACTTCCCCCGCGGATTGGGAGAGAAGAACAATCCTGAATGGAAAACTGTCGCCATCGACCGCAAGACCAAGAAGGTTGTCGTGCCGCAGGGGTCCGTCGGTTTCCGTTGGGGCGAAGAAGGCAAGTGGAACCTGGAGCAGAAAGACGCAAAAGGCACCGATGTTGAACTGGAAATGAGCCTCATCATGGATGAGGATCATGACGATGTTCTGCCGGTTGCTTTCCCCTATTTCGGCAATCGCGAACATGACCATTTTGAAGGCACCGATCATGAAAGCATTCTGGAACGTCAAGTGCCTGCCAAGAAGGTCAAGCTGAAGGGCGGCGAAGAAGCCTGGGTCGCCTCGGTGTTTGATCTGTTTGTTGCCAATTACGGCCTCGACCGGGGTCTTGGCGATGACAACAGCGCCAAATCCTACGATCAAAACCTGCCCTATACACCTGCATGGGCCGAAAAAATCACCGGGGTTCCAAAAGACCAGATCATCACCGTTGCCCGGGAATTTGCCCTCAACGCTGAAAAGACCAAGGGCCGTTCCATGGTCATTCTCGGAGCCGGTCTGAACCACTGGTACCATATGGACATGAACTACCGTGGCATTATCAACATGCTGGTGATGTGCGGTTGTATCGGTCAGTCCGGTGGTGGCTGGAGCCACTATGTAGGACAGGAGAAATTGCGGCCGCAGACCGGCTGGTTGCCGCTTGCGTTTGCCCTCGACTGGGCCCGCCCGCCGCGGCAGATGAACTCCACCTCTTTCTTCTATGCCCATACAGACCAGTGGCGCTACGAAACTCTGGAGGTTGACGAAATCCTCTCACCAACGGCGCCGGAAGGCCCGTGGGACGGATCGCTGATCGACTATAATATCCGCGCTGAGCGGATGGGCTGGCTGCCCTCTGCTCCCCAGTTGAAGACCAATCCGCTGGAAGTCGCTAAAGCGGCGGCCAAATCGAAGAAAGAGCCAAAGGACTATATTGCCGACCAGTTGAAAACCGGCAAACTGCATATGTCCTGCGAAGACCCGGATCACGAAGCCAACTGGCCGCGCAACCTGTTTGTCTGGCGGTCAAACCTGCTGGGGTCCTCGGGTAAGGGGCACGAATATTTCCTCAAACATCTGCTGGGCACCAATCACGGTGTCCTTGGCAAGGATCTCGGCGAGGAAGGGCGTCAGCGGTCAACCGAAGCTGTCTGGCACGATGAGGCACCGGAAGGAAAGCTCGACCTGTTGGTGACGCTCGACTTCCGCATGTCTACCACCTGTGTCTATTCAGACATCGTTCTGCCCACCGCCACCTGGTATGAGAAGAACGACCTGAATACCTCCGACATGCACCCTTTCATCCATCCGTTGACGGGCGCTGCTGATCCAGCCTGGGAAGCCCGCTCCGACTGGGATATTTTCAAAGGCCTGGCCAAGAAATTCTCAGAGGTCGCGCCGGAAATTCTCGGTGTCGAAAAGGACATTGTCCTGCTGCCAATCCTGCACGATACGCCCGGTGAAATGGCCCAGCCATTTGATGTCGACGACTGGAAGAACGGTTCGTCAAAACCCCTGCCCGGTGTCACCATGCCCAATATCATGGTGGTCGAGCGTGACTATCCAAATGTCTACAAGCGCTTCACCGCACTTGGGCCATTGATGGACAAGCTCGGCAATGGCGGCAAGGGCATTGCCTGGAACACCCAGCACGAAGTCGATCTGCTCGGCAATCTCAACGGCGTGGTCACCGAAGAAGGCCCCACCAAGGGCCGGCCGAAAATCGAAACAGACATCGATGCGACCGAGGTTATCCTGTCGCTGGCGCCGGAAACCAATGGTGAAGTGGCTGTCAAAGCCTGGGAAGCGCTGTCACAGAAAACTGGCCGCGATCACATCCATCTTGCGGTGCCAAAGGAAGACGAAAAAATCCGCTTCCGCGATGTTGTAGCGCAACCGCGCAAGATCATTTCTTCACCCACCTGGTCCGGGCTTGAATCGGAAAAGGTCTGCTACAATGCCGGCTACACCAATGTCCATGAGCTGATCCCCTGGCGCACCATTACCGGGCGACAACAGCTCTACCAGGACCATTTGTGGATGCGCGCCTTCGGTGAAGCCTTCTGCGTCTATCGGCCGCCGATCGATACCAAGTCGATCAATCCCGAAATCGAGGCGAAGGACGATGGCACACCACAGGTGATCCTGAACTTCATCACCCCGCACCAGAAATGGGGCATCCACTCCACCTATTCCGACAATTTGATGATGCTGACACTGAACCGCGGCGGACCGGTCGTGTGGATTTCGGAAATCGATGCCGCCAAGGCGCAACTCACCGACAACGACTGGGTTGAAGTCTACAATGTCAACGGTGCGATCTCCGCCCGCGTGGTTGTTTCCCAACGCATGAAAGAGGGCACGATCTACATGTATCACGCCCAGGAAAAGATCGTGAATACGCCGGGATCGCAGGTCACGGGCCAGCGCGGTGGCATTCACAACTCGGTCACCCGCGCCATCACCAAGCCGACCCACATGATTGGTGGCTATGTCCAGCAATCCTACGGGTTTAACTATTACGGCACCGTCGGTTCCAACCGAGATGAATTCGTCGTCGTCCGCAAACTGAAGAAAGTTGACTGGATGGAAGGCCCTTATCAGGGCGACAAACTGGAGGCAGCAGAATGAAGATCCGCGCACAAATTGGCATGGTCCTGAACCTCGATAAATGCATCGGGTGTCACACCTGCTCAGTCACCTGTAAAAACGTCTGGACCAACCGCGAAGGTGTTGAATACGCCTGGTTCAACAATGTCGAGACCAAACCCGGCATCGGTTATCCCAAGGAATGGGAAAACCAGAAAAAGTGGAACGGCGGCTGGGTCCGCAAGGCCAATGGCAAAGTGGAGCCCAAAATGGGTGCCAAATGGCGGGTACTCGCCAAGATATTCGCCAATCCGGACCTGCCCGAAATCGACGACTATTACGAACCGTTCGACTTTGACTACGGACACCTGCAGACGGCCAAAGAGAGCCAGACCACACCCACCGCCCGGCCCCGGTCGCAAATCACCGGCGAGCGGATGGAAAAGATCGAATGGGGCCCCAATTGGGAAGAAATTCTCGGCGGCGAATTCTCCAAACGCTCTGCAGACTACAATTTCGAAGGCATCGAAAAGCAGATCTACAGCGAGTTCGAAAACACCTTCATGATGTATCTGCCCCGCTTGTGCGAACACTGCCTTAACCCGACCTGTGTAGCAGCCTGCCCGTCAGGCGCCATCTACAAGCGCGAGGATGACGGCATCGTTCTCATCGACCAGGAAAAATGCCGCGGCTGGCGCATGTGTGTATCCGGCTGCCCCTATAAGAAGATCTATTACAATTGGTCTTCCGGCAAATCGGAAAAATGCATCTTCTGCTATCCACGTATCGAGGCTGGTCATCCAACCGTCTGTTCTGAGACCTGCGTTGGCCGCATCCGTTATCTGGGTGTTGTCCTCTATGATGCAGACCGCATCGAGGAAATGGCCTCCACCAAGGACGAGCAGGATCTTTACGAAAAACAGTTGGAAATTTTCCTGGATCCAAATGATCCAGCCGTTATCGAACAGGCCCGCAAGGACGGTATCCCTGAAGCCTGGTTGGACTCGGCCCGAAGTTCCCCGGTCTATAAAATGGCCATGGACTGGAAGATCGCCTTCCCGCTGCATCCAGAATACCGCACCCTGCCGATGGTCTGGTATGTGCCGCCATTGTCACCGCTGCAGTCGGCAGCCGAGGCCGGTAAGATCGGCATGGATGGCGACATGCCGGATGTTCGCTCCCTGCGTATTCCGGTCCGCTATCTGTCCAACCTGCTGACCGCCGGCAAGGACGAGCCCGTCATTTCCGCACTGGAACGGATGTTGGCCATGCGTGCCTATATGCGTGCCAAGTCAATTGACGGCGTGGTGGATGAAACTATTGCCGCCAAGGTCGGCATGACCGGTCAGCAGATCGAAGACATGTACCACGTCATGGCGATTGCCAATTACGAGGACCGCTTCGTCATCCCGACAACCCATCGCGAAGTCAGCGAAGACGCCTACGACATGCGCGGGTCCTGTGGTTTCACCTTTGGCAATGGCTGTTCCGGCGGCAATACAGAGACCGACCTGTTCGGTTCCAAACGCACACGGACTACCCAGACCCCAACCGAACGCCTGAAGGAGTTGAGCAAATGAAACTCGCCCTGAAAATCACCTCGCTTCTGCTCTCCTACCCGACGCAGCAGTTGATCGACGAAATTCCTCAATTGATTGATGCATTAAGGGAATCAACCCTGGCCAAGGCTCAAAAAGATCGTTTGGCGTCGCTGGCAAAAAACATTGGCGAACTCGACCTTTACGACGCGCAGGAACGCTACGTGCATTTGTTTGATCGCACCCGTTCGCTATCGCTGCATCTGTTTGAGCATGTGCACGGCGAAAGCCGCGACCGCGGACAGGCAATGGTCGACCTGAAGGAAATGTATGACGCCCAGGGGCTGGAGATAGAAGCCAAGGAGCTCCCCGATCACCTGCCGGTATTCCTGGAATTCCTGTCGACACAGTCTGAAGACGACGCCCGCGAACTGCTGGGACAGACAGCCCATATCCTGGCTTTCCTGCGCGAGCGGCTCAAGAAGCGAAAATCAATCTACGCCAAGGCTTTTCAGGTTCTCGAAGCTCTCGCCGCCGGGAAGGCAGAAAAGGGTCTGCTGGAAGAATTGCTGGCGCAACCCGACGATGATCCAGACGATCTTGAAGCCCTTGATGAGGTCTGGGAGGAGGAAGTTGTCACCTTCGGCGGCAATGCAGGTGAAAATGCCTGCGGACCTGATCGTCTGCAACGTCAAATCCGCGCGGCGGCCAGAAAGGCGCCGGGCGTCGAAAGCCCAACAATCAACACAACACGGGGGATTTGATCATGGCTGCCTATCTCAACACATTGGTATTTGGCATTTATCCCTATATCGCGCTGGCGGTGCTGGCGATCGGCTCGGTCATCCGCTATGACCGCGAACCCTATACCTGGCGCTCTGGCTCCAGCCAGCTTTTGCGACGCAAGCAGCTGGTGATGGGTTCCGTCCTGTTCCATGTCGGTGTCATAATCATCTTTTTCGGCCATCTGGTCGGCCTGCTGACCCCGATTGCCATATTTGACGCCATGGGCATCAGCCACAGCGCCAAGCAAATTCTGGCGATTGTTGCCGGTGGCGTGGCCGGTATCATGGCCCTGGTCGGTGCCAGCATGCTGGTTCACCGACGCCTGTTCGATGCGCGGGTGCGTGCAGCATCGAGCGCTTCTGACACCTTCATCATCATCCTGCTGTGGTTGCAACTGGTGCTTGGTCTGGCGACCATTCCGGTTTCCATGCAACATCTGGATGGCCACGAAATGGTGAAATTCATGACCTGGGCACAGGGCATCTTCACCTTTCAGTCGGATGCAGCCAGCTATGTTGCTGATGCGTCTCCGATCTTCAAGGCGCATCTGTTCCTCGGCCTGACCATCCTGCTGGTCTTCCCATTCACCCGACTGGTGCACATGCTCAGCGTTCCGGTGCGGTATTTCTGGCGCCCCGGCTATCAGGTGGTCCGCACCAGGCAATCAAAGTCAAGTTTCAATTCTGCAGCGGAGTAATCAAACCATGGTCACTTTGGTCAACAATCTGGCGCCCAAGCAAGGCGCAACGCCCTCTCCTGCCGGTTATGACGCGCCTGTCAAACTCGACACAAACGTGCCGCCAAAGCCGAAGCCCACACTGCCGGTTGTTTCGGTCAATGGGGTAGTGATCCCGGAAACCGAGATCATGGAAGAGGCTCAAAACCACCCCGCCGAAAACCCCGGCAAGGCGCTTCGTGCCGCAGCACAGGCGCTGGCGATCAAGCAATTACTGTTGCAGGAGGCCGAAAAGCTAGGAGTGAAGGCCGCTCCAGAATTGGGTGCCGATGGACGCACGGAGACAGATGAAGACGCCGCCATACGTGCCGTCATCGATCAGGAAGTCACTGTACCGGAAGCCTCAGATGATGAATGTCTTCGCTATTATGAAAACAACCATCAGCGGTTCAGCAGCGAGGACATCTATCAGGCCCGCCACATCTTGCTTGTCGCCTCTCCCACCGATCAGGATGCCCGGGACCAGGCACAACATCAGGCACAGTCTCTTATCCATCTGCTGATGGAGGAGCCTGAGCGGTTTGAGCAGATCGCACGGGAGATGTCCGCCTGTTCTTCCAGCCAGCAGGGCGGCAATCTGGGCCAGATCACCAAGGGCGACACCGTGCCGGAGTTTGAAGCCGAGTTGCAGAAGCTGCAGGAAGGCGAACTTTCGCCCGAGCCGGTGGAGACCGCCTACGGGTTCCACATTATCGCGCTGGACAAGAAGATTGCCGGCCAATGCCTGCCCTTTGAACAGGTCAGTGAGCGCATTTCAACATGGCTGCAGGCGGCCAGCTGGTCGCGTGCAATTGCCCAATATGTTTCCATTCTGGCCAGCGAGGCAAAGATTGAGGGCATCGATCTGACAACTTCGGATGGTCCACTGGTCCAGTAGGAATATCGGGCATGCTGAAAGACCTCCTGGACCATAACCGTAATTGGGCAGCCGAACTTGAATCCGACGATCCGGGATATTTCAAGCGGCTGTCAAAGGTTCAGAACCCGGAATATTTATGGATTGGCTGTTCCGACAGCCGCGTGCCAGCCAATGTCATCACTGGTCTGGAGCCCGGCGAAGTTTTTGTGCATCGCAACATCGCCAATCTGGTTCATCGCAGTGATTTAAACCTGTTATCGGTTTTGGAATTCGCCGTTGAATCCCTGGGTGTGCAGCACATTATCGTCTGCGGTCATCACGGTTGCGGCGGCGTCCGCGCCGCCATGGACGGTGATCGCCATGGCATCATCGACCACTGGCTTCAGCCAATCAGAGATGTTGCCGAACAAAATATCGACAGTCTGGAACATCTCGGCGACCAAAGTGAACGGCTGGATTCGCTGTGCGAATTGTCGATTGCCTCACAGGTGGAAAGCCTCGCCAAAACACCAATTATCCAATCGGCATGGCGTCGCGGCAACCGGCTTAAAATTCACGGCTGGGTCTATTCCCTCGATGATGGCCTGCTGCATGACCTGAGTTGCGGACGCTCCTCCCTGAACCGTGAAAAACATCGACGCTTTGGAGCCCATAACCTCACATCCAAGAGCCTAAAACATCACTCGGCCCACTGACCCAAAACAGAACGGAAAATCGGCATGACCTCTCCCCTCGCGATTGTACAAACCAAAAAGGATCAGAATATCGATTTGATCATCGCCGCCGCTGCCGAACAGTTGAAACGGCAGGACAAGCAAATTGCCGGATTTCTGCAGCGAGAACGGGATATCGGCAGCAGCGCCTGTTGTTCTGACATGTATCTGGAAGATCTGGGGTCTGGTGCCCAGTTTACAATCACCCAGCGCCTCGGTCCGGGCTCTTCCGGTTGTCGTCTTGATCCACAGGGGCTGGTGGAAGCGGTCAGCTACCTGTCGTCGCAGATCAACGATCAGGTCGACATGTTGTTCCTAAACCGCTTTGGCAAGGGTGAAGAGGAAGGACGCGGATTCCGGCCGGTGATCGAAGAAGCCTATGCGCTCAACATCCCAACCCTGATCGTTGTCCGCGAAACCTATATGGACGCCTGGCGGCAGTTTTGCGGTGATGATTACACCCACCTGCCCGCCAACAAGGACGCCATCATCGATTGGTACCAGCAATTGTCAGCTGGCGTCGAATTGGCGGAATCTGCATAGGAGAGAGCGCTCCAGACCCGCCAGGGAAGCGCGCGGCAGGCCTGAAGCGCTCGGGAGGGAGAACGTAAATCGGTTAGTGCGGCTGCAGCGTTTTCAGATGATTCACATTGGCGCAAAAGTCCGGCGGCGTGGCCGCGTCCTCGGCTTCTGCCAACCATTGTTTGCAGGCGCCGACATGTTTGCATCCCAAACAGGCGACCATTGCGGAGCGAATCTTACTGGTTCCACTCATCGAGAGGTCGGCATCAATTCGGGCTCCGGTCTTGTCCATCATCTGACTGAGCAGTTCCAGATGCTCTGCTGATCGCGAAAATAGGCCCATCTGACAATCCTCCTAACTCCATTAGCTGACCCAAATTGCCTCTCAATCGGAAATCTGTCGTTGATCTGGATCAAGGTGAATTGCCGGCAAAATCTGCATCTTTGCGGATGAAATCGAACCTTTTTCGAAGGTCCGCGCCCCATCTGACTGACAGGAACTGTTCATGTTCGACCCAAAGGCAGTCCTTGCCCATTATCAAAAACCGGTGCCGCGCTACACCAGTTATCCCACCGCCCCGCAGTTCAAAGAAGGTATCGGAGCAGGCCTGTTTGCCGCTTCCCTGCCCCAACTTGACAGTTACACCCCCGTCTCAGCCTACCTGCATGTCCCGTTTTGTGATCGTCTATGCTGGTTCTGCGGTTGTCACACCAAACACACATTGAAATATGCTCCCATCGCCCGCTACATGCGCTCGCTGCTTGAAGAAATCAGGCTGGTGGGCCGACAACTCGAAACCAAGCCTGTCCTCGGCGCCCTGCATTTGGGTGGTGGATCGCCAAGCCTGTTGAAGCGTGACGAGCTGCAGGCATTGCGCCAGGCACTCGACGAAACCTTCCGGATAGATCATCGCACCGAAATCAGCGTCGAAATTGATCCCAGCGATGTGAAATCAGATACGATTGCCGCGCTGATGGAATTCGGCCTGACCCGGGCCAGTGTCGGCGTGCAGGATTTCCACGAGGATGTGCAGACCGCCATCAACCGTCCGCAAAGCTTTGAAATCACGCGCGATGTTATCCAGCAATTGCGTGCCGCCGGGGTGAGCTCGATCAATGTTGACGCGCTTTATGGCCTGCCCCTGCAAAGCCAGGAACGGCTGTTGCGCACGATTGAACAATGTTTAAGCCTGCGTCCCGACCGCATGGCCCTGTTCGGCTATGCCCATGTGCCGTGGTTGAAAAAGCATCAAAACATGATCAAGACCGAGGACCTCGCCGGTCCACTGGAGCGTTTTGACCATGCACATGCGGCATCCGCGCAATTGGTTGCTGGCGGCTATCAATCCATCGGCATCGATCACTTTGCCCTGCCGGATGACAGTCTCGCCGTGGCGGCACGCTCAAACAGATTGCACCGCAATTTTCAGGGCTACACCACCGATCATCACCAAACGATGATTGGTTTTGGTGCCTCCTCAATTGGCCGCTTTGCCAACGGTTATGTTCAGAACACGGTCCCCACCGCGCAATATCAGACCCAGGTCTCCAGCGGCGAGCTGCCGAAGAACAAGGGACTGATCCTGACCGAAGAAGATCAACTGAGAAGTTATCTGATCGAGCGGCTGATGTGTGAGTTTGAAATCGATTTTGACCGCCTGCAGGTATTTCCAGATGCCCTCGTCCAGCCGTGTCTGCAAAAGGCACGATTATTGGCGGCACAAGATCAGTTCGGTCTGTGTGCGATGGAGAACAACAAGCTTCAGATCCTGCCGCAGGCGAGACCCTTTGCCCGCATAGTTGCTGCCCATTTCGACGCCTATTATGCACCGGAGCAATTTCAATATTCCAAGGCCGTTTGATCTATGCAGTTCGACGATCCGTTGGAGCTGTTTGAAGTCTGGTTTGCCCAGGCGAAATTGAATGAGCCCAACGATCCCAACGCCATGTTTGTCGCCACAGTTGACGAATCCGGCCAGCCAAATGTGCGCGTAGTGCTGATGAAGGATTATGACGCATCGGGGTTTGTTTTCTATACAAATTTTGAAAGCGCAAAGGGTCGCGAAATCCTCGCTGCGGGCAAGGCGGCGCTGTGTTTTGAATGGAAGTCGCTGGGCAAACAGGTCACTTTGCGTGGGCCGGTAGCGCCCGTTTCTGACGATGAGGCAGATGCATATTACCAGTCCCGAGCACGCCAGAGCCGCCTCGGAGCCTGGGCATCGAAACAGTCCCGTCCGTTGACGAGCAAGGCCCATCTGCTGAAGGAGGTGGCAAGATATGCCCTCAAATTTGGTGTCGGCACGATTCCCCGTCCACCCTTCTGGTCAGGTTTTCGACTGACGCCACACCATATCGAATTTCGCCGGGAAGAGTCGGAACAGGACCCCGGAACCCACCTGCGCTATAGGCTGAACAACAACCAAAAGTGGTTGGTTGAATCATCAGAAAAACCCTCTTGAACGTCGGTCTATGAGAGAACCACCGGCAGGTTCAGCGGTCCTCGGAAACCGAATCCCCGCCAGACCACTTGTTCGGGATCTACCAGGCGGATGTTCGGAAAGCGTTCAAATATCATCGGCAACATCACGTCCGCCAACGCACGCCGTGCCACATGGGTTCCCTGGCAAAAATGGGGACCATTGCCAAAGGCCTGGTGCGACTGCGGTGGCCGATAGGCGTTGTAATTCTCGCCGTCCTCAAACAATTCTTCGTCCCGGCAGGCCGATGCCTGGATGGTCATCACGGTATCCCCTTTCGGGATGAAGCAACCGCGAATTTCGGTATCGTCAGTGACCAGTCGCGATGACACCTGAATGGGAGCCACCCAGCGCACCCCTTCTTCAAAGGCCAGCTTCCAGTCGTCGTTGCGACGCACCTCTTCCAACTGCTCCGGGTTTGTCAGCAGGCCGTAAAGAATGGTGCACAACGCATCGCGCGGCTCGTTGATACCGCCACCGATTGCAATCTTGATATTGGCATAAATCTGGCTCATCTCGATTGGGTCTTCGGCATTGACCATCACCGAAAATGCCGATGGATTTGGATCGGCCCGGTGTTTTTCAACCAGCTTTTCAAATAGCGCATCCATTTCATCATTGGCCATGTCTGAATCAGCAAATGGGCCGTCCTGCCAGCCAAAATTGCCCGCGCCGTCAATCAGCTTCTGGCTCCAGCGCTGCATCTGCTCATCGGTCGCCGCGTCGGTGCCCAACAGCACCGCCAACCCCCGTGCTGCATAGGGTGCTGAAAGAGTTGGAAACAAATCAACGACTTCCCCCTTGGGCAGTCGGTCAAGATATTCAGCAGCAATCTTGCGATAGGCAGGAATCCAGTGTTCCTGGATGACCTTGGCACCGAAAGCCGGCGCCATCGCCATGCGTTCGCGTCGGTGGTCTTCGCCGTCCTTGCGCATCAAGGTGTGAGCGCGAAAGGCTCGCTTCATCGGCGTATTTGGGTCGTTAGAACTGAACAGTTCAGGGTTTTCTTTGACATAGCGCGTGTCTGCCGCCTTTGTCAGCATGGTGCGGCCAACGGATTTTACCCTCAGCACCGGCGTTTCGGCCCGAAGTCGTCGATAGATCGGATAGGGGTCGGTCACCAGATCACCAATGGTTATTTTGTCATCCAACGGTGCGATATCCGCGGCCATGCAATTGCTCCCGTTTTTGGCAATATCCAGCGTCACATATTCACCTATCATATCGCCAAATCAATTGACATCATCGACACCAGATCGCAGGTTTCACCGCGCATTTATCGGCAGCAAGATACTGTAAGATTGCTTGAAATGCCGCAGCAGTCATTTATTCAGGGTGGGAGCCAGAAATGTTTCAAGAAGAATTCAAACTGCTGCCCGGCCTGCTCAACAATCCCCGTGTTGAACTGGGCATGATCAAGACCAGCATCGACCCGCTGAACCGCATGGGCAAGGAACTCGGCGTCCGGCTGAGCACCAAACGCGATGACACCCTGCCGCTGGCCATGGGTGGCAATAAAATGCGCCAGCTGGAATATTATCTTGGCCCGGCAGCGGATGCAGGGGCGGACACGGTTTTGATCACCGGGGCGGTGCAGTCCAATTTTGTCCGCCTCTGTGCCGCCGCCGCCCGCAAAATGGGATGGCACCCGGTGGTTCAGCTGGAAGACCGGGTACCGAGCACCGACCCGGCCTACAACAATTCCGGAAATGTGCTGATCGACCGGCTGCTGGGCGCTGACATTCATTATTTTCCGGAAGGCGAAAACGAAGCCGCCGCCGATGCTAATCTTGATGCCCTTGCCGCCGATCTGATCAACCAGGGACGCAAGCCCTATGTCATTCATCTGGGCACTGACCATCCTCCGTTAGGCGGCTTGGGCTATGCACTATGTGCGGTTGAAACCTTTGTGCAGTTGCAACAATCGGGCCAGAACGTGGATCACATTGTGATCCCCTCCGGCAGCAGCCTGACCCATGCAGGATTCCTGGCCGGGGCTCGTGCCATTGGCTGGCAGGTGCCGGTTCATGGCATCTGCGTGCGCCGCAATGCCGACCTGCAGAAGCCACGGGTGCTGCAACGGACGCAGGAAGTTCTGCAACTGCTGGGCAATCCGGCATCAGTCAGCGAATCCGATGTAATTGTTGACGATACGGTTCTCCATCCAGGCTATGGCCGGCTCAATGATGAGGTGATTGAGGCGATCACTCTGGCGGCCCAGTCAGAAGCCCTGTTGCTCGACCCGGTCTATACCGGGCGCGCCATGGCGGGCCTGATAGACCTCACGCGCAAGGGCATTATTGGCAAGGATCAGTCCGCCCTGTTCATCCACACGGGTGGTTTGCCTGCGTTGTTTGCGTACGAAAACAAGCTGAGAGAGTATGCCGGCTGGTAGCCCCGGCCCTATTTGTTGCGGTAAGCAAAAGCCTTGTTGAAACGCCAGATCAGGTAGTCGCCACAGGTGATTGCCGGTTCAGCACCGTCAGGCACATCGTCGAACACCGAACGCACATCGATCATTGTCTCCGGATCAGGGTCAAACGCCAGAACCAGCGACAGGCGCTTGCGGCCGGACGAATTGACCACGCGATGGGGCGTCGACTTGTAGGCACCACCCGTCCAGCGGGCCAGAAGATCGGCGACATTGACAATCAGCGTGCCTTCAATGGGCGGTGCTTCGATCCAGTCGCCATTGATATCCTGAACCTGCAGACCACCGACTGAATCCTGGCACAGGACGGTCAGCACGCCAAAATCCGTATGCGGGCCGACGCCGAACTGATCCTGCCCGGCATTGGCCGGTTGCGCCGGATAGTAAACGTAAGACGCGCGGCTGAGTGGACGCGATGCTGTCTTCAAAAAGAAGTCTTCTTCCTTGCCCAGACCCAGGGCAAAGCCACGCATCAGATGATGGGCAACTTCATGGGCGTGACGAAAATAGTCCATTGAACAGGTTTGCAGATCCGGCAGGAATCCCGGCCACTGATTGGCGCCGCGCAACTCATGGTCCTGCGGTGTGTTGCCTTCAGCGTCTTCCAGACCCCAGATAAAACTTTCCTTCAAGTCCGCCTTGGCATCGTCCTGCATCTTGGCGCCACCGTGGCCAATCCAGCCGCGATGTTGCGGAGATACTGAGACTTCCGACTTATCCTCATCATCGCTGTCGAAAAACCGATAAGCCGTATCACGGGCCTTTTCGATCAGTTCTTCGGGAATGCCATGGCCACTGACATAAATGAAACCGAGGTTCTGGCTGGCAGCATGGAGCTGCCGCGCCACGCCAATGGGATCAGAATTATCGCGCAAGGGGGTGATGTCGATGACCGGAATGGCATCTTCATCCAGTGGTTTTGCCTGGGCATAGGCCATCTAGTCATCCTCCTTCGAAGAATAATACCCCACAATATCCCCATCTGTCGTGACACCGAGACCATTGAGGCTGCGATTGACATAATTGAAATAGCAGATGATCTGGTTGGCTTCGAGGATTTCGCCATCTGGAACCCCGGCATCCTTCAATGCCTTTACATCTTCATGAACCATCGTGCCCGGCTTGAGCGTGAGTTTTTCGGCATATTGCAGCAAGGCCAATTCAGCCCCGGCAAAGGCATTTTCGGGTGATTGATCCTGCAGTGCTCTTTCAATGTCATCGGCCCGCGCGTCATCGCCAATCAGATGGCGGGCATTGGCCCAGTGGTTGGCAAGCGAATAGGGACAATCATTGAGCATCGATACATAGGAGGAAATGGTTTCCTGAAACCACATGGGGATGGTGTTGGCATCATCGTGCAAGGCGGCGCGATAGAGCACCACATGGCCCTTCATCGTATTGGGGCGCAGGGAATGCACCCGCATGACATTATCCACCGTGCCATGGGGCGTGCGGGCAAGCTTCAGGACATCAAGCAACTCCTCGCTCGCGTCCTCGTCCGATATCATATCGATCCAGGCGGCCATCAGCGGATTCCTCTAGTTGCGTTCGTCGGTTTGCATGCGCCGTTCCAGCCAGCGCACCATGGCGGACACGATCAGGATCAACACCAGATATTCGAGAACCAGAACGGTGTAAATTTCCAGCGGCCGGTATTCGGTCACCACCAGTTCATTGGCCTTGCGAGTCAGTTCCTGCATGCCGATGACCGACACCAGGGACGACATTTTCAGCATGTAGACCAGTTGATTGCCCAGGGCGGGCAAAATACGGCGAATGGCCTGGGGCAGGATGACAAACCGCATCGTGTCGGCATAGTTCAGCGAGATCGAATGGCTGGCCTCATATTGCCCCTTGTCGATAGACTGGATGCCGGCACGAAAAATCTCGGCTTCAAAAGCACTGTCGGAAAGCGCAAGGGCGATGACGCCGGCCCAGAAGACGCTGATGGCAATGCCTGCCAGTTGCGGCAGGCCGTAATAGACCCACAGGATCAACACCAGAATTGGCACCGCTCGCACGAATTCTACATAGACCCGGTTGAACCCTCGCAGATAGCGATTGGCCGACAGGCCCGGCAGCGCCACCAGCAATCCCACCACCACGCTGATCAGGATAGCGGTTACCGACAGCAGCACCGTGTAATACAGGCCGGTCAGCAGGAACCAGACATTGTTGTAACCCGACTTCGTTGTCGGATCGACAACATACCAGCCCCAATTGGCACCGGCACAGCCGGCAAGCAGCAACAGCAGCGACAGGGGAAAGAGTTTTTTGATCATCACACTCTCCTCAATGCTGCAAAATTTTCTGAAGGAAATCCTGACAGCGTTCGCTGTCGGGCTGTTGGAAGAATTTCTCCGGCGGCGCCACTTCAACAATTTCCCCGTGGTCCATAAACACCATCGTATCGGCCACACGCCGGGCGAAACCCATCTCGTGGGTGACGCAAATCATTGTCATGCCGGATGAAGCCAGTTCGGTCATCACGTCCAGCACTTCGTTGATCATTTCCGGATCCAATGCAGAGGTTGGTTCATCAAACAACATGATCTGCGGTTCCATGCATAACGACCGGGCGATGGCGACGCGCTGCTGTTGCCCGCCGGACAATTGCCGCGGGAACTTCTCGCTCTGTTCAGGAATGCGCACCCGTTCCAGATATTGCATCGCCAGGGCTTCCGCATCGCTGCGGCTCATGCCGCGTGAGCGGATCGGGCCGAGAGTCAGATTTTCCAGCACGGACAGATGGGGAAATAGGTTGAACTGCTGAAACACCATGCCGACCTTCTGGCGAATGGCATTGAGCGCCTTTGAGGTGCCATCATGGGTCACGCCGTCGACGGTAATGTCGCCCTCTTCATGCTTCTCCAGCTGATTGATGCATCGAATGAGGGTCGATTTACCCGAGCCGGACGGCCCGCAAACAACAACCCGCTCGCCCTGATTCACCCCGAGACTGACGGACTTCAAGGCCTGAAACGCACCGAAAAACTTCGAAACCTGCGCAATTTCAATGAGTGGCTGGGCCGCGTTTGTTGTCATTGTACTCCCCGTATCAAACGCAAGTTTGAGCACGGACCGCACAGATAGGCAACACATTGCATTTGCCGATAATTCAAGCAAAGGTGCCGCAATAACAATATGGGAGACCACCAATGAAACTTCTCAAGATCGCAGCAGCAGCTGCCCTATTATTTGCCGGTTCCGTCCAGGCCAACGCCCAGGCTCTTCAGGATATTCTCAGCTCGGGTGTGTTGAAGGTCGGAACGACCGGCGACTGGAATCCGATGACCATGAAAGACGTCGCCACCAATTCCTATACCGGCTACGACATCGATGTGATGACAGAACTGGCCAAGGATCTTGGTGTCGAAGTCGAATTCGTACCTGCCGACTGGAAGACCCTGGTGAGCGGTGTTACCTCCGGCAAATATCACATGACCGGTTCTGCTTCCGTTTCCCCCGCCCGCGCCAAGGCGACCGGCTATTCCACAAGCTATTTCTCACTGGCTACAGTGCCGCTGATTCTGAAGACAAATGGTGATAAATATAAGGATTGGGCCGATCTTGACGCCTCCGGCGTTACCGTTGCCGCCACCCTTGGCACGACACAGGAAAAACAGGTCAAACAGTATTTTCCAAGCGCCAAACACCAGATCGTTGAGGCCCCGGCCCGCGACTTTCAGGAAGTGCTCGCCGGCCGCGCAGACGCCCATATCACATCCAATGTGGAAGCTCTGAAACTGGTGGAGAAATATCCGCAGATGATGATCGTTCCGGTATCCGCGCCGAAGTCACCAACTCCAATCGCGATGCTGCTGCCGCAGGCCGATCAGGTGTGGATCAACTACATCAACACCTGGATTGCGCTGAAAACCGAACGTGGATTTTTTGACGCGCTCGGCAAAAAATGGCGCCTGAAAGAATAATCTTTGTAAACTGAAGATTGGGAGGGGTGCCCTGCAAAGGCGCACCCCTTTTTTACATGCTTACACTTTATGCGGTCCCGGTCAGTCTTTACTGCGCAAAACTGCGCATCGTGCTGCGCCACAAGCAATTGGCATTTGAGGAATTGCTGCCTCCTGGCGGTTATGGCTCTCCCGAATACAAGGCCCTGGTTCCGGCCGGCAGCCTGCCGGCACTTATCCACGATGGTCTGCTGATCAGCGATTCAGAGGCCATTGCAGAATATCTCAACGAAGCTTTTCCTGAGCCGGATATGTTGCCCGGCTCGCCGGCAGAGCGGGCGAAATTGCGCGAATTGTCCCGCTTCCACGACACCAGGCTGGAGCCAGCGGTACGGGCCCTGTTTCCTCATTTGTCAAAGGCCAAGAGAGACGATGGTTTTGTCGAAAGCCAGTGGCAAATATTGCTTCAGCGGCTGGAACAGATTGAACCTCTTCTGCCGACTGCTCAAGGTCCGCTTACGCTGGCTGATTGCGGACTGCCAATCACTGGGGTTTGGATCAACCTGCTGGCTGAACAATTTGCTCGGGACAAGCCGATCGGCAAACCGATGGCCCTCTATCTGTCCGGCTTGAACGATCATGCTGCAGTCGCGACAGAACTGGCCTCCTATGGCAAGAGCCTCAACACCTGGCAAAAATCGCTGTGAGACTGGATCTGTGCACATGGCTTGAGGTCGAGGCCTATCTGGAACGTTCCAATGGCATTGTCATTCCGGTGGGCTCAAACGAACAGCACGGGCCGATGGGCCTGATCGGCACGGACGCCCTATGTGCAGAGGCGGTTGCGCTGGAGATGGCCGAGATTGCCCAAGCGCTTGTTGCGCCGAGCCTTTGCTACACCCCCGCCCCGTTCAACACGGCCTTTCCCGGCACGGTTTCGATCAGCGAAGGCACATTTCTCCAAATGGTCACTGAGATCGTTGACGGGCTGGCGTCCCAGGGTTTTGGCCGCATCTACTTTCTCAATGGGCACGGCGCCAATCTGGCACCGCTGCACCAGTTGTCGAAGTCGTTTATCAATTCCGGAAAAGGCTACATCCGCATTCGTTCCTGGTGGGACTTTGAGACCGTCAATCAACTGCGACAGACCTATTATGGCGACTGGGAGGGCATGCATGCCACCCCGTCTGAAGTGTCCATTACCCAGGCAACGCACCGTATTGTCGACTCAAAGCTGGCTGCAGATCCGCCAAAAAAACTGAACGCCGAATTCATTAAATCCCATGCCGGTGACAAGCATGGTCCGCCCGACGCGCATCGGGCTGAATTTCCAGATGGTCGGGTTGGTTCCCATTCAGCCCTGGCACGCCCCGACCATGGCAAAGCCCTGCTGCAGGCCGCCGCCAAGGCCGCTGCGGCGGATTACTTGGACTGGCTGCGACAAGCCGACTGATCGACAGCCGCTGAAGGCCTGTTTTTCACAGCCCTGCACAGAATCGCTTGTCTAGCCTCCTGTGCCCGTGTCATGACCAAAGCAACATTCTATCTGCGAGAATTGCCTGGCCGATGTCGACTGATCTGGATACCGGAATCTCCAATCTGCTGCTCAATTGTGCCGAACTCCAATCCGGCGAAACTCTATTGATCGTGCACGAGGATTCTGACCTGGGCTGGTATGATGACAAGGTTGCCCAAGCCGTTTGCGTCAGGGCTGAACAGATGGGCCTGAAGACCACCATGCAGCAGGTCGGCGCACCCACATTGAACAAGGAGCGTTGGCTGATCGACAAGATCGCGGAGCACGATTGCACGATCTTTTTTGCCCGGGTCGGAGACCAGGACCGGTTTGAAGACAATGCTGGCCAGGAACGCAGTGTGATGGTCTATGCCCGCGATGTCGACAGTCTCGGCTCAGCATTCGGCTGCGCCCATCACCGGGCCATGAGCGCGTTTAAGAATGCGATCAATCAGGTGTCGCTTGGTAGTCAGAATATCACCATCACCTGCCCCTTGGGGACACTGCTCAGCGGGCGGCCCCCGGCAATGGCACTGGAAGATGATGCAGATGTGACCGTAAAACGCTTTCCCCTCGGCGTACCTCAACCGATACCTGCATCGGGATTTTCCGGCAAAGTCGCGCTCACAGGTTACCTAACTCCAACCGGTTCCAAACCCTATGACCCACCCAATTGCAAAATTGACGGGATTGTATTCGCCCATGTCGAAGCCGGCCGGATCACTCGGTTTGACGGGCCGCAGGCAAGTGTCAGCGCGGTAGAAGACCATTATCAACGGGTCAGCCAACAGCTCGGCATCGATCGCGATTGCGTCCATTCATTTCACGCGGGCATCCATCCCGGCAGTGCTTATCCCCACTGCGTGGATGATGATCCGGACCGTTGGTCGAATAACGTCTTCACCCATCCTCGATATTTGCATTTCCACACCTGCGGCGATTACGCGCCAGCCGAAATTTGCTGGATGGTTCTGGACCCGACAATAAATATTGATGGTCGAAACCTTTGGGAGAATGGCCGGATTACACCATCCAACTTCGAGGCCACCAGGAAGGTGGTTGAGGAGTGGCCGGATCTGGAGCAGATGTTACGCAACCAGAATGGCCCAATTGGTCTCAAGAGGAGTGTGGCATGACGGAAAGCCCTTTCACCGACATGATCATCATCGGCGCGGGCATTGCAGGTGCTTCGGTGGCTGCAGAACTCGCCCAAAATCACCGGGTGATGTTGCTGGAAATGGAGAACCAGCCCGGCTATCACACGACCGGGCGGTCGACGGCGATGTTTGTGCCCAGCTATGGCCCGCCGCCAATTCGGGCTCTGACGCGGGCTTCTGCGAGCTTTTTCCATGCTCCCCCGGCGGAATTCGAAGTCGACACATTGCTGTCGCCGCGCCCAGTGATGATTATCGCGCGCCATGATCAACTCGACGCATTGCAAGCGCTGAAGGATGAAGTATCGCAAAATACCGAGATTCAGGATCTGAGCGCAGACCAGATGAACGAAATGAATCCGTTGCTGAAACCAGATTACGCCGCAGCTGGAATACTGGATGTGGAAGCCTATGACATTGATGTCGCCGCCTTGCATCAGGGCTTTTTGCGGCAATTCAAGCAACGTGGTGGACAGTTGATCACCAATTGCCGGGTTGAAGGGCTGGAGCGAAACGGTTCGGCCTGGAAGGTCGTCACCAACGACAAATCATTTCATGGTCAGATCATTATCAACGCAGCCGGTGCCTGGGCTGATGAGGTGAATGGATTGGCGGGGATGAAACAGGTCGGGTTGATCCCAAAGCGACGCACTATGGTTGTTGTCGAAGCCCCAAATGACGTGAATATGGCGGAGTTGCCGCTGACCATTGATGTTGAAGAAAACTTTTTCCTGAAGCCCGAAATTGGCCAGTTCCTGCTGTCGCCAGCCGACGAAACACCTTCGGCACCCTGCGATGCACAGCCGGATGAGCTCGATATTGCCATCGCGGTGGATCGCATTGATTCGGCGTTCACATTGCCAATTCAGCGCATTCAATCCAGCTGGGCCGGGTTGCGTTCATTCGTGGCCGACAAGGTCCCGGCCGTTGGCTTTCTGGACGATGACAAAAGCTTTTTCCTGCTGGCCGGTCAGGGGGGCTATGGCATTCAGACCAGCCCGGCCCTGTCGCGCCTTGCAGCTGCCCTTGTCTGCGGCGCAACGATACCTGATGACAGTGCAGTTGAAGGTGTCACTGAGGGGCAATTGTCACCGCACCGTTTCGACTAGACCCCTTCAGGTATAGAGCAGCAATCCAAAGGACTGGCGCATTGACCTTTTGATTTGGATTGGCACAGTGCAAAATCTGCACAGGGATTTCCATTCATGCTTGACTGCCAACGCCATTTATTTGCTTTGCCGGACGACATTTGCTTCTTCAATGCCGCTGCATGGAGCCCGTTGCCTCTGTCGACTGTTGAATGCGGTCAACAGGCCATGCTCACCAAGTCCCGTCCCTGGGAGATGATGCCCGGCACCGACGACAAGGCCTTTGCCCGTGCCCGAAAAGCGGCGGCTTCGATGATCCGGGCAGACAGCGCGGACGTGGCATTGATATCCTCCGTTGGCTACGGCGTCTCAACGGCAGCAAAAATTCTGGATCTGCCACCCGGCAGCAAGATTTTAGCCTTGGACAATGACCATTCCTCACCCGTTCTGGAGTGGCTGACCCGCCGCCCGGGCGAGGCGTTGCAGCTTGAATTTATCAAACGCAGTCAAAACGGCGACTGGACCGACGCCGTGCTCAACGCGTTGGACCAATCGAGGTCCGAACCACCTGCACTATTGTCGATATCCTCAATTCACTGGTCTGATGGCGGTGTCATCGATCTCGACAGGGTGCAGCACGAACTGAAGAAACAGGGCATCATGTTGTTGGTGGATGCCACCCATGGGGTCGGTGTGATGCCGGTCGATGTTACGGAACTGGACCCGGATTTCCTGATTTTCCCAACCTATAAATGGCTTCTGGGCCCCTATGGACGCTCCTTTATCTACATTGCCAAACGGCACCAAACCGGCATCCCGCTGGAACAAACCAGCTATGCCCGCAAACGGGTGGTCGCCGAAGATGACCAGCATTTTACGGATCTGGATTATGTCGATGGGGCTCAGCGCTTTGACATGGGTGAGAGGGACTTTTTTGTCTCGCTTGAGGTTGCCTCCCACAGTATGGAACTCATTCACAACTGGGGGATAGACCAGGTTCGCCAACGGCTTGAGATGTTGACCAATCGGATTGCTGACGGACTGGTCGCAAAGAACGTGCCCGTCACCATGTTGGACCGCACATATCGCTCGCCTCATATACTCAGTCTTGGATTCCCGCAGGGCATGCCCGACGACTTTGAGAACGCCTTGAAGGCAAGGCTGGTATTCGCCGCCGCCCGGCTTGGCCGCCTGCGCCTTAGCCCGCATGTCTACAACGACGAAGGCGATTGCGACAGGCTTGTTGATGAATTGGCCCATCTTCTGCGTTGATTCAACAGGGAAGAATCAACCAACCCTGTGACTGACGGAGTTTTGAGCACAATTGCGTGGCGGTCTGGTTGTGACCTGCAGCGGCTGACGTTTATGCTTCCATCATCGCTAATGTATCTGGAAGGAACGAGCATGAGCCTATTAGTTGAATATTCCATTGAGGAAGGCATGGCGGACGCTCAGGCCGCCGCGCTGAAACAACTGGTGGACGGGCTGACGGCCATCGCAGATGACGGCTACAACTACACCGCCTTTGAAACCGATGACCCGACACGCTTTGTCGCGCTGCTGGAATTCAATGACGAGGCTGGCAAGAAACGGTTTCTCGACAGTGCGCCGTTCAATGATTATCGCGATGGGTCGAAAGGCCGGTTTACAAAACCACCCCAAGCAAGCCCGATCAGGCTGGTTGCCACTACACGCCGTTAGAGCCAACCATGCCGTCGCCGCCGCCGTCGCCGCCGCCAATAGCCATGACTTGGCAATCCCTGGCAATCTGTCTGGGTATGACGGTAGTTTTGGCGTCCATCCTTCCGTCATCGGCAAAGGCAGGCAATGTGTCAGTCAGCCAGCACACCCGCACCTACCGGGTATCAGGCGAGACCATTCAGGCGGTTGTCAAATCGATGAAACGCAATGGCCCGCAATCTGAACTACACGGCAGACGCGCGTTGGGCATGGCCGATTATCGGTTTCGCACATCGCTGAAAACAGTCAAAAAGGGCAGCGCCTGTCACGTTGAGAATGCCAAGGTGACCATGCGCATCAGCTATGTCTTGCCAAGACTTGTGCGACCGCAACGGCTCCGCAGCAGCCACCAGAGTCGGTGGCGGCGCATCCACTCGATGATCAGACGACATGAAGATCAGCATGGCCGCTATTACCGCCTGTTCGCCAATCAATTGCAGCGCTCGCTGGCTGCGATCCCGCCGCAACGCAGCTGCGCAGCAATTCGCAAGCTGGAAAAGCAGATTAAGAAGCGGTTGGAGAAAGCCAGCGTCAGGCGCAATCGGCGTTTCGATCGCGCCCAATACAGACCGTTTAACCGGCGGTTGAAGCAATTGGCACCAAAGCGGCGAACGCGGCGCTAGACGACAAGCTGGAAAACCATGCCGGTGATGATTGCTCCGGAAACCCCCAGGCCCAGATAGGACAGGAACACCTGCCGTTTCACCAGCGACCAAACAGCGGCCATGGCAGGAATTGAGCTGATAGCGCCCGAAATCATGAAGGCCATTGCCGCACCATTACTCATGCCCTGCTCGATCAGTCCGGCAAGCAGCGGTGGTGCTACATAGGAGTTCAGATAGGCCGGCATGCCAACAAGAGCAGCGATTGCAATCGGCACAATGCCTTCACCACCGACAATACCGGCAATGACGGAAGCTGGCACATAGGTCACCAGCAGGGCTTCCAGCGAATAGGCCAGTGCCAGCCACTTGATCAGGAACACGGCATTGGTGATGAATTCCTGTTTGAAGACCTGCCTTCTTTCGCTGTCTCGCCAAAAGGTCCATTCAGGCTTGCCGTTGAACGGGTTGGGACCACAGCCACAGCCGGATTTTTCATAGACTTTTAGCGGCTCAGCAAACTGGCCGCGGCCCATCAGCATCTTGATCACGAAGCCGCCAAACAGGCCCAGAGCAACCGCAGCAACAGCCTTGCCGATGGCAAAGGACCAGCCAAGAGCGGCGGCGGTAATCAGCAATGTTGGCGGGTCAATCAGCGGTGAAGACAACCAGAAGGCCATCACGGCAGACAGGGGCGCGCCCAGTGCCAGCAGGCCGGCGATGAAAGGGATTACCTCGCAGGAACAAAATGGTGCAAGCCCTCCAAACAGAGCGGCCAGCACAATCATGCGATTTTCCCGCCCCTGAAAGGCTTTGGCAATGGCCGCCTCGGCTCCAGCCGCCTTTAAGCCGGCGATCAGCAAGACCGCAAAAACTATATAGGGCATGGTGCCCATCAGGGCATTGATGGCGAATGTGACAATAACCCAGAGCCGATCCGGATCGAAGATGGCTACCAGGATCGGCACGAGGATTGTCACCGTCCATGGGGTGGCCAGATAGGATTTGGCCGGCTCCCAGAAATTATTTTGCGGTTGCGATATGTCGCTCATCTTTGAGTTCCTCTTCGGAGCAACACTCCTGCAGAATATATTCCGCCAGGGATTGCAGCAGTTCGAAATTGGCGCGGTTGATAATCGAGCGCCCCTGTTTGTCCTGTATGATCAGGTTGGCAGCACTGAGAAATTTCAGATGATGTGCCAGGGTTGAAGCGGGAATGCCGGTTCTTAGCTGAATATCACCAACCGCCAGTCCAGCATTGCCGGCACGGACCAGCACTTGCAGAACTTCCAGTCTTGAAGGTGATCCCATGGCTGAAAACCCCTGGGCTGCGATATCCGGTTGCATAGCAATTCCTTTATTTCTATAAAACTAGTTATATCGAAATGATATTCGTTTCAAGTCCTTTTTTGGTGAGTTTGCAGGTTTGTTGGTCCGGAAGCAGAAAAATGCGGATATTTTGAAAAAATTTCAGTCGCGATGTCGATTTCACCGGTGGATGTTCGTCTGGTTTGTACAAGGGTATGGTACCCTTGCGAAAAAAAGGAAACAGAACATGCAATATATGTGTCTCATTTACGCAAAAGAGGGTGTCGGACCCCAGCCAGGCACTCCAGAGTTTGGCGCTTTCATGAAGGCCTATATGGACTTTGGCGAAACCGTTCAAAAAGCCGGGAAGTTTGTTGCCGGCGACGCCCTGCAGCCGGTTAGCACAGCTACTTCGGTCGCCGTTCGTGGCGGCAATACGGAGACCACGGATGGACCGTTTGCCGAAACCAAGGAACAGTTGGGCGGCTATTATATTCTCGACTGCGACGACTTGGACGAAGCCATCAAATATGCGGCAATGATCCCCTCTGCAGAACACGGTCGCATCGAAGTTCGCCCCGTGATGATCTTCGACTAGGAACAGTCCCCATCAATGCTGCCCCTTTCCACACCCGAACGGATCATCGAACGAACTGTGCGGGAGGAATGGGGGCGCATTCTGGCGGCACTGGTAAAATCCGTGGGCGATTTTCAACTAGCCGAAGATTGTCTGCAGGAGGCATTGGCCATTGCGCTGGACAAGTGGCGTCGGGACGGCCTGCCGGACTCCCCTGCTGCCTGGCTGCTGACAGCCGCGCGGCGAAAAGCCATTGACCGGTTGCGGCGGGAACAGAATTTTTCCAGCAAGCAGGGCGACATCGCCTATCTGATGGATCTGGAAAATAGCGCCGCCGCCGCTGCCGCTGCCGACGAAGGCGGCGAAGGCGATGACACTGCTATACCTGACAAACGTCTGGAGATGATTTTCACCTGCTGCCACCCGGCGCTGGAACAAAAGACCCGTATCGCTTTAACCTTGCGCACTTTGGGAGGATTGACGACGGAAGAGATCGCAGCCGCATTTCTCGACCGGCCACAGGCCATGGCCCAGCGTCTCGTGCGCGCCAAGAAGAAAATCAAGCTAGCCGGAATTCCCTACGAAATTCCTGAATTAGACGTTCTGCCTGAACGAATTTCATCAGTTCTCAGCGTTATCTATCTCATATTCAACGAAGGTTATTCTGCGTCTTCAGGCGACAGTCCGGTACGGGCGGACCTGTGTGACGAAGCCATTCGGCTGGCCCGGATCGTGGCGCAATTATTGCCCGAAGAGTGCGAGGTTGCTGGCCTTCTGGCGCTGATGCTTCTGCACGATTCCCGACGTCTGACCCGCACTGATGATGAGGGCGCCCTGATCCCACTGGAACACCAAAACCGCCGTCGTTGGGATCGTGGCAAGATCGATCAGGGGTCGCAACTGCTGCATCAAGTGCTGCCAAAAGACCGACTGGGGCCTTATCAGCTGCAGGCCGCAATCAGCGCAGTACACGCGCAAAGTTCCAGCTGGAAAGAAACGGACTGGCACCAGATTGAAGCACTCTATGCCCTGCTCTACCAGATCAATCCCTCGCCTGTCATTCGGCTCAACCAGTCTCTTGCATTGTCCTACACGCGCTCGCCGGCAGATGCATTGTCAATGCTGGAGGAAGCCGCGACGAGCGGTGCCTTGGAAAATTATCAGCCGTTTTACGCTGCCAAGGCCGACTTGCTGGCCCGTGCCGGGCAGAAACAGGAGGCTGAGGAAAGTTACCGCTCCGCGATTACGCTGTCGGACAATGACTCTGAAAGACAGTTTCTGGAAGAGAAACTGACAGCACTGAAAAACGGATCTGCAGCCGATGCTGGCTAGATTGCTGTCCGCCGTTTTACCTGACGAATAGCGGCGACGAAGGCTGCAATAAATATCAATGTCATCAGCAAAACGATGGTTGGAGCCGGCGCGCTGTCCAGGAAGAAACTGCCATAAACGCCCATGAACGAACTGAATGCAGCCACAATCACGGCAATGACCAGCATGGTTTCAAACCGTTTGGTCAGCAAAAATGCGATCGCCCCCGGGGCGATCAACAGAGCGATGGTCAGGATGATCCCCACCGCTTTCAGCGCCGACACGATGGTCAGCGACAACATGCAGAGCAGGCCGTAATGGATCAGCCTGACCGGCAGGCCGGCCACTTTGGCCTGGGCCGGATCAAAGGAATGCAGCAACAAGTCCCGCCATTTCATCGCCACGATTGATACGACCACAAGCGCAATTACCCCGGTGGTGATAATGTCGCCGACGCCGACGCCCAACATGTTGCCAAACAGGATGTGGTCCAGATGCACGTCGCTCTGGATCTTGGTATACATGACGATGCCGAGACCAAACATGCCTGAAAACACCACTCCCATCACAGTGTCCTGTTTCACCCGGCTGTTTTCATTCAAATATCCGGTCACAAGGGCGCAAATCATGCCCGCAACAAAGGCCCCGATGACCAGTGGGATGTTGATGATATAGGCCAGCACAATGCCCGGCAGCACCGCATGACTGATGGCATCTCCCATCAGCGACCAGCCCTTCAGCACCAGAAAGCAAGACAACAGGGCACAGGGCACGGCAATGATCAGCGAGATGACCAGGGCATTGACCATGAAAGAAAACTGAAAGGGCAGCAGGAGTTCTTCAAACAAGTTCATGTCTGCACTCCCTCGGCCGGGCCCATTTTTCCTTCTGAAAGTGCTTCGGCAGCACGCCGCTTGGCCGCCAGCAATCCATGTTTGGGGGCAAAGAAAAAGGCGATCAAGAACAACGATGTCTGAAGGCAGACTATGATCCCGCCCGTTGCACCGTCGAGAAAATAACTTCCATAGGCGCCAACGAAACTGGTCACCACGCCAATGGTCACGCTGATCAGCAGCAGTCTGGGAAACCGGTCACTTAAAAGGTAGGCAGTGGCCCCCGGTGTCACCACCATGGCGATCACCAGAAAGGCGCCCACCGTTTGCAGGGCAGCCACCGTGCATGCCGACAGCAGGGTGAAAAACACAACTTTCAGCAAACCGGGATTCAGGCCAATTGAGCGGGCATGGCTTTCATCGAAAAACACCACCAGGAAGTCTTTCCACTTCACCAGCAGCACCGTCAGCGAAACGACACTGATGATCACCAATTGCAATGTATCTTCCGGTGTGATCGCCAGGATATTGCCCAAAGTAATCGTCTGGATGTTCACCGACGCCGGTGACAGCGAAATCATGAACAGGCCGAGGCCAAAGAATGAAGTGAATATCAGGCCGATAATGGCGTCTTCTTTCAGACCAGAGCGTTGATTGAGAAACAGCATGGCGGCGGCGGCAAGACCGCCGGAAAAAAAGGCACCAAGTGCAAATGGCAATCCCAGCATATAGGCCCCGGCAACCCCGGGAACGATGGAATGGCTCAGTGCATCACCGATCAGCGACCAGCCTTTCAGCATCAGATAGACCGACAGGAAGGCGCAAACGCCGCCAACCAGCGCGCTGACCCACATGGCATTGATCATGTAGGAATAATCAAATGGCTGCAGCAGGACCTCCATCATGAGTTGGCGTCCGTCTTGTCATCATAGACAACAAAGGGCCGTTCATCGTCGGTAATCACCGTGACCTGGCGATCGTCCTCGTCGTCATGCAGATCCGCCCCACCCAGAACAAAGTGCCGCAACACACCGCTGAACGTGCGCTCGAGATTCTCCTGGGTAAACACCTCGCTGGTCAGCCCGTAATCCAGCACCGTTTGCTTAATCAGCACGGTGCGGTCGCAGAATTCAGGAACACTACCCAGATTATGGGTGGCAACCAGCATCACCCGTCCCTCTTCACGCATCTGACGCAGCAGGCGGATAATCGCATCTTCAGATTTTACATCGACGCCGGTAAAAGGCTCGTCCAGCAGGATAACCTGGCCGTCCTGGGCCAGGGCCCGGGCCAGGAAAACGCGCTTCTTCTGGCCGCCGGAGAGTTCGCCAATCTGGCGTTTGCGGTAGTCGCTCATGCCGACCCGCTCAAGCGCGTCGCTAACCGCCTGGCGATCAGCACTTTTAGCCATGCGCATGAAATTCATGTGCCCGTAGCGGCCCATCATCACCACATCTTCCACCAGCACCGGAAAGCTCCAGTCGACTTCTTCCGCCTGCGGCACATAGGCGACAACATTGCGCTTCAGAGCTTTGTCGACCGATTCCCCCATGATGGAGATGGTGCCCTTTGCAGCGGGCACAAAACCCATGATGGACTTAAACAGGGTCGACTTGCCCGATCCATTGACGCCTACAAGACCGGTAATCGTTCCGGTGGGAACGGCAAAGCTGGCATTGTGCAAGGCGGTGTGACCATTGCGATAGGTGACGGTGAGGTCCTTCACCTCAATGCCGTTGGGCTCCGTTTGGCCATGAGATTTACTGGTCATTGGTTGTTTGTCAGACCCTCGGCAATCGTGTTGGCGGTCTTTTGCAGCAGCGAAATATAATCCGGCACTTCACCATCCGGACCGCTGAGTGAATCCACGTATAATACGCCACCATATCGGGCACCGGTTTCGCGGGCCACCTGCTTGGCAGAATTGGCCGGCACCGTGCTTTCAGAAAACACCACCGAAATATCATTTTCACGCACCACATCAATCACCTTACGCACTTGCTGCGGTGTTCCCTGTTGATCGGCGTTGATCGGCCATAGATACAATTCCTTCATGCCGAAATCCCGCGCCAGATAGCTGAACGCGCCTTCGCTGGTCACCAGCCAGCGCTTTGCAGCGGGAATGGCCATGATCTTGTTGCGCAGGGGTGCCACGGCTTCAGTCAATTCTGCCTTATAGCGCGCGGCATTTGTCCGGTAGGTTTCGGCATTGTCGGGGTCGTATTTGACCAGGGCATCGCGAATATTGTCGACATAGATTTTAGCCGAATTCAGCGACATCCAGGCATGGGGATTGGGCTTGCCGGTATAGGGCCCGGCGGCAATTCCCAAAGGCTCCACCCCGTCGCTCAAGGTAATAGTGGGAACATCCCGCAAATTGCGAAAGAACTGCTCAAACCACAGTTCCAGGCCCAGACCGTTCCACAGGATCAGGTCAGCGTCCTGGGCTCTCAGAATATCGCGAGGGGTCGGTTGATAGCCGTGAATTTCCGCGCCCGGCTTGGTGATCGATTCCACCGTCGCAGCGTCGCCGGCAACATTGCGTGCCATGTCAGCGATCACGGTAAAGGTGGTCACGGCCTTGAATTTCTCCTGAGCCTGAGCCGCAAGTAAGCAAACCCAGACACTTGCCGTAGCCAACACAATTATACGAGCAAATTTCAACATGGTCAGTGAAGACGCCTGATTTAAGTCAATACCTAGTTTTTGCTTATGCGAACCATTCGCAACAGTCAATGCTTTTGCGAATGGTTCGCAACAACACAATTGTCACACCACTTGGGCCAAATGGCCCGGTTCTTGCTCCTCTTACAGTGCAATTGGGAATGGCAGCGAAAGCGTCTCGAAATGACACATTACAGGCTACAACTGGACGATCCTTATCAATCCAAACTGGGGTTCAATCCACCGGTCCAGGAACAGGACAGCGATTTTCTCGACTTCGCAGGTCTCGAACCCGAGCTGGACATTGCCGTATTCGATCAACCATCTGCCATTGAGCAGGACTGGCTGACTATGGAAAATGACCTCGGTCTCGGTCATGTCTGCTCCAATTGGTGCCTTGCCTGGTATCAGGCACATCAGGACAATGTTACGATCTCACCGTTCATCATTGTCGGGCGCAACAAACAGGGTGGATTGGAATTTCTGCTGCCATTGGAATTGCGCCATATCGGCCCAATGAAAGTACTCGTCGCCCCCGGCGCCGGTCACACAACCTATTATTGCGGGATATATTCCCAAGCCATTTTGCAATTGTTCCGCCGCGGTCACGGAAACGGTTTCTGGAGCCGGGTCCTGCGCAATATCGGTAAAATCGACGCCCTGTCGATTGAAGGCTTTTCCATAGACAAATTCGGGCCCCATCATCCGCTGGCATTGCTGCCCCAATATCCGGCCGCTCACAGTTCCATGCAAATGGATATATCCGATGACTGGGCCGGGCAATATGAGCAGAGGATCAGCCCGAAGCTGAAGGCCGATGATCGCCGTTGCCTGAAACGGCTTGAAGAATTGGGAGAAGTCGACCACGTCGTTGCCCATACGGTTGAGCAGCGGCAGCAATTGCTGGTCCATTTGCTGGCGCAAAAGGCATCACAATTTGCGGCTATGAATGTCGTTGATCCCTTCAGACCAGAAGAAGTCGTGGAATTCTACCGAAATCTGATCGAGACAGATGCCGGTCGCGAAGAATCCTCCTTGTACATTTCGGCCCTGACGCTGAACGGTGTTCCGCTTGCCCTCAATCTGGGTCTGCTCGATGACGGCGAGTGCCACGGTCTGATCACTTCGATGACGGACGCTCAGGAACGGCGCTTTTCCCCCGGTCGCCTGCTGTTGAGCCGCACAAATGAATATCTGTCCAGCATCAAGATTCGCACCCACGATTTCGGCATGGGACTGCTGCCCTATAAATCTGTATGGTGCCATCGCGAACTGAAGCGCAGCCACATTCAGCTCAGCTTCAGCCTGATGGGCCGATTTTATGTCTGGCAACAACAGTCGATTCAACTGTTCAAAACATGGTTGAAGGCCCATGCTGGCATCAAACGCAGACTAAGTGCGGTGCTCAACTTTTGGTCGCAGCTGCGAAATCGCTGAGCCCGTCGGCGACGAAAATGCCACGGCGAATAGCCAAATGATCAAATCCGCATAAAAAAGCCGCTGATTGCCAACAATTCTATGGACATCAAGCGACATTTGGGACAAACAGGGCCGAATTTAAATCGATTAAAATATAGGAATTTCCGATTCTCGCCCTGATCCCGTGGCGGTGAGTTGGAACCAGCCAAATGACATCGCTGCAAACACCTGATGCTGATCAGCTTCGCCAAGAAATCCTGCGCCACCTGAAATATTCGCTCGGCAAGGACGAGTCCCATGCCACCACCTATGACTGGCGCATGTCGTTGTCGCTTGCTCTGCGAGATCTCGTGGTCGATCCGTGGTTCACCAGCACGCGACAGACCTACAACAGCGGCGCCAAGCGGGTTTATTACCTGTCTATGGAATTTTTGATTGGCCGTCTTATCGAGGATGTGATGACCAATCTGCGGGTCGATGACATCGCCAAACAGGCGATTGCCTCGCTCGGCCAGGATTATGATGAAGTCGTCACCGACGAACCCGACGCAGCATTGGGCAATGGTGGGCTGGGCCGTCTTGCCGCCTGTTTTCTCGACAGTCTGTCCACTTTAGGCATTCCGGCCTACGGCTATGGCATTCGCTATGAGCATGGCCTGTTTCAGCAGCGTTTTGAGGATGGTCGACAAATCGAGACCGCAGAAAACTGGCTGGTCCAGAAACATGCCTGGGAATTTGAACGCCCGGAAGTCTCCTATCCCATTCAATTTGGTGGCTATGTCCACCAGTCCGGCAAAAAGGCCACCTGGCACCCGGCAGAAACCGTATTGGCATCGGCCTATGACACGCCGGTTGTCGGTTGGCAGGGCAAATGGGCCAACACATTGCGGCTGTGGGCCGCAAAGCCGACGCGGATTTTCGATCTGGAAAGTTTCAACCGCGGCAACTATCTGGCGGCCAGCGAACCGGAAGCCCTGGCACGGACCATATCGCGGGTTCTCTATCCTGACGACACCACCGAGACCGGCAAAGAGCTGCGGCTGAAGCAGGAATATTTTTTCACCTCAGCGTCCATCCAGGATCTGTTGCGCCGCTTCATTTCCGAAGGGCATCCGCTCGAAACCCTGGCAGATCACGTTGCCATTCAGCTCAACGACACCCATCCGGCGATCGCCGGGCCGGAACTGGTTCGCCTGTTGGTCGACGATCACGACATGGACATGCAGGACGCCATCGAACTGGCGCGCAACTGCCTGGCCTTTACCAATCACACTCTGTTGCCGGAGGCGCTGGAGCGCTGGGACGAAGCCCTTTTCGCACGCGTCCTGCCACGCCATCACCGCATCATCGAACTGATCGAAGACTGGCATCTGAGCAACACTGACAGCAAAGTAAGCATTATCGAAGATGGTTCGGTAAAAATGGGCGAGCTTTCATTCATCATGGCTCACAAGGTCAATGGCGTATCGGCTCTGCACACCGAACTGGTCAAACAAACATTGTTTACTGACCTGCACGCGACGTTTCCGGACCGCATCATCAATCAGACCAATGGAATCACACCCCGCCGCTGGCTCTATTCCTGTAACCGCGAACTGAGCAATCTGATCACCGACAAACTCGGCGACCAATGGCCGAACAATCTCGACCTGCTGGAAGGCCTGGACAAGTTTGCTGATGACAGCGATTTTCAGCAGGCTTTCCGCACCGCCAAAGCACGCAACAAGCAACGCATGGCCACCTGGATCAAGCAGCGGGATGGCACCGTCATCAACCCGGAAGCCCTGTTTGACGTCCAGATCAAGCGCATCCACGAATATAAGCGCCAGTTGATGAACCTGCTGGAGACGGTCGCATTGTGGAACGAGATCCGTGACAATCCGACAGCCGAGTGGACACCGCGCCTGAAAGTGTTCGGCGGCAAGGCGGCTCCCGGCTATGTGGTCGCCAAGGAAATCATCCACCTGGTCAATGACGTTGCCCGGCGTATCAATGCCGACAAGGTCAGCCAGCCGCATCTGCAGATTCTCTATCCTGAAAACTACAATGTATCGATGGCGGAAATTCTGATACCGGCAACCGATCTTTCCGAACAGATTTCCACCGCCGGCAAGGAGGCATCCGGCACGGGCAATATGAAATTTGCCCTCAATGGCGCCATGACGATTGGCACGCTGGACGGCGCAAATGTTGAAATTCGCGACTGCGTAGGTGCTGAAAATTTCTACCTGTTCGGCCTGACCGCTGACGAAGTATTCAAACGTCGCGAGCAACCGGATTTCGCCCGCCAGGCGATTGAGGCAAGCCCGCGCCTCACCCGTGTATTGAATCAGATCGCCGACGGCGAATTCTCCCCCGAAGAACCGGACCGCTATGCAGCTCTGGTCCGTCGTCTTTACGAGCATGATTACTTTCTGGTCACCTGCGATTTTGACGATTATTTCGCCACCCAGCGCGTGGTGGACAAGGACTATACCGACGTTGCAGGATGGACTGGAAAGTGCATCCACAACACGGCGCGTGTTGGTTGGTTTTCTTCCGACCGCACCATCGCCAGCTACGCCCGCGACATTTGGAATGTCTCAGCCAGCTAACCCAGCCAGGGAGAACAGATTAGGAAATTCACATGCCAATCGGCTCGGATGACGCAGAACAGATTATCGCGGGATGCCACCACGACCCCTATGCCATTCTCGGCATGCATCAGCACGAGTCGAAACCGTCGGTCTGTGTATTCCTGCCCGGGGCCGACGCTGTCTCTGTCATTGATGCCAAATCCAGGCGTCCGGTGATGGACCTGGAGCCCGTTGAGGGATCAAACGGCCTGTTTGCTGGCTCCGCTTCAAGGCGCAAAAACCCCTTTGACTATCTGTTGAAGGTGACAAGAGACGGACAGCAATCGCTGCAGCACGACCCCTATGGTTTTGCCCCCGTCCTTGGCGAGATGGACCTGCACCTGTTCAACGAAGGCACCCATAATCGTCTGTGGCAGATGCTCGGTGCACATCCGATAACCCATCAGGGTGTCGACGGCACACACTTTGCAGTCTGGGCTCCCAATGCAGGTCGCGTTGCATTGGTTGGCGATTTTAACGGATGGAACACCAGCACTCACTTGCTGCGGCCGCTGGGTCAATCCGGAATCTGGGAAATATTCGTTCCGGCCATTGGCGAAGGTGAAATCTACAAATTTCAGATTGTTGATCAGCACGGAAATCTGCTGCCACAGAAAGCCGATCCGGTTGGTTTTGGTGCCGAACACCCGCCAAAAACTGCTTCCGTCGTGCGTGATCTCAACGCCTATCGCTGGTCGGATACCAACTGGATGGACAGCCGCCACGCGCATCACGGGATCGACCAGCCGATCTCCATCTATGAAGTCCATCTCGGCTCCTGGAAAAAGGTCATCGAGGATGGCAACCGCCCCCTTTCCTATGTTGAGCACGCCTCGCAGCTGGTCAGTTATGTCAAGGACATGGGCTTCACTCATATCGAGCTGATGCCGATTTCAGAATTCCCCTTTGACGGATCATGGGGCTATCAGCCGGTGGGCCTCTACGCCCCGACCATCCGTTATGGGACGCCAGACGAGTTTCGAAAATTTGTCGATGCCTGCCATGAAAACCAGATCGGTCTGATCCTCGACTGGGTGCCTGGCCATTTTCCTGAAGACCCCCATGGCCTGGGCCGTTTTGACGGCTCGGCGCTTTACGAACATCAGGATCGTCGGGAAGGTTTCCATCCCGATTGGAACACCCTGCTGTATAATTATGGCCGTCGCGAAGTGGCCAATTACCTGGTCGCCAACGCCACCTACTGGTTGCGAGAACATCACATTGACGGCCTGCGTGTCGATGCGGTCGCCTCCATGCTTTACCGCGACTATTCGCGCCAGGACGGCGAGTGGATCCCAAATGTTCATGGGGGAAGAGAAAATCTGGAAGCCATCGAATTTCTCAAACGCATGAACGAAACCGCCTATTCCGACATGCCGGGCATTATGACCGTTGCAGAAGAATCGACCGCCTTTCCCGGTGTCAGCGCCCCGACCAGCCACGGCGGCCTGGGCTTTGGCTTCAAATGGAATATGGGCTGGATGAACGACACGCTGACCTATCTGCATGAGGACCCGGTCAACCGTAAATACCACCACCACAAAATGACTTTCGGCCTGCATTACGCTTTTTCGGAAAATTTTATCCTGCCCATCAGCCATGACGAGGTAGTGCATGGCAAAGGATCGATGCTCGACAAGATGCCAGGCAATGATGGGGAAAAATTTGCCAATCTGCGGGCCTATTATGGATTTATGTGGGGTCATCCGGGCAAGAAATTGCTGTTCATGGGCAATGAGATTGCCCAGCGCGATGAGTGGAACCACGACAAGAGCCTCGACTGGCATCTTCTGGAAAGCGACAACCATCGCGGCATTCAGTCCCTGATCCGGGATCTCAACGAACTCTACCGATCAACCCCGGCGCTGCACCAACTGGACTGCAAGCCGGAAGGTTTTGAATGGGTTGAAGGGGATGCGGTTGATGAATCTCTGTTCATCTGGCTGCGCAAAACCGATGACCCGGCCGACACGGTGCTGGTGATTTCCAACTTCACACCGGTGGAGCGCCGCGACCGTCGCGTCGGCGTGCCCTGCGCCGGTTATTGGCGCGAATTGCTGAACTCGGACGCATCCCACTATGGCGGTGGCGGCCGCGGTAATCTGGGTGGTTGTGAGAGTCAGCCAACTGAAGCAAGCGGGCGCGATCATTCCATCAGCGTCACCATTCCGCCGCTATCAACGCTGTTTTTACAATTGGACACTGCCGAGCCGCCCAACTGAAACCCTGAGGACGAGAGGACTTAACATGGATACGGAATCCCAAAGACTGGCACAGCAAACGATGGCCTTCGTTCTGGCGGGCGGCCGCGGCAGTCGATTGATGGAACTGACCGAAATACGCGCCAAACCGGCGGTTTATTTCGGCGGCAAATCGCGGATTATCGACTTTGCCCTGTCCAATGCAGTCAATTCCGGCATCCGGCGGCTCGGAGTTGCCACCCAGTACAAGGCTCACTCGCTGATCCGCCACCTGCAGCGCGGCTGGAGTTTCTTCCGCGCCGAACGCAATGAGTCCCTCGACATCCTTCCCGCCTCTCAGCAGCTTGATGAGGACAATTGGTACAAGGGAACGGCGGATGCGGTGTTCCAGAATATCGGGATCATTGATGGCAATAATACAAAATACGTTATCGTGCTGGCCGGTGACCACATCTACAAGCAGGACTATTCCCTGATGATCCAGCAACATGTGGTGAGCGGCGCTGACGTGACGGTTGGTTGTATCGAAGTGCCCCGCATGGAAGCCGTAGGCTTTGGTGTCATGCATGTCGACGAAGATGACAAAATCATCGACTTCATCGAAAAACCAGCCGATCCCCCGGCGATGCCCGGTCATCCGGACCTGGCTTTGGCCAGCATGGGCATTTATGTGTTCGAAACCGAGTACATGTTCGAGCTTTTGCGTGAGGATGCCGAGGACCCCAATTCCAGCCATGATTTTGGCAAGGATATCATTCCGCGGGTGGTGAAAAGCGGCACCGCCATCGCCCATCCCTTCTCCCGCTCCTGTGTGCGCAGCGGCATTGAAAAAACCCCTTACTGGCGCGACGTCGGAACAGTCGATGCTTTCTGGCAGGCCAATATTGACCTGACCGATTTCACCCCGGAACTGGACATTTACGACAGTTCCTGGCCGATCTGGACCTATTCGGAGCTGACACCACCGGCGAAATTCATCCACAACGAAGAAGGGCGACGCGGCAATGCAGTGTCATCGCTTGTCTCAGGTGGCTGCATTATCTCCGGTTCGCAGCTTGAACGTTGCTTGCTTTACACCGGCGTGCGCACCCACTCATTCGCCAAACTCAAGGGGGTGATTGCCATGCCCTATGTGGATATTGGCCGCAATGCGCAACTGACCAATGTGGTGATCGACCGCGGCGTCAAAATTCCTGCGGGCCTGATTGTTGGCGAAGATCCCGAGCACGATGCTGCACGCTTCCGCAGATCACCTGGTGGCGTTTGCCTGATTACCCAGCAAATGATCGACGCATTGGAAGACTGATTTGAAAGTTCTCTACGTTGCTTCCGAATGTGCCCCCTTCGTCAAAACCGGGGGGCTGGCTGACGTCGTCGGCGCCGTGCCCAAGGCGTTGGCGGAATTGGGCGTTGAAGTAAAAATTGTCCTGCCCGCCTATCCTGCCCTGCGGGAACTGGCAAACCATGGGCACGTAGTTGCAGGCTCTGACGATCTGTTCGGCGGACCGGCGCAGCTGATATCGGTCCAGGCAGAAGGACTTGATTTGCTGCTTCTCGCCGCCGCCCATCTCTACGACCGGCCCGGCAGCATCTATCTCGATGAGAACGGTCAGGACTGGCACGACAATCACTTGCGATATGGGGCCTTGTGCAAGATGGCCGCCCAGGTCGCCATTGACGGTATGGAGGATTGGAAGCCTTCCATCGTTCATATCCATGACTGGCAGGCGGGCATGGTGCCTCTGCTGATCAAACTGGCCGAGCGGCATGATGCTCCCCGGTGTGTCACCACGATTCACAACATCGCTTTTCAGGGACTGTTTGACTGGACGACCCGTGATCTGTTCAACATCCCCGACCACCTCTTTACTCACGAGGGGGCGGAATATTATGGCAAGCTGGGTTTCCTGAAATCGGCACTTGCCTTTACCGACAAGATCACCACCGTCAGCCCCACCTATGCGCGGGAATTGCTGACCCATGAATTCGGCATGGGTCTGGAGGGCCTGTTGCAGCAACGTCAGGGTGATCTTGTTGGCATTCTCAATGGCATCGATACTGACATCTGGAATCCACAGACCGATCCGGCATTGCCAGCCCCCTATTCGGCCCGCAACCGGGTCAATAAACCCAAGAGCCGAGACGCGCTGGAAACCCGGTTCGCACTGGAAGCGGACCCCGCTTCTCCGTTGTTTTGCGTGATCAGTCGCCTGACAGAACAAAAAGGTCTGGACCTGCTGCTGGACGCCCTGCCCCATCTGGTAGAAAGCGGCGGTCGTCTGGCCCTGCTGGGCTCGGGCTCCGCCGAACTGGAACACGGCTTCCGCCAGGCTGCAGAGCAATTTCCGGGAAGAATTGGTGTCGAAATCGGATATGACGAGCAATTGTCTCATCTGATGCAGGGCGGTAGCGACGCCATATTGGTGCCATCACGCTTTGAACCCTGTGGCCTGACCCAGCTCTACGGCCTGCGCTATGGAACGTTGCCGGTTGTCGCCGAAACCGGTGGACTGGCCGACACGGTGATCGATGCCAGCGACGAGAACCTGAAGGCAAAAACTGCAACGGGGATTCAGATGCAACCGGGCAGTCTGGATGCCCTGAAGGAAGCCATCGAACGCGCCTGCGCTCTTTTTGCAAGGCCAAAGGTCTGGAAAACCATGGTCGGTACCGCCATGCGGACCCCGGTGGGGTGGCAACAATCCGCACCTCGATATATGGAGCTCTATCAGAGCCTTCTGGCGAAATAATCAGGAATAATGCGGGCGATGAAACTGCAAATGCAATCCGGCAACCATCACCATATGGGTGCGCGCTTTGATGGCGAGGGCACCAATTTTGCGGTGTTTTCAGCCAATGCCAGCCAGATCCATCTATGTCTGTTTTCCGCCGATGGAAAAACCGAGCTGGACCGCCAACCCCTGCCCGAACGGACCGGTCACGTCTGGCACGGTTACGCCCCGGGGGTTAAACCGGGCAGTCTCTATGGGTTCAGGGCCGATGGCATTTACGCACCCGATCAGGGACACAGATTCAATCCCAACAAATTGCTGATGGATCCCTATGCCCGGGAATTATCTGGCGGCTGGACCAATAATTCCGCCACGCTTGGTTATGTGGCAGAGGCGGAAAGTCAGGATCTGTCCTTTGACAATCGCGATAGCGCACCCTTCGTGCCGAAATCGGTCGTGTCGTCCCCGGAACTGTTTTCTCACATCGAGCCGCGCCCAGATACCGACTGGACCAACACGCTGGTTTATGAAGCCCATCCCAAAGGGCTGACCATGGAAAATCCGGATATTCCGCAATCAGTGCGTGGCACCTATGAGGCACTGGCCAGTGAACCGATGCTGGAGCATTTGCAGAAGCTCGGCGTGACGGCGGTGGAATTGTTGCCGGTTCACGGCTTTGTCGATGATGGTTTCTTGCTGAAGAAGAAGCTGCGCAACTATTGGGGCTACAACACAATTGCCTTCTTCGCACCGGAACCGAGATATTTTGGCGCCGAAGGACTGGCGGGTTTCCGCACAATGGTGCGCCGCTTCCACGCTGCGGGTATCAAGGTGATTTTGGATGTCGTCTACAATCACACCGCAGAAGGAGATCACCGCGGCCCCACCCTGTGCTTTCGCGGTCTCGATAACGCTTCCTACTATCGCCTGATCGCCGGCCAGCCACGCTATTATGTCAACGACACCGGCACCGGCAATACGGTCAATGTTTCCCATCCATTCGTCCTGCGCATGATCATGGACAGTCTGCGGTTCTGGACCCAGCAGATGGGCATTGACGGGTTCCGGTTTGATCTGGCGACGACTTTGGGACGCGAAGACCACGGATTTGACCGTCGCGGCGGATTTTTCGATGCCATTCGCCAGGACCCGGTGCTGGCTGACACAAAACTGATTGCCGAGCCCTGGGATATCGGTCCCGGGGGATATCGCGTGGGTGATTTTCCAGCCGAGTTTTCAGAATGGAATGACGGCTTTAGAGATACGGTGCGCCGCTATTGGCGCGGCGATCATCACAGCGCCCAGGACCTTGGCGCCCGGCTGCTGGGGTCTGCTGACAAATTTGACCGCAATGGCCGCCGCGCCTGGACATCGGTCAACTTTGTTACCTCCCATGATGGCTTCACCCTGGCCGACGTGACCCGCTACAACGCGCGCTACAATTCGGCTAATGGAGAAAATGGCGCAGACGGCCACCACGCCAATTTCAGCGACAATTGTGGTGTGGAAGGTGAAACCACCGACAAGATCATTCGTGCAAAACGGGCATTGCGACAGCGCAATATGCTGGCCACCCTGTTCCTTTCCCAGGGCACGCCAATGCTGCTTGCCGGCGACGAGTTCTCCAATTCCCAAAAAGGCAATAACAATGCCTATGCCCAGGACAATTCCATTGGCTGGCTGAACTGGCAGCAGGCGGACACCAAATTAATCGATTTCGTGGCACGGCTTTCTGAGTTCAGGCGCGATCATCCCTGTTTGCGGCAAACCACTTTTTTGCACGGCACCACGCGCAAGGTAGATGGTTTGCCGGATGTCGAGTGGAGCGATTTTAAGGGCGACACACTAAGCTGGCGCGATCCGGGCCTGTCCAACCTGTGTCTGACCTTGCGCATGTCGGGAGAAAACCCGCAGATCAACGGATCCGACGACACGGTGTTCATTGTTTTCAACCGCGATTCCGATGACGCAGAGGTTCACCTACCAAAAATCAAACCGGGATATCATTGGGTTCGGGCGATCGACACGGCAGCAATCGACATTTTTGCTGTCTGCGAGACTGACGGCGCATCCATGCGGGTCGCCGGTCATTCGGTCGTTGCCGCAGTGTCGAAACCGGATGAGGTTTCAAGATGACCACCGACCAGGCCCTGGATTGGTTGGCAGATCACTTCGGCATTGTCGGCTCCTATTATGATCTTGCCGGAAATCAACAACCAACCAGCCGGGAAACCAAACTGGCGCTGTTGCGGGCAAATGGACTGAAACTGGCAACAGATACAGATATCGAGCAAGCAGCATCCCATCATCTGGCTGAACAAAACAGCCGCCGCTTCGACGCGGAAATCATCCTCGATCAGGATCAGCACTTTTCTCTCACGGTTGAACAAGACCAGCCGTGGCATATTCAGCTGGAGGAGGGCGTGGATGGACATTTGGCCGGTCACGCCAAGGGAAATATCGAACTGCAGAACCTGCCCATCGGCGTCCATCAATTGGTAGTCGGCGAAGGGCCAGAGGCCGAAAGGATAAGACTGATCGTGGCGCCAGCCACGGCCCCTTCTCTCCATGAAGTTTCTGATCATGATCGTGTCTGGGGGGTGAACGCCGCTCTCTATGGGCTCCACTCCAGCGACCAGGCCGGTATCGGCAATTATCAACATCTCGCGGAGGCGGCCCGAATGGGTGGCCAGAACGGGGCCAGCTTTCTGGGCATTAATCCGGTTCACGCCCTTGGTTGGCACAGCCCACAAATCATCAGTCCCTATTCCCCCACCCATCGCGGATTTCTCAACAGCGCACACATCGCTGCAGAGCGGGTGCAGCCCCAGTCTCGCACCAGCTGCGACCTCATTGCACAATGGAAAAGCCTGCACAAAAATAATCCTGACGCCCAACAGGTCGATTACCAGCAACATTTTGACCATCTAAGACCCATTCTCACCTCTCTGTTCCAGGATTTCCTGAACCTGGCGGAGCCAGAACAGCGGTCCGGTTTCGATGCATTTTGCCAGTGCGGCGGCGCAGCTTTGGCCCGCTTTGCACAATTTGAAAAGCTCAGCGGCCTGCACGGGGAGGACTGGAATCAGTGGCCGGACACCCAACCGACATCCGATCCGATACATCCCGATGACGATCCCGATCTGGTCTTTCATGCCTGGCTGCAATGGATCGCCGATGGCCAACTGGCCGATGCCCAGCAAGCCGGCCTGGACGCTGGCATGTCGCTTGGCCTCTATCTCGACCTGGCGGTCGGTGCCCGGCGCGACGGAGCAGAAGCCTGGTGTGAATCGTCCAGCATTGCCGAAGGCGTTTCTGTCGGTGCGCCGCCTGATCACCTGGCCCCGGCCGGTCAGAACTGGAACCTTGCCGCCTTTGCCCCGAAAAAACTCGCCCGCAATAATTACCAGGCATTTCGCGATATTCTGCGCCAGACCATGCGCCATTGCGGCATTATCCGCATTGATCATGTGCTGGGGCTGAACCGCAGCTACTGGATACCCGATGACGGTTCCGCCGGCGGCTATATTTGGCAGAATTTTCAGGCGCTGATGGCGCTGGTCCGCATAGAAGCCGCGCGCAGCAACACGGTCGTGGTGGGTGAAGATCTTGGCCTGGTGCCCGAAGGATTTCGCGACACGATGAACGAACGCAACATCTATTCCTATGGCGTGTTGCAATATGAAAAAGATCACGACAACGCCTTTCGCGCACCAGAAAATTTCCGACAGAAATCACTAGTTTGTTTCGGCACCCACGACACGCCAACACTGGCTGGCTATCAGCAGGCGCGTGATGTCGAATGGTGGCAGCGCCTGGGTTGGATCGACGAACATCAGGCACACCATTCCCGCAGCAATCGAACCCGGGAAGTTGAACAGCTACTGGCGCTTGCAGGTGACGCGATAGAGTTGAGCGAAGCCGGATTCGATCAGTTGCGACACGCCGTCTACACCGTGCTCGCCCAATCAAATGCTGCCATGGTATCGGTTCAACTCGATGATCTGTTCGCCACCATCGAAGCACAAAACCTGCCGGGAACCACGTCGGAACATCCCAACTGGCAGCGCAAATATCCCTGCTCCACAGAGCAGTTGAAAACGGACCCGCAGCTTGTGAAGATCGCCAGGATCATGGCAGATCATGCAAGAGCCCCCCTTGCTGAAAGGAAACAGGTGCAATGAATATTCAACAGGTCGCCACAAAGCCAATCGACGGGCAAAAACCCGGCACCTCTGGCTTGCGAAAAAAGACCCGCATTTTCATGGAACCTGGCTATCTGGAAAACTTTGTCCAGGCCATTTTCAATGCCATTGGCGGCGCCGGCGGCAAGACCTTTGTGGTCGGCGGTGACGGCCGCTATTTCAATGCCCAGGCCATTCAGACGATCATCAAAATGGCGGCTGCCAATGGTGCTGAAAAGCTGATTATCGGCCAGAGCGGTTTGCTTTCTACCCCCGCAGCGTCCCATCTCATCCGCCTCAACAAGACGGATGGCGGCCTGATTTTGTCTGCCAGCCACAATCCCGGCGGCGTCGATGAGGATTTCGGTCTGAAATTCAACACCGCCAATGGTGGCCCCGCGCCGGAAGGCATTACCGACGCCATATTTACCCAGACCACGCAACTGACCACCTATGCCACACTGGAAACCACAACCGAGGACACGCCGGACCTGTCGGCGATCGGCACGCAAAAGCTGGGGTCCATGCAGATTGAAATTGTTGATCCGGTGGCAGATTACCGGGACCTGATGGAAACCCTGTTTGATTTCGATGCCATTCGAAAACTCTTTGCTTCAGGTTTCTCGGTCCGCTTCGACGCCATGCACGCGATCACCGGCCCCTATGCAAGGGCAATTCTTGAACAAGATCTGGGCGCCGAAAAGGGCAGCGTGCTCAACGGCCATCCATCAGAAGATTTTGGCGGCGGCCATCCCGACCCCAATCCCGTCTGGGCCAAAGCCCTGATGGACATCATGATGGCCGATAATGCGCCGGATTTCGGGGCAGCGTCTGATGGTGATGGCGACCGCAATATGATTGTCGGCCGTGGCACCTATGTCACCCCGTCTGACAGTCTGGCCGTGCTCGCCGCCAATGCTCATCTTGCGCCAGGCTACGCCAGAGGACTTGCCGGCATTGCCCGTTCCATGCCGACCAGCGCGGCAAGCGACAGGGTAGCCAGGGCGCTGAACATCAACTGCTATGAAACGCCTACGGGATGGAAATTTTTCGGCAATCTGCTCGATGCCGGCCTTGCCACACTGTGCGGTGAGGAAAGCGCCGGCACGGGTTCTGATCACGTGCGTGAAAAGGACGGGCTCTGGGCGGTGCTGTTGTGGCTCAATATTCTGGCGGTCAAAAAACAATCCGTCGCCGAGATCATGGCCGACCACTGGAAGACCTATGGTCGCGACTATTATTCACGCCACGATTTTGAGAATATTCCAACTGACGCCGCCAATGAATTGATGGATCAGCTGCGCGCAGCGCTGGCAACCCTCCCCGGCCAGACCTTCGGCACGCAGACGGTGAAATCCTGCGACGAATTTTCCTACCATGATCCGGTGGACGGTTCTGACAGTCACAACCAGGGTGTACGACTGTATTTTCAATCCGGCGGGCGGGCCGTGTTTCGGCTGTCCGGAACCGGCACACAGGGGGCCACACTGCGGCTTTATCTGGAACAATTTGCACCACAGGACGCGGACCATCACATCGATCCGCAGACCGCCTTGCAGGATGTCCAACTGGCCGCCGTGCAAATTTGCCAGCTTGAGAAACTGACGGGGCGCACCGAACCGGACGTTAAGACCTGAAGTTACAATCTGGACATCGGGCAGTCTGTGCCAGTGCTTACAAGTACCGGCCGATCCATGCTCTTTAGCCGACCCGCCCGAATTGCCGCATGCGAATTCTCGCATATCCTTTGCAACGTTTTGAAAACGACTTCTGCCGCAACACTTAACCTCAAATAACTTGCGGGAACCTGCTCGGGTCAAACACCGTCCCTTCGACGGCCGGGGCTCGTAAAAACCGCTGTACGAGGCGTTGTCTGGCAGGTCGACGAAAAACATATGCAGTCACAGCAGGCACAAGGTCAGCATTTACCGCTTCAGTCTGAAGAGACGGGGGTCGAAACGCCATTGGATACGCTTGCCCGACATCAAATGGACACTGCTGAAGATCTCATCGGTGAGCTCGACCTGTACCGCTCGATAGTTGAGCATTTCCCCGGAGGCCTTTGTGCCTTCGATGAAAATCTCAATATGACCGTCTGCAATGAATATCTGAAAAAGCTACTCGACTATCCGCCAGAACTGTTCGGAGGCGGCTTGCCGACCATTGAACAATTGTTTCGCTTTAAGGCGGAACGCGGAGAATATGGTCCCGGCGATGTCGAACAACATGTACGGTCGCGCCTTGCCCTGGTGGCACAGCGACAGCCCCATCGCTATGAACGCCAACTAAATGACGGACGCATCATCGAAGTGCGTGGGCGACCTCTGAAAAATGGTGGTTTTGTAACGACCTATCTCGACGTCACTGAAAAACGCCAGAGCAATACCCAGTTTGACGCATTGATCAATGGTTTTCCCGGTGGCATCGCTGTCTTCGATGTCGGCTACAAGATGACCTATTGCAACGACACGTTGAAGAACCGTCTGCCCAAGTCCGATGAACTGTTCGCCAATGGTTTTCCCACCATGGAGCAATATATCTGGCACAATGCCCGCCAGGGAACCTATGGCCGGGCCAATCTGTCGCAAACCGTCGCTCACCGGATCCGCTCAATCCGCAATGGCCGCGTTTTAAAGCACGAATTGCAAGTTGACGAACACCACTTTGTCGAAGTGACTTGCATCCCGCTCAAAAACGGTGGCTTTGTCGAGACCCATGTGGACGTCTCCTTCAATCGCCTGCGGACAAATCAGCTGGAAGCCGTGGTCGAGAACTTCCCGGGTGGTCTGGCGATGTTCGACGCAGACCTGAAACTCGTTTTGCACAATGAGCAATATGTCGACCTGTGGAATTATCCCCCAGAACTGTTTGAGTCCAAGCAACCGACATTGCAGGAATTGTTGCAGTTTAACGCACAGCGTGGCGAGTTTGGAGACAAGGATCCAAACCACTGCATCGACGAACGCCTGGAACTGGCCAGACAAAACACACCGAGTTCCTTCCTCCAGGAACGCCCCGACGGGCGCACTCTGGAAATCAACAGCACACCTGTTGAGGGCGGTGGGTTTGTAACCACCTATTACGACATCTCCGAACGTTTGGCCCAGGAAGCCAAATCGATCGAACTGGCCCATTACAGCCAGTTGACGGGATTGCCAAACCGAACCTTGTTCCAGGACAGGTTGAACATCGCCCTGGCACAGGCCGAACGCGGCACCAGCATCGCCCTACACCATGTGGACATTCACAATTTCAAGCGCATCAACGATACCGCCGGACAACAGACCGGCGACAAGATACTCAAAATCCTGGGTGGTCGGATGTTGGAAACGCGCCGCGAAACCGACACTTTCGCCCATCTGGGCGGGGATGAGTTCGCCGTCATTCAAATTGGCATTGATGACCTGGGCGGAGCGGAAATCCTGGCCCGCAGAATTTTGCGGATCATCCGTGAACCAATCGAGGTAGACGGCATGATCTTCGAACTGGACGCCTGCGTCGGCATCAGTCTGGCACCGCAAAACGGCACATTCTTTGATGAAATCCAAACCAAATCCAGCTCAGCCCTGTTCAATGCCAAGCAGGTGGGCCCGGGTATGATTATGTTCTACCACTCCTGTGTGAATCGCGCATTTGTCTAATGAAATCATAGTAATACCTCATCCCAAAATTTAAGAATGATCGCTGGTTGCCACCGCCACCGCTTTCCCTGTGCTCAGATAGTCAGCTTTGCGCAAGCAAGAAGTTGAAGGGTTGATCCATTGAGGTAGGGGGATTCGGTCTTCAATCGCGCATCGAACTGGCGCCATGGAGCACGTTCCCAAGGGCAAGAACGGCGGACCATTGGAAAACACAGCCTTAAAAACGCTGCAGCAAATTCAGGTTACACCTGCACTTGGTGAAAGTTCCTATGATGCAATCTCTCGCCGGCTGGAATCGGTTTCGACCTTAAGCGATGCTTTCTCCTGCGTCAGCGACATGTGCACCCGCTACGGCTTCAGCCATTTTATGATCGCGCACCCACCGGATGTGGGTTGCTCAATGGTTGCCGATGATATCTTGCTCACCAACCTGCCACTGTACCTGGTGGATGATCTGATTTCTCTGGATATGTTTGATGACTGGTCAGTTCTGACTCATCTCAACACCACGTCCACTCCCTTCATCTGGTCAAAGCGCAACGGGATCGTTGGCGACGGCGACGGCGACGGCGGCAGCGGCGAGGACGAAGGTGCAAAACTGACAGGTGCTGATGCCCTTATTGCCAGCGAAATTGACACCCAATTTGCCCATTGCATTCAGACACCGACCCGGGGACAAAAACGAGCATTCATCATTCTATATTCAGAAGCGCTGGAAGAATTCGACATCACATTTGAATTGGTCGTGCTGTTTCAGAATGTTTTCAATCGCATCGAAACTCTGGCAATCGACCGAGTGCGTGATACCGGTTCTGAGCTCAATAAGCGTGAGCTGGAGTGTCTCAACTGGGCAGCAGCAGGGAAAACCAGCGGCGAGATTGCAGTCATCGTTTCATTGTCTGAACACACGGTAAACCACTATCTCAATTCCTGTTGCAAGAAACTGGATTGCGTAAACCGAACACAAGCCGTTGCACGCGCCATACGAACGCGAGTGATTAAATAGTGCAACCCAACAGACCAAACTGAACACTAGAAGATGGGCCCACGACCATGCAGCAAGCAAAACAAGTCAGCGAACCGGCAAGATCCAACAAACCACTCCCCATGTCGATGCGCGTTGCCAATGCGATGCATAAGATCGGGGTGGTTGGCCTGCCGCGAAACTATGAAGTGTTCTACGGAGCCATCAGCGGAACCAGTCCGGAAATTCAAAAGGAACTGATGGAGATCGGCAACAATATCGATCAGGAAAAGCTCGATAATCTCTTTGCCACCTACTGCGCACGCGCCGACGATGACGCAATGGTCAGCAAAATCTGCAATGCCGTTGAAAACAAACTCACCAGCACCATTGAGATGATCAAGAACGAACAGAGTTCGGTCAGCCAGTATGGCAAGATTCTCGGCCAGGCGACCCAGAAGCTCGATCCCGGCACCCGCATGTCTCCGGATGTCGTCAACAGGCTGGTTGGTCTGCTGATGGATGCAACCGAAACGACTCAGAAACAGGGGCAGAAAACCCTTGAGGAAATCGAAGACAACAGCAGTGAATTGCGGGCGATCAAATCGGAACTGGCGGAATACAAAAAACAGGCCGAAACCGACGCGCTGACCGGTCTCTATAACCGTCGAGCCTTTGACAACCGGCTGGGAAGTGTCAGCGGAAGCTCATTTGGCCAATCGGGCCTCATCATTGGCGACATTGACCGCTTTAAAACTCTCAACGACACCTATGGCCATCCTTTTGGCGACCTGGTGATCAAGAACATTGCCAAAGTCATGCAATCCAACAGCCGCGGCGACGTCCTGCTGGCCAGGCTTGGCGGTGAAGAATTCGCTATTTTCTCAACCGACATCAACGAAGAAGGCATGATGCGTTTGGCAGAACGGGTACGCGTTGCCGTGGCGGAGGAGTCTTTTGGCGACGGGCGTATCAAGCTGGGACCTGGCAAAGTCACCATCTCTATGGGCGTTTGCCACGCTTCATCCGCAGACAATGTCCAGGGTCTATACTCGCAGGCTGACGAAGCTCTCTACGCTTCAAAGCGAAACGGCCGCAACCGGGTTACCTCCTACGACGATCTGTCGACGTCTCCGGAAAGAAAAAATCTTTACCTGTATCAAAACTGAGTCGGGCGGGTGCCTCGGCACCCGAAGCCTTAGCCCTCTCAAGGTTTAGCCTTTCCGACAGGTAAATATCCGCTGCGATTTCTGCTAGTCAATTCTCCCATGCGCAACCAGGCAATATCCGACCGGTTGCGATTGCTGTAAGCTTTCCGCTGCGAACGCATTCAATGCCCAGCCGTAGTGAGTAGCCGGTAATGATCGAAGTCGTCCACATGCCGCTTGAGCGGAACAAGTTCTCCTGCGTTTCGGAGAGTGTTGATCTGCGCGGCAGAAGCTTTCTCAACGAAGAAATCTGGATCGGACAAGCAAGCGGCAGCGATGGTGCGCTGGAGGACGCCGACCACGGCGACTGTTTTCATGTGATCAACCGGGATGGTGCTGCTTCTATCGGCTATGCCCGCCTGGTTCCGGTGCTCGACAATGCCGATGACGAGACAGTCAGCGGCACCATTGGGCAACTTGCGCGTCAGAGCAATCGCTGTCCGGCCTTTGAGCTGCAATGCGTCAGTTTCACAAATAGCGACGAACGGGCCAGCGCTGACGGCGAAACCATCCTGCGTGAGCTGATTGTTGAAACAATGCGCATTTCCAACAACCGCCAATGCCGGTTCATCTACACAACCAGTGATCGGGGAGGCACCGCCCTGCTGCGCAAGATCGGGCTGAAATACTCAACCTTGTCAGCCCCCTTTCCCGTGCATGGTCGACCGATGGTCATACTCTGCATCGCGGTGACCAACTCCAATATCATGGCGCTTAACCCGTTCAAAGTGGTCGGAGGAACGCAGGCCAGCGCTGCAATGCACCCCCAGGAAGAGGCGCTGAGCACATCGCCCACGGCTCCGACGGAGTTCAGTCGGCTCGAAGCAATCGCCAGCCTGAAGGACCAGTGTGATCCACCCTCAGGCCCCCACGAGCACTGAAAAAACTCGGATCACAAATCCTTTCGGCTTATCGCGTCGTCGATCAATCGATTGCAACGTCCCATAATGTTGCTTTGGCCAGCCACGGTCCGGCTTCCAATCCGGTCAGGGTGAACTTCCAGGGCCAGTCTGCGCCGCAATTGCCTCAGTTCCCTGACACTTAGCTTATCTAGTTCAGCCGCGCTTGGAAGGACAAATGGTTTGGGTTTTTTCACCGGCGGTTTTGGCAGAGATTCAATCTTCGCCGCAACCGCCGCAACCGCTGCAACCGCGGCAACTGCTGGCTCAACCTTTTCATCTGTCAGATAATATTGTTCCACGTCTTTCAACGAAGCCGCCATGGGCGGAGATTTGGTCACCTCGACGAAGGGGGCGGTGATCGCCGGGCCGTGGTCTTCCGAAGTCTCAAGCTGATCCGTGTCGCGACTTCCAAGTCGCTCTTCGAGGACAAGTTTGAAACTCCAGAACTGATCAAATGCGCTCATTGGAAATCTATAGGTCGCTCTGCTTTCCCCAGGCTGTCGTCACTATCAGACAGTTCTCCAGGGTGGCACGATAGGTCGACACAAGCTTGATTGTTCATTTTGGGCGCAAGTCGAATCACCATGGCCAGCGGCCATTTCATCTTGATCCGGGCGCGAGGACATTTGTTTAAATCCCTTATCATATCCATTTGGGCAATCATCGTGACAATCGGTGTGGTTTTTCTGCCGTCGCTCATCAGCTCAGATCAAGGCGAAGACGGCATGGCTGAACCGAGCCTGGTGGATTTCCGTTCGGACACCATGTCAGCCGCCCTGTTCGACGATGGCAATGTTGTCGGCCACTTTACTGCACGGGTAAATTATCAACTGCCGAAGGATGCGGTGGACCCGGAACTCGTCCCCGTCGACCAGATTATTCTGGACGGGCTGTTTGAGCTGGTTCACAGGTCCGACCCGAAAGATCTCGCCAAGTTGCGCGATCCGCAACTGGCCGACATGGCCGACCAGCTGGCCGAAGCACTCAACAACCGGACAACCCCCTTCCCCATCTCCAATGTGCGATTCGACAGCGCCAGATTGATGTTGAAATCAAACGATCCGTAAGGGTCGGCCGTTTTAGACGTTTATTTTCATGCGAAATTCCGCTTTCCCTAACGACTGGTTAACTCGCCGTTAACCATAACCTTTTACGGTTTAGAAAGAGTGGTAAACCGGACTTTGGTCCGAGCATGATGCGCGTTTCCACCGGCCGGCGACCGGCATGTCAATCATAGATTTCAGATTGCCATTTTGGGGCGCCTTATGACCAGTATCAAAACCAACTCTTCAGCGATGACGGCTCTTCGCTCTCTCCAGACAACCAACAAGATGCTGGAGCAAACGCAGAACCGTATTTCGACGGGATACAAGGTTTCCACCGCGACGGATAACGCCGCCTATTGGTCGATTGCCACCACAATGCGTTCCGACAACAAGGCGCTATCCACCGTTCAGGATGCCCTGGGACTGGGTTCGGCAAAAATCGATGTCACCTATACCGGCATTAATGCCAGCATCGATGTGATCGACGAAATCAAGTCGAAACTGGTGGCTTCCAGAGAGCCCGGCATCGATCGCAGCAAAATTCAGGACGAAATCAGCCAATTGCAGGACCAGTTGGTGGCAATTGCCGACTCGGCCTCATTCTCCGGTGAAAACTGGCTGTCCGTCGATTCCGGCGCCGCCACCTATGTGCAGACCAAATCGGTCGTTTCCTCATTCACCCGCTCTGCCACGACTGTGCAGGTCGAAACAATTGATATTGACACGGCCGACGTCGAACTGTTCGACGCCGCTGACCAGTCTGGTATTCTGGACTCCGTCTTCCTGACAACAGGTGCCGGCGCCTTCTCAGTTTCGGTCACCACGTTGGACATCACCGCAATTGGCGCCGATGATCAGGACATTGACGACATGATCAGCAATGTCGACGCAAAACTTGCCGAGATGACTACCGCGGCCTCGAATATCGGCGCTATCCAGAAGCGCATGTCCACACAGATGGAATTTGTAGCCTCCTTGATCGATTCAATCGACCGGGGTATCGGAGTTCTGGTCGATGCCGATATGTCGAAAGAATCGACCCGCCTGCAGGCGCTTCAGACCCAACAGCAGCTTGGTGTGCAATCACTCTCCATCGCCAACGCTGCTTCGCAAAACATCCTCGCCCTCTTCAGACAGTAAGACGGGTAAACTTCCCGGCGAATAATTAAAACCGCCCGGCCGATCCTTTATCAGATCAGCCGGGCGGTTTTCTTTTGACCAGTCGCCAATTGCCAGTTGGAAATCTAGCGCGTGTCTTATTTTTTGGGTTCTGGTGGAGGCGCCGGGTTGTCAGGGTCCTGCAACCAGACCGACCGCAGGGTCTGCTTGCGCCGTGCTTCATCCGTGCCGAGGAAATTGATCCCGCTGACATAGACGTCCCGGACGAGTTCGCCGTCAACAAATGCGTTGATGCCATCCTTCAAACCAGCCTTGAACTTCATCAGTTCAAACTGGGATGTTTCGGGAAAGTTGAAGTCCGGATTGCCGACAATCAGCGCCAGGTACCCATCCTGAAGCACCATGTCCAGGGGCAGCGACATTTGCGACAACAGGGTCGCGTCCAGCTCCAGGCTGACGTTTGAAAACACGTAACCCTTGGTCCGTTTTGTTGTTACGATCGGGGCTACCAATTGTTGTGGCTGGGTGAATACCGGTGGCAGTTCGACAACCATTTCCTGCTCATCGGCCATCCGCGTTTCAGCCTGCATATTCATGCCGACCACCAGGGTCGCCGCAGTTATGATACAGCCCCAACCCGCAAAGAATATCGTGCCAAACACCAAATTATTCCTAGATCATCTCACCGTAAGTTCCGTCGGCTTCCTCGTTCTTCAGGATTGTGACCATCAGGTCCGACACTTCCTTAACGGCCGACAGATGCGCCTTTATCCGCGCCTCATTGCGTGCCAAAGCTCGCTTGAGGCGCGCCAGTTCTGTCAACACCGCGCGATCCAACTGGGAGAAATCAAGCCCCCGGGAAGCGCGGTTGAGCTCAAACAGTAGGCGGCTTTTCTTCTCGCTCGAGGCGCCAAAGTCAAAATTCTTTTCCGACTGAATTTGTTCCGTTTCCAGCTCAATAAATGTCCCCAGGCGGGCAATGACCGTATGCAGGCTGGATTGCTGGCCGGGCTGAGAGATTTCTGCAGGAGTGACGGTCATCAGACTTTTTCCATATTCGGGTTCAAGACAAGACTGGCGGGAGTCGATTCATCATCATTGCCAATCAAAATGTCGCGCTCCAGTTGCTGAACAAACTGAACTGCACCATCCTGCGCCCGGGTTTGCGGCACGGCGAGTGCCGGGTCATGAAGTCCGGATATCGGTTCGATGTTCTCACCATCCGTCTGATAGCTTTTGAGTAACCGGTCCGCGAGGCCCAGAGCGCCGTTCTTGGCCATCTGCTCACCGATCTTCTCAGCCATCTGAGCTTTCCACATATCCCCGGACAAGCCTTCTCCAAAGACGCTTTCCGCGTCTTTCGGCATCATCGCCTGGACAAATGTCGACAGCACGACGGATTCAAATTTCTGCAGCACTTCCCTTGGACTGTCCTTGGTCGCGATGCGTTGATCCGCCGCCGACAGACTGTCGTTGAATGTCGAAGATGACACCTCACCAGCCCGCTGCATTGCCGAAATCTGTTGCAACTTCATCCGGGCGTCGGCCGCCAATTGGGGATCAGCCGCCTGCATTGCGTCAACCAGAATGTCAGAACCAAAGTCAAATGCCATGCCAACCTCACAGGTAAGTATGGGACCATCATAATGCGGCAAGCTTGCGGGAAACTATCACCACGCCGCCGCGGCGGCGGCGGCGACGGCGACGGCGACGGCGACGGCGGTGACCATGGACGCAATAAAGGCCTTGGCAATCAGCGGGTGGCCGAAAATCTGTCGAGCCGTTCCATCATCAATTTGCTTTCCTCATCCCGTTGATTGTTCACCAGGGTTGATTTCAATCTGCTCTTCAGTTTCTTGTTGCGGACGGTTTCACTCTGCAACTCTCGTCGCGCCTCTTCCAATTCGTTCCGGGTTTCACCACACTGATTGGCCAGCCCATGTATGTGGCGCAGATGCAGGTCGGCAAACACCAGCGATGTTGTTGCATTGGCAAAGGATTCACGGGCCTCTTCCAGCTTGGTTTCCTGTTGCCGCAGCGATGCAGACAATTCGCCCACCTGTGACTTGGCCATGGATTCCGCCACCGTTTGAGCAAGCACCAGGCGTTTGAGTTTCTTTGCAGACTTGGAAACACTCATCTCAGCGGAACACCTTGAACTCAAAAAAGCCGTCGATAAACAGGCTCAGGAAGGATGGCACTGCGAAGTAGAGCAGCAGCAGACCGCCGAAAATAAGGAACGGCAGAGAAATAAAGTAGATCGGAATTTGCGGGGTCAGCTTGTTCAAAATGCCGATCATCAGGTTCATCACCAGTGCATAGGCGATGAACGGGCTGCCAAGTCTGAGCACCAGCAGAAAGCTCTCCTTCAGCGTTTCGGTGAGATTGGCCAGATAGGTTTCCGTTTGAAAACTGCCGCTGACCGGCACAACCGAATAGGATGCGATCAGCGAGCGAATGACGGCGTGATGGAAATCGAGGATAAACAGCAACAGCAATGCCGCCATAGTCAGCAACGTGCCCAGCGCGGCCTGAGGCTCGGTCTCCTCAAATCCCGGCCCCATCAGGTTACCGAAACCAATAACCGTGCCCATCGCTGTCGCCATGAACCCAAGCGCCAACAGGTAAAACCGCACACACAGGCCAATGAATACGCCAATGATTGTTTCCGAAACAACCAACCGCGCCAGCAGCGATGGATTGGAGATATCGGTGGTTGCCAGCAGAGGCCAGATCTGACCCAGCATGGCGATGGTAATGGCAATCACCAACAGCAGGCGAACCTGAACGGGAACCCGGCTGCTGGAAATGCCTGGCAGAACCATGAAACACGCCCCGACCCGGCAAAATGCCAGCAGGACCAGCAAAATGCCGTCAGACGCAAATGCCGTCACGACACGTTGCCCAGAATATTGAGATTGGCCCCGCGGGCGATTTCAACATGCGACAGCACCGGCAAATTGGGATGCAGGCGCTCGATGATCATGCGCACATAGGGGCGCACTTCCGGCGCGGTGATCAGCGCGAAGTTCACACCAGCATCCAGATGGCTCTTGATCGTCTTGGAAGCCGCCGTGCCAAATTCTTCGAGCAGATGCGGTTCCATATCGAATTCACGCACCTCGCCCTTGGCATCCCGCTTGAGGCTTTCATGGAAGGCCAGATCCCATCTGTTGCCCAGCCTCAAAACATTGAGCGTGCCTTTAATAGTGATGTCACCACATAATTGCTGACCGATCCGCATGCGCACATGTTCAACGATTTTCTCAGAGCGGCGGATATGTGGCGCAATTTCAGCAATCGCTTCCAAAATCAAATGCAGGTTGCGGATAGAGACCCGTTCTGCAAGCAGCAAGCGTAGCACCGCCTGAAGGCCTGGATAGGAAATGTGGTTTGTGCACATTTCTTCCGTCAGCTTGCGATATTCCGGATCCAGCCCGTCGATCAGGGTCTTGGTGTCCTTGTAGGACAGCAATTGCGGCAGGTTGTTGCGGATCACTTCGCTGAGATGGGTGAGGATGATCGCCACATTGTCAGCCGTTGGCATGCCCAATTGTTTGACGTCTTCAGAAAAACTCTCCAGCACCGACAAGGACCGGATGCCGAATGCGGGCTCCACCGCTTCTTCACCGGGAATATCCGGCAGATCCTTTTCCCCGACCAGCACCAGAATTTCCCCCAGGCGCAAATCGTGGGAGGCAACGGTGGTGCCGTGAATTTTGATCTCGTAGCTCTTGTCAGCAATGCTCAGGTCTTCATTCAACCGTACATCGGGGATAACGAACCCATATTGGGAGGCAAATTTCTTGCGCATCTTTGACATGCGAAAGGCCAGTTCTTCCCGCTTCGGCACCAGATGAGTTGCCAGCTGTTTGCCGAGCACCAGCTCGATTTCGCTCGTCGCCAGCGAGGATTTGACCGAATTCTGTTCAGCATCGGTTTTCTCCTGCACCGACTTCTCTTCTGACAGCCGACGATTTTCCTCTTCCGCCTTTGTCCGCTGGGAGATGATCAGCGCCGATCCGGCCAGGATGATCGCCAGGGACAGGAAGGGCAGCATTGGCAGGCCCGGCATCAGCGCAAAAATCAACATCAACAGGGCGGCCAGTTGCAGGGCTTTTGGATAGGCGCCGAGTTGTCCGAACACCGCCTTGTCAGCCGAACCACGCGTACCGCCCTTGGAAACCAAAAGACCGGCAGCCAGGGAGACGATCAAGGCAGGGATCTGCGAAACCAGACCGTCGCCAACGGACAGCTTGGTGAACACATCTGCCGCTTCTGCAAGGCTCATGTCATGGCGGGTATAGCCAATGACAATGCCGCCAAATATGTTGATCGCGGTGATGATCAGGCCGGCAATCGCATCGCCGCGCACAAACTTTGACGCCCCATCCATGGAGCCGAAAAACGAGCTTTCCTCTTCCAGCTCACGACGCCGCCTCTGGGCTTCCTTTTCATCGATGATCCCGGCGGAGAGATCAGCGTCGATGGACATCTGCTTGCCGGGGACAGCATCAAGAGTAAATCGTGCACCCACTTCGGCAATTCGGGTCGAACCCTTTGTAATAACGACAAAATTGACGATCACCAGGATCATGAAAACGATCAGCCCGATAACGAAATCGCCGCTCATCACAAAGCTGGAAAAGCCACCAATGACATAGCCGGCGGCGTTCACCCCCTCATGACCCTGGGACAGAATTCCACGCGTGGTGGCGATATTCATCGACAGGCGCAACATGGTTGCGATCAGCAGGATCGTCGGAAAGGAGGAGAAATCAAGCGGTTTGGATATCCACAGCGACACCATCAGGATCAGCACCGACAGGGCGATCGAAATTGACAGGCCAATATCGATGAAGACCGTTGGTAGAGGCAGAAACAGGATCGCCAGAATGAAGACAACGGCGCCGGCAAAAAGGACATCCTTGCCGTTGCTGCTCGCAACTTCTTTTAGGGAGGCTTCTACCGCCATACCGCTCCATCTGACATTGGGAATATGCGTTCCCAATCGAGATTAGAGGGTCAAACTTGCGCCGAACTCACCAGCAACGTGAACGGCCGCCCAATTGGTCGGCGGTGTCAGAAGCCAGACTGAATGTGTGAATAGACGGAGTTGGACAAGCGTCCCATCTGGGCACCGATAAAGGTCGCGGAAAAGGCAACTGACGCGAAGATCGCCAATATCTTTGGCACAAAGGTCAGGGTGATTTCCTGCACCTGTGTGAGTGCCTGCAACAATGCAATGGTCAGTCCGACGAGCATCGCTGCGACCACCGCGGGCGAAGAGGCGACGATCAGCGTCCACATCGCCAATTGGGTAATATCTAGGGCGTCAGCCTGGTTCATTTGCTGATGGTCACCCGACCGTCAACGGCAACTTCAGCACCGGAGGCCAACACCGCAGTGCCGACACCGTTGGTCACCTTCACCTGAACGATCTCACCGGTGGTTCCGCCATCAGCCGAAGTAATGGTTCGTCCGATCAAGGAGCCGGCGCTGGCAATGAAGGATGAGTTGATCAGATTATCGAGCTTTTCATTCATCTGAATCGACTGTTCGACATTCGAGAAACTGGCCAATTGAGCGACATATTCTGTCGATTCCATCGGCTTGGTTGGGTCCTGATTTTGCATCTCTGCGACCAGCAGCTGCAAAAAGGCATCGTAATCAACGCTCGCCGCTGACGCCGTCGAAGTGGCCGCGCTTGCCTGGGAAATAGTTGATACTGGGGCGATCTCGGTCATCTTCTTATCCTGCTTTTGCCTGGACGGGTTGGGTGTCTTCAAATGGGAAACTGGTTTCAATACCTTCCAGCAACCTGGCCTCGATGGGATAGAGGCTCTTTAGGGTTTTCATCGCTTCATGGAAGCGGCTTTCCGTCACCATTTTTTCAACATTTGCCAGTTCGCCGCGCACCGTTGAATCCTCGAAAGTCAGAAGTAACTGTTCCAGTTGCTCCCTGAACATCCGACTGGCGGCAGTGGTATCGCTGGGCGACATCAATTGGATTTGCACTGTGAAATACAGCCTTTTCAAAGGTGTATTTGCTTCACTTGCCTGCAGCACCTGGCTTTCCAGCAAGAATTGCACGTCGTTGAGAAACTCCAGGGACGTCTTCCTGTCAACTTTGATCACGGCGCCATTGATATAGACGCGCTCGTGCGGTTTCAGTGAAATCTTGAATGTCGACAAGATCAGATACCCTCCATAATCGTCTCTGTGATCTCGATGACACCATCAAAATCGTCGGACTCCCGCTGCCGGATTTTCTCCGTTTCCTTCAATATCCAGATGCCGACTGAAATCAGCCCGGCGCGGATTTCGTTGGAAAGCTGATTGTCCGGCTGCGCCAGATCTTCCAGCAGCGCTGTCCACAAGCGACGGGTAAAATGCGTCGCCTCAATAACCGCCATGGCATCGTTGGGATTGTCACGTGCCTTCGCAAGCAACTCGATGGACCGTGTCAGAAGCTGGCGCTCGCGGGTTCGAGCATCAACGACCGCATCTTCCTGGATGTCAGCATATTGCAGCTGGTACATGCCAATTCCTTTCGTTTCTGCCACTCGTCATCAGATGTAGCGCATTAAGCTGAGTTGCTGGATGCGCCCTGTCAGAGTGTAGGAAGTCTCGATTTGGGTGATCAGTGAATTGAGCCGTGTCGCGGCTTCGTATGGGTCCACTTCCACCATCTTGTCCGAATAAATCGTCAGTTCATCCATCTGAACGTTAAGCCGTTCAGAGGATTGGGAAATTCTGTTGATCAGCAGGCCGGTTTTGCCCTGAAGTTCTGCAAGCTGGCCTGTTGAGTTGCCGACGAGATCCAGCGCCGATTGCGCGGCTGCTGAACGGGCGCCGGCATTGAAGTCGTCAGAGATAAATTCAGCCGCTATGACGGCGGCGAATACAGCGTTTTGAAAGCCGCTATTGTTGGCGCTGACCGACCCCACCCCCTGCTCGTTCAGGCCAATGCGTGCGGTGATTGTCTCGTCGCTGGCGTTAGAAAAAGTCGAAGTCCATCCGGCACCGGTAAACAGGGGGCTGAGCGTGTTGTCGATAAAGTCGGTCATGTCCGCAGCTGTAATCGACACCGCCGCTGCATCGGTTTTGGCAAAACCGAAATGGCTGAAGAAAGCATTATCCACCGCGTCCTTGGGACCCGGCGACTGGTAATCCAGCAATGCCGCTTCACCGCTGTTAATGCCGCCGAAAATATACTCTCCGCTGAGCGTTGTATTGAGCAGGCCGGAAATTGCATCGAGCGCAGATTGCCCGGCGCCACTGGCAAGATGGGTGGTGTGATTGTCGCTGACGCTGGTCGTCAATGTCGAAAGCAGGCCTTGAGCAACGTCATTTATCGAGCCGGTAACCGATATCGACATGTCGAGTCGGGCCTCGGTGCGGCTGTTGCCGTCGGCAATCGACTGCAGACGGTTGATATCGGTGAGCATCGTGAAGCGACGGCCATTATTGCTGCCCAGCGAAAGGCCGGCATCGGCCACCTGACCGGTATTCACCTCGCGCTGCGCCTGCAGGAAATCCTTTTGCAGATTGCTCATCGAATGACGCAGATTGTCATAAATTGCCTGGGTTGAGACTTGTGAGATTTTCATCCGATCACCTCACCACGCTCATCAATGTGGCCAGCATTTCGTCGACTGTGCTGATCACCCGGGCAGAAGCCTCATAGGAATGTTCCAGCTGCAGCAGCAGCGCCATTTCCTCGTCGATATTGACGCCTGTTTGATTGGATATTTTTTCAGCCAGCCGCACATGCAACGCTTCCTTGGTCGCAGCCGCCTGTGAGGCCTCACTGCGCTGGCCATCCAGCCATCCAATGGATTGTGTTGCATAGCTCAGCAAACTCATCGACCCGCCTATTCCGGATTGTCCGTCAAATGCTGTTGTGCCATCCAGACTTTGCACGAGGCTGATCAAATGATCGGAATAAGATGCCGCGCCGGTGGGATTGTGATTGTAAGCTGCGCCATTGGCCCCGCCATCGCGCATCAGATTGATATTTCCACCCTGAGCCGGGTCGTATTGGGCATTGATCGAAATATCAGCCGCCAGACCTGTCTGCAAAACGCCGGCTGCCGGAATCGTCGGTGCGCCAGAATAGGTAAACAGGCCAGCCAGGGGCGGCAAGGCGCTGTTGGTGGCGTCGGTTTCCGCAAATGTCGTGATCAGCCCACGGGCAATTTCATCCAACTCGCTCTGAATCGTTGCGCCGGAATCGTCGCGCAATTGAACCATGGCTGACAGGGTACCACCGGCGGACGTATTGGCCCCGCTGCCGCCCAGAACCGGAACCCCGTCAATACGGATTGGATTGCCCGTCGTTGTCGCATTGTAGATTGAGACAGGATCGAAAGTGACATTGCGCGGCACAGTCTCAAACAATGTGGCACCGCCTTTGGTCACCAACACGGCGTCATTGCCCTCGCGGGTCATCACATTGACCGGCACAATTTCCGTGATCTGGCGCAGCAAGGCATCGCGCTGATCCAGGGCATCATTGACGTCCCTTCCCGACCGCGTTCCATTGGTGACGTCGCTGTTGACCTGATGGAATTCCTCCAGCAACTGGTTCAGCTTGGCAACTTCGTTTTTCAGCTCAACATCCATCGATGTGCGAAAGGTTTGAATCGAGCCGTTGGCCGAATTCAAAGAAGTGACCAGATCCTTGGCGTTCTGCAGCGCCGATTCAGCCAACAGGCTGTTTGAAGGATCTACGCTGTAGGCCTGCAACGAATTGTGCAGCGCAGTGAGCCCCTGGGCAGGTGATGTCGATCCGTCCAATCCATTGATTGAAATGGATAATTGATCGAGGCGATTGGATATCAGTGCCTGAGCGCTGGATTCTGACAGCGCATCCAGACTGGCCGCATTCAACTGAGAATCGACACCACTGCGGACCACAACAACCCGTGAACCCAGATTGCTGCTTTCTACAACACCCTGGCGTCTTGTGTAGTCTGCATTGCCTGCATCAGTCACATTGCGCGAAACGACGCTTGTCTGCCGCGTTACATTAAGTAACGAGTTTTGCGCAATCTGAAGTGCAGAAGTCAGTGACATCAGTCACTCCGAACCATGGTGAAATAATGCCCGCTCATCGCTTCAGATTGACCAAAACGTCGAGCAGGTCTGACCCTGTCTGAAAGGCTTTCGAGTTAGCGGTATAGCTGCGTTGCGACTGGATCATGGTGGTCAGTTCGCTGGCCAGATCGACATTGGATTGCTCCAGCGCCGAAGGCACGATATTGCCGAAACTGCCATTACCGGGGAAACCAATCTGTACCGAGCCGGAATCCTGACCTTCCAGGAAGATGCTGCCGGTCTGGGCGGTCAATTGGTCGGGGCTGGTCACAGATGCCAGGGGAATCTGGTACAGCGCCCGGAAGGAACCGTCGCCATATCTGGCATGCAGAATACCGTCGCTGCCAATGTCGATACCGGTGATCGGCGACGGCGGATTGCCGTTCACCTCTGCTTCCAGCACCGTATAATCGGCTGCCAATTGGCTCATGCCGGCCATGTCGATTGTCGTCGCTGCACCATTTGGAATGGTAAAGCTGACTGCGTTGGTGCTGGCACCCGTCAGAGAACCTGTTGTGATATCGAAGTTAAGTGTCTCCGTGGCCAGCGCCGGATTGGCATAGGGGAATCCTGTTCCCACCGAGGCATCTGCCTGATCGTAGACAGTGACTTCCCAATCACCGGTTGCGGTATTGGTGAAATACATATCCACCAATTGTTCATCACCGAGATTGTCGTAAACGACCAGCGAAGTCTTGTGATCAAATTCCGAAGTCGCCAGGTTGGCGGACGGCAAAGGTGCTGTGGTGGGCACGGTAACGGATGGCAGGTTGGCCGTGAATGTTCCCTGGGTGGAGGCCGTGGCAATCAGGTCAAATTCTACAATGGACACTTCTTCAAGCCCGCCAAAACCATTGGCGACGGCTGATACGGGGCCGTTTTCCAGACTGTAGCCGGTCAGCGCCATGCCGGCTGAATTGACCAGCCGGCCCTCGCTGTCAGGAACGAAGGAGCCTGCGCGGGTCAGGTAAGGAGATCCGGAAGGATCATTGACGACGAAAAATCCGTTGCCGTTGATGGCAAGGTCCGTCACCGAGGTGGTGTATTCAAGCGTTCCCTGCTTTGACACCGACTGCCGCAGGTCAGTCAATACGCCGCCTGATCCCACCTGAGCGCTGTTTTCAGATTGCACGCCAGGGGTCACCAATTGGGAGAAATGCGTACTGTAGGCCTTGTACCCGGTTGTGTCTGAATTGGCGATGTTGTCTGCCACCGCCGACAACCTGTTGGCCTGGGCTTGCATACCAGAAACACTGGTTCTCATCATTCCATAAAGGCTCATTTTGGATACTCCTGGGTTTACCGATTATGCCAACCCTAGCGTACCAACCTTGCCTGAAACGTTTGGTTCGGGCCCGCCGGCCCGACGGACTAAGCCGGCAAGCCCGCAAGTCTGGAGTCCGACTGCTCCTGCTGTTCTCTGGATTCGGCTGGCATCAGCCGGTAGCCGAGGTAACGCTTTGAATCGATGGGATCATAGCCGAGCGCATTGCGCAGCTTCTTGCGCAACTTGCTGATGTGACTTTCGATCACGTTTTCCTCAACGTCCTCGTTGAACACGCCGTAGATGGCGCTGAAGATCTGGGACTTGTTGGCCCGGCGATCGCCAATGGAGGCGAGATATTCCAGGATGCGGCGCTCGCGGCGCGGCAGTGGAAATGTCTTGTCGTCGATGGCCGGGTCGCGCCCATCAAGATAGATGTGAAGCCGGTCAAGATGGACACTGCTTTCCTTGTTGGCGGTGCGCCGTTTGATGGCGGCAATACGCGCAATAATTTCTCTGACATGAACCGGCTTTTTGATGACGTCATCAACGCCGCTTTCAAACAGCTTCAACGTGTCTTCTAGTGACGATTGATCCAACAGAGCGATGACCGGTGCGTTGGTTTTTTCACGGATGGCCGCGGGAGAAAGGCCCTCCATTTCTGACGCACCGATCAAACACGCCCCTACCGATGTGAGGTCTTCCTGGCTGGCAGAATTTATCCAGCCCTCGAACTCGCCCTTGTCAAATCCCGCACTTGGGAAACCTTCGTTGCCAAACTGCGACGAAAAGCCCTGCTGCACCAAGTCACGTTCATCAATTATTACAATCACGAATTCGCCCCCGAATCATTATTACCCTGTGGATAACCGTAAGGGCGGCGGCGAATCTTCGGCTATTACAAAAAATTACATGCAAAATCTTGAGGTTTATAACTAGAACAAATCATAAACATTGAGATTTTGACGAGTCTTAATGTATTGATTTACATATACTATTGGAAGATGTTGTATTTGCTGCAAATTTTTGAGCGACCATGTGCTGCAGCACACGGCAGACATATTTTTTTTGTGCTTTATGATTTTTATCACCCGCATGGTAGCGGGCAACGGCCACTGACCAGGTTCCGTGTCGGTCTTTCAGGCGCCGCAAAAACCGCGCTGAATAGTCCACATTGAGCCTCGGATTGAGCATTGATTCAAGTGTTGGAAATGCTGATGCGTGATATTTGTGGTTGATTTGCATGCAGCCCAAATCGATCAGATTGCGTCCCTGGGCCCGCTCTCTTTTGAAGATGCGAAGCGCCTCGGATTGGTTGCGTGGAAAGAAGGCGCGGCCTTCAACATTCAGTGCATAGGGATGCAGCTTTCCCTTGCGCCCGGATTCCGCCAGCCCAACCGCGTAAAGCAGTGCGATTGGCACGCGGTATTTTTGCGCGGCCCGGTAAATATGTTCCTCGCAGACATTGGTGCCGGCGAAGGCCAAATTTGCCGATGCGCTAAATAATATTGAGAGAAGCAGTGTCTTCTTCATCGCCATTTGCCGGATCGTTGGACTGGTAGCCGGAATCGTCCGCATGTTGACCATCTTTGTCTGAAGAACCGCTTTCAAAAGTGTCAGAGGCGCCTCCATCTTCGGACTGCGTTGAACTCTGGAATTGTGGGCCGTTTTCAGACTGCGGCCCATTGATGGTAATGGCGTCAACTTTAAATCCGAGACCGCGCAGATTGTTGGCCAGTGCATCCTGGTCAACCAGCAGGGCGCGATAGGCCTGGTCGGATTCTGCCCGAACTTCAATTGTCACCTGCCCCTGTTGCATGCGCAGATTGAGTTCCAACTTGCCCAATTCAACTGGATTGAGCGTCACATTCAAGGCCTGAAGAACCTTGCCATTGGGCTTCATCGTTTCGGTGAAGTGTACATTTGGTGCCGATAACATCCTGGACCAATTGGTGTTTTCCTTAACCGCCGAGATCAGGGTTTGCGACGGCTGACCCAGATTGCCAAGCGACAGGTCATTGACCGGCTTCAATCCTGCAGTGTCCCCCGTGCGGCTCGCAGCTAGCAGATTTTCGCGCTCAGAGCGGATAGCATCTCCCTGCCCTTCCAGGCTGGACCTTTGGTTTGCAGCCATGCGCGGCAATTCTTTTTCAAGGCGGGTCGCTGCTCCATCGCCGTCAAGCGGTTTTGACATCAGCTCTTTCAGTCCTTCGGGCATGCGCGCCGAGGCATTTTCTGAACCACCTAAATTTTTCTGCGGATTGGCCATGGCAACAAGTGCAGCTGCAGCAGATGTTGCTGGCGCGCTCGTCGCGGCCGCCGTCGTCGCCATCGCCGTCGCCGTCGCCGCAGCAGCGGCCGCTGTTTGGGTCCCCGACGCATTATTATGCGCCAGTTCCGAAGGCGTGGCTTGGGGTTTGCGAGAAGTCACGACATCGGAAACCACTTTTCCAAGTTGAACTTCAGCTGCATCAGCGTCATTGCTTGCGCCTGCCAGAACCATCGCCACTTCATTCTTAACCGGAGACTTTGACTTCGCCACTTCAGCACCGGTTGTCAGGGCGGCCAATCCCGCGGTCCCAGAGTATCGATCAGCCCCATTGCCGGGTTGCCCCAAAACGGACGCGGTGCTGGACGCCAATGTTACAGCTACAGAGGACGCCGGATTAGTTGCAGCATCCAACGCGCTGGCAATATCTGCACCTTCTGTTTCTCCAGGCACGGATTGGCCAGCGGTGTCGTCCAATAACTGTTGGCTGGCCTGGTCTGCGGCTTGCAAACCATCATCAAATTTCGGTCCGGCCAAACCCCGCGACTCCAAATCGGCATTCGAACCGGTCAGCGAAAACTCCATTTTGGCAAACTTGATCTCTGAGCCTCGCAGGTCCTCAGATTGAAATTCTGCGCCAATCTTCCCGCCGGGCACCTGGCCTTCTTCCGAGTGGGAACTCCCGTCGCGCATGGCGGAGCGTGAATTGCTCAACAGCTTGCCAAATCCCTGTCCATTGGCACTCTGCCCAGGTCCAGGCAGCGCCTTGTCTGTCGACGGGGTGGGAGACGGTTTTAAATTAACGAGATTCTGCAACATGTTACTGGCTCAACAAACTATCAATATCGGACAGACGTTTTTGGGTGGCCCCAATGAACTGATCGATTTCAGACTGATTCTTTTCAAGTTCCATCCTGGCAGAAGAAGTTGGACTGGAGCTTGCGTCGCCCTCCAATCCGTCAGAATTTTGCATCATCGTCTGCGGATCCATCGAACCTGAAGCCTTTGAATTCGTTGAATGGGTCTGCAAATCGTCGATTGGTGCCACGATGTAACCCAGAATTCCCCGTGCCCGCTGCAACAGCTTCACGTCTGGTGGCGCCAGGCGAGAGACGTCAAGTTCATCCAGGCTTTTCATCACGGAAGCCGGGTCCTCGGTGGTCATTGCCGACAACAGGCGAAACAGTTGCAACTGGTCCTGATTGACAGGAACGGTGTTTTCTTCCGCCGTCAGTTCTTCAATACTATCAATGGAAAACTTGGCCAGCTTGATATGGCCGCTCTCAAGCGCACCGCGCACCAGATGCATGTGAAATGCAACGGCAAAGTCCGGCGGCATCAACCTGCCCAGTTCACCCACATCGTCCAGCTTGATCGACCGCCGCATTGCGAAAATGCCGCTGCGCAGCATTTTCAGATATTGCTGGCGATAGGGTGAGTTGATGAAGCGACGGGCATATTGCTTGGCCATGCGCGCAAATGGCACGCCCTGCCCGTGGGCCGCGTGCAGAGACATCAGACGGCGCAGACTGGCCTCTTCAAGCAATGTTCCCGGTGCTGAAAGTCTCACAAGATTATATTGCTTGACCGCCGCTTTCGGCGCCTTGCGGCTATAGAGATTGCCCTTTGCAAACGCCACGAAAGGTATCAACCGCAGGTCGAGTTTATTGGAGTCGATTTCTGCAAATCTCTTGGTCGCCTGATTGCGGCGGCGCATGCGGTAATCGATAACCGCCAGTGCCAGTTTGCGGTTCAGGCTTGGTGATTTGACTTCCTGCAGGGCTTCAACCACGGCGCTGGAACCTGTGCCGACGATGCCAAATGTGACAAGAGCGCGATATTCGGCCGGTGACATATCAGCGACGCTGCCGGCTTCGGCAATTCCTGCGTCCAACAATTTCATCAAATGCTTCTGCAAGGGCAGTGCCGCCGAATCTCCCCGGGCGATGCGGTCCTGCACCTGCAACAGGCTGAGCAACAGGGAATCAACCTTCATCGGCTCAGCCGAAAATGCAGCGCCGCTGGCGAGGCATGTGGCAAACAAGGCTGATATCAGGCGCTTCATGGTCAGAGCACTTCAAGCAATATTTCGATGCGTCTGTTTTCGTCTGCCTCGGGATCGCTTGGCGTTCTCAACACCCGGTCAGAAAATCCGACCACCTGCGATACGCGGGCTTCCCGCAGGCCGCCCCTTTCAAGCATCAACCGGGCCGCATGGGCACGGGCGGTGGAAAGCCGCCAGTTGTCATAGTCATCGCTGGCATAGGGACGTGCGTCGGTATGGCCATAAACCCGGATATTGCCCTTGCGCTCAGACAGGACGTTTGAAATTTCCGCCATCGCCAGAACCACCTCACCCTTGGGGATGGCCGATCCCACCTGGAACATGCTGAACCCAAATTGGTCGGTGATTGAAATGAGCACGCCGTCATCGGTGATTTTGACCGACAGGCTTTCGGATATCTGTTCACTCTGACCAAGTCTGGAAACCAGGCGTTGTTTGATCTGTTCGCGGATCTCTTTTGCGGTTTCTTCAACCAGTTTTTCTGATTCCGCTTGTTTTTCAGCCTCTTCCATCGCCTTTTTCAAAGCCGCCGCCGCTTCGGCAGCTTTCTGCTCGACATCGGCTGTTTTTGCATCCTTGTCTTTTTCACCGGGATCCGCTTGTTCCCTGGCTTCGACCTGTTCTGCCGCTTTGGGCTCGCCTTCGGAGTCAGCTTGTGTTTCGGGAGTGGTTTTCAGTGGGTTGGGATCAGTAAGTTCCTCCTGCTGATCAACCTTCAAACTGGCCGCCAGGACAAAATTGTCCTGCTGAGCAGAATTGTCCAAACCGCCCGGTTGGGGGACGCCCAGATCGGAAGTTCCCTGTGCCGACTGATCTGCAACAACCGGCGCTTCGGTCAGTTGCGGCTCTTGCGCTTGTTGCTCATCTGGCGGCTTAATAACCTCGGCGAATGGATCCAGCAGGGCGTCTTCCTGCTCGGGCGAGGCTTCGTAAAATTCATTGCTGACGGTCATGGCAACTTCAATTTTTGCCATTTCCTCATTGGCCAGCTCATCCATGACGGAAAAGGGGTCCTTGAAAAAGTCTTCCTCTTTTACAGTCACTTCCGAGACCTCTGCATTTTCGCTCTCGGACTTTTCGCTGCCCTTATCCTCTTCCGCTTCTTCTTCTGTCGGCAGATCGTTGCTGGTTGATTCTTCCAGCCCCTTGGTGCTGCGGGTGCGATCGATCAGTTTCACCGGGTTGAAATAGCTGGCCACTGATTTCTTGGTTTTTTCGTTCGCCGCGTTTACCAGCCACAGGACCAGAAACAAGGCCATCATCGCTGTCATGAAATCGGCAAATGCGATCTTCCAGGCGCCGCCATGGTGTCCGTCACCACCACCGCGACCGCGTTTGATAATGATGATTTCCTGTTTTTCTTCCCCAGTGAGCATCAGACCAAGGCCTTTTCAATCTTCCGGGTCCAGTCAGAAATTCGGGTCGACAGAATTTGTTCATTGAGCTGCACGACGATGTCGGTCGAATCGCACTGCTGCACGTCGATCTGGCAATCGCCGTGATCCGCCAGGGCCTCTGTGACTGCAGTGGTCAAAGCTTCCGGACCGCTCAACTTGATCCGGTCAATGCCGTCGCGTCGAATGTTTTTAACAATTTCACCAACCAATTGATCGATGCTTTCGCCAGCCAACCGATCCTGCAGCAATTGCTGCAACGACTGCGCCAAGATCAACTCCAACCTGTCACCCACCTGCTCGACCAGGCCGCTCTGCAGATTTTGTAGCTGTTGCAACACTTCTTCGTTGTGCAGCGCGGACAGCCGCTGAAGTTCTTCTGCATGCTGGTCACGCAATTGCTGCAACTCATCTGCATCGACCTGCGCGTCGGAGGGGGCGGGTTGGGTTGGTTGGGTGGATTGGGTCTGCTGGGTTGGTTCAGCTTCGATTATTTGCGCCGGTTCGACAGATTGCAACTGATCCAGTTCCGAGGCCAGTTGCGCCAAATCGTCCAGGGGATCATCCATGGCAGACGACTGGACAAGCTCGGCAGAAGTGGTGTCCGCGGCGGCGGCGGCGGCGGTGTCTGCAGTGGTTGCGGCTGGTTGAATCTTGGTCTCATCGACCCAGATCTGGTCCTCATTCGACTCGCCAAACAGCGGTTCAAAGTCCCGCCCACGTGGGGGACGGGAACTTTCACCTCTGGAAAAATCTGGCAGATGTGTGAATCCCGGTGCCGTCATCAGGCGGCCTCAGATTCAAGCCACCGGCGCAATACCTGGGCTGATGCCTCTTCGTTTTGCGTCGCCAGTTCCCCCAACCGTTCCTGGGGCGATTTTTTAAACTGGCCAAACAGATTGTCCGTGTCGGCGTCCAGTTGCTCCTCCAGTCCAAAAGACAGTTCTCCATCAGGGGCAGCAATTTGGCCAACGTCATCGGCTGCCAGCATCGCGGCATCCGCACCACCCTCATTCGCCAGGGCAGCCTGTGCGGCACTTTCATTGGTCTTGGTCAGCGAATTGATCAACGGACGGATGCCGAGGAAAATCAACAGAACAGATCCGATCAAAAAGGCGAGGGAATTAATCATCGTGCCCAATTGTTCAGTCAGTTTGTCGATGACCGTCGGTTGTGGCAGGGCAGTCGTGCCGATCTGGTCAACAAACTCAACCGCTGCAACATCTATGAGATCGCCGCGTTGCTGATCAAATCCCATGGCGGCCATGGCCACCCGCTTGATCTGGTCCATGCGGTCTTCCAGTTGTTCGGGCGAAAAGCCTTCACCAAGCACCTGCTCCAACCGTTTTTTATTCAGGATAATCGAAGCTGATAGTTTCTTAACTTCAAATCCATTGCTGACCGTTGCCACTTTCTTCGAGTTCAACTCGTAATTTGTGGTTTCTTCGCGTCGCTCACTTTCCTGGGAAGACTGGGGACCTGCAGCAGCCGAAGTCGGTTCGGCATTTGGCAAGTTCTGGTCAACGCTGGCGGGTTCGGAGCTGGATTTCTGGGAATTGGAATCCTGGGTCTTGACCACCTGAACCGACCGTTCAACGCGGGATTCCGGATCATAGATCGTTTCCTCGATCTGGCGGCGATCGGTGTCAACGGTTGCCTGAACATTGACCCTGAAATTCAAGGCGCCGAGATAGGGTGAAAGGGCGGTCACGACGTTCGACTTCAACTGGTCTTCGACCATTTTTTGAATGCTGATGGAATTGTTCAACGTGCTGGTGGATGGATCTTCACCTGCGGCGAGCAGGCGACCTGTTGCATCAAGCACTGTCACATTTTCCAGCAGCAATTGCGGCACTGCGGCGGCGACCAGATGGCGAATGGCATTGGCCGCCTTGGATCCCTGTGATCCGTTGGTGCGCACCAATACCGAGGCGGACGCTTCGCGGTTGCGGGATCCGAAACTGCGGTTGTCAGGTTTGACGATGTGAACACGCGCCGCCTTGATTCCACTGATTGCCTGGATCGAACGGGAGATCTCGCCCTCCAGAACCCGAACCCGGGTCACTTCCTGCATGAAGGATGTCAGTCCAAGAGAGCCCAGATTGTCGAACAATTCATAACCGGAACCAGAACTGCCCGGCAGGCCCTTTTCGGCCAATATCATGCGGGCTTTGCTGGTCTTGCCGGTTTCAACGAGCACCGAAGTGCCGTTGCTGTCGACATCGTAGGAAATGCCGGCATCTGCCAATACGATTCCGATACGATTAATGTCATCACGTTCCAGCCCCACATAAAGGGTTTCAAAAGCCGGACGGTTGACGAATTTGGCCCCCAATCCGATGGAAACGATGATGAGAAGCGCTGCAATCGCCAGCGAGACGAGGCGGCGTGGTCCCAGCGCCGATAAATTTGACCAGATGAGTTGAAGTTGATCCTGCACGTGACACTCTTCCTAACAAAACCTCTCTCAGGTTAACGTTTGAAGCTTGTGCGGATATGACCTGCCCTTCCAATACGTCACCACCAGAACGCAAAAAGCCGCCCCTCGAACCAACGGGGGACGGCCTTAATGAAAGCTGTAACGGGTCTGGTCTTATCGGAACAGTGACAGGATCGACTGGGCACTGCCATTGGCGATGGCCAGGGCTTGAGTACCCAATTGTTGCTGAGTCTGCAGGGCAGACAAACGTGTTGATTCTTTTGTCATATCTGCATCAACCAGGGCACCAATGCCACGATCAATGGCGTCCATCAGGTTGGACACAAAGTCGTTCTGCATATCGATGCGACCCTTGGACGAACCGATATCAGATGCGGCCGTGGTCATGCTGCTGATGGCAGAATCAACCTGCGAAATCATGTCATCGAGATCGGTATCATCGAAATTGGCGGCAGTGATATCCAGATTGGAAACCGATACGGTTACGTTACCGGCACCAGTAGTGGTGAACGTGGTGTCCAAAATACCGGAGGCCCCACCAGCGGCGTCAAAGAGCTTGATAGCAGATGTATCGATATCAACCGTGCCGACCGAGACTGTGCCATCTGCGGCACGGTTAAATGAAGCCACGACTTCCTTGGTTGCAGAATAACCAGAAGCTGAAGAATCCTGCGACAGCCAGTTTTCACCGCTGAAGCTTGCCGACGTGGCAATGCTTGTCAGCTGGTTTTGCAACTCACCGATTTCACTTTGAATTTTGGCCTTGTCGACACCCGGCTCGCGGGCTGCAACCAGTTTGGATTTGATTTCATCAACCACGTCGATGGCGCTGTTGATACCGGTATAGGCGACGTCAGCCTTTGCCGCGCCAAGGCCAAGGGCGTCCTGAACGGATCCCAGCGCCTTGTTGTCGGAACGCATGGTTGTTGCAATCGACCAATAGGCCGCATTATCGGATGCTTCGCCAACACGCAGACCGGTTGAAATACGCGCCTGCGTAGTTTCAAGCGCCTGATTGGTGGCTTGCAAGGATTTGAGCGCCGTCATTGCGGCGGAGTTTGTCATAATACTGGACACGAAGAGCCCCCTCTAACTTAAGAAATGTAAGGGACATACCGGCCTGTCCGGCAAAACAGTGAAAAAGCATCATGCCACCAAACCCCGTCGTTTGGATCACTGCTGTTGGTCCAAACTGCTCAGTGGTGATTGAAAAGCGGTGAAGCTAAATGGTTAACAAATTCTGCCGGACTGAAATGTACCAGAATCTGCAGTGCTGACTGAGGGGAAGGCTAATTTTTTGTTAACAGCGGCGGCGACCATTATCAGCCTGATCGACCAACTCGGCGGCGCTCGCAACTGTGTCCAAAAGAAATCGGGCCGCTCAAATATTTGAGCGGCCCGATCGAACCAGTCAGAATTTTGGTCGGCTTACCGGAACAGCGACAGGATGGACTGTGCGCTACTATTGGCAATCGAAAGTGCCTGAGTGCCAAGCTGTTGCTGAGTCTGCAATGCTGACAGTCGTGTGGATTCCTTTGTCATGTCCGCATCCACCAAGGTGCCGACACCGCGATCGATCGCGTCGATCAGATTGGCAACAAAGCTGGACTGCATATCGATGCGCCCCTTGGAAGCACCAAGGTTGGAAGCCGAAGTCGTCATCGAGCTCAAAGCACCGTCTACAGCCGAGATCATCTCGTCCAGATCGGTATTGTCGATATTGGCGGCTGTAATATCCAGAGTGTAAACGGAAACAGTGACCGCGCCCAGGCCGGTCGTCGTAAAGTCGGTATCCAGAATACCGGATGCAGCAACGTTGGCATCAAACAGTTTTGACTCTGCTATGCTGACAGATACGGTTCCAACAGAAACGGTGCCGTCGGCGGCGCGGTTGAACGAGCCAACGATCTCCTTGGTTGCAGTATAACCGGTTGCAGCGGAGTCCTGAGAAAGCCAGTTTTCACCGCTGAAACTTGCTGACACAGCGATGCTGTTCAATTGGGCCTGCAGTTCACCGACTTCGCTTTGGATTTTGCTTTTATCGACACCCGGCTCACGGGCCGCGACCAACTTGGCCTTGATCTCATCGACAACATCGATGGCCGAATTCATACCGGTATAAGCGACATCGACTTTTGCCGAGCCCAGACCGAGTGCATCCTGCACGGTCGAAAGCGCCTTATTGTCGGAACGCATGGTTGTTGCAATCGACCAATAGGCAGCATTGTCGGCAGCCTGTCCGACTCTCAGTCCGGTCGAAATGCGTGATTGGGTGGATTCAAGCGCCATGTTGGTCGCCTGCAAAGATTTCAACGCCGTCATCGCGGCGGAATTTGTCAATATGCTGGACACGAATCGTCCCCTTTAACTTTACCAAATACAAGGGACATACCGGCCTGACCGGTGAACGCGAGACTGCTTCATGCTTCCAGAATTACATACTGGATCGCGTCGGAGTTTTTATGGTGAACAAAAATGGTTTACAAGCGGTGAACGGAACTCAAAAATTGCTTTTCAGCGCTATAAGAACGACCGCATCATCGAGCCGACCAACAGGTTCCATCCATCGATCAGGACAAAGAAAAGCACCTTAAATGGCAGGGCAACAACGGTGGGTGGCAGCATCATCATGCCCATCGCCATGGTGATGGTGGCAACAATCAGGTCGATTACCAGAAATGGCACCAGTATCAAAAAGCCAATCTCAAAACCCCGACGGATTTCCGAAATCATGAAAGCCGGGACAATCACCCGCAACGCCACTTCTTCACTCGGGGTAAAACTTGGATCGTTCTCCTGGGCGATATCGGAAAAAAGATCCAGATCCTTTTCGCGAACATTCTTGACCATGAACTCCTTGAAGGGACCCGCGATCTTTTCAAAGGCTTCAGCTTCAGTGATCTGTTCATTGACCAGCGGTTGAATTCCCTGCGTCCAGGCACGGTCGAAGGTCGGCGACATGACATGGAAAGTCATGAACAGGGACAGGCTGATCAAAATGAGATTGGCTGGCGTGGTCTGAAGTCCAATACCCATGCGCAGAATCGAAAAGGCAATGATGAACCGGGTGAAACTCGTCACCACAACCAGAATGCCCGGCGCAACCGCCAGGACGGTCAGCAGACCAAAAAGTTGGATGATTTGTCCGGAAGTCTGGCCATTGCGCGGCCCGGTGAGGGTTTCAAGGCCCAGCGTTTGAGCCATGCCAGTCTCTGTCAGATTAAATAGGACGAACAGCGTGACAAGGAGAATTCTCATTCAAACACCAATGTTCTGACCAGCACGGCCTGAGCCGCACCACCGCTGCGGACCATCGCCCGTTCACTGAGCTCGGCGCGAAGATTATTGTACCCGCTGGGGCCTTCCACATGGTGCAGCTTGACGGTGCGCATATAGGCGAACAGGTCCTGATGAATTTGTTCCAGCAAGGCGTCGGTCAGGTTGGGTTTACCGACCACGGCCAGCTCCATGCGCACCCAGACGTCTTCCGGTGCCGCCAGATTCGTCAATATTGGCGCCAACGGTTTGGCATAGGCCTGTTTGACCCCTTCCTCACCATCTTCAGATTTTTCGCCATCGGCTTCGCCGTCACCTGAATCCCCTTCACCTTGATTGCCATTGTCGCCATCCGGCGATTCAGAACCCACCGCATATTGCGCCTTCTTCGCCCCATCACCGGGGTCAAGGAACATGGAGACGCCAAACCCGGCACCGGCAGCCAGACAGGTGATCAACAGAAAAACCACAATATGGACTATCAGCGACGTCTTCTTAGGCGCGGCCTCTTCCTTAGGTGCATCAGCTTCAGCATCTGGTTTGGGGTCGTCAGACATATTGGCAATTGCCTTTAAAACGGTAGCACGGCGTTAAGCAGCTGCTGGCCATAGGGGGGACGCTGCATATTGGTGATATGTCCTCGGCCGCCATAAGACACCCGGGCTTCCGCAATGCGCTCATATGAAATCGTGTTGTTGGGACCGATATCTGTGGGGCGCACTATGCCGGCGATGGTCAGAACACGAAGCTCGGCATTGACCCGTACTTCCTGCGAACCGCGCACCACCAGATTGCCGTTCGGCAATACCCTTGTGACCACGGCAGCCACAGACAGCTGAATGCTCTCAGAGCGGTTGGTGCCGCCGTCGCCGGAAAAATCTGCTGTCGAACTTAGCTTGCCATTGGCATCACCCTGATTGCCGGTGCCGTTGATGGTATAGTCCGCTGACCCACCAAAACCGCGACCAACCGTGCGCTTGCTTGCTGACTGGTTGGAGAATTTTGCCTTGTCGTTGATCGAAACTTCAACCGTGAGAATGTCTCCTGGGTTGATTGCCAGTTTGTCCTTGAACAGATCGCCCTGCCGCTTGTTCCAGGTTGAAAACGCCGCACCGGCGGGCGCATTGGCATAGACCACTGGCTGATCGTCCACCTCGCCGCCGACCAAACCATCGCCAACTTCTGACAATTCAGGATTGCGGCCAACCTCTTTGATCTGACTGGAACAACCGATCAGGGTCAAAATGAGCAGACAAAGCAGAAGGAGCCGGGTCATGAAGGTTCCTTTGCAGCGGTGCTGGAAGCGATCACCTGGGTAATGCTTGCCGCCACTTTGGCGCTCATTTCATTCATCACAACGCTGGCCTTGCGGCGCGGCATTTTCAGCACGATGGCCGCAGCAAGGGTCGGCTCAAGCATTTCCAGACGCCCAGCGGCAGCGTCTGGCCGCATTTTCGAATAGATCTCCACCAGGCTCGTATCTGCCAATTCTGCAAATTGATCCCGCTTCCTCTGCCAGGCTTCCAGCTCTGCGCGCTTGTTTTCCAATGCCACAATACGGGCCTCAACAGCTGCTTTCAGCTTGTTCAGTTCCTGCAACTTCAGGGCATAGCGGCGCTCCTGCGCGTCATCCTTGATATTGGTGCAAAAATTCCCGGCGGGGGCACTGACAAGGCTCTTATTGCCAACCACGCGCACCTGTTTACGGGGCTTGTCCGCAGCTGAGGCTGTCATCCACAAAGACGCACCCAGTGTGGCCGCAAGGGCAATACAGATGCTGGACGTGAGAAAAGAAGGTCTGACCATTATTGCAAAACCAATTCTGCTTGCAGCGCCCCGGCGCTTTTGATGGCTTGAAGAATGGCGATAATATCCGTGGGTTTGACCCCCAGCTGATTAAGGCCACTGATGAGTTCTTGAAGATCAGTGCCGTCGACGGTGGCAATCTGCCCCCCCTCTTCCACGGCGGTGATTTCGGTATTTGGTTCCACCGCCGTTTCACCGTCGGAGAAGGGATTGGGCTGCACCACATTTGGCAGCTCGCTCACCCGCACTGACAGGGTGCCGTGACTGACGGCGACTTTGGAAATTCTGACATTTTCCCCGATCACTACCGTACCGGTGCGTTCGTCCAGCACGACCCGGGCAACACTGTCGGTTTTCACCCGCAGATTTTCAATTTCGGCAACGAAACGCGCCGTCGAAACATTCTGCGGTTTGGTCAATGTGATGGTCGCGGAGTCCCGTTCGTGCGCGGTGCGGGCACCATAGGTGCGCATGGTGAATTCATTGATCGCATCGGTAACCCGAATGACGGTTGAAAAGTCCGGATTGCGCAATTGCAGATCCATCTCGCTGAAATCTTCCAACTTGTCGCTCAGGCCCTGTTCAACAACAGCACCGTTTGGAATGCGGCCAGTGGTGGGCACACCGCGCGTCAATGTTTCGGCCTGGCCCTCTGCCTGATAGCCGGACACAACAACAGCGCCCTGGGCTGCGGCATAGGTTTCCAGATCAGCGCCCCGCAACGGTGTCATCACCAGCGTGCCACCAGCCAGAGACGTGGCATCACCGATTGATGATACGGTGACATCCAGACGTGCCCCGGGCGTGGCGAAGACGGGCAGTTTGGCCGTTACAATGACGGCTGCCAGGTTTTTTGACCGGGCAGCCCGGCTGCCCGATGCAATGCCGAGCCGCGACAACATGGCTTTCAGGGATTGCTCGGTAAAAGGTGCGTTGCGCAGACCGTCTCCGGTTCCCTGCAGGCCGACCACCAATCCATATCCCACCAGCATGTTTTCCCGGGAAATCTGCAGATTTGCGATGTCTTTGAGGCGCGATTTTGCCAGGGCTGGCCAGGGAGCAATAAGGAGTGCCAGGAACAGGATCAATATCCGCATTATAATGCTCCGGTGATCAATGACCCGTCGGCCTGGACCTCAGCTGAAAAGATTTTGCCGCTTGACGGATTGCGCATCCGGATCGTGTCGCCAGCGCTGGCATCTGACAGAGCAACGCAGACAATGCTGATTGCCAGCGCACCGTTGGTAAACTGAACCCGCTTGTGCATCCCTGCCTTGACCAGTGGAGCCGGCTGGGCCGAACCGATCCTGATGAAGCGCCCGGGCAGAATTGTTCTTTTGGCTTGCTGACCGATAATCTGGCGAGCCTGACTGACAAAGCGATAGCGAATTTGTGGCTGTCGGATCAGCTTCACCGACTTTAAGTCCGCCGCGTCAATGATCTGGCCGGGATAGATCGTTCGCTTGGCCACAATGGCGAATTCGGCTGCTTGCGCAGAAATCGTCAGCGCCAGGAATCCTCCACACAGCAGAATTGCAATTTGAGCCAGCAATCTCACCGGATTACCGAATGTTCTTTGAGATAATCGAGGCCATGTCATCGGCGGCCTGGATGACCTTGGAATTCATCTCATAGCCGCGCTGTGCCGAGATCAACTCGGTGATTTCCTTAACCGAATCAACGTTCGATGCTTCAAGGTAACCCTGTCGCATGGTGCCATAACCGGCATCCCCGGGCACGCCGACATTGGCGTCACCTGACGCGGCGCTCACCGCAAACAGATTGCCACCCATGGGCGTCAATCCAACTTCATTGGCGAAGGTTGCCAGGGTGATCTGCCCAAGGTCCTGCAGGTCAGTTTGTGCGGGAATGCGCGCAAAAACCTGGCCGGTATCATTGATAACGACTTCAATTGCATCAGCGGGAACCGTGATATTCGGACTCACCAACAGACCGTCGAGATTGACCAATTGACCATTGGCATTGGTGTTCAATGCACCGGAGCGGGAATAATAGGTCTGACCGTCGGCACCCTGGATTTGCAGCCAGCCATTGCCCTGGATGGCCAGATCAAACTTGTTGCCCGTGCTGGTCAGCGCCCCCTGCAGATGCACATTGCGCACGGCAGCCGTCTGCACTCCAGAGCCGATATGCGCGCCCTCAGGTACGATATTGCTGTCGGATTGGCTGGGAACACCACTGGCCCGTTCGGTCTGATAAATCAGGTCTGTGAATTCCGCCCGGGCACGTTTGAACCCGGTCGTATTGATATTGGCGATGTTGTGAGCAATCACCTCAAGATTTTTTTGCTGGGCGTTCATGCCCGTTGCCGCAATGGAAAGTGCACGCATAATGTCTTCCTTTAAATAGCCATTCGACTGATTTCGAGATAGGCGCTGACAACCTTGTCACGCACCGCAATGGCGATCTGCAGAGACTGCTCCGCGCTCATCACCGCTTCGGCCACCTCACGGGGTCCCGTATCACCACGAATGCCGCCAATTGCCGCGGATTCCGCTGTGTTCAGCTTGTCGATTGTCGTTTCGCCCACATTGGCCAGAACATCAGCAAAGGTTCCCACGCCATTTGCGGCAGCAGCTTGGGAGGAGTTAACTGCGGGAACCTTTGCCGAATCCGTCGCCAGTGACGGAACTCCAAGAGCAGCAGCTGTAACTGGATCAATCATTATGATGGCCTCATAAGTTCGATGGTCATGGAAACCAGATCTCGCACCTGTTTGACGACCTGCAGATTGGCTTCATAGGAACGGTTGGCTTCGCGCATATCGGCCATTTCAACCAGCACGTTGACATTTGGCATCTTGACGTAGCCAGCCTCGTTGGCAGCCGAATTTCCCGGATCAAATTCGATTGGGAAAGCTGAATAGTCGAGCCCCACCTGATTGGCCTTGATCAGATTTACCCCGGCTGCACGATCCAGTTCAGCGGCAAAACTGATTGTCTTGCGCTGATATGGATCACCACCAGCAACCCGCGATGTGGATTGGGCGTTGGCGATGTTTTCCGAGACCACACGCAAGCGATTGGACTGGGCGTCCAATCCACTTCCGGCAATCCTCATGGCAGCTGTAAGCGGGTCCATTATCCACCTCTTGTGGTCATCAAAATCATCCGGTGGAATGATTTTATTATGGCTGTGTTCAGCTCATAGGCACGGCGCACCTCGCCGGCAGCGATGAGCTCATCTTCAACGCTCACCCGTTGATCTGACTTGGAAAGAGGATCAACTTCACGCTCGGCAACTTTGAATTCGCCATTGCCTCCGGCGCTCCCGATATGTTTGGGATTGGTGACCGCCATTGCGCCGGCTGTCTGGTTGAGCACTTCCTTGAACGGCGCAACATCGGACGGCGCAAAGCCGCTGGTATTGGCATTGGCAATATTGTTGGCCACAACCTTCTGCCTGACGGTTGCCCATTTTGCCTGCTGTGAAGCCAGTTCGAAGAGGTTTACGCTGTCCATCGGAAATCCTTATCCTCCGGGGACAGAATGCAGGTTCAGTCTTGCGTGAAGCTTGTGGGCGCGACCAAAGGGTTAATTTGGCGGCAGATTCTTCTAATTGCTTGGCTTCAAAACGTGGTTGTTGGACGTCACCACCTGCCAGCCATTTTGCTTGCGAAGCAAGGATTTGACCGTGCTGCCATCGGGCAGGCGCGAGCCAACTGCAATCGGTAAAATATCGTCTCCGTCCCGGATCAATGCCCGTCCGCGGGTGGCAAATACCAGTTCCAGAGATTCATGGACGGTCAATTCAGCCTGTAGATCGTTGAATTGTTCAAGCGACGGTCTTGGCCGCACACGAGGACGCAGTCGGGGAATCCCGTCACCATCGGGTTGAATAGACCCGGTCACCAGCGGATCGATTTCCTGAGCTTCGAAATTGACCGCTAACTCCTCGGTAAACAATGGTCTGCGGGTCTCGCGCGACCGCTCGACCACAACCGGTGCCTCATAGTCGATACGCCCGGTAAATTGCATGGTCGGCGGCCCGAATTCGGTCTCGTTGAAATAGACATAATAGGGAAGATAGGAGCTGACGCCGGCCAGGGCGAGGCCTACCATGCCGAGCCCCAGATCAAACAACCTGGTGCGCCGTCGCCGAAGCAACGCCAGTCTAGAGGGCTTGATATGGTCCTTATCCGCTTTGGTCTTTTTCATGATTCTGGTCCGTTGAATTATTGCCTTTCAGGAAACCGATCAGGTCTTCAAATGCATTTTGTGAGGCCGGAGCATCCGGTGGCTGGCAAATGGCTTCATAGATGACGGGCACGGTTTCAACGGCCTTGTCGAGTTCGGCATCGGAGCCCGGTTTCCAGCCCCCCAACATGCGCAGGTCGCGGGTTTCCTCAAATTTTGAAATCATCTTACGCAGTTGCAGCACGAGGCTGCGCTCCTCAGGCGTCCAAACTTTGTCGGCCAGCCGTGAAATCGAGGCCAGTGGGTTGACGGGGGGATAGCGCCCCTCTTCTGCAATTGTCCGGTCGAGCACCAGATGGCCATCAATAATGCCCCGCACCGCGTCGGCGATGGGATCATTGTGATCATCACCATCTACCAGAACGGTTGATATCGCGGTGATCGACCCGTCCCCTTCCACTCCCGCCCCTGCCCGTTCCAGCAGTTTCGGCAATTGGGTGAATACGGAAGAGGTATAGCCGCGTGCGACCGGTGGCTCACCATTGGCAACGCTGATCTCGCGCAACGAATGGGCATAGCGGGTCAATGAATCCAGCAATAACAAAACATTGCTGCCCTGACGGGCAAAGGATTCGCAGACATCAAGCGCCAGTTCGGGAGCACGCCGCCGCAACATCGGGCTTTCATCGCTGGTGGCGACCACGGCAACCGTCTTTTGCATGCCCGCTTCACCGATGGAATCTTCCAGAAATTCACGCACTTCGCGGCTTCTTTCACCCACCAGGGCGACAACCACAACATCGAAAGCGTCAGACTTTGCCAGCATCGACAACAGGGTAGACTTGCCAACACCTGACCCGGCAAATATGCCCAATCGCTGGCCCCGGCAAAGCGGTGTAAAAATATCGATGACCTTCACACCGGTTTTCAACGGTGCATTTATGCGTGAACGCTGCATGACACCGTTCCTGCGCTTCGGTCCGGGAGGCGTCGCGCCTGCCTGACTGCGTGCGATCGGCGGCAGTGAATCGATTGGCTCACCCATGGCGTTGACGACACGACCGAGCCAGTTTTGATTTGGTGCCGGCAAGGTCTCTTCGTCGGCGAAAACCAGGTCTCCGATCTTGCAGGCTCCATCGGTATCAAAGGGGCAAATATAGGTGTGGCCGCTTTCAATGCGCACCACTTCGCCCAGTTTGTCGCTGCCAAGCCGCAACACCTGGCCAAGCGATACGAGGTTCGAAATTCCTGCAACGGTCACGAGATTGGCTGACACGCATTCAACCGTGCCGCCATATTTGATCAATTCTCCGGTCTGGGCCGCAGGCTGCAATAGCTCATCTAATCGTTGCAGCGCGCCCATTATCAGCTACTGGATCCAAGCGTCCTGATGGCCTCTTCCTTGGAAGCTTCGGTATCGCGGATGGAGGCTGCAATCTGGTCAAAAGTGCGATGCACGATGATCAATTTGCTCATCTCTTCAATCGGATTGACGTTGGAATCTTCAACAAAACCCTGAAGCACACCAATTCCGGTTGTGTCCACGACTGGCTGGGGTGCGGTCTCAGCAATTATGCCGGAACTGCCATAACGGCGAAATTCCGCGGTCGGCTGATATTCGTATAGTCCAATTGAACCAACCAGATTGCCATCCTGGCGGATGACACCGTCCTTGGCGACTTCGGGCTTGCCGCCGGCCGGATTGAGCTGGATCGGCGCGCCACCGGAATCAAGAACCGGATGCCCCTGCAGGGTCGTCAATTCGCCGGTGTCCAGCATTTTGAAACGCCCGTCCCGCGACACGATGGTTCCGGCCGAAGTTTCAGCGGCAAACCAGGCATCACCCTGAATTGCAAAATCCAGACTGGCCCCGGTTTCCGTCACCGAGCCACCCTGCGGTGACAAATAGGACTGTCCCTCGCTGACATAGGAGGGGGCGGCGGGTCCGACGCCATCGAGAACTTCCTCAAATCTGATCTGGGCGGCGCGAAATCCAGCCGTATTGGTGTTGGCAACATTGTTGGCAATGGTGTTGAGGCGTCTTTCCAGGGCGACCTGGGAGGACAGCGATACATAAAGACTTGTGTCCATGGATCAATCGAGCCTTATCTCAGTGATTGAATGGTCAGCAGCATATTGGTGGAAATACCGTAGGCTGTGCCTTGGTTGAAAAGGTCGAGCGAGGGATTCGGTGCGCCATTGGTTGCGTCCCAGATATTGACGAAGCGGTCGATGAATTCCGACAACTCCTCGGGGTCAGAAAAAATGCTGACATCAATCTGTTCATCCAACATTTCCACCTGCTTATCGATATCGAGAAACGCGGTTGCTTCCGGGATCTGTAGTGTCTGGCGTATCACGGTGGACAGGGCCCGATCAGCCAATATCTCCGTCGTATTGGTCAATGATGGCGCCTTGCGCTCAAAATACAGCGCCAGCCGCACCCCTTCATTGGTTGCCCCGGCATTTTCTTCCAGCTGCTGACGCAGATATTTGTCGACGACCCCCTGTTGGGCCCGGTCAAAGGAAGTGGTCGCCGTTCCGTAGCGGTTGAAGTCAAATGTTTCCGCCAGGTCACGATAACGTCCGTCGGCCATGCGGTTGACGAAAGCATCGTCTTCGTCTCGTCCCTCTTCAAATACCTTGGTGACCAGCGCCTTGGCATAATTCATTTCTTCCAGGCCATGGGCCTTCATGACGTATCTGAACAGTCGGTCATCATCGACCAGGTCTTCGATCGATTTCACGTTGCCGATATTTTCCTGGTAATACTCGGTTTCCCGTTTGACCAATTGATCCGACTGAACGACTTCAAGCGATCTCGGCAGGTCCCGGACCGCCATCTGATAGCCAGTAAATGTGCTGATCATGTTGTCGGACTCCTTTTGCTCTGAAGTCAGTGTGCCTTCTATTCCTTGCGTGAGACTTTCCTCCCCATGGCCAGACAAGGTTCGGTCAAGCTTCACGCAAGAATACAGTCCTATCGATTGAGCACTGAATCTTATCGGGGGTGGAATCATTGGGCATTATCATCGGACTGATCGTTACTCTGGGTTGTGTGCTGGGAGGCTACATGGCGATGGGAGGCTATCTTTCAGTGCTCAACCAGCCATGGGAATTCGTCATCATCGGCGGTGCGGCATTAGGAACGTTTCTGGTTGCCAACCCGATGGTAGTTGTGAAAGACGCAGGCAAGGGCATTGGCGAGGCGGTCAAGGGCAAATCACCCAATGACGCCGACTATGTCGAATTGCTTGGCCTGCTGTTCACCCTGCTGCGGGAAATGAAAAACAAACCGAAAAATGAGGTCGAGGGCCACATCGACAATCCCGAAGAATCGGAAATCTTCATCGCCCATCCCATCGTTTTGAACAACAAGGCACTGCTCAACTTCATCTGCGATTATTGCCGACTGATCCTGGTCGGCAACGCCCGCCCCCACGAAGTTGAAGCACTGATGGAAGAGGAAATCGGCACAATTGAGCACGAAAAGATGGAAGCCGTTCATGCTCTAACCTCCGTTGGCGATGGCCTGCCTGCGCTCGGAATTGTTGCCGCGGTGCTTGGCGTGGTGAAGGCAATGGGCGCCATCGACAGTTCGCCGGAAGTACTCGGCGGTCTGATCGGCGCGGCGCTTGTCGGTACCTTTGTCGGGATTTTCCTGTCCTACGCCGTTGTCGGACCGGTAGCCGCAAAACTGAAAATTGTCCGCGAAATGAACATGCGCATTTACTTTGTCTCCAAGCAGACGCTGATCGCCTACATGAATGGCGCAATGCCACAGATCGCTGTTGAGTTCGGTCGCAAGGCAATCTCTGCCCATGACCGTCCATCGATTGATCAGGTTGAAGAACAGATGATGAATTCAAACGCACCGCAGGCGGCCTGATATGACCATTCCATCTGATCCGGCGGCGATGCAGGCATATGTTCTGGAGCAACTGCTGAAAGGCAGCAGCAGCAAGCCGCAGTCAGACTCAAAAGCACCGGCCAAATTCGCCAAACAGATGGTCGAACACATTGAAACCAAACTACGCGACAATCTGCACCACGAAATTGAAACAGATTCCCTGCAACTGACTCCAACCCGGCTGTTGAAACCAGCACTTGAACGGGGCGCGGCCGTATCGGTCCTGTGGGACAGCACCGGCGCACCGCTGGGCTTTTTTCGCTGTGACAACGTCACATATGCGGTTCTTGCACGCCTGTGTTTTGGCGGTGATGTGGAAGCCCCCATTCATGGCAGCACCAATCCCCCCACGCCTTCAGAAATCGGGATGCAGGACATTCTGGCAAAGATGATCGCGTCGGCATTGGAAAAAACCGGCCTGGCCTCGGTCTCCAAGACGCTCACCCTTCTTGAAGAGGCATTCGAATCAGATGAGTTTGCCGACTGCGACGCCTATAAATGCGGCTTTGAGCTGACGATCGGCGAAACCAAATGCCGGATAAATTTGACCCTGCCCAAGACCCTGGTGATGGGCACGACCGATGCGGTTGAAGCCGACGGTATCGCCAATGTGAAAGGCACCAATGATGAATTGATGCAAACCCCCGTGCAGGCCAGCGTCAAACTGAAGCCACAGCCGACGACATTGGGGAGAATTCGCTCCCTGAAAGTTGGCGACTGCCTGCCATTGGTGGGCGATGATCAATTGAAAGGGCAGTTCATGGTCAGCGATCAAGAGATCTTTGACTGTCAGATTGGACGATCCGGAGATGCCTATTCCCTGAAGATTGGCAATCGGACTGAATTGGCCCCACCCGACAATACCGCAACCTCATCCTTTGTCTGACTACAGGCGACCCAACAGTAACGGAGCAACATAATGGGCGAAAGCGCCGCGCTTGACGAAACACTGGAAGAAAATATCACTTCCACTGAAGAGGATAGCTTCTCTCAGAGCCAAAGCGATCTCAACAATGCGATTGAGGAACTCAGCGGGCTGGGTGACGATCATCCCGAAAGTGGTTTGGCTTCTGCCACATCCCAAGCGGGTGCCGGTGCGTCGGATCTGATCTGGGACCTGCCCGTGGATGTCAACATCCTGCTGGGCACGACCCAATTGTCCGTCGCCAAGCTGATGGCTCTTGAACCAGGTGAGATTGTCGAACTCAATCGCCGCATCGGCGAGCCGCTCGACATCACGGTCAACGGCCGCAAGGTGGCCAAGGGCGAAATCGTCATGCGAGAAGACGACAAGACGAAGTTTGCGGTTCAAATTGTCGAGATTGTTGGGCGTTAAACATTGCAGATTTCCTCTCTTCACGATCTTAATTCCATGCAAAAGGCGGCAGCCATTCTGGTTGCCATGGACAAGGAACAGGCGACCAAGATCCTCAGCCATTTCAAGCCGGAAGACGTTAAGTCGCTGATGCTGGCTTCTGAAAATATCCAGGACGTTTCGCAGGAAGCGCTGAATGAGCTGGTCGACGAGTTTGAACTGGAATGCTCAAGAGGCCCCGGACTGGTGGATTCGTCTTCGACGATTCAAAGCCTGATCGAGGAAGCGCTGACGCCGGAACAAATGGCGTCTCTGCAGGAAGGGCCTGACGCGACTGAAATCGCCTTGAAGAAGAAAACGATCTGGGAACTCATGGACAAGATCGATGAGAAGAACCTGATTGAATTTCTGTCTTCGGAGAACCGGGAAGTTGCAGGATATATTCTCACCAAATTGCCTGCGAAAAGAGCCGCTGGCCTGATCGGGCAATTGTCGACGGAGGTGCGCTCCGGCGTCGTCGCTGGCATGATCACCACACGGCCACCCAATGGCGATGCGGTACAGATGCTGGAAACCTTGTTGAAGGAAAAATTTGGCCGCGCCATCAGCGCAGGCAAGAGCTCGGGCAGTCAGAAAATGGTCGCCGGCATGCTCAACGAACTGGACCGCGACATGACCGAAACCCTGTTTGCCGACCTGGTGGATGTGGTGAAACCCAATTCCCTGCAATCGGTCAAATCGATGATGTTCCGCTTTGAGGACATCATCACGCTGGATAAGGTGGCCCGCTCCACCCTGTTCGACCAGATCGCAACAGACGTCACAACTATGGCCCTGCGGGATGCTGAACCTGAACTGATCGAGGCGGTTTTGGCGTCTCTGGGACAGCGCACCAGACGCATGCTGGAAGCGGAACTTGAGACGGCGTCTTCGGCCACGCCAGAAGACATCAAGGACGCCCAGAAGGAAATTGCCTCCACGGTTCTCAATCTGGCCTCTGCGGGGTCAATATCTATTCCGACACCCGAGCCCGAAGCTTAGGCTTTATTAGAGGGCGAAGCGTATGTCGGAACATGAAGACAAAGACAGCAAAACCGAAGAACCGACCGAGAAAAAGATACAGGATGCCCTGAAGAAGGGGCAAACGGCCACGTCTCGGGAAGTCCCTCTGCTGGTTTCCATCGCCGCATTTACAATCTATCTGATTTTTTCAGGCAAGGAATTCATTGCCCGGGTATCAACCTTTCTGGGGCAAATCCTGGAACAGGCTGGCACCGTTGATATTCAGACAAGCCTGGACGCCAGCAATCTGTTTTCCACCGTTTCAACCCAGTTTATCTTGCTGATAGCACCGCTCTGCGTGTTGCTGATGGCGGGCGGAATTCTTTCCGCCGTTGCTCAAAACGAGCCGCGGCTGGTGCTCAACCGCATCGCCCCGAAGGCCTCTAAACTGTCACTGATCAAAGGCTGGGGCCGGGTATTTGGTAAGCAGGGCATGGTGGAATTCGCCAAGAGCGTCTCAAAGCTGCTGTTCTGCGGCACTGTCGTCTTTGTTACGCTGTATTCGTCACCCCAGGAACTGTTGAGCGGCATGTTCCAGGAACCGGGCACCTATAGCGACGTGGTCACCGGTCTGATGGAGAAGTTGCTGATCTCGGTATGCCTGGCCATGGCCCTGATCTCCGCCGCCGACTATCTCTGGTCGCGATATTCCTGGCGTGAAAACCTGCGCATGTCGCGCAAGGAGATCAAGGACGAACACAAACAGGCGGAAGGGGATCCGCTGCTCAAGGCCCGCATGCGGTCAATTGCCCGGGATCGCTCCCGCCAGCGGATGATGGAGGCCGTTCCCAACGCCACGCTGATCATTGCCAACCCGACCCATATTTCGATTGCCCTGCGGTTCGACGCCGAGGCCGACGACGCACCGGTTGTCGTCGCCAAGGGCCAGGACCTGATTGCCCTGCGCATTCGTGAAATTGCCGAACAGCACGAAATCCCAATCTTTGTGAAAGTGGAATTGGCAAGGGCGCTGAACAAGGCGGTGCAGGTTGATCAGATTATTCCACCGGAATTCTACGCCGCCGTGGCCGAACTCATCAACACAATCTATAAACGTACATCGACAGTGACTGGATAATTATGACCGCACCAACAGACAACCAATCCCATGAGCGCCTGATCATGTTGGCCATTCAGCCCTTGATAAAGGAATTGCTGTTGGTCGATGTGGCCGACCTGATCGCCTATTTGACCTTCGATCAGCACAATCAGATTGCCGACATTGTCGATTCGGCAGCCGAGCAATATTTTGCCCCCGGCTTTATCGGATACCGTGAAGTTGGTTCGGCGGATATCGACTGGGACACTTCACCGTCGATCAATCTGCAGCTGACGATGAATGCGCCAAGCTATTCGTTCGAATTCAGCCTGACGCTGGAAAGCAAGTCAGCGTCAATCAAGCTGCAGCGGATCAATCCACTGACGCCGGAAGGAGCGGCGGACGACGAGACATCACTGAAGTCGCTTGAACGGGCCATCGACATCAATAGCGTCAAGGCTTAGCCCCTTTCGGGTTCAGCGACCGCCGCACTTTCGGTAGTTGGATTGCAGGCAAGTGTGAACCAGCTTCTTTGCTTTTAACACCTGTTCTTCAGACAATTTACGCTTCAATCGCTTGTAATTGTCGCCGGCGCGCCGGCTGCCATTGGCGGAGGCAATTTCATACCACATCAGGGCCGTCGCCTGGCTCGACCGCACGCCCCGCCCGGCCTCAAACATGGTGCCAAGATTGTTTTGAGAATCAACCTCACCCTGACGGGCAGCACGGAAAAACCATTTGAGCGCCTTTTTATAGTCCACCTCTACCCCCTCGCCGGCGCGATACAGCGCGCCGAGGGTAAACTGGGCTGACGGATAGCCTTCCTTGGCCGACACGGTAAACAGCGCCACCGCCTTTTGAAGGTTCTGATCAACGCCCATACCTTCGCGATACATGGCAGCAAGCGGCAACCGGGCCGCAGAATGTCCCTGCTCAACGGCGCGTTCAAGCATCACCGCTGCCTTGTGGTAATCCCCGGATTCAAAATAGCCACGGGCTTTTTCATACTCGGTTGCGCCACCGGCCATTGCAGACGGCATTATCAACATCAGGCCAACGGCAGCAATTGCCAGGTTGATCCCCGATACTTTCAATAATCTGGTCATCAGGCTTCATCCATTCATAATGCAGGCGCATTCCCGTCGGGTCGTGCTTTTGCCTGCCCGAATGGGAACGCTTTAGCCCCTGTTTACGAATTCAACCTTCTGCGAACCTGACCACATTTGGCGCATTTTGGGACTATGTCAGTTCGGATAGATCGATCAGCCCCAGCTGAATGGCCTTGGACACGGTGTGCACCCGGTTTAGCGTCCCCAGTTTCTGCCCCGCCAGGCTGAAATAGTGATTTACCGTATGTTCGGAGAGGGACAGGATTTTGCCGATCTCGCCGCTGGTCTTGCCGCAGGCACACCAGACCAGGCAATTGCGTTCACTGGCGCTGAGCATTGGGAGATCCTGGTCATCATCAGCAATCGAGGTTGCCAGTTCGTTGTCAATCAATTCGATCGTATCGAGCACCAGATCCGGATATCTGGATTTCGGTTTTTCACGTTTCTTGAAATAGACCACGGCGCAACGCCGCTTGCCTGGCACCTGGGCGGCGATGCAATAGCCGCCAACAAAATCCTGCGGTTCCAGCAATCCGTCCAGCGCCTCATCAGCGATCGTGCGACCCAGGCGGGTGCCGGTAACGGTATCTATGCCAACCAGCCATCTGAACGGCCCACTGGTGGTGGCCAGCATGCGAAACAGGGACAGGTTTTGCTGTTCTTCCAGTGCCACAATCTGTTCTACAAGCTTGGCACTCAGATTGGTGAGGCCAATCTTTGGATAGATTTTGCTTTCAACCTGATGGCCGATATCGAACACAGCATAGCCATCCAGCCCATGGCTGGACGTCAAAAGTCTCAGATGTTCAGATTCCCTTTGCAAACTCGGAAAGTTCCCCGATCCAGATCTTTGGATTTGCCCAATCGGCGGCCCAGGCCGTCTGGCCGCCTCGCCGGATACTGAACTTTCAATGCGACGAGACAAGGCTTGTGGATCGATCAATCCACCCTTTCCCCACCTTTCCAGCGGTCACACATTGAGTTGTCGGATTTGCAGGTCAGACGAAAGCGGAAATCAGCTGGCAGCCGAAACAGGTTTGGGTTCCGGCACAGCCGACGCAATAGCTTGTTTCACGTCGACAATGGCCTGCTCCGCCAAGGTGCGGATCAGGCTGTCCCGGTCGCTGGCAATGGTAATTTCACTGAGCAAAAATTCGATGCGCTGCGCACACTCTTCCTTGCCACTGAGCTCAACTTCCATGATCTGAGAAAACACGGATGTCAGCTCGCGATCAGCTTCCAGTATCGCGCCGCCAGATTCCGCGTCTCCCTGTTCCAGGGCAGATGTCAGATTGTGACGAGCCGACTCGAAGCGAGCTATCAGCTCGCCTATTCCTTGCGCCATCCAATCCTCCCGACGCCGCACTTGATTCGTTTTCTCCTCGCGGGCCAGCAGTAGAAGGAAAAGACGGTCAGATCAAGTCATGCTCACCGATCTGCATGTGGGAAAACTCCCCAAATGCCAATGCCTTGGCTACTGTCTGGGCGAGATTGGCAGCATTCAGTTTCTTCTCGGCCGACTTCAATACAAGACCAACCGCCACCTCCCCCAGTCCCAGTGACTCAGCAATTTGCGCGTTGGAAAGGCCCTGGATGGCGAACAACAGGGCGCTGGCCTGCAGGGTGGAAAGTGTCTTGGGTTCAAAAAGTTTCGCCAGTTCGGGAAAACGACTGATCATCGCCGTGGCGATCTGGCAAACTGCGACGATCAAATCCTCACGCATTTGAGAATTAAAGTCGGTGTCATTCATGCCAACGGTAAAAACGCCAACACCACCACCGATGACCACCGGCATGGCAAGAACGGAAGAATAGGGGAGTTTTTGAACTTCCGTTAAAAATCTTTGGCTGATGAAATCCCGGTGCCGGGAGCGTGGAATCTGTTTCCAATCAAAGGGCCGCAGCAATCGCTGCGCTTCCTTTTTGGGTGGACAGCCCCCCACCTGTTGCAATTTGGGTGCAAGATCGACCATTGACTTCGGCAAATCTCTAAATGGCCGTATCGCAGGTACGGTGTCATCATGGCCGCAGAAGATGACAGAGACCAGATCATGGCCAAGATGTTTGATATGTTCCTGAGCTATGACGCAGGCATCATTCAGGTTCGAACACTCATTAAGTCGTTGTAAAGTCGTTCTAATTTCATAATCCGATGCAAGCGCTGCATCGGCATTTGTAACCAGTTTTAACATGATATCGCCCTCTACGAATCACTCCCCGAGTCAAATGTAGCTAAAATAAGGCCAGAAATACATCGCTTATTGGTCCAGATGGCTTCTGATGGGCGAAATTTATCGAATGAACCGAACCAACTGGCGCAGCTATTGGCGCTTCACGAAGAGCCGGTCGCCGGCAATTCGGCTCGCCGCCCCGTCAGGGCAGAACCTCTTCGAGCGCGGTCGTAAGCTTATCGACAATTTCTCCCACTTGGGCCGCGCTCACAATATAGGGCGGTGCGAGCAATACGTGGTCTCCGGTTTTGCCATCAATCGTGCCGCCCATGGGATAGCAGGCCAGCCCGGCCTCAAAAGCCGCCTTTTTCACCTTCTTGTTCAATCCCAGTTGAGCATCGAAGGGCCTCTTTGAGGCTCGGTCCTCGACCAGTTCCAATCCCAGAAACAGTCCCCTGCCCCGAATGTCTCCAATGTGAGGATGTTGACCAAAGGCCTCGTTCAGGGCCGCCTTCAACTGGTCACCCCGCAGATTGACCTGCTCAATCAGTCCCCGGTTCAATATTGCCTTCACAACGGCCAGTCCCGCCGCGCAGGCGGTAGGGTGTGCCAGATAGGTGTGGCCGTGTTGGAAGAAACCCGATCCCTGTTTGATCGTCTCGAATATATGTTTGGAACACAGCATCGCGCCGAGAGGCTGGTAACCGCCGCCCAGACCCTTGGCAATGCAGACGATGTCGGGACTAATTCCTTCCTGCTCACTGGCAAACAGCGAACCGGTGCGGCCCATGCCACACATGACTTCGTCAAGGATCAGCAAAACACCATGCTTGTCGCAGATTTCCCGCACCCGTTTGAAATAACCCTCAACCGGAGGCACCGCGCCAAGGGTGGCACCAACCACCGGCTCGGCTATGAAGGCCATCACCGATTCCGGGCCCAGTCGCTGGATTTCAGTTTCCAACTCATTGGCCACCCGTTGCCCATATTCATGCGGTGTTTCGTTTTCATCACGACCGCGATATTCAAAACAGGGGGAAACATGGCTGCTGTCGATCAAAATGGGGGCAAATTGTGCCCGGCGCCATTCATTGCCACCAACCGCCAAGGCGCCCAGTGTATTGCCGTGATAGGATTGTTTGCGGGCAATCACCCGGCTGCGCCCCGGCTCACCGCGTTCGACAAAATATTGCCGCGCCAGTTTCAAGGCGGATTCAACAGCCTCAGAGCCGCCGGAGACAAAGTAAACCTGATCAATCCCCTGCGGCGCATGGGCAATGAGAAGATCGGCCAGTTCTTCTGCAGGTTGCGAGGTGAAAAAACCGGTATGGGCAAAGGCCACCTGATCCAACTGTGCCTTGATTGCTTCGGTGACGTCGCGGTCCCCGTGTCCAAGACAGGAAACGGCTGCCCCGCCGGAACCGTCAAAGTACCGCTTGCCATTTGTATCGATGAGATAGCAGCCTTCACCGCCCGCAACCATCGGAGGCTGCGCGCGGGTGTTACGTCCAAATACGTGGCTCATGGCCGCAATCCTATGCCGGGACGACTTCCCTGCGACGTCGCTGTGAGAAGAAAACCAATGACAGCAAAATCAACGCCGGTATATAGAAAATTTCCTTCGGCATACGGTCCGCCCTGGCCCGGACCTGGGACACGACAACCGGTTCATCACCATAGAAATCGAACAATTTGCCAATCGATTCAAAGAACGGTGTCTGCGGCAACGGTTCGTCGATCTTGGCCAGTCCGTCTTCGAGCAGGACCGTCAATCCTGCCCCTTCCAGCCGCTCAATCGCGTCTTTGCGATCACCCAGCGGCACCAGCAATGTGGTCGAGGTGACCTCTCCGGTATCAAAATTCGGTCCGCTGACGACGAATGTCAGCACCCCATTGTCAGGGGCACTGCCGACAACCTCGTAGATTTTACCGGGCTGACTATCGTTAAACGGTGGTGACACCTGATCCAGCCAATAGCCTGGTCGGAACAGCGTGAATGCGACCAGTAGCAGCAGAGCCGATTCCCAGATCTTGTTGCGCACCAGCCACCAGCCCTGGGTGGCCGAGGCGAATAACAACATCGCTATGACTGCGACAATGAAGACGAAAATCGCCTTCGTCCAATGCACATCGATCAACAGCAATTCCGTGTTGAAGATGAACAGGAAGGGCAGCAATGCGGTTCGTATGTCATAGGCAAAGCCCTGAATACCCGTCTTGATCGGGTCACCCCCGGAAATGGCGGCGGCTGCAAAAGCAGCCAGGCCCACCGGCGGCGTGTCATCCGCCAGAATGCCGAAATAGAAGACGAATAGGTGCACCGCAATCAACGGCAGGATGAGACCGCTCTTGGCAGCCAGCGTGAGGATCACCGGCGCCATCAGGGACGAAACAACAATATAGTTGGCCGTGGTCGGCAGGCCCATGCCAAGGATCAGGCTCATGATCGCCACCAGCACCAGCATCACCATCAGATAACCACCCGACAGATATTCAACCAGTTCACCGACCACCTGGTGGGCACCGGTCAAAGAGATGGTGCCAACAATGATACCGGCCGCGCCCGTGGCAACGGAAATACCAATCATATTGCGCGATCCCGAGACCATGCCGTCGAGCCATTCATCGACACCACGACGCACTGCGCCTCCAATGTCAGAATGCCCCCGCATGATCGCCTTAAGCGGATGTTGGGTCAGTGCCACGGTGATCATCGCCAGGGTCGCCCAGAAGGCTGACAAGGCCGGTGAAAACCGTTCAATGAGAATGCACCAGATCAGGATGACAATCGGCAATATGTAATACAGCCCCGTCATCGCCGTTGGGCCTGCTCTGGGCAGTTCCAAAATCGGCGCATTGGGATCATCTACCACAAGGTCATCCTGCCGTGACGCCAGCCATAGCAGCACCAGATAGGCCACTGCACAGAGGATGACTGCCGCGGTAAAGGCCATATTTGGTATTGCCACCTTGATCCAGCCAAGGCCGAAATAGACGACGGCCGCCAAAACAACGATGCCGATAAAGCCGCTCAGTACGCCGATCAGCTTGCCAGCCAGGGTCATTGTGGAAGTTGGCTTTTCAAGCCCCTTCAGGCCCATTTTCATGGCTTCCAGATGGACTATGTAAACCAGCGCAATATAGGACACCAATGCCGGGATCAGCGCATGGCGCAGAATTTCGGTATAGCTGACGCCGGTAAATTCAGCGATCAGAAACGCCGCAGCGCCCATAACAGGAGGAGTCAGCTGACCATTGGTCGATGATGCCACTTCAACGGCACCGGCCTTTTCAGCTGAAAATCCGGTGCGCTTCATCAGCGGAATAGTGAATGTCCCGGTGGTCACCGTATTGGCAATCGACGAGCCGGAATACAGACCGCTCATGGCAGAGGCCAGTACCGCAGCTTTTGCCGGGCCACCGCGAAAATGCCCCAGCAGGGCAAAGGATATCTTGATGAAATAGTTGCCGGCACCGGCTTTTTCCAGGATTGAGCCGAACAGGACGAACAGGAAAATGAGCGAGGCCGAAACCCCCAGCGCAACGCCGAAAACACCCTCGTTCTGCATCCAGAAATGCCACATCGCCTTGCCGTAAGAGGCGCCCTTCCACTGCATTGCATCGGGCAGCCAACGGGCATCGCCGAAGAAAACATAGAGCAGAAAGACACTGGCAACGATCACCAGCGGAAGACCAAGCGCCCGGTAGACGCCAATCAGCAATACGATCATGCCAATGGTGGAGATCACCAGATCCGATGGCACCGGCAGACCGGCACGCACCGCAATTTCATTGCGCAGGACAACAATATAGATGCAGGAAATGATCCCGAGGGCCACCAGCAGCCAGTCATACCACGGGATGCGATCTTTTGAGGCGGATTTGACCAGTGGAAAGGCCATCGCCGCAAGCGCCAGGCCGAAGGCCAGATGGATCAACCGTGCGTTGGAATTGGTGACGACGCCAAAGCCAATAATTTCCTGGATCGTGAATGGCACATTTGAGGCAATATAGAGCTGGAAGAATGCCCAGATCAGCGCCACCCAATAGATCAGTTTTCCTTGAAAACCTTCCGGGTTTCGCCCGCCGGTATCGGTTGCGGTGAATGCTTCTAAGTTCTCTGCTGTATTCGACATGGCCATCCCCGGTCCGCTGCCCGCCCAGTCGAATTAACCGCCGATCCCCCTCTGCAGGCAAAGAAGGCGAAGCGCTGAAAAGCGGCGTTGCCGCCGCTTTTCATTAGTGTCGGAAAAGGTTCCGGACTTACATCCAGCCTTTTTCTTTGTAGTATTTGGCCGCACCGTCATGCAGTGGAGCAGAAAGCGAATCGCGAATCATTTCCTCTGCCTTCAGATTGGCAAAAGCAGGATGCAGCTTCTTGAACTGATCGAAGTTTTCAAACACCGCTTTCACGACAGTGTAGACAACGTGCTCAGGAACATCGGAGCTTGAAACAAAGGTCGCGCCAACACCAAAGGTGGAAACGTCTTCCTTGTTGTTATACATGCCGGCAGGAATGGTCGCCTTGCGGTAGAAGGAATTGTCAGCAACCAGCTTGTCGATTTCAGCACCTTCCACATTCACCAGATGCGCATCACACGTTGCCAGTGATTCCTGGGTCAAGGCTGAAGGGTGGCCAACCAACCAGAAATAGGCATCGATCTTGCCATCACAAACGGCCTGACCGGTTTCAGCTGATTTCATTTCAGCTGCCAGTTTCAGATCGGAACGGGACCAGCCAAGTGCTTCTTCAATCACTTCCCAGGTGCCGCGTGTACCGGAACCTGGGTTACCGATATTCATGCGCTTACCTTTTGCATCGGTCAGCGTATTGATGCCGGAAGCATCAGAAGCAATCACCGTCACAGGCTCTGGATGTACGGAGAACACCGCACGCAGTTTTTCAAACTTACCGGCATCTGCAAATTTCGAAGTACCGTTATAGGCGTGGTATTGCCAGTCGGACTGAGCAACACCGAATTCCAGCTCTCCGGCCTTGATCGTATTGATGTTGTAAATCGAACCGCCAGTGGATTCTGCTGAACAACGAATGCCGTGTTCCTTGCGGTTCTTATTCACCAGGCGGCAGATCGCACCACCAGTTGGATAATACACGCCGGTCACGCCACCGGTGCCGATGGAAATGAACTGCTGGTCGGCAGCAAGTGCCTGGCCGGTCATCGCCGCTGATGCTGCCAAAGCGGTAGCAAGAAGGAATTTTTTCATCTTAGTCTCCCTTTTATAATGCTGACCTGGAGAGCACCCACAATCAGCTTGATTAAGTCCTGAATTTTATGATCCAGATCGAACAAGCCGTCCAATTTTCATCTCAAACGCCCAATGACCACAAATACCGGCCGCCAATCGCATGCCCTGGGGGAGCACACAATGGGGCGTGTTTAGTTGGCATATTTCGATCCATCAGGCAGGCATTGAGACATGTTAATTCAGCAAGGTCAATCGGTTGGGCCGTCACAGAACCCAGAAAATTCTGAGATATTCGCTCACAAATTGCGTTCTTTTGAGAGAATTTCGTGAATTTCTGGCCAATTTCCGGGAAAATGCAGCTGATTCGCCCCATCTTTGCGCAATAACAAGCCCCAAAGGAATTCGGGAGCCCTGTCCTGACCGAAACCGGTCAGGGGATCAGAACTTTGGGTCGACAGTCACAATCGACCATTTCTTATCGCTTGTTGAGGGGCGCAATTCGTGAACGATGATGGTCGAAAAGTCCTTTTGCGCAACCACGTGCAATTCATGGTCCAACATGGTTCCCGTCGCCTCGTTTGAGATATTCTCGGCGCGTACACAGGCAATTTTACCCTGGACGAACTTGTCCAGATTGACGGAGGACAAGTCTTCAATCGCCTTCGTCAATTCTTCCAGGATTTCCCACGCCGAATTGTTGATCAATTCCGTATGGGCCTTGCCGAGAAGTTTTTCATACGACTCGTTGACCCTGAAAAATACGCCATGGAAATCAAGAATGGCCGTCGCCTGACTCCTGGCCAGCAGGTGGTTGACAAAGGGGTGGGCCCGTCCATCGCCCACCTTGATCAATATGTCCCTCAATATCGCAGACTTCACCAGACTCGGGGTCACGATGCCGTTCTCCCAACGATATATGGTGGTTGAATCAACCTGCATCATCGTCGCCAGCTGTTCCTGAGTCAGACCTTTATTCTTGCGCAGTGATTTAATTTCTTCCGGGGTCATAATGGTAACCTAACCTGTTTTATTGACTTAAAACCACCCAATGACGGTGGTTCTATTGCCCATGCCCACAGATGCAGAATTCATTAGACTTGGCCGTCTCCGGTTCGTCGTGGTGCTGTAGAAATTGCAGTTCATTATGTGGCGGCGGCTTTCTGATTTCTGGCTAATTTCTGTTTGAATTCTGGTCAGGAAAAACAATATCGTACGATCGCATTTGCTATAATGGATGCCCGGCGACCCAGCGTCTTTGGGTTGGGCAACTAGGTGACAACCAAGTCGCCGGGTGGCACGCCATTTCCGCAAGCGAAAGGCGGCATTCTCTGATGGATAAATATCCGGTTCTTTCTGGAGCTTGATTGCGACAGGTGAAGTTGAATATGCCCCCCTGCACACCTATCCCATCGACCAGCCCAGCGCCGTGAATAGGATTCAAATCGTTGCCTCCCCGTGTAAAGTTGCATTCTGTCAGGAGAACGACCGATAATGGTTCGGCCTCCCGCATGCCCCTTGCTAACTCACGGCGGCCCACGCTCCGAATTTCCCGGGGTCGCAGCCCGATCAATCCAGCGACTCAACCGCCTCTGCTGTCATATTGTGCTTCCCCGCGCAGCTTCACCACTGCAAGAATATTTATTTTGCAGTTTTCTCGGAACATCTCCTGACGGGAGATAGCTGTCGGCAACGGCCTTAGACCACCTCTGACCAATGGCGATTGACCCGCCGCCGCCAGACCACTTTTCCCTCGCGAAGAATTTCATAATATCCACCGCGAGTGCGAATGGTGAAATCAGGATGAGGATATCCCAGTTTCTGCATTTCGCGACAGCAGTTGAACAGTGTTTCCAGTTGCTTATTAGTCATGGCTACAATCTTGATGATATAATATCACAGTTTTATTTATGAACTTAATTTAGACGGATTCAGAGCCAATTTACACTGCATTAATATTTGATTTCCGATAAAAATTGCTTTCAGAACACATTGAAATCGCGTCAATTTCGCCCCGAATTTCCAGGCCGGCAGCCCCACCAGTTCCTCGCCTGGCATGGCTAAATGTTCAGATGCCTGTCACCAACCTTGTTGCCTGTAGTGATTATATCGAGATACTGCAAAGCAGGTCTGACAGTCCGGCCTGTGCCACCGCGGCCACAAGGACAGCTGTCAGCTCAACAGATTTGGAGCGTAAACAATGAGCACCGAACACACTTCCCCTTCCAGCGGATTGCTGGACCGGCTCAATATACGCAATACCAATCAGCAACCGGAAACGGCCAGCCCACACACATTGGCGGCTCTCGAACACGACAAGAAGGAGGGTCTGCTGCTGGCGGTGCGGTCGCGTTGGGTTGCTCTCGCGATAACTGCAATCCTGTTGGCCATCAACATTCCAAGCTACGAGGTGATATATTATCACGTGCTTCTGGCCGGCCTGGCATTCATTGGGTGGCTGCAACTGCGCGCCGGCAAGATCGGAGTGTCGCGTTGGGAACTGAGCCTGATTTATGCCGACATCCTGTTGATGGTGTTTGCCATGTTGTACCCGAATCCCCTGTTCGACAATGACTGGCCCAACGCGGCTTCCTACCAGTTTGAAAACTTCAAGTATTTTTATATTTTTCTCGCCGCCGTCACGCTGGGTTATTCCTGGAGGACGGTTTTTGCCTATGGCATTTGGACCACCGCAGCTTGGCTCCTCGGCATGCTTGCAATCTTGTTCCTGGGAACCACAGACCCGGGACTGACCCAACGGCTGACGGATGCTGTAAACGGTGACATGCGACTGCTTGAGTTGATGGATCCAAGTGAGGTTCGGGTCTGGGCCCGAATTGAGGAATTGGTGGTTTTCCTGATCGTCGCCGCGATATTGGCGGTCAACTCCTTCAGGATGAACAAGTTGCTACTCGCCCAGGCATCTGCCACCCGCGAACGGACCAACCTGGCCCGCCATTTTCCACCCAACATGGTCGATCGACTGGCTGGCAGCGATCACCCCTTTACCGAAGTGCGGGCCCAGGAAGTCGTCGTCATGTTTGTCGACATCGTCGGCTTCACCCGCTTGGCGGAGACGGCCTCTCCCAACGAAGTTGTGGACCTGCTGCGGCATTTTCATCGACTCGTCGAGGAGGCCGTGTTCAACAATAACGGCACCCTCGACAAATATTTGGGCGACGGGGTGATGGTCACATTCGGCACCCCGGAAACCGGCCCCGATGATGCCACAAATGCCCTCACATGCGCCGATGAGCTGATCGTCGCCATGAACCGCTTCAACGAGCAGCGTCGCCAACAGGGAAACAATGAAATAAAGGCGTCTGTCGGTCTGCATTTCGGCTCGGTAATTCTGGGGGATATCGGCACCGAAAGGCGCCTGGAATACGCAACATTGGGAGACACGGTGAATGTCGCGAGCCGGCTGGAGGAAATGACCCGCTCACTGGATTGCCAATGCGTAGTCAGTGAACCGTTGATCAATGCCGTCAAACAGGAAACCACCGACTGGCAGAGCCTGCTCAACTCCTATACCAAGCAACAGACCCAGCAGGATGTGCGTGGTCGCGGCGAACGAATTGATGTCTGGACCCGGTAACCTTCGCGCACCCGACACGCAACTTCACCAGCACTTTCGCCTATCCGCATTCATCCCACAGGCCTGAGCCGTTTTCAGGCTCCTGCACCGCTACCCCGCCATCACAGCCGATTGATCATCGCTGCGCACGGGTGAATTGGAATTCCATTCTTAATATTTATATCAATTCAATAATTTCGGATCGTTTTTGATAAATATATTATAACAATTTAGTTCCATGCATATTTATCAGGTGCTTATAAATATTACTTAGTATATTATCTAATTGTATATTTCTGAAACAACAAAATAGGTGATATATGAAGGAAGTTGGGGGAATTCTTAAACACACTAAGGGATGGGACGACATGTCCCAAACCGACAAATATGAAACCGACCTGTTGGAAAGGCAGGGGGAACTTTCGTCAGAAGAAAATTCAATCTTGTTAAACGGCCGAAAGTTAAGGCAATTGCGGCGCAGTCGCGGATTGAGCCAGATGGAATTGGCGGAGCTTCTGGGCGTAACCCAGCCAAACGTCTCCCGATGGGAAGCCGGGTTTGAACAAACTCCGGAAAGAATCAGGAGCCGGCTGAAAGACGTTCTGACCGGAAACAAGCAGAATGCGGTCAGCTTTTTTAGCCGCGTTGCCCGGTTCGATCCGACCCTGTCAGCCTATGACGTGAAGCCCTTTTCGCTTCCCATCATCAAACTGTCCCACAACACCGCCAGCATGTTGTCCCAGCCGCCCAATTATTATGTCGGCAAGGATTTCAGACGGGTTTTCAAGTCCGACTGGCTGGATGATCTGTTCCAGGGGCGCCCGCTCTCCGATTTTGCCCTGGTGCACATCAATCATGATCTGATCCCGGACGAGCCGAACCCCCGCATCGCGGCCTACCGCGTTGATGCGTTGCTGTATATTTTTCAGCCGGCGGACAGTTCTCCGATGATCATCGCTCGTTCCCACTTTTCCAAGCCAACCGGAAAACCTGCGCATCTGGTCAACGCCGTCACAATGGATGAGTTCTAAAGGCGGCGGTGAAAGCGGCGATTGAGAATGATGGCGACGGATTGCGGCTGTAAATGCGGCAAGCATTGCGCGAGGCGGACCGTCAGGCGTCGTCTTCGGCTATATCTTCCGCCCATAGGTCCGGTTTTTCCTCAATGAAACGTTGCATCAGGTCAATGCAATCTGGATCATTGACGACGATAACCTCGACCCCTCTTTGGCGCAGAAATTCTTCATTGCCGCCAAAATTGACATTCTCGCCAACCACCACCCGCGTGATGCCAAATTGCACAATCGTGCCGGAGCACATCATGCAGGGTGACAGCGAGGTATACAAAGTCATGCCACGATAGGTTTTTTGCCGCCCCGCCTTGCGCAGACAATCCATCTCCCCATGGGCAATCGGGTCTCCGCCCTGCACGCGCTGGTTGCGTCCCTGGGCAATCAACTCGCCGCCGCGGGCCAGAACCGATCCGATCGGACAACCGCCTTCGTCAAAACCGGCCTTGGCCTCATCATAGGCAATTCGCAGAAATTTCTGGTCATCATCGGTCAACACATCTTTCTCCATTCTATACGCGCTCGCCGCGCCGGAACGGCACCAGCAGCGCCTGGGGATATTTAGTTCTTTTCGCCATAACGATCATTGCAAGGATCGACATCACATAGGGCAGCATCAGGAAAAACTGGTAGGGGATAAAGGCACCGGCTGATTGCTGGGCACGAACCTGCAGGGCTTCAAGCCCGGCAAACAGCAATGCCCCGATCAGGGCACGCCCGGGATTCCAGGATGCAAAGATCACAAGGGCAACGCAGATCCATCCCCTTCCATTGACCATGCCAAAGTAAAATGCGTCGAACCACGACATCGTAATAAATGCGCCGCCAACAGCCATAAAGGCACTGCCGACCATCACTGCACCGGTGCGCACTGCAAGCACATTAATGCCCTGGGCTTCCACCGCGACAGGGTTTTCCCCCGACATGCGCACCGCCAGCCCCAGCGGCGTTCTGAACAGCACATACCAGACCACCGGTACCGTCAGCAGCGCCAGATAGGTCATTGCCGTCTGGCTGAAAACCGCCTCACCGATCAGTGGTAATTCGGACAGCCAGGGAACTTCGATCGCCTGAAAAGGCACAATTTTTGGCGGCGTTGTCGCGTCGGGCAACAGCATGCGATAGACAAAATAGCTCAGCGCTGAGGCAAACAGGGTGATGCCGATACCGGTGACGTGTTGCGACAGGCCCAGATGCACCGTGAAAATGGCATGCAACAGGCCGAATATTGAGCCCATCAGCGCTGCAAATAAGACGCCGCCCCACAGGTCACCTCCCTGATAGACCCACATCCAGCCGGACATGGCGCCAACGGTCATAATGCCCTCAATACCCAGATTGAGCACCCCTGCCCGCTCGCAGATCAGCTCACCCAGCGTGCCAAAAATCAACGGACTGACAATGCGAATGGTCGCAGCCCAGAACCCGGCTGTCAGCAGAATGTCAAACAGATCGCTCATCTCAACCACCGCACCCTGTATTGACTGAACATGACGCTGCACAAAACCGCCAGCACTGATACGCCGACCAAAACATCAGCTATATAGGTCGGTATGTTGACCGCCCGGCTCATGGCGTCGGAGCCAACATAAACAGCCGACAGAAAGATCGCGGAGGGTATGACGGCCAGCGGATTGAGCTGTGCCAACATGGCCACAGCAATGCCCGTATAGCCAAAGCCCGGTGACAGATCGAGCGTCAGATAGCCCTTCAACCCGGCCGTCTCGCTGACCCCGGCAATGCCGGCCAGCCCACCAGAAATCATCGCAGTCATGATAACGGTGCGGTTGACCTTGATGCCGGCAAATTCCGCAGCATTGGCGTTTAATCCAACGGCGCGGATCTCATAGCCAAACACCGAATATTTCATCATCAGCCAGATCAGCACGGACAGGATGAGGGCGATGATCAATCCGAAATGCAGCCGTCCCTTGGCCATCAATGTCGGCAACACGCCCTCATCGATGATCGACGCCGCCTGCGGCCAGCCCAGTGACATAGGGTCTTTCCAGGGCCCCTCAATGAGATAGGAAACCACCAGAAGCACAACAAAATTGAGCAACAGGGTGGTCACCACTTCATCGACTTTGAAATGGGTTTTCAGCAACACCGGAACAAGCAACAAGGCCCCGCCCGCCAGCGCGCCCATCAGGACCAGAAACGGGATCATCAGACCTGACGGCATGGTGATCAGGCCCGTACCGAAATAGGTCGCCGCTAGTGCTCCCGCATAAAGCTGTCCCTCGCCGCCGATATTGTAAAACTTGGCGCGAAACGCCACCGACACCGCAAGGCCGGTCAGGATAAGCGGAATAGATCGGGTCAGCGTTTCATTGATGGCAAAGCTCGATCCGAATGCCCCCTTCACCAGCAATCCATAGGCCTGGGGAATGGAGGCACCGGCCCAATTGATCAAAAAGGCACACAGCACCATCGACGCCAGAACCGCCCAAAATGGTGCCAGTCCAGCACGCCATACCGATACAGATTCTCTACGCTCAATGATCAAGGGATTGCCCCTCCATCGATGCAGTCTGGCTCTGCCCGGCCATCATCAGACCAATTTCGGATATCGTCTGTTGGCCAGTCGGCCGGGCCGTGCTGAGCTGGCCGTGGAACATCACCGCGATGCGGTCGGTCAACGACATCAGCTCATCCAGATCCTCTGAAATGAGCAAAATCGCGGCTCCCCTTTGCCGGGCTTCCAAAAGACGGTTCTGCACATAGGCGATTGCCCCTTCGTCGAGGCCACGCACCGGCTGGTTCGCCAGGATGAAGGAAGGGAAGCGAGACAGGGCGCGGGCCAGGATCAGCTTTTGCATATTGCCACCTGAAAGCAATTTGGTCTCCGCTTCCGGACCGTTGCAGCGCACATCAAATTCTTCGATCTGTTGCTCGGCACGCTGCCTGGCCTTGTGGCCGTTAATCACAATGCCCGAACTGGAGACATCTGGAGAGCGCAGGTCTTCCGAAATCAGGTTCTCCCAGATCTCCATATCGCCGACAATGCCTCTTGCATGGCGGTCTTCAGGAATACGTCCAACGCCTACAGCAACAACGGAACGTGGATTGCCTGCTGGCAGGGGCTTGCCATTGAGCCGAACCCCGCCATCGAACTGGCCGGTCAGACCAGACAGCAAATCCGCCAATGTGCTTTGTCCATTGCCCGCCACTCCGGCAATGCCGACAATCTCATGGGCGTGAAGGGTCAGATCGACATTTTTCAGCGCCGTGGCTCCGGTACCGGGCGTCGTAAGACCGGAAATCTCAAGCACAGGACCGCCTTTGTCCAATGCTGACAATTTGGGTCGCGACACGGCTTTACCGACCATCAACTCAGCCAATTGCTCACGCCTGGCACCCGCCGTTTCGATTGTGCCAACAATGGCACCGCGCCGCAGCACGCAGATGCGTGAACTGATGGCGAGAATCTCGTGCAGCTTGTGCGAAATAAAGATGATCGCCAGACCCTTTTGGGTAATCGCCTTCAGCGTGGCGAACAGATTTTCTGATTCCTGAGGCGTCAGAACCGCCGTTGGCTCGTCGAGGATCAATATGCGCGCGTTGCGGTAAAGCGCCTTCAAAATCTCAACCCTTTGCCGCTCTCCCACCGACAGGCTGGAAACGAGAGCATCAGGATCCACCACCAGACCATAATCTTCAATCATCGCTGACAGTTTCGCCCGCGCCGCTTTTTGATTCTGCCGCCAGGCGAACAGGCTTTCTGTGCCCAACGTGATGTTTTCAAGAACGGTGAGATTTTCAGCCAGCGTGAAATGCTGGTGCACCATGCCAATGCCCGCCTGAATCGCCGCCTGGGTTGATCCGGGCGGCAATTCCTTGCCATCAACCAGCACCGTGCCCTCATCCGCCCGGTAATGGCCGAACAGAATGTTCATCAGCGTCGTTTTGCCAGCGCCATTTTCCCCCAGCAGAGCGAGAATTTCGCCCTCGTGCAATGAAAGCGAAATGGCATCATTCGCCGTCAGAGGCCCAAAGCGCTTGGTAACGCCCTGGAACTCCAATACGGGTTGTCGGTCTGTCAAAGGACTGTCAGGTCCGGTCTAGAAAGAAGACTTGGGTTCGCTATCGATTATTTCGACATCAAACGCCCCAGACAAGATGGCAGCCTTCACCTCTTCCACCTTGGCCTTGGCGGCGGCCGGAATTTTGTCTTCAAACTCATAATACGGCGCCAGGCTGGCTCCGCCTTTGCGCATCATCGTCCATTCCTTGTAATTGGCTGCCTTGAAGGTGCCCGACTTGACCTCGGCGATGGCGTTGGCGATTGCCGCTTCCATGTGCCAGAGCGCAGAAGTGACCACCACGTCAGTACCGTTTTCTTCCTTGTTCATGTCGTTGACATTGCCGAAGGCCAGCACGCCCTTTTCGCGCGCCGCATCAACAACACCGGCCCGCTCCGCATACATGATGTCGGCACCTGCTTCGATCTGGGCGAAGGCGGCTTCCTTGGCTTTTGGCGGATCATACCAGGAACCGATAAAGGTCACCTTATACTCAATCGCCGGATTGACCGATTTGGCACCGGCGATGAAAGCGTGGAAGAGTCGATTGACCTCGCCAATGGGATAACCGCCGACCATGCCAAGCTTGTTGGTCTTGGTCATTGAGCCGGCCAGGATACCCATCAGGTAGCAGGGTTCGTGGATGTAATTGTCAAATACAGCAAAGTTGGTGCCATGAGGTTTAAAGGGGTCGCCCATCAGGAAGGCAATGTCCGGGTACTCATCGGCAACCTTGCGGGCTTCCTTGGAAATACCGAAGGCCTCACCGACGATCAGTTTCACGCCGGATTCACAATATTCCCGCAGCACGCGGATATAATCGGTATTGGCGACCTTTTCAGAAAACACATATTCGATGTCGCCTTTGGCCTTGGCGGCTTCCAACCCCTGATGCAGGCGGGCATCCCACTTTTGCTGGATCGGCTGGGTGTAAATACCTGCCACTTTGATGGTTTCGGCAAAGCCCGGCCGTACCCCCAGAGCAGATGCTCCGGCCACTGTTGCAAGCATGGTGTTGAAGGATCGGCGGTTCGGTGTCCAAGTCATTTTGTTTCCCACTCTCTTGTTAGCCGCGACCTTGGCCGAGCGGCATTTGTTGATATTTCGTTTTTTTGACCGGTTGGTAAAATTTAAGCTAGGCCAATAATTGCGCCAGTTCCAGCAACAATTGCGGCAAACATGCGCCCTGTGGAGAGGTTTGGGTCCTTTCAGGCTTCCTAATCCGCTACTCGGCGGTCTGATCCGGTCGCTTGCGGGCCTTGCCGCGGTATTTGATGATCCAGTCAGGATCAACTTCACTGCCATCATAGGTACCCAGCACAATTCCCGTGCGGCGAGACCCCCCGCGCATTTTGATAATATCTGCTTCCGAGCGGGTGGTTCGTTGGGACATCCGGCGGCCCCATTCACCGAGACGTTGGTACATCAGTTCGATGATATCCTGGTGGGCATCACTGGCACCCAAATCATGGAATTCTTCAGGGTCGTTTTGAAGATTAAACAGCATCGGCCGGAACGGGCCATCGGGTCCATTTCCCTCTGCGTGCATAAATTTCCAGCGCTTGTCGGCAACCATGAACAATCGAGCATCCTTTGGGGCAAGCCCAAGATTTGCCGCCATGGGAGTGGCTGAATAATCGTATTCGCTGATTGCATATTCGCGCCAGGTTTCCGGCGCTTCCCCCCGCAGAAACGGCATCAGGGACCTGCCCTCGATAATGTGATCGGGAACATCACCACCGCCAAATTCGACAAAGGTCGCGGCCAGATCTATCGACTCCACCAATTCGTCACAAACCGTGCCGCGCCCCGCATCGGCGTCCGGCGACGGATCATAGATGATCAGCGGAATCTTGGCCGACTGTTCATGAAAAAGGTCCTTTTCGCCCAGCCAGTGATCGCCCAGATAGTCACCATGATCGGAGGTGATGACGATCATCGTATCATCCATCCGCCCGGATTTTTCCATGTAATCAAACAGCACGCCCATCTGATCATCGCACTGCTTGATCAACCCCATATAGGCCGGAATGACGGCTTCGCGCACTTCGTCGCGCTGAAACGACTTGCCAATGGCATTGTTCATGAACTGGTCGTAGACCGGGTGGGCATTGTCGCGCTCATCGGGATGGCGCAAAGCCGCCGGCACCTGATTGCCGCCATACATGGCGTGATAAGGTTCCGGCACGATATAGGGCCAGTGCGGCTTGATGTAGGATGCGTGGCACATCCACGGATCGTCGGCATCACCGGCCTCATTCATGAAGCGGATCACTTCACGGGTCAGCCAGGGGGTTTCGGAATCCTCTTCGGCGATATTGGCCGGTTTGTCGGCATGCATCATGAACCAGCCTGAGGCCATGTCGCCGCTTTCATCGACCCCGGCATTGGCATAATCGTGCCAGGGATTGGTGCCCTCATAGCCTTTTGACTTGAGATATTCATTATAGGGCGACCGGCGCTGGTCATAGAACCCGTCCGGCCCCTCGCCCCACAGGCCGTCGTCACGGGTAAAAATGTCAAAGCCGCATTCGGAGACGCGTGCGCCGATCAGACTGTCAGCGCTGAGCCCCAACCGCTTCATCCCCTCTTGATCGACCCTCATATGGGTTTTGCCGACGAGATATGAATTCATCCCCAGTTTGCGCAGATGATCGCCCAGCGTCTGCTCACCGACCTTCAGTGGAAAATTGTTCCACTGGGCGCCGTGGCTGCTGGTATAGCGGCCGGTATAGAAGCTCATCCTGGAGGCACCGCAAACCGGCGACTGGACATAACAGCGCGAAAACCGCACCCCGCGTTCGGCGATGCGATCCATGTGCGGAGTCTGCAGATGGGGATGCCCGGCACAGCTGAGGTAATCAAACCGCAGCTGGTCGAACATGATAAAAAGAATATTCTTACGTTTGCGCGCCATTGCCTCGTCGCCGTTGTCTCGTCGCTTTTGTCTCGTCCGCTATCCGTAAAATCCGCATCGCCAGTGGCAACTGCCTCAACCCCAATAGAGTCGCATGGGGTTTTCAACCAGCAATTTCTGCTGCAATTCTGCGCTGGGCGCAATGCGCGGGATAACATCGACCAGCACGCCTTCGTCGGGCACATGAGATTTCATATTGGGATGCGGCCAGTCGGTGCCCCAAAGAACCCGGTCGGGAAACCGCGCCACCAGCGTCTTGCCAAAACCGATCACGTCATCATAGGGCGGCCCGACAACGGTCAGTCGTTCCGGACAGCTGACCTTGGTCCAGATGTTTTCATTGTCGTCCAGCAGCGACACAAAACGTTGGAAGTCGGGGTGATCCACCCCCTTGGTGACATCGGGGCGTCCCATATGATCGACAACAATCGTCGTCGGCAATTGCTTCAGGAAGGGGATCAGTTCTTCCAGGTCCGGCGCCTCGAAATAGACGACAATATGCCAGCCAAGTTTGGCGATCCGTTCAGCAATGCCCAGAAACACCTCGCGCGGAGTGGAATCCACCAGTCGCTTGACGAAATTGAAGCGCACCGCGCGCACGCCGGCATCATCCATCGCCTGCAGTTCATCATCGCTTATGTCGGCGGAAACCACGGCCACACCGCGCGCCATGTCCTCTGAAGAGCGCAAGGCGTCAACCAGCGCATCATTGTTGCGCCCATGGCAGGAGGCCTGGACGATGACATTGCGCTGAAAACCGAGATAGTCGCGCAGCTCAAACAGTTTTTCCTTGGACGCATCGCAGGGCGTATATTTGCGCTCCGGTGCATAGGGAAAAACCGCCGACGGCCCAAATACATGGCAATGGGCATCGACCGCCCCGGCCGGCGGCGTAAAGGCGGGTTTGGACGGATTGGGATGAAACGGCAGGTAATCCGCATCCATGATCTGCTTTTCGCTCATTTATTGGAGCCTCGTCGCGCCTGAGAAATTCAGACCAAAGGATAGCCGCACCGGTACAGATGTCACTAGCCTATTTGTCCTGCTTGAATGTGCGGAACATTTCCACCTGAAGATTTATTTGGAATCGAGACGCCTGTTTCATCCCCGTCCGCTGTAAATTGCCACCAACTATCCCGTAAGCAATCAAGCAATCTGTCCTCTAAACGATGAGGCGGTACAAATTCGGACAAAATACCCCATCCTACCCAGAACGGGAAATCATCGACCGGACGAATGACTCCTCATATGGGACGGAGGGAGCCGGGAGCACCTTTAACAGAGTTGGCTGGACTAAAGTTATCGATGACGACATTGAACACTGCCAGCGCCAACGCGCGCTGGACCAATGTACCTGTTCAATTGGCCGCAAGACGGACGCAGCCTGCTTAGGCGGAGCTAGAAATCCGTATGTCTGAAAGGGTCTACGCTGTCAGGCCTTCGGGTTCTGGCAGTCCATTGGCGCGGCTGCAGGCAGTGACCGTGTTGGCCAGCAGGCAGGCAATGGTCATCGGCCCGACCCCGCCCGGCACCGGCGTAATCGCCCCGGCCTTTTCGCTGGCACTGGCGAAATCAACGTCGCCCACCAGTTTCATTTTCACACTGCCATCATCGTTGACGCCGCGCTCCGGGGCTTCAATGCGGTTGATGCCCACATCGATCACAGTGGCGCCATCGGCGATCCAGTCGCCGGTGACCATTTCGGCACGTCCAACCGCGGCAACTACGATATCGGCACTGCGGCACAGGGCCTCGATTTCCCTGGTGCGGCTGTGGGCGATGGTCACTGTGCAGCTGTCTTTCAACAACAGATTGGCCATCGGCTTGCCGACAATATTGGAGCGACCAATGACCACGGCATTCTTGCCGCTTAAGGTCTCGCCCTTTTTCTCATAGTGGTCGCGCAGCATCATCAGGCAGCCCAGCGGCGTGCAGGGCACCATCGACTTCTGTCCGGTGCCGAGCAGGCCGACATTGGAGATATGAAAGCCATCGACATCCTTGTGCGGGGCGATGGCGTTGATCACCAGGTCTTCGTCGATATGATCGGGCAAGGGCAATTGGCACAGAATGCCGTGAACTTCCGGATCCTCATTGAGCTGTTCGATCAGCCGCAGCAGATAATCCTGAGAGATCGTTGCATCCAGCTTGTGTTCAAAGGATTTCATGCCGACCTCGACGGTCTGCTTGCCCTTGTTGCGCACATAGACCTGGCTGGCCGGGTCTTCACCGACCAGAACCACGGCCAGGCCAGGGACAATATCGTGATCCTGCTTCAGCCGGGCCACATGTTCAGCCACTTTTTCCCGCACACTGGCCGCAAAAGCCTTGCCATCGATAATTGCTGCGCTCATTACCCTAATCCTTTGATGAAAATCCCTCGCCCGGCTTGAGATAGTCCTCCCGAAGCGGTGCAAATATATCCAGAACCCGCACGCCCTCAGCGCCGGCTTTCATGGTGTGCCCTACATCGGGTGGCGTGCGAAAGAAATCCCCTTTTTTGATTTTGAATGAAATTTCTCCCTGATAGCGCGTCGCCGACCCTTCCAGCACCACTCCCCATTGTTCTTCCGGGTGCTGATGCATTTCGCCGATGGCACCCGGCTCAATCGTGACGATGGAAAGCATCGATTTGTCGCCTGCAAAAATCTGGGTACTCATACCCTCCGCCAGCTTGCGCACAATGCCCCCTTGCGGGTCATTGAGGGTGTAAAGTTCGACTTTGTTGGACATGAAATGGTTCCCTGTTTTGGGTTCAGTTTCGGGAATTCAACACTTCTCCAGGTGTGTAGTCAAAGTGAGAAAAACGTGCCGGCAAACCACCGCCGCTGGTATCAAACGCGGCCATGCCAATGAATGCGCCGGTAAAGGATGCGTGCTCGCCGCGTCCGCCTTCATCAGAAATCACACTGGCATCCAGCACCGGCCCAACGGCCTGCCACTCCATGCTTGCCGACAGTCGATAGAAGAATTGCAACCTGTCGAGATGTATCTCGGCGGCGAGGTGAATTTCTGCATCTCCTGGCAGATCAACTTCCTCTTCCAGGGGAAATTGCAATTGCCCTTCGGGCCAGTCGCCGGGGCAGCTCAGGATCGTCAAAACCCGGCCACGAGTCTCATGCCAGGTCAGACCGACAAAGTGGAATTTGGTACGGTTGTAATAGTGCACCAGTCCTGCAGATTGCTGAATGTTTTCCGGCTGAAATCCAACGGCGGTCTCAGCGCGGAAGCTCAGATGTTCCTGGCGTCGGGCCACAAGCGATTGCTCAAACCAACTGCCAAGGGATTCGCGCGCATGCAGAACCAGTCCCGTCTGTGTGGGGGTGAACAGCCGTTCCGGATAAGGCGTCCGCAACCATTGAAACTCCGGCGGCAATTCTGTGCTGTCAAAACGACGGCTTAGCGATTTGACGCGTTGGGGCTCGGTGGCCGGATCAGGTGATGCTACTTCCACCGAAGGCACCAAATCGCCCTCGCCGCCGCCGTCGCCGTCGCCGTCGAGCAGATAGAGCCAGTCATCATTCTTCCAGATACATTTTTGCAGTCCGGTTTCACGACCGAGCGGTGATCGTTGGGCGGGCTGCAGGGGCCGCGAACACAGATGGGTGTGGTAAACCTGTCCATCGGGGGTTTCGACAATTTGACCGTGCCCGGCTCTTTGCAGGGGCGCATCCGGGGCATCTTTGGAAGTCATCACAAACATGTTCGGGTGTAGTTCATACGGCCCGGTGATGGACCGGGACCGCAACATGGTGACAGCATGCTGATAGCCGGTGCCGCCTTCTGCGACGGTCAGATAATAAAATCCGTTACGTTTGAGCAGATGCGGCCCTTCCACCAGCCCGTGGGGGCTGCCTTGGGAGATATTGGTCACCTCGCCAATCAACTGACCTTTTTCGGCATCGTATTCCTGCAGCAAAATACCGGCAAACGCGGGATGTTTGGGTGCTCCACCGACCGAGTCGGATCGGTGATTCCAGAGCATGTTCAAGAACCACTTGCGCCCATCATCATCGTGAAAGAGAGAAGGGTCAAAGCCGGACGAATTGACATAGACAGGATCGGACCATGGGCCGTCGATCTCCGGCGCCGTGACGATATAGTTATGGGTGTCCTTAAAATTACCGTCGAGGCGTTTGACGTCGGTATAAACCAGCCAGAAGAGCCCATCGGCATAGGACAGGCAGGGCGCCCAGATTCCGCAGGAATCGGGATTGCCACGCATGTCCAACTGACTGGCGCGGTCAAGCGGACGCTTGACCAGACGCCAGTTCACCAGATCAGTCGAATGGTGAATCTGAACGCCGGGATACCACTCAAAGGTCGACGTGGCGATGAAGTAATCATCGCCAACCCGGCAGATTGACGGGTCGGGATTAAACCCCGGCAGGATTGGATTGATGATCATCGACCCGCTCAGTTCTCGGTGTTACTTTTTCTTCGCCCGCGGTTCGGCGCCAACATGGCCCGCGCTTCCTTCTTGTCGAGTGCAGCCGGACGTTCGCAGGTGGTGGTCGGCTTGATTGCCCGGCCGGTCTCCCCGGCTTTCAAAATCGACACCATGACGTCGACCACATGCAGCGACATTTCCTGTGAACAGCGATGCGGTCGTCCTTCCTGTATGGCACTGGCCATGTCGGCCAGGCCGGCGGTGCGGTAATTCGCCATCATGCCCTGATTGTGCTTTTGATTTGGCACGCCAAGCGCATGGGCAAAAGCCGGCATTTTGGCCCGCAATTTCTTGCCCTTGCTCATCTGCAACTCGCCTCCGAAGAAGTTCGGATCGGGCACATAAAGGGTACCGTCCTCACCATAGAGTTCCATATTGCCATGGTCGTGGTGCCAAACGTCCCAACTGGTGCCGAGGGTGATGATCGCCCCTGATTCAAACTCCAGCAGGCTGTGAATGGTGGTGGGTGTCTCGACCTTGATCTTCTCCCCTGCCCTGGGCTTGGAGGTGATCGTGCGGTGGCTGGATGGGGTGGACGACATGGCCATGACCTTGGTTACCGGTCCCAGCAACTGCACCAGATTGGTAACATAATATGGACCGATATCGAGCACCGGACCGCCGCCTTCCTGGAAGAAGAAATCGGGATTGGGATGCCAGTCTTCCATACCGTGGCTCATCACATGGGCCGTACCGCCGGTGACCTTGCCAATGGCGCCGCTGTCGATCAGATGGCGTGCATGCTGGTGGGCACCGCCAAGAAATGTATCCGGAGCAGACCCGACGCGAACACCCTTTTTTGCAGCGCGTTTCAACAGATCCTTGCCCTCGCTGACCGAAAGGACAAAGGGTTTTTCCGAATAGACATGTTTGCCGGCACCAATGATCTTCTTGGACACCTCATAATGGGCCGCCGGAATGGTCAGATTGACAATGATGTCCACGTCATCAGCGCTGAGAAGGTCATCGACAGTGCTGGCCCGAAGACCAAACTGTTTCGCACGGGCTTCCGCAGCATCCATGTTCATATCGGCACAGGCGACGACATTGATGCTTTTGAACAGCGGGGAAAGTTCCATATAGGCGGCAGAGATATTGCCGCAGCCGATTATTCCAACATTCATGGGTTTCGCCATTTTATCTATTCCTAAAGAGCTCTGACGGCCGCAATCGAGCGGCGGGCAAAGCGTTGGTGATCATTGGGGTTGTCATGTTCCATGACAAACAGGTCGCAAGGCGTGTCCTGGAGCGCCGTCAACAGGCCTTTCCAGTCCATCGTCCCGTGGCCGACATCTTCCCAGCCGTCTTCGTCGACGCAATGGCCTTCCTCGGCAATATCCTTGACATGCACAGCGTCAATTCGGGCGCCATGGCGTTTGATCCAGTCAAACGGGTCGCCACCGCCGCGCACAATCCAGGCAATATCAGCTTCCCAGGAAAGCTCCGGCCCCCCTTTCAGAATCTCTTCCATCGGGACCGACCCATCAGCCTGTGCAACAAATTCAAAATCGTGGTTGTGCCAGCCAAATTTGAGGCCGGCCTCACGGTAGGGGGCGCCTGTCTGCTGCAATTTTGCGCCAAAGGCCTGCCAACCGGCGGCGTCAGAAGGGCGCAGTTCGGGGCCAATATGGGGGCAATAGACAGACGTCATGCCAACGGCCCGAGCGATTTCCAGAACCCGCGCCGGTTCCTGCTCCAGCATGTCCAGTCCAAAATGGCTTGAGCGCATTGTCAGGCCATTGGCCTTCAATCCGGCTGCCAGGCCTTCAATGTCGTCTTCAAACAGGCCGCCATAGCCTTCCACCTGGGCATATCCAAGCTCTGCGAGCATGGCCAATGTATCGCCGAGAGGCGGAAAGTTGCGCGACGAATAGAGTTGGTAGGACAGATCAGTCATGATGTCTCCGCTAGAATATATATATGAATTGTTTGAGTTGCTTAGACGCGCAACTCGGTCGTGCTGTCAAAGATTGACGCCCGCATTGGATCGAAGTGGATCACCTGGCGATCGCCTGGTTTCAGTTCCGTCTGCCCATCCACTCGAAAACGGAAATCCTGGTTGCCAAGCCGTGACCAGACCAATGTATCTGACCCCATTGGCTCGACAACATCGATGATCAATTCCGCCTCAAACATGCCTTCTCTGGTGGTCTTGCCGCGCATGATATGTTCAGGACGAACGCCCAAGCTCACAGCCCCGTCCTTGCCGCTGTCGCTGCCGACGAAGTCATATCGTTCCAGATTGACTTCAATTCCGTCTGCAACAAATTTGGTGCCGCCGCCACGCAGTTCGCCATCCAGGAAGTTGATGCTGGGGGAGCCAATAAACCCGGCCACATATTTATTGGCCGGCTTGTTGTAGATCGTATTGGGATCGGCCAACTGCAGCACGGCGCCATCGCGCATAATCGCAATACGGTCGGCCAGGGTCATGGCTTCGATCTGGTCATGGGTCACATAGATCATGGTGTTGTCTTCAAGCTTCTGATGAAGCCGCTTGATTTCAACCCGCAGTTCGGCCCGCAATTTCGCGTCCAGATTGGACAGGGGTTCATCGAACAGAAAAACCTCCACATCCCGAACCAGCGCCCGACCAATGGCAACACGCTGGCGCTGACCACCGGACAATTGCGCAGGTTTGCGCTTCAGCAGAGGTTCGATATGCAGGATTTCCGAGGCATTCTTGATCCGCTGCTCAATTTCCGGCGCCGACATCTTGGCGTTTTTCAGGCCGAAGGAGAGATTGCCCTCAACCGTCATCTGCGGATACAGGGCATAGGACTGGAACACCATGCCGATATCCCGGTCTTTCGGTTCCAGCCAGGTGACATTCTTTTCGTTGATAAAAATCTGACCGTCGCTGACATCCAGCAGTCCGGCAATGCAATTCAGCAAGGTCGACTTGCCGCAACCGGACGAGCCGAGCAGAACCAGAAATTCACCCCGTTCGATTTCGATATTGAGATTGCGGAGAACCTTCACGTCTCCAAAATTCAGATCAAGATTTCTTACAGATACGCTCGACATAATCAGCCTTTCACCGCACCGGCGGCAATGCCGCGCACAAATAGTTTTCCGGACACGAAATAGATCACCAGAGGCACCAGTCCCGTGAGAATGGTGGCCGCCATGTTGACGTTGTATTCCTTAATGCCCTGCACCGAGTTGACGATGTTGTTCAGTTGAACCGTCATCGGATAATTATCCGGCTTGGTGTAGATCACACCAAACAGGAAGTCGTTCCAGATACCCGTCACCTGCAGAATGATTGCCACCACGAAAATTGGCAGAGACATGGGCAGCATGATGCGGAAATAGATTCCCCAAAAGCCTGCCCCGTCCACACGCGCCGCCTTGAACAACTCTTCCGGCACGGAGGTGAAATAATTGCGGAACAACAGGGTCAGGATCGGCATGCCAAAGATGGTATGCACCATCACCAGACCACCGAGCTTGGTGTAGAGGCCCAGCTCACGCAGGATAATCACGATCGGATAGATCATCACCTGATAGGGAATGAAAGCACCGAAGATCAGGATGGTGAAGAAGATTTCAGACCCTTTGAACTTCCAGTTGGCCAGCGCATAGCCGTTAACCGACGCAACGACGATAGAGATCACAACGGAAGGGATAAGGATCTGCACCGAGTTCCAGAAACCCCGCGACAAGCCATCACAATTGAGACCGGTACAGGCTTCTGACCAGGCTTTTACCCAGGGTTGAAAGGTCACTTCCAGGGGTGGCGCAAACACATTGCCCAGGCGGATTTCGGGCATGCCTTTCAGCGACGTGACAATCATCACGTAGAGCGGCAACAGATAATACAGCGCCACAACAATCAGCGTACCATAAAGGATGATATTGCGCCGCGACAGCGTGCGCTTTGGTTTGGGGCCGCGCGGGCCTGCTTCAAGTGCATCAGCCATTTTGCTTCTTGCCTCCAAACTCGAGATAGGCCCAGGGGATCAGGATGATCAGGACAGTGACCAGCATGACCGTCGAGGCGGCAAAGCCCTGACCCAGATTCTGGTTCTGGAACATGTAGTCATAGACATATTTGGCAGGCACTTCCGAAGCGATGCCGGGGCCGCCATTTGTCTGCGCCACCACCAGGTCATAGACCTTGACGATGCCAGCAGCGATGATCACCAGCGTGGTGATAAAGACCGGACGCATCATCGGTATGACGATCAGCAGATAGGTTTTCCAGGTCGGAATACCGTCGACCCGCGATGCCTTCCAGATGTCTTCATCAATGCCGCGCAAGCCCGCCAGCATCAGGCACATGATCAGCCCCGTGCCCTGCCAGAGACCGGCAATCAGAACCCCGTATATGACAAGATCTGCGTCATAAAGCGGGTCGAATGTGAAAGTCTCCCAGCCCAGACCACGGACAATGCTCTGAATGCCAAATTCCGGGTTCAGCACCCATTGCCAGACAAGGCCTGTGACGATGAAGGAAAGGGCAAAGGGATAGAGGAAGATTGTTCGAAACGCATCTTCAAAGCGAATTTTCTGGTCGAGCATGGCGGCCAGCAAAAAGCCGATCACCAGCGAGAATATCAATGAGCAAATGCCGTAAATCGCGATATTCTCAATCGAGATCAACCAGCGGTTCTGGCTGAACAAACGCTCATATTGATCAAAACCAACCCATTTGGTGTTGGGCAATAGCTTTGATTTTGTAAATGAATGGACAATTGTCCAGACCGTGCAGCCAACGAAGATCACCAATGCGGTCAATACCATGGGTATTGCTGCGATCTTGGCGCTCATATTACGGAACAGTTGAACGGGACGTTTTGACTCCGCCATCTGCATCTCCTCCCCTGGTGCAGAAATTCCGGCCCGCCAGAACTGGCGGGCCGGTTAGTGCCATCAGCGAGACTTAGTCAGCGCTTGCGATAATGTCGACGTAACGCTTTTGCGCGTCAGCCGGTGTGATCGACTTGTCGTTCCAGAATTCAACCATCAGGTCCTGAATCTGACCCTGGGTATCAGCGGAAAATGCGTTGACGCCGTCGGGCAGGATATTGCCGGCTGCAAGGATCTTAAGGCCCTTCTTCATGCAGTCATTGGCAGCAGCCAGATCAACGTCACCGCGGATCGGCAGAGAGCCTTTTTTCAGGTTGAAGGCAACCTGGACAGACTTGGAGATCATCTGCGAAGCCATACGCTTTTGTGCAGCGGTAATGTCGGCATCATCACTTTTCGGGAAGTAGAACGCGTCACCACCGGTAGCGATGATCTCGTTCACGCCGAGGCCTGGCAGACAGGTATAATCCTTACCGGCAACCTGCTTGGCCACCTGGAATTCACCCTGCGCCCAGTCACCCATGATCTGACCACCGGCTTTGGCGGTGATGACCATGTTTGTTGCCTGGTTCCAGTCATTGACGTTGGAACCATCGGACAATGCACGGGCATTTGCGTAAGCTTCAAACACTTTACCAGCTTCGGCACTGCCTGCAGCGGCAGCATCTTTACCGTTCAGAATTTTCACGAAGAGATCCTGACCGCCAACGGCGACCATCAACGTGTCAAATGCTAACTGAGTCTGCCAGGGCTGCTGCCCCATGGCGAGCGGAACAATTCCGGCCTCACGCAGTTTTGGTGCAGAGGCAACAAATTCACTCCAGTTTGCAGGCACCGGCACACCGGCTTTTTCATAAGCCGCATGGCTCAGCCAGATCCACTGTGGAGAGTGAATGTTGACAGGTACGCAATAGACCTTGCCGTCGAGTGTGCAGCTGTCGAGCAGGCGCACGGGATTGACCAGATCTTTCCAGCCTTCCTTCTCAGCAACGTCGGTCAGGTCCAGCATCAGACCGGCTTCAACCAGTTCTTCCGCCTGGCGGCCGTGGTTCAGCTGAGTAGCCCCCATTGGGTCACCACCGATGATGCGGCTGATGATGATCGGACGGGCAACACCACCGGAACCGGCAATCGCGCCATCGACCCAGTTGTCACCACCTTCGTTGAAGGCCTTGGCGAATTCGGCAACAGCGGCAGCTTCACCGCCGGATGTCCACCAGTGCGTCACTTCCAGATCAGTTGCATAGGCCGCCGTGGACATGGCCACCGCCGTTGTGCAACCCAAAATGGTTTTCAACATTTTCATATTTATTCTCCCGTTGGCGCAGGCGGAAATCTTCCAATCCGGCGCAAAGCTAAGTTGTATTCGGTAGCCTCCCAGCTATCTAAATCGATTATAATTATCGCTCCGATATCCACATCCGCAGAAGCTCGTTTGCAATTGTAATCGATTACATATAGCGTGCTCGCAATAGTGAAGGGTGTCAAGTCCCTTTGTCAGGGCCTGTGTAAAGCCCCATAATACAAGAGATATTCTGGAATATGAGACAGCAGGGCGCGCCAAAAATCACTGACGTTGCCCGCGTTGCGGGGGTCTCCACGGCGACCGTCAGCCGCGCCCTGAGCAAGCCGGAAACCGTTGCCAAGCAAACCCGCGAAGCGGTGCTGGCAGCGGCAGCAGAAACTGGCTACCGGATTAATCTGGCCGCCCGTAATCTGCGCCGCCGCCGCACCGGCGCAGTGGTGTTGCTGGTCCCCAATCTGGGCAATCCATTCTTTTCGCAAATTCTTGCAGGCATTGAATCAGTCCTCACCAGCCAGGGGTTGAGCATCCTGATGGTCGATACGATGCAGTCCGGCACGCGGCCTGATTTCATACTCGACTTTTTGCACCATTCCCGTGCCGATGGGATAATCTCGCTGGATGGATCGCTGCCCTCGGTGCTGCTCAACTCCAGCCAGAATTCAAACGAGAACCTGCCCTTTGTCTTTGGCTGTGAATGGCATCCCCAGGAGACCTTTCCTTCGGTGCGGGCCAACAATCAACAGGGCGCCCGGCTGGCCATCGAGCATCTGGTTTCGTTGGGACATCGCCATATTGGTTACATCAACGGACCGGCTGAGAATGTGCTTTCGCAGGTACGCAAAAACAGCACGCAAGAGGCCCTGGCCGAACACGGAATGCCTGTGCGGAACGAATGGTTTTTTGACGGAGATTTTACCCTTGAAGCCGGCGCCAAAGTGGCCCGCGAATGGATCGATCTTGAAGACCGTCCAAGCGCCATTTTTTGCGCCAATGACGAGATCGCCTGTGGCCTTATATCTGAGCTGCATCAGGCAGGCATCAATGTGCCGGATCAGCTCTCGGTAGTCGGTTACGATGATATCGATATTGCCGAACGCTACATTCCGGCCCTGACAACCGTATGGCAGCCGCGGTTTGACCTGGGACAAGCGGTGGCCAACCTGCTGCTTGAGGGAATTGAGAATGACGGTTTCGGCGAGACCGTGCCGATCGAGATTCTGCCGGTGAAACTGACAATTCGTCAAAGCACCGCGCCGGCGGGCAATCAATAGAGTCAGCTAAAATTGCGATTCGCGGTCCCGGACAATGGCCGACAGGGTTTGGTTATAGGGCGTGGCGATGCCCAGTTCTTCGCCGAGCACCGGTGCCATGCCATTAATGGCATCGATCTCGGAGGGCCGACGGGCCAGATGATCCAGCAACATAGACGGGCGGGCCTTTGGCATGCGGGCACCGAACTCGCGCACATAGTCGATTGGATCGGCAAAACTGAAATTGACGCCCTTTGCCTTGCCCAACTGATAGACTTCAAGGGCACATCCCAGGGCGATCGACCAGTTTTCAGCAGACGCCTGCAATTCGCCCATGGTGCAATTGAACACCGTGCAAGGGGCTGAATAGGTCGAATTGCAGAGATATTTCTCCCAGATTAACTGATTAATATCGTCAAATGCCTTGGCCTTGAACCCGGCCGCCTGCCAAAGTTCTTCAATCCGCTCAAGTCGCGGCGTCATGCCACCCTGCATCTCGCCGATGCGGATCAGGTTCATGGCATTGTGATGGGCATGTCCGGGGCCTTTCATGGAAGCGCCAAACCCTTCGGCGACACCCAACAAGACATCGTCTACAGGCATGAACTCGGCAATGCGCTCGCCTGCCCCCAGTCCGTTTTGAATTGTCAGGACCAGTGCGTCAGGAGACAAATACGGGGCAATTGCCTTCGCAGCAGCGCCAACGCCGGATGCCTTGGTCGCGATGATGAACAGGTCACTTTCACCAGCTTCGGCGATATCGGTGCTGGCCTTCAGGTTGGTGACGGTGCGGTTTCCGCTTGCCCCTTCAACACGCAAACCCTGTTGATTGATGGCATCGACATGGTCTTGCCACAGATCGATCGCCCAAACCGAATTCCTGTTGCCGCCAGATGGGGTCGAGTCCGCCAAAAGCGCTGCATAAACCGACCCCATTGCCCCTGCCCCTACAATGGTAATTTTCATACTTGCTTTGCCTGTGTTGATCACCCGTCACTCCCTTCTTACCCACATTGACGTGTTCATCAAATGGGCGGTGAGACCCAAAGACTTGCTGCCGTGATAAATCATGCGTAAATTGAATAGATTCAGGATTTTCAAAAGAAATTGCTATGAATGTACGGCAGTTGGAAGCCTTTCGCGCGACGATGGAAACCGGGTCCATCACCGGCGCAGCAGAGCTGTTGCATGTGTCGCAGCCCAGCGTCAGCCGTCTGATTGGCGATCTTGAAAGATCCGTTGGATTTCCACTATTCCTGCGCGCTGGCCGGGGGCTGACGGCCACCATTGAGGCCCGGCGATTCCACAAGGCCGTGGACTCCATGTTTATTGGCGTCGGCCGCTTGCAGGAACTTGCCGAAGTCATCAAGACCACCGCCGATGGCGTTTTGTCTGTCGGCGTTATTCCCAGCCTTTCGCAATCGGCGCTGCCGGAAGCTGTGGCACAATTGCTGGAGGCAAAGCCCGATATGCGGTTGATGCTGTCGACGCGCAACACCCCTGCGATTATAGATGCTGTACGCATGCAGCAATTTGACCTCGGTTTGGTCGGCCGCGAACCGCCCTATGACGGGGTCGAAATCCTGTATCAGACCACCCTGCCCTATCTGTGCCTGCTGCCGGAAGGGCATCGGCAGGCAAATGAGACAGGCCCGTTGGACTTGGAACAACTCAGCCGGTCAGACAGGTTCGTCACTTTTGGCGACATCTACCCTGACAAAATGACCGGCATAGAACGATCGCTTTCGCTCAGACTGCAGGAGAACTCCCGCATTTCTGTCGCCAATATGCCAATGGCCGCCGCCCTAGTGAAGTCGACCGGATCGCTGGCAATAGTTGACCCGTTTACCGCTTCGCTGGCGGTTCAAACCGGTGGTGTTGTCAGTCGTCCTCTGTTGCAGGAGATGACCTATCATGTCGCCATTATCACAAGGGGTCTCGACACCCTGCCACGGGAGGCCAGAGAATTTGCCGATCTGTTGAGCAGTCTGATCGATCAGGCCGCAGCTTAGAATTATCCAAACGGCAACTGGCAGACTTCTCCCTGCCTGACATCATCGATGGCCATCTGGACTTCGACCTTTTGCCCGGCGGACCAGAAGTCCCGTTGGATCATCGACAGGCCGATATTCTTCTTCAGCCGCGGCGACCAGATGCCAGAGGTGATCTGACCAATCTGTTGCCCTCCGGCCAGCACCGGCACAGGCGCGCCAATGCCGGCACTGGGTGGCCCGTCAAACAGGACCCCGCGCATATCCTTATCGATGCCCTGCTTGTGCATCCCCTCCAGCGCTGCCTTGCCGATATAATCCACGTCGCTGCCCAGTGCACAATAATCCGCCAGACCACATTCGAGGGGCGAATCCGCGCTGGTAAATTCATTGCCGTAGGACAGCAGGCCCCCTTCAATGCGCTCAATCAAATTGGGACAGCCGGGGGAGATATTATGGTCCTGTCCCGCCCCCCAGATCGCATCCCAAAGGGCGCCCCCAAGATGGCCACCCTGTAGATAGATTTCAAAGCCCCCCTGCTTCGAATAGCCGGACCGGGCGAGCAACTGCCGTGTGCCCTGAAATTCGATCCATCCAAAGTTGAAAAATCCGATATTGCGGATCTCGTCACCGAATAATTGGGCAATCAGGTCTTCCGCCTTGGGTCCCTGAACCGCCAATGGCGAAACATCGGGTTCGCAGATCTGCACGTCAAAACCGCGACCCAGCGCCAGGCCCTTGGCCCAGAGCAGCACATCGGAATCGGCAATCGACAGCCAGAAATGGTCTTCGGCCAGTTTGAGCAATACCGGGTCGTTGATCATGCCCCCGGTCTCATCCACCAATGGCACATAGAGGCATTGCCCGACCCTGGCCCGGCGCAGGTCACGCGGGGTCATCCATTGCACCAGCCGCGCAGCGTCCGGTCCCCTGATCTCCACCTGCCGTTGGGTTGCCACATCCCAGAGTTGAACATGTTGGCGCAGGTGCCAATAATCCTCTTCCACGCCGGGGGCAAAGGCCTTGGGCAACAACATGTGGTTGACCACGGTAAAACCCCGCACCCCATGGCGTTCAACACGATCCGTATAGGGGCTGCGCCGTATGCGGCGCGACATGTTCAGTCCGGAGCTCACCGGGCCATCCAAACGCTGTAGGCGTTCGGCGCCAGAATAAAGGGCATGTGATAGCGGCCATCCGGATCGGGCATTTGAAAGCGCATCACAACTTCCTTGAGGTTTCGACCCTCTGCATCTGTAAGACCCTGGGGCTCGAAATAATCCGCAACCTGCAGCACCAACTCATAATCGGCGGCACTATCGATCTCGGCTGCCGGCATGTCGCGGACAAAACGCCCCCCTTCGTCGGTCGCACCGCTCATCACCGTTTCTCGCTGACCGTCCTCCATGATGCGAAAGATCGACAGCCGCACATTTGCAGCATGACTGCCGTCGACGGAATTGAGTGTGTGGGTTGAAATACTTGCCATGGTCTACTCGATTGATGCCTTGTCGCGTTTGCTTGTTGTGGCCAAAACGATGGGGCTGATCACCCCTTTGGTTTTGACATTCAGACAGGCTGGCTTGCCGCTGGCGATGGCCCGTTGCAAAGCCGGCCCCAGCTGATCACGGGTTTCAACCAGTTCGCCAAAGCCCCCCAGTCCCTCAAACATCGTGTGAAAGGGAATGTCACGGAAATCGGTGGCAAAATGGGTGCCATTATCGAACAGCCGTTCCTGTTGCTGGGATATGCAATCCAGCCCGCCGTTATTGTCGACCACGACGACGATGGGCGTATTTTCCTGAAACGCCGTTTCAATGCTCAGCCCGCCAGACAGAAATGCCCCGTCGCCGCTGATCAACACCACCGTGCTGTCGGGATGGGTATTTTTCGCCGACAGGGCAAAGGACACCCCGACCCCCAACAGGCTGTAGGAACCGGGATGCATGACCCCGGCCAGTTGCTGTCCCTGCCAACCGGCCACATTGACCGCAATCTCGGACCAGAAATGGGTATTGCCACCGTCGAAAACGAGCCAGTCCTTGGCCTCCATCGCCGCGTTGACATCCAGGGCCAATTCGAGCGGGTGAATCTGATTGCCGCCCCAGTCCGCTGACGCGGTTTCTGACTGCAGGTCTGCCAGCGTCTTCGCCACCCACTCGGCCCGTTTGCTTCGGTTCAACTCGATCCAGTCCGGCGAGAAGGCTGCAAGGTTGGTCAGATGGTCAAAAAAAGCGCCTGGATCACACAGCAACACATGGTCAGCTGCCCGGTTGTGGTCCAATTCTTCGTGGCTGCCATTCACACAAACCAGCGTACAGGACTCTGGAAACAGCGGCGGATTGCCAAAATTCATCTGATTGTCGAGGCGCCCACCCACCATAATGCAGACATCACACTCCTCGAGGGCAAATTTTGATGGAGGATACTGATGGATATCCGCCAGTCCCATATAAGCGTCGCTGTCTTCCCCCAGCAGCTTTTGATGATAGGGCACGTTGAAAACCGGTATATTCAGCTTGCGCCCGGCAGATTCCAGCGCCTTTTCATTGCCTGACCACCACACCCCATGACCGCCAATCAGCATCGGGCGTTCTGAATTGGCAATCAGTTCCAACAGCGGATCCAGATCCCTGGGATCTGGCCAGGCACGGGGTGGCGGCGCGTCGAGCCGGCGAAAGGGCCGTTCCTCCCGACCCGCGTCCTCGGCAAAGGATGAAAACATGATGTCCACTGGCAAGCTGAGATGCACAGGCCCCGGATACCCACTGGTCGCAATCTTCCAGGCCCGGTCAACAAATTCGCCAATCCGTTCGCCATCGGTGATCTGGATCGAGTATTTTGTCAGCGGCGCGGCAATCGCAACATCATCGATTTCCTTGAAGCCACCAGCGCCCTGTCGCTTCAAAGTGCTTGAGCCGGTGACAAAAATCACCGGCGACCTTTCCCCCCAGGCCTCCAGCATGGCCGGCACGGCATTGGCAAAACCTTCAGGACCGACCAGACATACCGTCGGCTTGCGGGTTATGCGGGCATGTCCATCCGCCAGATGACCCGCCACCTGTTCGTGGGGGCAATTGATCACCGGCATCTGACATTCCATGAAGCCTTCAAGGGCCGGATTGCAAAATCCACCGGCCAGCGTGAACACATGCTCCACACCTTTTTCGTGCAGCGCCCGGGCAAGAAGATTTCCGCCGCGAATTTTTCTGATTTCAGCCATCGGTAGTTCCCATATGAGTTTCAGCCAGCCGGGATGCATCAATCTGATCGATCGCGGTCGCTCCAATTTGAGCCATCACCGATTTCACATCCTCTTCCAGGTGATCCAAGAAGCTATCCAGACCATCAGCTCCGCCAGCGCCTAGCGCAAACATGATGGGTCGTCCCACCATGACAAAATCTGCTCCCAGCGCGAGTGCCCTGACGATATCGTCGCCGCTGCGAATCCCGGAATCAAAGATAATCGGATAGTCTGCACCAACCGCCTTGCGAATATTTGGTAATATTGAAATGGCCGCCGGTGCGCTGTCCAGCTGGCGCCCGCCATGGTTGGACACGTAAATCGCATCGGCCCCCATTGACTGGATGCGCAAGGCGTCATCAGAAGCCGTGACGCCCTTGACGATCAGCTTCCCCAACCAGCGTCGCCGCAGGTTCTCCAGATAAGTCCAATCCACCCCGCCGCGGCTATCATCCCTTTGGAAGGACTTGCCCAATTTCGAAGTGTGATAATTCATCGGCTTTGGCGGTCCTGCCATCAAAGTTGAAAGCGACCAATGCGGGTGCAGCGCAAAATCAACAAACTGCCTGGCACCTATTTTGAACGGCACCTGAAAACCGTTTTTAACGTCCCTGTTGCGACGAGACAGGCGGGGGGTGTCGACGGTAAATACCAGGTTCTCATATCCGGCGGCTTCAGCCCGGCCAATCATCTCTTCATTTTGCGCCGCATCAGTGCCCGCATAGAGCTGAAACCAGGTATGGTCGGGCGCCTGTTGATAGGAGCTTTCCATCGTCGTTGACGCCGCGGTCGACACACAATGGGGCATGGCTCTCCTGGATGCCTGCGCCGATAGGGCGGCATCGGCTCCCGGCCAGGCCAGATTACACATGCCCATGGGCGCCACGCCGAAGGGGACACCGTAAGAGCGGCCCAACAGATCGGTGGCCAGCGACAGGTTTCCCACATCGACCAACACGCGGGGTTGCAGCAAAACAGATTGAAGTTGAGTGCAATTATTGCGCATGGCCGATTCCCGACCCGTGGCACCATCAAGGAAATCGAAAATCAATCGCGGCAGGCGCCGCCGCGCCTTCATCCGGGCTTCAGCTGCGTCATGAATCAACGTCGGTTGGAAAATTCTGCTCACGCGTTACCCTGAAGCTGATTGCCGCCGCAATTGGTGCATCATGGAATTACCAGACGCTGGTCAAATGTAATCGTTATTCGGCGGCGACTTCAAATACAATTCCTTCGAAAACCCATGCAAAAAAACTATGCCATAACCAGGTGAGAACCGAGCCTGCGTCAAATTCACAGTGAGTCTTTTCATTCAGCGCTTTATTGTACAAGGTAACCCATCTGAATTTCGACTGGGAACGCGCAAATGGAACGAATCTGGCTGAAGAATTATCCTGAGGGGGTGCCGGCAGAAATCGACGTGAGCCAATATGGTTCGCTGGTCGAACTGCTGGAGGAGAGTTTCACAAAATACGCCAATGACGACGCTTATGTATTCATGGATAAGCGCATGACCTATGGCGAGCTGGACCGGCAGTCCATGGCGATGGCCTGTTACCTGCAAAGTCTCGGCTTGAAAAAGGGCGACCGGGTCGCGGTGATGATGCCCAATGTATTGCAATATCCGATTGCCATTGGAGGCATTCTGCGGGCCGGTCTGATCGCGGTGAATGTCAATCCGCTCTATACGCCCCGCGAACTGGAACACCAGCTCAATGATTCCGGTTCCAAGGCGATCATTATCCTTGAAAATTTTGGGTCGACGCTGGAGCAGGTCATCAACCGCACACCGATTGAACATACCATCCTGGCCAATATCGGCGAGATGCTCGGCGGCCTGAAAGGCGCGCTGGTCAATTTCGTCATCCGCAATGTCAAAAAGGGTGTTCCAAAATATTCGCTTTCAGGAACCATTCCGTTCAAAAGCACCCTTGCTGCCGGCGCTTCAATGAGCCTGGACCAGCCTGAAATTGGCCCCGATGATGTGGCCGTTCTGCAATATACCGGCGGAACGACAGGCGTCTCGAAAGGCGCAACCCTGCTGCACAAGACGATTATCGGCAACCTGCTGGCTTCCGAAGCCTGGATGCAGCCGGCAATCGACAAAAACCCGATCACCGGACAGATGATTTCCGTCTGCGCCCTGCCGCTCTATCATGTCTTTGCCTTTGTCACCTGCAGCATGTTGTCGATGCGGGCCGGCGGTCTTGTGGTGCTGATCCCCAATCCACGGGATCTGGACGCCACGATCAAGGAAATCCGCAAATACAAGTTCCACCTTTTCCCGGCGGTCAACACGCTGTTTAACGCGCTGGCCAACCGCGAGGACTTTGCGGCTCTCGATTTCAGTCAATTGCGCATATCCATGGGTGGCGGCATGGCCGTGCAGGAAGCAACCGCCAAACATTGGCTGGAAGTCACCGGCTGCCCGATCTGCGAGGGCTATGGCCTGTCGGAGACTTCGTCTGGCGTGACCTGTAATCCAACCAACTCGGACAGCTATACCGGTACAATCGGCCTGCCGCTTCCAAGTGTCGACGTGAAAATCCTTGATGATGATGAAAACGAAGTACCACAGGGCGAGCGCGGAGAGATTGCCATCCGCGGACCTCAGGTAATGGCCAATTATTGGCAACGACCAGAAGCCACCGACGAATGCATGACCGATGACGGTTTCTTCAAATCCGGCGATGTCGGCGTCATGGACGAGAACGGCTATGTCAAAATCGTCGACCGTAAGAAGGATATGATCCTGGTCTCCGGTTTCAACGTCTATCCCAACGAGATTGAGAATGTTGCGGCTAATCACCCCGGCGTCCTGGAAACCGCAGCAGTCGGCGTTCCAGATGAAAGCACCGGCGAAGCCGTGATGCTGTTTGCCATCAAGAAGGACGACTCGCTGACCGAAGACGAACTCAAAAAATTCTGCGCTGATAATATGACCGGCTACAAGAAGCCAAAATATATCGAATTTCGCGATGACCTGCCGCGCACCAATGTTGGCAAGATTCTGCGTCGCGAGTTGAGAGACGAAGCACTCCAGTCCTTCGATAGCTGACAACTGAATCAATCAGGCCAACCGCCAATCCATTGGGACAATCGGTTGGCCTGTTTTTTTGCCGCTTTACAAATTATACAATATGTATACTTTCCTCATACGAGAGGAAACAAATGACCAAGCCCAAGCCCAACCCAAAGTCTGATTGTATATCCACCTTGAAGCGGCGCATTTTGTCGATGGAAATTGCCCCGGGGCAGTTGCTCGACGAAACCTCACTTTCGCAGGAATTCGGCATTTCCCGGACCCCATTGCGCGAAGTGATCCAGCGGTTGGTCGGCGAAGGCTATCTGTCGAGCCAGGAAAACCGCGGTGCTAAAGTCGCGTCGATGGACATTTCCACCATGCGCCATTTCTTCCAGGCCGCACCGATGATCTATGCCTCGATCGCCCGCCTCGCTGCCGAGGCGGCGAGCGGCTCGCAGGTCGACAGGTTGAAATCCATTCAGCAGGCCTATCGCGCCTCCATCGCCGAGGGGCAGGCGCAGGAAACGGCGATGCACAATTACCGCTTCCATCAGGTAATCGGAGAGATGGCAGCCTCGCCCTATTTGATGCCAAGTCTTGACCGCTTGCTGATCGATCACACCCGCATCGGGCAAGTATTTTATCAGACAAAAAGCCCGGCAGACCGCCAGCGCATTGATAAGGCCGCTGACCAGCACGATCAGATGGTCGATGCTTTTGCACGCAACGCCGCCGCCGAAGCGGTGCAACTCACATTGGAACATTGGGAATTATCCCGCCATCAAATGGAGCAGTTTGTCACGCCGGACCCGCTGCCCTTTGAACTCGCCGATGAAGCCCGGGAGAGCAGAAATGCAGTTTGAAGGAATTTATACCCCCGTCGTCACGCCTCACAATGACGATCACTCAATCAATGAGGCCGCCTTTGCCGCCGTCATTGAAGATCTCATCGCCTCCGGTGTGCATGGGTTGATCATCGCCGGCACGACCGGCGAATACTATGCCCAAAGCGCCGAAGAACGGTTTCACCTGATGGCATTGGCCAAGGAAATCATCGGCACACGCCTGCCAATGATTGTCGGCACCGGTGCCATTCGCACCGAAGACGCGATCACATTCGCAACCGAGGCGAAACGCATTGGTGCCGATGCTCTGTTGGTGACCACCCCGCCCTATGCCTATCCCACGGGCCGCGAAATTGCCCTCCACGCCCTGGCCGTCGACCGGGCAGCCAATCTGCCGGTCATGCTTTACAACTATCCCGGACGGATGAGTGTCAACATGGATGAAGAGACACTCGACCGCCTTGGCCGCAGCTCAAATTTCTGCGCGGTAAAAGAATCCTCCGGCGACCCCAACCGCCTGCATATGCTGGCCCGCGACTATCCTCATATTCAGCTGTCCTGCGGCATGGATGACCAGGCCCTGGAATTCTTCGCCTGGGGTGCCCGTTCCTGGGTCTGCGCCGGCTCCAACTTCGCCCCGGAAGCCCACCTGTCCCTCTACCGCGCCTGCGCTCTGGAAGGGGACTTCAACAAGGGCCGCCGCATCATGTCGGCGATGTTGCCTCTGATGCGGGTGCTGGAACAGGGCGGCAAGTTCGTTCAATGCATCAAGCACGGAACGACGCTGCGCGGCATAGATTGCGGTCCGCCGCGCCGTCCACTGCAGCCCCTCAACAAGGACGGCAAACGCGAACTCGCCGAAGTCATCCGCACCATGAACAAGGCCATTGCTCTGATTGAAGGAGAAACATCATGACCGATTTGCTGACCCGCGAAGAATATGCCGCCATTGCCGCGCAGATCGACTTTCCCAAATCAGCCTTCATTGACGGCAAATATCAACCCGGCCGCGGCGACAAGCTGGTGACCAGCAACCCGGCTACCGGCGAGGAAATCGCGACCATTGCCGCCTGCAATGGCGATGATGTTGACCTCGCCGTCAGCAAGGCGCGCGAAGCCTTTGATCGGGGCCATTGGGCCAGGCTGCACCCCGGCGAACGCAAGGATGTGCTGATCCGTCTGTGCAAGCTGATCACCCGCAACGCCCGCGAGCTGGCGGTGCTGGAGAGCCTGGAATCCGGTAAGCCGATCCGCGACTGCGAAACCATCGACATTCCCGAGACCATCCACTCGATCAAATGGCACGCAGAGGCGGTGGACAAAATTTACGACCAAGTGGCGCCTGCCAGCGAAGATGCCATTGCCATGATCGTGCGTGAGCCGGTTGGCGTGGTGGCCGCGGTATTGCCGTGGAACTTCCCGATGCTGATGCTGGCCTGGAAGATTGGACCGGCCCTCGCGGCGGGTAATTCGGTGATCGTCAAACCCGCTGAGCAAACTTCAATGACCGCCCTGCGGATTGCCGAACTCGCCGCCGAAGCAGGTGCGCCGCGCGGCGTGTTGCAGGTATTGCCCGGCGATGGGCCCAATGTCGGCGAACCACTCGGCCTGCATGGCGATGTCGACATGGTCAGCTTCACTGGCTCGACAGAAACCGGACGGCGGTTCCTGCGTTATTCGGCTGATTCAAATCTGAAGAAGGTGGTGCTGGAGTGCGGCGGCAAGAATCCGGCCATCGTTCTGGATGATGCAGAAAACCTCGATCTGGTTGCCGAACATGTGGTCAATGCGGCCTTCTGGAATATGGGCGAAAACTGTTCCGCCTGTTCGCGACTGATCGTTCACAAGGACGTTCGCGAAGCTTTGATGGAACGCATCATGGCCCGGCTGCGCGACTGGCGCACCGGCGATCCGCTCGACCCGACCAACCATCTCGGCGCGCTGATTGACAGCGAGCACTGCAAAAAAGTCGGTTCCTATCTCGACAAGGGCAAGGCGCTGGTTGGCGGCAAGATTGACGGCTCTTTTATCGAACCAACGATCTACGACACCAAGCGTGACGACATGCTCGCCCGCGACGAAGTCTTTGGCCCGGTCCTGTCGGTCATTGAAGTCAGTTCCCTGGACGAAGCCATCGAAATCGCCAACGACACCGACTATGGCCTGACGGCCTGCGTTTTCACTGCCAATACGCGGCGTGCGCTGACCACGGCTCGTGCGGTGCGCGCCGGCACTGTCACCGTCAATTGTTATGGCGAAGGTGACATCTCGACACCGTTTGGGGGGTACAAGCAATCGGGCTTTGGTGGCCGTGACAATGGCATCCATGCCCATGACCAATTTACGGAGTTGAAAACCATCTGGGTCGATTTGACCGATCCAGCCAGCCAGGATCTGGTCAATTGAACGCCGCCGCAACTGAGACCGCGCCCACGCGCCGCGGCAGGCGCGGCGGACGTGAGGCAAGACGCGAAATACGGTCTGCTTTCGACACCAAAATGCTACCGGCCCTGAAACGCAACCTGCCGCTGGTTGAACCTATGAGCCCGGAGCAGATTGAAAGGATCGACAACGCCTCCATGGCGGTGCTGGAAGATGTTGGCGTCATCTTTCGGGACCCGCAGGCGATCGAAGACTGGCGCAAGGCGGGCGCCGATATCCGCGACGACGACCGGGTGCATCTCGACCGCAATCTGGTGCGTGAACTGATCCAGACAATCCCCGAGAGCTTTACCTATCACGCCCGCAATCCCGCCAATAACCTGCCCTTCGGCAAGGATTATTCGGTCTTCGTACCGATGACCGGAGCGCCCTATATGCGTGATCTGGAGGACAAGCGCCGCGGCCCAACCCTTGACGATCTGGCCAATTTCCACAAATTGGCCCACATGCTACCCGCCATGCATTCCTCGGCCCATCATATTGTCGAGCCGATGGATCATGTAGTCGCCCACCGTCACCTGCGCATTACCTATTCATCGATGAAGCACAGCGACAAGATGTTTATGGGCATGACCACCAGCCCGAAAAATGCTGAAGACGTGCTCGACATGTGCGCCATATTGTTTGGCGAAGAGTTTATGGAAACCCACCCGGTGGCGACCGGCAATTGCAATGGCAATTCGCCGCTGGTCTGGGATGAAACCATGCTTGGTGCCATGCGGGCCTTCTGCCGCCGCAACCAGCCGGTGCTGTGCTCACCCTTCGTTTTGGGCGGCGCCAATACCCCGGCGTCCACCGCAGCGGCCGTTGCCCAGCTCAACGCCGAAGCTTTGTCCGCACTCGCCTATACCCAGGTGGTGCGCAAGGGCTGTCCGGCGATCTACGGCCACTACCTGTCCACAGTCTCGATGAAGTCAGGCGCCCCGATGGCCGGCACGCCGGAAATCAGCCTGATGAACATGATGATCGGCCAGATGGCGCGCTATTATAAAATCCCCTGGCGCACCTCCAGTACACTCGGTGGTGCCAAAACTTTTGACGCGCAGGCCGGTTACGAAAGTGCCTCGACCTTGATGGCAACTTTGATGTCTGGAGCCAACTACCTTTGGCATTCTGCTGGATGGAACGAAGCAGGCATGCATTGCTCGATGGCCAAATTCATTGTCGACGCTGAGCAATGCGCCATGGGCTATCGCATGGTGGAGGGAATCCAATGGGATGATTTCGATGAAGCGCTGGACGCCATTCGCGATATCGGTCCCGGTGGCCATTACCTTGGCCACAAGCATACGCGGGAAAAATTCGAAAAGGCCTTTTTCATGCCGGAGATGTTCGACAACAATTCCGTCGAACAGTGGATTGCCGAAGGCAGCCATGAAATCACCGCACGCGCCCTGACCCGGGCGAAGGAACTGCTGGCTGCCTATGAAGAACCCAGACTGGACGTCGCTATTGACGAACAATTGCGCGACTACATCGCTCGGCGCGAACGGGAGATTCCAGCCGTCGATGCGCTCAACGACGAGTACTGATCATGGAACGCAAGGTCAGCAAGCTGCCGACCGATCCCGGTCCGGCGGCGTGGAACTCATTGCTGGATGAAGCTCGGGAATATCCAACTCTCGAGGCCGACACATCAGCAGACGTCGTGGTCATCGGCGCTGGATTCGCCGGGCTCGCCGCCGCACGACGGCTGAATCAGATCGACCCCAAACAGAAGATCGTGGTGCTCGAAGCCCGCCGCGTTGGTGAGGGCCCGGCGGGACGCAATTCCGGTTTCATGATCGACATACCCCACAAGCTCGATTCCAAAGACTATGCCAGCAATCACGAAGATGATTTGCGCCGCATAGCCATGAATCGTGAAGCCATTGAATTCTCTCGCTCCGCCTCGCTGGAATACGACATGCTGGAGGAAGCCTTTACGATGAGCGGCAAAATCAATGCCGCCGCCGGGCCGCGCGGCCATGCGAACAATCAAAATTACGCAAAGCACCTCAGCGACCTTGGGGAGGAATTCGATCGCCTGGACGCAAAGGCGATGCGCGACATCTGCGGCTCGTCCTATTATCTGGGAGGCTTGTTTACCCCTGGAACGGCGCTGGTTCAGCCTGCGTTGTTTGTCCGTTCACTGTCATCGGGCCTTGCCCTACAGGGGGTGAATTTTTTTGAAAACAGCCCGGTGAAATCCCTGTCCCGTTCTGGTGACAATTGGCAGGTTGCGACGCCGAATGGCAAAGTGTCCGCCGGCATCGTCATCCTTGCTGTCAATGGTCATCTGGAGAGTTTTGGCTTCTACCCCCGGCGCTTGATGCACATCTATCTCTACGCGTCGATGACGCGGGCGCTGACTAATGACGAGATCGGGCAACTTGGTGGCCACGACAATTGGGGATTTACGCCTGCCGATCCGCTCGGCACGACAGTACGAAAAGTCTCCGGCATCGGCGGTCACCGCATCGTCATTCGCAACCGGTTCACCTGGGCGCCGGGACGCTCGGTTCCCGAGCACATTTTGAAGAATATGTCGCCAGTGCATGACCGAAGTTTCCAACAAAGGTTCCCCAATCTGCCGCAAGTCTCGATGGAGCACCGCTGGGGCGGGTTGCTGTGCCTGAGCCGCAATGGGTCAACTGCCTTTGGAGAAATCGAACCGGGCCTCTATTCGGCCTGCTGCCAAAACGGTCTGGGAACGGTGATGGGCACCCTGTCCGGCAAGCTCGCCGCTGAGCTGGCGAGTGGACACTTATCGGACACCGTCAGGACGATGCTTGACCAACCAGAGCCACAAAAACTGCCACCGGAACCATTTTCCTCAATCGGCGCCAATGCATTCATGCGTTGGAGCGAGTTTCGAGCCGGGCGTGAACTGTAATGTTGAAAGGCGCTATTTCTTCGGCTCAACACGATTGACCGTGCGATCACCGTCGCCGTCGCCGCCGCCGCCAATCCAGATCAGCACCTTCGTCGTCTCATCATAATCCACAGCGTAACAACTCCATCCCCCAGCCGGCGGCCATTGCGAACAATATTTATCATCCTGCACCCGCCATGAACCGAAACTGGCGCGTCCCCGGTCGGTATAGGTGGTGGCACCGGCTGCTGAGAATATCTGGCTGGTCTGATCACCAATGGCGATGATTTTTGGCAGTAATTGTGCAATTTCTTCCGACGTAAGAGGCTTGGCGAAGGCCTGCCCATTGCTGACAGCGAGGATCCCGAGGCCAATAATTGTCAACCATTGTTTCATGCCAGCCCCCGATAAATAAGCCCCAGCGACGCCATCACGGCAATGCCGAGCAAGAAAACACGATATCTGTTGTCAAAACCACCCCGCATGCGCCGCCCCAGCCAGGTTCCCAATATCGCCGGTGGCGCCATGATCATGGCTGCCCATAAATGGGTCGGGTTGGACAGGCCGGCAAAGCTCAGGACAATCAACGAAATGCCGCCACCCAGGGCAAAGAAAGTCGCCAGCGTCGCCCGTGAGTTAAGCGCCGGCTGGTGCTGGTAGATCAGCGCCAGGGGCGGCGCGCCGACCGAAGTGATCACCCCGGTAAAGCCACTGACCAATCCCATGGCGAACAGGTTGCGCATGTTCAAAGCCAATTGCCAGCCGGCAATCGACAACAATACGGCGAACAAGATGATCGAACCGAACACCAGGGAAAAGGTGGCCAGGCTTGTCAGGCCAACCAGGATGAATAGTCCGATGAATATCCCCAAAATCCGACCGGACAGACAAATCGTCACTTCCCGCCAAACGATATTCGCGCGCTCGTTCAGAGCGCCGGCAATCGACGTCGCTGTCCCCAAATAAAGCGCTGATACTGGCACGAGAACCGGGTCCAGCAGGGCGAGGATCGGCGCCACGGTAAGCCCGAAACCCATGCCCAGCCCCGCCTGCACAACGGATCCCGCAAACACGATGGCCACCACCGCCCCGGCAATCCACAGCGACTGAAACATTTGTGGTTCTATTTCAAGCAATCGGAAAGGGTTTCAGCTGTCAGGAGGTTATGTTGACGCCACTATGCTCCTCACGGATCAAAAGACAAGCCAAACCGAATTGAAATCAGCGTGTGTTGGGGGGAAGGAGCGTCAGGTTTTCACCAGCATGCGCAGCTGATCCTCAAACCGCTTTCCATCTTCCTGACCAGACACGTCCAGCGGTTGAATCTCGCCAGTCGGACCATCGATCAGCACGCCGCGGGTGACCAGCGATCCGTCTTCCAGTTCGGCGCTGATTTTCAGATCAAGGTCCCAAAGATTGGCGGGGCGCTCGGCGACGATAAAGCCATCGCGAACGACGCGGATCCAGTCCGGCAGATCGCTGCCGTCGGCCATTTCCACCCGGTAGCCGGAAACCGTTCCGTCCTTATCCGGATCAAAGGTATTGGATACATCGATAAACAGAATACGCTCGCGCACATAGGTCTCAATCACCAACTGCCCGGCCTCGGCGTAATCATCATCTTCTTCTTCCTGACGATCATCATGGGTGAATTTCAGCGAGAAGCCTGTAATGCTTTCCACATCCCAATCATGGCGAGATGAAACCTGCTCCTCGGCGCTGAAGCCGGAATTCTCCCTGTGCACTTGTCTGAGGGCATCGATGGCATTGACCGCTTCCAGAACCGCGGGATCAACCGGCACAACAGATTCAGTGGCATTGATGTCGGCGATCTGATTGACCGTGTCATGCACGATGCCATCTTGGAAATCGATCTCGCCCACCGATCCCAGATCGTCAATCTCGTTGACCGCGTCGACGACAATCGGAGCCACCGGATCGTCCAGGCCAGAGGTTTCACCCTCCTTGCGTTGCGGCAGCTCAATCGGCTCCGGCTCAACCCAATTTGCCGGTGAGGGCAGGATTTCAATAGCCAGACTGGAGATGCTGCCCGCATCGCTCAACGGGCTGTCATCCTCTGTTTCATAAACCAATGACCCTGCGGCTCCCGGGGCCGTCGACAAGGCGGTGAATTCAAGCGTTGCGAGTTCCCCGTTTGTCAATTGCATGCCAACCGCCAATGTAACCGGGCTGCCGGCAATTCCGCCCGGCAGATAAGTCAGTCTGCCAATAGATGGATCTGGCAGCTGGAGGATTGTCGAGCGCAGAACCGATGCATCGTCATCAACATCGGTAGGTAAGTTCAGATCAAGTGCCACGGGGTCCAACCCGACCACTTGCAGGTTACCCGCACGACCATCAGGAGCATCGTTCACCGCAGTCACCGTCACATCGACCGTAACGGTAGTGGTGCCGCCGTTTCCATCGTCGACGATGATTGTAAATGAATCAGAGCCCTCAAAGTTCAGCTCGGGCGTATATGTCCAGCTGCCGTCTGAATTAACACTGACGCTGCCATGATCTGGCCCATCACCTCCGCTTGCCGTCAGGGAATCCCCATCGGCATCACTCATTGATATCACCCCGGACACCGGCGTGTCTTCGGGAGTTGTCGCCGGAGTCGATGTCGCCACCGGCGCATCATTGACCGGTGTGACGTTGACTGTGACGGTTGTCGTTTCTGTAACGCCCCCGGAAAGAACCGTATAGGTGAAGCTGTCGGGGCCATTATAGTCTGCGTCCGGGGTGTAGGTAACGTCACCTGCGGCGTTAAACGTCACTGATCCATGGGCACCCTGACTTGCACCTGTAACGATGGCCGCGCCTTCAAATGTATCAGCACCGCTGCCGCCAAGGCCGCCAACAGTTCCGCTGCCTGTCATCACATTGACACTGATCGGCGTATCCTCGGCCGTCACCAGCTGATCGGCCGCGATATCGGCGACTGCGGTCACGGTCACATTGACGGTCACACTGGCAGTGCCCCCATTCAGGTCGTCCACCAAAACGTCGAACTGATCGACACCATTAAAATCCGCCAGCGGGGTATAGGACCACGTTCCGTCCGGATTGACCACGACAGTGCCATTGGCTGCAGTCGAATCCAGACTGGCAATCGGAACGTCCCCATCCACGTCATCAATTATAACCTGCCCGGTGGCCACCTGATCTTCCAGTGTCGACGCCGCCGTACTGGTGACGGTTGGCGCATCGTTTACTGGATCGACCAGGATATCGACAGCGGCGTCGGCACTTCCCCCCTGACCATCGGTCACCGAATACATGATCTGTGGAACAGCACCATTGAAGTTGGGCGCCGGGTCAAACACAAACTGCCCGTCAGCTTCAATGATCAACACGCCGATGCCAACGAGACCGGTGGGGGTTCCAACAGCAAAAGAGCCAGGCACACCGGATATGGTAAAACCTGAAATCGACAGCAGATCACCGTCAACATCAAAATCCAGCCCCAGGCCGGTATCATCCAGCAGCAGATTGCCGGTCAGTTGCGTGTCTTCCGCTGTGGCATAGCTGTTGGCGACCGCCACCGGATTGTCATTTACCGGTGTGACATCTGCAAATGTCAGATCGGCCGCATCGAACAGGCCATTGCCATCGGATATCGTATAGGTCGCCGTTGGAACGGGCCCGTTATAATCGTTGAAGGGCGTGAAGCTGAAGTCTCCGTTGACCTCGATCAACAGGGAACCAATGCCGGGGATGATTGCCGTTGAACCCGCAGCGGTCACCCCTGGCAAGCCGGCAATCGTAAAGCTGACCACCTCAATATCGTCACCATCGATATCCAGATCATTGGTCAATAGATTGCCGCTGGACATCACATCTTCTGTTACCGCAATCGGCCCATCCGCATTTGCGGTCGGCGCGTCATTCACAGCCAACAGCGAGATGGCGACGGTTCCAATTGATCCGGCATCCGTCTCACCTTCATCATCCATTGCCTGATAGGTGAAGGAATCAACCGGTCCGTGGTAATTTGGCGCTGACAGGAAGCTGACCGATGCCAGTTCCGTCATGGTCATTACCAGCCCCGGCAGCACCTGACCGCTGCCACCGGAATCCGGACTATAGGTCAAAATTCCCTGACCAAGCTGCGGCACCTGGCTGACCAGGACCGTCAGTACTGATTGGGCATCGTCCACATCCACTGGCAAGGTGGGATTCAGTGGCAGGGCCTGATCTTCATTTCCAACCACCGCCTCAACAATACTGTCCGGCGCATCATTGACCGGCACCACTGCGATGGTCAGCATGCCCGTATCGGACGAATTAACCGCTCCGGATCCGTCATCCACCGTGTAACTGATCGGCGGCAGGGCTCCGAAATAATCGGCTGCCGGCACAAAGTTAAACTGGCCGTTCGCAGCAATGATCAGCGACCCGATCGGATTGGCCAGATTATCGGTCAATGTAACTGCAACACCCAGAGGCAATGGATCGAGGCTGCCGGATCCGTCAATATCGACAGAAGCGGCCGAGATGGTCAGGGCATCACCGTCCACATCACTATCAACGCCAAAGCCGCTAGTGTCCAAAATGAGATTTCCGCCAACGCCGGCGACGGAATCTTCCAGCACGCTATAGGCGTCATCCGTTGCAACCGGGGCATCATTTACCGGTGTTACATTTATGTCGAGAGTTGCGGTATCTGACAGGCCGCCTGCGTCTTCCACCGTATAGGTGACCTGCGGCACCGGGCCATTATAGTTGGCGGCGGGAATGAAGGAATAGCTGCCATCGCCGTTCAGCGTCAGATCGCCCTGCGCCAGGCTGGCCGTGGCACCGGCAATATAGGAGGAACCGCCAACGCTGAAGCCGGTAACGGCAACATCGACACCCAAAGCGCCGCCGCCGCCG
>JBDWCD010000017.1:0-369612 GCA_039977975.1 Rhizobiaceae bacterium
AAACTCGTAAAACAGCGCCGCTTGAGCTTCCCGACGTCGTCCCATCATGGCAATCAATCTCCCAAATCAATGAGAAAACTGAATCAGCAAAGACTGCCGAGATTAAGGCGAGTTTTTCAACGGAATAGGCTCAGAGCTGCCGTTAGTCGGCTTACAAGTGGCCAAGAATCAAAGTCTGCCTTCGCTGATCTCAGAGCCCCATATTTGAAGCATCCAACGGCGGCTCTCCCCCAAAATTGGCCAACTAATGAAGTGCTTGGGTGCCGGGTAGTTTTACCCTGTATCTCCTCCACAAATCTGACAACGCTCTGTCAAATGGGCCAACCGGACCATTGATAATGAAGCCGGATGGAAGTTTAGGAGATGATCATGAAGAGTTTTGTCGGCTGGTGCGCAGCATTCACTTTGCTATGTACCGTTGCAGCGGAGGCGGCCACGATTTGCAACGTTAACGGAACAATTGCAGTTGGGGCAGCGCGTGCTCGCGACCTGAACGTCACCGGTGCAGGAAGTGGAGATGTCAAGTGTAATGTCATTGGAGCCGTTCTCCAAAAAACCGGAATCGGACCCGCGCATAAATGCACGTTCTTTATTTTTGACGCACCACTTCGCAACGGCTGGGAAATCAAAAACATTACGACCAGTGGAGGTGCCAGGACTACTCTGCACCACGCCCGGTATGGATGGAAATTCAAGCTGAAGAGCGTCAACTTGGCCGATGTCACACTGATAATTCGACGCGTACGATTTAAGCACAATGGTCAAAAAAATTGTGCCGCTGAAGAATGGCGCAATGCGTTCCAGTAAACCTTTTTGGACGGAAACCCACCGATTTTGTTGTGAAGTTGTGCAAGTGGATTTCTTGAGCCGACGCCTGCTGCTTTGCGCTGGAGGTGTTTCCAATTGAGGAACACGAAATAAGCCGTGGGAAATGGTATGAAACTCCATCAATCTCCAATTTTGCTCTACGTCACACCAATGTACTGTATTTGGCCTGGTCCATCATAACCGGATATTTGGCGAGTGAAGACGACGGATCGGATGGGAATGGGGGGCCAGTCAGTTTGATCCCAAACCATATTCGTTGGCCCTTAACGATAGGATGACGGTCTCGTACCCCCCTGGAGTGTAGATGACTTTCGATAGTTCAATCCGCTTCTCTGGAGATATTGAGGCAACAAAACGGTTGTAGTCAGTGTTGGCGACAAGGCCCCTGGATATCCCCCGCTTCGTCAATCAGATGATTTGAAAAGAGCGCTGTGGTGCTTCGGCGTGGTTCGTACGAAACAGGAATTGCATCGGTTTGAAACTTTAGGGGTACAGCTTGTGGGGTTTTTCAAGAGGCAACCAGAGATTGGCGCTGCGATACTGATTGCCCTTTGCGTCACGACTGTCGTTGTGGTGTTTTTTCCAGAAGGACATCCACTAAATGATTGGCTCTACAGATGGTCCACTTTGGTCGGTGGATTAGCGGCAGTGGTTGCCGCATTTGTCACCGTATCAGAAATGAGAATGTCACAAGTCGAACAATCGCAAAACCATCGTGAATTGGTCGCACTTGGGCTTCGAGTGGAAGCCGTTGCCGCGCGGAAGAACATTCAAGAATTTCTCGCCTTGTTGTTGAGGCGCTACAACAAAGTTCACGATCTTACGGGGAAATTGGAGGTTGCTGTCAAAAACGCGATGGAGTCTGAGCTGGGGAGCAGTGGAGTTAACTATCTGGAAGCGATGCCAATCCAGCAGAATCTTGCAACACAGTTGCAAGAATTCTTCAGATTTCAGGAAAGTAGGGAGTTTGCCAACATTTACCCAATTCTGAATGCTGAACAGATTACGAAGGTATTGGCACTCACCAACGCGGTTGGCAACATGGCAAATGAAGTAGGTTCTCCTTCGGTTTTTCTAACGGCCGGTGATGACTCGAATTCTTGGCTTTTGGGTGGAGCCAATAGTTTGACCAAAATGACAACTCTGGTACAAATTGAGCTCTGTCGCTTGCAATATGATTTGCACGATTTGCAGTGGTTTTATGTTAGGAATTCGCCCCAAATTTTTTGATTCAATGGCGTCGTGGCTGTGCCGAATAAGAGCAGCGCGCATAGTGACGGTAAATTCGTCTGCAACTGAGATCTCAGCGTTTTCTATTTCCTTACCCGGTGACTCATTCAGATACCATCTAGAGCTGTATCAGCTACCAAAGCATCTCTAGGCCGGATTTGAGCACCAAGCGGTAGTTTGCCGGTTTTCGGATTGCCAAACATCAATGACCGCATTGACCGACGTCAACGTTCCGGGCCCAGTGCCGCCAACGTCTATTTCTCCATTTGCTGAAGTTATGCCGTTTGGTAGGCCAGATCACTTGGCCGGCAATTTAGACACTCGGTTCTCAGTTGCTAACAATGTTTCGGTCCTGCCGGCTCAGCTTAACAACGTAAGTCTCGATACCAAATTGCTCGTTGTCTATGAAAAAACTGTGCGCTTACGTCACTTAAACAGCCTCAGAGTTGGCAGCAGTGAGCAGGCGCATAAGGCTACGAATCAACCGACCAAGCTCACAGGAAAATCTGAGGTAACCTTTGGACGGCGCAACGGCAGCGTCCTGGAAACCGACGCGGTGCCGAATTCAAAAAACCGGTAAGCGTTTGATAAAGCCAGAATTCGGTTGGATGTACCGTCCAAACTTGCCAGCTCGTTATTGCGGCAGACAAGCTCTTCAAAAGCGATTTCAAGATGTCGGTAAACGGTTTTTTGTGAGCAACCAATGGCCTTGGAAAACGACCGGGCGTTGAATGCCTTGCGTTCGGCCAGCCCTCTGACAACGCGAAACCGCGCCGGAGGCATGTTGGCAATGTGTGAGAGCCACAGCCGAAGCGTTTGAGCATCGATCGCGCCAAACTGAAACAGCCATCCAAGAAAATAGGGAAACGTCAGATATTCTACCTCGAACTCTTCCAGGTCGTTGGCAAAGGCATTTTCTTTGCAACACATGTAATCAATGGCCACGACGGACTTGGTATGAAACGGATAAACATAACTGACGCCCAGCACCCAGTGAAAATCATAGGGAGAACAAACGATTTTGTAGATGGCGGAGCTTGCCCAGTTTTCCATTGATGTCACGGCATCGACAAAAACTGCAGAACCGGGTTGTAAAAAAGTCAGCGGAGTGAATTCATCGAGGTGTATGTGCCGCCCATAATTGGCAATCACCGATCGGGGCGTATTGGCCACCGCGCTGACAATTTCGCCATCCGGGAGCCCCTTTTGATTGTGGCGGGCAAGATTGATTGTCAACGCATCGAAGTTCAAACGAGGCGACATTTGGTTGAGGCTGTCGGCATGGAACTTGGCGAATTCCTGGAGCGACATTTTTGTCGCTGCCGGAAACAAATCCTCGGTTAAAAACCTGTCACAATATGTCGAAGCAGTTCGCACAACGCCTCTCTCTTTTGAAATTTGTTTGGTCCAACCTGAGCGGTCGGCCAACGTTAAAAGGAAAACCCCACTCCAATGCCGCCTTACAGGCTAAACCACCCGCGCAATTTCTCTTAACCGAAATCTGACACCAGGACATCAACTGGGCGGAACAACGAAAAACGGGGTCACAAACTGGATGGGATTATTGATTCCTCATCACCTTACAAAATACATCTTGCGCCAATCTGGCGAAACCGACGCTAATTTTTCAGGGTAAATTTACCCCCCAATGGAGATTTGGATCAGCAGCAGATCCACAGATGACTGGGGTCCTGAAGTCAATTGGTTGATCCGTATTGGGCCGAATGCGCGCCATTATCGATCACCTGTTGTCCGGGGCAATTTTGCCCTGTTTTGAATCACCCACTCCCCTAGTTCTGTATGCGAGCCTTGGATATTGGTCAGCCTTCTTCGTGAGGCTCCGATTCCCGTTGGCAATTCAGCAGAGGGGAGATGGGGATGGTCAAGTATGTAAGGATGCTGAATTGTTTCAGCGGTTTGGACCGATCGGCGTCAGTCCTTCCAACATCGCACACCCGTGTCCGCGGGAGCGGCGTTCTCCTGATCCTGATCGGCCTGGCTTTTTTCGCATCCCAATCCTGGGCGACCCAAAATTGGGATGAATATGAACAACCTGGCTCCGGCAGCGAAGCTCACGCGCCCATCGCAACCGCTAAGTCTTCGGTGCAGCCCGAATTGGTGCAGATGGCACAAAAGGTCAAAAAGCGTCGAATCCGGCGCCCAAGACCAAGGATCTCAACTAGCAAGCGCCGTCCGGTAAGTGGAGCGAGCAAAAGGCGCAAAAGAGTAGGCCGCCCTGGAACGACCCGACGTTCGGGTTCATCCAGAAGAGTTCGGAAGAAGAAAAAAAGACCTATCCGACCATCCGGGGAGAAAAGGAAAGCCGCTACACAGCAGAAAACGGCAACCCAAAAATCAAAAATTGCCGAACAACCGAAGGCTGGAAACAACAGAAAGTTAATCGAAGAAAAGCCAAAATCTACCAAGTCGGCAATCCGTCCGGCGGTTTCGGGAAAAGGTAAAAACACAGCAGAAGTTGAAGCGAATAATCCATTCGGCGTGGTGCTGCCCGGTCAATCGGTCATAGTTTCGGGCAAGGGTTCGCCTGAAGATCGAACTCAAATTGACGGCAGTGAAGAAGTTGAGGATGGGAATGTAGGAGGGGGTGATTGCGCACCGGGTCATGTCAACCGCGGCAGCGGTTGCCGTCCAACCATGGCCACGGTGCAACCACCGCCGCCACCGGAACTGGACGGCGTCACCGATTCATCCGGCGATGTTGGATCGCAGACCGACGGCAAGGGGCCACCCTCGATGGGGCAGGAGGATGTAAGCGACGAACCAGAATCCCCTCCAATGAATACACCTGAAGTCGTCAATTGCAGCAGCAATCCTGGACATGTCATCTGCGGCGGCGGTTCCCCGGCAGACCCCGGAAACGACCCACCGCCCTTGCAGCAACCAGACCCCGCGCCCGGGTCAGGTGCTCCGCCGCCTTCTGACGACACTGACCTCGTTGACGGTTCTCCCGGATCAGGTGATGAACATGACGGTGAAATGGCTGGTGGCGACACTTCGGGCGACACCAATCCTGGCGGGTCGAATTGTGTGAAAAGCCAGCAGCCTACTGATTGCCTGCCACCTGAATCAAACGACCCTCCCGGTCATCAGCCCCCCGCCAACGATCCTCCATTTGTTCACTGGCCACCACATGACGGAGGCCATGCAATCGTTCCCAGGCCCGGTCCAAAACGCATTGTGCGAACACGGCCGACCAGGTCAAAAGTGCGGAAAGTCAGCCGTATCGCCGTGATCATCGGAGTACCTCGCTACGGATACAAACGATTGCCCTATGTCTCCTACACGACCAAGAACATGGACTATATGAGGCAAATGCTAAAGACGCGCTTCGGCCTGACAAACAACCGGATCCTTTATGTAAAGAATCCACGCAAGGCGAAGATGAAGCAGATCTTTAACCCCCGGAGCCGGTCTCGAGACGCCCTGGCGTCGCTGTTAAGGCGCTACAGGCCCGACGAGGTCATCATTTACTATGTCGGCGGCGCAACTGTGATCAATTCCGGTCGCTTGCCACTTCTTCTGCCGGCGGATGCACATCCCAAGAAATTGGCCTCCTCCGGTTACCCGCTGGCATCAATATACTCATCATTGCGCAAGATGGGCGTCCGCCGACTCCAATTCTACATCGAAGCGGCATTCAGCAAGGTCCTGGGTCGTCAGCGTTCGTCGGTGGGAGCAGACTTGCCAAAACACAACCTTCAACCCGGCCATTTGCTCGGAGATAGCAGGTTGTTTGACAATTGGTCGGTCTTCGTCGCTTCATCAAACAACCGGCCGGTCATCGATGATGGGGAGGTCTGGCCGGCCATCTTTACGATGTCAATTGTCAACGGTATGCGGGGTTCCGCTGACCGTCGCGGCTATGGCAACAGAGATGGCTTCATCAGCGCCGCCGAACTGATCCGATACTCCAGACAGGTGGTCAAAGACCACGCAACAGATGCTGCTGCCGATCCGCTGCTTCCGCAGCAATACGGCCGCGGTGGGCGTTTGCTGCATCGGTATCGGGCGAAGTAGGAGGCCGCCGTGACTGCAGCGGAAACGGGAATATTGTGTCTGATCGCGGTAATCGGTCACCTGATGGCCCTGTTCTGGCTTTGTGTAGAAGAATATGAAGTCGACCTGTCACGTGATCGGATCTATGCCTTGCCGATCAAGGATCCGCAGGTGCGGCGCGAACTGCTGAATTCAGTACACACGCCGCTGCATGCCATTGTGTTGTTGGTTTTTCTTGTATCAGGCGTGTTCGGTGACAGAAGCATTGGCGCTTTCTTTTACACGCTGTTGCTGACAGCGGTTTGGGCGGAAGTCTGGCATTATGGTTCGCATCGACTTTTCCATTTGGCATCATTTCACTGGATCCACGCGGAACATCATAAAAGCCGCCTGTCCAGCCCGTTCACCGCGCTTTCGTTTTCATTGACTGAAAAGCTCATATTCGATGTTGGAATCATCGGTGTGCTGGCGATCGTCAACTTTTATGTTGCTTTGAATTTTTTTGGCGTGGCCACCTGGTTTGCCCTCTATCTGGTGATCAATTCCTATGGCCACGCAAATTATGAGATCAGAAGTGCCGGCTTTTTAAAGGTCAAAGGGCGCTACCTCACCTCCACCGTTTATCACGCCCTCCACCACAGCCGCTACACCGGCAATTACGGATTGGGAACGCGTTTCCTCGACCAGGTTTTCGGTACGGAATGGCCGGACTCTGACGCGGTCTTCGAACGTGTTGTGCTTGACCAGTCCCCCCTCGAAGGTCTCCGGACCAAGGTTGAAAGCAGGAAAGGCAAGTCATGAAACCTGAACTTCGCGCGGCGCTGGTTTCAGTCGGCCTGGTTAAACGGTTCAGCGAAACAGAAGTCATAAGACACAAAGGGAGTTTTGCACCTGACATGCTTCTGCTGCTTGAAGGGGAAGCCCTCGTCGAACTCGCCGACTCTGAATTTGATGATGCCAGCATTTCTGTGGGACGGGACTCAATTGTGGGAGAAATCGGCTTTCTGACCGGGAAGGGCGCCAATGCTTCGGTCCGGGCCCTGAGCGACGTTGAGGCTGTATCTTTGGATCAACGAGCGATGGAACAATTTGAGGAAAAACATCCCGACCTGGCGGTGATTTTCTATCGATACCTGGCTCGCACAATGGATGCACGGCAAATACAAAACGAAGTTTTATTGAGTGATTTTGACCACCTGCCAATGCCTTCGGTTGAGGTGGTTCGTTGCAAGTGTGCAGACACATTGCTGCAAGCGCAAAAACTACGATATGCCGTCTATTGTGGCGAATTTGGTCGAGATTCTCCTAATGCCGATCAGGAACTCGGCGCGATAGTCGACGAACTCGATCAACACGGAATTTCCTTTCTTGCGCTGCGAAAGCAAGCGCCGGTCGGCACCGTTCGGATAAATTTCGTCAAGGACGGAGGCTTGGGGATTTTACCGCAATTGTACGGAATGGCTGGATCTGGTTTTTGTCTCGACCGGTCAGTCGTGGTGACCAAATTTGCCATTGTTGGCGGATATCGCGGCGGCGGCACCTATCTTCGATTGTTTAGCGCCATTGGCTCCTATATCGCAGCATCCGGGTACCAATCCATTTTTATGGATTGCGTACCCAAATATGCCCGTTTCTACAAATCCATCGGATTTGAGCAATGTGCAGAGGAGTTTATCCATTACGAGAACGGGCTGTCAGTGCCCATGGTGTTGGACATCGAAGCATATCTTGGCGAAATGTCATTTTCAGAACGGTACTCGCAGAACGTTTTTCGCCACGAAACTGACACATGAGCCAATCAGCCATGGTGCTGGGTTTCTCTCACACTGTGGAATCAATTTAGTTGAAGGACGGAAGCGTCGATCCTTCGCAGAACTCCAATACAACTAGATGCATCAGTCACATACCATGGTTTTTCGGTGACGAATTGTCATGAAAGTGCAACGATAGGTTGCGCCTCTTATCCTGCGCCTGTCGACAACCGGCATAGCGGGATCGCCAGCTGCTGCCCTTACACCTCGGTATATGCCCTGGCCGTGCCAGATATGTGGCTGCAGAAGCCTTTGCAATTGCTGTCGATCCGCCGATGTGCCCTGTCGATGATTGTGGTCATAAATTTCGTGTGCATGGGTGGGAACCAACATACAGACGGAAATTGCGATTAAGCTGCAGGTGCGTTTCATCAATCAATCCTCTCAGTAATTTAGTCGCCCTATCATGTGCATGGTTGATCGGTAGTGAAGTGCAATTTTACCCTGCAGGGTTAGCGATAAGGCTGCTAATCTGGGAACGATTCAAGTTCGATCATCAATGGTTTCAGATTTTTAAGGAGGATCGTATCTTGGATGATCACACACTCGACTCGATGCACGAAGAAAATCATGCCTTCTGGTGGACCATCGACGGCATGGCACTTGGGCAATGCCGATCCAAAAATCCCGACTACTACTGGACAATTCAACCAGAAGAGTCCTGGTGCAGTCTTCACAAAGTCCGCTCAACACCAGAAGTATTCGACCAGGTTTTGGGAGACTTGATCTCGCAGGCTCAGGTGATTGATGGTGCAATCCATGCCCACATATCCAGCAGATCCGAACCTGACAATTGCATAGCACTGATGCGGAACAGAGGATTTCAGCACGCGGTTCGATACCCAGTTCTGGCCGAGTCGCTCAGCAGATTGACGTCTTCGGGACAAAAAACAGACATCCGCAGCGACCTGATAACAGATTTTACCCAATTCGGAGCAAGCTTTTCACATCCACAATTGGGTAAGATTAAAACCAAATCGCAGAAGAACCTTCTGACGCAGCTTCAATCCCGGGTAGAGAATTCAAATGGAAATATAGAGCATTATTTGTTGCAAAACGACGACCAGATATTAGGCGCCTTTACGTTGGTATTCTATGCCGAAACCTGCGGCTTGTATGACATTAAGTTTCTGGATGAATTTTACGATAGTGAACATTTTGAAGCGCTTACCGACGAAGTTATCAGACTGGCAAAGCGGCGAGAGTCTTTGGCTGTCGCCATGATAAAGGACCGCAACGAAACTACTTTTTTCCGCAGCAGAGGGTTTCGTGAAGTTGGCTGGTTATCCTGGTTGTACCTTTCAAAATCCAAGGTCCATGCAGCGGCAATCTAGGCATCCTGCGCGTTCGCGAAGCCGTCAAAGAAAATCTTGTTGCACAATGAAACGCCAGATCTCGCTTCAGCCGAAGGAAGACGTTTCAATATTTGACAATCGCAGATTTCCCCCGAGCGTCAGCGCGCGCCCAATAACGCCGACAAATGCACGGCAATTCTGCCCTGTATTTTCGCAAGACATGGAATAGGAGTGGTTGGAGAATCAACTGACGGCGGTTTGATTTGCTATCTGGGAGGGTGCATTCTGCCTCGCATTGGCTGCGGGAGTGCTGAAAACTGAAAGGACAGACGAAGTCAGATTGGAACCGCGATATGTACTGTCCGATCCTACAAAGTACTCATTGAGATGGGCTGCGGCGTAACACCAATGCCTTGCACTTTGGCAATCAAATCCGAGACAATGCGATTGCCAGTTTGATTTTCGTTGAGTGCAGACCGACAAACACTAAAGGTTTTTAGCCGTGCGAACCGCGACGATTTACCAAAGCAGATTTCTTTTAAAAGAGCTTTATCCAGCAGCCCTGAAGTCGTCGCGATCAGAATTTGTCCAGTTTCATGCCGACGCAATAAACCAAAATTGCCGTCAACTGACCTTTGACGCACTCACCGTCAATATTCTGCGTGTTAATGACAAAGGTCTGCCCGATGGCGACATTGTCAGCGCAGTAGCACATGTTTCAGAGAGCGTGGTTGCCAATTACCAAAAACATCTTTTGCTTGACCAGTTTACACCAATTACCCTGGCACAACCTGGCACGGCAGTATTCATTGAAGCCGTTCGCCCAATTGATCATTGGGAGAATACCGAAATTTACAAAAAACACTGCACCCCTTTTGATTTTTATTGGGTGTTGGGGGTCAGTTACATCTACCCGTTTCATACGACTGCGTTGGTTGCTTTTGACTACATGCGGTCCAAAGGTGACGCCTATTGCAACGAATTGTCCGAGTTTGAAGTCGAATATCTCTCATACCCATTTTATCTTGGATGGTTGCATCAGTTTGGCGCAATTGGACCGGAGACGTTGCGTCAATGGTTGACCCTCTTGGCCGATATGCCCCCGGCACGCTTTCGGGTGATAAGAGGGCTTGCAGAGCCCCGGGCTTTTAACGCCAGAACATTCGCCCAATCTATTGGCAGCACTCAAAACACAGTTTACCGCCATCTCGAGCACGCCTTCGAAGAATTGATGGTGCGCGACAGCGACTTCATTGATCTTGATGGCTCGATCAATAGAATCCTGGCGCTTTCCAAAGCCTATCGGTTTTTTGAGTTCGGCACCGCTTCTTCCCAACGCATTTTGCCAACACGAAAACCGCCAGTTGGGTAATTTTACCCTGCATTCCGTCTAGGTTTTGGACTTTCTTTCTTCTGTTTCTGGAGTGCCGGTTACCTGTCGGTTCAACGCTTCGCTTTCTCGCCGGCACAGACGTTATCAACACTGAAGAGTTGGAACACTTGAGAACCGCAGCGACTTATTACAGCGAATTCCTGTTCGAAGATTTGCTTCCGGCGGCGATTGCAATGCCACACCAGGAGTTTGCAAAATTTCAAGCCGATAGTCTCAATCAAATGTCGAAGCGGCTGAATTTCGACGCGTTGACAGTCAACCTGGTTCGCCTCAATCAGCATGGCATTCCTGACGGAGATATTGTCAGTGCGGTGGCCTATACGCCCATTTCGACAATTTCAAACTATCAAAGACATTTGCACCTTGACGAGTTCACACCGTTTACCTTCATGCAGCCAGGTTCCGCGGTGTTCGTGGATGCGGTTAAGCCCATGGATTACTGGGAGAATTCGACCGGCTACAGGGTTCATTGCACACCATACGACTTTCACTGGGTTTTGGGGATCAGCTATGCCTTTCCGTTTCATGCATCGGCCGTTGTTGCCATAGATTACATGCGGGCCAAATCTCGGAACTTTCCGAACGACCTGGAAGAATTTGAAGTCGAATATCTGTCCTTTCCTTATTATTTGGGGTGGTTGCTCCAATTCGGCGCGATTGATCAACACATACTGCGCTTCTGGTTGGCGTTGCTCGCCGATATGCCGCCGTCGAGATTTCGAGTTGTCCGCGGATTTGCAGAGCGAAAAGCGGTCAACGCCAAGACGCTAGCGCGGTCCATGGGGTGCTCTAAAAAAACCATCTACCGTCATCTCGAACATGCGTTTGACGAGCTCTTGTTGCGTGACAACCGGTTGACCGATCTGATTGGTTCACCCAATCGGATACTCGCCCTTTCCCAAGCCTATAGATTTTTTGAATTCGGCTCCGCTGCCGTTGAACGCGTCCTTCCGGTGCGGAGAAGTGGTGGTGGGTAATTTTGCCCTTTTTACAATTTCTCAACGGCTTAACAGTGAGGGCGCGGCTCCAGAAAGGCGAAGAGCAGAACGTACTGAGGTGAAACTATTTATCTTGTACTGAGGAAAACAAAGGAGAAGACTTGGGTGGGCATTTCGTCAACATTCCCCGTTTGGAAGATGCGGTCCATCTTGGATTCTGGAGCGCGGTGCACACCGAACTGCCGCAACACTTTGGTTGCATCATCATCAATCCGATTGCTCAATTCTGTTCTTCGCCATCTTTCTGGTTTGTTTGCAAAGTCAATCTGGCCGGCCGTCGCGCTGCTGGCGGTGCTGCTGTTGCTTGCTGTGTTTTCACGGCAGGCTCACGCATATCAATCGTTGGAACATGCAGGTCCGTTCGGTTCGGCGAGCCCGGGATCGTCAATCGGTTCTGAATTGAGTGGTTTCGGCCATGCGACTTCTGAGACCATTCAGTTGGCGCAACAAAAGAAGAAGCGGCGGAGTTCGCGCAGCAGGTCTTCGTCGAGTTCCAGAAAAAAGTTGTTTTTGAAAAAGAGGCGAAATACACGGCCGTCGACTACGTCCAAACGTCGAAGGCCGGCCCAGTCGACCAAACGAAAAAGACCTGCTCCCGTGCGCAAAAAGGCCGCCCCTCGCAAGGTCATAAAAAAAAGTAAGCGGGTTACCAAGCCCAAACCCGTTGCCAAGCCCGCCGCCAAGCCGAAACCCGCGGCCAAGCCCAAACCTGTGGCCAATCCAAAAGCCAGCGCTCAGCCAGCACAAACCGGGACGCCGAATAAAGCAGACGCGGTGGTCAAAACCGGCTCGGCTCAGATGGCTGTTCAGCCGAATGCCAAGGGTGCAGTCGTTCTGGAAAATGCGCCGGTGGCCGCCGGAGATACGGGTTCAAACGAAGTTACTACACCGGTTGAACCCGTTGTGACATCGCCCGCTCAGAATATTGACACGAGCGGCAGGACCACCCCAGCAGCGTCGGAAACGACTGCTGCGCCACCTGACCAGGAGGCACAAAGCGATCGGGGCAGCGCCTGTCCTCCTGGTCAGACCCTTTCAGGCAATGGTTGCAGCCCTGGAGTGTATACCGTTGTTGCGCCACCTCCGCCGTCGCCCGCGGTATCATCAGATATTGATACAGAACAATCGCCACCGCCTGTCGTTGAAGGCCCTGTTGTTGAGGGCAAGGAACCGCCCGTATTGGCATCGCCGGTTCAGGGAGGGCAGCAAGATCCAGTGTCTGACCCAGCAACTGACGAAGTGTCCACGCGTCCTGTTTCCCCCACTCCAAACACACCGGAAATCGTCAACTGCGCGACGAATTCAAACCATGCGCTTTGCTCTGGTGAACGGCCGGAGAACACCGCCCGGGCGCCTCCATCTGAGCCAAGCAACGATGACACCCAATCGCCAATCCGCGGCGAAGTGGAAGACGACAACGCCGCGGATGTGGTGATTAATCGCCCGCCCGCGTCGCGACCGGCTAATTCAAACACGAACGTAACCCCTGATGTCTCACCCACTCCATCCTCGCCAGGCTCGTCGGATGAAACAACTTTGGCTCCGCCTCCCGAAGTGGCGGGTCAATCCAACGATCCAGCAGCCGACACTTGCCCTGCCGGAGAGACCGAAGTTGCGGGTGTATGCGTGGCCGAAGGCCAATGTCCGATCGGCCAAGTGGTTTGGAACGCCGATGCTGCCAGCGGTGAAGTGACTTGCGGAATGTCGTGCCCGGCAGACCAGGTGAGTTTTGACGGATATTGTCGCCCACAGTCTTATTGTGAGGGTTTTGATCGAGTGGCTGCAGGCGGTGTTTGCCTGGCCGAAGGTGAACTCCCCCCAGCCGGCCTTCCCGTATGTCCACCCGATACTGTAAATGTTGGTTCAGCATGCATGCCCGCTGCGCCATGCCAGGCAAACCAAGTCGTCACGGACGTCGCATGGTTTTCCAACAACACGTCCATCTACTGCAACAACAGCTGCCAAGACCACCAGGCGGCCCTGAACGGTTATTGCCAGCCTGTCACCAACTGCGAAGCCTTGGGGCGAATTGCCTTTGAAGGAATTTGTCTGCTACCCGGAGAAGAACCGCCTCAACAAGAACAACCGGTGCTAATAGTAACCGACTCTGCTAACGGCGAGTGTGGTGCCAGCCAGACCTATATTGGTGGATTGTGTTTGCCTGAATCGACTTGTCAGGCTGGCGAAGTCACGGTGGGTTTGAATGCATCTAATGGAGCGGTAAGCTCACTATGCGACACTCGATGCGACACCGGCGACGTGATTATGAATGGCTACTGCGTTGACCCATCAATATGTATTGGTGACGCCAGAATACCCTATGACGGCCTCTGCTTGGAACCTGGCGAGTCGGCCTCCGTTTCTATAGTGCCCACACCCGTTTCAGAGCAATCAGATGATGTTGCTGAAGTTGGTCAGGACTGCAAGTCCGGAGAAACCGCCATAGCAGATGTCTGCTTGCCCGCACCAGTGTGCGGCACAGGTGAGGTGGCTGAAGTGGCAATTAACGTTGCCAGCGATGGTCCACTTTGCCAAGCGAGTTGCAATGATGATCGAGTAGCATTGGGCGGATACTGCATTCCAGCAGATGCTTGCCAGAACAACGGAGGAGAGGCGAATGATGGACTGTGCCTCGGCTTGGCACCGCCGCCAATCGAGGCGCCGGACTCAGCAAATGATCCAAATCCCGCGCCTGTTACTGATTTGCCGGCAGAAGTTGAAATTGGTTGCAAATCTGGTGAGACCTCATTGGGAGATTCCTGTTTGCCGGCTCCGGTTTGCGGAACGGGTCAAGTTGCTGAAGTGCCGATTAATGTAGCTAATGGTGGCACGGTCTGCCAAGCGAGTTGCAATGACTCTCGAGTAGCATTGGGCGGATACTGCATTCCAGCCGACGCTTGCCAGAACAACGGAGGGGAGGCGAATGATGGACTGTGCCTCGGCTTGGCACCGCCGCCAACCGGGGCACCGGACACGACTCCTGAACCTACGCCCCCACCCGCAGAGGCTATGGCTGGCGTCAATGAGACTTGCTCGGACAACCAGGTTGCGATTGGTGGACTCTGCCTGCCGGCTTCAACCTGTCCCGCTGGGCAGGTTGCCTCTGGGATGAGACCGGAGGGTTCAATTTGTCTGTCCAGTTGTGCTGATGATCGAACCGCTTTGAGTGGAATTTGTGTGCCTGTGGAAGTCTGTGAGGGAAGCGGTGGGTATGATTCCAACGGAACCTGTCAGGTGGCTGGAGTGCAACCGGTGGATTCTGCAGAGACTTCGCCTGCAGAAGTGTCGGGTGAGGAAAATGTTGGAGACCACGCCGGCGTTGCACCTTCACCGACATGCATTGAAAACCCATATCTGGTGTACTGCCAACCTCCGGCATCGGGCGCTGGAGACCAATACGTTCCGCCGATTCAACATGACAACAATGCGGTCATAGTTGCCGGAGTACCTGCGTCATTGAGCACTTCCAAACCACTCATTGAGGCCGTAGGTTTTGGCCGTATCGCTATTGTCATTGCCGACAGCACCCCCAAAACCCAACCCCAGATACAAGCCAGCGTAGAGACCTTTACGGACTTTCTTAAGTCTGAGATGGGTCTGACTGACTCTCAAATCGTGCAATTCATAAACCCAAAACCGCACAGTCTGTCGTCGTTCTTTGGATCTGCTGGGCGTTCAAAGGGCAATTTCAAATCGATGCTAACACGTTATCGACCGCATGAAGTGATCGTCTACTACGTAGGTCGAGGGGCCGCATATGGGCGGCTCGGGATGCCTTCCGGGGGACCTGCCAGCATAACAGATGTCACCAGCGGTGGGGCAGGGTACAGGATAGAAGATTTTTATCGATCGCTTGCTTCGGCCGACGTTGGGCGCCTGCAAGTCTTTATTGACGCCGGAAGTGGGGCCGCTCCTGACTATAATCAGAAATTGACCAACTCTGCACTACCGGTGCCGGTGACTGTTTCAACAAAACCCGGATTTAGACCGAACAACCTGTGGCGCACGACAAATTGGGCGATTTTCACCTCGTCGCAACGCCTCCTGGCATCACGGACCGGCAGTGAGCCGGAGCCAACCGATTTTGTGCGAGCCATCGTCGACGGGCTGAGTGGTGGGGCCGACTATGTATCGTCGGGCAATCGGGACCGTCTGGTCAGTTCGAAGGAGCTTCTCGCGTTCACCCGCAGAAGGCTCCGTCTAAATGACGTGCTTCTTAAAAGCGTGGCGCCTCCGATGCTGCACGGACGCGAAGGCCAGGCACTGCACCGGTACTAGCACCATATCGAAACGTCCAAGCCAGCGTGTTTTGGTGGCAATCCCATTGCGCGCCAGGCACAAATCCCGCTTCATGAGATCGTGCTGCTATCCCGTGGCATCCAAGATCCTCTGCGACATTCCGGCTGACACATACCGGCCTACACGGCTCGGCCGGCCGGACCACAGTCCAAGGTCCAGGTTTGACCTGGCGAAATCCTCGAATGGCGCGTCCATATACATCAACATCAAACAGTGCCGTTCAAGCGTTTCTGGCGAGAAGCCCATTGGCCTGATCAGCCGTGCACGGGGGAATAGGGCCCGCAAAGAGCGAAGCGTTGTTTGGATGTAAAATTGTTGGACCCGCTTTCCAAAGCCAAATGCTCCCTGAGAGGGAGCTCGCAGAAGGATTGCATCAAGTTGGATAGTGTTTGGCAGGAAGAAAGATTGGCGGACGTCTACTAAAGACGAAACATGGTTCGACGAGGCACGCTCGGGATGGTGCGCTTTCGCATCAATCGCAACTTTGGGAAAACTGAATCGCGATTTAGGCGTCAATTGGCACGCATACTCCATCTTCAAAGAACGATCTCGGCGGGCAGTCATCCATTGAACCCGGATCACCTCCGTCGTCGCCGTCGCCGTTGCCGTTGCCGTCATCGACGTCATCCTCTTCGTTCTCAACCGGCGTTTCTTGTTTCATTTGGTTCATGGTCGCCAAGATTGCTGACCAGTTTTCCAGACCGTCTTCGCGGTGACGGCGAAGCAGAGATTTTCGATCCGCTCCAAAGGGCAGGCGCAATCCGAAGGTTACGGAAGAAAAGTCATCTTCACCAAATTTTAGTTGGGCAAAAAGACTGGCGTTAAAGACGTTTGGTTGCCACTCAGCACCGATCAGGCCAAACGAGCTATCAAATGCATGCACAACACCCATGTCGATTTTAAAGTCGTCGGTTGCATAGAAGGACAGTTTAATGGCGCCAAAGGCTCCGGTGTCGCTTGTATCATTATTCTCCCAACCGCCAACCGCAGAAACAGTCAGGCGTTCAAAGTAGGATTCGCCCTCAAATCCCAATCGGGTGTTTTTGGTATTTCCAAAGTCCCCAACCTCTCCATAAAAACCCAGCATATAGGCCGAGGGTACGCGTGTGAAAACTCGCGTGCTGAGGGATTTTTGGTCGAGTTCGTCTGTTTTCGCCAACACTCCGTCCAATTGCAAACCCACCTGGCAGTTAAGAGGCAATGCAATCGATCCGGCCAATTGGCCCATTGCCCCGTCCGCGTTCGCGCCGTTGATCCTGCCGCCACCAAATTCAAACTTGCCGTTGGCGTCCGAAATTGAACAACGTGCTTGGAAATCCTCCGCAATTGGTTGCGCCATGGCCAAACCACTTGCTGATAGTGACATCAAACAGCAAATGGCTGCTGCGATCGGCTTGGCTTTTTTCATTAATTTCATCCAATTTTGTGCGGGGCGCCACATTGCCTGGACGTTGCCGGTTTGGAGCAGACAATCCGGAGTCGACCAATTGCTCGAAACTTTATTTGGCTCGCCGGATTTCGAGCAGGGTAAAATTGCCCATGTTGGAGAATTTTAACGTTGGCCGGAATAAATTGGCTGGCAATAAACCTCAACTATATCTGAGCTATACTGGTCGATGCAAAATTCGGCAGGGGGCACTAACATAACAATAAAACAGATGACTATTTATCCAACTAGAGATTTGCGCCTCCCGTTAAATTGTCAAATACACCGGGATTCCGTTAGTAAGTCGCCCTAATTGATCAGAACATCTGGGCAGAAATACCAATTGCAAACTCTGCGGTTCATTGTCACAAGGCGTACCCCGGATTTACGCAAGTTTTCGTTGGTCTGGATGCCATCTCAGGCTCCTTGCGAAACCCTGCAAAGCGGTACGACTCCTCGGAGTGATAGACTTTGCGGCATGCCTGTCGCCTAGTCGACTCAATTGCAGTCCACATATTCGCCAGCACGGCGAAATAAAGGCGCCTCGCCAGAGGTGGGTTCCTATCGCTTGCGAACATGCCCAAATGCCGGCAGTTCCGTCTTTTGCATCTACAAGAATCTCAAGAATGCCGACTTGTGAGACAAATAGACGATAAACTGAGATGCATGAGCAATATCTACGGTGCCAATTCGTGGTCTAATGCGCCTACAGCTTGGTGGAACTGGACCGTAACACTTACCTGCCGCAGGGATATACCAACTGACTCTCACGTAAAACTCCTTGGGTGGCGAAGTTTTCTGCTTTGTATCTAGTTGCCTGTTTTGGTCTCGATTTTACCAGACGAAACCAACATGGATCCGCACCAAGTGGGGAATAAATGGGCATATCGATTGGGGAAATCTCTGGGGTGCCAACAAGCACGTTTGACGCTCGGCAATTCCCAAAGGAAAGCCGCTTGTCGGCTCTGGAGAATTACGTAGAAGGCGCTCCAAACATGAAAATGGGCGGCGCGACCTTTCAGGCGCTGTCAAACAGCAATGATAATTTCAATTTCGTAGAAAGACATGACAGTGATGGGTTTTGGATGGCCAAAGTTCAATCATCCGGCTACCAGGTCGCGCCGATTGGGCCGCAACAACGTTCTTTGGATGTCCCTAACAAGTTAGCGGTCTGCCAGGTCAGAAGCGGCCAAGTTACGCTGAGAACTGAAAAACACACGTATAATTTGTCGGCCGGAGACATTTACCTGCTGGAAGTTCTCAAGTGCGACATTGCTTTTGGGCCGTGCGAGCTTACGAAAGTAACCTACCCATCAGAGTATTTCAAAAGTCTGCTAACCAACGAGCCAGGTATTGTCGTTCTGCCTGCAAATAGCCCCCTCAATCAAGTGGCAGGCGCGACGATTACCAGTCTCGAAGAAGTTCTCAATTGTCGGCAGCACGGCGATCTGGCGCAACTTTCAAACATTGCCCGAGAGCTGACTTACAACATCCTGACATCCAACCTTGAAAGTGTTCAAAAAGGCAGCCACGACCTGATCAAAAAGCGCGCTCAGAACTTCATCCTGCACAATTTGGACCAACCCGATCTGGACGTGAGCAGTATTGCAAATCACGTAAATGCGTCGCGAGCGACGCTTTACCGCGCATTTGAAAGTGAGGGCGGTGTTCGTGAAGCTGTCAACAACATCAGATTGAACGCCGCCCGACAGATGCTTCATTCCAACCCGCCCATTCGCGGGCTTATTGTCAACGTGGCCTTTTCTTGCGGATTTCGGTCCCCCAACCAGTTTAGCCGCGCGTTCAAGGAAAAGTTCCAACTGACGCCCGGCGAGTTTAACCAGTGTTGCTTCCCGCGAGGATAAGGCAGTGTTGCGGTTTCATTCGAGCGTCAACCACCCAATTGACTAAGTGACATCGGCTGCAATCTATTCAGAGACGGTATTCGGCGTTCCAACGGCGCCCGAAAACACCACCAATATTCGGGCAATACCTTCGCCCGTGTTCTGGCCGTTATGTCGTGACCCCAATGCCTCAATGAGCGTGTCACCCTTGCGGTATACCCGTTTGCCATTATCGCCATAGTCCACGGTAAGTTCGCCTTCCAATATGTAGGCCGTAAGAGGGGCCTCATGGCGATGCCATCCTGTTAATAGGCCGCTTTTCATTGTGACGATCGCAGCAGTGATCTGGGCTGAGCCATCAGGATACTTGACCTGCTGCCCGATCACGGTGGTTTGGGATTGCAGAAGCACGTCTACGGGAGGATAGACGGAATCCGCGATACCGGGACTTGCCATCATAAAGAACGCGGGAATCAGGATCCAACGGAAGCGATTTTGTTTCATATTTGAACCTCTAAACCAACGTAATTACCTGTGACGCAGCGTCATGTTCTTGAGTGCATGATTTGCTGAGATTTGTACATCAAGCTTCGGATGAAAAATTGGCGGCGAGACATGATGGAGCCGAATTGAGACAAAACCGCATCGACACGCGGGCAGGGGCGCGCAAGTATTTTGCTTACCCTGGGGACGCAAGCGCTGGTGGCTTTGCCCCATGCAATCTCCGCGAAATCCTGAAAATAAGTGAAAAGCAAATGAAGAACGTTGCACGGTATGCCCTCATGGTTGGATTGATTGCTGTTGTAACGTCCTGTGCAACCAAGCCTGAGGAAATTTCCGCCTCATATGTGTCTCACACCAAATTCGCAAACCTGAACTGTACGCAGTTGAGGGAGGAAGCCTCGGAAGTATCCCACCGCGCAGCCTTGCTTACGGCAAAACAGGCCAAGCGACGAAAGCAGGACAGCGTAGCTGTGGGCGTAAGTTTGGTTTTATTTTGGCCTGCCGCATTTCTCGTAAAGGGCGATGGAGTCGACGCCAACCAGTTGGCTTCAATCAAAGGGGAAATGAAGGCTATCGAGGAAGTAAACAGGCGAAAGAAGTGCGGCATCAAATTTGAAGCATAGCTGAGACCAGCTGCCAAACCGGCTCATGGCAATCGGCTCCTGTTTGATCCTGACAAGGAACTCGGTCTTGTTTGTAGTTGTGTTTCCAGGCCAACAGCTGTTCACAATCGGATACGAATTCAGCGCTTCCTAGCCGCAAATTACACCTGACCCGCACCTTAGGAGAAACTCATGAACATTCCGACATTAGTGGGTAAATGCGTTCGAAGAGCCATTTCCGCGGGATGTCTGACATTGGCAGTCACGTCGGTAGTTTGGGCGGTCGAATTTACGGCACGAATTGGTCATCTCGAGTCCGACTGGCAATCCAGGCACGTGCATCTGGTCAAGGTTGCAGAACTCGTGAAAGAGCGGACCGGCGGGGCAGTAGAGTTCCAAATCTTTCCGTCAGCTCAGCTGGGGAACCAGCGTGAAATGATAAGGGGCGTCCAGCTGGGAACAATTCAGGCAACTGTCTCGCCCGCCGCTTTTATTGGGGACTTTAATCCTGCAGTATCAATCCTGGACATTCCTTTTCTGCTTCCGGCGGATGCAGACGAGGCTCAGAAGTTGCGTGAGGGAGCATTCGGTGCGGCATTGCTTGAAACATTCGCATCAAAGGGGGTGGTTGGCGTATCACTTTGGCCAAATGGCCTAAAGAACTTCACATCAAACAAACCACTAGATGATCTTTCGTCTTTCAAGGGACAAAAATTCCGAATAATGGATTCAAAGATCCTTACCAAGCAGTTCGAAGCTCTGGGCGCATCTGCAATCGCACTGCCATTCGCGGAGCTGTATGATTCATTGCAATCGGGCGTTGTCGATGGCCAGGAGAACCCGCTGGACACGATTCGAAGTATGAAACTGAATGAGGTTCAAAACTACCTTGTTGTTTCCGAACATGGCGCAATAGAAGATGTGGCGCTCTTTAATCCCATTTGGTGGAATAGCATTCCCGACGCATACCGGAAGATAATTAAACAGGCGTTCGCCGAAGTTGTCCCGGCACTCCGCGAGCACAAAGCAAAAGCAGTCGCAGTCGCTCTTGAGGAAATGAAGGCGGGAGAGATTAACGTGCGAGTTGCCTCCGACGAGGAACGATCTGCGCTGCGGGAAAAAGTAATTTACCGAGCCAAAGCTGCCTATATTGATCGCACCGGAGAGGCTGGCAAGCAGCTGCTTTCAGCTTACGAAAAAGCAATTGCCGATCTGAACTGAACTGCGGGAGTTGGGGTGCAAATATTGTCAGGCTTCTTGAACCTCACTTAATAGAAGCACCCACGCTCCGTCGGCTGAGCAAAAATCCGCTATCCGGCGAATTGCCTTTCCATTCTGTCATTGCACACGAGTATTCCGCCACCGGCGATATCGTTGCGTTCTCTTTTTTGTTTTGTACTGGTTGACGATCACAGTGAGGATCGGGACAACGGTTTTACGCCGAGCCTTGCCAAGAGAAAGACGCTCCAGTTGTTGGTAGGCAATCATCATTGAAGCCAAGCCGGCCATTCTTCTGTTCTTCCAATGTACCTCTGGGATATTGACCTCCAGGCTCTTGTCATTCTTCCAGTTGTTGACCAAGTCGGGCTCAAACACCATGGCCCGGGCAATCCCCAGAACTGACACCCCTATGCCTGCAGTCTTGCTTGCGATTGCATCTTCAGCAATGTCGCGCGACCGAATTCCGCCTGTTACCATGATGGGCATTTTGGACGTCTCGGAAATCTCGCGGGCAAAATCTACAAAATAGGCTTCACGTCGTTCGGTGCTGGTTCCATCTTCAGCACGCCCCTGCATGGCCGGACTTTCGTATGATCCACCAGACAGTTCAACGAGATGAACCGGCATTTCCCCCAACTGCTCGACCACCCATCTGGCATCGTTCTTGTCAAACCCACCTTTCTGGAAGTCAGCCGAGTTCAGTTTGACCGAGATGCAGAATTCATCGGAAACGCTGTCGGCAACGGCCCGTACGACTTCAATCAAAAGCCGCGCCCGATTTTGCAGGGACCCACCCCAACGGTCTTTGCGGCGATTGGTGAGGGGAGATAGAAACTGGTTGATCAAATATCCATGTGCTGCGTGGATTTGAACGCCAGTAAATCCAGACGATTCGGCCAGTTCGGCAGTTTTTGCAAACTTGCTGATTATCTCCGTGATTTCCTCATCCCGCAGAGCTCTGGGTTGTCTGAAATTTTTTGACAGGCCCGGAATATCTACTGCAATGTCGGAAGCCGACACTGCTTCTTCCCCAAGGGCCGCGAAGACCTGTCGGCCGGGATGATTAATCTGCATCCAGAATTGTCCACCATATGAACGTCCAGCTTTCGCCCACTCCTTGTACGGTTCCAGGTCGCTGCCTTCCTGCAGCACCACACTGGCTGGTCCGGACATCGCATCGGGCGAAACCATCACATTTCCAGTGATCAACAAACCTGCCCCTCCCTTGGCCCAGCGTCGATAGAGGTTGTGGAGTTGAGAACCGGGAACCTGGCCATAAATTGCAAGACTTTCTTCGGTCGCAGCCTTGCTAAGTCGGTTTTTCAACACAGTGCCATTTGCCAGTTTAAGCGGTTCAAATAGGGGGGATGTCGTCATGTTTCGGGTCCTTGATTTTTGGAGCCCGAACGGTATAAACCTTTAACCATGGTTGAAGGTCAAGAGCAGTGAAAATCGGAGAATTGGCAAAGGTGACGGGTGTTTCGACGTCACGCATCCGCTTCTACGAAAGCCATGGACTGTTGCCGATGCCACTCCGTCAGGAAAACGGCTATAGGGTATATTCCGAAGCGATTGTTTCCCGACTCAAGACAATAACGGTGAGCAAGGCCTTGGGCTTTTCATTGTCCGAGATTCAGGGATTTTTGCCGGACGATCCAAATGACGTAATCCAGCGATCGGACGTAGTCTCTAATCTTGAAAACAAGCTTCACCAGATCGATCAGAAGCTGAAGGAACTGCAGGAAATGCGCGAAAATGTCTCGCAGATGATCGCCTATCACAAAGACCCTAATTCGAAAAAGTGTTAACGGATTTGGCCGACGCCCTCTGATTTCATCTGCATGGCGCATCGTGAAGGCGAATTGCGCCAAAGGCGGCATTTCCTGCCGAATTCGACTGAAAAGTGCGATATTTTGCACTATTCGACCCTTCAAACGCCTGTTTAGTTGAGATGTGCCGGTGATTCCTCCCGATTGTTCGGCACACCCGATGCGACACCTTTTCAGAGCAGGGGTATGCAAATGGGGCACCCGCCTGGCCATCACTCCCCCCCGATGGCTGGGCGGCGTCATTTTAGGCCGAGACAAATCTCTTGGTATCTCTCACCGAAACTCGACAATTTCTGCTACTTCCTCTGTTGGTTTGTCCCGACAGCACAAACTGCGGCCCAGCGATAGGCAAAACAGCGAAAACCGGGCATAGAGTGATCCAGAAGAAATCCGGAATCGCCGCGTGTTTGGCATCATCATTTTGGCTGCTGCCTATGTCATCAGCCACTTTTATCGCTCATTTCTGGCAGTACTATCACCGCAATTGTCAGCCGAACTCAGCCTGAGTCCGGCGCAACTGAGTGATGCTTTGGGGGTCTGGTTTGCTGCCTTTGCGCTGAGCCAATTTCTGGTCGGCGTGATGCTGGACAGGTTTGGGCCGAAATGGACCACGGCCGGCCTGTTTGCCGTCTGCGGTGGCGGCGGGGGCCTGTTATTTGCGCTGGCTCAATCCCAAATGGAAATTCTTCTGGCCATGCTGCTGCTGGGGGTAGGCTGCGCCCCGGTGCTGATGGCGTCGGTCTATATTTTCAAACGCAGTTATGACGGTCGAAAATTCGCCACTCTGGCGTCAACGTTCATCGCCGTCGGGCTGCTGGGTAATATATTGGGTGCCAGTCCATTGGCCCTTGCCATGGAGTCCTTCGGCTGGCGGGCGGTGATGATGGGACTGGCGATTTTAACGCTGCTGCTTTCAACGATGATAATCATCTGGGTCGGGGATCCCGAAAAATTGCCTGCCAGCGGCAACGGCAAGGGCGGTTTTCTGGAAATTTTGCGGATGAGGGAACTGTGGTTCATCTTGCCGTTGATATTTGTCAATTATGGCGTTGTCGGCGGCATCCGTGGCTTGTGGGCGGGGCCCTATCTCGACCTGGTTCACAATATGTCGGCCGTTGATATCGGCTACATCATGCTGGCGATGGCCATCGCCATGACTGCCGGCAGCTTTGTCTATGGCCCGGCAGACCGCATCTTCAACACCCGCAAATGGGTCATATTGGCCGGCGGCTGCTGCAGTTTTGCCAGTTTGCTATACTGGAACTTAAATCCCGGTGTCACGCCGTTTACACTTGCCGTGTTGCTTATGGTCATCGGATTCTGTTCGCTGTTTTATGGCCTGTTGATGGCCCATGCGACGGCCAATATTCCAGATCATATGGCGGGCAGGGGCGTCACGCTGGTCAACTTCTTCAATATGGGTGGCGTTGGCGTGCTGCAATGGGTGTCGTCAGAAGTCTATCGCCAACAGGTTGATCAACAGGATGTTGTCGGCGGGTTTTCCGGCGTGCTGCTGTTTTATCTGCTGTGTCTGGGCGCAGCGCTGGCGATTTACGCATTTTCAAGGGACAGCAAGCCCAACAGGCCCAATAGGCCCAATAGCGCCGAATAATTCCTAGACGGGCAGGGTGGCGCGCAAATAGCCGACTTCAAGATTGTTTCGATTGGTCACAACTGAATTGCTCAATGCAGCCAGTCCCGGCTGAAGACGATCATCATTGGCCAGCAGATGGGCCATTGTCGCTGCCATCATCACCTCGGAACCGCGAGAATTGCCATCATCACATTTCAAGGCAATGCCCAGCCCCAATTCCGGAATCGCACCGCAATAAACGCCTTCGGCACCGGTCTTGCCAAACAGGCGTCCCGGCTCCAGTTCCATCAGTTTGGTACAGAAACGATGGGTGCCCGCCATATAAAAAGGGGCTGCCATGCAGGCGTTCAGCAATCGCTTCCCCGCCCTGGCTCTTTCCGGCGCCATGCCTTGGCCCGTTGCCATCTTGGCAAATCCTGCGGCCATCGCGGTCAAGGGTGTGGCGTAAGTGGGAATGGAACATCCATCGGTGCCACGCAAATCCTCTGCGTGGGCTGCGCCGGTGACATCTTCCAGAGCTGCTTTCACCGTCTTCATGGTCTCGTGTTCAGGGCTGATATACCCCTTGGGGTCAATGCCCTGGTGAACCGCGGTGCAGATGAACCCGGCATGTTTGCCCGAACAATTATTGCAAAGCGGCCCGGGCTCACTGTCGCGGGCTTTCGCCTGGTGAATGAGAACATGTTCATGGGTGGACCAGTGTCCGCCGCATTCCAGGTCATCTTCGCTGCGGCCAGCACGCGCCAGCATCGACCTTGCCATCTCGATATGATCATCTTCCCCGGAATGGGACGAACAGGCGAGTGCCAGCTCTTTGTCGCCAAATCCAAAAGCATCGGCAGCGCCGCTTTCCACCAGTGGCAGGGCCTGCACCGCCTTGATTGCAGAACGGGCAAAGACCGGACGAGCCGTATCACCGATATCCAACAGGTTGTTACCGTCACCATCCATAACGCTGATGGCGCCGCGATGGCGAGATTCGATCACCGAACCACGGGTGACTTCAACAAGAACAGGATTCGACATGGCAGGGTTTAGCAAATGTGAGGGCGACCCTGCGTTATTATGCCTTCATGCGAGGGGGATCAATAGGGATGAACCAATGGGTTGAAGGTGATGGGATCAGTCAAGGGCCTCTCAGTTGAGTGCTGCAAAACTTTCCTTCACATGGGCACTGAAAGCCGCACCTGCCGCGCCGATGTTCTCCGCCTGGCAAAGGCGCACATGATAGGTGGGCAGTTCTGGCAGGTCGTGTTGTTTGCCGAGAATTTCAAAGGGCGGTTCCACCATGCTTTCCGGCATCGGTGCGATGGCCAGATCGGCCCTTAGGGCGGCCAGCTGTCCCAGGGCGGTTTCGCTGGTATAGGCAATCCTGTAATCCATACCTGTTTCTGTCAGTCGGTCGGTTGCCGACTGCCGCCAGCAACATCCGGTATCTGCCAGAGCAAGGGGAATGACCGGGGATTTGACCGCCTTGCCAGCCTTTAGCCCGACCCAGACCAGCTGTTCCACGTAAACGATCTCACCAATACCGTCATTGTTCGTGCCGGTAACGCTGGTTATCAGCGTCAGGTCGAGTCTGCCGGCCTCAAACCGACTCAACAGATCCCTTGTGGTGCCCAAAACCACTTCAACCTCGACCTGCGGATGGGAGTCGGCAAAGCGCCGCAATACCGGCGGCAAAAACTGGGTTCCGAAGTCATCCGGCGCGCCAAACCGTACAAGCCCCTCCAGTGCAGGCACCTGAAATCGTGCAATGGCGGCTTCGTTCAACCGCAACATGTCCTGTGCATAGGACAGCAACATTTCTCCGTCAGCGGTCAGGCCGACGGAACGGCCTTCACGAAAAAACAAGCGCCTCCCCAGTTGATCCTCCAGTTTTTTCATCTGCATGGAAATCGCCGACGGCGTGCGGTTCAGGCGCCGCGCGGCGGCGGTAAAGCTGCCAATTTCGGCAATCACAGCAAAGCTGCGCATCAGGTCGGATTCCAGAAGAAGGTTGGATTGCAGGGCCATCTATCGTTCAATTTTATTGATCAATCGTGTCAATACTATTCGTTGGACTGAACGAAGGTCAAGACCGATATTGGGGTGTATAGAAAGGAACCTCCCATGTCCGTACTCCAGTCCCATATTCCCCACGATGCAATCTCACCTGCATGGAAAGATAGGCTCTATCGCCTTGCAGAGCGCTTGCAGGCCTGGCGCAAAAGGCGCCGTCAGCAAAGAATAGATCGTCAGGCTTTCCAGCAGATGTTGTATCTTGATGATCACACCTTGGCCGATATCGGTTACAAGCGTCGGCATCTGGAAGAGGCGGACAATCTTCCAATTGACGTCAATGCCGCCGAGGCGGCGCGATTGATACGGCGACAGCATCGGCTTCAAAACGGGGATCCGCGTCATTTCTAAACCACGATTCCCCCTCGTCGTTGACCTAGCGGCGATGGGGGAATTCGTCTCACCACCCGCCCGCGCTTGAGCCGTCGCAAGGATGGTTCTAATGTCACATTTTGCAGCCATCACAGAGCAGAAGCTTGACCAAATCAGCACGTGTACTGTCGACCTATACTGCCTGCTATGCAGACCCAATCGCCGTAGATCAGGGAGAGGCAATCGAACTGAGCGGTCGCACCGACAATTGGCAGGGACACAGCTGGCTCTGGGCGCGTGCGTCGGATGGCCGGGAAGGGTGGGTGCCGGATTCGCTGGTTGAAGATGCTGGTATAGAATCTGCAGTCGCCTTGTTTGACTATTCAGCAATGGAACTCAGTTGCAAAAAGAACGAGGTGTTGGCGGTTGTGAAGAACACCCATGGCTGGACCTGGTGCGTCAACAGTGCAGGGGACGAAGGTTGGGTCCCGGATCAAAATCTGCGTATTCAATGAACCCAGTTCATTGGACGCAATAATCTAGGCCAATACCAGGCGCATGATCGTATCGACATTAAACGCCAGGCGCTCGTCCAACGCTTCCTTGCTCATGTAATCGCGGCCAAACAACACGGCGCCGGTATGCCTGTTGGTCAGGTAATAATAGCCCAGGGCGGCAATCGTGATGTTGAGCTGCACAGCGTCGACGCCGACACGAAATGTGCCTTCCTGAACCCCCCGGTCCAATATGCCTTCCACCAGACCAACCAGTTTCTGGCTGGCCACCGGCAGACGCCGTGAGCCAACCAGATGTTTGGCACGATGCAGGTTGGCGCTGTTGACCAGGGTGATGAATTCGGGATTGTCGAGATAATATTGCCAGGTGAACACGACGAGTTTTTCCAGCGCTTCGCGGGGCGGCTGGTCGTCGAGCCTCAGCGCCTGTTCGGCGTTACGAATGTCGAGATAGGCCTCTTCCAGCACCAGTTGAAACAACCGCTCCTTACTGTCGAAGTAATGATAGATCATCCGCTTGTTGGCCTGCGCCTTCTCGGCGATTTCATCAACACGGGCACCGGCAAAACCCAACCTGGCAAATTCGCTTTTTGCAGCGGCCAATATCCGGCCCTTTGTCGCTTCGGCGCTGCGGGTGCGTGTTTTGGCTTTGGTCATCGGGCGTGTCCCTGTTGCGGGCGCGGTCGCCCAAACACTGGCGCTCAAGGAAGAGCGGTGAAAATTCAATTCCCGCCTTATAGCCCACTTGACAGCAAAGTGAAATCCGAAGTAACTAGTTAGTGCATTAAATCATTAAGGACGAATTTTTACAGCCCTTACTGCTGCAATAAGACGAATCAGCAACAGGGTGCGCCTGAAAACAGGAATCGATCGATCAAACGGGAGGAACTCAAATGTCGTTCATCAAGAAATTCATCGAAGCGGAAACGGTATCACGCCGGAACTTTCTGCTGGCCTCTGCCTATGGCATTACCGGCGCCGCAGCGATGCGCATGCTGGGACCGACACCGGTTCAGGCAGCAACATATGCCGACCCGACCATTGCCTGGTCTTACCGCAACCGCACCAATCCTTATTGGAACGAAATCGTCTCCGGTGGCGAGGCTTTTGTTGAAAGCCTGGGCAAGTCCAAGGGCGCTTTGACCCATCTGATCAATGAAGGGTCGTCGGAAAAATCTCTGGCGGATGTGAAAGCGCTGTTGGCAAAAACCAATGGTGAACTGGCATTGGCAATTGACACCAATGATGCGCCCAATGCGCGCCCCGTGGTCGAAGCCTGTGCCGAAGCGGGTGCCTATGTCTCCACCCTGTGGAACAAGACCGATGACCTGCACCCCTGGGATTTTGGTGACAATTATGTCAGCCACATGAGCTGGTCTGATGAAAAGCCTGCCGAACAGACCGCGCGTATCCTGCTGGAAGCCATGGGTGGCAAGGGCGGTGTTGTTCATCTCGGTGGTATCGCCTCCAACAACCCGGCCATTGAACGCCTGCAGGGTCTAAAAAATGCCCTCAAGGATTTCCCCAATGTCGAACTGCTGGATGCCCAGCCCGCCGATTGGGATACGCAAAAGGCAAACCAGGTCATGCAGGGCTTTATTACCCGCTATGGCGATGAAATAACCGGCGTGCACTGTGCCAATGACACAATTGGCTATGGCGTGCTGGAAGCCTTGCGGGCAGAGGGCATGGATATTCCGATCGTCACCTATGATGGCAACCCGCAGGCGGTTGATCTTGTCGGGCAGAAAAAGATTCTCGCGACGGTCTTTACCAACCCCCATTGGGGCGGTGGCATTACGGCAGCCTTGGCCTATCACGCCGCCATCGGCACTTTCAAACCCTCCGAAGAGCCGCATGAACATCGCGAATTCTATGGTCCAACCATTATGGTGACGCCGAAAGATGCCGCCGAGTTCAAGAAGAATTTTCTTGAAAACGTACCGACCTATGACTGGAAGGATTTCTGGGGCCCTTCAAACGGCCAGATCCAATATAAGTAGCCTCCCTGGTGGCGCGGTCGACCCCGTTCGATCGCGCCTTTTTTTCTTTTTTTCAAACACCAGCCAAATGCCGGGATAAGCTCACCGAGGCGCGCGCAGAAGGGAAGGACAGATGACAGACCTGACCGCTGACAGGGACTCCATCCGGTCTCGCCTGCTGCTGACACGTGAGCAGATGATCCGCTGGGCGCCGCTGTTCGTTCTGGCTTTTCTGGTATTGCTGTTTCCGGTCTTCGAATGGCTGGAAGATTTCCGCGAAGGCAAGGATCACATCTATCTGCTGGATTCGCGCTTCTTTTCGAGCCGCAATGCCTCCCGCATCGCGGTTGCTGCCACCCCGGCGCTGATGGTGGCCATCGGTGTCACCTTCATCATCATCATGGGGTCGATTGACCTGTCGATGGAAGGCAATGTTTCCGTCAGCGCGGTCATCTTCGCTTTTGTCTTTATCGGTCTTGGCGGCACGCTGGCCAGTTGGGCATGGCTGGCGCTACCTGCAGCACTGCTTGTCGGGGCGGCCATTGGCTTCATCAACGGGCTCATTCATGTGCGGCTGCAGATACCCAGCTTCATGGCGTCGCTGGCCATGGGTTTTGTCGGCACAGGATTTGCCCTTCTGCTCACCGGCGGTGATCGCATTCGGGTTGAGGACGAACTGTTTCGTTCGCTATTGACCACGCGCTGGTTGAATTTTCCGATCATGTGTTACGTCGCGCTGGCAGCGCTTTTTGTTGCCTGGTTCATCCAGTCTCGCACCACTCTGGGTCGCAATTTTTACGCCGTTGGCGGTGGGGAAGAACTGGCACAATCCAGCGGCCTTAACGTGGCGCGGGTGCGGATTATGGGCTTCACCCTTGCAGGCGTATTCTTTGCCCTTGGCGCGCTGATGGCCGTCGGTCGTATCGGCATTGCCGAAACCGCAACCGGCAATAATTTCATGTTCATCTCGATCACCGCCGTTGTGGTGGGCGGAACCGCGCTTTGGGGCGGCATAGGCGGGGTGTGGAACACATTGGTTGGCGTGTTGATCGTCAATGCCATCAACAATGGCATGGTGGTTATCGGCCTGCCCAATTGGCTGCAGGATGGTGTTCTGGGCATGCTGGTTATCGTGGCGGTGGTGCTGTCGACCAATCGCAAATCGATCAGTTTTGTGAAGTAGGGCGGCGCCATGTACGAGCTTCAACAGGTCGACAAACATTTCCCCGGGGTCCATGCGCTGAAGGCGGTGGATTTCCAGGTAAAGCGTGGCGAGATTGTTGGTCTTGTCGGCGAAAATGGTGCCGGCAAATCAACCCTGATGAAAGTGATCTACGGCGCTTATCAACCAGATGGCGGCATTATCTCCATCGATGGAACGACAGTGCGGTTTCAAAATCCCCGCCAGGCCATGGAACATGGCATCGGCATGGTTTTTCAGGAACAGTCCTTGATCACCAATCTGACGGTGATGGAGAACATCTTCCTCGGCTATGAGCGCCAGTTCGTCAGGTTTGGCGTCATCAACTGGAAAGCCATGGAGCAGGCGGCACGCATGCAACTGGCCAAGGTGAAGCTCGATATCGACCCGGCAATGATCACCGCAAAACTGTCCTTTGCCCAACGCCAGTTGGTGGAACTTGCCAAAGTCCTGACCCTTGAGGAACGGATCGACGGTGATCTGGTGATCCTGCTTGATGAACCGACATCCGTTTTAGCCAAGGAGGAGGTGGAACTGCTGTTTCAGATCGTTCGCGAACTGACCAAACGAGCCTCCTTCATCTTTGTATCCCACCGCATGGAAGAAGTACTGGACCTGTCCGACCGCATCTATGTGATGAAGGACGGCGAGGTTGTCGACGTGGTCGCCCAACAGAATGCCGACCGGGATTCCATTCAGCACAAGATGGTGGGGCGTGATGTCGACAAGGAATATTACCGCGAGCAAAAGCAGAAGACCTATGATGCCGAATCCGTTCTGTGCCGGTTTGAAAATGTCAGCCTGAGCGGTGGGTTCAAAGACATCTCCTTTGATTTGCATGCAGGCGAGGTGCTCTGTCTCGTCGGCACGGAAGGATCGGGGCGTGAGGCGGTTTTGCGGACGCTTTTCGGGATGGAGGCACCATCATCCGGCAGCGTCAGTGTGAAGGGCGAAGAAATCACCCGGTTTTCCGCCCGTGGTGGTGTTGAACGGGGCATCGGCTATCTGCCGCGAGAGCGTAAGGTCGAAGGCATTGTCAACGGCATGAACGTCTATGAAAACATGACGCTGAGCCAGCTGGACAATTACGCCTCCGCCGGCATTCTGGACATATCAAAAGAAAAAGATCTCGCCCGCGACTGGATCAGCCGTCTGGGCATCAAAACACCATCGGAATACAAGGATTGCGGTGGCCTGTCCGGCGGCAATCAGCAAAAGGTGGTGCTGGCCAAATGGCGGTCTGGTGGGTCCGACATCATGCTGCTGGACCACCCGACCCGCGGTCTTGATATCGGTGCCAAGGAAGATGTCTACGAAATGATCCGCGAGATGTCGGATGATGGCGTTGGCATCATATTGGTTGCCGACACCCTGGAAGAGGCCATTGGCCTGTCTCACACGATCATCGTCCTGAAGGACGGCGAATTTCAACAACGGTTTGATGGAACGCCGGGGTCAAAACCGTCGCTCTACGACCTTGTGCAGCACATGATATGATCCCCATGAATCTCGAACGCATCAAACCACATTTCCCCTGGATCACCCTGCTGGCGCTTTGCGTGCTTGTCGGCATTGCCAATCCCAGTTTTTTCAACCCCGCGGGTCTGATCCTTCTGATGGCGGACATCGTTCCCCTGTTCATCATGGCGCTGGGCATGACCTTTGCCATCTATATCGGCGGAATTGACCTGTCGGTGCAGCAATTGGCCAATATGGTGACAGTGATCGCCACCGTCTATCTGGCGCAGTTCGGCATTGGCGTGGCATTCATCGTCATTCTGGCCGGCGGCCTGTTCGGCATGATTTCTGGTTTTGTAACAACGCGCCTGTTTGTGCCGTCCTTCGTCTCCACACTGGCCCTTGGCTTTGTTGCCCTGTCGATTGCCAAATGGTTGTCTGGCCAACGGGCACTCTATATGGACGCGACACTGCGCGATGGCAGTTTTGGCTGGATGTTCGGCAATACCGCTGGCGTGCCCCATGAACTGGTGATCGCCGTTGTGCTGCTCGCCCTGGCCTGGTTTCTGCAGACCCGCACCACGTTTGGTCGATCCCTGAAAGCCGTTGGCGCGGGCGAACTCGCCGCCGTTGCCTCGGGCATCAATGTCGACAAGGTCAAGATCATCGCCTTTGGCATTTCCGGTGCCTTTGCAGCGATTGCCGGGCTGATTTTCTCGGTCAAACTTTCCGGCGGCGACGCAAATCTCGCCAACGGCTTCCTGCTGCTGGCAATTGTTGCGGTGCTGGTCGGCGGTACACCTCTGACAGGCGGTGTCGGTGGTGTACTTAACACGGCCATCGGCACGCTCATCGTCATGGTGATCCGCGCCGCTATGGTCTATCTCGAAGTCGATGCCACCCAGCAACAGATGATCTTCGGGATCGTTTTGATCATCGCCATCGCCCTGACAATTGATCGCTCAAAACTGCGCGGAGTGGTGAAATGACCAATATGCGCGCGGCGGTATTGGTTGGTCCGGGCCAGTTTGAGGTCAAAGACGTGCCACGCCCGCAACCCGGAAGGGACGAGGTGCTGATCCGCATTGCCCGCACCGGCATCTGCGGCACCGACTTGCACATATTTCATGGTCACTACGCCGCCGACAAGCTGCCGTTGATTCCGGGCCACGAATTTACCGGCCACGTCGCGGAACTTGGTGACGGAGTCGCCGGATTGTCTGAAGGGCAGGCGGTTGTCGTGGACATGAACATTGGCTGCGACAGGTGCTACTGGTGCCGGCGCAACGAGATATTGAATTGTCCCGACATGCAGCAGATGGGGATCACCATAGATGGGGCATTTGCTGAATTCATTGCCGTGCCCGCGCGTCTTGTCATCCCGGCGCCGCAGCAGACATCAGCTCAGGTTCTGGCACTGACAGAGCCACTTGCCTGCGTCGTCCGCGCCGCCCGCAAGGCGCAGATCAGTTTTGGTCAGTCGGTCGCTGTCATCGGGGCAGGGCCCATCGGCAACTTGCATGTGCAATTGTTGCGCACCATCGGGGCCGCACCAATTATCGCTTCCGACATCAGCCAGGATCGACGTGATCTGGCGTGCAATTGTGGCGCGGATATCGCGGTCGCACCGCACAAGATGAAGCAGGCGGTATTGCAGGCCACCGATGGCCGTGGGGCGGATGTAGTGATTGAAAGCGTCGGAAGCGCCGCTCTTTATGCCGATGCCCAACAATTGTTGCGCAAGGGCGGGCATCTTGCCGCTTTCGGACTGACCGGGCCGGGCGAGGTTCTGCAGATGGATATTCTGCAGACTATTCTGGAGGAAAATTCCCTCAAGGGATCCGTCGCCGGCATGGGACAGGATATGCACGATGCACTGACCCTTTTGACCCACGACCGGATTGATCCTGCGCCGTTTATCGGCGCCGAATATCCGTTGGAGGACATTCAGAACGCATTCGACACAATCGCCGACGCGCCGCACAACCTGAAAACACAGATTGTAATCCACTAGCCATTCAAATTGACCATTCAAGGAGGCGCCAATGAAAACTGAAGCCTATATGTCCAAACCCCAGGGCAGAATTCCCAACAGCCGGTTTCCCCTGCTTGTCCACCGCAACGCTGTTCCCGGTGGCGGGGTTGACGCGGTCAAGGCCAGGTTTCGCGAAAACGGTTGGGGCAATAATTGGCAATATCCCGGCGTCTATGAATACGCTCATTTTCACTCGACCACCCATGAATGCCTCGGCTGCGCAAGTGGCTGGATGGAGTTTAACCTGTCGGTCGGTGAGGGCGGATGGACGAAGGTTCGTATCGACGCCGGCGACGTGATTGTCATGCCTGCCGGAGTCAGCCATGAGGATATCGGGCATTCAGATGACATCATGATGGTGGGTGGCTATCCGGACGGCCGTGACTGGGACAATATCCAGGAACAGTTTCTGACGGACGCGCTTTACTATCTGGCCTGTAAAAGCATCATGTCCTTGCCCATTCCCGAACTTGATCCGGTATCCGGCGGTCCCTTGCTGGAATGGCATGATGCCCCGTCGTCGGTTGATGGGGACTGGAACGACTGGCGGGACGGGCTGGATGCATCGAGCTGACGGGCCCGGCTCATCACAGCGACTGAATTCTTGACGTAACCAATTGATTACATATTGTAATCAGCAAACATGCACCATGGGTGGAATAATGGCAGAACAGGGCTATGACTATGTGATTGTCGGAGGCGGCTCTGCAGGCTGCGTGCTTGCGGCCCGTTTGACTGAAAATCGCGATGTCAGCGTTCTGCTGATCGAGGCAGGCGGCAAGGACAATCACCCGCTTATCCACATGCCGGCCGGGTTTGCCGCCATGACCACCGGTCCCTTCACCTGGGAAATGCTGACAGTCCCCCAGATCCATGCCAATGACCGGCAGATTGCCTATGTCCAGGCCAAGGTTCTGGGTGGCGGCTCTTCCATTAATGCGGAAGTGTTCACCCGCGGCCATCCGGCGGACTATGACCGCTGGGCTAATGAGGAAGGCTGTGAAGGCTGGTCGTTTAAGGACATTCAGCCCTATTTTCTACGCTCTGAAGGCAATGAAGTGTTTTCGGGAGACTGGCACGGCGCCGATGGTCCGCTGGGCGTCTCCAACCTGAACCAGTTGCAGACCATGACCCGGGCCTTTGTCCGCGCCTGCCAGGAAAACGGCATTCCGTACAATCCCGATTTCAACGGCCCGGTTCAGGAAGGGGCCGGTGCTTACCAGGTCACGGTACGCAATTCCCGCCGCTGTTCGGCGGCTGTCGGCTATCTCAAACCGGTGCTCAATCGGCCCAATCTGACACTGGTCACTGGTTGTCTGGTGAACCGGGTGCTGGTGGAAAAAGATCGTGCCATTGGCGTCGAATATTTCCAGAAACAGCAAAAAATCACGGCGCGTGCCGACAGCGAAGTTCTGATCACGTCTGGGGCTATCGGGTCGCCAAAGCTGATGTTGCTGTCCGGTATTGGCCCGGCTGACCACCTGAAGGACGCGGGTGTGGATGTGGTTCATGATCTTCCCGGCGTTGGCGAAAACCTGCAGGACCATTTTGGCGTTGATATTGTCGCCGAACTAAACGGCCCCCACAGCCTCGACCGCTACAACACCTGGTATTGGAAGGCCTGGAGCGGCATGGAATATGCCCTTTTCAAGAGCGGGCGCGTTGCCTCCAACGTGGTTGAGGGTGGTGGTTTCTGGTATTCTCAGGATGGTCTGGACAAACCCGACCTGCAATTTCATTTCCTCGCCGCCGCAGGAGCTGAGGCCGGAGTCCCCACCGTGCCCAAGGGGGAAAGCGGCATCACCATGAACAGCTATAATGTGCGGCCCAAGGCGCGTGGAACGGTGCGTCTGCGATCAGCAAACCCTGCTGATACGCCCTTGGTCGATCCGAACTTTCTCGGCCATCCCGATGATGTCAAAAGGACGGCAGAAGGCGTGAAGTTGAGCGTCGACGTGTTTAATCAGCCGTCATTGCAAAAATACATCCGCCAGGTCCGGTTCCCCGATGCCAGCGTCAAGTCGCAGAAAGACTTTGAAAATTACGCCCGCCAATATGGCCGCACCTCATATCACCCCACCTGTACCTGTAAGATGGGGACCGATAAAATGGCAGTGGTCGACCCGCAAATGCGGGTTCATGGCATTGACGGATTGCGCATATGCGACAGCTCCGCCATGCCAAGCCTGATTGGCTCCAACACCAATGCGCCGACCATCATGATGGCCGAGAAAGCCAGCGACATGATCCGGGGTAACCGTTGATCAAATTCAGCAAATTCTCAAATTAGTCAAAATCCGGGGCGTAGGGGACAAGGTCCTTGCCGACAATGCGATAGCCCGTTGCATTCATCGCGTCGATCCTGTGCATGTCGATGGAGGACAGGGTAAAGTCCATCACTTCGAAATTGGCCCGGATGTTTTCCGGCTTCGTCGACATGGTGTTGATAGACACCCCTTTTTGCAAAATCCACCGCAGCACAACCTGTCCGGCAGTCTTGCCATAGGCTTCGCCAATTTCACCAAATATCGGATGTTTGAACACCTCGCCGCGTGCCACCGAACAGTAGGAGGCCAGCGGAATTCCGGTTTCATTGGCGGCGGCAAGTAATTTGTCCTGACTGAGCAAGGGATGGAATTCCACCTGATTGGTCACCAGGGGTGCATCTACGATGGCCTTGGCGTCATGCATCATCTGGGCCGTATAGTTGGACACGCCGATATGCTTTGCCAGGCCACGGTCGTGGGCCTGTTGCAGCAATTGCAAAGACTGTTTGATGTCGCCGCCAGGGGTTGGCCAGTGAAGCAACAATACATCGGTCTGATCGATCCTCAGATCCCGCAGACTGGTCTCCACCGACGGCAGGAAACTGGCGTCATCAAAATTGGCAATATCAACCTTTGTGGTGATGCAGAGTTCGTCCCGGGGAATGCCGGTCGCCTGAAGCGCCTCGCCGGTTTCCGCCTCATTGCCATACATCTGCGCAGTATCAAAGGCTCGATATCCAACGTCTGCTGCCGTCTGAATCGCCTTGATCGCGGCCTCACCTTCAAGCGGGAAGGTGCCAAAAGCGCGTTGATGGGTTTTTCAAAATAGATGCTCATCGGGGTCTCCCTGATCGTGTTCTGTTTGTAACTTATTGGTTACTTAAGTGAAAGTCTTTATCTCTAAACGCCATGATTTCTATGGCTTTGCACTTGATTCGAGTGGTGGGCATGCAGTAGTCTATTAACTAGTTGGTTACTTGTCCAGCAATGCGAACTGTCGGGAGAATTGCGTGACTAAACAAAGAACTGCGGCCGAGGCGGTTGGGCTGATAGCCGATGAAGCGGTGATTGCCGTCAACTCTTCCAGCGGCCTGTGTTGCCCGGATGCGGTGCTGGCGGCGCTGGGCGAAAGATTCGATCGCGAAGGGTCTCCCAAGAACCTCACCAGCATTCATCCCATCGCTGCGGGAGATTTTTTTGGCATTAAGGGCATCGACCATTATGCCAAGAAAGGCTGTCTTTCGACGATCATCGGCGGGTCCTATCCCTCCGGGCCGACCAAGGCAGAACCTCCACTGATCTGGCAATTGATCACCAACAATCAGATCAAGGCCTATAATCTGCCATCCGGCATCATATTCGACATGTTGCGCGAGGGAGCGGGGCATCGGCCAGGCGTGCTGACCAAGGTCGGCATGGAGACCTTCGTGGACCCAGACCTGGAAGGCGGCGCGATGAATGAAATGGCCGCGTCTGACCCCATCGTCCGCCGGGTGGATTTTGAAGGCGAAGACTGGCTGTATTTCTCGGCACTGCAGCCGGACGTCGCCATTATCCGCGCGTCGACCGCCGACCAAAGGGGCAATCTGAGCTTTGAATCCGAAGGCGCCTATCTTGGCGCCATGGAAATGGCACTGGCAGCGCATAATTGCGGCGGCAAGGTAATTGCCCAGGTGCGTCAGATTACGGCCAATGGCTCCATCCGTCCCCACGACGTGCGGGTGCCTGGCATTCTGGTCGACGTGTTGGTGGAAGCACCCGACATGCTGCAAACCACGGCGACAAATTATGATCCGGCCATATCCGGAGAACTCATTCGTCCGCTCGACAGTTTCCAGATGATGGATTTTGGCGTGCCAAAGGTGATTGCCCGCCGGGTCGCCCAGGAATTGCACAAGGGCTGGGCCGTCAATGTGGGCTTTGGCGTATCGGCCAATGTGCCACGCATCTTTCTGGAAGAAGGCCACCATGGCGACGTCACCTGGGTGATAGAGCAGGGGGCCGTTGGCGGCATTCCGCTGCTGGACTTCAAGTTCGGCTGCGCCGCAAATGCCGAAGCCTTTGTCGCGTCACCCCACCAGTTCTCCTATTTCCAGGCCGGTGGGTTCAACGCCTCGCTGCTCAGTTTCCTGGAAATTGATGCAGATGGGTCGGTTAATGTTTCGCGCTTGAAAGCCACGCCTCACCGAACGGCCGGAGCCGGAGGATTTGTCGATATTACCGCCCGCGCCAAGAGCATCGTTTTCTCGGGCACCTTCAATGCCGGCGCCAAGATGCATATTGAAGACGGCAGATTGGTGATCGACAAGGAAGGTCATACCGCCAAAATCGTACCAAAGGTTGATCAAGTCTCATTTTCAGGAAAGCGGGCAGTGGCGCAGGGCCAGCGTGCCACCTATGTGACCGAACGCTGCGTGATTGAACTGACCGAACAGGGACTGATGGTGACGGAAATTGCGCCGGGCATAGATCTTCAGCGCGACATTCTCGATCAGGCGGCAACGGAACTGAAGGTTGCGGAAGATTTACGTCAGATGGACAACCGCCTGTTCACTCCCGAACCATTTGGACTGAATCCTTGAACTCAAACCAACTTTAATAAGACTTTCTAGCAGGAGTAGACCCATGATCCGCCACCTCGTTGCCTTGCGGTATCGCGACAGCACATCACAGGAAACAAAAGACCAGTTGATGAAGGATCTGGCCGGATTGAGCGGTCATATAGACGGCATCGTGGATTTTCAGGTGCGTGACAATGTCAGTGTGGAAGATCACCTGGTGCGCGATTTCCGTCACCTGTTCTGGTTCGATTTTACCGATTCAGCCGTCCGAGACGCCTATCTGGTTGACGCAGCCCACCAGGCCATCGGCGCCCGAATTGTCGCTGAAACCGAAGGCGGCCCGGACGGGGTCTATGTCTTCGATTTTGAAGTCTAGAACCTATCTGTAGACCATAAGCTTGTTGGTGCCCCGCTGGACGGTCTCCCCGTGCTGATTGGTGACGTCAAACTCCAAAGTCACAATGCCCCGGTCGGTTTTGCTGGTCGTTCTCATGTCAATGACTGAGATCGTCGTGCTGATCTGATCGCCGACAAATACGGGGCGGGAAAATGTCCAGTCCCATCCCAGAGATGCAATTGCTTTAAACTGAGCGTCGCATTGGTTCTTCAGGCCATCGACCAGCGACAGGACCAGAAGACCATGGGCAACACGTTTGGGAAATCCATGTTTCCTGGCTGCGGCGTCGTCCATATGAATTTCAAAGCGGTCACCGGTCATGTCGGCAAATGCATCGACAATCTCGGCTGTGACCTGCAGCGAGCCGGACTGGATGCGATCACCAACAGACAAGGCGTCATAGCCATATCGTCTACCTGAAAGATGACGGGTCACGGGGTCGGCGCGTCTTCACGCAGCAGTCCCTGGGACTTCAAGCTATCCCAGAATTCAGACGGAATCGGATGGCTGAACCATTCGAGGTTTTTCTCCAGCTGCTCAACCGTCCGGGTACCGGCGATAAAACTTGGAATTGCCGGATGGGCGACAACAAATTGCAGCGCAGCAGCGGGCAGGGGCACGTTATATTCACGACCCACCGCTTCCATTCTGCGCACCTTCTCCATGATGTCATCCGGCGCAGGGACATAATTGTATTTGGCACCTTCAACCGCGCCGGTTGCAAGAATGCCGGAATTGAATCCGCCCCCGACAACCACCGCCGCTCCCCGTTCCTCACAAAGTGGCAGAAACTCGTTCAGCGACTCTTGCTCCAGCAGCGTGTAGCGCCCGGCCAGCAAGAAACAGTCGAAATCTCGCCGCTGCAAGGCTGCGTGACACACCTCCCATTCGTTGACGCCAACGCCAATCGCCTTGACCACCCCCTGGTCGCGCAGACTGCTGAGGGCTTTCCAGCTTCCATCCATGGCTGCTTCAAACACTTCAGGCTGATCATCACCACGGGTGAAGACGTCAATATCGTGGATAAAGCAAATGTCCATGCGTTCCAGATTCAACCGCTGCAGACTGTCCTCAAAGGCCCGCATTGTGCCGTCATAGGAATAGTCAAAATGCATGGTGAAACGCCCGGCATTGGTCCAAGGGGCATAGTCGATATCTTCCTTGCGGGCCGGTTTCAGCACCCGCCCGACCTTTGAGGACAGGATGAAATCGTCCCGGTTTTTCCAGCGCAGGGAATGGCCAGTGCGCAATTCTGCCAGGCCATGACCATACATCGGCGCCGTGTCATAATAGCGAACGCCGGCATCCCAGGCCGTCTGAAACATCGCATGGGACGTTTCTTCGTCGATCTCGCGGAAAATATTGCCCACCGGGGCAGTTCCGAATCCAAACGCCGTCACCTCCAGATCAACCAGGCCGAACTTGTTCAACGTGTCAGGCTTCATTGCGCATCCTCCAAAGTAACTATTTAGTTATTTAAATCCAATTACCGCCAATGAGCAAGGGAAAATTCGCACCTTCTGCCTCTTGACCTTTGATTTTGTGATATTCTAAAGTAACTAAATAGTTACAAACGGAAAAATCGATGTACCTCACCGACACACATATTCAGGTGCGTGATATGGCGCGCGAATTTGCCGACGACGTCATCAGTCCGTTGGCGGAAGAACTCGATCGTGACGAGCGTTTCCCGTCTGAACTTTATGATCAGATGGGCGAACTGGGGCTGTTTGGCATTGCTGTTCCGGAACATATGGGGGGGCCGGGGTTTGACACGCTGACCTATGCTCTGGTGATGGAAGAACTGTCGCGGGGATATGCCTCCATTGCCGATCAATGCGGGTTGATTGAGCTGATTTCTACCTTGTTGGTGCGTCATGGCACGGACGAACAACGGTCCAGCCTGTTGCCCGACGTAATGACTGCGAAGAAAAAGGTTGCCTACTGCATCACCGAAGCAGAGGCCGGTACTGATGTATCCGGCATCCGCACCGATGCCGCTAAAGACGGCGATGGTTGGAAGCTGAACGGCAGCAAGATCTGGATACACAACGCACCGGTTGCCGATTATGGATTTGTCCTGGCCCGCACCGACCGGGATGCTGGCCACCGCGGCATGTCGATATTTATCGTTGATCTGAACGCTGACGGGGTGGAGCGCGGACCCAAGGAACACAAGATGGGTCAGCGGGCCAGTCAGGTCGGGGCATTGAATTTCAGTGATGTGCAATTGCCACCGGAAGCCTTGCTGGGAACCGAAGGTCGCGGGTTTCACATGATGATGAGTGTTCTGGACAAGGGCCGTGTCGGCATTGCCGCCCTTGCCGTCGGCATCGGGCAGGCGGGGCTTGAAGCCGCGCTGGAATATGCCCAGCAGCGCAAACAATTCAATCAGGCAATCTCAGAATTTCAGGGCATTCAGTTCATGTTGTCTGACATTGCCAAGGATATCGAAGCGGCCCGTCTCTTGGTCCATTCAGCCGCGGTTAAGATCGACCGGGGAGAGGATGCAACCAAAGCCTGCAGCATGGCCAAATGTTTTGCCGGCGATATGGCGGTTGCGCGTACCGCCGATGCAGTCCAGATTTTCGGGGGCTCAGGATATATCAGGGGATTCGAAGTGGAGAGACTCTATCGCGACGCAAAAATAACCCAGATTTATGAGGGCACGAACCAGATTCAGCGGATGATTATCGCCCGCGAATTGATGAAACATGGAGCACGGGACTGATGAATCAGGTTGCCCTGGTCACGGGATCCTCACGGGGTATCGGCCTCGGCGCCGCCTGTGCGCTGGCGCGTCAGGGGTTTTCTGTGGCGCTGAACGGCCCACATGATGATGCGGAACTGGCATCCGCCGTTGAACAGGTGCGCGAAATTGGCGGCGAGGCAACAGCAATGGCCGTGGCCTTCGACGTCACAGACCATACAGCCCATGCCGCCGCGATGGACACGATAGAAGCCGAGTTAGGACCGCTGACCACACTGGTCAACAATGCCGGGATAGGGGTGATCAGCCGCGGTGACCCATTGGATGTGACCGAGGATAGCTGGGACAGATGCCTGGAAGTCAATTCCAAGGCCATGTTCTTCCTGACCCAGTCCTTTGCCAAACGGTTGCTGGCTCGCCAAAGGCCTGCCGAGATGTTCCACGCGATTGTCAATGTGACCTCTGCCAATGCCGAAGCGGTGGCCGTGCCGCGGGCTGAATATTGCGCCTCCAAAGCCGCCGCCGCCATGGTGTCGAAAACCTGGGCGGCCCGTTTGGGGGAAGAAGAAATTGCCGTCTATGACGTCCGCCCGGGATTGATCAATACCGAGATGACGGCTCCCGTCATTGACCAATATGAACAACGTGCAAAGCAAGGTCTGACCCTGTTGCCACGCATTGGCCAGCCCGCAGATGTGGGCGAAATCATTGCCTCCCTGGCATCAGGCAAATTGCCCTATACCACCGGCCAGACAATTTTTGCCGACGGCGGCATGCTCGTACCGAGGTTTTAAGAGATGAAAATCAATCTGCCGGATAACGCCGGAAATCTGACTGACTATGCCCTGCAAGGAACACCCGTTGCGCCCGTCCCCATGGGGTCGGACCCGTCGCGCATTGTCTTCTCCGCCGCCCATGTGGTGAGCGATCCGTTTACCGACAGTGACCCGTCCGGTCCGGCGGCGCTGGACTGGGAGCAGACCATGGCATTTCGCCGCCACCTTGCCGGACTCGGCCTCGGCATCGCGGAAGCCATGGATACGGCACAGCGCGGCATGGGGCTGGATTGGCCCGGCGCACTGGAACTGATCCGCCGCACCAAAAGCGAAGTGCCGGATGCTTTGGTGTTCAATGGCTGCGGCACGGACCAACTCGACCCGGGCGACGCGCGCAGCCTGGACGAGGTCAAACGCGCCTATCTGGAGCAGGTGGAAGCCATTCAGGCGGTCGACGGGCGTCTGATCCTGATGGCCAGCCGCGCCCTGGCCCGGTTGGCACAATCTCCGGATGACTACATCACGCTGTATGGTGAGGTCTTGGCGGCCTGTGACAAGCCGGTCATTCTGCACTGGCTGGGGGACATGTTTGACCCGGCCCTGGCGGGGTATTGGGGTGCTCAGGCATTTGAAGACAGTATGGAAGTCGCCCTGCAGGTCATTGGCGATAACCAGTCCAAGGTCGATGGAATCAAGGTTTCGTTGCTGGACAAGGACAAAGAAATCATCATGCGGCGGCGCCTGCCTGCGGGCGTGCGCATGTATAGCGGCGACGACTTCAATTACGCCGAACTGATTGCCGGCGACGAACAGGGGCATTCCGACGCTCTATTGGGGGCCTTCGACCCGCTGGCGGCCACCATTGGCAATGCCATGGCCCGCCTGGATCAGGGCGATGTCGCGGGCTTCAGGGAAATCCTCGACCCCACGGTTCCCCTGTCGCGGCTGATTTTTCGCGCGCCGACTCAATATTACAAAACCGGCGTAGTTTTTCTGGCCTGGCTGAATGGCCATCAAAGCCATTTTATCATGCTGGGCGGGGCGCAATCCATGCGGCCGCTGCCCTATTTGATCGACTGTTTCAAACTGGCCGATCAGTGCGGCCTGCTTGCCAGTCCGGATCTGGCCATTGCCCGGATGAATCAGCTGTTGGGGGTCTATGGCGTTGACTGACCCGAAGGGACATTCCCGACTGGCCCTGAACACAGCGACGCTGGGTCACAATCTGGAAGGTTATGGGGCAGGGTGGTCTGTCGAACAAATCATTGATGCATGTGCTGAAAAAGGGCTGGGGGGTATTGTCTTCTGGCGGCGCGAGATTGACGATCGGGCCTTCGAGATTGGCCAACGCGTCCGCGATGCGGGCATGGAAGTGGTTGGATTGTGCCGCACGCCCTATATTACCGGCTCAGAAGCCCCGGCCAATCTGGATGAAGCCAGGGCATCGGTCGACATGGCGGCCGAGCTGGGCACCGGCATATTGACCATTGTCACCGGTGGGTCGGAGCCTGGGACCAAGGGGGTTTTGGAGTCGCAAAAGATCCTTGCTGAACGGGTAGCGCAGTTGGCTGATTACGCGGATGGGACGGGGGTGCAACTGGCGCTTGAACCGCTCAATCCGATGTTTGGCGGCAATCGCACCTGCCTGTTTACAGTGGCCGACGCCCATCGGGTCTGCGACTGGATAGGCAAGCCCAATGTCGGCATTGCCGTCGACGTCTATCACGTATGGTGGGACAGCCAATTGGCCGAGTCGTTGCGCCAGGCAGGCCCGGGCCGCCTGCTCGGCTTTCACCTGTGCGACTGGCTGGAACAGACATCCGATATGTTGCTGGACAGGGGCATGATGGGTGACGGGGTTGCCGATCTTCCCGGCCTGGGCGCGATGATGAAAGACGCCGGTTTTTCAGGCATTGCCGAGGTTGAAATTTTTTCAGCCGAAAACTGGTGGCAACGCGCCCCGGCAGATGTCATCGAAACGATTATTGCCCGCTATCACAGCCATTGCAGTTTGGACTGAGTCTGAGCAACTTAATGCTTGCTAATTTGTCCTACCCGTTAAATGGTTTTCATCCAGAAACTAACCCGTAAGCGCGGAACTTTCATGAGCCTTGAATTCTTGTTGACGTCAATCATCGTCATTCTTTTGCCCGGAACCGGCGTTCTTTACACGCTGGCGGTCGGGTTGGGCAGGGGGCTTGGACCCAGCATTGCTGCTGCCTTTGGATGCACATTGGGCATTTTACCTTCCGCCTTTGCCAGCATTGTCGGGCTGGCGGCAATTTTGCACACAAGTGCGCTTGCTTTTCAGGTGATCAAATATCTCGGCGTTGCCTATCTGCTCTATATGGCCTGGAACCTGATGCGCGATGGCGGGGTTCTGGATGTCAAAGGAGATGACCGGGTAATCTCGTCAAAACAGACGATCGTAAGAGGCATATTGCTGAACACGCTCAATCCGAAATTATCCTTGTTTTTCATGGCATTCCTGCCCCAATTTGTTCCCGTCAACGCTCCCAATTCCACATTCACGCTGATCCTGCTGGCGGCGGTCTTTATGGCGCTGACCTTTGTGGTTTTTGTCGGTTATGGAGCTTTTGCCGCGCTGGCGCGGGATTATGTCATTTCACGGCCACAGGTGATGAAATGGTGCAAGCGGGCCTTTGCCGGATCGTTTGGACTGCTGGGCGTGAAGCTGGCGCTGGCTGATCGATAGAGCGTCAGTAAATGGGCGCCAAAAGCACAGAGATTATGGCGCATTTCCGCTAACCATTATGACCCATTGTGCTTAAGCTTTCAGCCAACTGGCATGGAGGAGGCTGCGCCGATGCAACTGAAAGACAAACGGGCTCTGGTGACCGGTGCTGCCGGCGGCATTGGTGCGGCAATTGTTTCCAGGCTTCAGGCCGAAGGGGCAGTCGTTACAGGCACTGATAGGTTGCCCAGCAAAGCCGAGTTTCATATCGACGGTGACCTGATGGATGCCGGTTTTTGCGATCGCCTGCCGTATGAAGCAGCCGATCAGATGGGCGGCCTCGACATCCTGATCAACAATGCAGGCATCATCACACGGGGAGATATCACACAGGCCAGCGACGATGACCTGAAACGTAGCATGGCGATCAATGTCGAAGCACCATTTCGCCTGTGCCGTGCAGCGATTCCGCTGATGGTGCAAGCCGGAGGAGGGGCCATCGTCAACACCTCGTCCTGTTGGGGCGTCCATCCAGGCCCCAACCACCCAATCTACGTGATGTCAAAAGCCGCAATTGCGTCGCTGACCCAGTGCCTCGGCATGGATCATGCCCACCAGAATATTCGGGTCAACGCGGTCTGCCCCAACGAAGTGAACACGCCAATGATCCGTACCGGTTTCGAAGCCAGAGGCCTTGATCCCGACAAGGCGATAGATGAACTCAATGCTTCGGTACCATTGGGCAGGATTGCCGAGCCGGAAGACATTGCCGACGTAGTGCTGTTCCTAGCTTCAGACCAGTCCAGATATATGTGCGGTGCCCTATTGGAAGTGAATGGAGGCAAGCCGGTCCAATGAGCCAGTTTTCAGAAAAAGTCGTCCTGATTACCGGTGGTCGAAGCGGCATCGGCGCGGCCTGCGCCAGGGCGTTTTCCGGGGCAGGGGCCAAGGTAGTCACCGCCCAAAGGCAAAGTGACACGGAATTTGACTACATATGCGCCGACTTCATAGATCCCGAGGTCCCTCAACAACTTGTCACAGAGGTCATTCGGCGTCATGGCCGCCTCGATGTTCTGGTCAACAATGCCGGAATGATGCTGGAGGGGGATGTGGTGGAATTCAGCGAGGCCGACTGGGCAAAAACGCTGCAGGTCAACCTCACGGCACCGTTTCTGCTGACAAAATACGCCATGCCACATCTGATCGAGCGTGCGGGTGCGATCGTCAATATCGGTTCTATCGAAGGTCTGGGCTCCAATCCGCGCCATCCCGCCTATTGCGCCTCTAAGGCCGGTCTGCATGGTCTGACACGGGCTGTTGCCGTTGATCATGGCCCAGACGGCGTGCGCTGCAACGCTGTGGCACCCGGTTGGATCGACACAGACTTAAATGTGGCATTCATCGAGAGCCTGGGTGACCCCGTTGCATTTCGCGACAAGGTCGGTGACATTCATCCCGTTGGACGCACCGGCAGCCCGCAAGAGGTGGCGTCGCTGGTTTGCTGGCTGGCGTCCAACGAAGCGGCATTTGTAACGGGCCAGGTCTGGACGGTTGATGGCGGCCGGTTGAGTAAGCTAAGCCTGCCTGCGTGACAAAGCAGGGGGCAGCTATATTTCCGGGCTGTGCATCTCTTGGGACCGAGGCTTCAAAAGACCACGGGGTTTGCATGCGATCGGACAAACCATAACCGCAGTTCAGATCGCCGAACCGACCAATACAATTGTCGCATAAGATATATTATGGAACATTTTTGTTTGACTATTACATAAGATAACCGGCTTATCTCATTGATAACAGGATGCCTTACAGGTCTATCGTCATTCCATCATATGCCGGCACCACGTGTTTGGGTGTCTCATCCATCACTGTTTGATAGTCCAGCGGCGTGTGCATATGGGTCAGCACAGCGCGTTGCGGCTTTAGCTTCTCAATCCATTCCAATGTCTGTTCCAAACTGAAGTGACTGCGATGGGTCCGATACTGCAAAGCGTCGATGATCCACACGTCGAGATTATTCAGATGTGGCAAGGCCCGTTCGTCCAGCCCACTGACGTCGCTGCAATACGCCAGATCGCCAATTCGAAAGCCAAGGGAAAAAATGTCACCATGAGCTTGTTCAAACGGCAGGATCTCAATTGCACCACCAGGACCGTCAATTTGAAACGAGCAGCCAGCCACAATGCGATGCTCAGACAGGATCGGCGGATAGCTGGAGCCTTCAGGCGTATTGAAACAATAGCCAAAGGCCTGATGCAATCGCTCTGACGTCGCAGCATCAGCCCAGATGTCGACAATCTCGCGGCGGTTGATCAGAAACGAACGCAGGTCATCGATGCCGTGAATATGGTCGGCATGGGCGTGCGTGTAGATCACTCCATCAGCAGCCGATATCCCGCTATTGAGCATTTGCTGGCGAAAATCCGGGCCCGTGTCGACGACAACAACCGTCTTGCCATCGAGCCCAAATTTTTCAATCAGCAGGCTGGCCCGCAGGCGACGATTCTTTGGATTGTTCGGATCGCAATTGCCCCAGTCATCGCCAATACGCGGCACACCGGGCGACGATCCGCAGCCCAGAATGGTGAAACGAATTGTATCTGGCGGCGGCGGCGACGGCATGTGCTGATCAGTCATTATCGGCTCGATATCTCGCTGCCGCTGACGCCGCCGCCGCCGGGTGCAGGAATCTTGCTGAACAGGTTGAAGAAATTCTGCGTCGTCTGACGGCGCACATCGGCCTCATCCATTTCCCAGACTTCGCCCAGAACCCGCGCCGTGTCGGCCACAAAGGCAGGCTCATTGGTTCTGCCACGGTTGGGGACGGGGGCCAGATAGGGAGCATCCGTCTCCACCAGAACCCGGTCACGCGGCATATCGCGGGCAATATCGCGGATGTCCTGGCTGTTTTTGAAGGTCAGAATACCAGAAAAAGAGACGGTCAGGCCGAGCTCTATACCGCATTCTGCCAGTTCTCGACCGGAGGAAAAGCAATGCAGAATTGCAGGGAAGGCCCCTGCCCGTGTTTCTTCCCGCAGGATGGCCATCATGTCATCATCGGCGCTGCGTGCGTGAATGACCAGTGGCAGACCGGTTTCACGCGCTGCGGCAATATGGGTGCGAAAACCCTGCGCCTGCGCCTCGCGCGGAGACTTGTCGTAATGGTAATCAAGGCCAGCCTCGCCAATCGCCACAACCTTGTCATGGGCCGTGGCGAGGCGGATCAGATCGTCGGCGGTGATGTCGAGCTCTTCATCGGCATTGTGCGGATGGGTGCCCACAGAACAGAAGATATCGTCGAACCGTTCTGCAACGGCCAAAACCTGATCAAATTTGCGCACGCGGGTGCAGATTGTCACCATCCGGCCTATGCCGACATCGCGGGCCCGCTGGACCACATCGTCGAGCTCGTCGGCGAATTGTGGAAAATCCAGATGGCAATGGCTGTCGACCAGCATTTCCATCACGCAGCTTCCACATAGCGCGGAAACACGCCTTCGGGTTTTTCGATGGTCGTGGCGGCGAGACGGCCGGCAGCGGCGAGGCTGGCGAATTGACGGTCGTCTTCGGCAATCTTCAACTGATCCAGCAGTTTGGCGGCACTGGTCGGAATGAAGGCCTGGCACAGGATCGCCACCTGGCGCACCACTTCGGCGGTCACATTCAGCACGGTGGCCATGCGGGCCGGATCGGTCTTTTTAAGCCCCCAAGGCGCTTGTTCGTCAAAATACCTGTTGGCTTCATCCAACACATGCCAGATCGCGTCGAGCGCTTCATTGGGGGAGGTCGCATCAATTGCTGTGCGGCATTTGGCCAGCATGCCATCAGCCAAGGAGAGCAGGGCGTTGTCTTCAGCAGTCAGGTCCCCTGCCCCGTCGCCGCCGACGCCACTGATTTCGCCGTTGAGATTCTTAAAAATCATCGACAGAGACCGTTGCGCCAGATTGCCGAAATTGTTGGCCAGATCGGCATTGGTGTGGTTGACGATGTCGGTGTGGCTGTAGCTGCCGTCCGACCCGAAACGCACCATGCGTTGACAATAATAGCGCACCTGATCAACGCCGTATTCTTCGGCCATGCCGAACGGGCTTTCCACATTGCCCACCGACTTTGACATTTTCTCCCCATTATTGAGCAGAAAGCCGTGACCAAACACCTTTTTGGGCACTTCAATGCCGGCTGACATCAGGAAGGCGGGCCAATAGATGGCGTGAAAGCGGGTGATGTCCTTGCCGATCACATGCAGGTCGGCCGGCCAATAATTCCACTTGTCGCAGTCTGTTTCGGGATAACCCGCACCGGTGATGTAATTGGTCAGCGCGTCGACCCAGACATACATGACGTGCTTTTCATCGCCCGGCACTTTGACACCCCAGTCGAACGTCGTTCGAGAAATCGACAGGTCGTTGAGACCACCTTTGACAAAACTGACAATCTCATTGCGGCGCGATTTCGGCAGGATGAAATCCGGCACGCTTTCATACAGTTCAAGCAACTTGTCTTCGTAGGCTGACAGGCGGAAGAAATAACTCTCCTCATCGACCCATTCAACGGGCGTGCCCTGTGGTCCAATGCGGACACCATCATCGTTGATCTGGGTTTCATCTTCTTCGTAGTAGGCCTCGTCGCGCACCGAATACCAACCGGAATAGACGTCCTTATAAACATCACCATTGGCATCCATTGCCTTCCAGATCGCCTGACTGGAAAGGTGGTGATCTTCATCGGAAGTGCGAATGAAGCGGTCATAGGAAATGTCGAACAGATCGGTCATGCGCTGGAATTCATCGGAATTGCGGTCCGCCAATTCCTTCGCCGTAATGCCCAGATCCCGTGCCGTCTGCCACATTTTCTGGCCGTGCACATCGGTGCCGATCTGGAACAATGTGTCGTAGCCATCCAACCGCTTGAAGCGGGCAATTGCATCGGCACAAATAAACTCATAGGCATGGCCGATATGCGGCGCACCATTGGGATAGGAAATGGCCGTGGTGATGTAATAGCGTTGGGTCATATCTGGACAATTCCGGGACAACAGAGTTTCAGCCGCCTGCAGCAGCTCGGCGATAGATTCACCCCCGACGGTTACGTTCAAACAGGTCGCCAAACAAGGATAAAATCACTTGTTTCTTGTCCAGATTGAAAGCTTCCGCCAGCGTCGATGAACGGTTGGCCTTGTCCCACAGCTCGGCCCAGCCTGCAAGCTCAGACAAAGCCACCTGCTGGTTTGACCGGACCTGGGCGCCAATCCAGCCAGTGACCAGGTCCTTAAACAGGCCATACGCCTCTTCCTGACCCCGGCGCGACAGGCTGTCGGCGATCTTGTGAACCGCCTTCCAATCACCCCCGTCGCCAGTCGCCTGGCGTTTCATCAGGGATTCAAAAACGCTGAAATCCTTCATCACTGTCGATTCCAACAATTGAATGGTCCTGCGGACCGATCCTTCCGATAGCTCAACCGCCTTTTGCTTGTCGGCATCAGAAGCCTGAACGCCAAGTCGATTGATTACGGCGAGGTTCTGATCGTCACTGAGCGGCTGCAGGGTCAATTGCTGGCACCGTGACTTGATGGTCGCCAGCGGTCGGCCCGTGGCATGGGACAACACAAAGAACAGGGATTTCTTTGGCGGTTCTTCAAGGATTTTCAGCAAGGCATTGGCGGCACTGGCATTCATGTCGTCAATTGAATCGACAATCGTGACCCGCCAGCCCCCTGCCCCGGCTGTCATGCCGTAAAAGTGCTGGGTCCGGCGGATTTCCTCCACCGACAACTGGGTTTTGAAGCGCTTGGTTTTTTCGTCCCAGGGGCGGGTCAGATGTAACAATTGCGGATGGGCGCCCTGGGCCACCTGACGATGAATATCCTCGCCGATAGAGCCGGGATCAAATTGAGCCGGAGGCGGCGGCAAGTCACGACGATCCGGATAGCTGAACAAGAATTTGGCCCACATCATCGCCATCGACGCCTTGCCAATGCCCCGGGGACCGCTCAGCAACCAGGCATGATGCATGCGGCCGGAACGATAGTTTTCAAACATCTGTTCCAGCGCTGAATCGTGACCTGACAGGATTGTGCATTTTGATGGATCCGGCACCCCATCTATCGCATCGGCAATGGGGCGCTCCTCAATGTCAATCATAACGCTTCTGCTGCCTGGGTGGACTCCAGATAGGCATCCACGGCTGCATCCACATCCTCGCTCACTTCTTCCAGCGATTTGCTGGCATCGATGACCACACAGCGGTCGGGTTCCTGTTCGGCAATTTCCAGAAATCCTTCACGCCGTTTTTGCTGCATAGAAAGATCTTCGCTCTCGAAACGGTCGGGACCGTCTTCGGCCCAAACGTCAGCTGCCCGTTTCAGCCCAAGCTCCGGTGGCAAATCAAAAATCAGCGTCAGATCAGGCCGCGCCCCTTCGGTGACTGCCTTTTCCATCATCAATATAAATTCCAGATCAACACCGCCGGACACGCCCTGATAGACACGACTTGAATCCATGAATCTGTCACACAGCACCGTGGTGCCACTTTCAAGAGCGGGTTTGATGATGTTTTCAACATTGTCGCTGCGAGCCGCGGCAAACAAAACGGCTTCCATTTCAGTGCCAAAGGCCTTGGCCGCGCCGGACAAGACCACATGGCGCACCGCTTCTGCTCCCGGAGACCCTCCAGGCTCGCGGGTGACGAGCACCTTTTGCCCCAGCTTCTCCAGACGCGCAGCAAGGCGTTTGATCTGGGTGGATTTTCCGGCTCCTTCGCCGCCTTCAAAAGTTATAAAATGCCCGCGCACTGATTTTACAATCTCTTGGTTCGATCTTTTGGTTTGAACGATGATTATCTAACGTAACAGTGGTGCAATTGCGAGCATTGAACCCGGATGCAGGCACTAGTCAAAGCGCAACATGCCGAGCAGAAGTTCCTGAGCGGCATCCATGGCCCGTTGGGTCAAACTGCCTTTTTCCACATCTTCTGAAGCATATAGAGGGGTTTCCTGACTCACTTTGCCATCAATCATCACCTGCAACTTCGCCAGCCTGTCCCCCGCTTCAACCGGCGCCATGATGGGTCCGGTGAAAACAATGTCGGCCTTCAGGCGATCCTGAAACCCAATGGGCACGAAGATTCGCAAGGGCCCACGTGCCTTCAGTTCCACACCCGACTTTTCACCACCATAGACGGATGCTTCGCCAACAACTTCGCCTTCTTCAAACAGATCAATGGGCCGGAAGGCACGAAATGCCCATCGCAACATCTTTACCGCTTCGACAGAACGCTGCCGCTTCGACTCCATGCCATTGAGCACCATGATAATGCGCCGACCATTCTGCATTGCTGACCCGACCAACCCGTAGCCGGAGGCCTCAGTATATCCGGTTTTCAGACCATCGGCTCCGGCAACCTTGCCAAGAATGGGATTACGGTTGCGCTGATTGACTTTGTTCCACTTGAACTCTGGTTCGGAATAGATTTTGTAGAGCTCCGGATAAGTTTTGATGATATGTCGGGACAGAACGGCCAGGTCCCGCGCTGTTACCCTCTGATCCGGATCCGGCAGGCCCGTGGAATTGGTGAAATGGGAATTTTCCAGTCCAATTTTGCGGCCCCTGATATTCATCAGGCCGGCAAAGGCGTTTTCCGATCCGGCCATGCCTTCAGCAATTGCCATGGCTGCATCGTTGCCTGACTGAACAATCACGCCGCGCATCAGGTCTTCAAGTCGGATGTCGGAATTGAGGATGGCAAACATCGTTGAACCGCCAGAATTGGCACCGCCACGGCGCCAGGTATCCTGAGAAATGCTAAATGGTGTGTCGAAGTCCAGTTCACCCGTTGTCAGCGCGTTAAAAACAACTTCCATGGTCATCAATTTGGCCATTGATGCCGGCGGCATTGGCTGATCTGCGTTTTTCTGGAAGAGCACCGACCCGCTGTCGTAATCCATCAACAGGGCTTGTTTGGCACTTGTCTGAAAGCTCTGAGCCGACGCCGGCGAAATCGCCAATGCGATCACCAGTACAAAGACCAGGTTTAGCAAACGACTGCGAGTTTGCACCAATACCATATTACTTACCTCAACCTGTTGCCGCACAGATAGTCACCCCAGCCTGAGAATGTTAGGCAGCTATCGGTGGGAGTTCAACAGACGGCAGATAAATGTTGCCAATTTTGGCGCATTAATTTCGTCTGACCGACTTGGTGGCCTCGTTGGACTTTAAAAACTTTTGCAAACGCAGGGAAAGCGTCGTGCCGGTATCCAGTTGCGCGTCGATGGCTTCCAATTCAAGCAAGAACGGATCCTGGGTCGTCGGCTGCGTATCGACACTGCCAGTCGTCAATTCTGACAGTTTTATCACGCGGCGTCGCGAGTCAGGCCGCGCCGCCCGGGTGGCAACTTTGATTGCTGACGTTTCATCTGAACGGCCACCTTTGAAACTGGAGGCCAGCATCTGGTAATCCTGCCCGTGCAGCGGCGCTTGCTTGATATATTGCACACGCACCTTGGCGACCCCGCGGTGTTGATATCCGAGCATTTCAGATGCTTTCGCAGACAGATCGATAATGCGGCCCCGGTGATAGGGCCCACGATCATTCACCCGCACTATCAGCGAACGGCCATTGGCCACATTTGTGACGCGGGCATAGCTGGGCAATGGAAATGTCGGGTGAGCCGCCGTGATGGCATATTGGTCATAGACCTCGCCATTGGCAGTCAGGCGACCATGAAAATTGGGACCATACCAGGAAGCCTGGCCCGTCTTATCATAATTAAAATCTTCACGGGGGCGGTACCATTTGCCGCGGATTTTATACGGCTTGCCAATCTGACGTCTGCCGCCACCCTTGCGCACCAATCGTGCTGTTGTGACCCGCGGACTGGCCGCTACACCATAGGCGGCCTGAGAAAACTTTGTGCGGTTGCTGACATGTCCGACGTCGGAATCCGGGGTGACGCTCTTGTACACACCAGAGCCACCACAGGCAGACACCCCACCTGCGAGGAACAGCAAAACGGCCATATTTGTTTTGAGGCCCATGGGCACAAACCCTCAGTGCGATACAACAGCAGCATGTATATGAGATTTGAATTACAATCACGTTAAAGAGCAGTCACATCGGAATTTCAAGGGGTTGACCCGCAGTTTCACATGACATCGCTTGGTCAACTTGTGAACAACTCCTGCCGAATCACCGTTTGACCCAATTGCCTAGCGGAAATGACTGTCAGGACTGACATGCGAAATTTCGCAGTGCCGTCCTAACCATTCGTTTTGATTGGCGGGGGAATAGTGCCCCTGTCATGAGCAAGCACCCCTGCCACATCATGACACCTTCGGGAGAATATTTCTTCCTGATAAACAGCAACCAGGATCAAGGCGCCCTTTGATCCTGGTTGTTAAGTTCTCCACCCAAACATCTGATATAAAGTGGAATAACTCATCAACTTCGATGCGCTACTGTCAGGTCACGCCTGTTTCTTGAATTGCGACAGATTGAGTTCCAGCATTTCGCCCATCCAGATCGCGTGTTGAGTGTGATCCTTGTAGACGTCATCGGTCTGAGCGTGAATAAAAATCGTTAAATCTCCGCGATGAACCGATAACCAGGGCACAACCGTGCCAAACAAATCTGCCGGTATCAGCAATTGGCAACTCCACCGTGGATGTGGCCCAACCGGCTTTTCATGCACCCGCCCCATGTCGATTGCGAAAAGAGAACTGGCCTTTTCACACAGATCCCGAGCCCTCTGCAGGCTGTTTTGATCGAAATAAACATGGGCATGGAATTCGACAATTTCACTCACAGCAACCACTCCTTTGTCGCACTCTTTTGCATCTGCCAGAATCGGCACTGGATTGAAACCCCAGCCTGTAGGCACAAATGGGAGGCCTCATGCGCTCAACGGGTCGATCAACTCCGCCCCGCCTGCCCGGCTGGAATTAACGGCGCGCCCAACCTGATAGCTGACAAATTCGCCCCCCCGGTTATGGTGAAGCAGTTCGCGAGCGTCTGCTATTTCGGTATCTGGAGACAGCCATTCTTCCCAGCAATCTTCTTTCAAAACAATCGGCATGCGGTGGTGCAAATGTTCGATCGCCGGATCTGCCGCCGCCGTCAAAATCGTACAGGAGGTAAGTTCCAGATTGCTGTTATGGGCCCACAGGCCCGCGAAAAGAAACGGCTCTTTGTCAGGCAGGTGAATCAGATGAGGATCCTTTCCACCGTCAGATGCCTTGGTCCATTCATAATAGCCGGAAGCCGGAATCAGACATCTTTTGCTCTTGAAGGCCTCGCGAAAGCTTGATTTTTCATGGGCCGTTTCTGACCGCGCGTTGAACAGCGGGTATTTCGGAATTTCCTTGGCCCAAAACGGCACCAGCCACCAGCGTCCATCCTGAACGACGACTTCCTCATCTTTTTTGCAGACGAATCCAACCTGCTGAGTGGGTGCAATATTATAACGCGGTGGATCATTGCGACCGGCGGCACCGGTCGGGATGAGATTTATGGCATCATGGATTTCTGCCCAACTGTATTCCAGAGTAAATCGCCCACACATGGTGGCAGTGTGGCGTGCCTGAGCTTCAAATGGAAGAGCCCTGGTCTGGAGCCCGGTTTAATCAGATAAGGCCTCGTTAAAAACCTGATTCCAATTCTTTCCCCGCTGGCCTGTTCCAGTCTCATCCAGATTGCTCTAAATCAGATCTGAGCTCTGATCGAGCCGTCAGATGACCGCGCGGCAAAGGCGTAGACGGAAACCGTACCATGAAAATCACCATTCTCGACGATTACTTTGACACCCTGCGCACGCTGCCCTGTTTCGCAAAACTGGCCGGTCACGATGTGGTTGTGTGGAACGATCACCTGCAGGAAACGGACGCACTTGCGGAACGCCTGGCCGATACACAGGTGCTGGTACTGTTTCGCGAAAGGACCAAAATACAAGGTGATCTGCTGGACCGCCTGCCCAATCTGCAACTGATCAGCCAACGCAGCGTCTATCCTCATATCGATGTGGAGGCGTGCAGCAGAAATGGCGTCTTGCTCTGCTCTAATATGCACAAGGGCACGCCGTCATTTGCGGCTGCTGAACTGACATTCGGCCTGATCCTGGCGGCGATGCGCCAGATTCCCCAGCAAATGGCAGCTTTGCAGCAAGGAACCTGGCAAATCGGCGTTGGCCACACCGTTCAATCGAAAACCCTCGGCATCTATTCCTATGGCCGCATTGGTGAGGCCGTCGCCAAATATGGCGCAGCCTTTGGCATGAACATTCTGGTGCACGGTGGCGACGATTCCTGCGCAAGGGCACGGGCGGACGGATTCCAGGTGGCATCCAGTCGCCAATCCTTCTTCGCCGACTCGGACGTAATTTCCCTGCATATCCGCTTGCATCCGGCAACCACCGGCATCGTTACCGCCGACGACCTTGCGCTGATGAAACCAAGCGCCCTTCTGGTCAATACCAGTCGCGCCGGCCTGATTGAGCAGGATGCATTGGTACAGGCTCTGGAGCTTGGTCGGCCAGGCATGGCTGCCGTGGATGTCTATGAACAGGAACCAGTGCTGAACGGCGATCACCCCCTGCTGAAACTGCCTAATGTGGTCTGCACGCCGCATATCGGCTATGTCAGTCAAGAGGAATATGAGCTCCAGTTCAGTGATATTTTCGACCAGATCGTCGCCTATAATCAGGGCAGCCCCATTCACATGGTCAATCCGCAAGTCTGGAGCGGCGGCGACGGCGGCGAGAGCGGCGGCAGCGAATAAGCGAGCCAGCCGCTGGGTGCATGGCTGACATGCGCTTGCCCACCTAACTAAAGCACCGGAAATTATCTAAATATCCTTTCATAGAGAAAGGAATATCCGATGAAAAATGTATCTCTGCTCGCCCGGCTTCGTGCCGCTTATGCCCTGTCCAACGCCATCAACGCGGGAACAGAGCCAGATGAAAGAAGTCTCAATTCTCTTGGCCTCGACAAGACTTTTGCCAAAAATTTCAAACGGTAAGAACCGTTTCATAACATTTCAGTTGACCGGCAGGATGATGGATATCTTCTTGCCCCCTGTCGGCAGCGCTTTGGTGGCAAGATAGCCGCCATGGGACTTGGCAATATCCTTGGTGATAGACAGCCCCAACCCGCTTCCTGCACTGCTGTCATCCTGGGTCAGGAACGGCTGCGTCAACGTTAAAAACTGCTCGTCAGAGAACACCGGCCCGGTATCGGCGACATAGAGTTCCGTGTTCTTATCGTTACGGCTCAGACCCACCTCAATGACGGTGCCCTTCTCATTGTGATGAATGGCGTTGTCGACCAGATTGCTCAGCGCTTCTCTCAACAAGACCAGATTGCCCTGGAACATGACTTGTTCTTCAACTGGCTTTGAAAACGAGATGTCCTGCCCTTTGTCAAACGCCCGGGGAGCCGCCATCAGGGTAATATCCTCGGCCATCGGCACCAGATCGTGCGTTTCTTCCTGATCGCGATCTAGCGAATGGGCTGTAGCACCTGAAAGCATCTTGTTGATCATTCCGGTGGAGTGATCTGCCACCTGCAATATCTGCCGCAGACTGGATTCAACATTGTCTTTTGAACCGGCGCTCAGCGCGGTTTCAGCCTGAATTTTAATGGCCGCCACCGGATTGCGCAATTGGTGTGCGGCGTCGCCGATAAACCGTTCCCGGTTTTGCTTTGAACGCGAAACCCTGCCAAACAGCTCATTCATCGAATTGACGATGCCACGCAATTCAATCGGCATGATCCGTTTGATCGGATTGAGATCATAGGGCGTGCGCCGCTCGATGGCTGACTGCAGCCCAATCAGCGGACGCAGACCAATCGCCACGGCGAACCAGACTATGGCTCCCGCTGCCAGCACCAGCATCGCCAGGCGCATCAAGGAACGCGCAAACAGGCTGAATGTCAGATCGGCACGTTTGGTAACCCGTTGCCAGGCGGTGATGGTGGCAATCCCGTTCAGCGCCCGCCCCGTCAGGTCCTGCCGCATTTGCACCACCCGTACCGGCACCCCCTGGTGTTCGCCATCGAAATATAGCGGTTGGCCAATTTCTGAAGTCCGGCCCTCAGGAGCTCTTGGATAATTGCTGTAGCCGGTCACGAAAGCCCCGTCAGGACCGGTGACGTGGTAGAAGAACCGGTCGCCAAGATTGTCCGTCAGGGTTTTCAGCGTGGCGTCGGCGAGCAGGGTTCCGTCGGAAGAAATGACATTTTCCAGAATCGTCAATGTCGCGGCCAACAGGGTACGATCGTTCAGATTGTTGGAGATTTTGCGCGACGAATAGAAGGTTTCCAGCGACACAATTGCCGCAATGACAACCAGCGGGATCATCAGCCAAAGCAATAATCTGGTGCGAATTGAGTTCATGACTTTTCGCGAAAACAATATCCAAGGCCCCGTGCGGTCTTGATTTCGGTTCCGCTGCCGGACAAGCGCTTCCTCAGACGGTGAACATAGAGTTCCACCGTCCCCTCCTCGATTTCAGCGCCCGCGCCATAAAGGTGGTCAATGATCTGGTGCTTGGAGATTATGCGGTCCTTGGCACCTATCAGAACTTCAGCCAGCGCATATTCACGCCTCGGCAAATTGAGATCCGAGCCGTCAACGCGAACCTGGCGTGCTTCCGGGTCAAATTCCAGACCGCCAACTTCAATCACATCACCAATTTTTTTCTCGCTGCGGCGCAGCAAGGCCCGGGCCCGGGCCTTCAGTTCCGTGAGGTCAAAAGGCTTGGTCAGGTAATCATCCGCACCGAGATCGAGACCGGCGACCTTATCGGTAACGTCCGACCGTGCCGTCAGCAGCAATACCGGCGACTGCAACCCATTGCTGCGAATGCCTTGCAAGATTTCCAACCCGCTTTTGACCGGCAGATTGACGTCAAGCACGATCAGATCCGGCGCTTCTTCACACAGGAACTCCACCGCCCCTTCACCGCTATGCAATTGATCAACCCCGTGGCCGTCCATTTCGAACGCCTTGGCGATGCCGTCGGCCAGCGGTTTATTGTCTTCAACAATGGCAATGCGCATGACTTATCCACTTTCTGAATCTGAAAGCTACATGAAAGGTTGGCCTGCAAAAAGAGCGATGTGTTTTTATTGATCGGGGACACAGGACACGTCGTGCGTGGCCCCAAACGTTTTCGGGAGGATTATCATGAAACGTAACAAAACAGCCTATTCAATCATCGCAGCAGGCGTCGTGGCGCTAGGCACCACCGTGTCTGCTTCAGCCATGGACATGGCCGGCAAGACCGTAGAATGGGTCATTCCATTCTCTGAAACCGGTGGATCGGCCAAATGGGCCAACTTCTTCGCACCGCTGCTTTCAGAGGCCCTGCCCGGCAAGCCTGCCGTTGTTGTAAAATTCATGCCAGGTGCCGGCTCCACCAAAGGTGCCAACTGGTTCCAGCAGCAAAAAGATGGCGACGGAACCCTGTTGTTCGGTTCATCCGGCTCGACCCAGTTCCCATATCTGCTGGGCGATCCGCGCGTGCGCTATGAATATAATGACTGGAACCCGGTGATGGCTTCCGGCACCGGCGGTGTTGCCTATCTCAGCGCTGATGCAGGTGCAAAGTTTGATGGTTCCGCCAATCAGCTGAAAGGCATGACTTTCATCTACGGTAACCAGGGCGCCACACGTCTGGACCTGGTCCCTGCTCTGGCCTGGAAAATGCTCGGCATGAAGGTTGAGCACGTTATGGGTATCAAGGGTCGCGGTGATGGCCGCAAGATGTTTGAATCCGGTGAAGCGACCATCGATTACCAGACCTCTTCCAGCTATCTGAAAGGCTCTGCCGGCATGGTCGAAGCGGGCAAGGCGGTTGCGATGATGAGCTGGGGCGCACTTGACGACCAGGGCAATATCGTTCGCGATCCAACCTTCCCTGACATGCCGACTTTCAAGGAAGTCTGCGAGAAGACGGACGGTTGCGAGACTTCTGGCGAAGCATGGGATGCATGGAAGGCTTTCTTCATTGCAGGCTTCCCATCTCAGAAACTCGCCTTCCTGCCAAACGGCACGTCTCAAGAAGTCATCGACATGTATGTCGCTGCATTTGACAAGATCAAAGGCCGCGCCGACTTTGCCGAGATATCCAAAAAACGCCTTGGCAAATATCCGGTCTTCACAGGCGCTTCCGCCAAGACCGCGCTCGGCAAGGCAACTCAGGTTCCAGATTCTGCAAAAGCCTTTGTTGTTGGCTGGCTGAAGGATGACTTCGGCGTACAGCTGAAGAAATAAGCCTGAATTTACAGCAAGGCCCTGTTGGTAAATCACCAGCGGGGCCTTGCTCCCCAACTACGATGCTGATTGAGTTCTTTAGCGGCGGCGACGGCGACAGCGACGGCAGCGACGGCTTGTCCGACCCCTGCCTGACGATCGGCATGACATAACAAGACTGCATATAGGAGGCTGGCATGGAAGTGTTTTTAGAAGCATTCCCGGCTTTGGGATCTGCATTTTCCCAAATTCTGCAACCCATGGTACTGGGATATCTGGTGCTCGGGGTAATGATGGGCCTTTGTGTTGGCGTCTTTCCCGGTCTCGGCGGCATTGCCGGTCTTTCGCTGCTGCTTCCTTTCATGTTCGGCATGGACCCCATTCTCGGTCTCGCATTGATGATCGGCATGGTCGCGGTGGTGCCGACATCTGATACATTTGCCTCAGTGCTGATGGGCATTCCGGGGTCTTCTGCCTCCCAGGCAACGGTTCTTGACGGTTTTCCCATGGCCAAGAAAGGCCTGGCGGCGCGCGCGCTTTCTGCAGCCTTTTCCTCTTCCCTGTTTGGTGGCCTTGTTGGCGCTGCTTTCCTGACCCTGTTCATTCTGGTTGCCCGGCCCATCGTGCTGTTGTTCAAATCACCGGAACTGCTGATGGTTTCCGTATTCGGCCTGTCAATGGTCGGCATTCTGGCCGGACGCATCGCCATCAAAGGTGTTGTGGCAGCCGGTCTCGGCCTGCTGATTGGCACGATCGGCGAAGGGCCGTTTAACGGCGAACTGCGCATGTCGAGCTATGACTATCCCTATCTCACCGATGGGTTGAAACTGGTCATTGTCGGTCTTGGCATTTTCGCAATACCCGAAATTGTCGCCCTGTTGCGTCAGGACAAGGCGATTGCCGAACGGTCTGCGCTCGGCAGTGGCTGGATGGAAGGTGTAGGGGACTGGTGGGCCAATAAATGGCTGTCCATGCGCTGTTCGATCATCGGCGTCATTGTCGGCGTCATACCGGGGCTGGGCGGCTCCGTGGTCGACTGGATTGCCTATGGCCATGCGGTGCAGACCAGCAAGGACAAGTCCGGCTTCGGCAAGGGCGACGTGCGCGGCATTATCGGGCCGGAAAGTTCCAACAATGCCAAGGAAGGTGGCGGTCTTGTGCCGACCCTGCTGTTCGGCATTCCAGGTTCCGGCTCCATGGCGGTGTTTATCGGGGCGCTGGCGCTGTTGGGTACCGGCATTGATGTCGGACCATCGCTGCTTGAGAACAATCTCGACTTCACCTATTCCATCGTCTGGCTGCTGGCGCTGGCCAATGTGGTCGGCACCATCATGTGTATCGGTCTTTCCGGCACGATTTCGCGGCTGACCAATATCCGCTTTGCCCTGCTGGCACCCTTCATATTCATGATCATCGCCTTTGCAGCCTTCCAGTCGGGCCAGAACCTGATGGATCTTGTGGCCCTGTTTACCATCGGTTTCCTGGGCATCCTGATGCGCCGCTTTGACTGGTCGCGCCCGGCTTTCCTGATCGGATTTGTGCTGTCGACCCCGGTTGAGAACTACTCCAACAATGCCAACCAGATTGCCGGAATCCGCTTCCGTGAAAGTTTTGAAGCCGGCATGGCCTATGTGTTCTCGCCGATCGTCATCATTTTGGCCCTCATCACCCTGGTTTCCGTCGTCGTTGGCCTGCGCCAGGCGAAGAACATCCTGGCTGAAGGTGACGTGCCTTCCGGCGGCAAAAGAGCGCCGCTGCTCTTCCTGCTGGCCGTGATCGCATTCATTGTCTATGCGCTGATCGATACGGCAACGATCCCGGATTATGCCGCGGTTGACCGCGTGTTCCCGGTCTTTGTCGCCTCAATATCACTGATAGGTGCGGTGATCCTGCTGATCCAGATGATGATCTCGCCGGAAAGCCACGTACTGTTTGCTGACCGGGAAAACGGCAGCGAAGCCGACAGCAATGCGCATGGCCTTTGGCCAACACTCGGCTGGTTTGCATTCCTGCTGGTCCTGACCTCGCTGATCGGCTTCATCCTGGCATTGGCGGTATTCCTGGTGGCTTTCCTGCGCATGCGGGCATCGCTGGAATGGCTGAAAGTGGCGCTCTATGCCGCCGCTGGCATTTTCTTCATGTGCTTCATGGCCTGGACGCTCAACCGTGACTTTCCGCCCGGCGTGTTGCAGTCCTACGTTGATCTGCCCTGGCCGCTGACATAAGCGGTCGAGGTGCAAAATCGTCACTTTCCCAGGTGACCCGCTGCAAACTGAAAGAACGTGACGTATGAGCCAACGCGATATTCCCTGTATTTTCATGCGCGGAGGCACCTCGCGTGGCCCCTATTTCAACCGCGCCGACTTGCCCGAAGACCTTGATGAACTGGCGAAAATACTGATCGCCGCCGTCGGTGCCGGCCATTCGCTCAACATTGATGGCATTGGTGGTGGCAATGCCGTGACCACAAAGATTGCCATGTTATCGCCATCAGAAGACGACTGGGCCGATGTCGATTATTTCTTCGCCCAGGTTGCAGTCGACAAGCAGGAGGTCGACTTCAAACCCACCTGCGGCAACATCCTGTCGGGGGTCGGTCCGGCGGCAATCGAGATGGGCATCGTGCCTGCTGCCGCGGATACCACCAAAGTCAAAATCAAGAGCACCAATACCGGCGCCCGCATCGAGGCGGAGATACTTACACCAGGCGGTGTTGTGGAATATGCTGGCACAGCATCCATTAACGGCGTGCCGGGAACGGCTGCTCCAATTATCCTCAATTTCATGGACGTTATCGGCTCCAAGACCGGCGCATTGTTCCCCACCGGCAATCCCATCGACGTGGTGGACGGCTACGAGGTGACCTGCATCGACGTTGCCATGCCAATGGTCATCGGACGGGCGCAGGATTTTGGCATTACCGGTTATGAAAGCCGCGAGAAACTGGACGACAACGAGGCCCTGTTTGAGCGCTTTGAACCGATCCGCATCAAGGCTGGTGAATTGATGGGGCTGGGAGATGTCTCCAGTTCGGTCGTGCCGAAATTTGGCCTGCTGGCGCCGGCAAGGGATGGAGGCACGGTGGCAGCGCGCTATTTCATGCCCTGGAGCACCCACCCCTCCTATGCAGTCACCGGTTCAATCTGCACCGGTTCGTGCCTGCTCGCCGCCGGCACTGTGGCAGACGGAATGGTCGTACCATTGGATACGGGCAAGGTTCCGGTCAGGATCGAACATCCAAGCGGCGGTATCGATGTGGTTTTTGATTTTGTCAAAAAGAACGATGGCATTGAGCTTAACTCCGCAGGATTGCTGCGGACAGCCCGCAAGCTGATGAGCGGCTTGATCCACGTCCCAGCAAACCTCTAGGCCTGCTCGTCCCATCCAACCGGTACCGCTTACGGAGCACGGTTGAAGAACCGTTCGGCCACTGGCGCACCAAGAATTACAGCAAACAGCCGCAAGACGTGATGGGCCACCACAAAGGCCACATCTGCACCGACGATCAGAGCAAGAACAGTGAGTTCCGCCTGTCCACCTGGCGCGATGGCCAGCAAGGCTTCCATGCCCGGCGCCAGGCCAAAGCCGTAGATGAATTCCACAAATATCAATGTCAGCACCATCAAGATGACGCAAAAACCAAGCCCGGCAACCAGGTCGCGGCGCACCTCTTGCCCGGTGATGCCTGCATATTTGCTGCCAATCGTCATGCCGATAAAAAACTGAGCGGCCCAGATGGCTTCTGCAGGCGGACGAAAATGCAACCCGCCAGCCAATGTCACAATGGCTGTCAAAATCAACGGCCCCAGGATCGAGGCACCAAACATGCCTATCCGTTTGGCAGCCCACCATCCCAGCGCGGCGCAGACCACCATGATCAGCAATTCATGGATTGGAACAGAAGCGGCGGCCAACCCGGGTGGACTGGTCAGATCCGCCTGCCAGATGCCTTTCAAAATGAATGGCAAGGCCACCACGATGACCATCACGCGGGTTGCGTGTATCAGGCTGAGGGTGCGGACATTTCCGCCAGCTTCCTCACCAAACAGCAACATGTCCTGCAGGCCGCCCGGCATCGCTGAGTAATAGGCGGTGGGAAAATCATAGCCGCAAATCCTGCGGAAATAAGGCACGCCAATGATGCCGATCATCAGCACCATCAGCGGCACCAGGACCAAAGTCGGCAGCATGGATGGAAAGGTAGCCAGCACCGCCGGTGTAAATGTTGCGCCCACGGCTACGCCCAAGATGGTCCGCATTGAATCGTTTAGTGCTGCGATGCCCTTCATCGGCACCCCGATCAGGGCGGCCAGCAGACAGGCGAATATCGGCCCCAGCAGCCAGGGCAGCGGCAGGTTCAGCCATGAAAATATGGCCACACCGACCAAACCGGTGGCGAAGGCATAGAAGACTGGCATCATTTGTTGAGGCCTTTGAGCCGATAGCGCATGGATGTTTGCAGATGCGCCTCGGCGGCGGCCGCTGCGGCCTGACCATCCCCCTCCCGCATGGCCGTGACAATATCGCGATGCTGACGCACCACCGTGTCAATCCGGTCGGGGTCTGTATAGGTGGTCGGCCCAAGCAGCAGCAGTGAATTGTTCAGTGCCCGCGCGGCATCAAGCAGGAAACGGTTGCGGCCGGCAAGATATAGAGTGCGATGAAAATCCTGGTTGATCGCCGCCCCGACTGCCGGGTTTTCGCGCTCCGCCTCAATGCGTTGGTTCAACTCATCAAGCGTATCGAATTCAGCCTGCGAGCCGTGTTTGGCGGCCATTTCAGCAGCGGTTCGTTCCAACACGATGCGCATTTCGTAAAGCTCCACCACTTCTGAATGCTCAAGAACCTTGATGACCGCCCCGATGCGCGGACGATGCTCGACAATACCGTGGGCCTCCAGACGTCGCAGCGCTTCCCGCACCGGCGTGCGCGACAGGCCCAACCGTTGGCCCACCTCTTCTTCCCGCAGCCGGTCTCCCGGCCGGTAGGTCCCTTCACGCAGGGCAGTCATCAGCGAATGATAGGCCGCCTCTCCACTGGATTGGGAAAGGTTTGTGGATTTGTTCATAGAGGCTTGCCTTTTGTATCCTATCGGATACAAAACAAGATACAGGAGCTAAGGAACGATGTCAAAATCTAAATCACAAATGCGCACGCCAGATGTCATGGCGCCCGATGTCTTGGTAATCGGTGGTGGCAATGCAGCGCTGACCGCAGCGATTACAGCTCGCGAAACGGGAGCATCGGTCACCATTCTGGAAGCCGCACCCAAACCCTACCGAGGCGGTAACAGTCGGCACACCCGCAACTTCCGTTGCATGCATGCCGGCCCCCTAGGCGTACTGACAGACCAGTATGAGGAAGAAGAATATTTCCAGGACCTGTTGAAGGTCACAAAAGGCAACACAGATACTGATCTGGCACGACTGGCAATACGGTCAACCGAGAATGCCTATCGGTGGATGGAAGCACACGGAGTACGGTTCCAACCATCCTTGTCGGGCACCCTGTCGCTCTCCCGTACCAATGCGTTCTTTCTTGGAGGCGGAAAGGCGCTTGTTAACGCTTACTATGCCCGGGCCGAGGACCTTGGCATCTCGATTTTCTACGAATCACCTGTCACAAATATCGCGGTGGAAGGCAACCAGGTTGTCCAAGTAGAGGCCGAAATTAATAAGCAAAAACAGATCTTTACCCCACGCAACGTCATTGTTGCCTCCGGTGGGTTCCAGGCCGATATCGACTGGCTTGCTGACGCATGGGGGCCTGCTGCCCGCAATTTTCTGATCAGGGGAACTCCTTACAATCGCGGTACGGTTCTGCGCAATCTGCTGGATCAGGGCATAGAATCCGTCGGCGATCCGACCCAGTGTCACGCGGTCGCAATCGATGGACGGGCGCCCAAATATGATGGTGGCATCGTCACCCGGCTTGACTGTGTGCCCTTCTCAATTGTCGTCAACAAACATGCCGAGCGTTTCTATGATGAAGGCGAAGATGTCTGGCCCAAACGGTACGCTATTTGGGGGCGGCTGGTGGCCGCTCAACCGGATCAGGTTGGCTATGCGATCATCGATTCCAAGAGCCTCGATCTGTTCATGCCGTCGGTCTTTCCTCCCGTAAGATCGGATACGGTTGAAGGCCTGGCAGAAGCCATGAACCTGCCACCAGAACAATTGCGTGAAACGGTGGACAATTTCAATGCGGCCTGCCAACCAGGTGAATTTCATCCCACCGAACTGGACGGCATGGCGACGAAGGATCTGACGCCCTGCAAAAGCAACTGGGCACGTCCAATCAACCGTCCTCCCTATTACGGCTATTCGCTACGACCCGGCGTCACTTTCACCTATCTGGGACTGAAGGTTGATGAAACCGCCCGCGTCACGGCCGCTTCGGGGTGCATGAAAAATCTCTGGGCTGCCGGAGAAATCATGGCCGGTTCAATTCTTGGCCAGGGATATCTGGCCGGATTTGGCATGACCATCGGCGCCGTATTTGGAAATATTGCAGGCAAGGAGGCCGCAGCCCATGTCAATTGAGACCATCAGCACCCCCGCCATCACCGAAGCCCGTAGACAGATTGATATCTGCAATGCCTGCCGCTATTGCGAGGGCTATTGCTCGGCCTTTCCGGCAATCACGCGGTTGCGCCAATTCAGCGATAGCGACATCAGCCAGATTGCCAACCTGTGCCACAATTGCCGTGGCTGTTACTATGCCTGCCAGTACACAACACCCCATGAATTTGACCTCAACCTGCCACGGGCTTTGGCTGAAGTGCGCAATGAAAGCTGGCAGGATTTTATCTGGCCAAGGGGCATTGTGCGGTTGTTTCAAAAACAGGCCTGGGCGACGGTTCTGGCAACGGTGCTTGGTTTTGCAGCCATATTCGCTCTGATGCGCAGCATCGGCTCTTCCAGCAACGGGATCGGCTTTTATGCAGTCCTGTCGCACACGGTGATGGTGGCAATCTTTTTGCCGGCTTTTTTGCTGCCCGTTTTCAGTATTGGCCTTGGCCTGCGCAGCTATTGGCGCGACCTGGGCGGACAGCGGATAAAAATGGCCCACCTCGTCGATGCATTCGCTCAGGCTGCCTCTATGCGCAATCTGGCAGGCGGCCATGGCGACGGCTGCAACTTCGAACAGGAGGAACGCTATTCAGGCGCTCGCAAACACGCGCACCATGCGGTGATGTACGGCTTTCTGCTGTGTTTCGCCTCTACCAGCGTTGCAACCCTTCTTCACTACGTTTTTGACATGCCAGCCCCCTACCCGCTGTTGTCGGCACCAAAAATCCTCGGACTGGTCGGCGGTGTCATGTTGACTTGCGGCTGTGTGTGGATGCTGGCCCTGCGACGCCATGCCGAGGCCAAACTGTCCGACCCGTCGGTCCGGTCCGCCGAAACCGCCTTCATCGTCTTGTTGGGCTTCGTCGCGGCAACCGGACTGGCTCTATACGCGCTCGGCTCGACGGTCTGGATGCCAGCGCTGCTCGCCATTCATCTGGGCTCGGTATTGAGCTTCTTTTTGCTCACCCCCTACACCAAAATGGCCCACGGGTTCTTTCGCCTTGCTGCTTTGGTGCGAGACGCGCAGCAAAGGGACGGTTGATGCCAGCCAGACCCTTTCAGGTTTAGCTCCGGTAAGTGTCGTACAGAACCTGTATCACATAGGCCAGATAAGCCATTTTGCTGAGGAAAACCCCGGCACAGGCCATGTCCTTGATGGAGCCAATGGCTGGTGAGGAGCCGGGTTCAACGAAGTCGCAGAGTTTTTCGATTGCCGTGTTGAACAGCTCAGCGATCAAAACAAGCAAGGTCAGCACGACAATTGGCAGCAATTGCCAATCTCCGCCCAGACCCCACAGGGCCAGCGGTATCAGCACTGCAAGAGCAAACTCTTCACGAAACATCTGCTCACTGCGCAAAGCCAGCCTGATGCCGTTCAGCGCCACGGTCAGGGCATTGTAGTTGCGTAGAAGGACGTTGAACAAATAGCGCATGATCAGGACTCTATCCCGAAATCCCTGCCAACCGGTGAATGATGACGGGCGCAGGTATTCGCTTCAGAATTTTCCAATCACCGGCAGTGTATTGGCCGCCTCTATGATTTGTTCGCGGAACCATCTGTGCCGCGCCAGATTGTTATTTCTCAGATGCCAGATCAGGTAGATCGTCACCGGTTCCATCTGGAAGGGCAATTCCTTCACCACCAGATCCTGCCACTCGATCATTTCTGCAGCGACACGGGCGGTAGATGTCAGCAGGAGTTGGGTTTGGTTCAGTGAAAGATGGGCAGCGATAAAGTTTGGAGATTTTCTGACAATCCTGCGCCGCATGCCAAGCGACTGAAGCGCCTTTTCGTTCGTGGTGATCTGATCGATGAAAGTGCTGATAATCGAATGACCGTAAGCCAGATAGGACTCCATGGTCAGTTCCTGATCGGCAATTGGATGGTCCTTTCCCATGACGCAGACATAGCGGTCCTGCATCAACGGCTCGATCACGCAATTGCTGTCGGCCTTGGTGGGCATGACACCAATGCTCACATCCGCCGCGTGCTCCTCCACTTCACGCGTTGAATACATTTGCCGCTGGATCATTTCCAATTGCACGCCGGGAGCAACCTTGTTCAACATCCGATCCAATGTCGGCACCAACACCACTTCCCCATAATCAAGCGAAGCAATCCGAAACAATCCAGTCTCACGAGCCGGATCAAAGGCTGCGGGCGCCAAAGTCCCCCTGATGGCGTCGAGCGGTTCGCGCAGCTGAGCCTGAAGCCGCTCAGCCCTTGGGGTTTTGACATATCCGCCGGCACTGCGGATCAACAACGGATCGTCAAAGACTTCTCTGAGCCTGGCAAATTTGCGGCTCATGGATGGCTGGGAGGTGTTCAACCGCTGTGCCGCCTTGGAGATGTTGCATTCCTCCAGCAACACCTCCAGAGAGGCCAATAGATTGAGGTCATAGAGTTGTAAATTCACATTTTGCATAATAAATATACAATAGATGCATTGGACGCATGTCAATCAGGCTGATAAATCTGAAACTGGAGATGGCGATGACATTCTGATTGCCGATTTCCTGAGGAGAACACAGTCGCGGGGCAGAGTGTTCTCCTCGCCGCTCCACCCTCTATTGCACTCCGGTTAACCAGTGATTCGAACGCACCGCAAGCGAACGAAAACCTGTACCCGGGCCTGTCTCCCTCGAATTGAACAAAGGCCCCGGCCAGTTGCACGGGGCAGTAGCAACGGGACGGGGCAATCCCGGGCATGCCAAAAAATATCAAGGCATTTGCGCCCAAGATTCTCCACGGATGGAGGACGATATTAGCTTTCAGAACTTCAACTAATGAAATTTGGCACAAATGTACAGGTCCACGTTGTAGTATAGAAGCATGTTATACATCGCTTTTTTGCCTCTTCATTCCGAACAAAGCACCAACCTTGTTTTAGGCGCGGTTTTGCCGCCTGATCGTCGCAGCTGTTGCTGCCATTGAATAGTAGGAATGAAGACAACGTCGCTTAAGAGCGCTTTTTAATGTGCGTTCGAATGAAACCGTCTTGCTCGCGACATTTTACTTCCACGCACCCCCACAGGAACCTGAGATTAGCGGACCACGAATACCGACGCTTCGGCATGGGACGCGATCTTGCCGCCATTGGATGGCCATACATAATTGACCAAAGTCGGAATGTGAGAGGCCATGACAACCAAGTCTGCGTCGATTTCCTTGACCGCTTTCAACAGCACGTCGTCCACATCAGCCACAAGATCATGACCAACAAAAGTACGCGAAGTGGCGGAATGCCCATGTTTATCGGACTGACTTTGGGCAAAGGCTGCCAATTTCTGATCAAATTCTTCCGGGTTGTGGGCGACGGGACTGGGCTGTGAATTTGCCACACCGACATAGCAGACGGGCATATCATACTGCTTGGCAGCATTGGCTGCCACGGCCAGTGACTTTTCCAGTTGGTCGGCATGTTCAAGATCAACCGGCACCATCATCTGTTTAAACATTGCACCCTCCTATTTTACCGAAAACCGCAAACAAATCACGGCTTCTCCATGATCCAAGCATAAACGGTTTAGATCTGTCGGCTTTGATTCAGGTCAATGGGAATCGTCAATCGTGGAGGAACCAATTGGGCCCAAGGCAATCACTGGTGAAAATGCATAATGGGACGCACGCAATCGCGCGGTCGGCCACCAATCGGCCACACGCCGCGCCAATCTTCACCAATCAATTGTCGTCGGTTACGACTGCACTGTCGCAAAGATGTTCAATCTGAACGCAAATCTTGTGGTCGAATTCTGACCTGTCTTTGGGCGGCGCCAACAGATCGAGCAGGAATTGAAGTTTCGCCCGTCGCTCTGCTTCGTCCAGCACCTGATGGTGAAAAACCCGCTCGCACAGGCCCACCAAAGCAGAATCGAGTGCTTCAATTTCTGCACACACTCCTGCTCTGATCGCCTGATCTAGTTGTTTGTTGACGCAGTGAAATTCTGCGACAAGTCCGGCAAGCCCTGAAATTGCATCGCCCCTATTGAAGTCGATTGACAGTTACTTCTTCCAGCCCGATTTCCCCCTCAATCAGCGATAGAATTATCGCATGAGAAACGTTTCTGGCTCCAAGTTTTTCAACAATGTGATCCACCTTTGATCGAACCGTCAATTCACTCAAATTGGATTTTTCTGAAATCTCTGTGATTGTCGACCCGCCAGCGGTTGCAAGCAGCAATTGCCTCTCCGGCGCTGTCAATTTTTGCGGTATGCTGTCCTCGCAGGGTCTGCGCACAAATTGCTGGACCCCATTCACAGCATTCGAGCAGATTGCCTGAAGTGTCAGCAGTTCAACTGTGTCAATGGCTGACCCCACCCGGGCGACAACAAACACGAATGTACCGCTATCTACAGTTTGGATGGGCAATCCATAGGCGTGGAATACGCCGTTATTCTCAAACGCCCGATACAGTGATTCAACATCCGGATCATCGCTGAACTGATCCCTGAAGTCGAACAGATCAAAAGCAAAGTGGCGGTTTTCACCAAGCCGGACGGCCGGATGATTTTTTGTTTCCACCAAATAGCTGCAGGCGCTTGTCACGTCATCTGGGGTCACCCTCCAAAGCGCCTGTGCGGGCGAATAGTCCTGATTAACCGAATGCAGGCATCCATGACCCAATCCATAAATGGTGAAGACCCTGAACACTTGCTCCATATACTGATCACGGCTCCGGGCCTGTTCAATCTGGCCAGTTGTGGATCTCATCTCTTCATTTAGTTGATCCGAACCCAATATTTGCTTCCCCATCCTGTTCTCCGACGACCAGCTGTCCATCAAGTTAAGAGGCTCCATATTGGTTCGACTTTGTCAACGTGACAAAACGCCCGTCCACAGCCCTACCGCAGCCGTTGCCGCCTGAGACACGTGTGCAGGTAGTTCAAAAAATTGGAGATAAATGGCGGTGAGGGTGGGATTCGAACCCACGGTACGCTTCCACGCACGGCAGTTTTCAAGACTGCTGCCTTAAACCACTCGGCCACCTCACCACGCGGCACTCCTATGGTGCATTCGCGCCCTCAAATCAAGTCACTATGCAAACAGAAATGAGATTATCAACCACGCCACCACGCTGCCCACCAGCCAGCCTGCCAACATGCCCCCCCACAAGACCCGCGCATAGCTGGCCTTGCTGGCTTCACTCACGTCGACACCATTGGCAAGATCGCGAAAAAACAGCACCGAAGGCAACATGCCGATGGGAATGCCCAACATGCCGGTTACCAGGCTGGCAAATAACTTGATCAATACAAACAGGCTCATGGGCCCGTGATACGGCAAAAGGGTAAACAAAAAAAGCGCCCGAGTTGCCCCGGGCGCTTTCAGAACCTGTCAGAAGACAGTCTTACTGTGGCAGCTTATCGTCGACACCTGCGACATAGAAATTCATGCCCAACAGCGTGCCAATTTCAGCCTTCTGGCCATCCTTCAGCCACTCAGAACCGTCCTGCTTCATGACCGGGCCGGTAAACGGCTCCAGTGAACCATCCTTGATGGCAGCCGCTGTTTTCGTCGCCATAGCTGCAACATCGTCTGGCATATTTGTATAGGGGGCCATCACCACGCTTCCGTGGTCCATGCCGTGCCAAACATCCTGCGACTCCCAGGTGCCATCAATGACAGCTTTAACCCGTTCGACATAATAAGGAGCCCAGTCGTCAATGATCGCCGTCAGCTGCGTCTTGGGGCCAAACTTGATCATGTCGGACGCCTGACCGAAGGCCTTGATGCCACGTTCAGAGGCAACCTGCATGGCGGCGGTGGAGTCGGTGTGCTGGGTGATGATGTCAACACCCTGGTCGATCAGTGCCTTGGCAGCGTCAGCTTCTTTTGGCGGGTCGAACCATGTGGAAACCCAGACGACCTTCAGCTTGAAGTCGGGATTGACCGACTGCGCGCCGAGGATGAAGGCGTTGATGCCGCGCACAACTTCCGGGATCGGGAAGGAGGCGATGTATCCAGCAACACCTGTCTTGGACATCTTGGCAGCAATCTGACCCTGCACGTAACGGCCCTGATAGAATTTCGACGAATAGGTCGACACGTTGGTGCTTTCGCGCTTGTAGCCGGTGGCGTGTTCGAACTTCACCTTCGGATGCTTCTTGGCCGCCTTGTTGGTCGGGTCCATATAGTTGAAGGAAGTTGTAAAGATGATGTTGCATCCGTCACGGGCAAAGGCTTCGATCGGGCGTTGGGCTTCGGCGCTTTCCGGCACATTTTCCAGATAGGCGGTTTCCACCTTATCACCGAGTTCCTGTTCCACGGCCAGACGGCCCTGATCATGCTGGTAGGTCCAGCCAAAGTCGCCTGTTGGGCCGATATAGATAAAGCATGCCTTGGTTTTGGCATGCCCGTCGGCCAGCGCCTGACCGGACAGCATGACCGCGCATGATGCGGCCATGGCAAAGAGTGTTTTTTTCATAGTCTTGTTTCCCTGAATTTGGGGCTTAGGCCCCATTGAGTTGAAGTTATTGTTGTTTTTGGGCTCACCGATCGGGGACAAATGGCTGTCCCAATGCGGCGGGCGTGTTGATCATTGTGAGCCTGCGATTGCGTGCAATCAAGACCAACACCACGATTGTTGCCAGATATGGCAGAGATGTGAGGAATTGCGCCGGTATCGGAACGCCGATGGCCTGCGCATGAAACTGGCCGATGGTGACGGCGCCAAACAGGTAGGCGCCGACAAGCAGCCGACCCGGCCGCCAGGAGGCAAAAACCACCAGCGCCAGGGCAATCCAGCCCCTGCCCGCGGTCATGCCTTCCACCCATTGCGGCACATAGACCAGCGACAGATGGGCGCCGGCAAGGCCTGCACAGGCGCCGCCGAACAGAATGGCCAGATAGCGGATCTTGATCACCTTGATGCCCAAAGCGTGGGCAGATGTGTGGCTGTCGCCGACCGAGCGCAACATCAACCCGGCACGGGTTTTAAACAGGAACCATGACACGCCCACGACAAGGGCAATTGACAGGTAGAAGATCAGGTCCTGGCCAAAGATCAGTTTGCCGATAACCGGAATATCACTGAGCAGCGGGATATTGATGGCTTCCATGCGGATACCCGGATGGCCGACAAACCCCTCACCAATCATGCCAGACAGGCCGAGCCCCAATATGGTCAGCGCCAAGCCGGTTGCCACCTGATTGGCCACCAGGGTCAGCGTCAAAAACGCAAACAGCATGGAGAAGATTGCTCCCATGGCAATGGCAGCCAGGGCGCCAAGATAGGGGTTGCCGGTCACCTGAGCGGTGGCAAAGGCGGCAACAGCCCCCATGATCATCATGCCTTCAACGCCCAGGTTCAAAACCCCCGAGCGCTCCACCACCAATTCGCCCATGGCGGCGATCAGCAAGGGAGTGGAAGCTGCACAAACAGACAGAAGAATACTGGCCCAGATATCCATCAGACTTTCCCTTTCACCGACGAGACCACGACGACGCGGTAGTGGATCAGCGTGTCGCAGGCCAGCACGAAGAACAGCAACAGGCCCTGGAACACCCGGGTTGCGCGATCCGAGACACCGATGGAAATCTGTGCAGCCTCGCCGCCAATATAGGACAGCGCCAGCACCAGTCCGGCGGCGACAATGCCAAGCGGGTTCAAACGGCCCAGAAAGGCCACGATGATCGCTGCAAATCCGTATCCCAATGACAATTTGTCATCGAGCTTGCCAACCGTGCCGGAGACTTCGCCGATACCGGCCAACCCGGCCAAAGCGCCGGAGACCAGAAAGGCAAAAATGGTCATGTTCTTGGCACTGAAGCCGGCAAACCGCCCGGCCCTCGGACTTTGCCCGAGCACGGCGATTTCAAAGCCTTTCAGCGTTTTTGACAACATGAACCAGAGCGCCACGGCGGCGACAACGGCGATTACGGCACCATAGTGAGCGTCGCCAAATTCAAAGATTTTGGGCAACAGGCCACTGTCATTGAACGTCTTCGTACCCGGGAAGCCATAACCTTGCGGGTCACGCCACGGGCCACGCACCACCCAGTCGACAAATTGCTGGGCCACATAGACCAACATCAGGCTGGTGAGAATTTCATTGGTCCCGAACCGCGATTTCAATATCGCCGGGATGAAAGCATAGAGCGCACCGCCAAACATCCCCATCAGCAACATGGCGGGCAGCAATAGCGGCGATTCCCAACCGTGGAAAAGCACCGGGATCATAGCGCCGAACATGCCGCCGATCAGATATTGGCCTTCGGCGCCGATATTCCAGTTGCCGGATCGAAAACACACTGCAAGTCCGATGGCAATCAGCGTCAGCGGCGTCGCCTTGACCAAAATTTGCTCACGGCTCCAAGGGTCGGTCAGCGGTTCGATAAAATAGACATAAAGGCCGTGCAACGGATTCTTGCCCAAAATGGCAAACATCAAGGCCCCTGCCAGCACCATCAGTGCCAGGGCGATCAGCGGCGACAATAGCGAGAAAAGCTTTGATATTTCCGGGCGTTTTTGCAGTTCTATTCTCATGCCGCCTGTCCCTCGCCCGCATCGGAGCTTGCCATTAACAGGCCGATTTTCTCACGGTTCATCTCTGCCGCCGGTGCCGGACTGCTCATATGACCATCGGCCATCACCGCAATCGACGTAGCAATCTCAAAGATTTCATCCAGATCCTGCGAAATGACCAGCACTGCCGAGCCAGCGGCTGCCAGGTTAAGCAGTGACTGGCGAATATGGGCAGCGGCGCCAGCATCGACCCCCCAGGTGGGCTGGTTGACCAGCATCAGGGATGGATTGCGATCCAGTTCGCGCCCGACAATGAATTTCTGCAAATTGCCACCGCTCAACGCCCCGGCGGGTGGGTTTTCAGCCGATTTGCGCACATCCATGAATTCATTGACGCGCTTGGTGGCGGCATTGATGGCCGACCGGGCGATGACATTCAACCGTCCCATCTTTTTAAACTGCGCCGCATCAGATGCATGACGGGCCAACAACATATTGTCGGTCAGGCTCATCTGGGGAACAGCGCCATGGCCAAGGCGCTCTTCGGGCACGAAAGAAGCGCCAAGATTGCGCCGTTTGGAAATTGATAAATGCCCGACATTGGTACCCAGAATAACCACCTGATCAGCACTTTCCTGGCGGTTTTCACCGGAAATGGCTTCAAACAACTCCCCCTGCCCGTTACCGGCAATTCCGGCGATGCAGACAACTTCCCCCTGTCGAACTTCCAAAGAGATGTTCTTCAGCGCCACTGCAAACGGGTGGGATGTTCCCATCGACAATTTGTTGAGGGCCAGAACGACGTCGCCGGTTTCACCCGCAGTCTTGTGTTCAATACCTTCGACATCGGCACCAACCATTTTCGACGCCAGGCTGCCGGCCGTTTCCTGACGCGGATCACAGGCGTCAACCACCTTGCCATGGCGCATGATGGTGGCGGCAGAACACAGTCTTTGAACTTCCTCAAGGCGGTGGCTGATATAGAGAATTGACCGGCCTTCCTCGCGCAGCCGGAACAGGGTTTCAAAAAGCGTGTCGGCTTCCTGAGGTGTCAGCACCGAGGTTGGCTCATCCAGGATAATCAGCGCCGGGTCCTGCATCAGGCAACGGATGATCTCGATCCTTTGCCGCTCACCCACCGACAAGTCGCCAACCAGTGCATTGGGATCCAGCGGCAGACCATATTGGGCCGACAGCGTGCGGGCTTTTTCCGACACATCGCTGAGATCAACATCGGCATCGAAAGAAAGAGCGATATTCTCTGCCACGGTCAGCGCTTCAAACAGCGAAAAATGCTGAAACACCATGCCAATGCCAAGCGCCCTGGCTTCTGAAGGCGACTTCACATGAACCTCTTCACCGTTCCAGAAGACCTGGCCGGCCGTTTGCTGCAGCGAACCGAACAGGATTTTTACAAGGGTGGATTTTCCGGCACCATTTTCACCCAGCAGGGCGTGTATCTCGCCCTTCTGAATAGCAAAGTCGACATGGTCATTTGCATGGAGTTCACCAAATACCTTAGTGATGCCGCGCGTTTCCAGAAGTGGCGGCGCACCTTCAGCGTGATTTGGTTGATTGTTTTCAGACATTTGCACCCAAAAATGTTCCAGGGCGCATTTGGCCCTCGGCCACACTAGTGCCGGGGCTATGGCATTGCAAATCCGCTAAATTGATATCCACAACGCCGCGGAGCTGCTTGTCAAGCGGCCGAACCGGTTGTGAGCGAACGCCCGGTCAGGCCTATTGGTACCACGTGCTGAATGTCTGGGCACAGAGTAAAAGCCAGCGACGTCAAATTGCCGATAGAACTGAACTTCTGTTCGACCACCATCTATCTCTGACTCAACCAGCTCAGAAAGGATCTTTGACGCAAAGATAGATGTGTCCGGTCTGGCACTTGAGGTAGCCGTCGCCATATTTATCCCGCGCCACTACGCGCCAGCCAGCAGCATTCGGGCAAATATGGTTGCTCCAATTCCCCAAAATGCACTGCTGCGGAGCCTTGCCGACATACAAATATTGGCCAAAATTGGGCGCAACATTGTTGCAATAGGCTTTCATCGTCGGCGCATTGCAAACACCAGAGGTTTCCCCCTTGGTAGCCGGAAACCAAAGATGTTCGTCAAAATCGTGGCATTTTGCCTGCTGGTTGCTGGGACATGCGTGGGGGGCCTCGCCACGCCACCTGCCATCCTTGTAGCTGCTGGGGATACCGGTTTTCCATTCCCAAGCCGATGCCGATTGAATGAAAAACATACAACCAACCACGCCTAGTACCGTTGAAATGAACTTCGTCATTTATCTCCCTCCAGATAATAATTGAACGTGTGCACCCCAATACTACAACTATTTATTGCAATACTAACACTGCACAATTATCAGGGGAATTTATCGAATAACGGCTATCCGGCAGCGCTCGACTAACCCGCATCAACGCGTTGACAAGTTACACTTTAATTGGGACGTCCGTTTACTTGGATCAGCCGTTTGCCGACCAATTTTTTGATGCACGGATTACGGCTTTAACAGACTGCTGCCGACCGTTTTACGCCCCTCAAGGTCCGCATGGGCTTTGGCCGCATCTGCCAGATCATAGGTCTGGTTGATGGCAATATTCACCTTGCCGGACGCCACCATATCAAACAGATCATTGGCGGTTTCGCTCAGCGTCTCCGGCGTTGAGATGTAGTTGAACAGGGTTGGCCTTGTGGCAAACAGCGAGCCCTTTTGCGCCAGGATGCCCAGATTGACCTCTGGCAAGGGTCCTGAAGACTGGCCGAAACTGGCCCACATGCCCCGTTCCTTCAGGCAATCCAGCGAGCCCGGGAACGTATCCTTGCCAACGGAATCATAGACCACATCGCATTTTGCGCCATCGGTGATCTCCAGCACCCGGTCGACAAAATTTTCGGTATTGTAGTTGATCACATGATCATAGCCGTTAGCTTTCGCCAGCTCGATTTTTTCCGGCGATCCTGCGGTTCCGATGACCGTAGCCCCCAGACTCTTGGCCCATTGCCCGGCAATCAGGCCGACACCGCCAGCGGCGGCGTGAAACAGGATCGTATGACCGGCTTCGACACGAAAGGTTGCCCGCAGCAGATAGCGCGCCGTCATGCCCTGTAACATCATTGCGGCGGCTATATCGTCAGAAACACCGTCTGGTATTTTGACCACTTTGAAGGCTTCGATATTGCGGCTTTCCGCATAGGCGCCGACTGGACCGGCTGCATAAGCGACACGGTCTCCCACCTGCAGGCCAGTAACACCCTCGCCAAGTTCACTCACCTGCCCGGCCCCCTCCATGCCTGGAGTGAATGGCATATGCGGCGCCGGATATAGCCCGGTTCTGAAATAGACGTCGATGAAATTGATGCCGATGGCAGAATGCTGAACCGTGATTTGACCGGGGCCCGGCTTGGGCACATCCCGCTCCACCAGTTTGAGCACTTCGGGGCCACCAATTTCTGAAATCTCAATCAAACGCGTCATGGTCAGGAGTCCTTTTTCAATTCGCCAGTCAGTAAGAGTGAACTTGCAGCCAACGGGGCAATAACCAACATTGCGGTTCGCAATCCAAATCCGTCAACAACAGCCCCAAGAATCGGAGGGGCCAGCATAAAGGAGGAAAAGGCAAACAGCGACATGGCGGAAACATTGTCTTCAGAATCCCCGGGTCGGCTGGCGGCTGCAGACATGGTCAGCGGGTAGAAAATAGCGACCCCAAGCCCGGCAAAAGCGGCGGCGATGAAAGCCACGGTCGTATTTGGCGCCAGGGCAAACAGTACAATGCCAAAGGTAGCGGCAATCGCCGACACCCGCGCCACCGGCAGCGGACCAAATGTTTCCAGCAACCAATCGCCCCCCAGACGGGTTGCTGCCATGACCGTGGAAAATGCCGCGTAGATCAGACCGCTGGCCAGGGCACCGGCAGACAATACGTCGCGCACAAACAAAGCCGACCAATCAATGAAAGCACCCTCGACGATCATAATCCCGATGGGCATCAAGCAAAGCAGCATCAGGCCCCGGGCAGGAAGCTTGAAGGTTTTTTCCCGCTTCTTCTGTTCCTTCTCGCGGGTTTTCTTGTCAGCCCGTGGCACCCGCAAAGCAAACAGAAAACCAACAATGGCCGTGGGAATCAGCACCAGACCAAAATGTTCCAACAGGCTAAGCCCGGCACTGCCCAATGCGCCGCCCAAAAGCGCTCCGACCAGGGTTCCAAGGCTCCAAAAACCGTGCGCCTTCGACATCAACCGCCGTCCAGTGGTTTTTTCCAGCCGGTCGGCAGCCGTGTTCATGGCAATTTCCAGCAATCCAATCGCCAGACCGCCGAACACAAGCAGCAGCCCCAGATAGTATCCATTGGGCATTAATGGCACGGCAAAAACCACCAATGTCCAGATGGGCAATGAGCCAATACAGGCATTGCGCAGACCCAGTTGTTTCAGCACTTTGCCTCCCGCCAGGAAGGCCACCATGGTGCCGGAGGCGAGAACAAACAGGCTTATGCCAAGCTGAGAGGCAGAAAAGTCAAAGGCGGATTTGACATCGGGGATACGTGGAATCCAATTGCCCAGCACAAAGGCTTCCAGGAAAAACATCGCAAAAACCGGCGCCACACCTTCCAGACGCCACCAGCCGGGCCGCACGCTTGCTGCTGTCATGTCCTCACCGTCATGGCGCTTTCCTGCGCTTGCGACCGGCCATAATATTGATGGCTTCAACCATCACGGAGAAGCCCATAGCGGCGTAGATATAGCCCCTCGGAATGTGGAAACCGAGGCCATCGGCGACCAGCGAAACACCAATCAACAACAGGAATGAAAGTGCCAGCATCTTGGTGGTCGGATGCCGTTTGATGAATTCGGAAATCGTGCCGGAGGCGACATACATGACGCCAACAGCCACAATCACGGCCGCCACCATCACTTCAACATGCTCCGCCATGCCAATAGCGGTGACGATTGAATCCACCGAGAACACCAGATCGATGATGATGATCTGCCCGATAATCTTGGCAAAAGACGACACGGAAAGCCGCTCGGCCTCCTCCTCTTCCGTCTCACCTTCAAACTCTTCGTGAATTTCAGCTGTAGCCTTGTAAATCAGGAACACCCCACCGCCCAGCAGGATCAGATCCCGCCAGGAAAAGGACTGGTCGAAAATGCTGAACAAATCCGCCTGCAAGCCGATAATCCAGGTGAGGAACATCAACAGCACAATCCTGAAGACCAGAGCCAGCAACAGTCCTATTTTGCGGGCCCGCTCTGCCTGTTCCGGGGGAAGTCGGTTGATTATGACCGAAATGAAGACAATGTTATCAATGCCAAGGACAATTTCCATAACAGTTAATGTTAAGAAACTGGCCCAGACCGTTGGGTTTGATAACAATTCCATCATTTGATTAGTCCCAGCACCCCTTTGCGAAGGATTATCGTCAAGCAACCTTGCCCATATATTGCAGAGCAAACCCAACACAGTAGAGATAGATGCCCGACACCGCGATGCTGATCTTGGCAAAGTCCGGCACCTCGTGTCCAAAATACCAGCTATACAGGGCGATCAGGCCGGATATTGTCCACACAGCAAACATCGACAGTGTGGCCGGCCGCCAGATGGTCACGCGCACCGGATGCACGAACAGGATCGGAATAAAGCTCAGTACTGCCGAGGCGATCACCACCGTAAAGGCGATGTACCAACCCGGCTCGATGACGAACAGGGTGAACACCACCATATTCCAGCAAATGGGAAAGCCAATAAAGCAGTTGTCGCGACTCTTCATGCGCGTGTCGGCATAATAAATCGCACTGGTACAGACGATCAGCGCCGCGCAGATGAAGGAATAGAGTTCCTCCAAAAAGCCGCTTTGATACAGCGCAAAGGCCGGGATCATCGCAAAAGTGACGTAGTCGATAATGCAGTCCAGCAATTCACCGGACCAGTTGGGCAATACCGACTTTACGCGAAAGTAACGGGCCATCGGCCCGTCCACACCATCCACCAACAGTGCCACGCCGAGCCAGAACCACATATTTGTGAAGCGCCCTTCGGCAGCCGCGACCAGTGCCAGGAAAGCCCAGAAGGCGCCTGAGGCTGTAAATACATGAACTGAAAAAGCGATCAGGACTGAGTTGGAGGGTCTGCTCATCTGGAATTACAGCTGATCTCAGCTGTGCCAATCCAGTTTGCAAATCTCCGCTGAAAGTCCTTCAAAGTTCCAGTTCCTACCAAATGCCCGAAACCGGCTGCGGTTTGAACGTGCAACAATAATTTCTTCGGCAATCCAGTATTGCGAATTCTTGATCACCGTGTCCTCACCCTTTTCCTTACCGGCAATCGGGGTCACAGAGCCATCGAGAATTTTTGGAATTTTGACATTCCGCGTTTTGCCATCTGTTTCATAAGAAATCGGCTCACGCTTCACGCCGAGGAAATTGCCGACGAGAATCGACAGCAGATGGGTGGTGCCACCAGCCTTGCCGCTGAAAATCTTGGTAATTGCCTTGGTGGCGTAGATCGATGCTTTTTCATCGATAAACAGACCGGCCGTCCAGTTTCCGCGACTCATATAGCCGGGAATTTCCATCATCAGCCCGAGATTGATGCCGGACAGGTCAACATCGCCAAAATGACCATCATCAATGCGGAACCCTGCCCAGGTCTGGCAATAGCCTTCGGACGGGGGATGATCCCCCAGCGACAGGACACAAGGACAAAACACCTTACAATTACACGCAAGGACGAGCTCGCCCTTCATGCTCCAACTCTCTTTTGCCATTCAATGTACTTTCTTAGGACGACTTTCGTCGGTTGATAACAGGTTTCACGCCAGGGCGATAATGATCAAAATCCCACCCCACAGAAGCAATATGCCGCCGGACAAATAGGAAGTCACTTGTCCTTTGCCGCTTTTTTCCAAAATTGCAAATAGAGTAAAAAATGCCATCCATGCAAGGTTCATTGTGCCAACCACCAGCATCACCAGCATCAGAGCCCAACAACAGCCCAGACAATAGGTTCCCTGCTCGGCACCCAGTTTGAATATTTTTGCTGGTGACTGACTCCATCGCCCGAACAGAATAGAAAAAGGATTGCGGCATTTTTGCAGGCAGGCATCCTTCAATCCGCTGAATTGGTAGGCTCCCGCCACTATCAATATGCTCCCCGCCAGCACACCTTGCAGCGGAAATACCGGATCAGCCGCCAGCCCGGCACCAATCAGCACCAGTTGGAACAGGCTCATTGCCAGGGCAAAGCCTGCCCAGACACTGAGATAGCCCAATACCAGCACGGCAAGGGGCACCACCTCTTCGCCCTTTTGGGCCGCTACATCGGCAATATCGGCATAGGTGCGGATCATTGCCCCTGCTGACGGCAACATCATTGCCAGCGACATGGCGGTCCACATGAAAAATGTCGAAACAAATACGCCGAACGTGAACCCACCCGGTGCCACTGGCGCGCAGATTTTCAAGATGAAAGCCAGCAGACCGTCATCGGCTGGATCAACATTCAGCCGGGACAACAATCCCCGCCAGAACTCCATGCCCGGCCCAACGGCGTCTGTTCCCACAACCTGGCTGGCACCGGCCGCCAGGAAAATCAGCCATATCCAGGCAATCACCACGGCAAACCCGGTTAAGGCATAAACACTCCAGCGCGGACGCAGGCCGATTTCGGCAATGCCGCGGTCAAGCGTCGCCAGATGACCGTATCGACCGGCATCATCTGCGGCTTCTTGCTCAGGACTGTGCTCTGTCAATTCGCCACACCTTCCATCGGGACCAATTCACTTTCGACCCTTTCGCATATCGTTCTGCAGACTTATATAGGGAATGCAATTTTTATCGATCCGGAAGGCCAGATGACGGCAGATAATCACACCAGTTCCTATTCAGTCTGTGTGATCGGCGGCGGCCTAGTCGGCAAGATGGCGGCCCTGGAATTGGCGGCCAATGGTTCGAGCCTGACATTGGGCGCACCGCAAAAGATTGCGTTGATTGCGGCAAAACCAAAAACCCCGGACAAGCGCACAACCGCAATGCTGATGCCGGCCATCGAGATGTTGCGGGAACTGAACCTGTGGGAAGATATCCGCCCCCTCACAGCAGCGCTGAAAACAATGCGCCTGATTGACGGCAGCAAGCGATTGTTGCGGGCGCCGATGACCGATTTTCAGTCCACTGAAATCGACCTGGAAGCCTTTGGTTACAATGTGCCCAATGCAGACATGCTGGCGGCACTGGAGGCCGCGATAGCAAAATCGCCGCTGATCGATTGCTATTCGAATATGGCAGAAGTCTCGTCGATTACCGAAGACGTGGCCACGGTGACACTCGACGACGGCAGGGTTTTGAAAAGCCACCTTCTGGTGGCGGCAGATGGTCAGTTCTCCGCGACCCGGCAAGCCGCTGGTATATCGGTCAAGCGATGGACCTATCCGCAAACGGCGATCGTGCTCAATTTTGCCCATTCCCTGCCCCATGGCAGCGTGTCTGCCGAGTTTCATACCGAAACCGGCCCGTTTACACAGGTACCCCTGCCACCCAACTCGACTTCCCCACACCGCTCCAGCCTCGTCTGGTTGATCAATCCAACAGACGTAGACGCTCTTTTGACCTTGCCGATAGCAGACCTGTCAGCACTGATAGAGGACAAGCTGCAGTCCTCCTATGGCAAATGCCAGGTGGAAGGCCCACCCGCTGCCATTCCCATGGCCGGCATGACTGCCGAGCGGTTTGGCGCCAATCGCACCGTGTTGATCGGTGAATCCGGACACCTGTTCCCACCAATCGGGGCACAGGGATTCAATCTCGGCATGCGCGATCTGCGGGATCTGGTGGCCGTTCTGTCACTCAGCAGCGGCGATCCTGGCCGTGCTGAAAACACAAGTCGCTATGATCAAAAAAGGCAACTGGACGTAAAATCCCGGACGGCTGGCATTGATGCAATGAACCGGTCCCTTCTGACCGACTTCCTGCCAGTGCAGTTTCTGCGCACAGCTGGACTTGCCACATTGGGTTCGGTGACCACGGCCCGCAAGATTGCCATGCTGCAAGGTGTCGGCATGGAGTCGCAGATACCGACCTTGTTCAGCGCGCCGGGAAAAGATCTGCTGGCAAAGTTCCGCTGGCAATCAGATAGAGCAGCCCCGTCACGGTGAAGATCGACACAAAGGTCGACACCAATACCATGCCCGATGCCCGCGCCACCCAGGCATCATACTGTTGGGCGATGACAAATACATTGGTGGCCGTTGGCAGTGACGCCAGCAACACAGCCGCATAGACCCAGACCGGCTCAAAATCACCAATCCAGCTGAGCAACAAATAGACGATTGCCGGATGAACCAGCAGTTTGATTGGCACCAGCACGGCGAGAATGGCCGGCATTCTGCCGATTGGCGCCAGCGCCACCGTAACACCCATGGCGAACAAGGCGCAGGGGGCAGCGGCATTGCCGAGATAGTCGAGCAGGTTGGCAACCGGAACCGGTGGTTGAAACTGGATGATTGCCGCCAGCACTCCGACAATGGTGGCGATGATAAAGGGATGGGTGAATATCTTTTTCAGAACATCGAGGGCAACTTCACGGGGCGTCTGACTGGGGCCACTGCCGCCGACCGCCATCAGCAACGGCGCCATGGTGAAGTGCAGCGCATTGTCAAAGCACAGGATCAACGCCACCGGGACTGCAGCCTCCGGCCCCAATGCCGCAATCGCCAGTCCGGGCCCCATATAACCGATATTGCCATAGGCCCCCGCGAGCCCCTGAATGGTGCTTTCAGACACATCGCCATCGGTTGCGAAAACCCCGGCGCAAAACGCGATGGCAAAGGTGCAATAAGTGCCCAGCAAAGCCGCCAGAATGAAACCCCAACTCGCCAGTTTCTCCACCGGCGTTTGCGACAACAGATTGAAAAACAACGCCGGCAGGGCAATGTAGACGATGAACAAATTCATCCATGCCAGGCCGTCAACTGGAATTGATTTGATCTTTGCCGCTACATAGCCGATCAGAATTAATCCAAAAAACGGCAGGGCCATGCCCAAAATTTGCGTCAAGGATCACCCATCTTTTCAATCGCGACAATCTTCACCACGGGCTACTCCTGCAAGGACCATGCGTCAAGCAGCAGCGAAGCGATCGCAGACTTGCTGTCATGGGCCCGGCTGCGGTATAAAGCATTGAGCAAGCATGCAGGTTTCTGCAATATTATAAGAGTAAAGTTGACTATCGCATGATACGCAGCGCAAAATTTCAGATCGGTCAGGTTGTCAAACACCGCGTCTATCCGTTTCGCGGAGTGGTCTTTGATGTCGATCCGGTGTTCGACAATACCGACGAATGGTATCAGGCCATCCCCGAAGAAATCCGGCCTTCAAAGGACCAGCCCTATTATCACCTGTTCGCGGAAAACGAAGAGACCGAATATATCGCCTATGTGTCGGAACAGAACCTGCTGATTGACGACGTGATGAAGCCGCTGCGCCATCCCCAGATCAACGAAGTTTTCCGCATGGGAGATGACGGCAATTACGTCATAATCGGTGAATTCAAACACTGATCTGCCGACCAAGTCATGGCAAACAAAAAGGGGCTGCATCATCGATGCAGCCCCTTTTGTATTGATCAGTCCCCAGGCCGGTCGTGGTGATGGAGCGTAATATCAGTTGCCGGTTTTCGCCGCGTCCTGAGCCGCTTTCAGCTTATCGGCTGTCTCTTTGGCTTTCTTCTGCAGCTCTTCCTGCAATTTCTTCTGTCGGTTTTCCACTTCGCTGCGCTTCAGCGGCGGTCCGTCAAATGCGGCGGTAAATCCCTTGAGGGTAACTTTTACCGGGTTTTTGGCAGCCCGGTAATTGGTTGATGTCAGCGTCAGCTGCCCACCGGCCTTCAGCGCTTTGACCAGACCTTCGCTCAACTGGATTTCCGCCAGGCAGCGATCAGGCAGACACAGGCTGTACGGAAGCGTGTTGGTATTGCCAGTATCGATCTGAACCTTGATACCTTCAGGAATATAACGTCCGGAAGGGACGGCAACCTGGAAAATTCGGCGATTGGTTTTTCCTTTGGACTGCAGCAGATTTACCGCGGTAACCAATTGGCCCGTGCTGGTGACAACATCATATTTGACATTACAGACATCAGTCTCGCCAACCTTGGAGCAGACCTTGACCCAGCTTTGCGTGCGGGCCTGTTGGGCTGATACTGCGGAATAGGACAATGAACCAACAACCAGCGCAAGGCCGGGCAGCAAATAGGTCATCGGTCGAAGCTTGGATGTGAAAGGCATATTGTATTTTCCTGTAGCGAAAGCTCTTGCTGGGGTGTCCATAGCAATTGCGGCATCAAAATGACAACTGCAAGTTTCTGTCATTGGTTTTTTTATTGGTCACCCACGGCTTTTAGAAATTTTATTATTGGTGCAACATAACGCCATGGCAAGCGAGTCCCTGCCGTGAGGGTTAATCTGTATTCGCTGCGATGATTCGGTTGTGCCGCGACCGCACTAACGACAAAGGACTTATCATGTTCAAACAAACCAGCGCCGCACTGATATTCTTGATCGGGACATGTTCTCAAGCATTCGCCGAGCCTTCCCACGGCATCGCAATGCGGGGTGAACCGGCGTTACCGGCAGATTACAGTCACTTTCCCTATGCCAATGCCGATGCGCCAAAGGGCGGCAAGCTAACCTATGGAGTCTATGGCACGTTTGACGATCTCAACCCGTTCGACATCCAAAGCATCCGCACCGGCGCCCGCGGGCTTTGGGACCCGGTTTTCGGCAATTTGGTATTTGAGACCATGCTGAAACGGTCGCGCGATGAATCCTTCACCGAATACGGCCTGCTGGCGGAAAAGGTGGAAATGCCGGATGACCGCAAATGGATCGAATTCCATATGAACCCAAAGGCGCGCTTTTCTGATGGCCATCCGGTGGAAGTCTCCGACGTGTTGTTCACCTTCAATCTGCTGAAGGAAAAAGGGCGCCCCCCCTATTCCAGCCGCATGAAGGCTGTGGAGAAAATGGAGCAGACTGGCCCTCGCAGCATAAAATTGTGGTTCAACGACCGCGCCTCGCGGGAGACCCCTATGCTGTTTGGCCTGATGCCGGTGCTGCCCGAACATGCAACCGACGTTGATGGTTTCGGACAAACCACCATCGAAATTCCGATTGCCAGCGGTCCCTATATCGTGTCGGAAGTCAAACCGGGCGAATCAATCACCTATCAGCGCAATCCAGATTATTGGGCAAAGGACCTGCCTTCGCAGCGGGGATTCTTCAATTTCGACACCATCAAAGTTGACTATTACCGCAATTCGCAGGCGCTGTTTGAAGGGTTCAAAAAAGGCCTGTTTGATATTTATCCCGAAAACAGCCCCGGCAAATGGCGCACCGCCTACGACTTTCCAGCCGTCAGTGATGGCAGGGTAATCAAGGAAGAGTTCAAAAACAAAACACCAAGCGGCATGCTGGGCTTTGTCTTCAACACCAGGCGACCCCAGTTCAAAAACCGCAATGTGCGCAAGGCGCTGGCGATGTTGTTCGACTTTGAATGGGCCAACGAAAACCTGTTCTTTGGCGCCTATCAGCGCACCTCCTCCTACTGGCAGGATTCTTATCTGTCCTCCTTTGGGCAGCCCGCCAGCGAAGGGGAACGCAAATTGCTGGCACCCTATCCCGGAGCCGTTTTACCGGAAGTTATGGACGGCACATATGTGGCTCCAAAAAGCGATGGATCTGGCGTCGACCGCAAGATTTTGCGCGCTGCACTCGGCGCCCTGCGCAAGGAAGGTTTCTCGATCAAAGAAGGCAAGCTGGTCGACGCTGACGGCAAGGCACTGGCTTTTGAAATGTTGATTGCCGGTGACGCTGGCATCAGCGGGCAGGATATTGAGCGGCTGGCCCTGTCCTACAAGCAAAGCGCCGCCAAGCTTGGCATCGATATCGAAATCCGTCTGGTTGATGACGCACAATATCAGGCCCGAAAAGGCACTTTCGATTACGACATGACGGTGGTGCGCTATTCTTCATCCCTGTCTCCTGGGGCAGAACAGATCTGGCGCTGGGGCAGCCGCTCAAAAGATGCCGAGGGCACTTTCAACTTCGCCGGCACCGCTGAGCCAGCGCTGGACGCGATGATTGACGCGCTTTTGGCGGCCCGCAACGAGGACGAATTCAAAGACGCGGTGCGTGCTTATGACAGAGTGTTGATCAGCGGCCATTATGTGGTGCCCCTATATCACCTCGGAGAGCGGCGCATCGCCCGCTGGAAGCGGGTGGCACGGCCAGAACAAACATCCCTCTATGGTCCAAAATTCCCGACCTGGTGGTCAGTTGGAGAATGAAATGAATAAAGTTCAACTCGACATCGTCTCCGATGTCATGTGCCCCTGGTGCTATATCGGCAAGCGCCGGTTGGAACAGGCACTTGAATCACTGGACGATATCGAAGTTGAACTGCGCTGGCGCCCGTTTCAGCTGGACCCGACCCTGCCGCCCGAAGGACGGGACCGGCAGCAATATCTGGAACAGAAATTCGGTGGCCCGGAGCGGGCACAGGAAATCTATGGCCGAATCAAACAGGCCGGCCTTGAGGAAGGGCTGGAATTCGATTTTGAGTCTATTGGCGTCTCCCCCAATACAATTGACGCCCATCGGGTGATCCGCTGGGCCAGCAATGAAGGGCAGGAAGTTCAGGACAAGCTGGTGGAACGGTTGTTCAAGGAATTTTTCATGGAGGGTGCCAATATTGGCAAACATGAAGTGTTGGTTGAAGCAGCCCGTGAGGCGGGCATGAACGAGTCGGTCGTTGCGGCCCTGTTGGCAACAGACAAAGACCGTGACGAAGTCAGTCAGGAAATCGCCGTTGCCCAGCAGATGGGAGTGACCGGAGTTCCCTGTTTCATTATCGACAACAAATACGCCGTCATGGGCGCCCAGGGACCAGAGCACATTGCCGGTGCGATCAAGCAGGCCGCCGAAATGAAGGAAGTCGGGGCACCGGGAACCGAGACCTAGGCCCTTTCAGGTCTAGACCAATCCGGCTCTAAAGCCCCTTGGAAATGCGGTCGAGAGCCATCAACTGATCAATCAGCCCCGGCATTTGATCCAGCGGCAGCATATTCGGTCCATCAGACGAGGTGGTATTGTCTGGGTCTTCGTGGGTCTCGATAAACACACCCGCCACGCCAACAGCCACGGCGGCGCGTGCCAGAACTGCCACAAATTCTCGCTGACCGCCGGATGTTGCCCCCAGTCCACCGGGCTGCTGAACAGAGTGGGTCGCATCAAACACCACCGGTGCTCCCATCGCCGCCATGGTTGGCAGGCCCCGAAAATCATTGACCAGCGTATTGTAGCCGAAACTCGTGCCACGATCGGTCAGCAAGACATTGGGATTGCCGCTGTCAGTGAATTTGCCAAGCACGTTTTTCATGTCCCAGGGCGCCAGAAACTGACCTTTTTTGACATTGACTACCTTGCCGGTCTTGGCCGCCGCCACCAGCAGATCGGTCTGCCGGCACAGGAAGGCAGGTATCTGCAACACATCAACATGCGGCGCCACGATGGCGCATTGCTCTGAAGTGTGCACATCGGTCAAAACGGGCACATCAAATTCTGACCGCAAGTCGCTGAATATTTCCAGCGAAGCATCCAGGCCAATGCCCCTTGTGCTGCTGATGCTGGTCCGGTTGGCCTTGTCATAGGACGATTTGTAAACCAGACCAATGCCCGCTGAGGCACAGATTTCCGTTAGCTTGCCCGCCATATCGAAGGCATGTTGGCGACCTTCCAGCTGGCAGGGCCCGGCGATCAATGAAAACGGCTTGGTCTGATCAAAAACCGCAGATCCGACATGAACGGTAGAATTGGCCTGCATTACGATGCTTCTTCCAAAATAAGTGTGGTGCCCTGCCCCGGCGCCGCCGGAACTATCAGTCTGGTATCGTGGTGTTCAAAGGAGATCTGCCGTGACTTCAGCAGTTCCGACATGGCATTCAGGTTGTCGACTGCCAGCACGAAGGCTTCAAACAACATGCCCCGCTCGCTGCGACGGCAATCCATGCCGTAAAACGCCTTCATGCCGTCCGGCGACAGAACAGTCACTTTTGAGTCGGCAGCGTCAAAGGACATGCCGAAAGAATCGACATCCATCTCACGCTGGTTGAGATAGGTCTGGAAGAAATACTGAAAATCGGTTGGATTAACTTCCGACAGGATCACTTCCTTCAATCCACTGACGCCATTTTTGTGGCGTTGCAGTTTCGACCGGTCGACTGCTGCTGAAGTGACCACTTGGCAGCTGAAAAAGCCAGAATCCGGGCTGCGCTGATCGGCCGCAAAAGCCAGCGCGAAGGACACCTTGTTGTTTTCACCGTCCGGCGTTGTGAAGCGCCGCGAAAAACGCACCATCCGGCCGGCAGAAATGCCATGGGCCTTGTACAAGCCATGATCCGCCTTGGCGTCCTGCGACTTCACCACCAGATGGGAGAAACCCTCCTCACCCCGCCGGAAGCGATAGGTTTGATCATTGGCAACAAAGGTGTTGCCTTTGACTGCCTTGGCTTCGCAGGTTTCCCGCTGGGCGATGCCGAGCGGCTCCAGAAAGGTGCCATCCTTGAAAAAGATGCAGCAATTTTCGGTGCCAAAAGGATGGCGCCCGTCGGGTGCCACGGTAAAGCCCAGCTGTTCATAGCGGCGGCGGGCCATGTCGATATCAACAACCGGCAGAACCAGATGATCGAGGGCGCGTGAAGGGGTAATCTCTGTCATGGGCGTTTCCTGCCCCAAGCGGGGCGTTCGATCAAGCGGTGCGTGCGGATTCCAGTGCCAGGGGCAGCATTTGACGCACCAGTTCAACATGTTCTGGCAGACCGGCAGAGATGCGAATGCAGCGATTGCCCGGTTCGACAAAGGGCATGCGCACAAACACATCCCGCTCGATCAGTTCGGCAACCACCCGCTTGGCAAATTCGCCGTCAGCGCCACAGTCGATGGTCAGAAAATTAGTTGCCGTTGGCAATGGCATCAGGCCGTTGTCTTGAGCGATCCGCGCGACTTCTTCATTTGCCGCGCGCACTTTGGCAATCACCTCTTCCAAATATGCCTGGTCAGCCAAAGCGGCAAGGGCACCGGCCTGGGCAATGCGGTTGACGCCAAAATGGTTGCGCACCTTGTTGAATGCATCAATCAGATCATGATGGCCGATGGCGTATCCGACCCGGGCCCCGGCCATGCCATAGGCTTTTGAAAATGTGCGGGTGCGCACCACTCTTTGCTCACTCACATCAATCGGCACCAGGGAGCCTGCCGGGGCAAATTCGCAATAGGCCTCATCCAGGCAAAGCACGCTGTCTTCCGGCATGTCGTTGATCAGTCTGGCAACGGTTTCCGGCGGATGAAAACTGCCCATCGGATTGTCCGGATTGGCAAAATAGGCCAGCGGCGCCTTGTGCTCGCGTACCGAGGCAAGCAACGCCTGCGGGTCTTCAAAGTCGTCTTTGTATGGCACTGTGATCAGCTTGCCGCCAAAGCCCGCGACGTGGAAATTGAACGTCGGATAGGCGCCCAGAGATGTGATCACCGGTGTGTCCTGTTTCACCAGCATGCGCACCAGCAGTCCAAGTATGCCATCGATGCCCTCACCCACCATGATATTTTCGGGCGCAACGCCGTGATGGTCGGCAAGCGCGTGTTTCAGGTCGTAGTTTTCCGGGTCAGCATATTGCCAACATTGTCCAGCAGCTTCAGCCATCGCCGCTATGGCCTTTGGTGACGGACCAAACACGCTTTCATTGGCCCCAATGCGGGCTTGGAACATCTTTCCCCTAGCCCGTTCCTGGGTTTCCGGACCGACAAATGGAACGGTAGAAGGCAGGCTGGCGACCAGTGGCGTATATCGTGGCATCTATGGGACTCATTATTCGTTTGTGGCGGCCAGTGTTCCAGCTTTGAGTGCCAAGTCAAATGCTTTCTGCATTGTTATGTTTGGTGAATAGGCCTAAGCCACTGCAATGAGCCAGGACAGCAAAAATGTTGCAATGACGGCCAGCTCAGCATCCGTCAGCGAACCGGCAGTGCCTACTGGCACCGGCTGGCGCTCGCCTGCTCTGTTGCTGATGTTGATGGCGGCGGCGATGCAGTTGTCATTCGCCTCCTGGTCGGCGCTGCAGTACAATTTTGCCCATGAAATGCTGGGTTTTACCGGCAAGGAAGTGGGCATTCAGCAATCGATCCGCGAAATTCCGGGGTTTTTGTCCTTTGCCGCAGTGTTTTTCCTGTTTGCCATGCGCGAGCAGACATTTGCCATGGTCTCGCTGTTGCTGCTGGGACTGGGAACCGCCGCCACCGGCTATTTCCCCACCGCGATGGGCTTTTACATCACCACATTCATCGGCTCGGTCGGGTTTCATTATTACGAGACGATGCATCAGTCGCTGACCCTGCAATGGCTGCCCAAAAAGACCGCGGCCACCATTATGGGGCGCATTCTGTCTGTCGCCAGCCTGGCGCAACTGGCCGCCTATGCGTTGATTTTCCTTGCCGGCAATCTGTTCGATCTCAGTTATACCACCATGTTCGTGGTCGCCGGTGGCGTCACCATGGTATTTGTCGGTTTTATGGTCGGGGCTTTCCCACAATATCCTGACAGCACACCACAGACGAAATCACTGGTGCTGCGCAAGCGCTATTGGCTCTACTATGCCATCACCTTTCTGGCCGGCGCCCGTCGCCAGATATTCTTGGTCTTCGCCAGCTGGATGATGGTCGAGCGGTTTGGCTATTCCTTCCACGATATTGCCGGCCTGTTCTTTGCCAATGCTGCCATCATGATGGTCGCGGCTCCCTTTATCGGCCGGTTGATTGAACGGGTCGGCGACCGCAATGCCATGTTGATCCAATATTCAGGCCTCTGCGTGGTCTTTACCGCATACGCCTTTGTCACCAATCCCATATTGGCGATCGTTTTGTATATTTTCGACCACGCATTTTTCGCCATGGAGATTGCCAAAAAGACCTACTTTCAGAAGATCGCCACCCCCTCTGATATTGCCGGCACCACCGGTGTCGCCTTCACCATCAATCATATCGCCGCCGTCTTCATCCCGGTCCTTTTCGGCCTGCTGTGGCTGGTTAGTCCGGCTGCGGTATTTTTATCGGGTACTGCCATGGCCATGGGGTCAATTGGCCTGTCTTTGCTGGTCCCTAAAATGCCGTCCATTGGCAATGAAGTGCAGTGGCGCACGAAAAATTCATAAGATTCGAAAAGAATCTTCACATAGGCAGTGGTTGTGGCCACATTTTCGACTTACCATGAAACCTCATTGAGGATTTGGGTCATGTTTCAGCGGAATAAGATGTTGCTTGCGGGCGCGCTTGCCGCCACGGGCATGGTGCTGGCTGGATGTCAGTCACTGCAGCAAAGTCAGGTTTCGGTCGATTATTACAAAATATCAGGCACCACCACCGCCGCGCTTGATTCCGAAATTCGACGCAAGGGCCCGAAAATCAATGGCGGCAGCCATGCAGTTGCCATTGCCCGCATCAAGATGTTCCCCAAAGTCACCTACCAGGTGGTTGGCAACAACTGCAAAGTGGAAAGTGCCAAAGTCACCGTAGATGCCCGGGTTACCCTGCCCAAATGGACAAGTCGCCGAGTTGCGTCAGCCAAACTTGGCGAGGCCTGGGACAATATCGATCGCTATACCCGCCTGCACGAGGCCACCCACGTCAATATCGCGTTTAAATACGCAAAACAGATCGAAGACAACGTGCTCGCCCTGCCAGCCATGACCAGTTGCGATCGGCTGAGAGCCAAAACCAAGACTGTTGTCGACAAATATCTGAAAGAGCATGACATTGCCCAGCGCAAATTCGACGCCGACGAACAGAAGCGGTTTTCGAAACTTGCCAAGCAACAGAACATTGGCAACTCGTCCTGATTGAGACGCGAACACGCAGGTTTGTACAGAATTTGAACTTAATCGGCTTTTTACTTTAGCGATGTGTGCTAGCTTATGAGCTCATGAATCGAGCATGGGCAACGCTAGAACAGTGATCAATATTCCATTTGACGCCTGTAGAGCAGCGTTCCTGACCGTCCTTTGTATCGGACTGGCCACCCTGCTGACGATGGCCTCTGCAACGCCCGCTGCGGCGCAGAAGAGCTCGATCAAGATCAGCGAAAAGACCAAATACTACCGTATCAGCGGCAAAAACGCCGCCGACTTTGCGGTGTCGATGAGCAAACGGGGGCCGTATTCGCGCAGCCACAGGCGTCGCGCATGGGCAACAGCCACCCGCGACATGACCTATCAGCTATTTCATCGAAAAAGCAGAAACCGGTGCAAAGTTAAAGCCGTACGCTTAAAACTTAAAGTAACTTATGAAATGCCGAAACTCGCATCCACCCGCGGCGTCTCAAAACGTCATCGGTCCAAATGGAAGAAGATGTACAATCTGCTCAACAAGCACGAGCGCACCCATGGCCTTTACTACAAGCAATTTGCTCGAAAGGTATATGCCAGTTTGCGCAAGATGAAGTCGGCCAAAAGCTGTTCGGCACTTGAAAAGAAAGCCGCCAAAATTGTCGATTCCCTGGCCGCGGCAGACAAGAAGCGCAATGTCCGCTTTGATCGGCGCGACCGCCGCAATTATCTCAGCATGGAACGCCTCTACTCAGGCGCCTGACTGCGGCCGCCTGCGGCGATCATGGAAGTAATCAATCAAATCTGCGTCTAAACGCCCAGCTTTTTCTGCAGGCTGGTCGACGACGTTGTGTATTGGAACACGATGCGTTCATCGGGCGAAATATGCCGTTTGGCTGCCTGTGCCATCAATGCAGCTTCATGGAATCCTGACAGAATAAGCTTCAGCTTTCCGGGATAGGTATTGATATCGCCAATGGCATAAATGCCGGGCTCGCTGGTGGCGAATTTCTCGGTATCCACCGGCAACAGGTTCTCGTTCAAATTCAAACCCCAATCGGCGATTGGGCCAAGTTTCATGGTCAGACCGAAAAAGGGCAGCACGCGGGTACAGGCCACATCGATCATGTCGCCTTCCTTGGTTTTCACCGAGGCCGATTCTACCACGCCATCGCTGCCATTGAGGCCGGTGACCTGGCCCAGCACCATGTCAATTTTACCGTCTTCAACGAGCTTCTGCATCTTGTTGACGCTGTCCGGGGCCGCCCGGAAAACGTCCCGGCGATGCAACAGGGTCAGCGAGCGGGCAATTGGCTGTAGGTTGAGCGTCCAGTCGAGAGCGGAATCACCACCACCGATAATCAAAATATCATGGTCGCGGAACTCTTCCATTCTGCGCACCGAATAAAAGACCGAAGTGTCTTCAAAAGCCTCAATACCGGGAACGGGTGGCCGTTTCGGTTGAAAAGAGCCACCGCCAGCGGCAATCACCACCACCTTTGCCTTTAGCTTCTCGTCTTCGTCTGTGGTGACGATAAACGCGCCGTCATCTTGCTTTTCAACTCCTGTCACCATGCGGTTGAAGTGGAATTCGGGCTCAAACGGCTTAATCTGCTCCATCAGGCGGTCGGTCAGCCCCTGCCCTGAGATCTCCGGCCAGGCGGGAATGTCATAGATCGGTTTTTCGGGATACAATTCAGCACACTGACCGCCGGGGCGGTCTAGAATATCGATGAGATGGCACTTCAGGTCCAACAAGCCGAGTTCGAATACGGCAAACAGACCAACGGGACCGGCACCGATGATGATAACATCGGTTTCAACTACATCTGTATTTTCTGACATGAACTGAGCTCTTATGTGGCTTTGATAGGTCTTTTGTAGATGATAGAGCACGCGGCGCGAAACAAGGAAGAATTTTCCCCCTGAACCGGCGTCGTGAAAAAATAAAACTAAGACTGAGGTTTCGCAGCCTAAGCCTGGCGTTCCGGCACCCGCACGATGAGGCCGTCGAGTTCATCAGTGACCTTGATCTGACAGGACAGGCGTGACCCGGGCTGAATATCATAGGCGAAATCCAGCATGTCTTCTTCCATTGCCTCGGCCTCACCAGTCTTGGCGGTCCAGGCATCGTCAACATAGACATGGCAAGTCGCGCAGGCGCATGCGCCACCGCATTCCGCCTCAATTCCCGGGACTGCATTCTTGATTGCGTTTTCCATAACGGTGGAACCGTTTTCAGCGTCTACTTCAAAAGCAGTGCCGTCATGGGCAATATAGGTAATCTTTGCCATCGAAATCCAAACCTGATGATTGTCATGAGGCGGATTTAGCGGTCATACGGCAAGAGTCAATAAAAGATGTCGCCAAGCTTGGCTCTGGCCGACAAATTTGCCGCTTTAATCACTTAAAAGTGCTTCGATATAGGCATTTGCTTCTTCAACCGCCGCGCGCAAGGCAGATACGTCGCAGGGACGGCTGCAGGCCCGTTCGACCAATTCAGCCTCCTGAGCCACTTTCCAGGCCCCGAGTCCGCGGGCAGAACCGACCACGGTATGAGCGGCCAATTTGCGTTCCTCAGCCGTGGTCGCACATTCCAATCGGTCGAGATAGAGCTGAGACTGGCTATGGAAAAGACGAAGAATTTCGTTTTCCAGCGATCGATCACCAAGCGACTGGCGCGACAGATGCACAAGATCAACCGGATTTTTGGCGCTGGCACAAGGCGGAGCCGACCTCTGTTCGTCTGCAGTTACGGGTGTTAATGCCGTTTGAATTGCTGACCTGGCCATTTTATCTGCTCCAATGTGAAAGTGCCCTGAAAAACTGCTTTGTATTAAAGTTGCACCTAAAGTATTGAGAGCCCGTTAAAGACGCATGCCAGATCAAATCATGCCATATTGATGCTCAATTACTGCCTCAAATTGCCAAATTCCCAGGCGTCTGGGTCGTCGCCCAGCGAATTCGTTAACCAAAATTAACTTTTTCACTGCTGGCCCGTGTCGAAACAGTACCAATATGGGGCCGACCCTATTAATATGGGCGAGCGGCGGGAGATTTTGCGGCAGTGTTTTTCAGCAGTTGCCGCTTTTCCCGTATACAGTTCCGGTAACGGAACAAACATGTGGGCTCTGGGATTCTGTGGTAGCTGGCGGCAGTATCCCTAAAGTAAGGCGTATTTAGAATGGCAAAACGGGTAAAAAAATCTACCAAAGAGGACAGCGACGCGCTGAATGCGGTCGAAGAGGCCTTGAAGATTGATTTTGGACAGGAAGCCAGCGCAGATGCTGCCGGTACGTCTCTATCTGACTCAGATTTGGATATTGCCGATTCTTCCGATTCCGGAGGATCGGGCAAAAAATCGGATGACAGAGCATTCGAGAGTGCAGCCATTTCGCCAAAAGCCCCTGCCGCAAATGACGAACGTGGTGCCAGCAGCGCCCGGGTTTCAGCAGCCCTGTCACGCCGTCCTTCCAACGCCGCGCTCTGGATGGCCCTGATTATCAGCGTTGTCTGGATCGTGCTCGCCTTTTGGGCCGGTAGTTCCGTGTTGGGCGACAAACTCACCTCATTCTCATTCTGGACTGATCTGTCCGTCAGTCTTGAGCCGCTCTATTTTACCGCCAGCGTGGTTTTGCCGGTTCTGTTGATCTGGGGTTACGCCTTCATGCTTCGGCGTGCCCAGGAGTTGAAACTGGCTGCCAGGTCGATGACCGAAGCCGCCTATCGGCTGATTGAACCGGAAAACGACACCGTCAATTCAGTTCGCAGCGTTGGTCAGGCTATTCGGGTTGAGGTCAACGCTCTCACCGATGGCATTGAACGGGCCATGGCGCGCGCCAGTGAACTAGAAGAAATGGTCCACACAGAAGTGTCGACCCTGGAAAATTCCTATTCAGACAATGAATTGCGCATGCGCAGCCTGGTTGAGGAACTGGCAAGCGAGCGCGAGGCAATCGTCAACCACACCGAGCGTGTGCGGTCATCCATTTCTGGAGCCAGTGAGTCTTTGCAGGAAGATCTCAGTCTTTCTGCACAACAGATCAGTGAAAATGTGGCCTTGGCCCAGCAGCAATTCAGCAGCGCATTGGGCGATACAAACGAGAACATGAAATCCTCGTTGGATCAGGCCAGCGCCGCGCTTTTGGACCAATTGGACCAAAAGGGACAGGAAATCGGCCATCAGATTGGCTCAGTTGGCGGTGATATCGTAGAAAAGATTGAAACCACGCGCAGCCAGACCGGCAGCGCATTCGATGACATGCGTGCCCTGCTCACCGTTGCCGGGGACAGCTTCCACACCGCCCTGTCCGACCGCAGCGCCGACATCGGCTCGCAGATCGACAGCGTCGGTTCCTCCCTTATTAACAAGTTGCAGCAAACCGGTGCTTCAACGACCAATGCTATAGAAGAAGTGTCTGCTTCACTGTCATTTGTCTCTGAATCGCTGACTGAAACCCTTTCGGAACAGGGAAGCGCCATTGCCGACAGAATTGAGTCCAGAGCTGGTGCTCTGGTGGATTCCATCGTCGCAACAGGCACGTCCACCAGCAATGAACTCGAAATCAAAACCGGTGAACTGGCCGAACGCATCAATTTCCTGTCTGGCGACCTGCAGAGCAAGTTCAGCGAACAGCTGAGCGGCATTGATGAAAGTCTGTCATCCACGGGCAATAGTCTGATCGAAAAACTGGGCGTTCGCACAAGCGAGATTGCAGTCGAGCTGGGAGAACGCACAGCCCATCTGGAAAGCACGTTGGACGATCGCACTGCCCGTCTGGAAAGCACATTGGGTGATCGCACTGCCCATCTGGAAAGCACGTTGGGTGAACGAACCGATCAACTGGTTACGTCTTTGGGAGAACGCGCCACTCAGCTGGAATCCACATTGGGCGACCGCACTTCCGAGCTGGTCACCGCATTGGGCGAACGCACCTCAGAACTGGCCGCCACCTTGGGTGGACGCACCAACGAACTGACAACCGCCCTGGCGGAAGGCTCCAGTTCGGTTGATCGGATTATCGACGAAAAAATCACCGGTTTCGGACAGGTTCTTTCCGGTCGCATTGAATCGATGACCGAACAATTGGATGAGCGCAATGCATCGCTTGATGCGAGCGTCTCTAAAATCGAGTCAGCCATCGATACCCGCACCACTCAAATCAACGACACACTGGTCGAACGGTCCCGTGAAATTGCCGCCGCCTTTAATGACGGCCAAGCAATGATCAACACCGATCTGGCTAACCTGCTTGATGACACCAAAAACTCCCTCGACAATAAAGCGATGGAACTGGGTATGAATCTGGCCACCAAGGTGGACGAGATCAGCCAGTTGGTTGAGCAACAGGTATCCACTGCCGATGATCAGCTCGCGGCCCGCGCCTTGACGGTTCACAGCCAGATCAAGGAAACCAGTGAATTGCTGGACAACCGCGCCATTGAACTCGGCCTGTCATTCTCTGACAAAATCGATGAAATCGGCCAAAAAGTCGCCCAACAGGTTGATCTGGTCAGCGAACGCCTCAGCGAGGAAGCCGCCGAGGTCGATCACAAATTGCGTTCCAGCCATGAGGTTCTCGGCGAGAAGGCCAATGAATTTGGCCAGGCCCTGTCATCTCATATTGCTGACGCTGAACAAAAAGCTGCCGCCCGACTTGACCAAAGCAGCGCCCAACTGGCCGATCAGATGAGCCTGATCGATGGCAAGATTGCCGAACAGGTAGATCAGGTTAGCAGCAAGATTTCTCAACAGGTGGGCGAAGCCGGCAGCAAGATTTCCCATCAGGTCGAACAGGCCAGTGGCAAATTCTCAGAACATGTCGATCAGGCCAGCGGCAAGATTGCTGCCCATATTGACGATGCCGACAACAAACTGGCAGAGCGCGCACGCCTGATCACCGATTCCGTGGTCGAAACCAGCGAAGCGCTTGACAACAAGGCAATGGAACTGGGCATGTCAATGGCCGCCCGCGCCGAAGAGATCGAAGCGCGCGTTTCTGATCGCCTTGCCAGCATCAACGACACGATTGCAAGGGGCACGGCTGCGGCTGATGAAATTCTCGCCAACCGCACCGCCAGCCTGAACGAAACCATTATCAAGGGCACGACGGAGGCCGATCAAATTCTGGCCAACCGCACCGCTCATATCAACGAAACGATTGTTAAGGGTTCTGCGGCTGCAGATGAGATTCTCGCCAGCCGTGCCTCGAGCCTCAACGACACCATCGCCAATAGCGCAGCCCAGGCCGATGAAGTGCTGGCAATGCGCACGGCCAGCATGAACGAATCCATTGCACAGGGCGCAGCAGACGCCGACAACGTTCTTGCCAACCGCACCAACAGCATGACCAACACAATTGCCAAAGGAGCTTCTGAAGCGGAAGAAATTCTGGCTGAAAGCACTGCCGGCATCAAAGACACCATTGCCAAGGGTGCCGCTGCAGCTGACGAGGTTCTAGCCAGCCGGACAGCCAGCATGAAAGAGGCGTTTGAAGAACAGGTCGAAGTTGTGGATCTGACTTTGGGCACAAGGGTTGACGCTATCAGCGCCTCCCTGGATGCCGGCGCCAGCAAGGTCAACGAAGTGCTGGAAGAACGCGCCACCGAACTCTCCACAGCGCTGGATTCTCATCTGGACAACATCTCTTCTACCCTCACATCGGAAGCTTCGCGTGCCGAAAGCACGATCAAGTCGACTGTAGCGGCCATGGAAGGCAAGATTGACGAGCATTTGTCAGCAGCTGACTCAGCGCTGTCTGCCCGTGCCGATCAGGTAACCTCGACTTTGACAGAGCGCACTGCCGAGCTGAACACAACGCTTGCTGCCCGCTCCCGCGAGCTCAGCCAGCTGTTGACCCGCGACACCATGCCAATGCTGCGCAAGTTTGAGGCAGACGGGAAGGCGGTTGCTGCGGCACTTGCCAAGTCGACACAGGACATCAGTGAGGACCTTGAATTCAAACTGCAGACTTCTTCTGAACTGCTGAAATCATCGGCTGATGATGCAGCTGAAAAGATGGAAGGCATGCTGGTATCGTCAAATCAACGGATGGAAACCTCTGCCAATGCAGCAGCCGAAGACCTTGCCGCACGCTATCTGTCCCTGGAAGATCGCACTTCCGATCTTGTTTCCAGATTGACGGATTCTTCTGAACAATTGTCCACCGCCGTCACCAATCAGACGGTGTCGATTGTCTCAAGCGGCGAAACGGTCACCAAGCAGATCGCAGAGATCGCCGAACATGTCGGCGAACGCATACGCTCTGAAAGTGCCGCCATGGTCAACACGCTGACCGGTAAATCCAACGAGTCCATTGAAGCGTTGAGCTTGACCAATAACCGACTGGCCACCGAAATCGGCGGCCTGCTGAACCGCCTGGGCGAAAGCAATACCGACTTGGCCGCATTGATCAGCCTGGCCGATGAAAACCTGTCGACCGCACAGAACACCATCATGCTGCGTACCCAGGAATTCCACGAAGTTGCCGGACAGGCAACTCAGGACCTCAATACATCCAACCAGATGATCGAAAGCAATTATCATGGCCTGAAGGACGTATCTGCAACGGTCCTGGTAGAAATCGCCGAAATTGCCGGTCGCTTTGAAGAGCAAAGTTCTTCCCTGAACACAATCTCAAGATTGCTGGATGAGACGCAGAGCAATATTGCCGTCAATCTTGATGACCGCCGCGACGCCATTGAGGCGCTGACCAACGGTCTGGTGGCCAAATCCACCGATTTGGAAGTGTTGATGAGCCGCTTCGTCAATATGATGGCTGAGAGCGTCACCAATGCGGAAGGACGGGCTCAAAACCTGACCCGCGGACTGGCAGACAGCGTTGGTCAGGCCGCCATGGAAGCGACAGAACGCTTCTCGGCCGCCACCGAGGAAATGCGTAACGCCGCTGGTGATCTGCGCCAGGATCTGGCCAACACCCGCAACGAGCTGAAGAAGTCGGTCATCGACCTGCCGGACGAAACCAAGGAAAGCACCACGGCGATGCGCCGGGTGGTCTCCGACCAGATCAAGGCCCTGAAGGACCTGACTGAGATCGTCAACAAAACGACCCGTCTGCAGGATGCCGCACCGACCAATCTGGTACAGGCTTCAGCAGCACAGATCGCCTCCGTCGCCCAACCTCCCTTGAGGTCTTCCCCTGCTCCTGCAGTGGCGACGGCAGCAACTGCAGCAGCAACCGAAACGATGGCCGCTCCTGCGCCACAAGCCCCTCCCGCGCCGCAATCGGTGCCGACGAGCAGCCGCCCTGCTCCGCGCCCACCGATCCCGATGCGGCCTGAACAGCAAAGCGCGCCCAATCCGCCAAAAACCGATCCGGTTGCTGAAACACCCGCCCCTGAGGTCGAAAAGACCTCCCTGCGGGGCGGCCTGGACTTCGATGCGGGCACAACCAACACCACGCCCCTGCCCGGCGGTGATGGCTGGGTCAGCGACCTGTTGCGCCGTGCTTCACGCGATGAACCAGCCGAGACGGTTTCGCGGGAACGCTCCGCGGTTAGCGAAAGCCTTGGCTCCCTGTCCGGAGACATCGCCAAGTCCATCGAGCATCAGGATGCCGTTGAATTGTGGGACCGCTACCAGCGCGGAGAACGCAACCTGTTCCACCGCAATATCTACACCGAACAAGGCCGCCGGATTTATGATGAAATCAGCGAGAAATACCGTTCCGACAACCGCTTCAAGGCGTCCGTCGACCGTTACATCGGTGACTTCGAACGGTTGATTGCCGATGTATCGAAAAATGACAGCGACAACATCATGACCCAGACCTATCTGACTTCGGATACCGGCAAGGTCTATACCATGCTCGCCCACGCCGCCAATCGCTTCGGTTAGGAATTAGCGGAGCGGCGATCTGGAGGCCGATTGCAGCCAATCGGCAAGCAAAACAAATCAAGGCGCAGCCAAACTGGCGGCGCCTTTTTATTATCCGGTGCTGTTTGCTAAATTCAAAATCGCCTGAACCTGAAGAGGCCTGGGATCACGTGCGTCTGACAATCCACGCGACAATGTCGCGGGCCAGTTCATCAAATGCCGAATCAAAGGCGTTGACGACATCTTCCGGCTGATCGCTCGCCGCCGCGGCGGATGATGTAAATATGCGGGTCTCCCGGACCTTGCCAGTCCTGTCAGACAGCAATTTGATCGACAACTCAATGGTTGCAACGCCGTCAGCCAATTCAAAACGGCGCACGTCGCTGACCAGTTGGTAGTCGATAACCAGCCCGTCTCCCGGCTTGGCCGTTGCCCGGGTCGCGCGGGAATTTTCAAAGGCTTCAACCAATTTGGCCTGAATCAGACGCGGTACGGTATCGGCCCATTGGGCGCCCGCAAGATAGGTAACGATGGTATCCGTTGGCTTGACCACAATGCGGTCGCTGTCCAGTGATTTCAACGCGGTTGGCGTTTTCACCAATATCTGGGCATTGCTGCCGCCACGAACTCCACTGAAGGAGGTTGGAGCAGAAATGTCAAAAGTCTCACGCTGCGCCTTTTTTGATTTCAACAGGGCGCAGGAGGAAAGGCTCACCAGCGCGGCACCAACAATCAATCCCCGCAGGCAATTGTTGACGGTGCCGGAACCGGCCCAGCCAAATGGCGATTTACCGATATTTGAACCGACAATCCGCATGCAAACTTACCCTGTTACCGATCTGCGCTTAGTTGATCCGCTAGCGACGGATGCGCGACCCAGATGATTCCCTAACATTACTTCCTCCGGCACCGGTCAACAGCGACGATGGATTGCTTTGAAGATTCCTCATAACACGGTCAAACCGGTTAAGCGACTGTCGCGCGTCACGAATTAATCCTTGTGTGTCCGCCAGGCCACGCTTGGTAAAAGAGTTCACATTACCTGCCACAGATGCAATCTGACGGTCGAAATTGGCGGCCGTACGGCGAAACTGGGCCAATGTAGTCCTGATTTCTGTCATGACGCCACTCGTAGCGTCTGATCCGACAAATGAACTGACCTGGTTGAGAATATCATCCACCCTTGTTGACGAGGCGTTGAGACGACTTGCCAGCTCAGTTGCATCGCTGACGATCTGGTCGATATCTGCAGCCCGTTCGCCCAGCGGGCCTGTTACTTTGGCAACATCACCGACAATCGTTTGCGCACCCTCTGCAGCAGACGAGATATTGTCGACAGCTTTGTTAATCTTGGCAGCGTCGATTGCCGCAACCAGTTTCGAAACATCATTGCTGGCCTGACTCAGATCAGCCAGCAGGCCCTTGACCTGGGTTTCATCGACACTGTCGAGGATGGTGCGGGCCTGGGAGGCGACGGATTGTACATCGCTGACGATCCGGTCAATGTCGTCGGCACGCGCTCCCAGCGGCCCGGTGACCTTGGCAACGTCGCCGACAATCGTTTGTGCGCCTTCGGCGGCGGTTGAGAAATTGCTGACGGCCGAGTTGATCGTATCTGCATCAATTGCTGCCACCAGTTGTGATACATCGCTGCTGGCCTTGCTCAGGTCACTCACCAGACTTTTGACCTGGGCCTCGTCGATATTGTCAAGAATGTTGCTGGCGCGGGCGGCCGCGTTCTGCACATCAGCGACAATCCGATCGATGTCGCCGGCCCGCTCTCCCAAAGGTCCGGTGACCTTGGCGACGTCACCAACGATCGTTTGAGCCCCCTCAGCTGCGGTCGAGAAATTGTCGACCGCAGAGTTGATCTTGGCCGCATCAATTGCAGCGACCAGCTCGGACACATCGCTGCTGGCCTTGCCGAGATCATCGACCAGGCTTTTAACCTGCGCCTCATCAACACTGTCGAGTATTTTGCGTGCCTGCGCGGCGGCAGACTGAAACTCGGTCACAGCATTGTTGAGGTTCTCGCCCTCAATCGCCGACAGAATCTGTTCAGCACGCTCAGCCGATTTATTGATATTGGCCACCGTGGCAATCACAACCTCGCGGTCAATGGCAGAAACAACCCCATCAACCTTTCCCAGCGTGGCATTCAGATCACCGGTAAACTTGTCCAATTGCTTGGCGGTATTGTTCACCGTGTCGACGACCGCAGCAATCTGCTCGCGCTGATCGGCCAGGGACTTGGTGAAAGCTTCGACATTTTCCAGGCTGTTGCCGACGGATTTCGGGTCGATCGCAGTCAAAATTTCCTCGGCCCTCGTCAGACTGCCGTCGAGCTTTTCAGAAAGGCCCTGCAGCGATTGCGCCACGTCGCCCGCGCTGGCCATGAACTGCTCAATTCCCTCACTGTTTTCCGCCAGCGCCCTTGAGAAGGTTTCCGCATTGGTCAATGTGCGGCTGACGGTTTCATTATTGGCCTGGACAAAGGTTTCAAGCGTCGCCATCACCCTTTCCGTCTGGCCGGCAATCTGGTTCACCCGGGTCATCAAGTCCGACAGGGCCGACGGGTCTCCCGCGATTAAGGGGATGCTTTCCGGATCAGCCTGTTCGCTCAGCAATGGCGTCGCAGTGGGGCTGCCCCCTTCCAACTGAATATAGGCACCACCCGACAAGCCTCGAATGCCGATGGATGCGGTGGTGTCAGCGCGCACCGGCGTCGCCCGATTGACCAGCACGTGAATGATTACGTAACGGGGATCAGCGGCATCCAGAGAAAGGCCGTCCACGCGCCCCACATCGATGCCGTTAAACTGCACAACACTGGCCGGCCCCAGGCCGCTGACAGACCCACGGATGCGAATGTCCATGGGTACCAGATTGTCATCTTCGCCATAGCGGCCAAACCAGAAAATCACTGCAAATACAGTGATCACGGCAATCAGTGTGAAAAAGCCGACAGCGATATAATTTGCCCGTGTTTCCATGACTCAGTTCACGATCCAGGCTTGATCTGAAAGGATTTTCTTCGGGTCAGACATTCAACTTGTGCCTTTCACATTGCGCGCACGTTTGCCGGTAAAATAGGCCTTGGTCCAAGGGTCATCGACCTTCGTCATCTGGGCCAGGGTTCCCGTGGTCAGCACCATCCCATCCCGCAACACTGCGATACGATCACAAATGGCATGTAAACTGTCCAGATCGTGGGTGACCATATAAACCGTTAGCCCCAGAGTGTCACGCAACGAGGCAATCAGCTCATCAAAGGCGGCCGCCCCGATCGGGTCCAGGCCCGAAGTCGGCTCATCGAGAAATACCAGTTGCGGGTCCAGCGCCAGAGCCCGGGCCAGGCTGGCGCGTTTGATCATGCCGCCCGACAATTCAGAGGGAAACTTGTCGGCAGCCTCCGGACCCAAGCCAACAAGGTCAATTTTTACCCGTGCCAGTTCGTCCATCAACCGTGGGCTCAAATCGAAATACTCACGCATCGGTACCTGGATATTTTCCTTCACGGTCAGCGAAGAAAACAACGCTCCATGCTGAAACAGCACCCCCATGCGGCAGTCAATCGACAACCGTTCTGCGCCACCGGTTGAATCATAGTCATGGCCGAACAGTTCAACATCGCCAGCGTCCTTCCTGATCAACCCCAGGATCGTCCGCATCAACACGGATTTGCCGGAGCCCGACCCGCCAACAAAACCCAGAATTTCGCCGCTATAGACGTCCAGATTAACGCCTTTCAGCACTTTATGGCTGTCGAAGGCCTTTTTGACGCCTCTGACACGCAATACCGCCTCACGGCCGTTTGCTGTAACGCCGCCCGTTTGGTGGTGAGGGATTGGTGGTAAAGGAGGCTTGATGGTCGCTTCTTTGGACTTTGCTGGCATATCAATATCCGATCGCTGCAAAGAACATGGCGAACAGGCCATCAACGACGATGACAGCAAATATCGCCCGCACCACGGCGGACGTAGTCCTGCGACCCAGGGATTCAGCGCTGCCTTCCACTTTCAGACCCTCAACGGCTGCAGACAATCCAATGATCACCGCCATAACCGGCGCTTTGATAAAACCGACAAACAGGTGACTGACATCAACCCCAGCCTGCAAAGTGGTCAAAAATTGGGCCGGGGAAATATCCACATACAGATCGCTGACAACAATCGCACCCATAATGCCCGCTATGTCGCTCAACAGCACCAAAATCGGCAGCGCGATGATCAACGCCACCAGTCGCGGAAATATCAGCACACCAACCGCGTTGAGGCCGATGACTGTCAGCGCATCAATTTCCTCGCGCATTTTCATCGTGCCAAGTTCGGCCGTGATGGCGCTGCCCGTTCGCCCCGCCACCATAACCGCGGTCAGCAACACGCCAATCTCGCGAAAATGCAAAATACCAACCAGATTTACGGTCAGCAGTTCCTCGCCGTAATAGCGCAATTGATAAGCGCCCTGTTGAGCGATAATTGCGCCAATCAGAAATGACATCACGCCGATGACAGGAATCGAACGCAGTCCCATCTGGTCCAGGTGATGGACAATCGACGTCAAACGGATACCGCCACGCCGGCCAGCCTTCATCTGCGGTCCACGAACCGATGCGCCAACCAGATAACAGGCGGTGACGATGTCATGATAGGCGCTGACCGTCGACTTGCCGATAGCCTCCACCAAGCGCGACACGGGATTACCTACCTTAGCCTGCGTCGCTTCGGTGACCTGATTGTCCAACGCAATCACCTCGACCAGCCGAGCCCTGCGGGGGTCGCTATCCACATGTTCAAACGGTATTGAATTCTTTTCGGCAACGAGACGCAAACGCTCGATCATCCAGGCGCCTGCGGTGTCAAAATCCTGTACTGCTGTGCTGTTTACCTGCAGAGCGGGACAGCCCGCCAGGTCAATTTTCCCCAATAGCTTGTTGGCGGCATTTATCGAGCCGATTGTCCAATGGCCCTCGCAGGTGACAGTCCACCTGTCCGCGGACTTGCCAAGCTCAAAAGCGGCAATGTGGGTGGGGTCGTAGACATTGTCGACGGGATGTGACCCGGCATCCGCCACTGACGAGTGATTTTGATCGGCCACCAACTTCTAATCCATATCCTGGCTGTATCAACTTGGTCTTGCGACCATCGCACCCCGTCCCAATGAATCTACTTATAGATCAAGTGCACGGGCCATAACAGGGGGGTCGATGTTGCCACCAGATAATGTTGCAAGTACGGTTTTTCCGCTGCAATCCAGTTTGCCGCTCAATAGAGCTGCCAAGGTTACCGCACCCCCGGGTTCAACCACCAGTTTCAGCTCATGAAAAGCAAAGGCAACTGCCGCCAACGCCTCTTCGTCACTGACGGTCATCCCTTCAGAAATGACCCCATGGCAAATAGCAAAAGAGGCCGCACCGGGCATGGGCGTCAAAATGGCATCACACAGGCTCGGCGCGTTGACGTTGCCGCCCAGTCTTTCACCGGCCTTATGGGAGCGGATCTGATCATCATGCCCTTCCGGCTCCACCGGATGGACCTGAATATCGGGAAAATGGTGTATTGCGGCCAGAGTAATGCCTGCCATCAGGCCGCCACCGCCGGCACAGACCAGAAAATGATCCGCAATCAGCCCCATCTCAATCAAATCAAGACAGGCCTCCAGCCCCACAGTACCCTGCCCTGCAATCACATCATGGTGCTCGTATGGATGGATCAAAATTGCTCCGGTCTCATCGGCATATTGCTGCGTCAGCACCTCGCGGTCTTCGCTATAGCGGTCATATTCGATGATATCGGCGCCCGAACGGGCGGTCCTTTGCTTTTTCAGCTCCGGCGCATCCTGCGGCATGATGATGGTGGCTTTCAGCCCCATCAGTCGCGCCGCTTCGGCCACACCCTGGGCGTGATTGCCGGAAGAACAGGCGACTATGCCACGGGTTTTTGCCTCTTCTCCCACCCGGCTCAGCGCGTTAAAAGCACCACGGAACTTAAAACTACCGGTCCTCTGCAGGCATTCCGGTTTCAAAAACACCCGACCGCCAACCCGCTCGTCCAGCAGGTTGTTGCTGATCAGCGGCGTGCGCACGGCATGGCCTTTTATAACGGCTGCAGCATCGGTAATATCAGAAAACTCGGGCAAGCTTGTCATCAGGGGGTTCCCCGGAGATTTGGAAGTGGGTAAAGCGAGTAGGCGAGCCTAAAACACTTTGCTTTGGCTCAACAATCCGACGAATCGGTTTGTGAACATATTTGGAGATTTGAAAATGGACCTAGGCATCAGCGGCCGCAAGGCTATCGTTTGTGCATCAAGTGAAGGATTGGGCAAGGGCTGCGCTCTGGCGCTGGCAGAGGCGGGTTGTGACGTCGTCGTAAATGCCAGAACACAAGCCACAGTCGATTCCACCGTTGCTGAAATTGCAGCTGCAACCGGCGCAAATGTCACCGGTGTTGCCGCCGATGTGGGCACGCCGGAGGGACAAAAAGCCCTGCTGACCGCCTGCCCATCACCCGATATCCTGGTCAACAATAACGGCGGACCACCCCGTCGCGACCATATGGAACTGGACCGTGAAGCGATGATCAACGGTGTTGTGCAGAACATGATCACGCCAATTGAGCTGATTCAGGCCGTGGCGTCCGGCATGGCGGAGCGCAATTTTGGCCGCATCGTCAATATCACCTCACTGTCTGTTCTGATGCCAATTGAGGGCCTCGACCTGTCGTCAGGCGCCCGTGCCGGGCTGACTGCCTTTCTCGCCGGAGTTCGTCCAGTCTATGCAGGGCAAAATGTGACCATTAACAATCTGCTGCCGGGCAAAATGGATACCAAACGCCTGCGTGGCGGTTTTGCCGCTGGCTCCAAGGCAAGCGGTCGCCCGGTTGAAGATATCGCCCAGGCGCAGATGCAGGAAATTCCTGCCAAACGGTTCGGCACGCCGGAAGAGTTTGGCAATACCTGCGCGTTTTTATGCTCGACACATGCCGGATATATCACCGGGCAGAATATCCTGATGGATGGCGGTCTGTTCCCCCATTCCTTCTAGTCGGAAGCGACATTAGGTCTGGCGGCGGCATTAACCGCAAAACCCTTTACTTTATCGAAAACTCTTCCCGCTATTGATTTAGCGGGACTTCCGCGCTGAAATGACGTTGCGGCAGGTCGAGGAATTTGGGTAAGTATTGTGTATGCGCCGCAACAAATAAAGCATTCTATTCAGCCGCTTGGACGTGCAGGCCGAGACTTCGTTCTTAGGTTTGCTCTTCTAGTTTCGATTGTGATTGCCGGATCGTGGTCGACGGCGGCGGATGCAAGCTCGGCGGTTTGCACGCGTCTGGAAAGCCAACTTGCCTCCATTAACCGCGGATCACGGACCCATTCCAGTTCCCGCTACGCCAGCGCCATTCGCAAGCAGAGCCGCCAGATTTCGTCGGTCCGCCGGCGGATGAAGGGTCTTCGATGTTCTTCATCTGCGCGATCCCAGGCAAACCGGAAGAGCTGCCGCAATCTGAATTCCACATTGCGCAAAATGGAACGCAACCTGCGGTCACTGAACAATCGGGCCGACCGTCAGGGTTCAACAGCGTCCCATTCCACGAAAAATCGCAAACGCATTCGGCGTCAAATGCGGCGGCACCGTTGTGGCCAACCCGAGAAGCGGGTCGCGCGGTTGCAAAAACCGGGTCTGTTAAGCCGCTTGTTTGGCAGCAATACACGCAGCAGTTCAACGGTTCATAACAGACGCCGGAACAGCGCCAATATTCTAAACGAGGTGTTTGCCGCACCGGCAGACGCTGATCGCCGTCGCCGCGCCAGGCTGGACAGGTATGCACTTCTGCAACAGCGCGAAAAACAGCGGTCCCGAAAGATCTGGTCGTCTGCCAGAAGGCTGAAAAACCACAACACGTTCAGAACGGTCTGTGTACGTCGCTGCGATGGTTATTATTTCCCGGTCAGCTTCTCCACCGATGAAGAAGGCCTGCTACAGGACGCCCAGGCCTGTTCCAATATGTGTCCGGGCGTGGAAATGGAGTTGTTTTCCCACCGCACCAGCACCGAAACCGCTGAACAGATGGTGTCAACGGTTGATGGAACCCCCTACGCCGATCTCGCCGTTGCCTTTGCCCACCAGAAGAAATTCGATCCCAAATGTTCCTGCAATTTCAGCTTGTTGGAAAAAGACTACAATATCGACATCCCTGACAGTATCGAACAGGCAAAGCTGATAAAGGCGCTGCAAAAAGACAAGCGACCGCCATTGCCCAGCTGGCGCGCCTTGCCTCAGGACGAGAAAGCCGACAAACGCCCCCCTGCTGCGAAGCTGGTGCAAGCAGAAACGCCTCGAAAAGACAGACGTGTCAGGGTAATCGGCGACGCGTTCTTTCCAACCCAATAACCGGCATCAACTGGCGCATGTCCGGGCCGTGGCCCTGACCCGTGAGGGCCAGCCGCAGGGGCATGAACAATTGTTTCCCCTTCCTTCCGGTCTGCTGCTTTAGCTGTGAGGTCCAGTTCGGCCAGACTTCGGCGTCCCAGGGTTCTTCCGGCAGCAATTCCGCAGCGAGTTTGACGAAATCGGCATCTTCCGGCGCCGGGGGCACGGAATCAAAACGCCCTTCGACAATATCCGCCCACTCACGCACCTGGTCAAAACGGCTGATATTGGGCCGTACCGCGAGCCAGAATGCTTCGCCGAGATCGGCATTCAGTTCCGCCAGACGCGGCGCCGCCTGCGAATACGCCATTCCATGCAGCAATTTGTCATTGAGGCCATCAAGATCGCTGACCGAAAACTTGGCATTTGATTTCGACACTTTGGACGGATCGAATACCTCCGCCAGAGTCTGCATATCGGGGCAGGCTTCCACCGGCTGTCCGGTTCCGATCAATGTAGCCAAAGATGCCACCGCCATCGGTTCATAGCCTTCATCGCGCAGACTTGCGATGGAAAGGGCGCCAGTACGTTTGCTCAGCCCTTCGCCGGACGCATCCTGCAGCAGATTGTGATGACCAAATTCCGGCACAGATCCGCCACCGTCTCCGCTCTCGCCGCCGCCGCCAACGGCTTCAAAGATGGTAATCTGGGCGCCCGTATTGGTAATGTGGTCGCCGCCACGAATGACATGGGTAACGCCAAATTCGATATCATCAACCACCGACGGCAGGGTGTAGAGATAGGTGCCGTCCTCACGGATCAGTACCGGGTCGGACATCGAGGCGAGGTCGACGACCTGTTCACCGCGCATCACATCGTCAAACTTGACTTCGCTGCGCTGGGTTTCGAAGGGCGAGCCTGCGAAATTGGGCAGCAAAAATCGCCAGTGGGGCCGCCTACCCTGGGCTTCAAGCTCGGCTTTTTCTTCATCGCTGAGATTTAGCGCCGCCCGGTCATAGACCGGTGGCAATCCCCGGGCCATCAGCCGTTTGCGGCGGCGATCTATTTCGTCGGCGCTTTCATAACAGGCGTAGAGCAGGCCCTTCTGCCGCAAGTCATCTGCAACGGCGTCATATTTGGCAAATCGCTCAGACTGCTTTTCGGTCCTGTCAGGCACAACGCCAAGCCAGGCCAGATCTTCCACGATGCCGGCAGCAAAGGCGTCGGTTGAGCGTTCCTGGTCGGTATCGTCAAGCCGCAGAACAAACTGGCCACCCTGCTTCTTGCAATACAGCCAATTATACAATGCAGTCCGGATGTTTCCGATATGCAACCGTCCCGTCGGAGAGGGAGCAAAGCGGACAATGGGGGCAAGATTTTTGGTCATTGGGGGGCTGTAAATCACGCGGCGGCAAAACTCAACGGATCAAATGGCCGTCGCCGACAATATTCTGCGGCGATACCGTTGTGAGGCGATTGTCATCAAGAGGATTGTGGCAAAACAAAATGTGCCAATGAACAGCAATTGATCACTGAACGGAACGCCTAAATCGATCAACCAGCCGGTAGCCCCCGGCCCAGCCGCCGACATGAACACCATCATCGATATGGTCACCGCCCGCAGACTTCCCAGGTGACGGGTGCCGTAGACCTCCGGCCAGATGGCGCCAAACAGGGTCGAGGTCATGCCATAAGAACAGCCCAGCAGCAGCATGAAGACAACAATGGTCGCCGGCGCAGTGAACAATCCCAACACAAAGCACGACATGCCCAGCGGCAACATGAAGAATGGCAGGATCTGCACTGCACTCCAGCGGTCCACCGCAAAGCCGGTTGCCAGAGATACCAGCACGGTCATGGATGCCATCAGGGCAAATGAGCTGTAATAGAGCGATGGCTGCCATCCGTTGAGTTCAATCAGGTAATCCTGGTGAAAAAATATCGATGTGCCGATAAAGGCGGGAGCGAATACCCCGATTCCGGTCAGCCAGAAACAGGGGTCGCGGAGCATTTCCCCACGGGTCCATTGGCGCCTAACCTCCTTGCCCTCGCGCATTTCACTTTGCGGTATGCGCTCGGTCCACATCAGTGAGAATATCAGCGGCAGCGCCACCAGCACCAATACGGCACCGGCGATCAACCAGCTTTCACGCCATCCATACAATGCCGCCAGAGACACAAAGATCGTTGGAAACAGAGCCTCGGAGCCCTGGTGACCGATTGCTGCGAAAGAGACGGCTTTTCCCCGGTTGCTGGCATACCAGCGCCCCATGGCTGTGATCGCCGTGTGGGTCATCATGCCCTGCCCGAACAGCCGCAACAGGAAAATGGCGGCAATCAGCATGGGCAGTGAATTGGCCAGGCTCATGGTGACGCAGGCAAGGGTCAGCAACAGGATGACGATCAGACTGGTCATCGATACCGACATCACATCCACCAGCCGTCCGACAAAGGGCAGCACCCCGGCGCTGGCCAGGGTGGCGAACATGTAGACCAGCCCGAAATCACCGTGGCTCAGGTCAAAGGCCGCGCGAATTTCGGACCCCCAGATGGAGATGAAAAATGTTTGGCCAAAGCCGGAAAAACAGGCCAGCAGAAAGCCGCCAGCCAACCATCGGGCGTTTTGGCGGTAAAAGGTGAGCATGAAAGAGCGTCCGTGCGGGGTTACCCCTCCGCCTTAGGCCTGATGTTGTGGATGGGCAAGCCCCGAGAGTTAATACAGACCGCCGGTACCGGTGATGACCGCCCGGGTCGCTTCCTTGGTGGTCGAAAGCTTGCCGCCCAGCATGTCGGACTCAAAGCCGATGATGGAATATTTATTCGGCGGTTTGGTTCCGGGCTTGAAGGCTTCCATGATCACGCCACCGGTTCCGGCTTTTGCCAGCAGGCCGGTCTTTGCGTTGATCGGATAGAGCTTGATGCCTTCCGGCACACGGAAATCGATTGCCACGGCTTCGGTAAGTGCCTTTTGCATAAAGTTCACAAAGATCGGCGCCGCCAGCCCACCGCCGGTATTGCCCTTGCCCATCGGCTCCGGTGAGTCGTAGCCAACGAAGACCCCGACCACCAGGTCCGGCGAATAGCCGACAAACCAGGCGTCTTTTTCGTCGTTGGTGGTTCCGGTCTTGCCGGCAATCGGCACGCCGAGACCGGCGACCACTCTGGCGGTTCCGCGCTGAACCACGCCTTCCATCATCGAGGTGATCTGGTAGGCGGTCATCGGATCGAGCACCTGATCGCGGTTGTCGATCAATTCCGGCTCTTCCTGACCTTCCCAGCTTTCGGCGCGGCAGTTTTCACAGACTCTCTGCTCGTGCTTGAAAATCGTCTGACCATAGCGATTCTGGATACGGTCAATCAGCGACGGCACAATGCGCTTGCCGCCATTGGCCAGCACGGAATAGGCGGTGACCATGCGCAATACCGAGGTCTCCCGCGATCCCAGCGACGAGGCCAGACCACGAATGGAATTGTCATAAATGCCAAAGCGCTGCGCATATTCAGAGATCAGCGGCATGCCCATGTCATTGGCCAGACGCACAGTCATCAGGTTACGCGACTTTTCAATACCCAACCGCAGGGTCGAGGGACCGGCATATTTGCCACCATAGTTTTTCGGCTCCCAGATCCCCAGATTGCCGCCCTGGTCTTTCTTGAATGGACCATCCAGAACAACGGAAGACGGAGTGTAGCCATTGTCGAGCGCAGCAGCATAGACGAAAGGTTTGAACGATGATCCCGGCTGACGCTTGGCCTGTGTGGCCCGGTTGAACTGCGATGCCTTGAACGAGAAGCCGCCCATCATCGACAAAACGCGTCCGGTATGGGGATTCATCGCCACAAGAGCACCGGACACTTCTGGCACCTGCTCAAGTATGAACCGACCTTCCTGGCTGGATACGTGGATTACGTCTCCCGGCTTCAGCAGGTCGGACATGGTCTCGACCTCAAGGGTCTCGCGAGACCCGCCGCCCTGCTTGATTGTCAATTTCTTGGCCCAGGGAGCATCTTCGAAAAAGATGGTCGCTTCATCGCGGGCATCCGAAATCACCCGGCTGACCAACCGCCGCGGTCGCAATCCAATCCGGGCAGACGTTTCGTCGGCTGCCAGCACCACCGCCTGACGCCATTCGGGCACGTCATCCAGTTCCGGCAGCTTAATCAGTTCTTCGGCCCAGTCCTCACCCAATTCAATCTGTGCATGCGGTCCGTTAAATCCCTTTTTACGGTCAAAAGTGATCAGTCCCTGCCGCAGGGCTAGACGCGCCTGCGTCTGCATTCCAGGATTCAGCGTTGTCCGGATGGACAGTCCACCTTCGTAAAGCGAATCCTCGCCATAGCGACTGACAATCTGCCGCCGAACCTCTTCTGAGAAATATTCCGTCGCTTCCAGATAGGAACCCTGTTTGCGCGGGTTGACGCTCAACGGCAGGACTTGCGCCGCTTCCGCCTGCTCAGCGGTGATATAACCATTGATATGCATCCGCCCGATAACCCAGTTGCGGCGTTCCAGAGCCTTTTCGGTGTGGCGGAACGGATGGTAGTTATTCGGAGCTTTGGGCAGCGCTGCCAGATAGGCCACTTCGTGGATATCCAGATCACCCACCGATTTGTCGAAATAGGCCAACGACGCACCGGCTACACCGTAGGAACCGAGACCAAGAAAAATCTCATTGAGATAGAGCTCAAGGATTTTGTCCTTCGTGTAGGCATCCTCAATGCGAAATGCCAGCATCGCTTCCTTGATCTTACGGTCGGCGGTGCGGTCACTGGTCAGCAGGAAGTTTTTGGCCACCTGTTGGGTAATGGTCGATGCGCCACGGGCCCTGGCGTTTCGACCACTGACCTTTGCCTCAAGGTAAGTGAAACCGGCATTGCCCAGCGCCAGATAATCGATGCCGCCATGGGTGCGGAAATTTTTGTCTTCCGCCGAAATGAAAGCTTGCTGCAGCAATGGTGGAATTGCCTGGATCGGCAGGTAAAGACGCCGTTCACGGGCATATTCGGCAATCAATGCGCCGTCTGAGGCGTGAATGCGGGTGGTGACCGGCGGTTCATAGCGGTTGAGAACTTCATAATCGGGCAGTTCTTTTTCCAGTTCCGCAGAATAGATATAGGCACCCGTGGCCACCACGATCAGAGCGGCGGTTCCAATTCCAAACAAATAGCCAAATAGTTTCAAAAACATGTGACGGAATTTCCTGCTATTGGTTCGTATTTGTTGATAATCGATGCAATCTCGCCCGCTTCTGACGTCCCTCGAAAATGGGGAGATTCTATGACGCCGCCGGACGGAACTGGCCTTGTTGCCTTGCCTGTTACATAAAGATTACCAAAGGTAAACGTCATTTTTGTCCCAGCCTGGTTTCGAAAAAAGCCAATATCGCTTCGTAAGTTCGCAAGACTGCGAGGTTTTGCCATTCACTGGAACGCATCAGCTCTTCGTCTTCGCGATTGGACAAATATCCCAGTTCCAGCAAAATGGAAGGCACTTCCGGCGCCTTCAACACGTAAAAATCGGCCGACCGATGTGGATTACGAATCAACCTGATGTCCTGTTTCAGGCGCTGTACCAATATATGTGCAAATTGCTTGGAAAACACCTCGGTTTCCCGTCGGGTCATATCGATGAGAATATCAAACACCCGCGGCTTCGTTTTCGGCAGTTCCAGACCGGCGATAAGGTCGGTGCGATTTTGTTTTTTGGCAAGCGATCTTGATATGTCATCGGACCCCTCTTCTGACAGGGAATAGACGGTGGCACCCCGTATCCGCCTTTGGGCCAGTGAATCAGCGTGAATGGATAAAAGCAGGTCAGCCTTGGACTCGCGGGCAAATTTCACCCTGTCTGCAAGCCCCAGAAATGAGTCGTCATCGCGAGTCATCAGGACATCAAAATTGTTGTTCTGAGAAAGCCGCTCTTTCAGGAGTTTGGCAAAATGCAAGGTGACGTTCTTCTCTACAGTGCGCTTCACGCCGCTGGCTCCGCCATCAACGCCCCCATGACCGGGATCAAGTACAATTGTGTAGCGATTGCGCAGCTTGGCGCGATTGCGCACGATCTTGCGAGGTCGAACTTTATCCTCTTTCCGCACCAGCTTGGCAAACGCCTGTTTCGATGCGGTCTTGAAATCGACAAACAGTCTGTGGCGATTTCCGCTGGCGAGCTTTTTCAGGCGATGGCTTTCAATTTCAGCCGGTCTTGCCAGCTCAAGCACGATTTTGGAGCGGCCCTCTTCGATGTCACCAAACCGAAAATTCGAAATCAGTGACCGCTTCAGTGACTTGGCATCCTTGCCCAGATTAAAAATAGTCTGGGACAAATCGACGACAATCCGCATGGGATCATTTTTCAGATAGACATCGTGATCGACTGCCTGGTCAAAATCCACGATCAGTCGTCCCCGTGATTCATCCCCGACAACCCGTGCGGCAAAGGCAATTGGCAATTGATTGCTGCCTGACGCCCTGGCGCCGTCACTTTCCATTTCAACAGCGGCCGTCAGGCAGACCAGTGCAAATGCAAGGATAGTGACCCTGACCAGGCGGAGTATGTTAAATGCGCATGAGAGCATGGGAGCGAAACCAGTCTTGGCGAATCCGTTCGAATCGCATTCACCGGGTAAGGTTAGGGTAATCATGGTTAACGGCCAGTAACGATTTGGACCTTAACCACAAAATCGCACACAAATTTGGCGCATTATTGGTCATTTGGAAAATCTTGCTTGTTTTTGCATCGCTTGGAGCATACGTTCAGCCTGCGGCAAACCGCATGATAGTCCGATCCAGGCTACCTGTTCATTCAGAAAGGTTCGTACATCGCGTTACTGGGGACAATAGGGTCCACAAAGTATCGCGCGATCACGCTCTTCCTGAAATCAACGTTCAGATCCTGTCGGCACCCAAGGTTTGCTGGATATTCAGATTTGCGATGTGCACCAATAATTGGGACCCCATCGCGATGCAACAGCCCGCGCCACGACAAAAGCGTATGGGCAGCGTGATTCACACGCAATCGCGGTTGTTTTGAGACCAGACGTTTTAAAACAACCTAGTTTAGGTAATGACTGGCAATGGTGCGAGCTAAAACACAAGCGAAATCAGAGGCAAAGCAGGTTGTAACAACGCTGCAGGCTGCCCGGATATTGTCGCAAGGTTTTTCTGGTTCAGCAAAAATTGCACAACTGTGTCCCGACGTTATGAGTCCTCAGGACAGTTGTCGGACCGTGGCCGCACGACCAGTCTCATTTATAGTCAGATCATCATCTCCCCGCTTTCTCGACGGATCGCTCAGACGCGAATTATCCGCTCGATTGTGTATGCGAAGGATGAGATCTGCGGAAAGCAATTTACATGTCAAACAACAAGATGCTTATCGACGCGGGCCACCCGGAAGAAACCCGCGTTGTCATGGTACGTGGCAATCGGGTTGACGAATTCGATTTCGAATCAGAACACAAAACCCAACTTCGTGGAAATATCTATCTCGCCAAAGTCACCCGCGTAGAGCCTTCGCTCCAGGCGGCATTTGTCGATTATGGTGGTAACCGCCATGGATTCCTCGCATTCAGCGAAATTCACCCGGATTATTACCAAATTCCCGTAGCCGACAGGCAAGCCCTGTTGGATGCCGAAGCCGAAGACGCCCGCGAAGCTGCCGAAGCGGAAGCGCTGCAGGATCAGGCCGACGAAGAGGCCAAGGAAAAGCCCGCCCGTAAACGCCGCTCCCGGCGCCGTGGCAAGTCGGACGCCAAAGCCGCCGACACGGAAGAAAACGCAGCTGATGCCAATTCAGATGCCGATGCAGCCGATGATGGCGGCAAGACAGAAGAGGCATCCGACACCGCTGAAGCCGCATCACCCGATGAAGCTGAAGCTGAAAAAGCACCAGCCAAAAAGCGGACCAGAAAACCGAGGAAAAAGGCCGCGGCCAAAGCCTCCGAAGAAGAAACCGCAGCGAGCGGCGACGACGGCGGTGAGAACGGCGAGAGCACCGAAGCCAGCACAGTCGAAGCCAAGGCTGAGGAAAATGCAGCAGACGATGCTCCTGCATCACAAGCCAGTGCCGATACCGACGAAGAAAGCGATGACGATACTACGTCAATGTCTGCTGAAAACGATGGCGACGACGTTGTTTCCGAGCCGGCAAAACCAAAAAGAAAAACCACCCGTCGTCCGCGCAAGGCCAAGGCTTCAGATGATACTGAGGGCGATCAGGAATCAGCCGCAGAGCAGCAGCCAGACAGTGACGTCGTAGCAGCCGCTTCAGGCGAAAGCGCCGAGGAAAAACCAAAGCGCCGGCGCAGAACTTCCCGCGTCAAGGCTGAACCAGAAGCCGATACAGCTGCAGAAGAAGCTTCTGCCGATGCTGAATCCGATGCTTCAATTCAGGCCGAAGATGCCGCAGAAAAGCCCAAGCGTCGCCGCACCGCCCGCCGTAAAAAGAAGAGCGATGATGGCGAACAGCCCGACGCTGAAGCCGCCAGCGGCGAAACGGCAAGTGCAGAATCTTCAGACGCTGAAACATCTGCCGACGAGGCAGAGGAAGTTGAAGCCAAACCCCGCAAATCCCGTTCACGCTCGCGCTCACGCCGTCGTAAGAATGTGGAAGAGGCTGATACCGCCGACGCCGCTGACGCGGCAAGCGACGACGACAATGGCGATAGCGTAGAAGATCTCGGCTCGGAAGATGCGCTGGAAGAGGTTCCAACCCGCCGCGCCCCACGCCGCCACTACAAGATTCAAGAAGTCATCAAACGTCGCCAGATTCTGCTGGTGCAGGTGGTCAAGGAAGAGCGCGGCAATAAAGGCGCTGCACTGACAACCTATCTGTCCCTGGCCGGTCGCTATTCGGTGCTGATGCCAAACACCGCCCGTGGCGGTGGCATTTCGCGCAAGATTACCAATGCGTCAGACCGCAAGCGTCTGAAGGCAATTGCCGCCAATCTCGAAGTTCCGCAAGGCATGGGCGTCATTCTGCGCACCGCTGGCGCTTCCCGTCAGCCAGAAGATATCCAGCGCGATTTTGAATATCTGATGCGGTTGTGGGAAAATGTCCGCAGCCTGACGCTGGAATCAACCGCTCCCTATCTCGTCTATGAGGAAGGCAGCCTGATTAAGCGCTCCATTCGTGACATGTACGACAAGGATACCGGTGAGATCTTGGTTGCCGGTGAGCAAGGTTATCGCGAAGCCAAAGACTTCATGACCATGCTGATGCCGAACCACGCCAAGAACGTGAAGCTGTATCGCGACCGCATTCCAATGTTTGCCCGCATGGGTGTTGAAGCCCAGCTGGACGCCATGTTGCAGCCGGAAGTGACACTTAAATCCGGTGGCTATATCATCATCGACCAAACCGAGGCACTGGTTGCCATCGACGTCAACTCCGGCCGTTCCACCCGCCAGCATTCGGTTGAGGAAACCGCGGCTCAGACCAATCTGGAAGCAGCCGATGAAGTGGCGCGGCAATTGCGCCTGCGTGATCTGGCTGGCCTGATCGTTATCGATTTCATCGACATGGAAGACAAGCGCAACATCCGCAATGTTGAAAAGCGCCTCAAGGATGCCCTGAAGGAAGATCGCGCCCGCATCCAGGTGGGCCGTATTTCCCATTTCGGCCTGATGGAAATGTCGCGCCAGCGCATCCGCGCCAGCGTGCTGGAATCCACCACCCAGACCTGCCCGACCTGCGAAGGCCTCGGTCATGTTCGCGCGCCGTCATCGGTGGCCATTTCGGTGCTGCGTTCCATTGAAGAGCAGTTGAACCGCAATTCGCGTCATAACCTTGTCGTCAAGGTGAGCACCGAAACGGCGCTCTACATGCTCAACAACAAGCGCGATAATCTGGGTGACCTGGAAAACCGCTTCAACGTTGCCATATCCGTCGCCACCGATAATTCGCTCGGCAATACACCTTGCGCCATTGAGCGCGGCGAAGTTTCCAGCCGCAAGGCAACGCAGGATGTGGCCGTACAACCCGACTCCATAGAGCTGACGGACGACGGCGAAGAAGCTGAAGCACCCCGCGCTCCGCAGGATACGCAGTCGGCTGATGGCGAAGCCCCCACCGGCAAAAAACGTCGCCGTCGCCGTCGTCGCAAGAACAATAGCGGCGAGAGCAGCGAGAGCGGCGAGAGCAGCGAGAACAACGAGAACAGTGCAGCCGAGGTCAATGCAGAAGCCAATAGCTCGGATGTGACAGCCGAAGCCGCCGAGGAGGCTGAAAAGCCAACCGGTCGGGTCAAACGCACCCGCCGCAGCCGTTCGAAGAAGTCAGACGCTGAAAGTGAAGTTGTGGAAACTGACGCTGAAGCCGCTGCCCCGGCAGAAGCAGCAAATGCCGAAGCCGAAGCGCCAGCTAAGAAGCCGGCCCGAACCCGGCGCAAAAAGGCCGTCAAAAGCGACGATTCAGAATCAGTGACGGACACCGTGGTTGTTGTGGAAAGCGCGGCTGCGGAGACTGACGCCGCCGCTGACGCCACTGTCGCCGCAGACGCCGCCGATGCTGGAGATGACGAAGGCGCCGACAAGCCCAAGCGGCGCACCACACGGCGCAAAAAAGCCGAAGCCGAACCGGTCAATGGCACGGATGCGGCACCGGTGCAGATGGCCGAGTCGTCTGTTGAAACCGCCCAGGTGTCTGCAGCCGCCGAAACGACTGCTTCAGATGACGAGCCGAAGAAAAGCGGCTGGTGGCAACGGAAGTTTTTCTAAACCCCCTGCCCGCACGCACGACTTGAACGCCTGCAAACTTGCAGCAAACATATTGGCAACCACCCATCCGGTGGTTGCCAAAAACGCACGGCCAGCTCTAGAATTGGTGCGCCATGCCAAAGATTGATATTGTCCATCTCGGCTGCCGCGATCCAGACGCCCAATGCGAGTTCTATTGCTCGACATTGGGCATGCGGCGCTTTGGCGACTCAATCGTTGGCTACGACAATGCGGTGGAAGCCAAGCTGCATTTCTTCCAGTGCAGCGAGCCATATCAGGCCCGACCCAACGATCTCTACTGGAAGATCGCCCTGTCGGTTCCCAATATCGAACTGGCCTGCCAGCAATTGCGCCAGCGCAATATCGAAATCAATCCACCTTTTCAGTTTCAGGATGTGGGATATCTGGCCCATTTCACTGATCCGGAGGGCTATACGATCGAACTGATCGATCATTGGTTTGAGGGGCAACGTCCCGACCTTGTCCTGGATGCGGGTCTGCTCGGCGGCGGTGCCCATTTCAGCCTGCTGACCCTGCGCGCTGCGGATATCGAACCGGTGCAATCTCTTTGTCGGGAACTCGGCATGACACCGCTGGCCGTGGAGCCCGTCGAAGGCCGGGGATTTACCCTTTATTTTTACGGGTTTACCGACGAAACACCACCCAATTCAGATCTGCGCGCGGTGGAAAACCGGCCATGGCTCTATCAGCGTCCCTACACCGTGTTGGAAATCCAACATGTGCCTGAGCTCAATCTGGGTGAACCGGCCCCGCCAGATCAGGCGACCTATCGTGGGGCCAGTCTGAACGGTCTGGAGACCCCTCTGCCCCTAAACGACCTGATGCTGATCGTTTAAACGGCGGCGCCACAGATGGAACGCCTTTTTGCTTGCCAATCGCCATTGGCAACTGCAAACTTCGTTCGAAATTACCAAGATTCTGGCGGGGAGAGGTTATGGACGTTAGAGCAGCAGTTGCCTTTGAAGCAGGCAAACCACTTGAAATCGCAACGGTACAGCTGGAAGGACCCAAGGCGGGTGAAGTTCTGGTTGAGATCATGGCAACCGGCATTTGTCACACCGATGAGTTCACCCTTTCGGGTGCCGATCCAGAAGGCATTTTTCCGGCCATTTTAGGCCATGAGGGTGCCGGCGTGGTTGTTGATGTCGGCCCCGGCGTGACATCGCTGAAAAAGGGCGATCACGTCATTCCGCTCTATACACCTGAATGTCGCGAGTGTGACTATTGCCTGCATCCCAAGACCAATCTGTGTCAGGCCATCCGCACCACACAGGGTCAGGGCCTGATGCCCGACGGCTCCAGCCGTTTCTCACTCGATGGCAAGCCGATCATGCACTATATGGGCACATCGACCTTTGCCAATTTCACCGTATTGCCGGAAATTGCCCTGGCGAAAGTGCGCGAAGACGCTCCCTTCGACAAGATTTGCTATATCGGCTGTGGCGTCACCACCGGTATTGGTGCCGTGATCAACACCGCCAAGGCAGAACCCGGCTGTAACGCCGTGGTCTTCGGGCTTGGCGGCATCGGCCTCAATGTTCTGCAGGGACTGCGGCTGATCGGTGCCAACAAGATCGTTGGTGTTGATATGAACAATTCCAAGAAGGAATGGGGCGAGAAGTTCGGCATGACCCATTTCGTCAATCCATCGGAAGTGGGTGAAGAAAACCTGGTTGATCATCTGGTGGAACTCACCGATGGCGGCGCCGATTATTCGTTTGAATGTATCGGCAACACCAAGGTCATGCGGGCGGCGCTGGAATGCGCCCACAAGGGCTGGGGTGAATCGATCATCATCGGCGTTGCCGGTGCCGGTCAGGAAATCTCCACCCGCCCATTCCAGCTGGTCACCGGCCGCTCCTGGCGCGGCACCGCCTTTGGTGGTGCCCGTGGCCGCACCGATGTGCCGAAAATCGTCGACTGGTACATGGATGGCAAAATCCAGATTGATCCGATGATCACCCACACCATGCCACTGGAAGACATCAACAAGGCCTTCGATCTGATGCATGAAGGCAAATCGATCCGGTCAGTTGTCGAGTTCTAGACCCTTTCCGGTTTAGCTGGACCCATTCTGAAGGAGCGCTTTTGCGACAAGATCAAGTAAAGGATCGCCGGTCGTATCGGGGATACGTCCAAGAGCCTTTGCGCCGAGATTGGTGCAAAAGCGCCCTTCCCGAAGGGTTTGCGACTGGCGGACGCCCAGAGCCGAACCGCGCTTGCCCGATGCGAGGGCATCGCGCTGCGCACGTTTCACCTCTGGATCATCTCGCCAGTCACAAACAGAATTGCGTCCATCTAAGCCGGAAAGGGTCTAGGCCCGTTTCAATTTCCGCATTGTTCACAGCTCGATGCGCCGCCGCGACATTGATTGCGATCCTGTTTGTTTTCGCGCTAGTCCTCTCACCAGGACTGGCGCAGACAACCGACTTTGGCGTTACAACAAAGACCGTCACCCTGCCCAAGGGATCCAAGGTCGATCCACGCTATCTGTTGCGGCGCGAAAAGCCAGCTGACGGTGACAAAGCTGAAACCGAACCGGAAGCAAGCCCGGAAGAAAAGTTGGCGCAACAGTTGGACGCTCGGCTTCTGGGCGCCTGGACACGCGTCTCGTCGATGTCAGAAGAGCTCACCTCCCAAAATGTCCGCAATGCTGCAAGACGATGCGCACAACAGCTGAAACTGAAGCCCCTGCGGTTTGAAACAAGTGCTGCCCGACGCTTGCCTGATATTGAAGCTCTGTTTGGTGATCTGGTCTATTACCGCACCGACAAGGGCCTTCAGCGCCTGGACATCAATTCCGCTCAAATCCGTCTGGTTAGTGAAATTTCGGCCCGCCAAATCAAAAACAGCCAGATTGTATGGACTTTGATGGGCCAAAACCTGAAACTGCGCATTCGTTTCTCTAACCCCTTGAAAAACGCTCCAAAGGCACGGTTCATGATCGAGGAATACGGCTTCTACCTGCGCTGTCCTTCGAAAGATGATGACCTGTTCAACGACAACCAATAATTCTTGGTCCGCAGAACCCAACGTGTACGAAGTCGAATAGATTGATGCAAATCACCATTTTCATTGACGCAGATGCCTGTCCGGTTAAGTCGGAAACACTGAAGGTCGCCGAACGCTACCGACTGCCGGTCAAGATCGTCTCCAATGGCGGCATGCGCCCTTCCCGCGACCCGATGGTTGAAACAATTGTCGTCGCTGCTGGCGCAGACGCTGCCGACGACTGGATTGCCGACAATTGCAGCAAGGATGACATCGTCATCACCGCCGATATCCCACTAGCCGCCCGCATTTTGGAGGCCCAGGCCTCCCCGTTGGGACCGACCGGCAAGGTATTTACGGAAGAAACAATCGGCATGGCTCTGGCGATGCGACAGTTAAAGCAGGACTTGCGTGAATCCAACCAATCACAGACCTATAATCGTGGCTTTGAAGCCCGTGATCGATCAAATTTTCTGCAGGCCCTTGACCGTCTGGTCGTGCAGGCCACAAATCGCAGGAAAGCCAGACCCTAGGAGCACTCAAAATGGAAACCGTATCAACCGCGCGCGCCTTTGCTGGCACCCAGGGCGTCTACACCCATAAATCCGAACAATGCCAGTGCGATATGACCTTCGCCGTTTATATGCCGCCACAGGCCCAGGACGGCCCTGTGCCCGTGCTGTGGTACCTTTCGGGCCTTACCTGCAGCCATGCCAATGTCATGGACAAGGGCGAATATCGAGCCCATGCGGCGGAACACGGCGTCGCCATCGTCTGTCCGGACACCAGCCCGCGCGGCGATCACGTGCCCGACGACGGTGACAACTGGCAATTTGGTTCCGGTGCCGGATTCTATCTCGATGCAATCGCAGAACCGTGGCGCAAGAATTACCGCATGTATTCCTACATCGTAGAGGAATTGCAGGCTCTTGTGACTGGCAATTTTAATGTCGACGCGTCGCGCCAGGGCATTTTCGGCCACTCCATGGGTGGACATGGAGCACTGACCATGGCTCTGAAAAACCCGGATATGTTTAAATCCTGCTCGGCTTTTGCCCCCATTGTGCAACCGACCACGGCCGACTGGTCGTCCGGTGCCTTTGAAAGATATCTTGGCGACAATCCCGAGGCATGGGCCGACTATGATGCCACTTTGCTGATCGACAATGGCGCGCGTTTTCCTGAATTTCTGGTCGATCAGGGTTCAGCAGACGGATTTCTCGACGACGGACTGCGCCCCTGGCTGCTGGAAAAAGCCTGTAAGGAAGCCGGCCTGTCACTGACCCTGCGCATGCAGGAAGGCTATGACCATTCCTATTTCTTTATTTCCACATTCATGGCCGACCACATCACCTGGCATGCCGAACGTCTTTAGCTGGCGGCAGCGGCGGCTTCAGCTCTGGCCACCGCCCGTTCGCGCAAGAACAGGTAGAGGCCGGAGGCAACAATGATAAAGATGCCCAGCCATTTGAGAGCATCTGGAAAATCACCGAACAGCCAGAAACCAATAATCGTGCCGGTGACGATCTCCAGATATTGAAACGGTGCCAATATGGACGCGCTGGCGCGCCGAAAAGCCATCACCACCATCAGATGACCAATGGTGGCCAAGGCTCCAATGGCAAAGATCAGCAGCCAGCGGATACCGAAATCAGGCACTTTAGGTGAGGCAAAATCGTCAATGCCAAACCAGGTCGCCAAACTGACCACAACTGCAAGCGTCAACACACCACCGATACCGGCGGCAAACTGCATGGTCATGGCATTGTCTTTTGACGCCATCTGGCGGGTCAGAATCAGATAAGTTGCAAACAGGAATGCTGTACAGATCGGCATCAGCGACACGGGGCCAAATACCGCATAGCTTGGCTGTACAATCAACATCGCCCCGGCAAAGCCAAACACCACGGCCACACTGCGCCGCCAGCCAACCTTCTCCTTCAAAATGACCACCGAAAGTATGGTCAGGATAAACGGCTCGGTGAAAAAAACCGCCAGCGCATCGGCAATCGGCATATAGCGCAAAGTGGCGAAAAACAGCATTACAGCAAGGCTCATCAACCCGCCGCGAATCAGATTGATCAGCAACTGACTGGGTATCAGCGCCCGCACCCCATGCACCGCAACAATGATCGGTCCCAACAGGCAGGCCTGAACCAGAAACCGTCCAAATGTGGTCTGTCCCGCCGACACGTCATAGCTGGTCGCCAGAACCTTGGCGATGCCGTCCATGATCGGTAGCATCAGCATGGCAACAATCATCAATGCCATGCCCTGGGCAACGCTGCCTTCAGCGCGCTTTGTTACAGCAGATTTGGGGACATCAGGTGAGATTTTCATCGCCGCAAGATAGGCAGCTTATCTCGACGCGGCTAGCAGATTCACGCCACCTCGATGCGCAATTTGACATTTGTTTTCGAAGCTTTGTCAGCTCAACGCGACGATACAGTCACAGGCAGCTTTCATGTCGACAAGGCGCGCTGCGCGACGCGCCCTGGCTTCGTCGTCCTCGCCCCAATGGGCAATATTCCAGTCCTCGTCCACATGGGCAACTTTCCAGGCCTCATCGAGGCCGATTTCGCCCTTGTAAACGGCCATGGCGACGATTGCCGAGCCGGTCAGCGACGTCACCAGATGACAGGCGGCGAGCGCCAATGGATCATTTATCTGACCCACGTGACCGTTAAACGCGGTCATCGCCTCTGCCGGTTGCTCAACAAACACGACGCCCTCCGCCAGGGTAAAGCGCGCACCCAAAGCCACATGGGCCCAGTCGATCAGCGGATCCCATAATTCACGATGCAGATCATCCAGTCCGCCGGGACCATCGGCGCGGTAGCACAGCATATCTGAACTGGCGAAACGAACGATGTCCTCCTGCACAACCTGCATATCGGCTGCAACGCCATCGATGGCCGTATTCACCAGCCGGGTAACCGGCATGGTTATGGGATCAATCACTTCACGCTGATCACGCCATTCTGCCGCCATGAACTCAGCAATTTCTGACGAGGACGACGCCAGCGGCGATTTGCCGGGGGTCTTTACCGGTCGGTCATCCAGCTTGACCAGATGCAGCCCATCTTCCTGGGCTACTTCAACGTCCTTGTAAAATCGCTTTGGCAATTGGCTTTGCCGCGACGGTTCGGCCACCCGTGTGGGGGAATCCGGGATGTTGTCATCGCGTTCGCCGAGAATGTCAGCCATGTTTCTGTTCCTGCAGAATGGTCATATCAATATGGATTGCGGCGCTAGAATTTAAAGAAGAAGCACCAGGGCTTCTATCAATTCAACTCGTCTTCCTCAACCAGCCCGTCGGCTTCATCAAAGCCAAACAGGTTCCAGCTTTGCACCATATGGGGTGGCAAAGGTGCCGTCACGTCAAGAATCGGCATGCCCTCATCGGGGTGCGGGATCAGAATGCGCCTTGCGTGCAGATGCAGGCGTTTTTGCACACCGCCGGGGATTTCCCAGTTCTGCACGTCAAAATATTTCGGATCGCCAACAATCGGATGGCCAAGATGCTGGGCATGGACGCGCAATTGATGGGTTCGGCCCGTATGGGGCTGCATCTCCATCCAGCACACCGTGCGCGGATTGGAGTCGATCACCCGATAATACGATACCGCGTGGTCAGCATGTCTTTCCCCATGCTTTGCCACTCGCATGCGGTCGCCGTCTTCGGTCTGTTCTTTCACCAGATAGGTAGAGATGCGCCCTTCCCGCTGGCGCGGAATGCCGCGCACCAAAGCCCAATAAGTCTTTTGAGTGTCACGATGGCGAAAACTCTTTGTCAGCGCGGCTGCCGCGCCACGGGTCTTGGCGACCACCAGAACGCCGGACGTGTCACGATCGAGGCGATGGCACAGGCGCGGTTTCTGACCGCTCTTGTCGCGCAGGCTTTCCAACATTGAATCGACCGAACGTGAAATGCCGGAGCCCCCCTGCACGGCCAGTCCAGATGGTTTGTTGAAGACCAGCACCTTCTTGTCTTCATACAGCACCATGTCGCGCAGCACATCGGCATCGTGGCGGTCGCGGATCGTATTGGTGGTCATGTGGCGAGGCTTGTCGGCCGCTCCGGAGTCCAGCGGTGGAATACGCACCACCTGCCCCGCTTCAAGCCGTGATGCCGTCTTCACCCGGCCGCCATCAACCCGAACCTGACCGGAGCGCAGTAATTTCTGCAATTTGCCGAAGCCGACGCCGGGAAAATGCACCTTGAACCAGCGGTCCAGGCGCATGCCTGCCTCATCATCGTCCACGGTCTTTTGCGATACGCCCGTCAGTGCCATTTCAACCTCACGCAGATAGACTGCGGACCAGCCACAGTCCGACAAATACGGCGACAATACAGGCCACCACGGTGACGAGAGTATAGCTCATCGCCGATGCAAACGCGCCGCGCTCCCACAGGTTGGCCACATCCAGTGAAAAGGCGGAAAAGGTGGTAAATCCGCCCAACAGCCCGGTTGCAAAAAACAGCCGCATTTCCTGGCTGCCGCCCTTCCTGACCAACCAGCCGATCAGCAGGCCCATCAACAGCGATCCGCCGATATTGACGATCATCGTGGCATAGGGAAATCCGGGGCCAAACTGGCGCAAAGCCGCGATGCCGACGAGATATCTTCCCGTCGCCCCAAGACCACCCCCTAAAAAGACCAATAATGCGTGCAACATGTGTGCGATGTAACCGATTGCACGGCGCGGCGCCACTGCTCGATTGCGTTCCCTAATATTATTCGACCGGATCAGTCCTTCTGGCGCTCCGCCCGCAGCCGTGCCCAATATTCCAGACGCTTGCCGATATCTCGCTCAAAGCCACGATCCACGGGGGTGTAGAAGTTGCGACGACCCAGTTTGCTGGGGAAATAATCCTGCCCCGAAAAACCGTCTGGCTGATCGTGGTCATAGAGATAGCCGGTGCCGTAGCCCTCGTCTTTCATCAGCTTTGTCGGGGCGTTCAAAATATGCTTTGGCGGCGGCAGAGAACCGCCTTCCTTGGCCGTTCTCATGGCATCTTTGAAGGCGGTGTAAAGGGCATTGGATTTCGGTGCGGTTGCCAGATAGACGCAGGCCTGGGCCAGTGCCAGTTCGCCTTCCGGCGACCCCAGATAGTCATAGGCGTCCTTGGCAGCATTGGCGATAACCAGGGCTTGCGGATCGGCCATGCCGATATCTTCACTGGCCATACGAACCAGGCGGCGTCCAAGGTACAGCGGATCTTCACCGGCATCGAACATGCGGGCAAGATAATAGAGCGAAGCATCGGGATCAGAGCCACGCACCGCCTTGTGCAGTGCCGATATCAGATTGTAGTGGCCGTCCTGGCTTTTGTCATAAACGGGTGCACGTCGCTGCAGCAGGTCCTGCAAAGTGTCGGCGGTGAATAATTCGTCTGGGCGGGCTGAACGCCACACTTCTTCAGCAAGCGTGAGAATGCCGCGACCGTCCCCATCCGCCATGCGGATCAGCACTTCGCGCGCCTCTTCATCCACCGGCAGAGGTTTATCCTCAATCTGTTCAGCGCGGGCCATCAGTGCGGACAGACTTCCATGATCATGGGCGTGAAAGGTCAGCACACGGGCCCGGGACAGGACCGCAGCATTGAGTTCAAAGGACGGGTTTTCCGTGGTCGCACCAACCAGGGTGATCGTACCGTCTTCCATCACCGGCAGAAAGGAATCCTGCTGGGCCCGGTTAAAGCGGTGAATCTCGTCGACAAACAGCAATGTCTTTTTACCGTTGGAGGCCCGCATACGGGCCCCCTCAAAGGTCTTCTTAAGGTCAGCGACACCAGAGAAAATGGCAGATATCTGCTCAAAATGATGATCGCTGGCATCGGCCAGCAGCCGTGCCACCGTGGTCTTGCCAGTCCCCGGCGGTCCCCAGAAGATCAGACTGCCCAAAGTTGACGCCTTCAGCATCCGCGTCAGGACACCGTCTTCTCCCAGTAAATGGTCCTGGCCCACGACTTCGGAAAGAGTGGACGGGCGCAGCCGGTCAGCAAGCGGACGATAGCCAGCCGTTCTCAACGATCCCGCTTGATCCATTGCCTTCTTGTCCGTGCCAAACAGGTCAGACATTCAAACTCTACCTAGCGTACATATTGGCGGTACAGTTTGCCGCCCCTGTTTATGACATAGCGCCAGCCGTTGGCTCCACGACGCGTCATTTCATCAAGCATTTCTGTATTGGTGATCTCGCGATCATTGATAGCAACAACAATGTCCTTGGCGCGAATGCCATAACGGGCAGCCGGGCTGCGCCGATCCACCGAAATGACCACAACACCCGACTGATCGGTAGTGATATCATATTCCAAGGCCAGACGTGGCGACAGATTGGCCACAGTGGCCCCTGTCAGCGGCGAACGGCCACGCAGGCGACGAATGTCGCGCAGCGGCACTTCCGGTGGCTCAGCAAGCTCAAATTCGATTTCCCGGGTCAGATTTTGCGACAGGACCGTCATCTTGATGGTGCGACCGATGCCAGCGGTGGCCAGACGGTAGCCAAGACCGTCCACATGGGGCACAGGCTTGCCGTCTATCGACAAGATGACATCCCCGAGGCGCAGGCCGGCGCGTTCGGCTGGCCCATCTTGCGTTAGTCCGGCAATCATCGCACCCGTCGGGCGGATCATTCCAAGCGATTCTGCGATATCTGAAGTTACCTTTTGAAATTTGGCACCAATCCAGGGCCGCAGAACCGTGTCACTGCCCTTGCGGACACTTTCCAGAACCACCCGCACCATATTTGACGGCACGGCAAAACCGATGCCGTTGGATCCGCCGGACCGGGAAAATATCGCGGTATTAACGCCGATCAACCGTCCAGCCATATCAACAAGCGCTCCGCCCGAATTGCCGGGATTGATCGACGCGTCGGTCTGCACGAAAAATCCAAAATCATTGGTGCTGTTCTGGCTACGCGCCAGCGCCGAGACAATGCCGCTGGTCACCGTCTGGCCGACACCAAAGGGATTGCCGATCGCCAGAACCAGATCCCCGACCTGCAGGTCTTCAGAATCGCCCAGTTCAACCACCGGCAGTTCTTCGTCGGATTGAAAAACCAGGATCGCCAGATCTGATTTCTTGTCGATCAGCTCGATCTGCGCTTCATATTCGCGGCCATCGGCCAAAGCCACCTTCACTTCATCGGCGTTTTCGATGACGTGGTGGTTGGTCACCACAATGCCGTCGCTGCCAATGATGACGCCAGATCCCAGGGAACGGGATATGCGTTGCTTGGGCCGGCCACCAAAGTCGCGGCCAAAGAAACGTTCAAAAAACGGATCGCCGGCAAACGGAGAGCGCCGCTGTTGCACCTGGCGGGCGGCATAGACATTGACCACGGCAGGGGCAATCTGCTTGACCAGCGGTGCATAGGAAAACTGGATTTGCGCACGGCTTTCGGGCAGCTGGGTGACAGGCTCCACCGAGCCGCGCAATTGCGCCTGTTCTTGCGCACCTGCCACAATGACGGACGAAATGAGCAGCAAAGATGCAGCCAGACTGGTCAATAGCTGTTTGGTCATGGAACCTCCGCGGTGTTGCCCTGAACCTCAATCGGCTCGAGATTTGAATCGCACAATCCGTGCGCCACTGTATAGAGGCAATCCGGCCATTGTGAGTTATTTTGATGCGGCCCCCCATTTGACCGTGAAGGAAACCAGCATCACAAACAAAAACGGCGACCCGAGGGTCGCCGCATTTGACACGAAAGTAAGTGAGATTACGCTGCTGCGTCTTCTGTTACTTCTTCGCTTTCTTCCGCTTCCATGCGCTCACGGTCAGCTTTGCCCTTGGCGTCTTCGTCGCGGTCAACCAGCTCGATAACAGCCATTGGCGCATTGTCGCCATAGCGGAAACCGGCTTTGAGAACACGGGTATAGCCGCCTGGACGCTCTTTGTAGCGCTCAGCCAGGGTTGAGAACAGTTTCTGAACAACTTCGTTGTTCTGCAACTGGCCGACAGCCTGACGGCGGGCATGCAGGTCGCCGCGCTTGCCCAGGGTGATCAGTTTGTCGACAACAGCCCGCAGCTCTTTGGCTTTTGGCAAAGTGGTGACGATCTGCTCATGGGTAAGCAGCGCAACCGACATGTTCATGAACATGGCTTTGCGGTGGCTTTGGGTACGATTGAGCTTGCGCCCTTGTTTACGGTGTCTCATATGCCTTCTCCTTCAGGAAATACCCCGGCCTAGGTCTTAAGCCCGGGGTTTGAGATTTTGACTAGTATTGGTCTTCGTAGCGCTTGGCCAGGTCTTCAATGTTTTCAGGCGGCCAGGCTGGAATTTCCATGCCCAGATGCAGACCCATTGTGGCCAGAACTTCTTTGATTTCGTTCAGCGACTTGCGGCCAAAGTTTGGTGTGCGCAGCATTTCGCCCTCGGTTTTCTGGATCAGATCGCCGATATAAACGATGTTGTCGTTCTTCAGGCAGTTTGCCGAACGGACAGACAGTTCCAACTCGTCGACCTTCTTCAGCAGCGCAGGGTTGAATGCCAGTTCCGTAACCTGCTCCTGAACAACCTCTTTTTGAGGCTCTTCGAAGTTGACGAAGATGGACAGCTGGTCCTGCAGAATACGGGCAGCAAAGGCCACCGCGTCGTCGGCACCTACGGAACCGTCGGTTTCAACAGTCAGGGTCAGCTTGTCATAGTCAAGCACCTGACCTTCACGGGTGTTTTCTGTCTTGTAGGAAACCTTGCGGACCGGCGAATAGAGGCTGTCGACCGGGATAAGACCGATCGGAGCATCTTCAGGACGGTTGCGCTCGGCAGCCACATAGCCCTTGCCGACATCAACGGTGAATTCCATGCGGATTTCAGCGTCTTCGTCGAGGGTGCACAGCACCAGCTCGGGATTGAGGATTTCGATATCGCCGACGGTCTGAATGTCACCTGCGGTAACCTGACCGGCGCCTTCTTTGCGCACAACCATGCGCTTGGGTCCGTCGCCTTCCATGCGGATGGCGAGTTCCTTGATGTTCAAAATGATGTCGGTGACGTCTTCACGCACACCTGGGATCGAAGAAAACTCGTGCAGAACGCCATCGATCTGTACCGCAGTCACCGCAGCACCCTGCAGGCTCGACAGCAATACACGACGCAGCGCGTTACCAAGGGTCAGACCAAAGCCGCGTTCCAGCGGTTCAGCAACCAGGGTTCCTTTTGTACCTGACACATCTACGTCAAGCTTGTTTGGTTTGATCAGTTCCTGCCAGTTTTTATGGATCATGGAAAAATCCTTCCGAATGAATTGTCGCCATCCAATCGCAACAACAAACGTTTAAGCCCCGCAGGATGGTAGTCGGGGCCGGATATGGTTTTTTAGACGCGGCGCTGTTTACGCGCGCGGCAACCATTATGGGGGACAGAAGTCACATCGCGGATGGATGTGATAACAAATCCAATTGACTGCAGTGCACGCAGAGCAGATTCACGGCCCGAGCCAGGTCCACGAACCTCAACTTCAAGCGTTTTCATACCATGTTCCTGGGCTTTCTTGCCGGCATCTTCCGCAGCAACCTGTGCAGCAAAAGGTGTCGACTTACGCGAACCTTTAAAGCCCTGAGCGCCAGCAGATGACCAGGCAATTGCGTTGCCCTGAGCGTCAGTGATGGTGATCATGGTGTTGTTAAATGTGGAGTTTACGTGAGCAACGCCAGAAGCGATGTTCTTACGCTCGCGTCTTCTGACGCGGGTGGCATCTTTGGCCATTTTCAGTTCCTTTATTGATTTCTAACGCTGCCGTGCGACGAAATATGTCTCCGGCAGCTAAACCCAATCACAGCTTCAAGCTTGAAGCAGTGAAATTACTTTTTCTTACCTGCAATTGCCTTAGCCGGGCCTTTGCGGGTGCGCGCATTTGTATGTGTGCGCTGACCGCGAACAGGCAGGCTGCGGCGATGGCGCAGGCCACGGTAGCAGCCAAGATCCATCAAACGTTTGATGTTCATGGAAACTTCGCGGCGCAGGTCGCCTTCCACCATGTAGTCACGGTCGATGATTTCACGGATTTGCAGAACTTCCGCATCAGAAAGTTGCATCACGCGACGATCCAGAGGGATGTTCGCTTTTTCAACGATCTCAGCAGCATTTTTCTGACCAATGCCGTGGATATACTGAAGCGCGATTACGGTGCGCTTGTTAGTTGGAATGTTAACGCCAGCGATACGAGCCACGCTGATCTCCTTACCTCATGCCCATCTGGCCAAACACCAAAATAAGCGGTTATTATTCATACCATCGTGCAATTTTGGCACTACACCAGAAAGCGACCGTTCCGAGCATCCACTCCGATGCCCGAATCCGACCGCAAAATTGTCGCGAATTGTTGGGGGTTACTAGTCCCAAACCAACCGCGCGTCAACAGGGAAACACGATTCAATGTACGGTTACAGAACCGTCAAAGATTCCCCAAAACCTCTTCTATTTCTTCGCTTACGCCATCGATCGACGCCATGCCGTCCACCACCTTCAATTTGCCCTTGGCATAGTAGTAGCCAATCAGCGGAGAAGTGTCCTTGTAATAGACCTGCAGCCGCGACCGCATGGCCTCTGCATTGTCATCAGAACGGCGCTTGAATTCCTGCGATCCACACTTGTCACACGTGCCGTCAACTTCGGGCTTGTTCAGCGTATCGTGATAGCCGGTGCCGCAATTGGCGCAGGTATAGCGTCCGGCCACCCGCTCTACCATCGCATCATCATCAACCCGCAATTCGACAACCGCATCCAGCTTGGTGTCTTTTGCGTTCAGCATTTCTTCGACCGCATCGGCCTGGGCCAATGTGCGGGGATAGCCGTCGAGAATAAACCCGTTGGCGCAATCCGGCTCGTCAATGCGATCAGAAACAATTGCATTGACCACGTCATCGGATACCAGCTTGCCGGCATCCATGATTGCCTTGGCCCGCAGACCGGTTTCAGTTCCGGCAGCAACCGCTGCCCGCAACATGTCACCAGTCGACAATTGGGGAATGCCATGGCCATCGACAAGACGTTGTGCCTGGGTGCCTTTACCGGCGCCTGGAGGACCTAATAGTATCAGTCTCATTTCTTGCGTCTCCCCCCTCTTCCGCCGCCACGTGTGCCGCCACGGCCATTTCCTTTAGCGCTGCCCTTGTTTCCGCGCAGCTTTGATTTCTGGATCAGGCCTTCATATTGCTGGGCAAACAAATGGCTTTGAACCTGTTGAACCGTGTCCATGGTGACGCTCACCACAATCAGCAATGAGGTACCACCGAGGAAAACCGAGATGCCGAGACCGGTCAGGAACATTTCCGGAAGCAAACATACAAATACGAGGTAAAGCGCACCGAGCACGGTAATGCGAGTCAGCACATAGTCGATATATTCCGCAGTACGTTCACCCGGGCGAATGCCGGGGATGAAGCCGCCATGCTGTTTCAGATTGTCTGCGGTTTCCTTCGGATTGAAAACGATCGCCGTGTAGAAGAACGCGAAGAACATGATCATCGCACCATAAAACAGCAGGTAACCCGGCTGACCACGGCCCAGGAAGGCTGAAATGGTCGCTGCCCAGTCTGACTGCTGCCCGGCTGCAGAAAAGCCGGTAATGGTGGCTGGCAACAGCAAAAGCGAAGAGGCAAAGATTGGCGGGATAACACCGGCAGTATTGAGTTTCAGCGGCAGATGCGAGGAATCACCCTGGAACATCTTGTTGCCAACCTGGCGCTTGGGATACTGGATCAGCAGGCGGCGCTGGGCCCGTTCGATGAAAACGATAAAGGCGATCAGAGCAACGATCGATACCAGAACACCGAGCATAGTCAGGGTGGAGATCGATCCGGTCTGACCAGCGTCAAGCAACTGCGCCAATGCACCTGGCAGCGCTGCAACAATACCGGCAAAGATGATCAGCGAAATACCGTTACCAATGCCGCGGGCGGTGATCTGTTCACCCAGCCACATCAGGAACATGGTGCCGCCAACCAGGGTAACCACGGTTGTCAGAATGAAGAACCAGCCCGGATTAAGCACCATGCCTTCCGCGCCATTGAGGCCGATGGCAATGCCATAGGCCTGGGCGGTGCCAAGAATTACGGTACCGTAGCGGGTATATTGGTTAATGACCTTGCGGCCCTGCTCGCCCTCTTTCTTCAGTTGCTCAAATTTCGGTACGACCGAAGTCATCAGCTGCATGATAATCGACGAGGAGATATAGGGCATGATGCCAAGGGCAAAGATTGCCAGACGTTCCACAGCACCACCGGCAAACATGTTGACCAGCCCCAGAACACCCTGGCTCTGCTGCTGAAACGCGGCGGCCAGCTGATCTGGATTGATGCCAGGAACCGGCACATAGGTGCCCAGGCGATAGACGATCAACGCCACCAGGGTAAACCAGATGCGTTTTTTCAGGTCGGTCGCCTTCGAAAAGGTCGAATAGCTGAGGTTTGCGGCTAATTGTTCGGCGGCAGATGCCATTTCCGTCTCCCATCAGACCGTTCTATCTGTGGCGAACGGCCGAATTAACATTCGCTGCCTGTCTTAGGGCAGACAGCTAAAAATCGCAAAGGCAATCGGGAAACGAGTTTGCAAAAACCGGGCCCGCTGATGATTGCATTCGCAATAATATGGGCATTGGTCTGGAAAGTACCAGAACCCAAGAGGAAAAAAGGCTCCAGAACCCCGGAGCCTTTTCAATTTCGATTAAGCGTCGGCCTTGTCGGCTTCAACTGCGGCTTGCACCTTGATGGTGCCGCCAGCCTTTTCAATGGCCGCAACAGCACTCTTGGAGGCGCCGGCCACTTCAAGGTTGAACTTGGTTTTGGCGTCGCTACCACCGAGGATGCGTACACCATCGCGCTCGCGACGGATCACACCAGCTTCAATAAGAGCAGCTGCATCGATAACCTTTTTCGCATCCAGGCGCTTTGCTTCAACAGCCTTCTCCAGACGCGCAATTGATACTTCATTATAGTCAGAAGTGAACTGAGCGTTGGAAAAACCGCGTTTTGGCAAACGGCGGTAGATTGGCATCTGGCCGCCTTCAAAACCGTTGATGGAAACACCGGAACGGGACTTCTGGCCTTTAACACCACGACCGCCGGTCTTGCCCATGCCAGAGCCGATACCACGACCAACGCGCTTGCGCGATGGTGAGGAACCCTGGTTGTCGGAAATACCATTAAGTTTCATAACATTAACTCCGAATTCAGGCTTCGTCGACGACGCGGACGAGGTGAGAAACCTTGCGGATCATGCCGCGTACGGAAGGGGTATCTTCCAGTGTACGACGGCGATTCATTTTGTTCAGGCCCAGGCCGATCAGGGTCTGCTGCTGGTCTTTGGGACGACGCAGCGGCGAGCCAATCTGCTGGACGGTAACTGTCTTTTTGTCAGCCATGTTCCGTTCCTTTACGCCTCATCCCCGACAAGATCGCGACGGCGTTCCTGAAGGGTTGAATATTTGATGCCGCGCTGGGCTGCGATGTCTTTCGGGTGCATCTGGCGCTTGAGAGCGTCAAATGTCGCACGAACCATGTTGTACGGGTTCGAAGAGCCCAAAGACTTGGCAACAACGTCGGACATGCCAACGGTTTCGAAAACCGCACGCATTGGACCACCGGCAATGATACCAGTACCTGGAGGAGCCGAGCGCAGAACCACTTTACCGGCACCGTGACGGCCATTGACGTCGTGATGCAGTGTACGGCCGTCGCGCAGCGGTACGAAGATCAGATCGCGCTTGGCAGCTTCTGATGCCTTACGGATTGCTTCAGGAACCTCACGAGCCTTGCCGTGACCAAAGCCAACACGGCCTTTCTGGTCGCCGACAACGACGAGAGCGGCGAAGCCAAAACGGCGACCACCTTTAACAACTTTTGCAACGCGGTTGATGTGAACCAGCTTGTCGACGAAACCGTCGTCTTCCTGCTCTTCACGGCGGTTGTTGCGTCCGCCTCTTTCTGGTTTCTGTGCCATATCCTGTTCCTTATTCTTTTCCGGTAGCACAAACATTTATCGGCAGATCAATTTCCCCCTTACGGCGGATTAAATCTGGCGACGGTGACGGGGCTTTTGCCCTCTTGATCTTGTCGGGGGCGGCGAAGCTGCCCCCAAACAAATTAGAAGCTCAGACCGCCTTCACGGGCTGCATCGGCAACTGCCTTGACGCGACCGTGGAAGAGGAATGGACCGCGATCAAAGACAACTTCTTTGATGCCGGCTTTGGTTGCGCGTTCTGCAACCAGCTTGCCAACGGCAGCAGCTGCATCAACATTACCGCCATTGCCTTTTACGTCCTTGTCCAGGGTCGATGCGGCCGCCAGTGTGTGGCCGCTCACATCATCAATGACCTGAGCATAGATATTGGCGTTGGAACGATGAACGCTCAAACGTGGGCGTCCACCAGCAACCTTTTTCAGACTGCGGCGTACGCGTGCAGCACGACGCTGCTTGGTAGAAAGTTTGTTTGCCATGATGTCTTACTTCTTCTTGCCTTCTTTGCGGAAGATTGTCTCATCGGCATATTTGACGCCCTTGCCCTTGTAGGGCTCAGGGGGCCGATATGCACGAATTTCAGCTGCAACCTGGCCGACAACCTGTTTGTCATGACCGGTGATCACGATTTCGGTTGGCTTGGTGCAGGCAATGCTCACACCAGCAGGTGGTGAATAGACAACCTCGTGGCTGAAGCCCAGCGACAGCTGAACATTCTGGCCCTGCATGGCTGCACGATAACCAACACCATTGATTTCAAGTGTTTTCGAATAGCCATCTTTCACACCGGTGAAGATGTTTTCGATCATCGTGCGCGACATGCCCCAAAACGACCGGGCCGCCTTGGAATTGTCCTTTGGATTAACGGTAACTGTACCGTCTTCCATTTTAACCAGGACCTGATCGTTGACTACGAAGGTCAACTCGCCCTTTGGTCCTTTTGCAGTGACGGTCTGGCCGTCCAGCGATGCGGTAACACCTTCAGGAATGGTGACCGGCTTTTTACCAATGCGTGACATTGTTCTCTCGCCTGTTCTTCAAGCTCTGAACTCAGAGCGTTTAATTACATTCAATGCGTTGATGCGCTGTCGATTAGAAAATCTGACAGAGCACTTCGCCGCCGACATTCTGGTCACGGGCATCATGGTCCGCCATCACACCTTTGGGTGTCGACAGGATGGAGATGCCCAGGCCGTTGGCAACGCGTGGCAGGCTTTTGACCGACGAATAAACGCGGCGGCCCGGCTTGGAAATACGGGTGATCTCGCGGATGACTGGGGAATCGTCGAAATATTTCAACTCGATTTCCAAGTCAGACTTGCCGTTGCCGTGGTCAGTACGGGTATATCCGCGGATATAACCTTCAGACTCCAGCACATCCAGCACGCTGGCACGCAGATTGGAGGCAGGTGAAGACACCTTGCCCTTGCCGCGCATCAGGCCGTTACGAATACGTGTCAGCATATCGCCGATAGGGTCATTCATAGACATGATCCAGATCCTTCCTTACCAGCTTGACTTAACGAGACCGGGAATAAGGCCCTTGGAGCCCAATTCACGCAGTGCAATACGGGAGACGCCCAGCTTGCGGTAGTTACCGCGCGGACGACCGGAAACCGAACAACGGTTGCGCAGGCGGATTTTTGCGCCATTGCGCGGCAGTTCAGCCAGAGTCAGCTGTGCCTTAAAACGCTCTTCGATTGGCAATTCGCGGTTATTGATGATTGCCTTCAACTCAGCCCGCTTCTTTGCGTATTTTTTAACAAGACGCTTCTTCTTGTTATTGTTCTCAATGGCAGAAACCTTAGCCATGTTTTTGTCCTTCTATTCGTTTGCCGTTACGACCGGGCACCATGCCGGACCGCACTATGGTTGAAAGCCTTAAGCAGCTTCTTCCTTTGGTGCGGGGAACGGGAAGTTGAAAGCGCGCAGCAATTCGCGGGCTTCTTCATCCGTTTCAGCCGTCGTACAGACGATGACGTCCATGCCCCAGATCTGATCTACTTTGTCGTAGTTGATTTCCGGGAACACGATGTGTTCTTTCACGCCCATAGCAAAATTGCCACGACCGTCAAAGCTTTTTGGATTCAGGCCGCGGAAGTCACGCACGCGCGGCAGCGCGATGGTCACAAGACGGTCCATGAATTCATACATTTGGTTGCCGCGCAGGGTCACTTTTGCACCCAGCGGCATTTCTTCACGCACCTTAAAACCAGCGATTGATTTCTTGGCGCGGGTTACCATGGCCTTTTGACCTGCAATCAATGTCAGGTCTTCAGCGGCCACAGAAGCCTTTTTGGAGTCGGCGGTTGATTCACCAACGCCCATGTTAAGAACGATCTTTTCCACTTTCGGCATCTGCATGGGGTTCGTGTAACTGAACTTGTCCTGCATCGCTTTGCGAACGGAGTCGTTATAGAGTTTTTTGAGCCGTGGCTCGCTATCGGATTTAGCCATCGATCAGGTCTCCTGAACGTTTAGCAAAACGCACTTTTTTGCCGTCGTCATTTGTCTTGATACCAACGCGTGTGGCCTTGCCGTCCTTGGGGTCGGCGAGCGCGACGTTGGAAATGTGAATTGCAGCTTCCTTGGCGACAATGCCGCCTTCGCTGGTCTGCGACTGTTTGGTGTGTCTCTTGACCATGTTGATGCCCTGCACCAGCACGCGATCAGTCTTGGTGATCATTTCAAGCACAGTGCCGGTACGGCCCTTGTCCTTGCCGGTCAGAACAACAACGTTGTCGCCTTTTTTGATTCTGTTCATGGTTGCGCCCTCCTACAGCACTTCGGGTGCAAGTGAGATGATTTTCATGTGCCGCTTGGCACGCAGTTCGCGAGGAACCGGGCCGAAGATACGGGTGCCGGTTGGCTCGCCCTTACCGTCGACGATCACAGCAGCATTGGTGTCAAAGCGAATGACACTGCCGTCGGGACGCTGAATGTCTTTTGCAGTGCGCACGACAACGGCTTTTACAACGTCGCCCTTTTTAACGCGGCCGCGTGGGATGGCTTCTTTGACGGAGGCAACGATAATGTCACCAACGCCCGCATACCGACGCTTTGAGCCGCCAAGCACTTTGATGCACATGACACGGCGCGCGCCGGAATTGTCGGCAACGTCCAGGTTAGTTTGCATCTGAATCATGGCTATTCTCTTCTATTATTTTGGGATCGGATCCCATTGCCATTTGAGGATGTTGTCATCCCCGGCTCGGTTTCTTGGGAGGAGCAACGCCTAGGCGTCGACCACAACCCAGCACTTGTCTTTCGAAATCGGTTTGCTTTCCTGGATCGATACCAGATCGCCTACCTTCTTCGCATTGGTCTCGTCATGCGCCTTGTAGTTCTTGGAGCGACGGACAACTTTCTTAAACAATGGGTGGTTGAAGCGGCGCTCCACCTTGACCACAATTGTCTTGTCGTTCTTGTCGGATACGACTTTGCCTTGCAGAATTCGTTTTGGCATTTTCTTCTTCCTTATCGCCCTGGCTTATGAAGCAACGGCTTCAGCCTGCTTGACGCGGGCAATGGTTTGAATACGGGCAATGTCGCGACGGATCTGACGCATACGTGCCGTGTTTTCCAACTGCCCGGTGGCACGCTGGAACCGCAGATTAAACTGCTCTTTCTTCAACTTGACCAGTTCGTCTTTCATCTGGTCTTCGCTCAATGCGCGAATATCTGAGGGCTTCATTGCCTCAACCTTTCTCTGTCCGCCAGTTCAGCTGCTGAACTGCGGGTTAGTCCTGAATTCGTTGAACGAACTTGCTTTTCACCGAAAGCTTCATAGCGCCGAGGCGCAGGGCTTCACGAGCAATTGGTTCACTCACACCATCGATTTCAAACATGATCCGGCCAGGGGCAACGCGGGCTGCCCAATATTCCGGAGCGCCTTTACCTTTACCCATACGGACTTCGGTCGGCTTGGATGAGATCGGCAGATCAGGGAAAATACGGATCCACACACGGCCGGCACGTTTCATGTGACGGGTGATAGCACGACGAGCGGCCTCGATCTGACGGGCATTGACCCGATCAGGTTCAAGCGCCTTCAGCGCATACTGACCGAAAGCCAGCGATGTGCCACCCTTGGCATTGCCATGGATGCGACCCTTGTGGGCCTTGCGAAATTTTGTGCGTTTTGGCTGCAACATTTTTCTTATCCTTTACCAGATACGCATCAGTTGTTGCGCGGCGGGCGACGGTTTCCACCACCACCACTTTCCTGGGATTCTACCGAACGGCGCTCGGAAGCCATTGGATCATGCTCAAGGATTTCGCCTTTGAAGATCCAGACTTTCACACCGCAGATGCCGTAAGCTGTATCGGCTTCTGCAACACCATAGTCGATGTCGGCGCGCAGGGTGTGCAACGGCACACGGCCTTCGCGGTACCATTCCATACGGGCAATCTCAGCACCGCCAAGACGACCGCCACAGTTGATGCGGATACCGCCAGCACCCAGACGGATGGCTGACTGAACTGCACGCTTCATCGCGCGACGGAATGCAACACGACGTTCCAGCTGCTGAGCGATCGATTGGGCAACGATGGTTGCATCAACCTCAGGCTTGCGAATTTCCATGATGTTGAGGGTGACTTCACCTTCAGTCATCGTCTGGATCTTGCGCTTCAGCTTTTCAATGTCGGCGCCTTTTTTACCGATGATCAGACCGGGACGACCGGAATGAATGGTGACGCGGCATTTCTTGTGGGGACGCTCGATAACCACTTTCGCGATGGAAGCAGCTTTCAGCTCGGTCATCACATAATCGCGGATTTTCAGATCCTGCTCGAGCAGATTTGCATAGTCAGCCTTGGTGGCGAACCAGCGGGAATCCCATGTACGGTTGATCCCGAGACGCAGCCCGATTGGGTTAATCTTCTGACCCATTACGCGGCCTCCTGCTCTTCAGCTTCGCGCACAATAATTGTCAGATGCGCAAATGGTTTCTGGATACGGCTGGCTTTACCGCGACCACGGGCCATGAAACGCTTCATGACGATGGAGTGGCCAACATGGGCCTCGGCAACCACCAGACTATCAACGTCCAAATCGTGGTTGTTCTCAGCGTTAGCAATGGCTGACTGCAGGCATTTGCGAACAGTTTCAGCAATACGCTTGTTGGAGAATTCCAGATCGGACAGCGCGCGGGCTGCTTTCTTACCACGGATCAGCTGAGCCACCAGGTTCAGCTTCTGTGGAGATACCCGTATCATTTTGTGAACCGCTTTCGCCTCGTTATCGGCGAGCTGACGCTCAAGCTTGGGCTTACCCATGACTTATTTCCTCTTCGCCTTCTTGTCGGCGCCGTGACCGTAATAGGTACGGGTCGGTGCATATTCACCCAGTTTCTGACCAACCATGTCTTCCGAAATGTTGACCGGAATGTGCTTGTGGCCGTTGTAAACGCCAAAAGTCAGACCGATAAACTGCGGCATGATGGTGGAGCGCCGGCTCCAGGTCTTGATGACTTCGTTACGACCACCTTCGCGAACCTTATCTGCTTTCTTGAGCAGATATCCGTCGACAAATGGTCCTTTCCATACTGAACGTGACACTGTCTTGTTCCTTATTTCTTACGCTGGTGGCGCGAACGCATGATGAATTTATCAGTGGTCTTGTTAGACCGTGTGCGCTTGCCTTTGGTTGGTTTGCCCCAAGGGGTAACCGGATGACGACCACCGGATGTGCGACCTTCACCACCACCGTGTGGGTGGTCGATCGGGTTCATTGCAACACCACGAACTTTCGGGCGATTGCCGTACCAACGGTTGCGGCCGGCTTTACCCATATTGGTGTTTGAATTGTCCGGATTGGACACCGCACCAACAGTTGCAATGCAGGCACCGTGGATCAAACGCTGCTCGCCGGAGTTGAGACGAACAATGGCATAAACACCATCACGACCAACCAGCTGGGCATAGGTGCCAGCGGAGCGGGCAATCTGACCGCCCTTGCCTGGCTTCATTTCCACGTTGTGAATGATAGTACCAACGGGAATGGCCGACAATGGCATGGCGTTGCCTGGCTTGACGTCTGCGGAAGCAGCCGAAATCACCTTGTCACCTTCAGCAATACGCTGTGGCGCCAGGATGTAGGCCAGCTCGCCATCATCATACTTGATCAGCGCGATGAATGCGGTGCGGTTTGGATCGTATTCCAGGCGCTCAACTGTGCCCTGAACATCGAACTTGCGACGTTTGAAGTCAATCTTGCGGTAAGTCCGCTTGTGACCGCCACCGATGCCGCGTGAAGTCAAACGACCCACATTGTTACGACCACCGGACTTGGACAGGCCTTCAGTCAAAGTCTTGACTGGCTTGCCCTTCCAAAGTCCCTCGCGGGAAACGATGACCAACTGGCGCGTGCCAGGTGTCATCGGTCTGAATTTTTTCAAAGCCATTGTCTTACAGCCCCGTGGTTACGTCGATTGCCTGACCTTCAGCCAGGGTCACGATTGCTTTTTTGACATCACTCTGCTTGCCAAGATGTCCGCGGAAGCGCTTCACTTTACCTTTGCGAAGAACGGTATTCACGGATTTAACCTTCACACCAAACAAGCCTTCAATGGCGCGTTTGATTTCGGGCTTGGATGCATCGCGGGCGACGTTGAAGACAACCTGGTTCTGTTCGGAAGCCATGGTTGCTTTCTCGGTGATCACCGGAGAGACGATCACGTCGTAATTGCGGATATCACTCATTTGAAGCGCTCCTCAAGTGCATCAACTGCAGCCTTGGAAAGCACCAGTGTGTTGCGACGGATAATGTCATACACGTTGATGCCCTGCACTGGCAGAACGTCGATATTAGGAATGTTCTGAGCCGCCAGCTTGAAGTTCGCGTCCAGTTCAGCACCACCGATCATCAAAGCGTTCTCGATGCCCAATTTTCCAATATTGGTGCGCAATGCAGCAGTTTTTGGATCCTTGGCAGCCAGATCGTCCATGATCATCAAAGAACCGTCTTTGGCTTTCGCCGAAAGCGCATGGCGCAGGGCCAGTGCACGGAACTTCTTGGTCAGGTCATGCGAATGGTCGCGGGACTGTGGGCCGTGGGCCTTACCACCACCACGGAACTGCGGAGCAGCCTGCGAGTGGTGACGGGCACCGCCGGTACCTTTCTGACGGTACATGCGAGCTCCGGTCCGGTCGACATCGGAACGACCCTTGGTCTGGTGCGTACCCTGGCGCGCCTTGGCACGCTGGTAGCGAACCATGCGGGCAATGATGTCCGCGCGTGGCTCAAGACCAAAGATGGCATCAGATACGGAAACCTTGCCGGACTTCTTGCCGGCCATTGTTGTGACTTCGATATCCATTATTCAGCACCTCCCTCAGCGGCAGCCTCTGGGGCAGCGGCCTCAGCGGCGGCAGCAGCAGAAGCAACCAGTCCAGCAGGAACAGGAGCAGCCTCAGGCAGCGCCTTCTTGACGGCATCACGAACCATGATCCAGGAACCTTTGGAACCAGGGACAGCGCCCTTGATCATCAGCAGGCCACGCTCGGCATCGGTTTTGACAACTTCAAGGTTTTGAGTGGTGACGCGGGTAGCACCCATGTGACCAGCCATTTTCTTGCCCTTGAAGACTTTACCAGGATCCTGACACTGACCGGTCGAACCATGCGAACGGTGAGAGACGGAAACACCGTGCGAGGCACGAAGACCACCAAAATTGTGGCGCTTCATGGCACCGGCAAAACCTTTACCGATGGATGTTCCGGTCACGTCGACCTTCTGGCCTTCAACAAAGTGCTCAGCACTCAGTTCAGCACCAACATCGATCATGTTGTCTTCTGATACCCGAAATTCAGCCAATTTGCGTTTCGGCTCGACTTTTGACACGGCGTAGTGGCCACGCATCGGCTTGGATACGTTTTTCACTTTCGCCTTGCCGGCGCCGAGCTGAACGGCTGTGTAGCCATTTTTCTCATTTGTACGCTGAGAAACGACCTGGACATTCTCCATCCGGAGAACTGTCACAGGAACGTTGACACCGGCATCTGTATAGATGCGTGTCATCCCAACTTTCTGTGCAATCACGCCTGAGCGCATTGTTCTGTTCCTTTAGCGTTACCGGACAGGAGGATCACTTCATCTAGAAAGTGGGTGATCACTGCCCCGCTTGTTTTTGTTTCAGTTCCGTCGACCCTACCGGCCTCGAAACCTGTTCTTTTTCAGCTGCTTACAGCAATTGCTGCTTACAGTTTAATTTCCACATCCACACCGGCAGCAAGGTCGAGCTTCATCAAAGCGTCGACGGTCTGTGGTGTTGGATCAACGATATCCAGGAGCCGCTTATGGGTGCGCATTTCAAACTGCTCCCGGCTCTTTTTATCAATATGAGGCGAGCGGTTGACCGTGTAGCGCTCGATGCGCGTCGGCAATGGCACCGGTCCGCGAACCTGAGCACCCGTCCGCTTGGCAGTCGAGACGATTTCTTTCGCCGACGTGTCAAGGATGCGGTGATCGAACGCTTTGAGGCGAATACGGATATTCTGGCCGTTCATGTCGCGTAGTCCTTAGGTCTGGTCCGCTTTCGAGGATCGAAAGCCAATGACCGTTCAATTCAAAAACGAAAAGCGTGGGAGAAGAGGTCTTCTCCCACGCCAGCTGTTACTTACTCGATGATTTCTGCAACGATACCAGCACCAACGGTACGGCCACCTTCGCGGATAGCGAAGCGCAGACGATCTTCCATGGCGATCGGCACGATCAGTTCAACAGTCATTTCGACGTTGTCACCAGGCATGACCATTTCAGTGCCTTCTGGCAGCTGACAAACACCGGTCACGTCAGTTGTACGGAAGTAGAACTGTGGACGGTAGTTGGTGAAGAATGGGGTATGACGACCACCTTCTTCTTTGGTCAGGATGTAGGCCTCTGCACGGAACTTGGTGTGCGGAGTAACAGAACCTGGCTTAGCCAGAACCTGGCCACGCTCAACCTGGTCACGGTCAACACCACGGATCAGGGCGCCGATGTTGTCGCCAGCTTCCCCACGGTCGAGGAGCTTGCGGAACATTTCAACACCAGTACAGGTGGTTTTCTGAGTGTCTTTGACGCCGACGATTTCGATTTCGTCACCAACATTAACAACACCGCGCTCAACACGACCGGTTACAACAGTACCACGACCTGAGATCGAGAACACGTCCTCGATAGGCATCAGGAATGGCTGGTCAACAGGACGCTCTGGCTGTGGGATGTAGGAATCTACTTCAGCCATCAGCTTCCGGATTGATTCTTCACCGATTTCTGGGTCACGGCCTTCCATCGCTGCCAGGGCGGAACCTGTTACGATTGGAATGTCGTCGCCAGGGAATTCGTAGGTGTCGAGAAGTTCACGAACTTCCATTTCAACCAGTTCCAGCAGCTCTTCATCGTCGACCTGGTCAACTTTGTTGAGGAAAACAACCAGAGCAGGAACACCAACCTGACGCGCCAGCAGGATGTGCTCGCGGGTCTGTGGCATTGGGCCATCAGCAGCGGAGCAAACCAGGATAGCGCCGTCCATCTGCGCAGCACCAGTGATCATGTTTTTAACATAGTCAGCGTGGCCTGGGCAGTCGACGTGTGCGTAGTGACGGGCGTCAGTTTCGTACTCAACGTGAGCAGTCGAAATGGTGATACCGCGGGCTTTTTCTTCAGGAGCACCATCGATTTGGTCATAGGCCTGAAAATCACCAAAATATTTGGTGATCGCCGCTGTCAGCGTCGTCTTACCGTGGTCAACGTGACCAATGGTGCCGATGTTACAATGCGGCTTGTTGCGTTCAAATTTTTCCTTAGCCATATCAGGCCTCCATCGTTCTCGCGTTTGCGGAAAAAGTTTTAGACTTGCGTCCGGTTATGCGTATTTCTCAACCACTTCATCAGCAACTGCCTGAGGCACCTGCTCATAGTGGTCAAAAGTCATGGTGTATTGTGCGCGGCCCTGGCTCATGGAACGCAGGCTGTCCACGTATTTAAACATGTTGGCCAGCGGCACCATTGCAGTCACAACCTGGTCAATGCCCCGGGTTTCCGTACCCGCAACCTGACCACGACGTGATGACAGATCGCCGATCACATCGCCCATATAGTCTTCCGGTGTGACAACTTCCACCTTCATGATGGGTTCCAGCAGTTTTGCACCGGCTTTCTGGGCACCTTCACGGAAAGCTGCACGGGCAGCGATCTCAAAGGCCAGAACGCTGGAGTCAACGTCGTGGTACGCACCATCCATCAGCGTGGCTTTAACGCCCAGCATCGGGAAGCCGGCAACTGGACCATTGTCCATGACCGACTGGATGCCTTTTTCAACACCAGGAATGTATTCTTTAGGAACATTACCGCCAACGATTTTTGAAACGAATTCAAAATCTTCGCTCTCGGAGTTTGGTTCAAAGACGATTTTCACGCGGGCAAACTGACCAGAACCACCAGACTGTTTCTTATGGGTGTAGTCAATTTCAGCTTCGCGGGTAATGGTTTCGCGGTAAGCAACCTGTGGGGCACCAACATTGGCTTCCACGTTGAATTCACGCTTCATGCGGTCGACCAGAATGTCGAGATGCAGTTCGCCCATGCCGGAAATGATGGTCTGACCGCTTTCTTCGTCCGACTTGACGCGGAAAGAAGGATCTTCGGCCGCCAGACGGTTCAGCGCGATGCCCATTTTTTCCTGGTCGCCTTTGGTTTTCGGCTCGATCGCAATGGAAATAACCGGATCAGGGAATTCCATACGCTCAAGGATAACCGGCTTCAGCGGGTCGCAAAGCGTATCACCAGTGGTGGTTTCTTTCAGACCAGCAATGGCAACAATGTCACCAGCATAGGCTTCTTTAATGTCCACACGGTCATTGGAGTGCATCTGCAGCATACGGCCGATGCGCTCTTTCTTGCCCTTAACGGTGTTCATCAGCGAACCACCAGCTTCCAGCGTACCGGAATAGATACGGCAGAAAGTCAGCGAACCAACGAATGGGTCGTTCATGATTTTGAACGCCAGCATGGAGAACGGTGCTTCGTCTGAAGATTCACGTGTTGTGTCTTCTTCGGTCTTGGCATCGATACCAGCAATGGCAGGAACGTCCAGCGGGCTTGGCAGGAAGTCGGTAACGGCTTCGAGCAGTGGCTGTACGCCTTTGTTCTTAAAGGCTGTTCCACACATGACTGGGAAGAAATCAACATTGATCGTACCCATGCGGATCAGTTCACGCAGCTTATCAACGTCAGGCATCTCGCCTTCCAGATAAGCTTCCATGGCTGCTTCTTCAGCTTCAACAGCTGTTTCGATCAGCAATTCGCGGTATTCTTCCGCCTGTTCTTTCAGCTCGTCACGAATGTCCAGAACGTCCCAGCCTGCACCAAGGTCTTCACCCTGCCAGACGAGTTCTTTCATTTCGATCAGGTCGACAATGCCTTCAAAGTGGTTTTCAGCACCGATTGGCAGCTGCAGCACGCAAGGTGTGGCACCCAGGCGCTCTTTGATCATTTCAACCGAACGGAAGAAGTCAGCACCGATCTTGTCCATCTTGTTGACGAAAACCATCCGCGGCACGTTGTATTTGTTGGCCTGACGCCAGACTGTTTCAGTCTGCGGCTCAACACCGGCATTGGCGTCCAGCAGAGCAACCGCACCATCGAGAACACGCAGCGAACGTTCAACTTCAATGGTGAAGTCCACGTGGCCGGGGGTGTCGATGATGTTGTAGCGGCGCTTGGTGCCGTCACGGCCTTCCCAGAAGGTCGTTGTCGCAGCAGAAGTAATGGTAATACCGCGTTCCTGTTCCTGCTCCATCCAGTCCATGGTTGCAGCACCATCGTGCACTTCAGCCATTTTGTGGATTTTACCGGTGTAATAAAGAATACGCTCGGTCATGGTGGTTTTACCCGCATCGATATGCGCCATGATGCCGAAATTGCGATAATTCTTCAGTTCGTATTCGCGTGACATAATCTTGGTCTCTCTTGAGAGTGTGCCGGGAAGGTGTGGTTACCAGCGATAATGGGAGAATGCGCGGTTGGCTTCAGCCATCTTGTGCGTGTCTTCACGCTTCTTGACGGCGGCACCGCGATTGTTAGCAGCATCCATCAACTCGCCGGACAGGCGATCGATCATGGTTGTTTCGTTGCGCTTGCGAGCCGCGGCGATCAACCAGCGAATGGCCAGAGCCTGACGGCGCTCGGTGCGAACTTCAACAGGAACCTGGTAAGTTGCACCACCCACACGGCGAGAACGAACTTCAACCTGGGGAGCAATGTTTTCCAGCGCAGTGTGGAACATCGGCAAAGCCTCGGAACGGGCTTTTTCTTCAACCTGGTCGAGGGCTGCATAAACGATACGCTCAGCGACAGATTTTTTGCCGTCCAGCATGATGGAGTTCATGAATTTGGACAGAACCAGATCGCCAAATTTGGGATCAGGGTTGATTTCGCGTTTTTCAGCGCGGTGACGACGTGACATCTTATAGTACCCTTACTTCGGACGCTTGGCGCCGTATTTCGAACGACGCTGCTTACGATCTTTAACGCCTTGCGTGTCGAGCACGCCGCGAATGATGTGGTAACGAACACCGGGCAGGTCTTTTACGCGACCGCCGCGGATCATCACCACGGAGTGTTCCTGAAGGTTGTGGCCTTCACCTGGAATGTAACCGATGACTTCAAAGCCGTTGGTCAAACGAATCTTGGCAACTTTACGCAGAGCCGAGTTCGGCTTCTTAGGCGTAGTTGTGTAGACGCGTGTGCAAACGCCACGCTTCTGAGGGTTCTGCTCCATGGCAGGGACTTTGCTTCGTTTGATTGGCGCTTTCCGCGGATTGCGCACCAACTGATTGATGGTCGGCATAGACACATCCCTTATTTATCTGCCCGCTCTTTGCTTGAGGATGGGCGTTTCACTTTGTGGTTTTCTTGAGCTGTCACCCGAAAAAACCGTGCGATATTTGGCCGAGCCGGAAATTGATTCCGCTCCACATAGCGAAAAGCACCATCAGGCAAGCATCTTGCCGAGGCACTTTCAAAATGCAGAGGAATACAGCTAAGATGCTGAATTCATGCTCTAAATTTGTTTCTCGTTATAACAAACCTTGTTTGAGCCAGCTTACTCCAACGCTTGGCGCGTCGAAAAATCAAAGCTCACATCGGCTTGGAATGGCCGCTTATTAGGCCCATGTCCGCCCCGCGTCAACCCCCAAAAAGCCTTTAAATTCCTTGCTGTTTGGGCTTGAAAACTCAAAGCCTTGGCAGATTGTTCAGACCAGCTCCCCTACCCGACAAATTGAGACAGAATCAAGCGGATTGGTGAGGATTGGATTCAACCTGCTGAGTCGAACTAAGGTCACCCGGGAATCGCAATACCCGGGTGGTGCGTTTTCTAAAATTGGCCGCCTACAATTTGCCCAGTGCAATGAAATGGGTCTCGCCGGAGTGGTCATCCACCCCGTCATTGTCGGTAACAGCGAAGGCATTTCCTGCCTTGTCGATTGCAAAACCCTCAAGTTTGTCCTGAACGTAGCCACCCGGCGCCCTCAGGTCCGGCAGGAAGTCATGAACCTCTTCCTTGGCAACAACCGGAATCTCGCTGCCCAGCGGTCCGGGATTGAGTTCAGATTTCTTGACGCGGTAGAGTTTCTTGATCTTGGCATTCGTACCGATCTGATTGTCCCGCTCTAAAAGGTAGACGTAATCGCCGTGAGCGGTAATTTCCGACAGGCCGACCCAGCCCTTGGCCGGCTCGGCTTTTGGATAGTGCACCGCACCCCACTCCTTGGTCTTGGTATTATAGGCCAACAGCTTGGCGTGGTTTTTCGGGTCGTTTTTCCACTCCCGCTGTACGGCCATCCACAATATGTCACCAATGACGGTAATGCCTTCGAACCCGAAGCGCTTCTCAACGGCCATCAGCTCTGGTGGCAGGCCGATCTCCTGTTTGATCTCACCCTTTGCGTTGACGTGATAGATGGCGTGGGGAATGACGCGATCGGTGCGGCCTTCTGAGGCAATCCAGAAACCGCCCTGCCCGTCTGAAGCGATTCCTTCCATATCCAGTTTTTGAGCCGGATAGCCGCCGCGGGTCACCCGGATCGCCCGCTTGATACGCGCTGGTGTTGCGGTTGCGTCAATTTCAAAGATGGTTGGCTGCATGCCGTAAAAGCTGTCATTGACCGCATAGAGCCGACCCGCAACTTCAGGGTCCGCCGCCAGGCCGGACAAGGCGCCCCAACCGATCAACTCATCTGCCCCTGCAGATGTAATCGACGGATAGCTGGCAGGCTTGTCGCCGCGTTCATAGATTGAAACATGGGCCCGCACGCCGCCATCTTCGACGAAGTCTTTCTCGTTGGCGGTTACCACAAGATTGCGCTGTGGAATGGCAACAATGCCCTCCGGTGCAACGCCAGAGGCCAGGATTTGTTTCAGCACCGGCTTGGCAGGGTCAGTCGCATCATAGACGCCGACAATCGAGCCCCGCTCGGAACCCACAAAAATCATCGGCGTGCCGCCAAAGGTGCCGATCTCGATTGATTCCGGCTCGCCACCCTTTTTGCCTGAACGCTTTTCAGGATAGTGGCCTGCCTCGATGATGGCCTTTTCAAAACCGTTTTTGTCTTCATAGACCACGGCACCGTTCTTGTTGAAGATCGTCCAGCCGCGCGAGCCACCTTCGTAATCGCCCTCATTGGCAGTGACGAAGTGATTGTCATCGAGCCATTTCACCGCATCGGGTTCGCGCGCCACGTTCTTCAGGCTCGCGGTAAAACTCAACGCGCCATCACGCTTGGTGTCGATGTTTTCAAGATCAACCGTGCCTGCAGAGAAGTGCGACAGCAGCTTGCCATCCTTGCCGATGACCGCCAGGTGGTTGTTTTCCTGCAAAGTCACGACCGTTTCGCCGAGGCCGTTGACGTCAACAAACTCTGGTTCCGGATCTGTTGGTGCAACACCTGCCAAACCGGTCAACTGGCTGACAGTCTTGCCAGCACAATCGGCAACGCCGTTGGTGATCGGAAATTTGACAACCATGCCTGCCGGCATCTGTGGGATCACGCCATCGTTGAGATCCTCATCCCGTTCATTTTCAATGGCGATGACGATGAAGGACCCGTCTTTGGCCACCGCAACGCTGTCAGGCTGGCCGCCTAGGTCGCAGGAAACAAGCTCCGAGCGGGCATTAATATCGAAGGTTTTGAGTTGCCCGGACGGGCTGGTGAAACTCTGCGAGGTATTGATCCCCACAAATGCATTGCCCTGGGCAATTGCCACAGACGTAGGCTCGCCGCCGAGCTTGATGTTGCCAAGTGGTTTTGGATCAGCCGGGTTGGAGATATCGATCACGCCGAGCACGCCGAGCGGGCTGTCTGTATAGACCAGCTTCATACCATCGGCAGTCGCGGCAATGATTTCAGGCGAAGTTTCGCGATTGCGGTCTTCGCCGGCGGCCATATTGTCCGGCGTCTTGAACGATGCGATGCGGTTGAAATTCAAGTCACTGGCTGTTGCCAACGTCGTCGACAGCATCAAGGCCAAAGTGGCTGAGGTGAATGATTTGGTGATGGTCATTTGGGAGCCTCCAAGAATGTGTTTCCTGAAACGGCCCTACAAATCCTTCATGACAGTTTCGCATGACTGATATGACACTTTTGTGCCTATCCACGACTATCGCCACATCTGGACAAAGTTTGAAAAAAAGAGGCGACAATCAACTCGTCGCCTCCACAATTGAAAATTCAGCCCGTTGGATTAGCGCACGGACACGCCTGCTCAGGCGGCAAGCAAATCCTCAATGCTTTCCAGCGTCAGATTAAGTGCCTCAGCGACCGCTGCATTGGTGATTTTGCCCTTATGGACGTTGAGACCATTGCGCAGATTTGCGTCTCGCTGCAGGGCAGCCAGACCATGGTCGGCCAGTGCCAGACCATATGGCAGGGTCGCATTGTTCAATGCGTGGCTGGAGGTCAGCGGAACAGCGCCCGGCATATTCGCCACACAATAATGAACGATGCCATCGACATCATAGGTCGGATCAGCGTGGGTGGTTGCGCGGGATGTTTCAAAACAACCGCCCTGATCGATCGCCACATCGCACAGCACTGCGCCGGGCTTCATTTCTGACAACATCGCACGGCTGACCAATTTGGGCGCTGCTGCGCCAGGAATCAGAACCGCGCCAACAACGACATCAGCCAAAAAGACTTCTTCTTCAAGCGCGTTGACTGTCGAATAGCGGGTGGTGATGCGGCTGTTGAACATCTCATCCAGCTCGCGCATGCGGGCAATGGAACGATCGAGAATGGTAACCTGTGCGCCCATGCCAACCGCCATCATCGCAGCATTGGTGCCAACCACGCCGCCGCCAATGATCACCACTTTACCGGGAGCCACACCGGGCACGCCGCCGAGCAGAACGCCCCTGCCCCCATTGGCCCGCTGCAGCGCGGTTGCAGAAGCCTGTATCGACAGACGCCCGGCCACTTCCGACATCGGTGCCAACAATGGCAGGCCGCCCTGATTGTCGGTCACGGTTTCATAGGCAATGGCCGTGCAGCCGGACTCCAGCAAACCACGTGTCTGGTTTGGATCCGGGGCCAGATGCAGATAGGTATAGAGCAACTGGCCTTCGCGCAGCTGCACCCATTCATTGGGCTGTGGTTCCTTCACCTTGACGATCATGTCAGCGGTGGCAAACACCTCTTCAGCCGTATCCAATACAACTGCCCCGGCAGCGCGATATTCATCGTCTGTGGCAGTGATGCCGGCACCGCAATTGGTTTCAACAACAACATCATGGCCATGGGCCACATATTCACGAACCGAACCCGGGGTCAGACCAACACGGTATTCGTGGTTCTTAATTTCCTTGGGAACGCCAATCTTCATCATCATATCTCCCTGAAGAATAACACTGCTCCCTATCTAGGCATTCCAACGCTCAAAGTCCTTGCAAAGTCACCATGTTCAGGGTGATTTTTTCGCCATTACGTGCAATAAAGATCCAAATGACGAAGGATTATTGCAATGATTGAACTTGATGCGATTGACCGTGCCATACTGAGCCAGTTGCAGCAGGATGCCCGGCTGCCCAATGTGGTGCTCGCCGACCGGGTCGGGCTGTCGCCGTCAGCCTGTTCGCGGCGGGTGGACGCGTTGGAGAAATCCGGTGTTGTGCGTGGCTATCACGCACGTCTGTCATCGCGGGCCCTTGGCCATCCGATCGTGGTGATTGTCTATATCACGCTGGAAGGCCAGTCGGTCGGCCATCTCACCGCCTTTGAAGAGGCCGTGAAGGAGTGCCCCAATGTGCTGGTCTGCTATTTGATGTCCGGCACCAGTGATTATCTGTTGAGGGTCGCTGCCCGGGATCTGGCCGATTATGAGCGCATCCACAAGGAATGGCTGTCGGCGATGCCGGGCGTTGCCCGGATGACGTCAAGCTTTGCCCTGCGTGAAGTGATCAACCGGCCCAGCGTCGACATGCGCATCAACGACCGGATGCCACCTCGCAACCGCTAGACAAAAGTTCGCCTCTTGCCCCCGGTGGCACAGGGTTTAAAGCTGTGCCGGAAAATGGGGAGAGTCGGATGATCGCGAAAATTTTGTTGGTGCTGGTTGCCTTGGTAGCCGTGATCGCAGCGGTTTTGGCATTCGGGCCGCGCGAACCGGTGGACGAAACCATCACCTTTGATTCTTCCCGTCTCGATGGCGATCTGGATGCCTATCTGGCGGATCAGGAAAGGACTGTCGCCAATCTGATCCCCGGGGCCGCCAAACATATTGTCTGGCACGATACACAATCGAAACAACCGACCCCTGTTTCACTTGTCTATCTGCACGGCTTTTCAGCGACCCTTGAAGAGATCCGTCCGATGCCGGATCTGGTTGCCCAAAGCATTGGTGCAAATCTGTTCTATGCCCGCCTCAGCGGCCACGGTCGCGATGGCGCGGCCTTGGCCGAGCCGGCTGTCAATGATTGGTTCAACGACACTGCCGAAGCCCTGGAGATTGGCCGCAGGATTGGCCAGAAGGTGGTCGTCATTGCCGTATCAACCGGCGCCACATTCGCCACCTGGGCGGCGACCCGGCCCGAACTGATGCGGGACGTGGCCGGCGTGGTGCTGATCTCCCCCAATTACGGGGTCAATAATTCGGCCTCCCGCCTGCTGACCCTTGGCGCGGCGCGCTTTTGGGTGCCGCTGATTGCCGGCGCGGAGAGATCATTTGAAACCATTAATGCCGATCACGCCAAATGGTGGACAAGTGCCTATCCCACAGTGGCCTTGCTGCCGATGATGGCCAGTGTTGCCCATTCTTCAGAACTGGACCTGGAGAGCATCAGCACGCCGGCACTGTTCATCTACCACCCGGACGATGCTGTGGTTCGCAGCGACATCAGCAAGCAGTTCGCCGAAAGATGGGGCGCCGACACCGGTGCCTCTGCCACCATATTTGAGGTCAGCGAGGCTGAAGATCGGTTCAATCACGTCATCGCCGGTAGAATTCTCAGCCCCGCCAATTCAAAGCCCCTTGCCCAACGGGCGGTTGATTGGATAAATGGACTATAGGCCGGCGTGCCGGTCAGTCCCGGCGACGGCGGGCGGCGACAGCACAAACAGCCATCCAGGGCCGCTTTAGCTCAGTTGGTAGAGCATCGCATTCGTAATGCGGAGGTCACGTGTTCGAGTCACGTAAGCGGCACCACACCATTCGGATTCCAATATCGAAGTGGTATCATTATACAATTGCCAATGAAGCTTTGACTTCCACCCACTGTTTTCGCCCACCCCCAAGTACCCCAATCGCTCAAGTTAGTGATGCTACAAATTCTGGATTCCCCAAATTTGCGGTGGTTGACCTCCCTCAAATAGCCTCAAGATTGCCTGGGGAGCCACTCCCCCGGGAGGGTGTCTTGAATTCGAACACCAAGGCCGTAAGAACCCAATACCGGAAAGTGATCTACGTGTAATTTGTCGACATTCAAAGGCCGAGATGCGGATGGTGCGAACCGGGTTTCACAATAATTAATCTCAACCGCGACATCTAGCAGACCATGACGAACAGCCAACAACGGGCTGTCTCCGATATGCTTGCCAGTCCGCTTTCGGAACCGGCGATGCGGACCTTCTACAACGACGGATCGAGAGGTGGAGCCGGCGCTGTCAATCCAAGATGTCCCTTGAAAAATTCACTTGGGGAGATACAAAAGTCTATTGATCAAGAAAATCTGGGTGGGCAGGCAAGCGCGCGAGCCGATGGTGTTGTTCAACCTGAACTGTGCAACCCTCAACGATTGGCAGTTTTCAAAACTGCATTCTGCGACCAGAATTCTGATCTAAGTGCGTTAAATTGCTGAAGCTTACGTGCTTCCAGTAGAACCGAGCACCAGGGACGCTATCAAAACGCCCATCGAATTGACTGCGAAATAGGAAGTTGTGGAAAAATGGCTGAAAATCCCAACGGCGGCGGCGGCGACGGCGGCGACAGAGACAGATCGAGTGAGGTCTCAGAAGTGTTCAGCGACGCTCTGGATTCTTTGACTGAGGGCTTCGCGCTGTTTGATAGCAATCACCGCCTTGTGGTCTGCAATCAGGCAGCCAGGGATATGAGCCACCCCCTCGAGCATCTCTACGAACCTGGCGTATCGCGGGAACACATAATCAGACAGGAAGCAAAGCTTGGAGGCTATGTTGACGCTGCCGGACGCGAAGAAGATTGGATAGCACAACACCTCGATACCGGAACCCATTTCAAACAGAACATAAAAATGGAGCGGAGTAACGGTTCCTGTTACCTGGTTTCAACCTACCCGACGAAACTTGGTGGCCTGGTCGTGACCAGTCGCGACATTACGGAAACAAAACGCATTGAGGTGGAGAAGCGCCAAAGTGATGATCTGGTTCGCATGGTGCTGGAAACCAGCGCATCTGCCGTGTTGATGACCCGTCTGGAGGATGGTGAGATCGTCTACCGTTCGCCCGCAGCCAGAGAAATGTACGGGGTACACAAATCGGCTGTGAGCCACTTCGTTGATCCGGAAGATCGGAAGCGCTACCGAGACGCCGTACTTCAAACCGGAAGCGTAGATGACTTTCAGGCCCGTTACAGACGGGCAAATGGCGAGATATTTATCGCCTCAAATTCCGGACGTCTGGCTGAATATCGCGGTGAAAAGGTCATTGTCTCGAATGTCACCGACATCACCAAACAGCTTGAAGCCGACGAGCTTATTCGCACCGTCCTGGATACCAGTTCCGCCATCATTTCCATGGTCAGCCTTGATGATGGGCGTATTCTTTACCGAACACCAGCCGCGCAAAAACTGTTTGGCGGCGCGAAGACTGCCTTGGAGAGTTACGCGGAACCAAGTGAGCGGGACGATTTTCTCAAACAGCTGAAAGAACGGGGTCGGTTAGAAGATTACAAGGTCGAGTTTATTAACGGCGAAGGTAAAAAGGTGCCGGTCTCCCTGTCGTCTCGCATCATTGAATACAAGGACGAACAGGTCATCGTAACGAGCCTGATTGATCTGACGGAACAATTGAAGGCGGATGCAAAAATCCGAAAAGTGTTGGAGGCCTGTCCTGTGCCCGTACAGATGACGCGGGTTGAAACGGGCGAATTGCTGTTTAGGAGTCCTGAAACTGAGGCGTTGTTTGGAAAGACTTCAAGTGCAAAACGCTACTATGAAAACATCGATGACCGGGATGCATATGTTCGGGAATTGCTCAAAAAGGGCTGGCTTAATGATTTCAAGCTGAGATTTATCGGCGCGGAAGGTCGGCCATTTTGGGGAACAGTTTCGGCAAGACTGATTGAGTTTAACGGTGAAGACGTCATCGTTTCCAACACACGCGATCTGACTCACGACCTGGCAATGGAAGATGAGCTGTCGAGCCAGCGCGAAATGCTGTTTCAAAATGAAAAAATGTCGGCTTTGGGTGAATTGCTTGCAGGTGTCGCCCACGAATTGAACAATCCGCTGTCAATCGTTGTTGGACATTCTTTGATGCTGCGCGAAGAGGAGCAGGAACCAGAAACCGTTCGCCGCATCGAAAAAATCAGCAGCGCCGCCGAACGCTGTGCAAAAATCGTCAAGACATTTCTGGCAATGGCGCGTCAGCAACCGGCGAAAATGGAACCAACCGACATCAACGCGATTGTCTCGACAGCCGTCGACGTCGCAGGCTATGGCAAGGCCAATGAAACTCTGACAATCAACTGTGATCTCGACGACCAAATCTCCGAAATCTTGGCGGATGGTGACCAAATTACCCAGGTAATTATCAACCTGTTGATCAACGCCGAGCAGGCAATTGCCAAGGCCGGTGTTGGAGACCTGATTACGGTTTCGACCCAACTTGAAGTGCCAGATCGCACAATACAGATCAGCGTAGTGGACAATGGTCCAGGGATTCCAGAAGACATTGGCGCCCGAGTTTTCGAACCGTTTTTTACGACCAAGGATGTTGGTGAGGGCACCGGAATTGGTTTGGCGTTTTGCCACCGGGTCGTGCTTTCTCATGGCGGACAATTGTCGCTCGATAACAGCCATAAGCAAGGCTGCAAGTTTGTCGTAACCCTGCCATTGGTTTCGGGCGATGAAGCCCAACTTACAACAATCGACGAACCTGTTCTGACGCCAAAAAGCCGCAATGTGCTGGTGGTCGATGACGAAGTGGACGTGGCAGAGTTGATCGCGGAAATACTGGAAAAGGAAGGCATGACGGTCAGGATTGTCCATTCCGTCGCCGAAGCGATTGAGAAACTAAAAACAGGAGAATACGACCTGATATTCAGCGACCTTAATATGCCGCAGATGGGCGGCCGCGAATTCTACGAAAACATCAAGCGGGACTTCCCACATATGTTAACCGCGACAGCCTTTATTTCGGGCGATACAATGGGAGCATCATCTCAGGAATTGATCCAGGAATCCGGTTGTCCTTGCCTGGAGAAACCAATTGCGCCTGCAGAGTTGCGGCGATTGGCCAAAGCCATTTTAGAATCCAGATCCGACGGAGCCTGATTTCAGAACGCCCGGTTCAATCCGGCGTTGAATACCGAGAGTTGCGACAACCAACAAATTGGCCAATTTGGCTTCTCGTTGGTTGCCGTTTGTTCAGAATGATTTTCTGCTCCAGACCTTCGCCGCATTGGGATGCAGAAAGCGTCTTTCATGTTCGGTACCGTGTGGATTTACAACGCCGACGCCGATAAACCGAACTGGGCGAAATGGTTTTTTGACTTTGTTGCTCATTTTCATTCTCCTTGGTTTTTGGATTTAATAAATATAAGGAGATTGTTATTCAGTATTATTTCAATTCAGGCAGTTTGATGTTTCAGTTGTTTCTGAATCCTTGGCCTTAGCAATCATTCGATTGGGCAACCCGAAGCAGCAGATATATTGGCGCAGATCAAACAGCTTCCAGATAGGTATCTGATGCGGCAAATCGTGGGCGAATCTTCATCCATGCATCTGCAATCGAATTGCCTAACTCCCGGGCCACTTGCTCATTTGTATCTTTCGAAATGAGAGACAACCGCATGACACGCTTTCCTTTCCATTCAGCGGTTTTAACAAACACCAACTGGTTGGCGTTTAACGCGTCCACCAGCGATTGAATCGCCGCGTCGGCGTTGTGAATATCATGGGATGCCGACAGTGTTATCTGATTGAGAGTCACTTTGTTGGTGACCGAAAGACCGTTTATTTTTGCGATTTTATCAGCGACAATTTGTGCCGAGCGACAATGCCCGGCAACCATGTCTCGAATTCCCTGCTTTCCAAGCGCCATAAATACGGCCCAGGCAGCAAAGCCTCGGGCACGGCGGGACAGTTCTGGATTGAACTCGGTGGGATTTCTGCCGTCTCCCTGGGAGTGGTTCAAGTAACTGGCAGACATGTCCATTGCACGTCTGTGTGCCTGTTGGTCTTTGACAATGGCAAATCCTGAATCATAGGGGATCTGCAGCCATTTATGCCCATCGGTTGACCAACTGTCGGCCAATTCCACTCCAGCAACTAAATGGTGTTTGGATTTCAGCACCCGCGCCCACAGTCCAAATGCGCCATCAACATGCAACCAGGCATTGTGGTCTTTGGCCAATCGAGCCAGTGCAGCAAAGTCTTCAAAGCCGCCAGAGTTTATATGGCCGGCGGTACCAATTATTATCTTTGGTCCATCATGTTGCGACATTGCATTTTCCAAGGACGGGATATCAATGAGCCCATTGTCATCGGACACAATAGGCACAATGTTGGCGTCACCAAAGCCCAGATGCCTCAGCGCAGCGATGTTCGACACATGTGTGTCATCACTGAGATAGATTCGAACAAAGGGAGCATTTTGCATGCCATCGCGCTCGAAATTGTGGCCGAAGCGGTCGAATACGGCAGACCGGGCCGCCGCCAGTGCAACGAATCCAGCCATTGTAGCCCCTGTCACTAGACCAACAGAGCTTTGTCGCGGCAGATCCAATAATTCCAGAATCCAGTCTGCAACCGCTTCTTCCGCAACAGCCGCGGCAGGGGAACTTTGATAGATTGCTGCATTCTGTCCCCAGACCGAGGTCAACCAGTCTGCGGCAACACCAACGGGATTCGACGCTCCCATGACCCAGGCATAGAATTTTGGGCCAGTATTGCCGACAAGTCCGGGCTCAGCGGCGTCGATCAACATGTTGATCACGTCCACCCCATCGGTCGGCGCTTCGGGAAGTGAAATACAAAATTTTTCCCTCAGACTTGAAGCGCTGATCGCCGGATGGGGCGGGTGAGTCATTTGACGATAGCGCTGCCCGTAAGAGGCAGCGCGCGCCATGGCGGAAAACTCGGTCATGCTGAATCTCCTCAACCCTACCGGGGGTGCAGCCATTTTGGCAGGAAATCATAGGCGTCTTGCTTCATCGCAGCATCGAAATCGATGCCTGCACTTTGCAATCGCCCTGTCAGCGACCCATCGTTAAAGGCGTCAAATGTCTCCGTTGCACCGCCCAGATGTTCGCCGTCGACGAAAATCTGAGGAATTGTCGGCGCGCCGGTCATATTCCGCAAAACAACCCGAATGTCTGAACCCAGATTGTCTTTTTGATAGGCAACTGAATCGAGGTCCACGGTCTCATATTTGATCCCCGCTGCCTCGAACAGTTTTCGCACTGACCAGCAGAACTCACACCATTCCAGGGAATACATAATCACCGGAGTGTCAGCGATGGTTTGCGCCACCAGTTCTGCAATTTCGGCCTTCTCTTCCTGTTGGCTTGATGCCGCCGCGGCGCCTCCACCGGTGGTGTCAAACCGATAACCGGCGGTGGACTCAGAGATGCTTGTTTCTTCAGCAGACATGGTTTTTTCGACTTCATCGAAAAGAACAGTGGTCATATAGCGCTCGCCAGTGTCGGGCAGCATTGCAAGAATTTTTGACCCGGCGGGAGCAGATTCCGCAACCTTAAGGGCGGCGGCAAATGTTGCGCCACCGCTGATTCCGCAAAAGATCCCTTCTTTGGCCGCCAGGTCCCGCGCTGCCGACAGCGCATCGGTTCCCGCGACGGGTTGAAATGTATCGATCAGATTTTGCAGTTGCGCTTCTTCCGCCAGTTTCGGGATGAAGTCCGGTGACCAACCCTGCATCAGGTGCGGACGGAACATTGGATGGCTGCTCGTTGGCCGCCCGTTATCATCGCGTTGCTGAGCTACTCCACTTGATAAAACCGGCACGTTATCGGGCTCGGCCACGACAATTTTTGTATCCGGGCTCTGAGCCTTCAAGACGCGGCCGACGCCCTTAAGGGTGCCACCCGATCCAAAGCCTGAAACCCAATAATCCAGCCCGGTCGCTTCAAAATCTCGCAGTATTTCGACCGCAGTCGTCCGCGAATGCATGTCGGCGTTTGCCTGGTTTTCAAACTGACGAGGCAGAAACCATCCATGAGCCGCTGCCAGCTCTTCAGCTTTGGCGACCATGCCTGAACCTTTTTCAGATGCGGGTGTCAAAACCACTTTGGCGCCGAGAAATCGCATTAATTGGCGTCGTTCAACGCTGAAATTCTCAGCCATTGTGATCACCAACGGATAGCCTTTTTGGGCACAGACCATGGCAAGTCCAATTCCGGTATTGCCACTGGTTGCTTCAACGACGGTTTGCCCCGGTGAAAGCTCACCGCTCTGCTCGGCAGCCTCTATCGAGGCCAGAGCAAACCGATCCTTCACGGAGCCGAGTGGATTGAAGGCTTCCAGCTTTACATAAAGGTCAACATGACGAGGCCCGATATTGTTGACCCTCACGACGGGCGTATTTCCAATGGTATCGAGTATCGATGATTTAAGGCGAGCCTGAACCGGGTGCGACACTTCAAAATGGTGGGGTTTATCAGCGTATGTCATGGCAGAGTTCCTTCTGAATTATTCGAAGGAAGTTTTGCCGCGGCGATGTTTCAAACGGATATCTGCAAAACAGCTTTCCGGTTTCAATTGTTTCAAAGCCTGGGTTGCTTCAAAGTGGCGGACCGAGATTAGACGCAGAGCCTGCACCATGATGGCCAGACCTGTCGTTTCGACGAAAGCCGAACGACATTGTCATTCGTTAGCAAGATGTGATTGGCAAACAGCCTTCCGACCCCGGGCGAAGGGTAAACCCGCAACTGCTTTGGTCAGACCGATTTCGGCCAATAACTGACCTTCGATCGAAAATGAAATGGCCTTGGCTTTTCACCGAAGCGACCATTCACAGATCGACCAAAGCTTGACAATCGATGACCGAGAAGCGGACCTTGCAGACCATGGGTCCAGTTCTACGAATGACCGCTCTGGACGTTCATATCTTCCAAAAGCCAATTCCCTGCCCGAACGGATACTTCCGCGATAGGCAGTTTTGCCAACACTCAGATAATAGGTCATGATCACAAAACTAGTGGGTGTCGCGTGATCCCTCTTTTGGGTCCGAGTTGCGCGATTGATCCAACAGAAAAGAGCGCCTATGTCTGATCCTTTTGAAAATGTCGATGCTGCCTCCCCGCAAATGATCGACATTATTGCAAGCGCGTTGGAAACCAGAGCAGAAGATACGGACATGCTTCCGGTGATCGATGCATATCTTGACGTGCTTAGCATTCCTGACGGTGGTCAAATCGTCGATATTGGATCAGGCACAGGGGGCATAACCCGCAGGATCGCGGATCGTTTTGCCGCTGCCTCTGTCATGGGATTGGAACCATCGGCAGCATTGACCAAAAAAGCAAAGGAACTGGCCGGAGAAAGACCCAACCTGACCTTTTCTGTAGGTGATGGAGGAGCTCTCAATCTTGACGATGCTTTTGCGGATGTGGCCATCCTGCACACTGTCTTGTCTCATGTATCAAATCCCAAGCCACTCATCACAGAAGCCATGCGTATCCTTCGACCCGGTGGCACTTTGGTGGTTTGCGATGCCGATTTCTCTAAAGCCATGATGGGAGTTGTTCCGGGTGATCCGCTTGGGAGTTGCGCCGAAGCGTTCGTAGCCGGATCGGTGGCGGAACCTTGGCTTGCCGGAAAGCTAAATCCGTTGCTTGACGGTGCTGGGTTCTCGATCAGCCATTTCAACGTTCTGAACCGGGTCGTTACCTCTGGAATGGGTGCGTTGGCTTGGGTTCGAATGTCGGGCGCGCGCTTGGTTTCGGACGGCGTTATCGGAAAGCCGCTCGCGGACGCTTTGGAAGCTGAGTATGTTCGACGTGCCGAGGCTGGCACCCTCTACAGTTTTTTGCCTTTTGTGACTGTCATTGCGACCAAGCCTTCTACCTGAAGTCGATCCAGACCAACTTGTGTTTTGGGTTGTCTAACGGTTCAAGACAGCAAGGACGGCTTCTCTTTGATGACGCATTTCGACAGGTAGAAGCGGACCTTTACCTCTTGTTGAGTACTCGTAAGTCTGTGCTCGAATCCGTCGTTGGCCAATTCTTTTTTGCGCAACACAACCTTCGACCGTTGAGAGCGCAACCATTGAAAAAAGGCAATATTGGCTTCAGGCAGAAACCCGACACCACGGTCTGCACCTCTTAAGCCGATGCACCGATCGAAGAGTATTCAGCGATATGGTGGAGCGTAGAGAACGCCGCCCAGGTTCCACAGCTGGTTCATTCCGCGGACGATGCCCAGTCTGCTGTCAACGCCGAGATTGCGATCAAAGATCTCGCCGTAATTTCCGACCTGTCCGATTGTCTTGACTGTCCAGTCATTGGCAATTCCCAGTTGCGTGCCCAGGTCGTTGTCCGTGCCGGTGAACCTCTTGATGGATGGTTTTTTGGATGCCAGGGCCTGGTCCAGGTTTTGCGATGTAACACCCAACTCTTCGGCATTGATAAGCGCGAACAAGACCCATTTTACGAGCGTAGCCCACGCCACGTCGTCTTGTCGAACCACCGGCCCCAGCGGTTCCTTGGAAATAGTGTCGGGAAGAATTATTTGCTCGTCCGGCTGATCAAGCCGCAAACGCCAGGCGTAGAGCTGGGAAATATCGCTCGTAATGACGTTACATTTCTTTTCATGATAGGCAGCCAGCGCTTCAGATGAAGTGTCCAGGGCAACAATTTCGTAGGCCATGTTATTGGCAACAAAATAATCCGGAATATTGTCTTTGCTGGTTGTCCCGTCAAGCACACAAACCTTGGTGCCATTGAGGTCTAAAGATGACAGGACACCTGCAGATCGCGGCACCATAAAACCCTGACCATCATAGTAGGAAATTCCTGCAAATGTGAGGCCGTATTTCAGCTCACGACTAAGCGTCCAGGTGGAATTGCGCGACAGGAGATCAATTTTTTTGGATTTGAGTGCCTCGAACCGTTGATCTGCTGAAAGAGGAACATAGTCGACCTTTTTGGCGTCACCAAATATTGCCGCGGCAACGGCGCGGCAAAAATCAACATCAAAACCCTCCCAGCCATTTGCGCCATTCTTGGCAAAACCTTCCAGATTTTCATTGACCCCGCAAAGAAGCGAGCCCCGCGCCTTAACATCCTCAAGAGTTGCGGCACCGGCGCTGGCTGCACCAGCCGCCAAGACCAGTGAGGTCATCATTGCGGTCATCAATTTGTGAAAAAAGGGCATCGCGGCTTTCCTTGTTCTGGCCTTATCCTGGTCTTGTTCTGGCCCAGCTCCGGTTTGCGCGGGCGTCATAGTTTGGCGGCCTGTCTCACAATCACACGCGTTCCAACCGGCACGCGTTCATATAGATTCATGACATCGGGATTGATCATTCTAAAGCAGCCGGATGACATGGCGTGGCCAATTGTCTGTGGCTTGTTGGTTCCGTGAATTCGGTATTCGGTTTCGCCAAGATAAAGCGCTCTGGCACCAAGTGGGTTTCCGGGACCACCGGCCATAAATCTTGGCAAGTATGGCTGACGCTTGATCATTTCGCTGGGTGGCCTCCAGTCTGGCCATTTCCGCTTCCTGCTGATCTTGTGCACCCCCTGCCATTCAAACCCGACACGTCCCACACCGACGCCATAACGCATTGCCCGCCCGTTGCCCGTTACCAGGTAAAGAAATCGCTCATTGGTGTGAATGACAATTGTTCCGGGCCTCTCATTGGTGCGGAAATATACAGGCTGCGGACGCCACTTTGCCGGCAATCTTTCTTCAGCGGCAGTGGGTACATAACCTGGCTCTTCAGGCACGTTGAGTTCCTTGCGTTGATTGGCAAGCGATTGACCTGACAATACGAGCAAGATAGCGCAGACAATTGTCAGAACTGTTTTCGATTTCATCGTGAGTCTCTCCCAGACAAGGTCCTGCACTTAGCTCTGCGAGCAGGGTGTAAGCACAATGTTCCCATATACACTTTGTAAACGTGGTTCCATTGGTTGGGTGATCAACGTTCCATTTTCATAGAACAGGATGCGCTGGTCTTTTGGCGAGCCGGCATCTCCTCTCGGACCCAGATATGAAATGTTCCGACTGTCAATTTTCAGAAATACTTCGGTTGGACTTGACTGCCCCGGTGAGTGCATCACCACGCCACCATTGGCGCCGGCATTTATGACGAATGGAATGCGGCAGGCGAGCTTTGCCTGCTTGAGAGTGCGCTCGCGGTCCTCAGCTCGTTGGTAAGACGCCAAACCGTAATTGCCCGGCAGGGTTGCAAGGTCTATTTGAATCGGCCCGGGTGCCGCCGCGCCGACGTCGGATTCAGGCTTCGACGTCAATGACGCCGATGTACAGGACGCCAGCAGCAGGCAAACAAGCCCAAGAGAGCAAACAAAAGCCGCGTTTCGGGCAGTTTCCAAATCATCATCAAGGTGCAGCATGCCCCTGAAACCCAACCCTTTTTGCATAGTAATTCCCAGTAATTGCTACATTTTCCGCCAACTTCGTTGCCAGGAACAATACACCGCAGCTCAATTTATTCAAACGGATTCGCAACCCCCCGTGCCAAGACGTGCGAAGTACAACTTGCTCCCTTACCCATTGGGCAGATGGAGTTTGCGAACAAACGCAATTTGCCGGAACTGTTTGGTGATCCTCCTGTGCGTTCTCCAGGTCAACCCCTCCATGTATGCGGCACTTGCCTTGCTGCAACGCGAAGAACACAACAGCTGCACAGCAGGCGCGTCCCGTAAGCCATATTCCGCGAGCACCTGCATAGCGATCGAAGAATGTCTGTTGATTAGCCACGTTTGGGGCTAGTCTTAGCTGGTTTGGCTGCGAGGATCGTCGCTCATCGGCAAATAGGAAATTTCAATGACTGTGCAAATCAACGACCGGCTCGCCGGCAAACTCGCCCGCGTTAAAGATGGCAGCTATACGGCGAAGGATTTCATCATCGCCGATGCCAAAGACGCCGATATGGGGGGCGGTATAAATGGTGTCGGGTTCGCCGTCGATGACAGGGAAAAGGCGCGGGCCAAAACAGCCGCCGATTATCAGGCATCGATGCAGGAAATGATTGCCGCCGGGCTTGTCGACATTATGCTCACTTCAATGACATCAGCAGAGCAACTGGCCGCAGATAATGCCTATGCGAACAGTGACATCACCCCCGCCATCCGCCTCAATGATACCACCGATATCTGGGGGCTTCGCGGAGGCACCTACCAGGACAAACCTGCCCTGCCCTTTCGAACCGCACAGCTGGATCAGGCCCGCAAATTATGCGCCCTGGGGCTCTACGCCATCACCTTTTACAACGATCGGGACCTGGATGTGGCGACGCTGAACGCCTATAGCACCTTCCGCCAACAGGCCGATGACGCCGATATGCAACACTTTCTGGAGGTCTTTAATCCTGCCTTTCAAATCAACACGCCGGACACCGATCTGGGGCATTATGTCAACGATTCCATCACCCGTTGTCTGGCCGGCGTTGCCGCCTCGAACCGCCCTCTGTTTCTAAAAATGCAATATAATGGCGCCAGGGCAATGGAAGAACTGGCATCATTCGATCCGGCCAAGCTGATCGTCGGCGTGCTTGGGGGCGCGGCAGGCACGACCCGGGACACATTTGAGCTGGTCGCCCAGACCGAACGCTTTGGCGGCCGCGTGGCTCTGTTTGGCCGCAAGATTTACACCGCCGAGGATTCGGTGGAATTGGTCAGACTGATGCGCACCGTCATCGAAGAAGGACTGCAACCGCTTGAAGCGGTACGGTTGTATCACGATAGTCTAGACAAGAAAGGCATTTCCGCCGTGCGGCCCTTGGATGACGATTGCCAGGTAACCGACCCAATTTTGCGACCAGAGGCGCAATAGGGTCGATTTGACTGCAAGCTGCAGGATGTGACCGCAAGTTGTTGCCGCAGGTTGCTGCCGTCGGCCGTCGGTTGCCGTAATTGCCGATCAAAATCGGCGAATGATGCTCATCGTTCCACCCCAGGCCTTGAAGTCCTCGCCGCCAATGCCGTCGTAAAAACCTGACAAGGAAAACAACACTCCCTCGGCTATGACGGGGTTGTTGATATTAATGCCAAAATCGATGCGAGCCCGAACACCTTCGGCATCACTCGGCAGATCTTCAGCATCATCCTCAGCGGCCACATCATTGGCAAAGGTCCAGATGCCCCGGACGCTTGCAAACGGATTGATTCGACCCAGATGAGGCAGATCAAAGGTGCCTCTCAGAACCGGGCCAAATTCCAGCGCCCCGGTTTCAACGCTGACAGATGGAATTTCAATTTCCAGGCTGTTGACATAGTCTTCTGATTTTTCTCGATACCAGTTCAGCCGCAATTCTGGCAGAAGAGTCAGGTTTTCATGCAATGGGAAATCGCCGATGAACGAGCCAGTGGCCAGCATGCGCTCGGTGTCCACATCATCGGTGTAATAGCCGAGGGGATTAATCTCATTTCTGGACCGCCCCCAGGCGATGCGCCCATCGAACAGCAAATTAGGCGCCAGCCGGGCTGTGACATAGGGTCCGATCAGGTAACCTCTTCCCTCGGCTCCAGAATCATCATCAGTTGCATCATATTCGAGCCAATCCACCTGAAGGCCTAATCCCACTAACACTTCCGGTGTGAACAGATAATCAGCTCCGAAATGCAGGATGCCAAATTCTCCCTTATTGTTATTCCACTCGAATTTGCCGTAAGTGCCTTCCATCCAGACATCGAAGCGGTCTTTTTCATCGTCTCCCCGATTGGCCAAATGGCGTTGATCAAAATGTGAGTTGCTCAGGGCAGTTTGATTCAACTTTTGGGCATCGATCGTGCCCGCCAATGCCGCACGAGATCCGCCAGTAAAACCTTGATTGGCAACACCGCCGGAGTGAACTATGCGGCTGTTACCACCGGAAACACCTGTACCATCTTCGCTGCCCTCATGGCCCTCATAACTGTCGCTGCCATCGCCGCTCATGCCGCTCTTGCCGCTCTCGCCGCCGCGAAGCTGTTCTTTTTCAAACAGATATTGATGGATCGCGGCATTTTCCTCCAGCCGAGAAGAGGACCGCCCAAGTGAATTGGACAGTTTGGGGGGTATCGAACTGTCGGGATTTGTTGGTTCGTGGCGCAGCGGATCGAAGCCAAATTCCTGTACCGCCAGTCTGCCGGTCAATCTCGGCGGTCCGGAGGCGGCCTCAGACTGCCGTCTGCTATAGGCAAAACTGACTTTGTCGTCTTCGAATTTGACGGACCCCGGCAGGCGACCATCCTGGTAATTCATCCCATAGGCACTGACTCCACCATTGTTGCGATAGGTCTTGTTCAGGCGTTGCAACCGCCGCCCGATACCAGATTGGAAGTCCATCGTGATGCGGCCACGAATGGTCAACAACTCACCGATTATTTTCTTGGTCTCGTCTTGCACATAATCTTCATCAATGTAGCTGATGGTCACCGGATCAGCGGCCTCGTTTAGATTGCCCGACCCATCGGCGGCAACCTCGGCATCGACAAAAAGAACCACCTCACCCATCACCAACGGGTTCAGGGTAATTGTGTAGACCGAATCTTCGTCCGCACCCACAAATTCGGTGATCTCTGCGTTCTCAACCGTGAAGTCGGTTTGTTCAAAACCAAAGACCGGTTCGGAAAATATCACTTTTGCCTCAAACGCATCCCGCACTTCCTCCGGCGCTTCAATGGTCACCGTGGGAGCAACATCGTCACCTTCTGTGACCGTAACGAGGATTTGTGCTGAGGTATCCTTTGGGTCGCTCGGATGGTCGTCTGTCACCTTTAGATTCAGCACATAGATACCATCCCCGGGGTCGCCACCAACATCCGTGGGATTGTTTGCCTCTGGCAATTCGTTAAAACTCAGCACCCCCTCATCGCTCATTGAAAACAGCCGACCGTCATCTGCTTCAGGGGCAACGATTTCAAAAGTGAACCCGGTGCTGTCGACATCGACCACCTCGACTTTGACGACCTCCAGTTCGGTGTCAGGACCTTCCACCTCTCCCACGCCCTCAACAATCGTTGGATTAACGATCACCGGAGGATCGTTTTCCGGAGTGACGGTGATAACGAACTTGGCAGAGGTTGTCGCAGGCGGGATATGAGAGTCCTGAATCGTATAGGTAATTTCAGGAACGACACCGTTAAAATCCAGCACCGGGGAAAATGAATAAGCCCCATCGCTGTGAATCGTCAATGTTCCGAAATCGGTGATCGGGGTTGATTTACTGCCCCCCGCCTCCACGGTAAATTCGTCGCCAGTATCATCACCATCAATATCGACCAGAAATTTAGTGACCAGAAGCGTCTGGCCATAATCCGGATCAGTGTCATTCCAAAGAAGTCCCGAGTTTACACCGGCGGTGACCGTTAACTCCTGATCTTCCGGGGTTGTGTCCTCATCGTCTTCCGCCATGGGTGTCTGGTTGAGGTTGGATGTGCTCACCGCGATATGCACAGTCTCGGTGGCACTGTACAAAGCACCATCATATGCCCGATAGGTAAAACTGTCGCCGCCGACAAATTCACTATCCGGCGCATAGGTGAAGCCGCCATCACCGCCAAATGTCAGCGTACCATTTAAAGTGCCGCGCACCAGCGTTGCGGTCAAACCGCTATTGTCGCCGGTATCAACGTCCGTGTCATTCTTCAACACCCCGTCGGTTGCCGGCACGAACAGGGTGTTGTTCTTGGTTACCAGATAGGAATCGGTGACCGTAATTGGCGCATCATTGACCGCATTTATGGTGATCAACACGGTTGCGGCAGTACTGTATTCGCTACCGTCATAGACTCGATAGGTGAAGTTGTCGGTTCCGTAAAAGTTTTCATTGGGTGTATAGGTCACCTTGTTATCGGATTCGATATTTAAGGAGCCGCTGGCACTTGCCGTTACGATTTCTGGGGTCAGCGGATCGCTATCAGCGTCGGTATCATTGGCCAAGACATCAATCGACAAGGCCTGGTCTTCAGATCCGGTTGCAGTGTCTGGGTTGGCAACGGGCGTGGCATTGCTTTCCCTAACGGAAATGGTTGCCAGTCCAGGCGTCGGGTCCTCGTCATCAAGATTGTTGACTGCTGCAGCGTTAAAGGTCGTTTCGCCGGTAAACTCCGCTGTTGGCACATAATAGACGGTTGCCTTGTAGTCGCCGTTCACCGCGTCAAAGGCCGCTGTTACCTCATCTTCAGCCTCCAACAGATTGCTCAAACCGACATTGCCATAGAGCGCGCCTTCGAGGTTCGACACGCTGGTTATTTTGAATTTAACAACAGACTCGCCCTCGTCCACGTCAGTGCCCCGCAGTACAACCGGAATCGATACAGCATTCTTCAGTCCGTTCGCATAGGCATTTTGGGTCTCCGGATCATCATCCACCGGCTCAATTGTGATCGTCAGAATTGCTGTGTCCGACAGCGGCGGGTCTCCATCGTCGACAGCTGTGTACTCGATTGATATTTCACCATTGTAGTTGTCGGCCGGTGTGAAAGAGACGGCGCCATCGGTGCCGATTTGCAATTCGCCCTCGGACAGAGAAATCGTTTGATCAACTTGCTGGGGAGAGCCACCTCCGACAGAGAATTCCGATACGGTGATGGGATCTCCATCTGGCTCCGTATCATTGGTCAGCACATTGCCGGTGATCTCGCCGACATCCTCGCCGCGAACAATACGGTCATCAACGGCATTTGGCGGATTATTGTCGCCGCTGATAAAATTAAACGCATCTTCAGCAAGCGCAAATTTACCGTCGTCCTGCGATACTTTGACATCGACATAACCAGCGACGGCCGCCGGTTTGGTGACCGCATAAATTTCACTTCCATCGCCGGAAATCGTGAAACTCTCGGCCACTCTCCCACCAAAGGTAACCTGGGTGATCTCTGAAAAATTGATACCGGAAATGGTCACATCGGTGCCGCCTTCAACCGGTCCCTCTCCCGGCACAACGCTATAGATTTCAGGCTGGCTATCACTAAAGGTGATGTCGGCTTCGAAGCTTGTCAGAAGGAAATTGTAGGCTAGATCCCGAACGTCTCGGCGGGAAATTTCGAAGGAAACGTCCTCCGCGGCATTTGGTTGGATCTGAACTGTATAACGCCGACCAGCCTCGACCTCTGTAAAACTGTGCGCCGATGCAGATGCGGTCAGATCTTTGATGTCAGTAAACTGGAATCCCGGATTACCAGTTTCACCTGCTGGTCGCATTTCCTCGTCAAACTGGAATCCGACTGTGAAAGGCGTTAGGCCATCTGTAAATCTGGGATAGCTCACCGAGAGTTTGGGCGCTGTCAGATCCGCCGACATAAACCGTGTTGTACCCAAATTGCCGTTTCCCGCCTTGTCCGTTGTGGCATTTTCCAGCAACTCAATTGTAAAACCGGCCGTTTCGTCGAGTAATTTGATGATCATGGCATAGTTTGTCTCGTGCGATTCGATGCCCCCGATGGGTGGTCCGCCAATTCCATCAAGAGATTCTGTGGGTCCAAATTCAACCAATCGCGCGTTAGAGCTCAATATTATATCGGTGTCAGGGTCGAGTTCTTCGACATTTACCGGCTCACCAAAATTTATCCCCCAGGTAAAGCCGCGCCCGCGGTTCGCCTCGTTGTTAACGATATTGATCGGCTCGCTGAACTGGGCACTAAAAAATGGATCGGAGCGACCAATATCAAAGGTAACCGTCGCCGCTGATGCTACGGCTATGTTTGTATTTGCGGCCTGGTCTTCAACCGCACCAGCCTTGAGTGTGAATACGATATCCACCCTGTCGTTAGGGTCGAATTCATTGGAGTTCTCATCGGGATCAACCGATATCTTGAACTCCCTATAATAATCAGTATCAACTGCTACTCCCTGACCCGTGACCGACGTTATGGACGCAGCATTTACTGTGAAGTCCGTGGCTTCCAATCCTCGCACATGTTTGTTGAATCTGATTGTGAAGTCGAAATTTGTGTTGACCGCCTCCGGGGCCAACGCGTTGTGAAAACTTGGATTGCCTGAATCAATCGTGATTTGTTGTTCGGCGCCGATCGATCCACCAGGGGTTGTGACGTCAACGGTATACTGCCTTTGCACATTCAACGCTCCGCCAAAATCCGTACTGAAATTCGGCGAGGTAAAGCTGAGCGACTTGCGGTCAGCGGTAACGTTTACAACATCTGCCCCCAGTGTGTTGTCGTAATCGGTTGTGACCCCTTGCAATGTGACTGTCGTGTGCCCGGCGATAAATTTGTCGCCGGTAATCGTGATAGTCCTGCCATTGTTCACCCCCGCATACAGGGGACTGATACCATCGCTATCAACCGTGGGTGCATCATAATAGTTGAATAGTTTGCTGGTTGTTGACTGGCCCTGACTGGTGGTCACCTTAACCGTAACCTCAGTCTCATTTTCTACGTTCGGCGGGGTAAATTTCACCGTGCCAGAATCGACGAAAGTCAGATCTTCTCCATTTATATTCGTGCCACCAAAATTCACCTCCGTCTGATCCTTGATGAAATTTGTCCCATAAACCTCCAGCTCTCCATTGCCGGACAGCGGGCCGAAATCATGGGAAATACCGGTGACCGTTGGAATGGGCGTTACGCCATCTGTTGCAGAAACGGTGAGCTCTGGATTGCCGTTACCAGCGGCATCTTTGACCGCATTGGCCGGGATGGTGAAGCTCAGCCTGCCGCCTGTGGGATGGACATCAATGTAGTAAAGTCCGCCACCCTGAAAAGCGATATTTTCGATATAGCCACCAAGAAAATAGGCCCTCGTACCGATAACCTCTCCCATGTCGCTCAGTTCAAAGACGTCGACCGGTTTTCCAAAGTCCACCTGCACTGCCGCCAACTCATTGAGGTCGGACAGCGTCGCGGGCACGCCTGTGATCGTCAGGCCTGGTGTCGTAGCATCGTAGTTCCACCACCAAGACTCTTTATCTTGCTCGTTGGAAAATCCCGGAACAAATTCGGCATCACTGAAATCCAGTTCCACTAGGCCATTACTCAGCGGCACCACATCGACGCTGAACACCTCATTGGGTTTAGTTGGATCGGCCTGGAAATTCTGAAGAGTTGCGTTTGTTGGCAAAATGTCACCGACATCGAAGCCCGTAACATCGCCGTCAAAGTCGATGATTACGTTAAAGCTACTGCCATTATGAACCGGTGCGACCCCGCCAATATCGTGCTCGCCCTTTACTTCTTCTAAGATAACCCCCTGGGCCAGCGCCGCAGGGCTCCACATTGCAGCCAGTGCAACCACCAGACATGCAAAGACCAACCACGGACGAATCAGGTAATTTGTCCGACAGTCGACCCGGCAGTAATGTAGCCAATCATCGTGGCCCTCATGGCATACCGCTCGCAACGAATTCATAATAGCAAAAATTCCCAGCAAATCGGGTTTGTAAATAAGTGATTCTCAGAATATTCCCGCAGCTCAAATATAACCACTGCACGAAAATGATTTGATTTACGGATTCTGAAAGATTCAAGAATTTCTTTTTGCTGCCGTATGAAAATTCACCTGAAAACAGAAGATATGCTTTTAGTTTTGGACCAGGCAAAAATTAATCGAGCAACCCGGTCACTACGATAAGAGCTGAATTTGCAATCCGCGATCCCGTCAGCGGCTCACGTGTCTGGGAAACGCGGTTGAAAAAACTATAGCCGCCCTGTCTCTCGCTGCTTTCACCGTGGTATAAGAAGTCATGAGCAGGTCACAGCGAAACGGCATTGTCACCGGTGGCACCTGGTGTGCAGATCATAACCGGTTGGTCGACAGGTGGCCGCAGGAAGAAAGCCTCGTCAAAATCGTCTCCGAAGAAATTCGCGGCGGCGGTTCTGCTTGCAATTTTGCCATCGATATCAAGCGTCTTGACCCGAACCTTCCCGTAACGACAATTGGACTGGTTGGCGACGATTCTGACGGCAAGGCCCTGTTGCAGCAAGCCAGCAATGAGGGAATCATCCATGATAAGCTTGCGGTGGTACCCGGCCATCGCACCACCTTTACCGACGCCTATACATCGCAGGAATCCACCCGTCGCACCCATTTGTTCCATGCCGGCATCAGCGACCTGCTGACCCCGGACCATTTTGAATTTACCGACCTCAACGCACGGATTTTGCATCTCGGTCTGCCGGGATTACACGCTAAGCTGGACAATGCATGGCAGGGCGATGAAAATGGATGGGTGACTGTTCTGAAAAAGGCACGGGCAGCGGGACTGAAAACCAATCTGGAATTGTGCTCACTGCCGCCGGAGCAGCTGCAAAAACTGGTAAATCCCTGTCTGGATCACCTCAATTTTATTGTGGTCAATGATTATGAAATTGCCGCAATCGCCGGTCAGCCGGTCGAACACGCCGGGCAAGCCGACCCGCACCATTGTCTGGAGAATGCTCGAACAGTGTTGGGCCGCTCGGCGCTCGAACTGGTGATTGTCCACTTCCCCCTGGGCGCCGTGGCCGTGTCCAGCGGGGGTGAGGAGATATTTCAACCTTCAGTTGACGTTCCCGCAGAACAGGTTGTCGGCACCAATGGTGCCGGTGACGCATTCGCTGCCGGTGCTCTCTACGGCATTCACCAGGACTGGTCGTTGCGCGATGCCCTAAAACTTGCCCATGCGTCTGCGGCCGCTTCGCTCAGGCATATCGGCACAACCGACGCGGTCGTTGACTGGTCCCAATGTCTGCAACTGGCCGCAAGCTTTGGATGGCGGCACACACCTGCGTGACGCCGATACTCGACGACCATGCCAATTCGGTGCTATTCTTGGTACCGGAGCCGCTGATCGCCTATTCGATCGGATATAGGCAGCAGGGCTTGTGCATTATGCCCTGTGCCTGATGCTGTGCCCTGAAGACGCTCTTGAGCTTAGGCAAGCCGAACAGGCTTGTTGTTGCGGAAGTTCGAAAGTCTGAAGAAAGGTACTCACCATGGAAACCGTCAAAACATTTCTGATCGAGATTGTCTGCCCCTCCTGCGGACATACAGGAACCTCCCATGCGTCCTCTAGGGAACTGCCAAAGAAAGACACGCCGACCGTCAGTCTGGATCAGATTCCCCACGGCTTCACGCTGGCGCAAGCGGCTACTGCCACGTCCGAACCACGGGTGCGCTGCCAATGCGGCGAGGAATTTGAACCTCCCCACCACTGATATCCCCACCACTGATATCAAAGACTCTTTGCACCCAGTGCTCTAGTCTTGCCGCAGATGGTACAGCTTCCGGTACCGCAAGGTCGCCGGACGTTGTTGTGCGGAATTTCCAATCTTGCCAGCAAAGGGCAGCCCCGATGAGTTCAGACCCGATCAACAATGTGACCATCCAACGACAGGATCGCATCGCGATAATATCGTTTGACCGGGGCCTGGCTGCCAATCCGCTGTCATTGTCTTTGATGCGCGAGCTGACCGATGCTGCACGCCAGTTTGAAGACGATCATCAGATTTCGGCAATCATCCTGACTGGACGAAAAGACAATTTCTCCATGGGTTTTGATCTCAAAGATCCCGAACTGCAGGAAGTGGATGCAGCCACACTTGCCGAACGAAGGCTCGCCTTGGCCACCGGCAAGCGTCTTTGTCAGGCCTGGGAGGATCTACCGCAACTGACCATCTCCGCCATTGAAGGTTGGTGCGTTGGTGGAGGCGTCGCCCTGTCAGTAGCAACCGACCTGCGTGTGGTGAGCGCTGAAAGCACGCTCTATGTCCCGGAAGTGGAGCGTGGTCTGAACATGTCCTGGGGCTCGGTGCCGCGCATCGTCAATCTTGTCGGCCCTGCCCGGGCCAAACGCCTGATAATGCTTGCTGAGCAACTTTCAGCACAACAGGCCGTCGACTGGGGACTGGCCGATGAAATCGCCAGGTCCGGGTCAGCGACAGACGCGGCGCTGAAAATGGCACAAAAGGCCGCCGCCATGCCACCGGTTGCCCTGCGCATGTGCAAACGCGACATCAATGCCTATGCCAATGCCTTGGCAGCAGTTTCAAGTCACAGCGACGCCGACGGATTTACGCTGGCGCAGGCATCAGCCGACGCTGAGGAAGGCATCAATGCCTTCCTGGGGAAGCGCAATCCTGAATTTAAAGGCGATTGAGAACCGGCTCAATTGCTCCAGTTGACGAAGACTTCATAGCCTTCGGGGGTGGGAGCAGCTTCCAGATGCTCGGCAAAATGCGCCCATATGGCAGCCACAGACTCCTGATTGGCGTCAGACTGCTCCTTGCTTTCAACAATTGCCACGACGCAGCCTGAACCGTCATCATTGACCGAATTGATGAACTGCACCGTGCCCGGCAGGCCCATGATCTTGTCTTTCATCGGCTCGATCATCGCCTTAGCTGTTGCCACTGAACCCGGCTTCATCTTGAAGTGTGTTACGCGTGCATACATGGTTCCCATCCCCTTTTATTGATATTCCAAGTAGTTAGAAGGTGACGCTAGCACAATGTATTGTTGATCCCAAATCACTCACCAAAACCGGCGCCGGCTTGCTTGGGAACGGTGCGGATCAACCTTGAAGTATCCACCGCTGCCTGACGATGGTGCACCACCGCCTGGTAGTCGGGATCATAGACCATATCGAGAAATGCCTGACCACTGGGATAGCGGGCAATGAAAGCAATATCCCAGCATTCCGACGGCGGCCCGATGACCATGAATTGCGGATCGCCGGACCAGACAATCTCACCGCCCACTTTGCGAAATATGGGTCCACTTTCACGGCCATAGGCGGCATAGGCTTCAGCGCCGGTTGCCTGACGGCCATCGGCATAGTTCGCCTGATGGCGCAATTTGACGAGGTTGAGCATCTCCACAGGATGGTCTCGCGGCAGAGCCTTCAGCTGGGCAAATTCCTCTCTGCCTGGATCAATATAGGCATCGTTCATCATCGAAACTCCATCAATTGGACATTCAGGCAAGGGTCTGCTCGCTCACATCGCTCAAGATTGGATAAATTCCAGCTGCGCGGCAACCACCTCCTGCCAGACAGGGTCGGAGGGCAAGGGAACGTGGTTATTGCTTTCAACCTGGTGATATTCAGCCCCGGGAATTCCGGCCGCCACACGCCGGCCCTGCGCCACAGAATTGAGCGCATCATTGCTGGCATGAATGACCAATGTAGGTGCCTGCACCTTGGCCAGTTCATCCGTAACATCCATTTTGTCGATGGCCTGGCGTATGCGCACGGCAAATTCCGGTGCTGCCGAGGCCAGTTGGATTTCAATTAAACTGTCCAGTTCTTCCTTGCTGGCTCCGGGGCAGAAAATCGACGTGAAAGCCACCATGAACGCACTTTCAGGCTTGCCCCAGCCGGAGCGTATCATCGTCACCATGGCGCTCGCCTCGTCCTCCGATTGCTGGTCAGGGCGCCGGGTTCGCCCCTGGGCAAAGCCCCCGTAGAGCACCAGATGGGACACGCGGTCAGGATAGGTGGCGGCAAATTTGATGGCGATCGGTACGCCCTGAGACGACGCCACCAGGGGAAATTTTTCAAGCCCCGCAGCATCAGCCACTGCCAACAGGTCTGCGACATAGGCGTCGATGTCCAGAACATCCACGTCCCATTGCGACAGGCCGGTTCCCCGCTGATCATAACGAACGAGCGTGTGATTGGCGCTCATGGCATCGATATAGGGACGCCAGACCGGATTAACCCAATCCATTTCCAGATGGGTCAGGAAGTGACCCGCACGCAGGACTTTGGGTCCATCGCCGCATTCGGCATAGGCAATCTGCGTCCCGTCGGCGGATGTGGCAAAGCGAATGGTCTGACGATTCTGAGGAGTCGAGGCGGCCATTGCCTCTTGCGAACAATTGACCGGAACAATCAATTCAAAACCACGGCGAGCGACTGTCCTGATAATCGCCTGATCCTTGCCATTGTCTCCCACCGCTGTGCGGGCAGCGTTGATGCGGGTGCTGACAGTTGCCTCGGAGACAATGCGCCCGTCCCAGACCACATCGATCAAAGTGTCCTTGGTGACCAGCTTTCCAGCATTTTCGGCCAGCAATTGCAGCAGGTCGAATACCTGCGGTTCGACTTGAACCTGTTCACCATCGCGGCTCAGCGAATAGCTTTCAGTATCCAGAATGCAGTTGGCGAACGAATAACGCATTGGCGGCGGCCTTTTTGTGGGCATTCCGGTGATTTGTCACCATCAGAAGACAAATCAAGAGAATCTGAAGCTACTCTAAAGACCTTCTTCAAGCAAAAGCCTTGGCGCCCGTCATGATGGCTTCAACACAACGTGGAGAAGAGCAATGACCAACCAGATCAAGTATAAAGCCCACAACGACGGTTCCATCGATTACGCCCACTATATGCGCCATGGCCGGACTGTCCGCAGTCAGGCAGCCCATGGCTTGGCTAAATCGATCTGGTCCTGGGTAACGACGCAGTTTCGCGCTGCGCCCGCAGCGAAACAAGTTTCCCAGCCTGTTCTGATTGCGAGCAACAAGACCATTGCAAAGTCAGAATTCAAAACAGCAGCTTAGACGTTTGATACGGGCTCCAGACTACCCGTGAATCACCCTGCCCTCGGAATCCATGACGCTTTCATGCATCATTTCCGACAGGGTGGGGTGTGGGAAGACGGCGTTGATCAGATCCTGCTCCGTCGTCTCTAGATTCATTGCAACGACAAACCCCTGAATGAGTTCGGTTACCTCTGCGCCCACCATATGGGCACCCAGCAATTGGCCGGTTTTCTTGTCGAAAATGGTTTTGACCATGCCTTCCGGTTCGCCCAGCGCGATGGCCTTGCCGTTGCCGGCGAAATTGAAACGGCCAATCTTGACTTCAACACCGGCCTCCTTGGCTGCCTTCTCGGTCATGCCGACACTGGCGACCTGCGGATTGCAATAGGTACAGCCGGGAATCTTTGCCTTATCCATCACGTGGGGATGTTTTCCGGCAATGGCTTCAACGCAAATAACGCCCTCATGCTCGGCCTTATGGGCCAGCATCGGTGCGCCTGCGACATCGCCTATGGCGTAGATGCCGGGCACATTGGTCTTGCCATAGTCATCGATCGTGATAATGCCGCGATCCATAGCCACCCCGACCTTCTCAAGGCCAAGGTTTTCCGTATTGCCCATCACACCAACAGCGGAAATCAGCCGGTCGGCGGTCAGCTTCTCAATCTTGCCGTCCTTGGTTTCGACATGGGCGGTGACGCTGTCCTTGCCTTTTTCCACCTTGGCGACCTTGGCTTCGAGAAGGATTTTCATACCCTGTTTTTCAAACCGCTTCTGGGCATGTTTGGCGATTTCGTGATCCTCGACAGGCATAACCTGCGGCATCAGTTCGACAACCGTCACCTCCGCGCCCATGGAGCGGTAGAAAGAGGCAAATTCAATACCGATGGCACCGGACCCCATGACGATCAGTGATTTCGGCATGGTTTTCGGCACCATCGCTTCGAAATAGGACCAGATCAGCTTGCCATCCGGCTCAATGCCCGGCAGGGCACGTGGCCGTGCGCCGGTTGCGATGATGATGTGCTTGGCTTGATAGGTGCCTTCGCCCAGTGCCTTTTTCGGCGTCGGGTGCTGCGGCTGAACCGCAGGTTTCGACGGAGCCGAGACCTTTACTTCGCCAGGCTTGGTGATGTTCGCTTCGCCCCAGATGACGTCGACCTTGTTCTTCTTCAGCAGGAATTCCACCCCACCATTGAGCTGACCAGAAACGCCGCGCGAGCGCTTGACGATCTTCTCCACATCAAAGCCAATATCCTTGGCGGACAGACCGAAACTCTCAGCATGTTCCATATGACCGTAGATCTCCGCCGAACGCAGCAGCGCTTTTGTCGGGATACAGCCCCAGTTGAGGCAGATGCCACCGAGATGTTCGCGCTCGACAACAGCGGTTTTCAGCCCCAGTTGAGCCGCACGGATGGCCGCCACATAGCCGCCGGGGCCGCCGCCGATGATCAGGATGTCGTATGAATTAGCCATGGTCATTGCCTCAAGTCACAGGCGCTGAAAGCAGCAGCCAGTTTTGGGTTCGGGAAGTTTCATTGAAAGGAATATAGGGCCGCTGGTCGCGTTGTTGGAAACCGCGGGAATGATAGAGTTTCAGGGCCGGGATGTTCGTATCTTCGACAACCAGACTGGCCTGCGCTGCGCCAGAGGCCTTTGCCTTAACAAGGCATTTATCAACAAGGCTGCCGCCAATGCCCTGCCCCTGCGCCGCCGGTTCCACCGCCAGCCAGTCGAGAAGCCAATCGCCAGCGGCAAGCTGGAACAGCTCATAGAGGGGTTCAAACAGTGGTGCCGGCAAAGTGCCGATCTTTTCGCCGTTATCCTCGGTCAAATATCCGCCGGCAGCGCCGACGGTCTTGCCGCCCCTTTCGGCGATCACAGAATTCGTCCAACCGGGTGGGAAATCGTCACGGGCCATGGCGGCTGCAGACAGGGCCAACCATGCATTATCGTCCTCGCCGCCGCCGTCGCCCTCGCCGCCGACTTGTTGCTGCCAATGCCATTGGGACAGACCATGGCCGGCAATGTTGTCAAGCCGGGCCATATCTGCGGCATCTTGTATCGTTGCTGCCCGAATCTGGAAATCAGACATGATTTTCTCCTTTATGTCCTTGTCCTTGGTCGCGGCAAGCGGCATAGAAAATCCCAACTCCAGCACTGGCAACATGCAATGCAATTTTTCGAATCCTTTTACAGTCTCGGTTATTCCGGCGTGGTCCTGTTGCTGACCACTTTGTTCATAACGGCTCTCGCCTTTAACGGGCTGAAGCTGCACAAACGCGGCCTGTTGCCCAAAATCGTGTTTTTTGGCGTCATATTCGGCCTGTTCGTCGTGGCCACCAATTTCCTTGCCTCTGAGCGCAAGATGATGATGGACGCCATTCGCGACGAAGGCGGATTGAAGCGGACTCAGGAGCGCTGATCGCATCGCAGCCGCTTAAACCAGCATGCTGAGCGGGTTTTCGACATATCCCATAAATGCCGCTGCCAGTTCTGCGCCCAATGCGCCATCAATGGCCCGGTGATCGAAGGCAAATGTCGCTGCCATGATTGTCGCAACGGCCAATTCATCGCCCTTAACCACGGCGCGCTTTTCGCCCGCGCCAATGCTGACAATTGAGGCGTGTGGCGGGTTGATGATCGAGGTGAATTCCTTGACGCCAAACATGCCGAGATTGGAAACAGCCGTACAGCCGCCCTGATATTCCTCAGGCTTCAGCTTCTTGTTGCGCGCCCTGCCCGCCATGTCTTTGACTTCCGCTGAAATCTCCGAGAGGGATTTCAGCTCGGCCTGCCGGACGATTGGCGTGAACAGACCGTCCTCGACGGCCACTGCAACACCCACATCGGCGTGTTTGTGGTACAGACGGTCGGTGGACGTCCATGAGACATTGGCCATTGGCACGGCTTTCAGCGCCAGTGCCATGGCTTTGACGATGAAGTCATTGACCGAGATTTTGTAGATCGGCTTGCCATCATCATTGGTCGGCGCCCCGGCATTCATCTGGGAACGCAGCGCCAACAAGGCATCCAACTCGCAATCCATTGTAATGAAATAGTTCGGAATAGACTGGGTGCTTTCGGTAAGACGCTCGGCAATTACCTTCCGCATGCCATCGTGAGGTTTTTTCTCGTAGGAATCTTCGGCATACATCCGAAGCACCATGTCGTCGGACATGCCGGTCGACATGGCGACAGCACCCGATGCGGCACTCGCCGCCGCCGCCGCCGTCGCCGCGGCGGCCGGTGCAGATGTCATACCCGATGCAAGCGCGGCTTCCACATCGGCCTTGACGATGCGGCCATGGGGACCGCTGCCGCTGACGGCAGAAATGTCCAAGCCACCCTGTTCCGCAATACGGCGGGCCAGCGGCGTGGCGAATACCCGTTCGCCGGAACTGACTTCTGACGCTGGAGCTGGCGTCGCCGCCGGGGTGGCAGCGGCCGGAGCTTCGCTCGCAGCAGGAGCCGCCGCAGGCGCTTCAGCTTCGGCGGCGGCGGCGGCTGGTGCCGCAGCAGCCGGTGCTTCGCCGCTGACATCGACATCGCCCACCTCTTCGCCGTCCTCAGCCAGAACGGCAATCACCGCATTGACCTTGACGCCTTCGGTGCCTTCAGCGACCAGAATTTTGGCGACAACGCCCTCATCCACCGCTTCGACTTCCATTGTCGCCTTGTCGGTTTCGATTTCGGCAATCACGTCACCGGCTGATACGGTATCGCCTTCCTTGACCAGCCATTTGGCGAGGTTGCCCTCCTCCATGGTGGGTGAAAGGGCGGGCATGGTGATATTGGTGCTCATCGTTCATCTCCCTGCGATTGGGCCAGGGGTTCCAGGTAAATTGGGCCGCTGTCTTCAGGTCCGTCATCATAAGGATCGACGGTCCAGGAACGGCTGTTGAGAATTCCGGCGGTAATGGTAATGACATTATCATGGGCCGGTGTGGCGTTGGCGATGGCCGACAACATGGCTTTTTCGTCAACGGCGGTTTCCACCGCTTCTTCCGGCGAAAGCCGCTTGTTGGCCCAGCTTTCCAGCGCCTCTATGGACACGGCAATCTGGTTGACGCCGGATGGAATGACCACCGCGCCGCGAAACTTGTCCCAGCTGGCATGGCGGACATCCAGGGCGGGGAAAGCGCTCACTTGTAAGTCACCGCTCTCGCCGCCGCGACGACCTCATCAACGCTCGGCAAAGCCAGTTTTTCCAGATTGGCCGCATAGGGCATTGGCACATCCTTGCCGGTCACCCGCAGGACCGGGGCATCGAGATAGTCAAATGCCTCCTGCATGATTTGCATGCCGATTTCAGCACCAACTCCAGATTGCGGGAAGCCTTCCTCGATGGTGATGCAGCGATTGGTCTTTTTCACCGACTCGATCACCGTCGCCATGTCCATCGGGCGGATAGTGCGCAGATCGATGACTTCCGCATCAATGCCCAGTTCGGCAAGCGCCGCTGCCCCTTCAATGGCGTATCGAACGCCAATGCCGAATGAAACGAGTGTTACATCAGCGCCACTGCGCTCAATGCGCGCCTTGCCGATTGGCAGCACAAAATCATCCATTTTCGGCACGTCGAAGGACTGACCGTACATGATCTCGTTTTCCAGGAAGATCACCGGGTTGGGATCGCGGATCGCCGCTTTCAACAGGCCTTTGGCGTCCGCTGCATTATAGGGCGCGACAACCTTCAGGCCAGGAATATGGCTGTACCAGGCGGCATAGCACTGGCTGTGCTGGGCACCAACACGCGCAGCGGCGCCATTGGGTCCACGGAACACCATGGGTGCCCCCATCTGACCGCCGGACATGTAAAGCGTTTTCGCCGCTGAATTGACGATCTGGTCAATCGCCTGCATGGCAAAGTTGAAGGTCATGAATTCGACAATCGGCTTCAGCCCGGCCATCGCCGCACCGACACCGATACCAGCAAAGCCATGTTCGGTAATCGGTGTGTCGATAACCCGCTTGGCACCGAACTCGTCGAGCAGTCCCTGAGTGATTTTGTAAGCGCCCTGATATTCGGCGACTTCCTCACCCATGACGAAGACATCTTCATCCTGGCGCATTTCCTCAGCCATCGCATCACGCAAGGCTTCACGCACGGTGGTGGAGACCATTTCCGTGCCCTCAGGAATGTCGGGGTCATTGGCAATACTTGCTGCAACTGCAACAGGGGCTGCGGCGGCCGGCGCGGCAGCAACGGGCTCAGGCGCGGCAGCGGCGACGGCGGGCTCTTCGGCTGCAGGCGCTGCGGCCACCGCATCGACGCTTTCGCCGTCTTCCACCAGCACGGCAATCACCGCATTGACCTTCACATTTTCAGTGCCTTCGGCAACCGTAATCTGCGCAACCTTACCTTCATCGACGGCTTCCACTTCCATGGTCGCCTTATCGGTTTCAATTTCAGCAATCACGTCGCCTGCAGCAACATCATCGCCTTCCTTGACCAGCCATTTGGCCAAAGTGCCTTCTTCCATGGTTGGAGATAGGGCGGGCATGAGAATTTCTGTAGCCATGATTACGCTCCCACCTCGATCAACACATCTGTATAGAGTTCGCTTGGATCCGGTTCCGGATTGGTCTGTGCGTATTCGGCAGATTCTGCGACCACGGCCCGAACTTCCTTGTCGACAGCCTTCAGTTCGTCTTCACTGGCCCATTTCTTTTCCAATACACGCTGTTTGACCCGTTCAATCGGATCCTGCTCGGCGCGCATTTTCTGCACCTCGTCCTTGGTGCGGTATTTTGCCGGGTCGGACATGGAATGGCCGCGATAACGGTAGGTCTGCATGTCGAGAATGATGGGCCCTTTGCCGGAGCGGCACCAGTCAGTTGCCAGTTCACCGGCTGCCTGCACTGCACGGACATCCATGCCGTCGACTTCGATGCCGGGAATGTTGAAGGAACAACCGCGTTTGGAGAATTCGGTCAGTGCCGAGGAGCGATGCACCGCTGTACCCATGGCATAGCGATTGTTTTCAATCACATAGACCACCGGCAGATCCCAGAGTTTGGCCATGTTAAAGCTCTCATAGACCTGGCCCTGGTTGGAGGCGCCGTCGCCGAAATAAGTCAGGCAGACATTGCCGTTTTCCCGGTAGCGGTTGTTGAAGGCCAGACCGGTGCCAAGCGATACCTGGGCGCCGACAATACCGTGGCCGCCGTAAAAATTCTTTTCCTTGGAAAACATGTGCATCGAGCCGCCCTTGCCGCGGCTATACCCGCCCTCGCGGCCCGTCAGTTCCGCCATCACCCCTTTGGGGTCCATGTCACAAGCCAGCATATGGCCGTGGTCACGATAGGCGGTGATGACCTGATCACCTTCGACCAGTGCCGCCTGCATGCCAGTGACCACAGCTTCCTGTCCAATATAGAGATGGCAGAAGCCACCGATGAAACCCATGCCGTAAAGCTGGCCGGCTTTTTCTTCAAATCGCCGGATCATCAGCATGTCGCGATAGGCGGTCAGCTCCTGTTCCTTGGAAAAATCCTTTGGAGCGGGCGTTTTCGGCCCGGTTTTCGATGCGGTCGACTTTTTGGCAGTCGTCGATTTCTTAGCTGTTTTGGCTTTGGCCACGGGCACACCTTTACGCGAATTCGTTCAAGACCAGACAAACGGACACCAGATAGTTGCCCAATTCATGGCGACCAACATAAAGCGGTGGGCGAATATCGCAACGCCAAAAATGCATAGCTAGATTGCACTTACTGCATTGATATTTATGCAGTAAACGATAATTAACTCGATTTATGTTAATTGGTCACTTGTGGATAAAAAGCACGATTTCGTCTTCGCGCACCATATTCAGCTGCGCCCGAACATATTGATCCACCATGTCTTTTTCCATGCTGCCATCGCGCAGCAACTTAACCCGTTCTTCAAGCGTATTGCGCTGTTCTGTCAGCTCGGCCAGTTCGGTTTTCAACTCGACCATGCGCTTCTGCATCGCCAGATTGGCGCGAATGCCGTATTGGCCGTTAAAGGCATGGAAGCCGAAATAGCCAACAATAACAAGCGTTGCCAAGGGGGCAATGAAGCGGGCGCGGCGCCGTTGTTTTGATCTGCGAAGTACCATTTGCCAACAATGGCGGATTCGCAGTTAACGAATCGTTAGCTTCGCAATACGGAACGCCCGGCAAATTCGGCCTGTCCGCCCAGTTCTTCTTCGATGCGCAGCAATTGGTTGTATTTTGCCAGGCGATCAGAACGCGAAAGAGAACCGGTCTTGATCTGTCCGCAATTGGTCGCCACGGCCAGGTCGGCGATGGTGTTGTCTTCCGTTTCACCGGAACGGTGGGACATGACCGACGTATAGCCAGCCCGATGAGCCGTCTCCACTGCATCGAATGTTTCACTCAGCGAGCCGATCTGATTGACCTTCACCAGAATCGAGTTGGCAACGCCCATGGCGATACCATCCTTGAGACGGGTGGTATTGGTGACGAACAAATCATCGCCCACCAACTGGCAGCTGTCGCCAATTTTCTGGGTCAGGCTTTTCCAACCGTCCCAATCGTCTTCACCCATGCCATCTTCGATGGAAATGACAGGGTATTTCCCGGCCAGCTCAGCCAGGTAAGACGCCATATCCTCACTGGACAGGGAACGCCCCTCGCCTTTCAGCTCATACATGTTGTTTTCGAAGAATTCGGTTGAGGCCGTGTCCAGCGCCAGAAAGATATCTTCGCCGGGCTTGTAGCCGGCTTTCTCGATCGACTGCATGACAAAATCCAACGCTTCCGGGGCCGACCCGATATTCGGCGCAAAACCACCTTCATCACCAACATTGGTATTGTGGCCGGCGCTGTGGAGGCCCTTTTTCAGCGTGTGGAAGATTTCTGCACCCATGCGCAGGCTTTCGCGAAAGCTGTCAGCGCCGACGGGCATGATCATGAATTCCTGAAAATCAATCGGGTTGTCGGCATGCTCACCACCATTGATGATGTTCATCATCGGCACCGGCAGCACATGGGCAGACGGGCCGCCCAGATATCGGTAAAGTGGGGCACCGGCTGCTTCTGCCGCCGCCTTGGCAACAGCCAGCGACACGCCCAAAATCGCATTGGCGCCCAGATTTGACTTATTGGCCGTGCCATCGAGATCGATCATCGCTCGGTCAATGGCCAGTTGATTTTCAGCTTCCATGCCGCAAATGGCGTCATAGATATCGTCATTGACCCCTTCCACCGCCTTGGTGACTCCTTTGCCCATGTAGCGGGTACCGCCGTCGCGCAGTTCAACCGCCTCATGGGCGCCGGTGGAAGCGCCGGATGGCACAGCGGCGCGGCCAAAGGAACCGTCATCCAGCAATACATCGACCTCCACAGTTGGATTACCGCGGCTGTCGAGAATTTCGCGGGCGTGGATGTCGACGATGGTGGTCATTGTAAAGGCTCCGAATAATTGAATTGTGCTGCGTATAGACCAGCTTTGAGAAAATTTAAACCGATTTAGCTTCCCGGAATCATGCCGGGGCCATCGGTTTTTGTTTGAATGCAGTACAGCCGTGACGAGGCGGTGACAAATAATCTGCTTCGATTCGCACCGCCAAAGCAGAAATTGGTGGACTTTTCAGGAAAGTTGATGACGCCGAGACAGGTGCCCTGAGGATCGAACAGGTGGACCCCATTCGGTCCGTTGCAGAAGATGTGATCCGTATTGGCCACTTTCATGCCGTCGGGCACCCATTTGCGGCCCTCCTGCTCGCCCTCAACCCGTGCCCAGACGCGGTCGCCAGTCAGTGAGCCATCGTCACCAATATCAAAGCGGCGAATGCAGGGATCGGCACTGTCATTGACGAACAGGGTTTTTTCGTCGCGCGACAGGCACAGACCATTGGGTTGTTTGAAGTCGTCCACGACACAGGTCAGCGAGCCATCGGGGTCAAAGCGATAAACACCTTGAAAATCCAGCTGACACTCCCGTGGAATGCCAACATCGTCGCGGATGCGGCCAAAACTTGGGTCGGTGAACCAGATGCGGTTCTGACTGTCGACCACCACATCATTGGGGCTGTTGAGTTCCTTGCCATCGCAATGACTGGCCAGCGTCGTTACGACGCGTCCATCATGATCGTGGCGCACCAGTCGCGACGTGGCGTGTTCGCAGGACACAACTCGCCCGTCGCAATCAAAGAAATTACCATTGGACATATTGGACGGACGGCGAAATTCGCTGAGACCGGAATTTTCCGACCAGCGATACTGGACACTGGAGACGATATCGGAAAATACCAGCCAGTGTTTGTTCGGATGCCAGATAGGCCCTTCTGTGAAGACAAAACCATCGGCAATCACTTCCAGTTCGGCTTCCGCTGCGATGACGTCAAAAAAGCGTTCATCGCGGATTTCAAATTTTTCCATTACGCCACCATTTTAGCCAGTTGTGTGGTGATCACCGCCGCACCGCGCAGGCGCTTATCCGCTGTTGGATAGTCGCGCGACAGGACGATGGATTGATCCGGTCTGATCTTTGCCAGGCTGCCCTGTTCTCCAATCCATTCAATCAATGCGCCAGGATTGGCAAATTCCTTGTTGCGAAAATGCAGTACCAGCCCTTTGGGACCGGCGTCGAGTTTTTCAACATTGGCACGGCGGCACAGGGATTTGACGAACACCACTTTCAGCAAATGTTCGACCTCTTCCGGCAGCGGACCGAACCGGTCGATCAATTCCGCGCCAAAGGCGTCGATATGTTCTGCAGAATCCAGCTCCGCCAGGCGACGATAAAGGCTCATGCGCAGGGTCAGATCCGGCACAAAGCTCTCCGGGATCATCACGGTTGCGCCCACTGTGATCTGTGGCGACCACTTGCCTTCCAGTTCGGCAGCATCGCTGCCCTCTTTCAACTCGGCAACCGCCTCTTCGAGCATTTGCTGGTAGAGTTCAAAACCGACTTCGCGCACATGCCCCGACTGTTCGTCGCCCAGAATATTGCCTGCTCCACGAATATCGAGGTCGTGACTGGCCAGTTGGAATCCAGCACCCAGTGTATCCAGCGATTGCAGCACTTTCAGCCGCCGCTCGGCAGTTGGTGTCAGAATTTTGTTCGGCGGCAATGTCATCAGCGCATAGGCGCGGGTTTTTGACCGCCCTACCCGACCACGCATCTGATAGAGCTGCGCCAGACCAAACATGTCGGCGCGGTGGACGATCATCGTATTGGCAGTCGGTATATCAAGCCCGGATTCAACGATGGTGGTCGACAACAGCACGTCATAACTGCCTTCGTAAAAGGCGTTCATCACGTCTTCCAGTTCCCCCGGCGGCATCTGTCCATGGGCAATTGCCACTTTCAGTTCCGGCACATGTTCGTCCAGCCATTCCTTGCGCCCCCGAATGTCCGACAGGCGCGGACAGACATAAAAACTCTGGCCGCCGCGATAGCGCTCGCGCAGCAGAGCTTCACGCACAACGACCCCGTCAAAAGGCAGGATAAAGGTCCGCACCGCCATCCGGTCCACCGGGGCGGTGGTGATCAGAGACAATTCGCGCACACCCGTAAGTGCCAGCTGCAATGTTCGCGGAATGGGGGTGGCAGACAATGTCAGCACATGCACGTCGGCCCGCAATTCTTTCAGCCGTTCCTTGTGCTTGACGCCAAAATGCTGCTCTTCGTCGATGATCAGCAGGCCGAGGCGTTTGAATTCCACCGAATTGCCGAGCAAGGCGTGGGTACCAATGACGATATCCACCGAGCCATCGCGCACCCCGGCCTTGGCGGCGGCCAGTGCTTTTGAACCGACCAGGCGCGACGCCTGGGCCACATTGACGGGCAGTCCATGAAAGCGCTCAGAAAAGGTTTTGTAGTGTTGGCGCGACAACAATGTCGTCGGCACAACCACAGCCACCTGTTTGCCAGACATGGCCGTCAGATAGGCTGCGCGCAGAGCGACTTCGGTTTTGCCAAATCCCACATCGCCACAGATCAGGCGGTCCATCGGGCGGCCTGAATGCAAGTCGTCAAACACCGCTTCAATGGCGTTGATCTGGTCTTCCGTCTCTTCGTAGGGAAACTTTGCGGCAAACTCGTCATATACGCCGTCAGGCACTGAGATCGGATCGGCCCGCTTCAACTGCCGCGCAGCGGCGATGGCGATCAGTTGACCGGCCATTTCCAGAATGCGTTTCTTCAGTTTGGATTTGCGCGCCTGCCAATTGGCGCCACCGAGGCGATCCAGCATGACTTCCGTATCGCTGTTGCCATAGCGCGACAGCAATTCGATGTTTTCCACCGGGAGAAACAGCTTGTCGTCATTGTGGTAGCGCAGGTCGAGACAATCATGGGGCGCACCCGCCGCCTCAATCGTCACCAGTCCCTGGAAGCGGCCAATGCCGTGGTCCACATGAACCACAATATCCCCCGCCGACAGGCTGGAGACTTCCGACAAAAAGTCGGCCCCCTTCTTGCTGGCCTTTCGGCGTTTGACCAGCCGGTCGCCGAGAAAGTCCTGATCGCCGATAATGGCGAATTGATCATCTTCAAACCCGGCTTCAATGGCCAGCACGGCCAATGCGGTGGTGCCCTGTGGCAATTCTGCCAGTTCCGTCCAGTTGCTGACCTTTTTGACATTGGTCAGATCGTGTTCTTCCAGCACCTGGATCAGGCGATCCTGCGCACCGGCGCTCCAGGAGGCGATAACCACCTTCTTGTCCTGTCCGCGCAGGTCGGCCGCGTGGTCGCTCAGGGCCTGGAAAATATTGGCGTTGCCTGCGCTGCGTTCGGCTGCAAAATTGCGTCCCTGCTTGGCCCCCAGATTAAGCACCCGTTCTCCCTGGATGAAATCAGGAGCTTCAAACGGCGACAGCGAGATTTTGTTGCAGGCGCTAAGGCCCTGCTCCACTTCCGTGGCCGACAAATAGAGGCTGTCGACTGTCACGGGCTTGTAAGGCGCTGCGCCGCCCGATCCATCACCGTCAAGCCCCCTTTCGCGGGCTTCGTAATGATCGACAATTTGAGCCGAGCGTTCGTCGATGGCTTCTTTGACCAGATGATCGACGAATATGGTCGCGTCACCGAGATAGTGAAACATCGTTTCCAGTTCATCGAAGAAAAGGGGCAGCCAGTGTTCCAGGCCGGCATAGCGACGTCCCTCACTGACGGCTGCATAAAGCGCATCATCGCGGGTGGCAGCACCAAAGGTGGTCAGGTAATTGGTCCGGAAACGGGCAATGGATTGCGGGTCGAGCGTGACTTCGCTCATCGGTGCCAGTTTCAACTGTTTCAACTGGCTGCTGGTTCTTTGGGTTTCAACATCAAATGCGCGCAAAGATTCCAGCGTGTCGCCAAAAAAGTCCAACCGCACCGGCTCGGCGGCTCCGGGGGCAAGCAGGTCGATTATGCCGCCCCGCACCGCATATTCACCAGCGTCGCGCACCGTGGTGCTGCGTTCATATCCGTTGCCGTTGAGCCAGGCGACCAGATCATCGGTATCAATCTGCTGGCCCGGACGGATATCGCGCACCTGTTGCGCCATATAGGCGCGGGATGGCAATTTCTGCATCAGCGCATTGGGGGTCAACGTGATCAGGCGCGGGCGTTGCGCGTCCACGCCACTTGCCAGTTCTGCAAGGGCGGAAATGCGCTTGGCCAGGGCCTCGTTGCTGGGGGACACCCGGTCATAGGGCAAACAGTCCCAGGCCGGTACATGCAGGATTTCCACCCAGGGAGCGAAGAACTCAAAGGCCGATTCAACATCACTGGCCCGCTGACCGTCACGGGCGACAAACACAACGCAGGGACTGTCGTCTCGCGCACACAATTGCGCCAGCGACTCGGCCAACACCACCGCCTCGTAGCCATCGGGCACCCCACCAAGGTTGATGGTTCCCGGCTCGGCCAGCCAGGATTTCAGCTTGCTGAGCGCTGCTGTTGTCATGATTTGCCCAGATGAAACTGGCGAATTTTGCGCACCACGGACGTATTGTAGTTTTCCGGAACGTCGATCGAACCCGACAGCCACTTATACATGTCCGGATCGGGCAATTGCATCAGCATTTCAAACTGGCTCAATTCGTCATCGCTCATGTCAGCAATGGCGTGGTTGGCATAGGTGCCGAGCACATAGTCCATCTCTCGCATGCCACGATGCCAGGACCGGAACAAAAGCTTCTTGCGCCGGTCGTCCAGACCAGCACTGCTGCGCATCGCCTCGCTCACTTCATTCTCCGCCACCTGTTTAGCATCTCTCCACCTCATAGGTGGGCCACCGCTTCTATAAGGGGCAACATCTGGATTGTCAGCGCCAGACTGGCAATTCACGACAAATTCTTGCGCCCTGTTACCGGTCTGCACCTGTCGCCGCAAAGACTTGAAGCAAAGGCCTTCCCCATGCATGGTCACACCATGCGTCCCACCCTGCTCAACCCGCTGTTTTCACCGGTCACAAGCCTGACCGGAATCGGTCCGAAGCTGAGTATAGCCCTGACCCGCCTATTGCGCGGCGGCACCGATGGTGTCGAGCAGGCCGTGGTTGGCGACCTGTTGTTTCACCTGCCTTCCGGGCTGATAGACCGCCGCAACCAGCCGGAGATTATGGAAGCGGCAGAAGGGGTGTTGTCGACCATCAAAGTGCGCATCGATCGCCATCAACCACCACCGCGCGGCAACCAAAGGGTGCCCTATCGCATCTATGTCCATGATGAGTCAGGAGAGATGGCACTGGTCTATTTCCGCGGTCAGTCGCGCTGGCTGGAAAGCCAGTTTCCGGTGGGCGAAACACGGTTCGTTTCCGGCAAGGTGGAATGGTTTAACGGACGCGCCAATATGATCCATCCAGATTATGTGGTGTCAGAAGAGAATTTTGACGATCTGCCCCTCGTGGAGCCGGTTTATCCCCTGGTGTCCGGCATATCGCTGAAAATCATGCGGCGTTCCATCGCCAGTGCATTTGCAGCATTGCCGGAATTGCCGGAATGGATCGACCCCTCATTGCAGGACAAACATCACTGGCCATCTGTTAAAAACGCTCTGGATCAGATCCACCACCCCCGCGATGTCCTCGACATTTCGCCGCAGTCCACCGCCTGGAAACGCCTGGCCTATGACGAGCTTCTGGCCGGTCAACTGGCACTCGCCCTGGTGCGCAGCCGGATGAAGAAGAGCGCTGGCCAATCCTGGAAGGGAGACGGCAGCAAACAGCAGAAAATCCTCGCCGCCCTGCCTTTTGCGCTGACCGGCGCACAGCAACGGTCGGTCAGGGAGATCTTGGAAGATATGGCAACAGGGGAACGGATGCTGCGGCTGTTGCAGGGGGATGTTGGTTCGGGAAAAACAATTGTCGCCCTGCTGGCTTGTGCAGCCGCGATTGAAGCCGGTGGCCAGGCGGCGCTGATGGCGCCGACGGAAATTTTGGCCCGCCAGCATTTCGCCACCATTGAGCCGTTGGCAGACGCTGCTGGCATTCGTATTGCCGTGCTCACCGGGCGGGAAAAGGGCAAGACCCGTGAGGCGATCTACGAGCGGCTGGCCAAAGGCGAGATCGACCTGGTGATGGGCACCCATGCCCTGTTTCAAAGCAATGTCGAGTTTAAAAACCTGGCGCTCGGCATTGTCGATGAGCAGCACCGTTTTGGTGTGCACCAACGCCTGGCACTGGCGTCAAAAGGCGGCGCAGCTGATATTCTGGTGATGACCGCCACTCCCATCCCACGCACGCTGGTACTGACATTTTTCGGCGATATGGACGTTTCCAAGCTGGATGAAAAACCAGCACAACGACTGCCAATACAAACCAATGCCCTGTCGATGGACCGGTTGGACGAGTTGATTGAGCGGGTTCGTGCCGCCGTGGGGCGTGGGGAAAAGGTCTATTGGCTCTGTCCGCTGGTCGAAGACAGCGAGGAACTGCCCATCACCTCAGCGGAAAGCCGTTTCAAATCGCTCCAACAATTGATGGGGCAAAATGTCGGCCTCGTTCACGGGCGTATGAAGTCGGTTGAAAAAGACCAGGCAATGCTGGACTTTAAAGAAGGCAAAACCCGGCTCCTGGTGGCCACAACCGTTATCGAAGTTGGCGTCGACGTGCCGGATGCAACGATCATGGTCATTGAACATGCTGAACGCTTTGGCCTGGCCCAACTCCACCAGTTGCGCGGTCGGGTGGGTCGCGGGTCAAAACCCTCCACCTGCCTGTTACTCTACAAGACCCCGCTTGGTGTTATTGCCCAGGACCGGATCAAAATCATGCGTGAAACCGAAGATGGATTTCGCATTGCCGAGGAAGATTTGAAACTGCGTGGAGAAGGGGAAATTCTCGGCACAAGACAATCGGGCACACCAGGATTTCAGATTGCTCAGATGGAACATCACGGCGACCTGCTGGAAATCGCCCGAGACAACGCGCGGTTGATCCTCAACGAGGATGCGGAACTCACCGGACCACAGGGCGAGGCCTTGCGTCACCTGCTCTACCTGCATTCAAAGGATGAAGCCGTCAGGCTGTTGCGCGCCGGCTAGGTCCCGGAACCATAGGGTTCAGGCGTCTTCTGGCTTGGTCGCTTTTTGATCGGTTTGCGCGGCTGCCCGCTTGGCCAGCGCCTTGTTCTTGGCGTCCACAAATTCCGGTGCCACCAGTCCGGCAGAGATAACCAGTTTGGCAGCTTCTTCGACGCCCATGTCGAGGGCAATGACGTCTTCGGCCGGTACAAACAGCAGAAAACCGGAAGTCGGGTTTGGCGTTGTCGGCAGGAATACAGAAACTGTCTTGCCAGCCGGATCGTCCAGTTTCGACTGAACCTCACCCAATGTGTCGGTGGCCACAAAGGCCAAGGCATATATGCCCTTGCGCGGATATTCCACCAGCACAACACTTTGAAATGAATCAGAGTCTTCGCGGAAGACCGTTTCGAAAATTTGCTTCAGCGCCGAATAGATATTGCGCACCAGCGGCATGCGCCCGAGCAGATGCTCGCCATAGCCAACAATCGAGCGACCAATCAGATTGGCGGTCAAAAAGCCCACTGTGGTGATGATGAACACTGCCACCAAAACCCCGAAGCCGGGAATGGTAAAGGGCAAATAGGAGTCCGGATTATAGAGGTCCGGCAGATAAGGTTTTACCCAGCCATCGACCCATTCAATCAACGACCATGTCAGGTAAACCGTAATCGCCAGGGGCGCGCAGATAACCAACCCGGTGAAAAAGTAGTTCCGTAACCGGGCAATGTGATGCGGCTTTGAACGTTTGTCGGATTTACTCATCAAGCTGCTTTGCGGTTGGTGACGACTTAAGTGTCGCCACCCGTTTAGATGACCGCCCGCCCCGTGTTTTGCAAGGCTATTCTATTCCACAGTGACTGATTTTGCCAAATTCCGCGGTTGATCAACATCCGTGCCCATGTGGACAGCTGTGTGATAGGCCAGCATTTGCACTGGCAGCGCATAGACGATCGGCGTGATGATCTCTGGCATTTCCGGCATCACAATGACTTTTGCCTCGTCCATTCCGACTTCTGCTGCACCCTTCGGATCGGTGATCAGGATAATTTGGCCGCCGCGAGCGGCAACTTCCTGCATGTTGGATACTGTCTTTTCAAAAATCCGGTCGTGGGGTGCGATCACAACAACCGGCATTTCTTCGTCCACCAGGGCAATCGGCCCGTGTTTCAGCTCGCCTGCCGCATAGGCTTCGGCGTGAATGTAGGATAATTCCTTCAGCTTCAGCGCGCCTTCCATGGCCAGTGGGAAATTGGTGTCCCGGCCCAGATAAAGCACGTGTTCCTTATTGGCCAATGAATGGGCCAGTTCTTTGATTTCGTCTTCGAGCTTCAACGCCTCGTTGGCATAGCGCGGCGCTTCGGCCAATGCGCGCACCAGTTCTTTCTCCCGCGCCTCATCGATATGACCGCGCTGCACACCGGCTGCAATGGCCAGAGAGGCCAGCACCGAAAGCTGGCAGGTGAATGCCTTGGTCGAGGCAACACCGATTTCCGGTCCTGCAAGGGTCGGAAAGACATTGTGTGAGGACCGCGCCATGGTGCTTTCGCGTACGTTGACAATGGCCGCCAGCTGTTGGCCTTGTTCTGCGCAATATTTCAGACCGGCCAGGGTGTCAGCAGTTTCTCCCGACTGGGAAATGAACAGCGAGAGCCCCTTTTGCGTCAGCGGCACTTCGCGATAACGAAACTCAGATGCGACATCGATATCAACCGGCAGCCGTGCATGGCGTTCAAACCAGTATTTTGCCAGATATCCGGCAAGATAGGCGGTGCCACAGGCGGTGATATTCAACCGGTCGAGATCAGCAAAATTGAGAGGGTCTTGTTTATCGCCCATATCGCGCAGGGCGATTTTTTCAGCATTGAAATCGACATAATTGGCCAGGGTATGGCCGATCACTTCAGGTTGTTCATAAATTTCCTTAATCATGAAGTGGCGGTGATTGCCCTTGTCGACCAGCAGTGCTGAACCAACCGACGTCTGTTGCTGACGCTGAACCGCCTGTCCTGCAGCGTTGAAAATAGCCAGGTCATCGCGTCGGATAATGGCCCAATCGCCATCTTCCAGATAGGTGATGCGATTTGTAAATGGCGCCAATGCGACCGCATCGGAGCCCAGATACATTTCCCCTTCCCCATGGCCGATGGCCAGCGGCGGTCCGCTGCGTGCGGCGACGATTAAATTGTCGTCCCGGTCAAACATCACCGCCAGCGCAAATGCGCCGCTGAGTTGCTGAACCGCACGATGAGCCGCCTCTTCCGGGGCCAGGCCATTGCGCAATCCCTGTTCAACCAGATGGGCAACAACTTCGGTATCGGTCTGCGAGGAAAATGCAAAACCGTCGGCCTCCAGGCCAGCACGGAGCTCGCGGAAGTTTTCGATAATGCCGTTGTGAACCACTGCAACGCCGGAAGAAAAATGCGGGTGGGCGTTGACTTCGATTGGCGCACCATGGGTGGCCCAACGGGTGTGGCCAATGCCAATCGTGCCGGATAGTGGCGAATCGTCGAGCCGTTCCTGCAGATTGACCAGCTTGCCTTCGGCCCGGCGGCGGTCCAGCAATCCCTGTTCGACGGTCGCTACACCAGCTGAATCGTAACCGCGATACTCCAACCGTTTCAGCGCATCTACAATGAGAGGCGCGACCGGTCTGGTGCCCACAATTCCGACAATTCCGCACATATGCATTTCCCCAATCGGTCGTATTCAGCGATGAATATGCTTCATCATTTGAAATTTTGAATTAACGCCGCGATGCCGACGTTGTTGGCAAGCCATATCATCGATTGGGCAAAGACCCAGTCAAAAATGATTTCAGACCTGCAAGGATTAGCGATTACTTTGCAGACTTCTCTGACTTCGCCGCTTTCGCCGCCTTCGCAGTTTTCGCAGCTTTCGCCGCCGCATAGCGCTTGCGCAGGCTTTTTGCCTTGCCGGCCAGGTTGGCCTGGCGATTTCGTTCTATCGCCAGATCATCTTCGGGCACGCTTTTGGTAATCACGCTGCCAGCCGCTGTATTGGCATTTTCGCCGATTTCCACCGGTGCCACCAACGAAGTATTGGTGCCGATGAAGGCTCCGGCGCCAATGGTCGTCTTGTATTTGTTATAACCATCATAATTGCAGGTGATCGCACCGGCACCGATATTGGCCTTCTCGCCGACATCGGCATCGCCGATATAGGAGAGATGATTGACCTTGGCGCCATTGCCGATGGTCGCCGCCTTGATCTCTACGAAATTACCAATTTTTGAGCCTTCACCAATCGACGCGCCGGGCCGCAACCGGGCATAGGGTCCGACAATGGCATTGCGCTGCACATGGGCCCCTTCGAGATGGGAAAAAGCGCGGATGATTGCCCCCTGCTCCACGCGGACACCTTGTGCAAAGACTATGTTTTGTTCCAGCACGACATCGCCTTCCAGCACCGTGTCATGATGCAGAAACACGGTTTGCGGCGCGCTCATGGCGACCCCGGAAAGCATCAGTTCATGGCGTTTGCGGTCCTGCCAGCGCTTTTCAACCTCGGCCAGTTGTACCCGGTCATTGACCCCCAGAGTTTCATCTTCCGGCACTTCTGCGGCAACAACGCTCAACCCTTTGGCGCGACCGATCTCAACGGCATCGGTGAGATAATACTCACCCTGGGAATTATCGTTGGAAATGGCGTCCAGAACCTCCAGCATGTGGGGCGCACAGAATGCCATGATGCCGCTGTTGCAGAAATCGATGGCCCGCTCGGCGTCGCTGGCGTCCTTTTCCTCACGAATGGCTGTCAATTGGCCGTTTTCGACAATCAACCTTCCATATCCTTTGGGGGTTTGTGTTTTGAATCCCAAAACCACAATGTCGGCCCCTTCAGCCAATGCGCGGCGGGCGGCGAGAATCGTCTCGGTTTTCACCAACGGCACATCGCCATACAGCACCACAACATCATCGTGGGAGGGGTCAACAGCGTCGCGGGCGGCGAGCACCGCATGAGCGGTTCCGTCGCGTTGCGTTTGCAGGTGTACGGTGGTGCCCTCGTGGTGTGCCTTCACCGTCTCAGAGACCAGTTCCGCCTTATTGCCCACCACCACGGCGATATCTGAGGCACCGGCGTCTTTGGCAGTGTCCAGCACGTGACAGACCATTGGCAGACCAGCGACCGGGTGCACAACTTTTGGCAGGCTGGAAGCCATGCGTTTGCCCTCGCCAGCGGCAAGAATGATGGTCAGACAGGTGCGAGTGGACATTTCAACCATTAATTAACCCCAATATCGGTTTTGCTAGGGCAAAATTAATCCCTCTCATGCCACAAATGGCACGAATGTCCATCAAAGCTGCCATGTCAGCTTGTGAATGGTAAATTTTAACGATTCGATCAATGGCTGATTTGAGGAAAATTTCAGTTATAGATCAGCTGGATAAGTGGGAGCAGGCACTTGCCGGACTCAATCAGCGCGGAAGATGAGGTGATTCGTATCGCCGCCTTGAAGGCAGCCAAGGATGCTGCCGACCATATGGTAAAATCAACCGCCAATAAGAACACCAACTCGGTCGGCGCCTTCGCCCTCTATACCTGGGGGTCGCTGGCCTTCGTCAGCGCGGTGTTTGCCACCGTCATTGGCATCAGCCCAAACAGCCTGGTCTCACAACCTGTGACGCTGGCGGAAAACAAACCGGTGATGAATACCGCGCCGGCTGCTGTGCGATCGACAGCTCAGATCGTTGAAAAAATCGCACCCAGCGCAATTCAAGAAACCGAATCGCCAACGCCACCGGAAGTCGCCGCAAATCTTGCCAAGGAGCGCTCGGTGAAGCTGGAGATACCGGCATTGCCGGAAATTCCCGTGCCGGCGGCGGAATTGGTGGAAACCAGTCAGAAATTTGACATCGATACCTTGCGCACCGGAGCCGTTGGGCTGGACGATGAAACCGCATTGCAACCATTTCCAGAAGCGCAATTGCCAGAAATCCTTTTCGCTGTTGATATTGGCGGCGCCAAGTCAGCTTCACCCCTGATCAATCGCTACACGGCCTTAAGACGACGTGCGCCAGATCTGTTCGATCATCTGGAGCCGCGCATTCAGGTTCACGGACATGGCGCCTCCCTGGAAGCGCGGCTGATTGCCGGTCCGTTTTCTTCACAAGCCGATGTTGCCCAATTTTGCCGCGCCGTACGGTTGCGCCTGACTCTGGATTGCTCGCTGGCAACCTTTGAAGGCGAAGCAATCCAATAATGCCGCCTGTGCTGCAGGTCCCCAAAATCACTTCAGATCAATGTCACTTGCCTAGATCTGTTGAAGCTGTCATGAGCGGGCGTCCATCCCTCGTTTGACCAATTGAGCATTGTCCGTTCCCCCCTCGCCTGAAGGTTCTGGCTCAGAACGCCGCACAGCCATGGCCGTGTTGTTGGTCATGCCGCTGTTCTTCTGCTCCAACATTATATTCGGCCGTGCCATTGCCGGACAGGTGGAACCGTTTACCCTGGCCTTCATCAGGTGGTCACTTACAGCTCTGATTCTAATGCCTTTTGTCTGGCCGCAAATCAGCAGAGCCCGACATATGATCGCCGGATTCGGCCGACAATTGGCGCTGCTGGGGTTTCTGGGCATGTGGGTTTGCGGCGCACTGGTCTATCTGGCGCTGGAATATACCACCGCCACCAATGGCACGTTGATCTACACATCATCCCCGGTGCTGATCATCCTGATTGAATATCTGTTTCGCGGTCGTAAGGTCGGGTTTCGCGAGGCAGCAGGTGTCTCAATCGCGCTGTTTGGTGTGGTCACAATTATTGTCAAAGGATCGCTGGATGTCTTGCTGTCGCTGACCTTCAATCTGGGCGACCTGATCTTTGTTGGCGCTGCGATCGCCTGGGCGGTCTATTCGGTTTTATTAAAGGCGGACAATCTGATGCCGCTGCAAACCCTGCCACTGTTCATGCTGATTGCAGCCGCAGGCGCTGTTCTGCTGCTTCCCTTCGCGCTTGTGGAAGCGCTATGGCTTCAGGAATTCCCGACCACCACGCATGCCTGGATGAATATCAGCGGCATTGTGGTCTTTGCCTCACTGCTTGCTTTTTCTGCATTTCAATTCGGCGTCCGGGTTATCGGTCCGTCTCTGACTGGCATTTTCATGTATCTGCTGCCGGTCTACGGGGTCAGTCTGGCGATCATATTCCTCGGCGAAGAACTGGCGACCTATCACATGTGGGGCGTGTTGCTGGTGCTGTCTGGCGTGGTGCTGGCAACCTGGCCAAAACGCGCATTGCGCGAAATAAAGCGTGTTTAGCCGAAGGTCTGAAGAACCGGGAAGTTTTCCAGCAGGAAGTACGCAAATGTCTGCATACCACCGGTAAGAAACAGGATGCCGGTCAATACCAACAACCCGCCCATAAGCTTTTCCACCGACCCCAGATGACGGCGAAAGCGTGACAGGAAACGCATGAACGGCCCGGCAAACAATGCTGCCAGTAGAAACGGCACGCCGAGCCCCATGGAATAGACGCCCAGCATAAAGGCCCCCTCACCAACTGTGTCGCGGGCGCTGGCAATACCCAAAATCACCCCCAGAATCGGACCGATACAGGGTGTCCAGCCAAAGGCGAATGCCAGGCCCATGATGAATGATCCGGCGACCGTGGCACCACGGACAATATCATCGTCCACCTGAAACCGGGCCTCGCGATACAGCAGGCCAATTTTAAACAGCCCCAGAAAATGCAGGCCCATAATCATGATGACGATGCCGGCAATGATCGACAAGATTTCCTGATTTTGCCGAACAACCTGCGAAAACGTCGAAGCTCCGGCGCCCAGGGCGACAAAGACACAGGTAAATCCGATGACAAAAAAGCCTGCATTGATGAGGGCTTTTCGCCTAACCTGGCGTGCGATGACGGCGTCATCAGGGGAGATGTTATCCAGCGAAACCCCGGCCAAGTAAGTCAGGTAAGGCGGCACAAGCGGCAACACGCAGGGAGAAATAAACGACAGCAGACCAGCGAAAAAAATGCCGATCAGGGTGAGATCACCGCTCATATGTCTAGGATCCTGCTGCAGGCGGAGGAATTTGTCCGGGTACGCCGCCAACCTACACCAATGCTGGCTCACGCCAACTCAAAACCGCGTCATAAAAAGTGCAAAATCCGCAAAAATTTTAACCCAACTGGGCTAAGCCTAGTTGACGCTTGCCATCGCTTTGCTTAAGCAGCGTTTGTCCGGGCAATCGAAGCACCGGGAGCCCGTAGCTCAGTTGGTAGAGCGCCTCACTTTTAATGAGGATGTCCACGGTTCGAATCCGTGCGGGCTCACCACTTTTCCAGAAATTTGAAAATCGACGCGCTGCTTGAATAATTGCGCATTCAACAGTTTCGAATTGTTGACTGGTCAGGCGATCAATCTATCGGGACAATCCTTCATAATAGATCAGTCTTCATCACCCTCACTTACGCATTCATAGCAGGGATACTCATCCTCATCTTCATCTTCCCTGTCTTCGGGCAGATCATCTTCGGTGCCTTCATCGCCGCCATCGTCCAGTTCAGGGTCATCACCATTGGTGTCGTTTTCAAACTGATGTTGACCCGATTCCTGCGAGCCAGTGGAAACTTCAACAGGATTCTCCGACGGCCCATTCGGCGTTGAACGCAGGAAGAAATCGAGATATTCACGCATATCTTCGGTCATCGGAAACGGCCCGATGGGCGGCAGGCCAGGTCCGGGGCTGAAAATGGCATAGCCCGGCTCCAGAATAGTCTTGGTCACGCCAGCTGATGTCACTGAAATCGAACCATGCTTGTCCAGTGAATTGGCGCCAGGGCCGGCCCCACGCAAAATTGTGATACTGGCCTTGCTCAAATCCGCATTGCTGGTGTCGATGCCACCCAATTTGGCCAGGGCAACGGCGTCTTCGCCGACAATGCCCTCAAAAAATGTACCGCGAATACCAATGGTGGCGCTGGGCGTGTTGATCGACGCGTTGATCGGATTGGCTCTGCCGATCTGACCCGTCATATAACGGAAGGCACCCGACAATACCTGAGCACTCAGATCGCCGACCGAGGTATTCGGGTCATAGACAAATTCATCAATGATAATCGAGCAATTCTGCCCAACCGTGAAGATCGTCTGGTCGAGCAGCATGATCTGCAAGGCGCTGTCGTCCTTGGTCTGCACTTCATCGTTCAGCTGGATGGAATCACGTACCTGAGCCTTACGGCGTGCGCCTTCTGTCAGCACAAAGGCCGAGCCTTGCACAGAAGAGGTTGTGCCAATCTTTGGCGCGGCAAATGTCTGGCCGACGCCCGTCATCATCAGCAGCGCAGTGGCCGCAGTCAGGCTGAGCAACGAATGTCTGCGACGCACTGTGTTTTTTCCACGAAGGGTTATCATTTTATCTCTCCCTCCGCTCAAAAATTGATGCGTTTGGTGAAAGTCACATCAACGCTGAAATTGTCGATATCCAGCCTGTTGATTGACGATTCTTGCATATGATAGGTGCCACCGATCTGTGCCACGATATCGCCGATATGCGGTGGCAGCTCGACGTCGGTGAACAGGGTGGAAAGCGGCGCACCGGTTGCTGCCCGCAGCCGGACAATGTCGTCATCGCGGGTTATCGTATTGGAATAGAACATATCCGGTTGATCATATTCCTGGCGGGTAAAGCTACCGGCCAGGGTCACATAACGTCCCATGCCCAGCAGTTTTTGCATCGATGCGGAAACCTTTGCCGAATCGTAGGAAAATCCGTCCGATTTTGCTTCCTTGCGATTGAACTCCGCACCGGCATAGACGGTAACAGAATCACTGGGCCGCCAGCGAAATCTGAATCCACCGCCATATTTCCAGCCATCGCGCATATCCCCGATGGTCGAATAGGACGTCGTGTCATAGTCCTGGTAGATGCCGTGCGCCTTCAGCATCAGCGACACCTGCGAATTCAGCGTCCAGGAGGCATCGACGCCGCCGCCATAACCATGACGCAGTTTTTCATGCTGCAGATAGAGAGACGAAAAGGAGCCATAGGGGGTGATGCTGCCGTTTTCATGGTGAAACTTGACCCCGGCACGGGCCCGACCGTTAATCAGATCAGCCCGGTCTATGTCAAAAAACTCTCTCAAATGTCCATTGGTCTGCAGGAAGAAATAGTCCCGGCGGCCGTTTTTCAGATCAGCTTCAAGCCGAAACCGCGATCTGGCCACAAAAGCGAAATCGCCATCATCGTCGGCGCCAGTTGTCGCCGCCACCGCGTCGGATACACGCCCAGGATTGGAGTCATAACGACCACCGACCGTTATCCGGCTGCTTGCCCGGACTGACTTAGACTTGTGAGTTGCGCGGGCCAGATAGCGAAGCCGATCAGCTTCCTGCGCAGGATCAAGATCACGGCCTTCCAATATTTCCAGCTCGCGCTTGGCACCAGCCATATCGTCAAGACGGTAAAGTACAATGCCATAGAACAACCGCACCGAGTCCCAGTTGGGGCGTTGCAGCAGCAGACGTTCCAGCGCAGCAGCTGCCTGTTGCAGTCGGCCACTGGCGACCTGCTGGCGTGCATAGGTCAGGTTTAGTTCCAGATCATCGGGGGCGGCAAGAATTTGATCGTAAGTCACCTCAGCTTTGGCCGGAGTGGAGACAAGCACAGCCATGCTCAAGGCAGATGCCGCAGCGACAGTCGCCGCGACACTCGCCGCAGTGGCGCGAAGACGAGCGATTGCAAATTTGGAACGGCTACTCTTCAACCGATACAACATGGTCTTTCCTCCTACCAGGAAAGTGTCTGACAACAGAGGCTGAAGGCGGGACATCCAGCACGAGAGGCCTGTTTAGCCTAATTGGATCCCAATTTGAATGTTTGCAGGCGAAAACTAGGCAAATTTTTCCGGGCCGTGTCATTTACGACGCAGTGAAGCCAAGGACTTGGCCAAAATCTGCCCCTCAGAACAGACAAAACCGCCCTGTTTGAAAGGAGCGGCTTTGCAATCAGATCGCGGGCGAGTCGGGCCCTTTCGGGCTTAGTTGCCGAGCGACTTCAGGTAGGCAATGACATTTGCCCGATCCATTTCCTTTTTCAGCCTGAATGCCATTTTCGATTTGGCCTTCTTGTCTTCCAGTTTGGCGCGCAGGTATTTTTTCGGGTTGGTCAGGTAATCAGCCAGTTCTTCCTCGCTCCAGACCAGCCCCGCCTCGCCGGCGGCGATGATGCTTTTGCCATATTTGTAACCTTCGAAAGACGCGGCCTTGCGTCCCACCACGTCGGTCAGCGGCGGGCCGACTTTGATCTTTGCCCCTTCCCCGACAGCATGACAGGCAGCGCATTTCTTGAACACTTTTTCACCTTTTGTAGCGTCGCCGACGGCATGGGAATCGGCCATTGCCGAAGTTGAAAAGGCAGCCAAGGACAGGACGGCGGCCAGGTGAAGCAAGCGATTGGTCATTCATATCTCCTGGAGAAACGGTTTTTGGTGCTACAAACACATCTCCCGCGAGATGTCACTCCGGTCAAGTCACAAGATTGCCAGAGACAGGTGATGAACGTCTATCGTGCGGAAACCGTTGCACATCGCCCCATCCGATGCTCAATGGCTTGCCAGCCAGGCGCGCCTGGGATATCTGGACAAAAGACCCGCGCCGAATGGGTTGTGCAAAATCAAAAACAGCCATGCTGATGGTTGGTAAAGAGTGAATTCACGCGCAGAAAACGCAAATTTGACCTAAATCAACGTGATTGTCTGTGACGTTGCCTACGACTTGGGCTATGTTGCTCCAAAATTTGAACTGGAATTGAACGTTGGACTTCGAGGATTTTTTCAACAGCGAGCTTGAAGGCCTGAAAGAAGGCGGAAACTATCGCGTTTTTGCCGATCTGGAACGGCAAAAGGGCCAGTTTCCAAAAGCCACGCGGTACGACGAGACTGGTGAAACCAGCGACGTGACGGTCTGGTGCTCCAACGATTATCTGGGCATGGGCCAGCATCCGGACACGATTGCCGCCATGAAGACGGCCTTGGAGCGCTGTGGTGCCGGTGCAGGTGGTACCCGCAATATTTCTGGCACAAACCACTATCACGTGTTGCTGGAACGCGAACTTGCGGACCTGCACAACAAACAGTCTGCCTTGCTGTTGACTTCTGGCTATGTGGCCAACTGGGCAGCGCTCGGCACACTGGCGGCTAAAATCCCCAATTGCGAAGTCTTTTCCGATACCGACAATCATGCCTCGATGATTGAAGGCATTCGCCATTCAAAGGCGCCAAAACATCTTTGGAAACACAATGACGTGGATGATCTGGACCGCAAACTGGCCGATTGCGATCCAAACGCGCCCAAACTCGTTGCCTTTGAATCAGTCTATTCCATGGATGGTGACATTTGCCCGCTGGCGGAAATCCTCGATGTCTGTGAAAAACATGGTGCCATGTCCTATCTTGACGAAGTACATGCTGTTGGCCTCTACGGCCCGCGCGGCGGCGGCATCTCGGAAGAACGCGGTCTGGCTGACCGGGTAACCGTCATCCAGGGAACTTTGGGCAAAGCCTATGGCGTGATGGGCGGTTATATCGCTGCATCTGCCAATCTGGTTGATTTCGTCCGTTCCTTCGCCTCCGGCTTCATCTTTTCCACCGCCCTGCCCCCGGCCCTTGCCGCCGGAGCGACGGCCTCGATCAAACATCTCAAAACCAGCGATATGGAACGGATGCGGCAGCGCCGGAATGTCCGCGCCCTGCGCCAGAAGCTCGACGCCATCGGCCTGCCCCATATGGACAATGAAAGCCACATCGTGCCGGTCATGGTGGGGGATGCCAAGAAGTGCAAATTCATTTCTGACCTGCTTCTGGAAAACCACGGCGTCTATGTTCAGCCGATCAATTATCCAACGGTACCCAAAGGCACTGAGCGCTTGCGGATTACCCCGTCACCCATGCATAGTGAGTCTGATCTCGATCATCTGGTCAACGCGCTGAGCGAGCTTTGGTCTCAATGCGCCCTGTCCCGGGCCGTTGCCTGACACCGGGATCAGCGGCGACGTTGAAGCGGCGGCGGCGACGCGGCGGCGGCGAGGCGGCAACTAAACAACTCCATTTCTGACGGCTGCACGCTGTGGCGGGTGCAGGTCGTGTCATCAAATAGGCATCAACATGCTGGACGCAGATTCAAACGCCGAGTTCGAAAACACAGACTCCAAGAGCACTTTTGGCATCGAGTCAGACCCAAGCGGTCCGGCAATTATGATTCCCGGCATCGCCGCCGATGGAACCCTGTTTCCAATTGAAAAGATCGACGCTCACCGCCGTGATATTCATCATCTGGCGATTTCCATTTTCCTTTTCTCCGGCCCGGAACTGCTGATCCAGCGCCGCGCGCTGACAAAATATCATTGCGGTGGTCTGTGGGCCAATACCTGCTGCACCCATCCCAATTTCGGCGAAGATGTCTCCGCCGCCGCCCACCGCCGTCTCAACGAAGAACTAGGCCTGACTGCCGAGCTTACCGAGCAACTTGTGGTCGAATATGCCGCTGATGTCGGCAATGGCCTGTTTGAGCGGGAGCGGGTTCATATGTTCACCGCCAAGGTCAATCGGGCGCAGCTGGAAGCCAGGTTGAATCCCGATGAGGTTGCCGAAATTAAATGGGTGACCGCTGAGCAACTGACCGAGGACGTGAAGGCCAATCCAGAAGAATATACCCCATGGTTTCGGATTTATCTGGACCGCTACCCCAGATTGGTGTTTTGAAGGCCGGACATTTTCAGGACCTTCCCGATGACCGAAGAACGCGCCCAGACGACCCCCGACTTTCAGTTCAAAGTGCTGGCCAAAGATGGCCAGGCCCGCCGCGGCGCCATTTCCATGCCGCGCGGCACCATCCGAACACCCGCCTACATGCCCGTTGGCACGGCGGGCACGGTCAAGGCCATGTATATGGATCAGGTGCGCGACCTGGGGTCGGATGTCATCCTTGGCAATACCTATCACCTGATGCTGCGCCCCGGCGCCGAACGGGTTGGCCGCCTGGGCGGTCTGCATGAATTTGCCCGTTGGCCCCATCCGATCCTGACCGATTCCGGTGGCTTTCAGGTCATGTCATTGGCTCAACTGCGCAAGATGAGCGAGAAAGGCGTTGTATTTCAGAGCCATGTCGACGGTGCCAAGTATGAACTGACACCGGAACGGTCGATCGAAATTCAGGCGCTGCTGGACAGTGATATCCAGATGCAACTGGACGAATGCATCGCCCTGCCCGCCGAAACCAAAGAGATTGAACGGGCGATGGAACTGTCGCTGCGCTGGGCCGAGCGATCACACACGGCTTTCAAGAATCAGGCTGACCACGATGCCAGGGCGATGTTCGGCATTGTCCAGGGGGGCGACAATGAGGAATTGCGGGTGAAGTCGGCCCAGGCGCTGCGTGCGATGGACATGAAGGGCTATTCCATCGGTGGCCTGGCGGTGGGCGAGCCGCAGGAAGTGATGCTGCGCATGCTGGACATTACCTGCCCCGAATTGCCGCAGGAAAAGCCGCGCTACCTGATGGGTGTCGGCACGCCGGATGATCTGCTTGAATCCATTGCCCGTGGTATCGACATGTTCGACTGCGTCATGCCCACCCGCGCCGGACGCCACGCCACCGCCTATACGCGTTTTGGCCGCCTCAACCTGCGCAATGCCCGACACGCCGAAGACCATCGGCCCCTAGACGATCAGTCCGATTGCCCGGCAAGCCGCGATTACAGCCGCGCCTATCTTCACCACCTGATGCGGGCCAATGAGGCTTTGGGCGGCATGTTGCTGACCTGGAACAACCTCGCCTATTACCAATTCCTGATGCAGGGCGCCCGCGACGCCATCGAAGCCGGCCGCTATGGCGACTTCATGGCTGAAACAAAGGAAGGCTGGGCAAAGGGCGACATCGATCCACTTTAGGTCCCTTCAGCCTTAGCCCGCCAATATCTCGGCGACGGCTGTCTCCGTAGCCTGTAGCACCGCACTGGCCTTGGCGGCGTCGAGCGCATCCCTGTGGGGCGGGCCAAATTGTCCGATATCGTTGTCGTAATATTTGCCCGACGCGGAGGCGAATTGGTCTTCCAACGCCAGATTCCGCAGGATCGTCGCCCCCTTGCTCAAATCACTGCCAGCAATGCCAAAGCCTTCCTTGACCATTTTGCTGGCCAGCAGCGAGCCCGGATTAACCGGAATGACCACCGGTCCCTGCGGTTGCGATTGTGCAAGGGCAAGCGACCACATGGTTATCGCCAATTTACTCTGCGCATAGGCTCCCATGTCATCCAGCTGTCGCTTGCCCGCCAAGGCTGCCAGATCAACCGGTGCCTGAGCCGCAGACGACAGGTTGATAATGCGGCTTTCATCAGAAAACAGCGGCATCAATTCCCGGGTCAGGACCATTGGGGCAAACATGTTGACGACGAAGCGGATGTCATAACCGTCCGCGGTCACGGGATCGGAAGCCTTCAGAACGCCGGCATTGTTGATCAAAGCGTCAATATGCTGACGGTCCCGGGCGATTTCAGCCGCCATTCTCTTCACATCGGCCAGATTGGAAAAATCCGCCAGATAGGACGTTGCACCGCCGTCGCGGCCGCCGTCGCCGCCGTCGCCGACTGCTGCAAGTGCCGCTTCCAGTTTGGCCTGACTGCGGCCATGCAACAGCACGCGATGTCCCTCCTGCGCCAGCATTTTGGCGGTGGCCAGGCCGATGCCATCGGTGGCGCCGGTAATCAGAATGGTTTTTGGCATGTTATGTCCCTCTAATTTGCAAGTAATGGCAGGATCTCATCAGCGATGGCCTGCATGGTTTGTTCGGTACCCGCCTGATTGAGGCGCAGATTGAGTGCCACGTGATTGACCCCGATTTCCTGCAGCGACAGAAGATAGGAGCGCAGGTAGTCAATATTGGATCGAAACCCCAGATGGATCGGCTGTGGGCGAGCGTTTTTGTCGTCCACCAGATCCACGTAAAGCGATTGCGAAACCGGTTTGTCCGGCTGACCGCTGGCATAGACCCGCGCGCGATAATCGGCGATCACCTGCGATTGAGAGACAGTATCGCGGGGATATGTGATCCAGCCATTACTGTGCTCTGCCACCCAGTCCGGGTGCTGACGACTGCCGCCGGTGACCAGCATCGGCAGCCTTCCACCTGTCGCCGTCGGTTTTGGCAACATGTCCATGGTGCCGTGCGATTGCCCCTGTGCGGTATCAAAGGCCGGAAAATCGCGGCCCATCTGACGGATATAGTCAAAACTGTCACGAAACCGCTCGCCGCGGCTTTCATAGTCCATATTCATGGCCGGATATTCTTCAGGCCGGTCGCCTGAAGCGACGCCAAGCAACAGGCGACCATCCGACAGAACATCGGCGCTGGCAGCGGCCTTGGCAACATGGGCCGGGTGGCGCAATGGCAGGATAATGCTGGCAACGCCCAGGGCAATCGTGCTGGTTTGGGCAGCGAGATATCCCAGATAGACAAACGGATCATAGGTCTGCCCGGCATCGCCAAATGTCGGCACGTTAAACGGCACATCCCGCAGCCAGAGGGCAGTAAAACCGAGTTCCTCGGCCAGTCTGGCGCGCTTCAGATGGTCTGCCATTGTCGGCACCGGCCCCTGCGGATAGGCTTCCAGCGGCACCACCAGTCCCAGACTCAACCGTCCGGGATGGAATACCGAATTATATGCCCGATTGAGCGGGGCGAACTGAGTGACCTTGCTTTGCACCGTCATTGAAATTTGCTCGCTCATTTAGATTGCTGAAATTGGTTAGGGGGAGAGACCGCCATATTGCCGCCGCCGCGCCGATTGTGTCGCACCAATATAGTTTACCTTCAAAAACGGAATAAGATGCCTAAAATGGATTAGATAATTCTGTTTTTGGATATAATAGTATGGACACTCAAAGCCTCAAACTGTTTGTGCTGGCCGCCGAGAAGCTCAACATCAGCGCTGCCGGGCGGGAACTTGGGATGGCTCCGGCGGTGGCCAGCAGCCGGCTGGCAAAGCTGGAAACCGGGCTGGGAGCTGAACTACTGCATCGCTCGACGCGCAAGGTAGCCCTGTCGATTGAGGGGGTGGATTTCCTGCCCTATGCGCGTGAGATTCTGGCGCAGGAAGAGGCGGCAATGGCCGCGTTGGGTCATGGCAGCGCCACCATTTCCGGCACATTGCGTTTCGCCGCCCCCAGCACGTTTGCCCAACTCTATATCGCGCCAATTCTGCCGAAATTTCTGAATCTGTACCCAGATATCAATCTCGACCTGAAATTCTCCGACGTGCAATTTGACCTGTTTGACGGAAGTTTTGATCTGGCATTGCGCAATCTGGCCATTGGTGACACCAGCCTTAAGGGCCGCAAGCTGGCCGATGACATCCGTATCCTGTGCGCTTCGCCCGGCTATATAGAGCAATATGGAGCGCCCGCTGATCCCGCAGATCTGCCAGACCACCAATTGCTGGCCTTCCGCGACCGCGCAGCCAAGCCGATGGTCGCAGCAGACGGCAGAACCGCCCTCTTCGCCCCAAGTGAAGGAAAGTGCCGGCTGATATTTGACGACGGTCACAGTATGAAACTCGCCACAATTGCCGGAGCTGGCATCTCTGCCAATTCGCTTTGGAGCGTGGATCGAGAAATTCGACAGGGTTACCTGGTGCCCATCCTTCCCGGGTTTTCCTTAGACGAGCAAATCGCACTTTGGCTGATCTATCCCAAGTCCAATGTTCTGACGGCAAAAGTACGCGTCTTCATAGACTTCTTGCGGGCTGAAATCGGTCCCCAGCTGACTGAAATGGTGTCGGCGGCTCAACAGAATTGAACCGCGATTGAACCAGTTGTCGAAACTACGGCCTATGTGCTGCGCAGTTCAGCTTGTTTCATCTGCACACCGGCGATGCGCCAGGATCCATCGGGTTGTTTGCGCAAGGTATAGAGCGCAACCCAGTCGCGCCCCTGCGGTCCTTTGATCAATACTTCCTGCACAAGAGCGTCGCCCCGCGCCTCACCGCGGCCAAAACTCCAGCTCCGGGCCCCGTAAATTGCGCCATAGCCATTTTTGACCATGCCAATAAAGCGATCAGTGGTGCCGAACATCTGGCGTATGGATGGTGCAGCGAAGCCAAACGCTGTCTCATGATCCCGCGCCCTGAATGCGCTAATCTGTCCATCGATGACCGAATGAGCCAGAGTCTGAAGTTCCGCCGGTAAGGTCGGTCCTGATTGTGCCCGGCCAGCGCCCGCGACCAGCATCATGCCCAGAATGGCAAAAGCAGTAATCTGCAAAAAGGTTTTCATGTCCATCTCCACCAATGACCCCTTTTAGTCGTTAAGGAGTTACGGGTCACCGTGACAAATGGTTTCAGTTGACTAGACCCTTTCAGGAAACAGCAGGGAAGAGTCGCCATAGGAATAGAACCTGTAATCATTGGCGATGGCATGGGTATAGGCCTGTTTCATGGTCTCGCTACCGGCGAAAGCGCTGACCAGCATGAACAGGGTGGATCGGGGGAGATGAAAGTTGGTCATCAGCGCATCGATGGCCTTAAAGCGATAGCCCGGCGTGATAAAAATATCCGTTGCCCCGGACCATGGCTGGATCTGGCCGTCACCTGTGGCCGCACTTTCCAGCAGACGCAGAGAAGTTGTGCCAACGGCGACGATTCGACCGCCGGATTTGCGCACTGCGTTGAGAGCCTGAGCAGTTTGCTGGCTGACCGTGCCGATCTCGGCATGCATTTTATGATCTTCGGTGTCATCCACTTTGACCGGCAAAAAGGTCCCTGCCCCAACATGCAGCGTCACAAAGTGCTGGCTTATTCCCTTGTCCCGGATCCGGTCGAGCAGGGTTTCGGTGAAATGCAGTCCGGCGGTCGGTGCGGCAACGGCACCATCCTCACGGGCGTAGATAGTCTGGTAGTCCTGGCGGTCCTGTTCGTCTTCACCCCGCTTCAGCGCGATATAGGGTGGCAGCGGGATGTGCCCCCACTCAACCAGCGCCAGATCCAGGTCGGGCCCTGACCGGTTGAACTGCAACAGCACCTCACCCGCTTCCCCCTTTTCCTTCACCTCGGCCAGGAATTCGCCGCCGAAATCAACGGTTTCACCGAGTATGAGCTTCTTGGCACCGCGCACAAAGGCACGCCAGCTGTCTGCTGCTTCGCGCATATGCAAAGTGGCGCCGATTTTGGCCACCGCTTCGCCGCCGCCACCGCCGCCGCCGGCGGCGTCGCGTCGCCGCCGGCGCACGCCTTCCAACTGGGCCGGGATCACCCGCGTATCGTTGAACACCAGCGCATCACCGGGGCGCAGAAAATCGGCAAGGTCTGAAACAATCTGATCATTCAGCGAACCGGGCTGTTGGTTGACCACCAGCAATTTGGCACTGTCGCGCGGCACGGCAGGCCGCAATGCAATGCGACTTTCCGGCAGATCAAAATCGAACTCGTCTACGCGCATGTTCGCCTCAAACAAAAATGGCGGGCTCAGGACCCGCCATAGTATGTAGTCTGCACATCTAACGCATTACGCGTCGGCGGCAACTTTCATGGTCACAATCCGATCTGGATCGGGGACCGGCTCGCCGCGTTCAAATTTATCTACATTATCCATGCCTTCGATCACACGACCCCAGGCCGTATATTGACGGTCAAGGAAACGGGCATCATCGAAGCAGATGAAAAACTGTGAATTGGCGCTGTCGGGATGGCCGGAACGGGCCATGGAGCAAACGCCGCGCACATGGGGCTCGGCATTGAACTCGGCTTTCAGATTTGGCTTGGAAGAGCCGCCGGTACCGGTGCCTGTCGGGTCGCCGCCCTGGGCCATGAAACCGTCAATTACGCGGTGAAAGACAACCCCGTCATAAAAGCCTTCGCGGGCCAGTTCCTTAATGTGTTTGACATGGCCGGGAGCCAGATCAGGCAGGCATTCGATGACTACTGCACCTTTCGAGGTTTCCAGTATCAGGGTGTTTTCGGGGTCTTTATAATCCGCCACGGGATGTTCCTTATGGGTTAGTTCTGATTTCTAAGCGCGGCTCCGGTGACGGACCCGGCTGGTCTAATATTTATCTGCTGTGCGCATTTTGACGATTTTGTCGGGATTCGACACCATGCCATTGCCGCCGCGACCGCGTTTGATCGCGTCAACATGTTCCATGCCTTTGATCACCTGACCAAAAACCGTGTAACCACCGTCCAGGTGAGGAGCGGAAGCGAACATGATGAAGAATTGAGAATTGCCGCTATCCGGGTTCTGTGACCGCGCCATGCCAACGGTGCCGCGGATAAAGGGCACATCGTTGAATTCAGCTTTCAGGTCCGGCAGGTCCGAGCCGCCAGTACCATTGCCAAGCGGATCGCCGGTCTGGGCCATGAAACCGTCAATCACCCGGTGGAAATTCAAGCCGTCATAGAAACCTTGATTTGCCAGGGTTCTGATCTGTTTGACGTGACCGGGAGCCTTTTTTGGCAAAAGTTCGATGACGATCTGACCGGTTTTGGTATCCAGCAGAAGCGTATTGGCCTTGTCAGCGGCATGGCTGAGGGTTGCAATACAAGCGACAAGGGTTGCGACCAGGACGAGTTTTATGGATTTCATTGGGGATCCCTGAGTGTTTTGTTTGGGGTTTAGCTCTTGGGCGGCAATTTGGAAACGAGTGCTTTTGCCACAGGCTCGGGTACGAACAGCGAGGCATCGCCTCCCATCGTCGCGACCTGACGCACCAGAGTGGCGGTAATCGGGCGAGTGTCCGGGCTGGCTGGCAAAAACACAGTCTGGATGTCTTCGGCAAGGGCACCATTCATCCCGGCCAATTGCATTTCATAATCAAGGTCAGAACCGTCACGCAAACCGCGGATCATCATATTGGCACCAGCGGAAGCTGCGGCATGGGTGGTCAGATTGTCAAAAGAAACAACCGAGACCCGGCTGCGCAGGGCATCTGGAACAACTTCCTCGATCAGCGCCTTGCGCTCATCATAGGTGAACAGACCAGGTTTGGACGAATGCACACCGATGGCGACAATCACCTGGTCGGCAAGCCCCAGCGCCTGCAACAGTATATCGAGATGCCCATTGGTGAACGGGTCGAAGGAACCGGGATAGAATGCTGTGCGTTTCATGCGGCTCACTTAAACCCGCCAGCGGCGAAAGGCAACGCTTGATGATGAAGCGCATGAACACCATTCGAAAACGGGCACATGAAGCCTCCAAAAGCCGAACCAGTGATACTGCCACTAACGCTCGAACCTGCTAGTGTTCGAATCAGGTTGGGCGACCGGAAAGAAGAGGTAAATTCGGTGCCACGCAATATAGAGCTGAAGGCCAAGCTTCAGGACATTGATTCAACGTTCACAAGGGCATCTGGCTTAGCTGTGCAAGCCCCTCAGGAAATCTGGCAACAGGATATATTCTTCAACTCCACAAATGGCCGGCTGAAGCTTAGGATACTGTCTGCGACTGAAGGGCAACTAATTTCCTATCAGCGCGCCGATCAGCCGGAAGTCAGGGTCAGCACCTATCACGTACTTGAGACGTCAGAGCCAAAAGAGCTCAGGTCATTGCTTTCCGCAGCTCTTGGGGAACGAGCAGAGGTGACAAAACTGCGCACCCTCTTGTTGGTTGGACGAACCCGCATCCATCTGGACAGGGTTGAAAACCTGGGCGACTACATCGAATTAGAAGTGGTCATGCAGGATGGAGATTGCGAACAAGCGGCAATCGCCGAAGCAGACGCCCTAATGCATAAGCTTGAGATCGACCCCGGTTCCTTGATCGGCACTGCCTATGTCGATCTGTTGGCAGCAAAATAATCGCTATCGACCTTTTGCGCAGTTGATATTTGGAAATGAAACCATGGCTTGGTGGACGATCCGGTCATCAATGACTTTGTTGTGATGCCCAAGCTGCGCTTCAAACTAGCCGGTAATTGAGCAATCCGCGATGGCGACACAAACCCTGAGTTGTGACAAATATTATCTTTCTATATCAATTTGTTACGAGGCAGAAAGCCAATTCAGACGGGTGTGAATTAGTTGCTTGCACCCCGGTCCGTCCGCCAACATTACAAAATCGTATAAGAGCGTGTGCGCTTTTGCACTGGAAGCGGGCTCAAAATGTTCCATCTATATCACAGAGCAAAACTCCAGTGCTCGCACAATCACACTAAACTTCACGGTTTGGAAAAGAGAAAAGAAATGTTGACCACAACGATAGGATTAAGCGCCCTCACATTTGCCGCGACAGTCTTGCACCTGCGCAGCCAAAAGGAAATCAAGTCAGTGGCCATGAAAGAAATGTGGAAAATCCGGGCGTATCAAGAAGATATGAGCCGTCAGGAGAGCAATTCCAACTTCTAGACCCTTACCCCAGGGGCTGAGTTCCTCCCGGCTCAGCCCCAACAAGAATGATTGAGTTTCCTCCCGGCTCAATCTTCTTCAGGGGGCGGACCATCCGTAGAGTTTGCAGCGTTATCCCCGTCATCTACTGACTCGTCCGCCTCCTCCTCTTCTTCCGGCTCACTGATCCTCTCGACAGAAACAACTGCTTCATCTTTCGCCGTGCGGAAGACGCGCACACCTTTACTGGCGCGGCTGGCAATACGGATATTGTCCACCGGCACGCGGATCAATTGGCCAGCATTGGACACCAACATGATCTGATCACTGTCCTCAATCGGGAACGCCGCCACCAGGTGGCCGATTTCATCGACTTTTGACATGTCGGTGGCCTTCAGCCCCTTGCCGCCACGTCCGGAAACTCTGAAATCATAACTTGAAGAACGCTTTCCAAAGCCTTGATCTGTCAATGTTAAGATGAACTGCTCAGCAGCACCCATTTCAGCATAGCGCTCGACACTCAGGGCCGCTTCTTCGACACTTTCTTCGTCGTCACTGGCGACTTCAAGATCATGATCATCCTCGCCGTGCTCACCGTCTTCGCCAGCCAGAGCCCGGCGGTCAGCCGCTGCCCGCTTCAGATAGGCGGTGCGTTCAGCCGGATCAGCTTCAAATCCACGCATAATGGCCATTGAAATGACTTCGTCGTCCTTGCCCAGGCGAATTCCGCGCACACCGACTGAATTGCGGCTATTGAACACGCGCACATCGGTGACGCGGAAGCGGATTGTCTGTCCACTTGATGAGGTCAACAGGACATCATCATCGGCGGAACAGGTTTCAACGCCGACAATGCCATCATCATCTTCCAGCTTCATGGCGATCTTGCCATTGCGGTTGACCTGGACAAAATCCGACAATTTGTTGCGCCGAACCGTGCCTTTTTTGGTGGCGAACATGACGTCCAGAGTGTCCCAGGTGTCCTCGTCTTCCGGCAGAGGCATGATCGTGGTGATATTTTCCCCCGCCTCCAGCGGCAGCAGGTTAATCAGCGCCTTACCGCGCGCCTGAGGGGCCGCGAGAGGCAATTTCCAGACCTTCAGCTTGTAGGCAATGCCGCGCGAAGAGAAGAACACCACCGGCGTGTGGGTATTGACCACGAACAGGCGGGTGACGAAGTCCTCGTCTTTGGTGCTCATGCCCGAGCGGCCCTTGCCACCGCGCCTTTGGGCCCGGTAGGTCGCCAACGGCACCCGTTTGATATAGCCGCCATGGCTGACGGTAACGACCATGTCCTCACGGGCAATCAGGTCTTCATCATCATGCTCATAGCCGCCATCGATGATTTCGGTGCGGCGTGGCGTGGCGAATTCCTCACGGACTTCGCTCAATTCGTCCTTGACTATGGTCAGCACGCGGGCGCGGGAAGACAGAATATCCAGATAATCTCTGATTTCCTCGCCAATGGAGTTCAGCTCATCGGCAATTTCGTCCCGCCCAAGCGCCGTAAGACGCTGCAGGCGCAGGTCGAGGATGGCGCGGGCCTGTTCTTCGGACAGATTATAGGTTCCGTCCTCATTGAGGCGGTGGCGCGGATCATCAATCAACGCAATCAGCGGCGCCACATCTTTGGCCGGCCAGCGACGCTCCATCAATTGAGACCGGGCAGTGGCCGGATCCGGCGCTTTCCTGATCAGGGCGATGACTTCATCGATATTTGCAACTGCAATCGCCAAACCTACCAGGACATGGGCCCGGACACGGGCTTTGTTCAGCAAGAACTTGGTTCGTCGTGTGACCACTTCCTCACGGAAACTGACAAAGGCACGCAGCATATCCATCAACGTCAGCTGTTCAGGTCGACCACCATTCAACGCTACGAGATTGCAGCCAAATGAGGTCTGCAGCGTGGTGAAGCGATACAGCTGGTTCAGAACAACCTCAGCAACGGCATCGCGACGCAATTCGACAACCACCCGATATCCGTGACGGTCGCTCTCGTCGCGCACCGCCGAAATGCCTTCGATGCGCTTGTCACGCACCAGTTCAGCAATTTTCTCGACCATTGTGGCCTTGTTGATCTGATAGGGAACCTCGGTGACGATAATGGCTTCCCGCTCGCCGGCCGTTTTTTCGATATCGACCTTGCCGCGCATGACAACACTGCCGCGCCCGGTCTCATAGGCTGAACGGATGCCAGCCCGGCCCAGAATCAATCCACCAGTGGGGAAATCCGGCCCAGGAACAATTTCAATCAGCTCATCAAGCGAGATTTCCGGCTTGTCGATCATCGCCAGACAGGCATCGATGACTTCGCCAAGATTGTGCGGTGGAATATTGGTCGCCATGCCGACGGCAATGCCGCCTGCGCCGTTGACCAGCAGGTTCGGATAGCGGGCCGGCAGAACCATGGGTTCACGCTCACGGCCATCATAATTGGCCTGGAAATTGACCGTTTCCTTGTCGATATCCGCCAATAGCGTGCTGGAAATCTTCTCCAGCCGGCACTCGGTATAGCGCATCGCGGCGGCCTTATCGCCGTCAATGGAACCAAAATTGCCCTGCCCGTCGACCAATGGCGCGCGCATGGCAAAGTCCTGCGCCATACGCACAAGGGCATCATAGATGGAGGCATCCCCGTGGGGGTGATACTTACCCATCACCTCACCGACAACACCGGCTGACTTGCGATAGCCCTTGTTGTTCTCAAGGCCCATCTCATGCATGGCATAGAGAATACGCCGGTGCACCGGCTTTAACCCGTCGCGGACATCCGGCAGCGCCCGGCTGACGATGACGCTCATGGCATAATCGAGATAGGAGCGCTGCATCTCGTCGACGATGGAAACCGGGTCGTGCGGCGATGGAATTACGGCGTCGCCACCATTGGAAGTTCCGTCACCACCGCCACTATCACCGACGTCAATGCCGGTCTCGCCGCCTGCCTCGCCGCCAGTCGAACCGTCGGGGTTTGCAGCGTCTGGCGAAGTCGCATTCTGCGCCTCGTCGTTTTCGGGAATATCGTCTTCAGCCAATAATTTCGGTCCTGATTTACCGCAGCGAGAATCGCCCACTCGCATGTTCCCGACAGTCTATATCATTACGCCAGAACACTCAAATTTCACGCCTTGTCTTGAAGCTATTTAACCCTTTAAAAACAGATCATTAAAGATCAAATTTGCTGATACAAAAAGACTTGGCAAAATGTCGGGCCTGAGAGCGGTCATTTCACGAATCCCAGAGCCAATCTACAGCTTGCGGCATTGGCATTTTGGCCTATGGTGCCGATCAGATTCCGATCCACCAAGGTGCTCACATGACCCAGGACGCGCTGCTCAATGCCTTTGTCACTTTCTTCGTGACGATTGATCCTCCCGGCCTGGTGGGCATCTTTCTGGCGCTGACAAATGGCATGACCAGCGCTCAACGCCGCCAGACGGCACTGCGCGGAACCTTGATTGGCTTCATCATCATATTGGGGTTCATGCTGATCGGTGGGGTGATCCTGGAAACGCTCGGCATCAGCATGTCGGCATTCCGCATCGCCGGTGGCTTGCTGCTGTTTTACATCTCCTTTGAGATGGTTTTTGAAAAGCGCGTCGAACGCAAAGGCGAAGCGGCGGAAAAGATCATTTCGCAAAGTGAATTGCATTCCATGGCGGTGTTTCCGCTGGCGATACCGCTTATTGCCGGTCCTGGGGCGATTTCAGCGTCAATCCTGCTGGCCAGCGACTTTTCCTGGCCCGTCGACCGTTTTGCCCTGATAGGCGTGCTCTGTGCGATTGGTCTGATCGTTTATGTATCGCTGCTGCTGGCGGATCGGATGAACCGCTTTATCAGCGACACGGTGCAAATCATCATGACCCGGCTGCTCGGTATCATCCTGGCAGCCCTGTCGGTTCAATTTGTCATTGATGGCATCATGCCGCTATTGCGCTAGACTTTTTCAGGTTTAGTCCAGCGAGACTTTCATCTCCACGCCACCCAGCTCGTGAACGCTGTCACCACCGCGAATCGTCACCTGTTTGATCCCATCGGCAATCTTCACGCCCCCCAGCGAGCGGGTGAAAGGTTGTTCTTCGACATGGGGATGGGCCAATACCCTTGTGCCCAGCACGGTTCCGTCCGGCGCCACCACTTCCCACTTGTTGGCGTAGTGATCCCAGCCGGTATCTGCATGTTTCAGCGTCACATCAAAACGGTAGGTATTAGCACCGGTCTTGCGGACTTTGACATCGGTGACATCGACCTCGCCTGCCCCGGCGGTTGAAACGGCACAGCTCAAGGCCGCGGCAATTAGGAATCTCATTGGGTTTTTCCTCAAAATATCAAACGTGATTGCAATCCGAGCCCATCTTTTCTAGCACGGTAGAAGGCAACAGGCATATCAAAGACGGGTGAAGGCATGGCATCAGGGTCAAAAAAGGTGATTTACGCCGCGATGATCGGCAACGGGCTGATTGCGGTGGCCAAATTTGTTGGCGCTGCGTTCACCGGATCATCGGCAATGCTGTCGGAAGGCATTCACTCGCTGGTCGATACCGGCAATCAGAGCCTGCTGCTTTATGGCATTGCCCGCTCAAAACGGCCGGCGGATGAAAAACATCCCTTTGGTTATGCCTCTGAAATCTATTTCTGGGCGTTTATCGTTGCCATTCTCATCTTCTCGATTGGCGCTGGTATTTCCTTCTATCACGGCGTTGAAAAAGTGCTGCACCCGCATCCGGTCCAGGATCCGATGATCAACTATGTCATTTTGATTTTGGCGATGATCTTTGAAGGGTTTGCCTGGTGGATTGCCTATCGCGAATTCAGTTCGACCCAGGGCAAGAAAGGTCTGTTTCAGGCGGTACAGGAATCCAAGGATCCGACGATCTTTACCGTGTTGTTTGAAGACACAGCTGCCATGCTGGGGCTGATCGTGGCGCTGATTGGCATCTGGGTGTCGGTGACTTTCGACATGCCGGTGATTGACGGCGTGGCGTCTATCGTCATCGGCATAATTCTCGCCGGCACCGCCCTGTTATTGGCGTTGGAAACCAAGGGCTTGCTGATCGGCGAGGCCGCAGCGCCGGAAATCGTAGAGGACATCCGCAATTTGGTCGGTCTGCAACCGGCCATTATTGCGCTGAACGAGATCCGCACCCTGCATCGCGGCCCCAATGACGTGCTGCTGGCGCTGAGCGTCGACTATAATGACGAGGTGCCGGCCGGTGTGGTCGAGCGCACCAATACGGATCTGGAGATCGCCATCAAAAACCGTTTTCCGGTGGTCAAACGTCTGTTTATCGAGGTGCAGAGTGCCCAGCACCATGCCGAAGAGGTGGAACGCGCTGCCGAATTGCGCAAGCAGGAAGCAGAAGAATAGACCCTTTCGGGTTTGATCCTACACGGCCTGTGGATGGCCCTCGGCGAACTGAACCAAATCCCACAGATTACCGTAAAGATCTTCGAAGACGGCAACGGTTCCGTAGTCCATGGTCTTAGGTTCGCGCACAAAATTGATGCCCTTGGCAACCATGGCAGCGTGGTCGCGGGCAAAATCATCGGTTGCCAGGAATAGGAACACCCTTCCGCCAGCCTGATTGCCAATGAATTTCTGCTGTTCCTCATTGGTTGCGCGCGCAAGAAGCAGGCTGGTGCCCGTGCTGCCGGGCGGTCGAACTACAACCCAACGCTTGTCCTGTTCGGGTTGATAGCTGTCTTCCAGCAAATCGAAGTTCAGCTTGTTGCAGTAAAAATCAATTGCCGCGTCATAGTCTTCAACCACAAGGCTGATATGGGCGAGCGCCTGTTTCAAGACGCCGCATCCATGCCCATTTGCCAGAAATCGGATTCCAGCCGGGTTGCTGCGGCAAACAGGTTTTTCAACTGGGGATAGCGGGCTTCCGTCATCATCACAGCGGCCAGATCATCGAGATTGGTGATCGTTGCCGCTACCAGTTCCTGATAGGGCTGGGACGCATATTCGTTTATCCATTCCGTATAAGGATTATCAGGCTCTTGAACGGTCGCCAGACGGGCACCGATTTCGCCATAGCCGATCATGCAAGGGGCCAGCGCCACGTAGAGATCCAGCAGATCACCGGAATTGCCGGCGTCCAGAACAAACCTTGTATAGGCAATCGTCTGGGCCTTTTCCGGCACATTTTCCAGATCATCGGAATCCAGCCCCCAGCGGTCGCACAGGCGCAGATGCAGGTCCATTTCCACATCCATAATGGCTTTAAGGCCTTCCAGCCCGCCACGCATCTGCGCCAGAGAGCGGCTTTTGTAGATACTCAGGGCATAGGCGCGGGCAAACTGGATGAGGAACAGGTAATCCTGCACCAGATAATCCTGAAAGGCGGCATGTGGCAGATCGCCCTTGCCCAATCCTTCAACAAAGGAATGGTGGGTGTAGTCCTGCCAATCGTCAGCGCAATCGGCCTTCAGACGCTCAAACAGAGATGCCATGGTTCCACTATTGCTGAATTGAATTGAAATGGGACCGCTGGCTGCGATCCCATTTGGATAGTTTACAATTGTCTGGGCTTAAAACGGGATCTCGTCGTCCATATCGCCGCCGCCGCCGCCGGGGAATCCGCCACCGCCGCCCTGGCCACCGCCGCCGCCACCGCCGTAGCCGCCACCTTGGCCACCGCCACCACCGTAGTCGCCGCCGCCACTGCCGCCGCCGCCGCCAAATCCGCCGCCACCGTCCTGGTTGCGGCTGTCGAGCATGGTGAGATTGCCGTTAAAGCCCTGCAGCACGACTTCGGTCGTGTATTTGTCCTGGCCGGACTGATCCTGCCACTTACGGGTTTGCAACTGGCCTTCGATATAGACTTTGGAGCCTTTTTTCACATATTGCTCGATGACCTTGCAGAGACCTTCATTGAAGCAGACCACGCGATGCCATTCGGTTTTTTCGCGGCGTTCGCCGGTATTCTTGTCGCGCCAGGATTCGGATGTCGCGACTGAAAAATTGGCAATTGGACGGCCGTCCTGGGTGCGGCGAATTTCCGGGTCGGCACCCAGATTGCCCACCAGAATAACCTTGTTGACACTTCCTGCCATGATTTAACTCCTCTATGCGGTCTGCAAAGCGCCGCGATCTCATGTTGCGCCCAACATAGGCGTGTAAAACCAGCTTTTGCAGGCTTGATGCTGACAGAATTTGGTTTTCCACCACTTGTTTCATCAATAAATGTTCATGTAATGTTCTAAATGGTGTGCGACTCGATGGCAAGTCCTGCGACAACGCGCGCCATTGGCAACCTGTGGATTGGGCTGTCGGGTCTGGACACGGGCATCGACTACCCCACATATGAAGTCAATCTCGCAGGCCGACATTAAAAGCGTTGAAACATGGCACCGAAATCTAAGTCTCTTCCCATGAAACCTGATGACAAGCTCATCTCGGTGCGCGGTGCGCGAGAGCACAATCTGAAGAATGTCGATATCGACCTGCCGCGCGACAGTCTGATCGTGATGACCGGCCTGTCGGGCTCGGGCAAGTCCTCGCTGGCCTTTGACACCATTTATGCGGAAGGCCAGCGGCGCTATGTGGAGAGCCTGTCGGCCTATGCAAGGCAGTTTCTGGAAATGATGCAGAAGCCCGATGTCGACCAGATTGACGGCCTGTCTCCGGCGATTTCGATTGAACAGAAGACCACATCAAAGAACCCACGGTCGACCGTCGGCACGGTGACCGAAATCTACGACTATATGCGCCTGCTGTTCGCCCGCGTTGGCGTGCCCTATTCGCCTGCCACCGGCAAGCCGATTGAAAGCCAGACCGTCAGCCAGATGGTCGACCGGGTGATGGCACTCGACGAAGGTTCGCGACTTTATCTGCTGGCACCGATCGTCCAGGGCCGTAAAGGCGAATACAAGAAAGAATTAGCCGAACTGATGAAGAAGGGGTTTCAGCGGGTCAAGGTTGACGGCGAATTCTACGAAATTGCCGACGTTCCCGAACTGGACAAGAAATACAAGCACGACATCGACGTGGTGGTCGACCGTGTCGTTGTGCGCGAAGATATGGGGACACGGCTGGCCGACTCGCTGGAAACCGCCCTGCGCCTGACCGACGGGATGGCAGTTGCAGAACTTGCCGACAAGCCCCTGCCCGCTTCGGAAACCGCAGCTGGTGGCTCCAAGAACAAATCAAAAAACGAGACCCATGAGCGGCTGATTTTTTCTGAAAAATTCGCCTGCCCGGTTTCCGGCTTTACGATTCCGGAAATCGAGCCGCGGTTGTTCTCCTTCAACAACCCCTTTGGTGCTTGTCCGTCCTGTGACGGGCTGGGCACCCAGCAGAAGATGGATGAAAATCTTGTGGTGCCAGATGCCACACTGGCGCTGAACAAGGGGGCCATTGCCCCCTGGTCGAAATCCAACAATCCGTCGCCTTATTATGCCCAGACGCTGGAAGCGCTGGGGCGCGCCTACAAGTTCAAGATCTCCGACAAATGGGAAAGCCTGTCAGCAGACGCACAAACTGCGGTGCTCTATGGCACCGGCAAAAAACCCATCGAATTCAAATATGATGACGGTCTGCGCACTTATAAAACCAAAAAACCTTTTGAAGGGGTGATTGGCAATCTGGAACGCCGCTGGCGGGAAACCGATTCTTCGTGGATGCGCGAGGAAATTGAAAAATTCATGTCCCGCATGCCCTGCATGGCCTGTGAGGGTTATCGCCTGAAGCCCGAGGCCATCGCGGTCAAGCTGGACAAAAAACACATTTCAGAAGTGACTGAACTATCAATCAAACAGGCCAATATCTGGTTTGCCGATTTGCCCGACACCCTCAATGACAAGCAAAACGAGATCGCCGTGCGCATTCTCAAGGAAATCCGCGAACGGCTGCAGTTTCTCAACGATGTCGGGCTGGATTACCTCACCCTGTCGCGCAATTCAGGCACCCTGTCGGGGGGGGAGAGCCAGCGTATCCGGCTGGCATCCCAGATCGGGTCTGGCCTGACCGGCGTGCTTTATGTGCTCGATGAACCGTCAATCGGCCTGCATCAGCGGGACAATGCCAGACTGCTGGAAACCCTCCAGCACCTGCGCAATCTGGGCAATACGGTGATTGTAGTTGAACATGACGAAGACGCCATTTTGACCGCCGATCATGTGGTCGATATCGGACCGCGCGCCGGAATCCATGGCGGTGAGATCATCGCCGAAGGCTCTCCCAAGGACATTATGGCCTGTGAACAGTCGCTGACCGGCAAATATCTCTCAGGTGCGATGGAAGTTGCGCTACCCAAGGAACGGCGCAAGATAAACAAGCAACGCAAGATCAAGGTGGTCGGTGCACGTGGCAATAATCTGAAAAAGGTCAGCGGCGAAATCCCACTGGGCACATTCACCGCTGTCACCGGCGTGTCTGGGGGCGGCAAGTCCACTTTCCTGATTGAAACCCTCTACAAGGCGGCAGCGCGGCACATCAATAAGAACCGCAACATCCCTGCTCCACACGATCGCATTGAAGGCCTGGAACATCTCGACAAGATCATCGATATCGACCAGTCGCCGATTGGCCGCACACCGCGCTCAAATCCGGCAACCTATACCGGCGCGTTTACACCGATCCGCGAATGGTTTGCCGGTCTGCCGGAAGCCAAGGCGCGGGGTTACAATCCTGGTCGTTTCTCGTTCAACGTCAAGGGCGGTCGCTGCGAGGCCTGTCAGGGCGATGGGGTGATCAAGATCGAAATGCATTTTCTGCCGGACGTCTATGTCACCTGCGATGTCTGTGCCGGCAAACGCTACAACCGCGAGACGCTGGAAGTGCAGTTTAAAGGAAAATCGATTGCCGATGTGCTCGACATGACCGTGGAAGAAGGTTGTGATTTCTTCTCCGCCGTGCCGTCGGTACGCGACAAAATGGAAACCCTGCGCCGGGTAGGTCTCGACTATATCAAGATTGGCCAGCAGGCGACGACCCTGTCAGGTGGCGAAGCTCAACGGGTCAAGCTGTCGAAGGAATTGTCCAAGCGCGCAACCGGCCGCACCCTCTATATCCTCGATGAACCGACCACCGGCCTGCATTTCCATGACGTATCGAAATTGCTCGATGTGCTGCACGAACTTGTTGATACCGGAAACACGGTTGCGGTGATTGAACACAATCTGGAAGTCATTAAAACCGCCGACTGGGTGCTCGATCTGGGTCCTGAAGGCGGCGATGGCGGTGGCGAGATTGTTGCTGCCGGTACACCGGAAGATATCGTCAAGGAAAAGCGCTCCTATACGGGCCAGTTCCTGAAATCCTTGCTGGCCCGCCAAAGCGGCGAGAAGGGCGGCGAGAGCGGCGAGAAAGGCGGCGAGAAGTCCGATCAAAAGGCCGGGCCACTGCAAGCTGCGGAATAAAATCAGGCCCAAAATTGTCAGGCATTAGAAGCCTTTAACACCTGTGGTGAAATTGTGTTTTCGTCCTGCGTTTTTTGCATGGCACACATGCACATTTTGCGCTCGTAAAACTCCACCAATATCCTATTTGTTGCTTACCGGAACACAACAACGTTTCGATCAACCCGGTCAGCCAGGAAGCGCTGACATCCTTTGAAGGAATAAGATTATGGATATTTTTGGAAACATCCGTACTTGGAACCGCGTTCGTCAGACACGCAACGAATTGAACAGCCTGTCCAACCGTGAATTGGACGATCTTGGCATCACACGCGGCGATATTCCATTCATCGCTCAGCGCGCTGTGCGTCGCTAAGCGCCGCTGATCGCCGCTAATAAAGTTTCAGGCTGGTCAATCCTCCTCCCATGACCAGCTGAAAGAGGTTCAGCTCTCCTCCTCCCAAATAAAGCTGAACCAAACATAGAACGCTCGCTGCACCTCCTCCCGCAGCGGGCGTTTTATTTTGTCTGGATTTGGAGGTTTTCACCCAAAGAGTGCAGGAAATTCCGCTGCGCGGATCAGTAATTGGTGGCGTCGTTATTGTCGCGATACCATTCGGCGAGCAGGAAAATTTGTGGCTCACCGCCATTTGGCCGTTTCCAGCTGTCGACTGCCCAGTCGACCCCCTGTTTGTCGCGCATACGTGCTGATTTGTGGGGATAGCGCCCGTCAACAAGCAGGCCCCTTTCGGCAAAACGCCGCAAAGGTGTGTGGTAGCGCAGCAATCCACGGGCATGAAGATATTTGAGGTATGAAATCGTGTTCAGCGATTCGTCGACGCAGTCCATCTGACCGCGCTTTTTGGCATTCTTCTGGTAAGAAAACTCGATATCGCGGGCAAAGCGCAATTTATCCCGTGAGGCGGTTTCCATATAGGCAATGGCTTTTTTCAGGGCCTCGCGTTCCGCCGCTGCAGATTCTGTTCCGCTGGCCATGATCTGCCTTAGATTCTGATCAATGGCATCATCAAGTGTCAATTTGTCCTTGATGATACAGCCGTAACCGGAGCAGACCGTCAAAGTGTTGCTCGGCGCCCCGTAGGACGCGCTGTCGACCACACCACCATCCGCCAGAGTGCCGGAACAAGCGGCCAGCATAAAACAAGCCGCAATTGTGGAAGCTGCAGAAACAATGCCGTTCTTTTGCCCACTCCAAGTGAACCTGTTGGTAACAGCGGTTTTCATCGATCTCGGTCTTTTGCCTTCCCTTGCCACCTATTATGGCACATTGATGCGCTGTGCCACCAATATTCCCGTCACATTGGTGTGAAGCTAACGCACCTGAGGGACATAAATAATGTTGAAACCGGGGGCAAGCGCGTTTAAGCCGACACCCATGAGCAAAAAACCAATCCATGTGGTCGGCGGTGGCCTTGCGGGTTCCGAAGCGGCCTGGCAATTGGCCCAGCGCGGCCTTGACGTCATTCTTCATGAAATGCGCCCGGTGCGGGGCACCGACGCCCATCAGGGGGATGGCCTGGCAGAGCTGGTCTGTTCCAACTCGTTCAGGTCGGATGATTCTTCCGCCAATGCCGTTGGCCTGCTGCACGAGGAAATGCGGCGCGCCGGATCGCTGATCATGCGCTGCGCGGATGCCCACAAAGTGCCCGCCGGCTCCGCATTGGCGGTCGACCGGAATGGATTTTCAGCAGCCGTCACCCAGGTACTGGAAGCCCAGGGCAATATTAGTATTGCCCGCGAAGAAGTGGCCGGACTTCCACCGGAATCTTGGGGGCCCAGCATTGTTGCAACGGGTCCCCTCACCGCGCCTCAACTGGCCGATGATATTGCCAGCGAAACCGGCCAGGACGCCCTTTCCTTTTTCGACGCCATTGCACCCATCGTGCATTTTGATTCCGTTGATCTCGATACCGCCTGGTTCCAGTCCCGCTACGACAAAGTCGGTCCGGGGGGCACCGGCAAGGACTATCTCAACTGCCCCATGGACCGGGATCAGTACGAAGCCTTTATCGATGCGCTGATCAGCGGCGAGAAGGCAGAGTTTAAAGAATGGGAACATGTGCCCTATTTCGACGGCTGTTTGCCGATTGAAGTGATGGCGGAACGCGGCCGCGAGACCCTGCGCCACGGGCCGATGAAGCCGATGGGCCTGACCAATGTCCACAAGCCCGATGAAAAGGCCTATGCGGTGGTGCAGCTGCGCCAGGACAATGCGCTCGGCACGCTCTATAATATGGTCGGGTTCCAGACCAAGCTGAAATATGGCGCGCAGGTTGAGGTCTTCCGGACTATTCCGGGGTTGGAGAACGCCGAATTTGCCCGGCTGGGTGGACTGCACCGCAATACCTATCTGAATTCACCCCATCTGCTGGACGAAACCCTGCGGCTGAAGACACAAAACCACATCAGATTTGCCGGTCAGATTACCGGTTGCGAGGGCTATGTGGAATCTGCCGCCATCGGCCTGCTGACCGGCCGGTTTCTGGCCGAGGAAGCCGCTGGCCAGACACCGGTTCTGCCACCGGAAACCACGGCCTTCGGAGCGTTGCTCAATCACATCACCAAGGGGCACATCGCCTATGAAGAGGAGATGGGCAAAAAGTCGTTTCAGCCAATGAATGTCAATTTCGGCCTGTTTCCGCCGGTCACCATCACCAAGCCGGAAGGCCACCAGGGACGCTGGCGCGGCAAGGAAAAGGGGGCGGCGAAAAAACTGGCCGTAACGTCAAGGGCTCTGGCGGACGTCGATGCATGGTTGCAGGAAACGAGCGCGACAATTGCGGCGGAGTAGACTCCGCCGCCGCCCCAATTGGGACTTTGTTTATTGCCCGATCAGGCGATCACCCAACTCGTCGATGACACCCTGCTCAAACATGTAGTAGCGGGCGGTTCGGCTGCCGAATTTGTCGAAATAGATATCGGATTCAGCGATGAAATCGCGAATCTGGGCCAGTTTCGACGGCTCATTGCGCAGGTGACCTTGCAGACGATCAAGAATTGAGTTGGCCTCGACAACAAGATCAAGCCTTGCGTCCTCGTCCAGATCAATGGCCATATTGCCTATTTGCTTCAGGCGATGAGCGACGGCGACGTGGAAGTTACATTCTTCCGTCCACGACAATTTGTCCTTGGCCTTGGCCGACCAGGCGTTTCGTATGGCGTCAGCTTCCATTCCCCGAAAGCGGCGCTTCCATTCTTCAATTGGTTTGTCCACGGGCTTCTCCAGCAAGAAGATTTAAGTTGCCTACCCCTAACCCGGCCGAAACACTAACCCGAAATCCGTTAAAAAATTGAGAATCATGACACTCAAAAGCGCCATAAAGCCCATTGGTGGCGAAACTGAGAAATGTCGGAACGACGCTTGAAAACGTCCAACCCCGACCGCTCCGCCCGCTTCAGGTAAAGCGGCACCAATGCAAGCGGCTTAAAGGCGACTTTCGCACCATCTGGCAGTTGGCCAAGTGCTTCTATTGCCTTGGTTTCGTGTTCCCGCGCCAGATCTATCAGCGCGCCAATGACCGTTTGGTGTTTGGCCGATGGCGGTTCCAGATAGTGTGCCGGGGTCAGGCCTACAGCAGCCAAGAGCTCTTCGGGAACGTAAACCTGGCCGTTATTATGCGTCTGGCCGATTTGTTCGATCAGGCTGACAATTCCTGTGGCAACGCCACTATGCCCACTGGCATTTGCCAAGTCTGTTCCGGGTTTTGCTCCCAATATCAGTGCTGCCCATTGAAACAGGCAGGACCGGGTTTCACCGCAATAGGCCTCAAACGCGGTGCGATTGCCCATCGGATCCTGATAGAGGTCAAATATATGCGCCTCCAGCTTCGCCTCGAAACTGGCGACGGGTAGTTGATATTGGCCAACCACGTTCACCAGAGCCCGGGCAACCGGATGTCCCATCGCTTCTTCGCTTCGTTGCCCATTCAGCACCTCTGCCCACCATTGCAGACGCATCTGCCCGGCCATCGGCTCCCCGACGGACAGGGTGATATTGGTAATTTCGACGTGGAAGGCATGCAAAACAATGACAGCGTCGCGCCCTTGATCTGGCAGCAACAGGTCGGCCAGATAATAATCCGGTGCATCAGACTTCAGCAGGTTCAGACAATGGGCGATATCAGCGCTGTTGATTGTCGCGGACATGCAATTAGTCAACCGCCAGAAGAGCGGCCCCAACGGCCCGTCCTTCGGCCAACAAGACATTGAACGTGCGCGCTGCGGCACCGGTACTCATCGGGTCGGCCCGTATGCCCTTGGCGATCAAAGCTTCACGCAGGCTGGCTGGCAATGGGACCAGATCTTTACCGGTCCCCACGAGAATGAGTTCCAGGCCTGTTTCACTGAGCACCCTTTGAAAAGTATCCAGGCTGATTTCCTGCGCCGAAGTGACCGACCAGCCATAAATCCCGCTTGGCAGGCACAGAATACTGCCCTGATGGGACATCTCGGCAAAGCGGAACCCACCGTTGCCGTAAGTATCGACTGGCGCCCGGCCGGGAAAATGCGCCGGACGCATAACCAGTCCGGCTTTGCCGGCGGCACTCTTATCGGCAGCTTTCTCAGCCGCCGTCCTTGTCGCCGCCGCCGTCCTCGCCGCAGTGTTGGCGGGCCTGGCCAATTATTTGACTTCCTGAGCTTCCTGACCGGTGTAGGGCGACGGGTCTGCACGATCCATCGCACCCGGGCGAAGTTTAAACAGGATCAACACCGGTGCGGCGATAAAGATCGACGAGTAGGTACCGATCAAAACGCCAAAGATCATCGCGAAGGTAAAGCCACGCAACACTTCGCCGCCGAGGAAATACAAGGCCCCCAATGCCAGCAATGTGGTGACAGAGGTGAGAACCGTTCTGGACAATGTGTCATTGATTGACAGGTCGAGCAGCTCGCGGATCGGCTTTTTCTTATATTTTCGCAGATTCTCCCGTATTCGGTCATAGACCACCACCGTATCGTTGAGCGAATAACCGACAATCGTCAAAATCGCCGCGATGGAGGATAGCGAGAATTCGAGCTGCAGCACCGCAAACATGCCGATTGTCAGAATCACGTCATGCATGGTGGCAAGCACCGCACCGAGCGCAAACTGCCATTCAAAGCGGAACCAGATATAGACCATGATCGCCAGCAGAGAGGCAATAACCGCAATGGTACCGGCCTGAGCCAGTTCTCCGGACACAGTTGGCCCGACGACTTCCTGTCGGCGGAATGTGTGATCGCCGTCCATCACATCGCGCACTTTGGCGAGCGCCGACTGTTCGGAATTATCGCCACCACCCTGGCTTTCAATACGGATCAGCACTTCATTGGGGGCACCAAATTCCTGCACCTGCACATCGCCCAGATTGAGGTCTGACAAGCGGCCACGGATGTCACCCAGATCGGCAACTTCCGATTCCGACTTGTATTCGATCAAAGTACCACCGCGGAAATCGATGCCGTAGTTCAGGTTGACAGCAACGAACATTCCTAACGAACCGACCAGCAAGGCTGCCGACAATGGAAACGAAATCTTGCGGTAAATCATGAAGGCAAGGCTTGTTCCCTGCGGCACCAGTTTGATGATCCGCCGCGGCAGTTCCTTGGGGCGCAGATAACGCAGCCACAGGGTAACGAGCAAGCGGGTCAGCGTGAAGGCGGTGAACACGGACGTGATGATACCGATGGCCAGGGTGACCGCGAAGCCCTTGATCGGCCCGGAACCGAGGTAAAACAGGATAAAGGCAGCTATCAGCGTGGTGATGTTAGCGTCCAAAATTGTGCCCAGCGCCTGGCGGAAGCCAGAATCAATCGCCTGTACCAGCGATCTGCCAGCTCGTTTTTCTTCGCGGATACGCTCGTAAATCAGCACATTGGCGTCCACCGCCATACCCATGGTCAATACGATACCGGCGATACCTGGCAGGGTCAGCGTCGCCCCGATAAACGACAGAAGACCGATAATGATGACGATATTCGCCGTCAGGGCGATATTGGCGATGATACCCAGCGTGCCGTAGGCCAGCAGCATGAAGATGACGACCAGGACGCCGGCGACCATGGAAGCGGTTTTACCGGCATTGATGGAATCAAGACCCAGGCCTGGACCAACAGTTCTTTCTTCAACGAATGTAATTTCAGCAGGCAGAGCACCGGCGCGCATCAACACCGCCAGGTCGTTGGCCGACTGGGCTGTAAAGTTGCCGGAAATCTGACCTGAACCGCCGCAGATGGCGTCGCGGATAACCGGTGCTGAGATCGACGTACTGTCCAGCACGATGGCAAAACGTTTGCCGACATTGGCGGAACTGTATTTGCAGAAAATCTGTGCGTTCTTGTTGTCAAAACGGAAGGTAACAATTGGCTCGTTTGTGCGTTGATCGAAGCCCGGCTGGGCGTCAACAAGGCCTTCGCCTGGAATCTTGGGGGCTTTTTCGATCAGCACATTGGCTTCGCCGCTTTCAGCATCCGATGTCGGGATCACTTCAAATCCGACCGGCGGACGATTGGCCAGCGCATCGGCGGCAGACATCGTGTCGCTGACCTCGTGGAAACCGAGCTTCGCTGTCGTGCCGATCACATCTTTCAACCGTTCCGGATCATCAAATCCGGGTACCTGAACGATGATTCGGTCGGATCCCTGGCGCTGGATGATCGGCTCAGTCGTCCCCAATTCATCAACGCGGCGGCGGATGACTTCGATGGATTGCGACACGGCGGAACGCAGACGTTCCTGAATGCCCTCTTCGGTCAGCGTAAATTCCAGCACGCCAATTGAAGGTTCGCTCTGCTCAACTTCAACAATGCCGAGACCACCCAACAGTGTCCCGGTTGGCACGACCGGGGTAAGCAGGCTGGCAAGGCGTTCCTTGGCGGCATTTGCATCTTCCGGCTTCAGCAGCCGCAACGTCACCTTGTCGCCGGCAGCGCGAATGCCGCTATAGCCCAGCGGCCCCTGGGTCCGGTCACGCATCAGCGAACGCACGTCGCTTTCAAGGTTTTCCAGCCGTTCCTCTGCAATATCCTGTTCTTCAATCTTAACCTGCAGATGCACCCCTCCCTGAAGGTCCAGACCAAGCGATACCTGGCTTTTGGGCATCCAGTCGGGCAGCGCGTCCAGTGTCGATTGCGACAACAGGTTGGGAGAGGCGAGCAAAACGCCGAACAATACGGCCACAAGAATGGCAATCATCTTCGTGGGGGTGAAATGCAACATGCGTCATGCGCTCCGGCTGAATGTTCAAACGGGGCCTGACGGCCCCGGTTTTAAGATTATTTTTCGTCAGATGCGTCGTCGGACTTGGTCGACTTCGCTGCTTTGGTCGTTTTAGTCGACTTGGTCGCCTTTGCCTTCGCCGCTTTTGCAGGCTTGGCATTGTCGTTCTTCGGTGTTTCACCCTTTACGCGGACATCCGCCAGCATCGAACGCATGGCGCGCACTTTGACATCGGGGGCAATCTGAACTTCGACTTCGCTGTCATCAATAACCTTGGTTACTTTGCCAACCAATCCGCCACCAGTCACAACTGTGTCATTGCGACGAACATTGGACAGCATTTCGGCGCGTGCCTTCTGTTGCTGCCGCTGTGGGCGGATGACCAGAAACCACATGATGCCACCCACCAGGATGAGCGGGAAAAGAAGCTCCAGGATGCCGCCTCCGGCTCCACCAGCTGATTGCGCATAAGCAGGAGTGATAAACATGATAAGCCTCTATTTTGGTTGAATCACTGAGGGCGCCAAAAGCGCCAAAAACATTGCGCGGAATATAGTCATCACACGGCTCAATGCAATAAGCGATGCAGCGATTGTGCGGCCTTAATGCAGCTATGGTGAAAACCATAGGGGCAATCAAGCACAGCTGTTGGATGCGGTTTTCTTCACATCATCCCCAGACCGTGCTAGCAGCCCATCAACACAAAACCTGCTGCAATCAATATGGCCAACTCAACAACCGATCCCCTTTCCCTGCTCAACGACAAGCTGGACAAGCTCAACAGCCTGTTGGAGCGGGCTGTTCCCCCCGCTCAACCTGCCCTTGATATTGAGAGCGCTGACGCCTTTGTCTGGAACGCGGCAACACAGTATCTGCAGCCGGTCCCGAAAGTGAACCGCGTTGAAATGGTATTGCTGAAGGGAATCGACCAGGTTCGCGACATCTTGATTGAAAACACCCGCCGCTTTGCGCTTGGCAATGCCGCCAACAACGCTCTTTTGTGGGGTGCTCGCGGCATGGGCAAGTCGTCTTTGGTAAAGGCAGCCCATGCGACGATCAATGGCGACCGGGAGTCAGGTGCAACGGCGCTGAAATTGATTGAAATCCATCGAGAAGACATTGACAGCCTGCCAGATCTGCTCAGCCTGATCCGCGACACGGAATACCGTTACATCCTGTTTTGTGACGATCTGTCCTTCGACCATGACGACACCAGCTACAAGGCCCTGAAAGCAGCTTTGGATGGCGGTGTGGAAGGTCGACCTGACAATGCGATCTTTTATGCCACGTCAAACCGTCGCCACCTGATGCCCCGAGACATGATTGAAAATGAACGTTCAACCGCAATTTCACCCAGTGAGGCGGTTGAAGAGAAAGTTTCCTTGTCCGACCGGTTCGGCCTCTGGCTTGGCTTCCACAAATGCAATCAGGACGACTATCTGGCCATGGTGTCAGGCTATATCGATCATTTCGATCTTGGCGTCGCCCTGGACGAGATCCGCGGCGATGCGCTGGAATGGTCAACCACCCGCGGCAGCCGCTCAGGCCGCGTCGCCTGGCAATATGTGGTGGATCTGGCGGGCCGACTGGGTAAAAGCCTCGGCTGATCCGAGGCTTTCACATTCCAGTAAACGTCGAGCTGACTATCTGGCCAGGTGGTTGAGCGGGTTGACCGGGTTTGAATTCTTGCGCAGCTCAAAGTGCAGTTTCGGCACATTGGCATTGCCGGTTCTTCCCGACTTGGCGATTGTCTGCCCGCGTTTTACTTTTTCACCGCGCGCCACCAGATTGGCGCTGGAATGGGCGTAAGCTGACACCCAGCCACCGCTGTGGCTGACCAGGATCAGATTGCCGAAGTCTTCCAGTTCCGACCCTGCATAGATGACAGTGCCGCTCTGACTGGCCTTGACCGGTGTGCCAACGGGCATCGAAATATCAATGCCGTCATTGACCCCGGACGCGGAGCGCTGACCGAATTTCGAAATCACACGACCTTCAGCAGGCCAGCGGAATGAAACGGTCTGCTGCAAGGCGGATTTCTGGCTCTTCTTCTTGGCCGGCGAAATGCTGCCAACGGCCTCATTGCTCGCCGTGCGCACGGGTTTGGCCCGCTTTTTCGTCGAGCTGGCGGCCGGAATACTGCCGGTACTGGTAGAATCGACCCTGCCCGTGCCGGAAGAACCGGAACCGGGAATGATCAACTTCTGACCCAGCCGCACGGTGTTGTCAGTCATCGAATTGCTATTGCGAATGGCTGCCATGGATGCGCCTGTGCGGTAGGCTATTCCAGAAAGCGTGTCTCCGCTCTTGACGACATAGTGGCTAATTGGCGTCGAAGTGACACGTGCGGCGGGAGCGGCTGTGGTGGCAACCTGTGTTGTGTTTACCGCAACGCGCTGGGTCGGCACTGCGATACGGCCGCGCACCTGGCCCTGGAACCCACGCGAGGCGCGTGAAGCCTTGGTGATTGGATCACTGTCAGGGGCTGATACCGGGGCGGCACTTGAATAGTTATAGGTCGGGATCAGGATTTTGCGCCCAGCTTCAACCGAGTTTCCGTCTGCGATGTTATTGGCGCTCATGATCGCCGAAACGGGTACGCCGTAGCGACGCGACAGATTGTACAAAGTTTCGCCCGGTTTGACCGTAACCCGCACACCTTTTGACTCATCCCAGCCCGCCGATTTAGCCGGCACGGACCTGTTGCTAGGCGTAGCAGGAAGGGAACTGGTGGTCAGAGTGTCTGGATTTTGAACCCGTAAAGGTGCCGGCTGCTGATAGCGCGGCTGCAGCACAATGGGGGCCGATTTCGCGGTTTGCTGAAGGGTCGGGCTGACACTTGTAACAGGTGGCAATTGCGACCGGCTGACGGTCGAAGACTGTGACGGCGGCACAACTTCTCGCGATGCGTAGCGACCATTTTGTCCATATTCGACCTGCGGCGGGTAAACACCATCGCGTTTGGCAACATGAATATTTGACTGGCCTGAGTCGAATTCCTCACCGTAGCTGGACAGACGCTTTGGCTGCCCGCCGATGATCTGTTGCTGATTTGAGGGAGCGCTCACCGAAGCTGTGGTCAGCGTATCCAATCGCATAACATCGTTGCTGCAGGCCGTCGCCAGGCTCAAAAGGGCTAGAAGGGATGTGGCTTTTGATAACGCGCAAAACCGTCGCGCGAGAATGTTGGTACGCATAACTCTTCCACGGACTACTCAATACTGGTCCGTGATTAGAACCCATCAACCTTAATCTGCGGTTAAGCTAACCAAAAGGTTAGTGAAAATGGGAGACTTTTGTTTACAGCGCCCGCGCCAAACCCTTTTCAAGTGGGCTACAGCGCACTGGAAAAAGATCAACCCGATCGAACCGACTGCCGATTTTAGTCAGCCGCACGGCCATTTGCTCGCCATCAGGCGGGCCGATGGCAGTCACCACCACGGCGCCTGAGACAAGTTGCTCCAATAAAAACCGCGGCATGGAGTCAAACGAGGAATCGATGATTATCCGGTCATAGAGCCCCTGCCCGACCGGACCAATGGTGCCATCGGCCTTGACCAGGGTCACGTTGGACAGGCCCAAACGATCCAACCGTTCTTTCGCGTCATCAAGCAGGCTTTGATAGCGGTCGATCGAAAACACTTTTTTGGCCAGTCGGGCCAGAAGCGCCGTTTGATAGCCGCTGCCGGTGCCGATCTCCAGCACCGAATGCGACGGCTCGACATTGAGCGCATCCACCAGGCGGATACTTGTGTCTGGTGACAACATGGTCTGGCCGCAAGGCAGTGGGAAGGTCTGCGGTTTCCAGGCCTGGTCAAAATATTGCACCGGCACAAATTGCTCATGGCGCACAGATTCGATCAATTTGAGAAATTCGGGAGCTACTATGCCCAGTTCTCGCAACCGCAGCATCAGTGCAACTATGGCTTCGGGAAAGGAATGGCCCTGTCCACTCATCAAATTACTCCCGCAGATTCGCAGCAAGCCTATCAAGGAATTGATGATTGGTCATGTCCAATTGAACCGGGGTCACAGCAATCTGATTGTTGACCAACGCGTCGATATCAGTTCCTGGCTGGTGAATTGGCGGCTGGCCAATGAACTCCAGCCAGTAATAAGGTTGTCCGCGGCCATCGGCACGTTCGCCAATGCCCAGCCCATGTTCAAATTTGCCTTGCGTGACAATGGCATGCCCCCTGGCATCTTCAGCCGCGCAATTTGGGAAATTGACGTTTATAAGGGTGTCTTTTGGCAGATCCACGTCGATCAGCTTGCGCAAAAGGTCGGGGGCCAGTTGCGCGGCCGTATCCCAGGGAATGTTGCGAGACCCGTCAAAATTATAGGCCTGTGACAACGCCACCGACTTTATCCCGAGCAAAGCCCCTTCCATGGCGCCGGCGACGGTTCCCGAATAGGTCACATAGTCACCGACATTCTGTCCCGCATTGATCCCCGACAGCACCAGATCAACCGGTCCATCGACCAGCTGCCGGACGCCCATAATAACGCAATCGGTGGGCGTGCCGGTCACGGCGAAGGTTTTTTCCCCCACTTCGCGGGCCCGCAAAGGATGGTTCAGCGTCAGCGAATGGGCCAGCCCGCTTTGGTCTGTTTCCGGCGCAACAATCCAGATGTCGTCGGACAGGGTTCGGGCCACCTGCTCCAGGACCGTCAGTCCATGGGCGTGAATGCCATCATCATTGGTCAGCAATATCCGCATCAGAGCGGATCAATCCGGGTCATGCCGCCCATATATTGACCCAATGCCTGGGGCACGCGGATGGAGCCATCCTCATTTTGATAGTTTTCCATCACCGCGATCAGCGCCCGGCCAACGGCAATCCCCGAACCGTTCAGCGTGTGGCAATAGCGCAGTTGTTTGTCGCCTTCGACCCGATAACGGGCATTCATGCGACGTGCCTGAAAGTCACCACAGACTGAGCAGGATGAGATTTCGCGATAGGCATTTTGCCCGGGCAGCCAGACTTCAATGTCATAGGTTTTGTGGGCACTGAAACCGAGATCACCGGTGCACAAGGTGACAACGCGGTAATGCAGGCCAAGACGCTTCAACACTTCTTCGGCACAATTCAGCATGCGCTCGTGCTCGGCAGTTGAACTTTCCGCGTCGGTGATCGAGACCAGTTCAACCTTGGAAAACTGGTGCTGGCGCAACATGCCGCGCGTGTCGCGGCCGGCAGACCCGGCTTCCGCCCGAAAACACGGCGTCAACGCCGTATAGCGGCGCGGCAGGTAGTCGCTGGCAACGATTTCCTCGCGAACGATATTGGTCAATGGCGCTTCCGATGTGGGGATCATCCAGCGGCCATCGCTGGTCTTGAACAGATCTTCCTCAAATTTCGGCAGATTGCCGACACCATATAGCACTTCTTCGCGCACCAGCACTGGCGGCGACACTTCGGCATAGCCATGTTCGCCCGTATGCAGGTCCAGCATGAACTGCCCGAGCGCCCGTTCCATTCTTGCCAAACCATTGTTCAGTAGGACAAAACGGCTGCCTGACAGCTTTGCGGCTGTGTCAAAATCCATCTGTCCCAGGGCTTCACCCAGTTCAAAATGCTCTTTGGGAGCAAACGACAGGTCGGGCTTGTCACCGACCACACGCACTTCGACATTGTCGTCTTCGTCTTCACCGACAGGAACGTCGGGATAGGGAATATTTGGCAAAACGGCGAGCGCATCGGTTACAGCCTTGGACAAGGCACGTTCTTCATCTTCGCCGTTTTGAAGAAAGGATTTCAGCTTGGCGACTTCGGCAATCGCCTTTTGTGCAGCCTCTTCATCGCCTGCACCTTTGGCCTTGCCGATTTCCTTGGACGCCCGGTTGCGTTCTTCCTGCGCTGCCTGCAATTTGGAAACATGAGCGCGCCGCTTGTCGTCAAGGTCAACGAGCATCTGCGCCTGGGGTTCCAGGCCACGCAGTCTCATTGCTTCATCAAAAGCTTTAGGATTTTCTCTAATCCATTTGATATCAAACATTTAAACGACCATCATTCTTGCCAATCCACCGGCGACAGCAAAATCCGGAGAATCAGGCTGCAGAAGCTTCCTGCTCGGCCCGTTTCCGCTCAATGAGTCGGGTGGCGTAGATGGACAGTTCGTAGAGAAGCAGAGTGGGAACTGCAAGGCCAATTTGGCTCACCGGATCGGGCGGAGTCAGCACGGCGGCGGCGATGAAGGTCAGCACAACCGCATATTTGCGTTTTGTCTTCAGTCCAGCCTCGGTCACAAGGCCGGCACGGGCCAGCAGAGAAATTATCACCGGCATCTGAAACACCAGTCCAAAGGCGAAGATCAAAGTCATGATCAGCCCCAGATATTCGCTGACCTTGGGCAGCAATTCGATGGTGGTGGTGACATCCGGGCCTGTCAGCTGCATCGACAGGAAGAAGGTCATAGCCAGGGGCATAACAACGAAGAACACCAGCGAGGCGCCCATGAAGAACAGGATCGGCGTGGCGATCAGGAATGGCAGAAAGGCCTGCCTCTCGTTTTTGTACAGTCCCGGCGCGACAAATTTGTAGATCTGCGAGGCAATCACCGGAAAGGCGATAAACAGGGCGGTAAACAGGGCAATTTTCAACTGGGCGAAGAAATATTCCTGCGGCGCTGTGAAGATCAGCTTCAGATTCTGGTTCTCACCGGCGGCCTGCTCATAGGGTATCACCAGTATCTGGAAGATCTGGTCTGCAAAAATGAACGCGATGACGAACACGATCACAACCGCGATCAGCGCCCTGATCAGGCGCTGCCGCAGTTCAATCAGGTGCTCCACCAGCGGGGCGGCGCTTTCTTCAATCTCTGCGTCGCTCATGCCTGGGCCTTTTTAGCTGCGGGTTTTTTAGCAGCACCCTTTTTGGACGCGCTGGCCTTCGTTGTGGCGGGTTTCTTTGCAGCAGCCGTTTTGGCGGCTGCCGGTTTTTTCGCTGCAGTTGTTTTTGAGGCTGTCGACTTGCTTGCGGTCGACTTACGTGCCGCAGGTTTGCTGGCTGCCTTGCTCGCCGTCTTGCTCGCCGCCTCGGTGGGCGCGGCTTTTGCCTTTGCTTTGGCTGGCGATTTTTTCGCCGTCGCCGTCGCCGCCGTCGCCGCTGTATCGGCAGAAGCCTCGCCGGCGGGGCCGCCAAATCCGGGCACGGCATTCTTGCCGGAGCTCGGAGGCAGATTTGCCTTGGCGGCGGCGGCAGCCGCATCGGCCTCGCGCTGCTTGGCAAGCGCTGCATCCACATCAACTTCTACGGGCGGATCGACCTTCGGCGCCTTGTCCTCATCAAACAGGCATTCCGGGTCATAATCGCCGGCCTTTTCAACGCTGTCTTTAACATCGTCGAGCTCGGCCTTCAGCGGGTTGAGCTTGTCCTTGATCTGCTTTGTCGGATCGAGATTGCGCACGCTGTTGATGCTGTCCTTGACCCCGTCGAGTTCGGCATCCTTGAGGGCATCATCAAACTGGCGCTGAAAATCTCCGGCCAGCATTCTGATCTTTTTGACGCTTTTGCCAAACGCCCGCAGCATGCCTGGCAGCTCTTTCGGGCCAACAAACAAGATAGCCACAACGGCCACCACCAGCATTTCCGTCCAGCCGATATCAAACAAGGCCAGGCTCCAAGCGTATTGAGAAGGTTGTTAAGTCAAATTCTGAGTGAAAAATCGATCAGCTGGTTTTGGTCTTTTCGTTGACGGCGTCAACGACCTTTTCCTTGCTGTCTTCAATTTTGTCAGCGACTTCTTCTTCATTGTCGTTGAGGCCTTTTTTGAATGAATTGATGCCTTTAGCGACATCACCCATCAGATCGGAAATCTTGCCTCGGCCAAAAAGCAACACAACAACCACTGCAATAATAACAATCTGCCAAATGCCGATTTGTCCCATAAGTCCAGCTCCTAGTTGATCTCAATCCATCTGCGGCTGAGACCTGATATAGATTAGTTGACGCAACCTAACCAATGCGTGGTCCTGTCGCAACAAGACAAAAGCAGTGCAAGGGCGGAATGCGCGTTTGTTGGTTAAGATATGGGGGCGAATGGCAGGTTATCCAGCTGAAAAAACAAATGTGCCGTAATTTTTTGGCGTCAGCAGCACATCTTCGCCCCCATCCAAAACCGTTCCTGACAGAGAACCGGCAGAAATCCTGGCACGCACAGGCGTATCAGAACCACTGATTCCAACCTGCAAATGATGATGGTCGCCGGAAAAATTGACAGACAACACGCGGCCCAGCACTGCATTTGTCGTCGGTTTTTTCGATTGCACCGGCGTCACGTCAACTGCCCCCACCCGAATGGCTGCAACCACCTTGTCACCGGGCGAAAATCCGTCGGCCACTACGGTCCCAAGCGGTGTTTCCACTCGACCGTTACTCAGCCGGCCAGAAAAAATATTCAATTCAGAAAAGAAACCAGCGGCAAACAGGCTCGATGGATTGTAATAGAGATCGTGACCGCTGCCGGACTGCTCCAGCCTGCCCTCTCGCAACAGGGCGATCTGATCCCCCATGCGCAGCGCTTCCTGCGGATCGTGGGTAACGATCACCGACGTTGCCCGGGTTTCTCTTAGAATACCGAGCGTCTCATCGCGCATCATGTCGCGCAATCGGGAATCGAGTCCGGAAAAAGGTTCGTCCATCAGCAGAACACCGGGACGAGGTGCCATTGCCCTTGCCAGTGCCACCCGTTGCTGCTCTCCGCCCGACAGATTGTGGGGATAATCCTCCTGCCTGTCCGCCAAGCCTACCCGGCTCAGCAGATTGCTTGCCTGTTTCAGGCGCTCCTCCCGACCCAGATGCCGCAGACCAAACAGCACATTGTCCAAAATAGTAAGATGGGGAAACAGGGCATAATCCTGAAACACCAGGCCAATGCCGCGTTTTTCCGGCGGCACGAAGATGGTGTCGCTGCAGACCTCCCGGGCATCGAGCAATACCCGCCCCCCGGTCTGCCGTTGCATGCCCGCCGCAATCCGCAACAGGCTGGTTTTACCTGACCCGGATGGACCCAGCAGGCAGGTTACTGATCCCGATGGCGCAACGAGCGACACATCTTTCAGGATCGGGGCATCGTCGATGTTGTAGCTGATATTGTCGAAAGTCAGCTCATGGGGAATGGAAACGCCAGCGGTGTTGGGGACGCCCCAACGTGTTGGAATCTGTTCGTCGGAAGTCGTCATATCAGATTTCATCATGCGTCGTGTTGCCAGATCCATTCAGCTCAAAACAGCCGAGTGGAAGTTCCCACGGGTCTTCGCACGGACAATCAAACCATTGCAAGCACTTAACCGGCGGGTCCGACCAGCCCTGGCGACGCCCATCAGGCTCCTACCCGCTCGCCATTTTCGACTGTGTAGCTGGGCTCATACATGGTCACCAGCTCTTCCGCCGCCGACGGGTGAAGTGCCATGGTGCGGTCAAAATCTTCTTTGGTGGCACCCATTTTCATCGGTATGGCCAGGATCTGCGCCATTTCACCCGCATCGGGTCCCAGAATATGCGCGCCGACAACTTTTTCCGTTTCCCTATCAACAATCAGCTTCATCAACATGCGGCTGTCGCGCCCGGAAAGGGTGTGTTTCATCGGCCGGAAATTGGCCCGATAGACGTTCAGTTTGGCGAATTTCTGCCCGGCTTCTTCTTCCGTCAGACCGACCGTGCCGATCTCGGGATGGGAAAAGACCGCGGTTGGAATCATTTCATGGTCCGGCCGCTGCGGATCGTTACGGAATTCAGTTGCCACAAAGCACATGGATTCGTGGATCGCCACCGGCGTCAGTTGAACCCGGTCCGTCACATCGCCCACCGCCCAGATGTGGTCGACATTGGTACGGGAATAGTCGTCGACCGGGATATAACCCCGTGCATCGGTCTTTACTCCAGCCTTATCAAGGCCCAAACCATCGGTCAGCGGCAGGCGTCCCAGGGCGAACATCACCTGATCCACCTCAAGCACGTCGCCACCGGACAGGCTGGCTTTGCGCGAACCGCCCTCGCCTGCTTCCAGCTTGGTGATTTCCTGTTCCGTGATGATGCGAATGCCGCGTTTTTCATATTCTTCGTGCAGCAACTCGCGCAGATCATTATCGAAACCGCGCAGAATCTCCGGCCCCCGGTAAATGATGGTTGTGTCCACACCCAGACCGTTGAAAATACCGGCAAATTCAACAGCGATATAGCCGGCCCCCGAGATCAATATGCTGTTTGGCAGTTTTTCCAGATCGAAGGCATGGTCGGAAATGATGCCGAGTTCGTGGCCGGGCAACGACGTGTGGCGGTTTGGAGTCCCGCCAACAGCAATCAGGATGCGCGCAGCACTGACCACCCGATCTTCCGACTTCAGCCAAATCTCATGCGGGCCGCGAAGTTCGGCACGGGAATCGAACACGTCTACCTTGTTGCCGTTCAGCCCCTTTTTGTAGAGACCTTCCAGCCGGGTAATTTCGGCTTCCTTGTTGGTGACCAGCTTGTTCCAGTCAAAGCTGACCTCCCCAACGTTCCAGCCAAATCCGGCGGCGTCTTCAAAGTGTTCATGAAAGGTCGAGGCATAGACGTAGAGTTTTTTCGGCACACAGCCACGCACCACGCAGGTGCCGCCATAGCGGCTCTCTTCTGCGACGCCCACCCTGTGACCAAGGGCAGCGGTCCTGTTGGCGGCGCGAACGCCGCCGGATCCGCCACCAATGACGAACAGATCATAATCATATGCCATGGAATTTCCCTGCTACTTCATCGCCCCGGCATCAAACCCGGCTGATGCAGACGAGTCCAAACTACCCCCACCAGACCACAGCTATCAATTGCCGCTTGTGGCCAACTTTACCTGGGCATTATTGGTCAGATCGCGGTTGATACCATTGGCCCAAATGCGGGCCGCCTTACCCAGTTCGCGGGCTAATACGGGAGTACTTTGCAAGTATTTTGTGCCCGCCGGAGTGGCAAAGAAAGTGGCGATTTCGCCCATTTCAGCTTCGGTGAATGCAGAGGCAAACAATCGCGCGGCTTCAAGCTCAAGGTCGCCGCGACGGGGTGCCAGCGCAATAGCTTCAGCGTCGACAACTTCTGATATCCGGTCGGCCTGATCGGGATTGTCGCGGCTCAATCGATTTTTCAACTGTGCAGCCGCTTCAAACAAAATGGCATCGAAGGAATCGGTTGCCTTTGTAGCAGCGATTGCCTCACGCGCCTTCGCCAGATGGGACTGACTATATTCTTGGGCAAAACTGGCAGAGGCAACAATCGACAGGGCCAGGGTCATGGCGAAACAGGTGGTTTTGGCAAACATTTGGGCTCGGGCTCCAGATTTCAAGTTAGGTCTTGCGTTGAGCGATCGCCTGGATCAATCAACTTTAATTAAGGTCATGTGGCGGCTTCTACAATGCGGGCGCCATTTTCATTTGATATTATGGCGCGGCTGGCCAATCCGGTAAACAGTCCATGTTCGACAACACCGGGTATCGCATTGAGCGCCACTGCCAGGGTTTCTGGATCGACAATGCGGCCAAAAGATGCATCGATAATGTAGTGACCGCCATCGGTCACAAATGGCTCGCTGTCGGCGGCAAGGCGCAGATCCAGAGCGCCAGTCAAATCCAGCGAAGCGGCACATTTGTCAATCATCTGTCGGGTCGCGGCAAGTCCGAAGGGGTTCACCTCAATGGGCAGCGGGTAGGCTCCCAGTGGATCCACCAATTTGCTTTCATCAGCGATGACCAGCATATCATCGGAAGCGGCGGCCACGATCTTCTCGCGCAGCAAGGCCCCGCCACCACCTTTGATCAGCGCCAGCGCCGGATTAATTTCGTCGGCCCCGTCTATTGTCAGATCCAGATGCGGCGTTTCATCCAACGTCGTCAGTGGAATGGAGAGTTTTTCACACAGAATGCGCGTGCGTTCGGAAGTCGGCACGCCGATGATTGAAAGGCCTCCAGCGACCTTTTCAGCCAGCACTTCAATAAAGGCTTCCGCCGTCGACCCGGTGCCAATGCCCAGCTTCATTCCGTCATGAACGAAGTCGAGGGCCGCAATTCCGGCGATTTGCTTGATATTTTTACTCATGAGGCCGCCGGTAACACGGCTCAGGGATGCATGCCATCCCATTATCATGTTATTTTTTCAAAAAATCCCCATTGAAACGATTCTCCCATGCCGCACGCCCCCCGACTGATGTTGTTCGACCTGGACGGGACGTTGGTTGACAGCAATCGCGATCTTATCCCTGCCCTCAACCGGGCCACCGAGTCCGAAGGGGTTCCGCCAATATCCATGCAGGATGTCGGACACGTCGTGGGCCAGGGAGCATTGAAAATGATTGAACGGGCCTTCGCCTTCAACGATCACCCGTTGGAAACCGGTGGCGAAACGCATAGGCGGGTTTTTAAACTGTTCCTGCGCCACTACGAACAAAATGTTGCCGATCAGACAATATTCTTCCCCGGCACTTTAGCGGCGTTGGACGGTTTGAGCGCGGAGGGCTGGCAGTTGGCTGTCTGTACAAACAAATACGAAAAGCTCGCCCGCAAGCTGCTGGTGGAACTGGGGGAAGCGCACCGGTTTCCGGTAATCACCGGTGGCGATACGTTTGACATTAAAAAACCTGACCCCGGTCACCTGGTGGAAACCGCCCGGCTGGCAGGCTTCGATGCCGGCAACTGCATTATGGTTGGAGACAGCATCAATGACATCGCCGCCGCCAAAGCCGCTGGCATCCCGGTTATTGCGGTCGATTTCGGCTATACCGATGTCCCTGTGACCGAACTGGACCCTGACCGCGTCATTTCGCATTTTAATGAGCTTGGCGCTGCGGTAAAAGACCTGACCGCCGCCGCCCACTGGGGCGCCTAGAGCCTTTCAGATTTAGACCTACAAGGTCATCGCCTTGGTCACTTCCTCCTGCGGGAAGTTCAGCATTTGCGCGACGCGCTCGACGAAAACCACTTCGGTTTCATGCATGCGTCCATCCGCAAATACCATTTCCCACATGTGGGAAATCAGATCGATCAACTCTTCATGCTCGAGTTCGACAAGCAGTATTCCTGCCAGTTGCTGCATGACTTCATCGTTGAAGGCATGGCCACTGGCATGCTCGATAAGATCTTCGACCTGCTGCTGACCGAGGTCGAAATCATCACTGAGGATACGCGCCAGACGCTGGTGTTCGTGGGGATGCTGGTGGCCATCGGATGGCATCACCATGAAAAGAAAATAGGCAACAGCGCTGCGTGCGGGAAACTGATGATCCGTTTCCCGCTGCCTGATAAGTTGCTGATCAAATGACACCATTTGCGACGCCCAATTCCCGTCTAATTGAAAAACCACTAAATGCCTGGAAGCTGAGCAAGTCAAACCTTATCCATCATTCGCCAAGCCCCTTTTCAGGCTTAGATGGAAGAAAATGCATTCTGTGACGGTTGTGCCTTGAACAGAGTTGGGTGCAGACGATATGGAAAGGTACCCGCTTTTTCCGGAACTCAGCCCATGACCAACGCCACGCCACCGATTTCAAACCATGTCGATCTGTTTCCTCTGGGAGAGGATACGACGCCCTATCGCAAACTTACCGACAAACATGTGAGCACGATTGAGGTCGATGGAAAGTCATTTCTGAAGATTGAACCGGAAGCCATCCGATTGCTGGCTGAAGAAGCATTCGCCGATATCAACCACTTGCTGCGCCCCGGTCATCTGGCGCAATTGGCGTCCATTCTGGAAGATCCGGAAGCCACACCAAACGACCGATTTGTGGCCTTCGACCTGCTGAAAAACGCCAATATTGCTGCCGGTGGTGTTCTGCCCATGTGTCAGGACACGGGAACCGCGATCATTATGGGCAAACGAGGACGCTCGGTACTGACCACAGGTCGTGACGAGGATGCCCTCAGCCAGGGGGTGATGGACGCCTATTTCAAGAAGAACCTGCGCTATTCGCAACTGGCGCCGCTGACGATGTTTGAAGAACAAAACACCAAGGATAACCTGCCGGCACAGATCGACATCTATTCCGAAGGCGATGACGCCTATAAATTCCAGTTCATTGCCAAGGGTGGAGGTTCCGCCAACAAGACATTCTTTTATCAGGGCACGCCTTCGCTGCTCACCCATGACCGGATGATCGACTTCCTGCAGGAAAAAATCCTCACCCTGGGAACCGCCGCCTGCCCGCCTTACCACCTGGCCATCGTAATCGGCGGCACATCGGCTGAACAAAATCTCAAAACGGTCAAGCTGGCATCCACCCGCTATCTCGATTCCCTGCCCCGGCAAGGTTCAGAATCCGGCCAGGCCTTCCGCGATGTGGAGATGGAACAAGAAATCCATAAACTGACCCAGAATATGGGGGTTGGCGCCCAGTTTGGTGGCAAATATTTCTGCCATGATGTGCGCGTCATCCGCCTGCCCCGCCATGGCGCCTCGCTGCCAATCGGCCTCGGCGTATCCTGTTCTGCAGACCGTCAGGCGATCGGCAAGATCACCAGTGAGGGTGTCTTTCTTGAAGCGCTGGAAACCGATCCGGCCAAATATATTCCTGATGTGGACGAGTCTGAGTTTTCCAGCCATGTGGTACAGATTGATCTGCAGCAACCAATGGATGATATCCTGGCAGAATTGAGCAAACATCCGGTCAAAACCCGCCTGTCGCTCAATGGCACGATCATCGTCGCTCGCGATCTGGCCCACGCCAAGATCCGGGCCCGGCTGGAGGCCGGTGAAGACATGCCCGACTACATGAAGAACCATCCGGTCTATTATGCCGGCCCGGCCAAAACCCCCGACGGCATGGCATCGGGCTCATTCGGCCCGACAACCGCCGGGCGGATGGATTCATTTGTCGATCAGTTCCAGTCTTTCGGCGGCTCGATGGTCATGTTGGCCAAGGGCAATCGCTCGCGACAGGTGCGCGACGCCTGCAAACAACACGGCGGCTTTTATCTTGGCTCCATCGGCGGCCCTGCAGCGCGGCTGGCTCAAGACTGCATCAAGAAGGTGGAGATCGTTGAATATCCCGAACTTGGCATGGAGGCCGTCTGGAGGATCGAAGTCGAAAACTTCCCCGCCTTCATCGTCATTGACGACAAGGGAAATGACTTTTTCCAAGAGCTCAATCTCGGCTGAAGCGCACCAGAGCGGCGGTCGACCAACCCGGCTTTGGTAAAATTCTTGTGATCTGGCGTGTCGCAGATGACACAATCGTCATCAAAACCCGCCAAAATCATGTTTTTGGCGGTGCATTTATTTCCGTTTCACGGTTATAAATATGCTGGGGCGAGTCGTGTCACATGTGTATTTGGTCACAGAAGATAGATGCGACATCTGCGATAAAAATTCTACACGTTGGGAGAGAGAGACCAAGATGAGAATGAGAAAAACCGCGATTAGGGCCGCATTGTGCGGCTTTGCCGCCGCATTGGCGGTTGTTTTCACACTGCCGACCGAAGTCTATGCCAGCAGCGGAGACCGCTGGTATGACATGGCTTCACGCACCTGGAAAAAAGGCCGCAAACCGGCAACCAGACGTTATGCGTCGAACAAATCACCAATCCGCAAGCGCCGCGTGAAATTTGACTCAAGCTATGCTCCCGGAACCATTATCGTCGACACGTCCGAACGTCGGCTCTATTACGTTATGGAGCGCGGCAAGGCGATGAAATACGGTATTGGCGTTGGACGTGACGGTTTCCAATGGCAGGGCAAACACCGGGTTACCCGCAAGGCCGAATGGCCGAGCTGGACACCACCGAAGGTGATGATTGCCCGCGTCAAGCGTGAGACCGGCCAACAGCTGAAATCCTATTATGAAGGTGGTCCCAACAATCCAATGGGTGCTCGGGCCATGTATATCGGTTCGACAATTTACCGCATTCACGGCACCAACCAGCCCTGGACCATTGGTAAGGCCATGTCGTCAGGCTGCATTCGTCTGGCCAATGATGACGTCACCGATCTTTATAACCGGGTGAAAGTCGGTTCGCGGGTTATCGTCCGCAACTGATCCAGACCGACTGACAGAAAAAAAGCACGCAATGGCCGCCATTGCGTGCTTTTTCTTTTGACCTTTGTGCGGAAGTCGGCCACCGGTGGCCGATGAGCATTTCCCTGACCCGACATTTCAGCGCCAATGCCATGGGTGCCATCTTTATGATGTTCTCTATGGCTGGTTTCGTTTTCAACGATGCCTTCATGAAGCTGGTGGCCGGCCAAGTGCCACTGTTTCAGGCAATATTGGTGCGCGGTATTTTCGCCATCTGTCTGATGACCCTGCTATGCGTCTATATGGGTGCCTTCAGGGTTGAGGGCGGCGTGTTCAACGCCCTGCGTCACCCTACTGTGCTGCTGCGCACCGTGGGCGAAATGGGGGGAACCTATTTCTTTCTCTCCGCTCTGTTTGAAATGCCCATCGCCAATGTCACGGCGGTCTTGCAGATATTGCCGCTGACGATCACCCTGGCGGCGGCCTTGTTTCTCGGCGAAACGGTTGGCTGGCGACGCTATGCGGCAATTGCTGCGGGCTTCATCGGGGTGTTGATGATCGTCAAACCCGGCACCGACGGTTTCAATTTCTTCGCCATTTACGCCCTGATTTCCACCCTTTTCATCACCCTGCGGGATCTGGTGACACGCAAAATGCCGCGCACCACGCCGTCGCTGCTGGTCAGCCTGGTCACCGCAATTGCCATCACCGCCATGGGTGCCGTTGGCAGCCTGTTTGAGCCCTGGCAAGAGCTGAACTCCTTCCATATGGGTGTCTTGAGCGGTGCGGCTGCGATCCTGATGGTCGGCTATATCTGCTCAATCCTGGCGATGCGGGAGGGCGAAGTCAGCTTTATCGCGCCGTTTCGCTATTCCATCCTCATCTGGGCGCTGCTGCTTGGCTATTTTATCTTTGGAGATGTGCCCGATGTGATTTCAATGATCGGTGCGGTGATCATCGTCGGCAGCGGCCTGTTCACCTTCTATCGGGAACGCTTGGTGGCCAAAAACTCGGCAACTTCCTGAGTTTCCGCGTCGGCCTCCGCCCTCAGCCATCGATAAAAGGTGGCCACATGTGGCAGGTTCATACTGGCGGGGGGCACCACAAAGTGAAACCCGGCCGTGGCTTTCACATAGGTATCAAAGGGTGCAACAAGACGACCGGAACGGATGTCACGCATCGCCAGAGATAACCGGCCCAGCACGATGCCAGCACCATCAATGGCGGCATCCAGCCCATGGTCGGCATGGTTGAACCGAGGTCCCTTTGACCCGTCAATATGGCCCAGACCCTCCTGTTCCAGCCATTTGTTCCAGTCCACCACGCGACTGGTGAAACTTGTTGAATCATCGTGCAGCAATGTCACCTGGGCAAGTTCTTCAGCACCAAAGCGACCACCGAACCGCTCGATCAGCGCCGGGCTGACCAGTGGCAATGCGATTTCGTCAAACAATGGTTCAACAAACAACCCGGGATAATCCCCCTCGCCGAAGCGCAGAGCAACATCGACCTCATCTATGTTAAAATCGGTCAGTTTCAGGCTGGCTGCAATGCGTAGTTCAATGTCGGGATATGCGTCGACAAAGCGATAGACCCGTGGCGCCAGCCATTTGGCACCGAAAGCCGGGCCGCTGGACACCACCAAAACATTGCTCTTCGCATTTCTGGCCAGCGAGCGCACCGCCATCTGCAAGCTTTCAAATCCTTCATGGACGCCCGGATAGAGCCGCTGCCCGGCTTCGGTCAGAGTGACCTTCCGATTGAGGCGGTTAAACAGAGGTTGAGCAACGTGATCCTCCAACTGGCGGATTTGATAACTCAGCGCCGATGGCGTGACAAAAAGCTCCTCGGCAGCCTTTTGAAAGCTCAACAACCGTGCCGCCGCTTCGAATGCGCGCAACGAATTCAACGAAGGCAATCGGTAGGCCATATCACACCTCAGATCAAATTTTTTGAACTGAAGCGCGTAAATTACGCGTTTGTCAATCGCCTGCCCCGTCTCTAATTTACAACCCATGGCAGGTGCCATTCGGAATTTCAGCCAAAGGAGAAATCAAATGAGACAGAGTAAGCCAGTTTTTCCGCCTATTTCCAATGAGATGATTGAACAAGGTCTGCGTCGCGCCCGGGTTGAGCGCAGCTTGGCGATGTATTCCCTGATCGATGGCATTTTTGGCCGCAAGTCTGCAGCTCGCCGCCTGTCGGACGCTTAACGAATTTATTTGATCCATTACAGGTACAGATTCCGGATCAACAGTTCTGGTGATCGAGGCCGGATCAAAAAAACCGAATGTTGACTGGAACTCATCGGTCATCAGGCGTATCAAAACATTTCCGCCCCTTTGGTACGCCCATTCATGTCTGACCCCGCCAGCGAAAGCCGACCGACCAAAGCCCGAATGACTCCGCCACATCTGGCGACATTGGTGATCATGGCGGGTTCATCGGTTGCGGCGATGAACATATTCCTGCCGATGCTGCCGGCCATTGGCGATGATCTGGGTGCATCCCCGGCGACCGCCCAATATGTGCTGACGTTGTTCCTGGCAGCAACGGCTGTCGCGCAATTGTTCATCGGCCCGCTGGCCGACCGTTATGGGCGTCGCCCGGTCCTGCTCACGGCAACAAGTGTCTTCGTCATTGCTACCGCTATCTGCATCATGGCCACGTCCATAGAAATGCTGCTGTTTGGCCGGGTGCTGCAAGCGTCGTCTGCCGCCTCCGTCGCGCTCAGCCGTGCCATTATCCGAGACCTCTACGAGCGCTCAAAAGCTGCCAGCATGATTGGCTACGTCACCATGGCCATGGCCATCATTCCCATGGTCAGCCCCAGTGTTGGCGGTTATTTCGGTGAGCTTTATGGCTGGCGAGCCCCGTTTGTCATTCTGTTTTTCATTGGTGCCAGCCTGCTGGTGTTGATCTATTTCGATCTCGGCGAAACGTTTCCACCGGTCAAAGCCCCCTTCTCCAAACGGCTTGCCGATTATGGCTCGCTGTTGAGGGAGCCGATGGTCTGGGGATATTTCCTGTGTTCCTCTGCGGCGTCTGGCGCCTATTTCGCATTTCTCGGCGGAGCCCCATTCGTTGGCGCTGAGGTCATTGGTGTCTCACCATCGGTATTGGGTCTTTATTTTGCCCTGGTGGCCGTCGGCTATATTTTCGGCAATTTTTTGTCCGGCCGCTATTCGGAGCGCATCGGCATTGAGCCGATGATGATCTATGGCGGCATTGTCGCCTGTATCGGCGTCTCGCTGTCGCTGTTCCTGATGACCGCCTTTGAGCCCAATATCAATTATCTGTTCTACCCCATGGCATTGGTGGGCGTTGGCAATGGCATGACGCTGCCAAATGCCAATGCCGGGGCGGTCAGTGTTCGTCCGGACCTGGCCGGTTCCGCCTCGGGTCTGGGCGGGTTTCTGCAGATCGGCGGCGGCGCCGGTCTCGCTGCCCTTTCGGGCATGCTGATTACCGTCGAAAATCAGGCCCTGCCTCTGTACATCCTGATGTTTTTAACGTCCTTTGTCGGCGCGGCCATTGCCCTGGCAATGTATCTCAGGGCCCGCAAAAATGGCGTTTGAACCGGCTGGAATGTTGGCCTAGAAAGATCACATGAGCGACCCCGACAAACTCCTGCTTGCACCGTCCCCCGATGATCAACGGCTTTCCGCTGCGGTCACCGGCATCAACGAGCATGGTGAAAGAGTCGATCTGAGGGTGGTGACAGAGCGTCCGCTGACGCTCTATCTCAACAGCCAGGAAATTGTCACAATGATGACCATCGGCGATCACCCCGATCTGCTGGCCATCGGCTATCTGATCAACCAGAACATGTTGAAGCCGGGCGATCCGATCACCGGGGTGGACTATGACGACGAACTGGGCGTGGTGATTGTGCGCACCGAGGTCGAAACACGTTTCGAAGAGAAGATGAAAAAGAAGGTGCGCACGTCAGGATGCGCCCAGGGCACGGTCTTTGCCGATGTGATCGACGCCTTTGACGACATCAAACTGTCCGACAATGCAGTGTTGAAGACTTCCTGGCTGGGGCGTTTGACCCATCAGATCAACACCACGCCCAGCCTGTATCTTGAAGCCGGTGCCATCCATGGCTGCGTCCTGTGTCAGGGCGACAAACCATTGGTATATATGGAAGATGTTGGTCGTCACAACGCCGTCGACAAGATTGCCGGCTGGATGGCAGTCAATAAATCCGACCCCTCAGACAAGATATTCTACACCACGGGGCGGCTGACCAGCGAGATGGTCATCAAGACGGTGATGATGGGCATTCCCATCCTCGTGTCCCGATCCGGCTTCACCGCCTGGGGGGTCGAACTGGCCCGCCAATCCGGCCTGACACTGATCGGTCGAGCGCGCGGCAAGCGGTTTACCGTTCTTGCCGGGCGGGAGCGGATCGAGTTTGATGAAATGCGTCCCCCCGCAAAAACCGCCAATCAGGGAGAATCCTCTTGAGTATCGCCGGTGTCATCCTGGCAGGCGGCCTGTCGCGACGCATGGGCGGCAATGAAAAGAGCCTGTTGCAGCTTGCCGGCAAGCAGCCGGTGACCTGGGTGGCCGACGCCATGCGCCCGCAGGTCAGTCATCTGGCGCTCAATGCCAATGGTGCGCCTGAAAGGTTCGACTTTCTCGGCCTGCCGGTTCTGCCCGATACGATTGATGGCTTTGTCGGTCCTCTGGCAGGTATCCTGGCTGGCATGCGATGGGCATCGACGCTTGAAGGTGTCACCCATGTGGTATCCGCCGCTGCCGACACGCCTTTCCTGCCCGCTGATCTGACTGCGAGATTAGAGGCCGCCATCGAAGGCACCGACGGCGACGGCGACGACATTGCCATGGCCGACAGCGTCGGGCGCATTCATCCGGTTTTCGGGCTTTGGCCGATCCACCTGGCCGATGTTCTGGAGCGGTTCCTGGTGGTCGAAGACAAGCGAAAGATTCTGGAATTCGCCAATCGCTACACGCTGCACAGCGTGAATTTTGACAAGCCGGACAGCGATCCTTTTTTCAACATCAACACGCCGGACGATCTGGAAGCGGCCGAGCAAATGGCAAAGGCAATGGCTGATGAATAGGGTCTTTGGCATTGTCGGCTGGAAGAATTCCGGCAAAACCACCCTGGTCTCAGCCCTGGTGGCGGAACTGACCGGTCGCGGCCTCACCGTCAGCACCATCAAACACGCCCATCACAATTTTTCCATTGACCAGCCCGGCACCGATTCCCATCGTCATCGGCAATCCGGCGCCCATGAAGTGGCCCTCGTGTCCTCCAAACGCTGGGCGATCATGCATGAAAACGCCACCGATTCCGAAGAACCCAGCCTGCAGACCATGGTCGCCAAAATGGCCCCCTGCGATCTCATCATTGTGGAGGGCTACAAAAACAGCCCGATCAGGAAACTGGAAGCCATCCGTCAGGAATCAGTAAAGGAAACACCGCTCTGGCAAACACATTCTGGCATTGTTGGCGTCGCATCTAACGGACCTCTTGAAGGTTGCGAAATGCCGAAATTCGATCTTGATGACATTGCCGGCATCGCCGATTTCATCATCCAGATTTGCGGGGTGAGAACATGACGGCCCCGTCGCTGATCAATGATTGCTTTCTGCATGACAAGGACCGGTTGCGCCATGATGAGGCGCTTGCGCTGCTGCAGGAACGACTGTCGCCGATTGTCGAAAGTGAGGACGCGTCAACCGATGGGGCGCTTGGCCGGGTTCTGGCGCAGGACATTCTCGCCCCCCATAAAGTGCCGTTGCATACAAATGCTGCCGTCGATGGCTATGCCTTTGACAGAACCGACTTTACCGGCGATCCGATGCCGCTTTCCGGGCGCATTGCGGCGGGGCATCTCAATCCCCCTGCCCTGGCCAAGGGCAGTGCGGTGCGCATATTCACCGGCGCCCCCATGCCGCCCGGTGCTCAGACTGTTGCCATGCAGGAAGATTGCCGCGAGGCAGATGGATTTGTTGAATTGCCCGCAGGGTTGAAAAGTGGCGCAAATTGTCGCTTGAGCGGCGAAGATCTGATGCCCGGTGACATCGTGGTTGAGGCTGGAAAACGTCTCAGTGCCGCCGATCTCGCCGCCATCGCCTCGGTGGGCGTTCACCAGCTGAAACTCTATCGGAAGTTAAAGGTGGCACTTTTCTCAAACGGCGATGAGATGCGCATTCCCGGCGAAGATTCAAGGCCATTGCAGCCGGGAGAAGTTTACGACGCCAATCAACCGCTGATATCCGCACTATGCAGTGCCCTGCCCGTTGAAATTTCCATGCTGGGCATTATTCGCGACGAGGCGGAACTGGCGGAAGAGGCACTTCGCACTGCTACCCGCGATCATGACGTGATCATCACCACCGGCGGTGCATCACGAGGTTCTGAAGACCATATGGTCTCCACCCTGGATAAATTGGGCAAACGCCACCTGTGGCAATTGGCCATCAAGCCCGGACGACCGATGGTTTTCGGCCAACTCAACCGAACGGACCGTGAGTCTGAATGCCTGTTTTTCGGCCTGCCGGGCAATCCGGTGGCGGCGATGGTTTGCTTTTTGCTGTACACTCAACCGGCCCTGTTGAGACTGGCGGGCAGCCAATGGCTAGCACCGGTGCGCTACAGCATCCCGGCGGGCTTCTCCATCGCCAAAAAGAAACCAGATCGCCGCGAATTCATGCGCGGCAAGTTGCGGGTCGATGACCAGGGGAATTTGTCGGTGGAAAAATATGACCGCGACGGCTCCGGTCTCATTTCATCGCTTCGGCAGTCAGACGGCCTGATCGAAATTCCCGAAGAAGTCACGTCGCTGGAAGAAGGCAGTTTGGTGTCCTTTCTACCCTTCAACGGATTTTAGCCTTTTGGCACCGCAACTTGTCAAAACTGTATAAACGCACGGTCCGGGTATTCAAATTGCTAATAACCCTATAGCGTCATCGAGCGTCACGGGCTTGCAGCCTCAGTTCGCCGGGGGTTTTGACAGGGGACGGGATTTCAACAATGGCGAGCAATGTTAGCGGGTGGCTCACGTCACTAGACATGGGCAAGTATATTGATGCGTTTGAAGAAAATGTAATCACGCTGGAAGATCTGCCAGATCTGACCGACGCCGATCTGAAAGAGCTCGGCGTTGCCGCCATGGGCCATCGCAAAGCAATGCTGCGTGCGGCGGCAGCGGCGACGGCAGAAGAAGCAAGCGACAGTTCCGTTTCAAATGCATCCACCTCGCCGCCGCAGCCCCAGCAGTCGTCGCCGCCGTCATCAGGGTCAGCTGAGCGGCGCCAACTCACCGTGATGTTTGCCGATCTCGTCGGCTCCACCGATCTGGCCGGGCGTCTTGACCCTGAAGACATGCGCGAAGCGATCACGTTGTACCAGGAAAGCGTCGCTGCCGAAGTCACCAAAATCGAGGGTAATGTCGCCAAATATATGGGTGACGGCGTGCTGTGCTATTTCGGCTGGCCCCAGGCCCATGAGGATGACCCCGAACGGGCCGCACGCGCCGCTTTGGGCATTATTGACGCCCTGGAACATGCCACTGCACCAAACGGCGAAAAACTGGAGGCCCGAATTGGCATTGCCACAGGTCTGGTTGTCGTTGGCGATCTTGTCGGCGAAGGCGCCGCTCAGGAAGATGCGGTTATTGGCGAAACGCCGAACCTCGCCGCCCGGTTGCAGGGCGTTGCCGAGCCCGGACAGGTCGTGGTGTCGGACACAACCCGGCAACTGCTCAGCAAGTCGCTTGAAGTCGAACATATCGGCCTGCAGGATTTGAAAGGCATATCCCGCCCCGTCGACGCCTATGCGGTGTTGGGAGAACACGAGGCCGCCGGCGAACTGCACGATGGCCACGCTGCCAGTACAACGGCGCTGGTTGGCCGGGATACCGAGCTTTCCCTGTTGATGGATCGATGGAGCCACTGCGTTGACGGTGAAGGCCAGGTTTTTGTCCTGTCTGGTGAGGCGGGCATTGGCAAAAGCCAGATCAGTTCGGCCCTGATCAACAGTCTGCGCGACCAACCCCACAGGATTCTGCACTTCCAGTGCTCGCCCTATTACGCCAGCACCACTTTCTATCCGGTGATCGGCCATCTGGAGCGGGCGGCGAAATTTGCTCGCAGCGATAAAGATGAGGCCAAGCTCGACAAGCTGGAAGCCTTTCTCGCCCCCTCTTTTGATGGCGATCAATCAGTCACTGCGCTGTTTGCCGCCATGCTGTCGCTGCCGCTCGACCGGTACCCCGCTATCGGATTGGAACCGCTGAAGCAACGCGAACAAACCATTGCCGCCTTTATTGAGCTCGTGGCACAGCAGTCCAAACAATCACCGATCTTGTTCCTGTTCGAAGATGCCCATTGGTGCGACGCCACATCCTTGGAACTGCTCACCTTGCTGATCCAGCGGGTGGAGGATCTGCCGGTCCTTTTATTGGCGACCCACCGTCCGGAATTTCAGTCACCCTGGCCAAATAGCGGGCACCTCACCCACTACAATCTAAACCGCCTGCCGAAGCGCCACAGCGCTTCCATCATCGACAGCGTTACCGGCGGCAAGCGATTGCCGGCGCAGATTGTTGACCAGATTCTTGCCAAAACAGACGGTATTCCGCTGTTTGTCGAAGAGCTCACCCGAACCGTGTTGGACGCTGGGTTTCTGGTTGAAAAAGACGACGCCTATGAGCTCGACGGGCCACTGCCCCCCTTCGCCATTCCTTCTTCGCTGCAGGACTCGTTGATGGCACGGCTCGACCGTCTCAGCCCGCTGAAGGATGTGGCGCAGACCGGCGCCTGTATCGGCCGCGAATTTACATTCGAATTGCTGGCCTGTGTGTCCCCGCAAACCGATGCGGATCTTCAGCAATCACTCGACCAACTTGTCTTCAATGAACTCATCACCGCACGCGGCACTCCGCCAGAGGCCACCTATACGTTCAAACACGCCCTGGTTCAGGACGCAGCCTATAGCAGCCTGCTGAAAAGTCGCCGCCAGCAATTGCACGCCAAGATTGCCAAGGCACTGCAGGAAAACTTCGCCGCCCAGATTGAGCTACAGCCGGAACTGGCAGCCCAGCATCTGACTGCCGCGGGTCTCAACGCCGAAGCGGCGCCCCATTGGCTTGCCGCCGGACTGCTTGCCATTTCCAAATCCGCCAACGAGGAAGCTATCAACGACCTGTCGCGCGGGCTGGAATGCCTCGCTGCCTTGCCCGAAGGGGCAGATCGCGACGAACAGGAATTGTTGATGCGTGCCATGCTTGGCGTGGCGCAATTTACTGCCCGTGGCTATGGCGCGCCGGAACTGGGCGAAAACTATGGCAACGCACTGGCCATTGCCCGCCGTGTCGGCGATACGCCTTATAAAAGTCCGGCCATGTTCGGGGTCTGGGCTTATCATGTGATGACGGTTGATCATGCCGGCGCCACTCAGGTTGCTGCTGAAGCCATTCAACAGGCCAAAGATTCCGGCCTGCCCCACGAAATGACCGCTGCGCTTGCCGCTGCCGCAACCAGTAGTATTTTCAAAGGCGAAGCGAAACTCGGCATTGAATATTCAGAAGCCAGCTGGGCCAATTATGACAAGGCAACCCATGGCGATCTGGTGGCTCTGTATGGGCAGGATGTCGGCCTGTGGTGTGCGGATTTTGGCTCCTGGGCCGTCTGGCTGGACGGACGCTCGGACGAATCTGACCGCCGCTATGGCGAGGCCAACAGATTGGCCGAAGAACTTGGCCATCCCCTGTCCCTGGCCAGCGGTCTGGTTCACGCTTCGCTGCTCTATTCCATGGCGGGAGACGTGGAGCGCACGCTGGAATATGCCGATAAAACCATTGTCGTGTGCGAAGAGGTCGGCATTCCGGCCCGATTGGTCGAGGCCTTTGTGATGAAGGGCTGGGCACTGGCAGAAAACGGCGACATAGACGAGGGTATTGCCCTGACCCAGACCGGCATGGATGGCTGGCGAGGTGCAGGCGCTGAAATCGCCCGCCCCTGGTGGCTGGCACTGCAGTCACAGCAATACCGCCGCAAGGACGATCACAACACGGCGCTTGCCTGCCTGGACGAAGCATTGGCAATAGTGGCGAAATCCGGCGAGAACATCTGGCTGCCGGAATTGAATCGTCTGCGCGGAGAGCTGTTGCTGGACATGGATGCCAGCCAGAAGGATGCAGCGGAGGCGCATTTTAAAGCGGCGATGGAAATCGCCAACCGGCAGGTGTCGAAATTCTGGGAACTGCGCGCTGCGACATCGCTTGGAAAATTGATGAGTGACCGCGGCGAAGCCGATCAGTCAGCCGCGATCATCACGCCCTTGCATGACTGGTTCAGCGAAGGTGAAGAAACTTTCGACCTGCAAAACGCCCGTCAGTTCTTCTGATTTGATTCTTTGATAGCCCACAGGGCTGAGGACCCGGCCAACACGGTTGACCCGCGCGGCAGGCCGACTAAAACAGGCAGCAAAAATACCTCAAAGGATCCATCAAAATGGCAAAAGCGGCTTTTATCGGACTGGGTGTCATGGGCTATCCCATGGCCGGTTATCTCAAGACCAAGGGCGGCCACGATGTCACCGTCTATAACCGCACCACTGCCAAGGCTGAAAAATGGGCGAAGGAATATGATGGCGCTTTTGCCGCGACGCCTGCGGAAGCCGCCCGGGAAGCCGACTTCATCTTTTGCTGCGTTGGCAATGATGACGATCTGCGTTCGGTGACTATAGGCGAAAACGGCGCATTCCACTCGATCAAGCCCGGTGCGATCTTTGTCGACAACACAACCGCCTCCGCCAATGTCGCTCGCGAACTCCATGCGGTCGCGCAGGAAAAAGAGTTTGGCTTTCTCGATGCGCCGGTGTCGGGTGGTCAGGCCGGTGCTGAAAACGGCGTGCTGACTGTCATGGTCGGCGGTGATGAGGACACATTTAATACGGCCAAACCGGTCATCGAATGCTACGCTCGCATGGTTGGCCTGATGGGTGACGTTGGCGCCGGACAGTTGACCAAAATGATGAACCAGGTCTGTATTGCCGGTCTGGTCCAGGGCCTGTCAGAAGCCATTCATCTGGGCAAGGCCGCCGGTCTCGACATCGCCAAGGTCGTGGATGTCATTTCCAAGGGAGCCGCAGGTTCCTGGCAGATGGAAAACCGTCATGTCACCATGAATGCCGGCGAATATGAGCACGGCTTTGCCGTTGACTGGATGCGCAAGGACCTGGCGATCTGCATGGAAGAAGCCAATGCCCAGGGTGTTACCCTGCCCGTAACAGCGCTTGTCGATCAGTTCTACGCCGAAGTGCAACGCATGGGCGGCAATCGCTGGGACACCAGTTCCCTGCTGGCCCGCCTTGAAGCCAGCGGCGGCAGCGGCGACGGCGGCGGCGGGGAAAAATAGTAGATCTGGCTTAAGACTGGCTGCTCCACACCGTGGGAAACCAGTCTTCCGGCAGCGGATCGTTCATATTGAGTTTCAGCCCAAGATCCGGAAACGGTGGTGACACATCGTGCGGGCGCGCCACATAGCGGGCCCCTTCCCCGAAGAAACGGAAACTGACAGCACGCCGACGTGTATCCGTCGGATTTGCCGGTGCGTCGTGCAAAGTATGGAAATCAAAAGCCAGCACATCGCCCGGATTGACAGCAAACGACACGATGTCGTCGCTGTTTTCATCAATCGGCGGGAAAGCCTCGTAAGCTGTCGTGTCGCCTTCCAGCGGCTCCAATGTCTTGAAACGGCGGGGCATATAGGTGGTTTTGTTTTGATGAGAGCCTTTGAGGAAATTCAGGCTTTCCGCCTGGCCTACCGGATCAAGCGGCACCCACAGGCTAACTGTGCGGGGACAATCGACGCAATAATATGGCATGTCCTGGTGCCATGGCGTGGCCGATGAATTGCCCGGTTCCTTGACCAGCACATGTTCATGGAACATGCGGGCCTGCTGTCCACCCATCAGTTCACCTGCAACTTTGCCCAGCGGACCATCCTTGGCAATATTGAGAAAATCCGGAAACCGCTGCCAGTTGACGTAATCGCCGAAATAGGCCCCGCCTTCTTCTGCATGGTTTTTTCCATGCGGACCAGGGCTGGCCATGTTGGCTTCAATGGCCGCAGCAAGGCGGTCAAGCCAATCCTGGCTCAGCACATTGCGCAGGACGACAACGCCGTCGCGTTGAAATTCTGCCGATTCAGCGGTGGAAATCTTGGACAATTGCATGTGTTTTCCTCGCTCATGACGTTGGTCGCCGCCACCCTCGCCGCCGCCGCCGCCGCCGCTGCCGCTCGCCGCTAGCCGTTGATCTTTTTGCGCAACAGCTCGTTGACTGCTTGTGGATTGGCCTTGCCGCCGGTGGCTTTCATTACCTGGCCTACAAACCAACCGATCATATTGGGCTTTTCAATGGCCTGTTGAACCTTGTCGGGATTGGCGGCAATGATTTCGTCTACGGCAGCTTCAATAGCTCCGGTATCAGTGACCTGTGCCATGCCTTCTTTTTCAACGATTTCGGCAGGATCTCCGCCCTTTTCCAGGACGATTTCGAAGACGTCCTTGGCAATCTTGCCGTTGATCGTCCCGTCCTTGATCAGATCAATAATGCTGCCCAGTTGCTCGGCGGAAACCGGTGATTCTTCAAGGCTCTTGCCGGCCTTGTTCAGGGCACCTAGCAGATCGTTGATCACCCAGTTGGCCGAGACCTTGGCATCGCGACCATCAGCAACCTTTTCATAAAAATCGGCAATCGACTTGTCGGAAACCAGAATCGAGGCGTCATATTCCGACAGGCCTTCGCCCATAAAGCGGGTGCGTTTTTCATCGGGCAATTCCGGCAGTTCTGCGCGGATTTCATCTACATAGGCGTCGTCGAATTCCAGCGGCAGGAGGTCCGGATCAGGGAAATAGCGATAGTCATGCGCCTCTTCCTTGGAGCGCATCGATCGGGTTTCGCCTTTGACCGGATCAAACAGACGGGTTTCCTGATCGATTGAGCCGCCCTCTTCCAGAATGTCGATCTGACGGCGGGCTTCATATTCGATTGCCTGGCCCATGAAGCGGATGGAGTTGACGTTTTTGATCTCACAGCGGGTGCCGAAATCGCCGCCCGGCTCCCGCACGGATACGTTGACGTCGGCGCGCATGGAGCCCTGGTCCATATTGCCGTCACAGGTGCCCAGATAGCGCAGGATGGACCGCAGTTTTGTGACATAGGCCTTGGCCTCGTCAATGGACCGGATATCGGGTTTGGAGACGATCTCCATCAGCGCGACGCCGGACCGGTTAAGGTCAACAAAGCTCATGGTCGGATGCTGGTCATGCATCGACTTGCCGGCATCCTGTTCCAGATGCAGGCGCTCAACGCCGATCTCGACGCTTTCAAACTGCCCCTGCTTGTCCGGACCCACCTGAATGGTGATCACCCCTTCACCAACGATGGGGTGATAGAGCTGGGAAATCTGATAGCCCTGCGGCAGGTCGGGGTAGAAATAGTTCTTGCGGTCAAATACCGAGCGGTTGTTGATCTTGGCGTTCAGACCAAGGCCCGTTTTCACCGCCTGGCGCACGCATTCAGCGTTGATCACCGGCAACATGCCCGGCATGGCGGCATCAACCAGTGAAACGTTGGCGTTCTGCTCATTACCGAATTCGGTGGAAGCGCCGGAAAACAGTTTGGCGTTTGACGTTACCTGGGCATGGACTTCCAGGCCGATGACGAGTTCCCAGTCGTGATCATCTCCGGGAAAGAAGTTTTTCGGGTTTGGTGTGCGGGTATCAACAAGTCCGGTCATTTTTATAAGCTCTTTTTAGTGCCTGAATTTGAGTGCCTGGATGGGCGGCTGTCGCCTCACCACCACTTTTCAGGAAGGAAGTTTCCGGCTGCCTGTTCAATGACCGATCCGGCCTGGAACAGGGTTTCTTCTTCAAATGGACGTCCGATTAGTTGCAGGCCCAGGGGCAGACCCTGATTGTCCAGTCCCGCGGGAACGGCAATACCCGGAAGTCCGGCCATGTTGACGGTCACGGTGAAGACGTCATTGAGATACATTTTGACCGGATCGGCGGCCATTTCCTTATCGCCAATGGCGAAAGCAGCCGACGGTGTCGCCGGGGTCAGGATACAGTCAACGCCAGCAGCAAAGCATTGCTCAAAGTCCTGCTTGATCAGCGTGCGCACCTTCTGGGCTCTTGTGTAATAGGCATCGTAGAAACCGGCCGACAGCACATAGGTGCCAATCAGAATACGGCGCTTGACCTCTTCACCAAAGCCAGCGGCGCGGGTTTTTTCATACATTTCTTCGATATTCTTGCCATCAACGCGCAGGCCATATTTGACGCCATCATAGCGCGCCAGGTTTGACGAAGCTTCCGCGGGAGCCACGATATAGTAGGCGGGCAAAGCATATTTGGTGTGTGGCAGGGAAATATCGACAATCTCTGCTCCCGCATCGCGCAACATCGTCTTGCCCTGTTCCCAGAGCTTTTCGATTTCCTCCGGCATGCCTTCGAGACGGTATTCGCTTGGAATACCAATCTTCATCCCTTTGATGCTTTTGCCGATCGCCGCTTCGTAGTCTGGCACCGGAAGATCAGCGCAGGTGGTGTCGCGCGGATCGCTGCTCGCCATGGAGTTCAACATGATCGCCGCATCGCGCACGTCCCGGGTAATCGGCCCGGCCTGATCCAGCGACGAAGCAAAGGCCACCATGCCGAAGCGCGAACAACGGCCATAGGTGGGCTTGATGCCGACAGTTCCAGTAAAGGCTGCAGGTTGGCGGATTGACCCGCCGGTATCAGACGCTGTGGCACCGGCACAAAGTTGCGCCGCCACGGCGGCAGCAGAACCACCCGAGGAACCACCGGGCACTAGCGCCGTGCCATTATCGGTGCGCTCGCCCTGCCGCTTCCATGGGTTGGTCACCGGGCCGTAATAAGACGTTTCGTTGGACGACCCCATGGCGAATTCGTCCATATTGAGCTTGCCCAACATCACGGCGCCATCGTCAAACATGTTTTGAGTAACGGTGGATTCATAGCGCGGTTGAAAACCGTCGAGAATGTGCGAACAGGCCTGGGTATGAACACCTCGGGTCGAATACAGATCCTTGATGCCGACTGGGATGCCCTCCAGCATGCCGCCATTGCCAGCGCTTAGTTTAGCGTCCGCAGCAGCGGCCTGTTCAAGGGCGATCTCCGGCGTGGTGACCACATAGGCATTGAACGCCTTGTTGTGGGCCTCAATGGCTTCGATATAGGCCTGTGTGGCCTCAACTGAGGTAAAATCCTTGGCTTTGTAGCCGTCTCGCAATTCAGCGATGGTAAGTTTGGTCAGATCGGTCATTGTTCTTGCTATTTATTGTAAGAGCCACGTTGGGGTCTGAGCGGGACTGGATGCTGCAGCAATGTGACGAGAAATTTGTTCCCATTCGACTTCCGCAGCCGGGCCTGAATTGCCACACTGCCGGGTCGGTTGGGGGCTTATTCCACCACCTTGGGCACCATGAAGAAATTATCTTCGCTCATCGGTGCATTGGCGGTGACGTCTTCGGCCTTATTGCCGTCATTAATTTCATCGGCGCGTTTGCGCATCACCATATCGACGACGGATGTCATCGGCTCGACGCCTTCAACATCGACTTCCTGAAGTTGTTCGACGAATCCGAGGATCGTATTCAACTCAGACTGCATGCTTTCGGCACGCTCGTCTGTGATGGCAATGCGCGAGAGCTTTGCTACACGTTTGACTGTGACTGTATCGACTGACATTGGATGTCTTTTCCGGGAGTGAGTTCTGCGCCCGTTCTAACCGCGAGTTGATCACGCGTAAATCCCCAATATGCCGCAGCACTTCTATCCTGTCGCAGCCGGTATCAAGCCCGGATGAACCTGAAAGGTCTAAACCGACATCGCTTCTCCGATGGTCGCCACACGCACGGCTTCATCATTGTCCATAGCCTCGACGAATTTGTCGGCCGTGGGATCGATCAGCGGAAATGTGCCGTAGTGGCAGGGAATGACGGTCTTGAAGTTAAAGTAGCGCTTGCAGGCCAGCGCCGCCACCGCGCCTCCCATGGTGAAACGGTCACCAATCGGCACGATTCCAACCTGGGGCCTGTGCAGCTCTTCAATCAGCGCCATATCGCCAAAAATGTCGGTGTCGCCCATGTGATAGAGCGATTCCCCATTGTCGAAGTGGAAAACCAGTCCGTTGGGCATGCCGAGATAGTGGGAAGTGCCGGATTCATCGACGCTGCCGGAGGAATGAAACGCCTGGGTCCAGGTGACGGAGAACCCTTCAGGATGAATGGTGCCACCGGTGTTGCCAAAGTCGCAATTCTGAAGCCCCTGCGCCTGCAGCCATTGTATCAGATCATAATTGCCGATCACCTGCGCACCGGTCTGCTCTGCAATCGCCAACGTGTCGCCTATATGATCACCATGACCATGGGTCAGCGCGATATGGGTCACCCCATCGACGGCTTCAGCCCGCTTGTCTTCGGGAAATGTCGGATTACCCGTAAAGAAGGGATCAATCAGAATTCGCGCATTATCTGTCTCTACGCGAAACGCTGCATGCCCATACCACGTTAATTTCATCGTCATTGCCTCCGAATCTTGTTACATGCCGCCTATGGCAAAAGAACCTGATCTTACTGTTGAACAGTTTGCGGCCCTGCTTCAAGGCCCGTCCGGCAGAAATGGCCGCATACTTGGCCTTGATCTGGGCACCAAGACCATCGGCATGGCAATTTCCAATTCAAGCTGGACCATCGCCTCTCCGGTGGAGACCATCCGGCGCAAAAAGTTTACAATCGATGTTCAGACCATGCTGGATTACGCTGGCAGTGAACAGGTTGCGGGACTGGTTATGGGCATGCCACTGAACATGGACGGCAGTGAAGGACCAAGGGCTCAGGCCACACGCGCCTTCGTGCGCAATATGCGCCCGCTCTGCGACTTACCGGTCTTGTATTGGGATGAACGCCTGTCGAGCTATGCTGCAGATCAGGCAATGCTGGAAGCCGATATGAGCCGCAAAAAACGGGCCAAGAATATCGATCAGATCGCCGCGGCGATTATTCTGCAGGGCTGCCTTGACCGGTTACGGGAAGTTCAGGGCGAAAATAGCCACTGACCTTCGGCCACCAGTTTTTACGCCAACGAAACGCTGCGATGGCCAATACGATGAGACTGTCGACCACGACCGCCTTGGCGACCAGCGGTGGCAGGGCTTCAGGTTCCATGCCGAGCAATTTGCCATACAGACCAAATACCAGGTCATGCATTTCGCGGGAGAACATGCGGGTGCCCATGTGCCAGTCATTTGCAGACAGGCCATACCACGCCCCCAACAGGACAATAGGAACAAACCATAAAAACAGTAGTACTCGCATCCAATCACCCAAAATTGTGCGCCCGCCAACGTGACCCACACAGTGACCCCCATTGCCCCCCGGCGCAATGTAAACCAATCGTTAAGGTTAACGACTGCGCTCTGCCCTTGGGACAGACGCTTCAGCGGCGTTTACGGGCAAACATAATCAACGATTGCCCGCGCATCATAGCGCGAATCCATCATGCCATAAGTGTTACGCCACGGACGGCCCAACCGGCTTTCGGTAAACGCGTCGGCCAGTTCGGTCGGCAAAACACGGCGCATCTCCGCAGCCGCTGCGGTCAACGCCAGTTGTTCGGTTAAAATGCGGGCAGAACCTTCGTCTTCCAGGGCAATGTCGCCAGCAATGCGCAACACATCCATGGTCTGCTGGGCATTGCCCCCCATGTCCTTGGCCAGGCTCTCCAACACCGCCATTGCCATATTCGGCGCCTTGCGCAACACCCGCAACACGTCCAGGCACATGATATTGCCCGACCCTTCCCAAATACCATTCAGCGGAGATTCCCGGTAAAGGCGTGCCATTACCCCATCTTCCACATAGCCATTGCCACCCAGGCACTCCAGGGCCTCCAGGATCATGGCAGGTGCCGTTTTGCATACCCAATATTTGACCACCGGGGTCATTAATCGAGCAAAGCCGCCCTCCACATCGTCGCTGGCGGCGCGGTCGAAACTACGGGCCAGCCGTACGGTCAGTGCCTGGGCTGCAGCCACTTCCAGAGACAGATCCGCCAATACGCGGATCATCAGCGGGTGATCGATCAGCTTCTTGCCAAATGCTTCACGATGGCGGCAGTGAAACACTGCCTCGGCCAGCGCGGCCCGCATTTGTCCTGCCGACCCAACCGCGCAATCAAGACGGGTCAAAGTCACCATTTCCAGAATAGTTCGGACGCCTCTGCCCTCGCCGCCCACCAGCGTGGCATAGGAATCGACGAACTTGACTTCGGACGACGCATTTGAGCGATTGCCAATTTTGTCCTTCAACCGCTGAAACTGCAGACCATTGCTGCTGCCATCCGGCAGCAGGCGCGGCATCAGGAAGCATGACAGACCCGCCGGAGCCTGAGCCAGCACCAGAAAGGCGTCGCACATGGGGGCCGAGAAAAACCATTTTTCGCCGTTGATGCGCCATTTGCCATCTTCGGCCTGTTCGGCCTGCGTGGTATTTGCCCGCACATCGGAGCCGCCCTGCCGTTCGGTCATCCCCATGCCGATGGTCAGACCTTTTTTGGTGCCGGGCGACTTTTGCGAGGAATCATATTCCTTCGACATGATGCGCGGCATCCAATCTTTCAGCACATTCGGCTCGGTCATCAACGCGGCGATGCTGGCATGGGTCATGGTCAGCGGACAGGTATGGCCCTGTTCCAACTGCGATGTCAGCATGAAGCGGACTGCACGGGCTTCATTGCGAATGCCCCGCTCGTTGGGATCATCATTCCAGATGGACGATGTGAGCCCGATTGAGACGCCCTTGCGCATCAACGCATGATAGGCTGGATGATATTCCACCAGATCCGCCCGATCTCCCCTTGCATCAAGGGTTTTCAGTTTCGGCGGCACTTCATTGGCAAGCCGGGCCAGATCCATTGCCTCGCGTGAGGCCACCCAGCGGCCATGGTCGGCAAAGCTTTTGACGACCGGATCGGGCATCTGGTTTGTCATCTTCAACAATATGCCATCGCCCAAAAAGGCATTGTGTCCCGCATGGATCGGCGGTTGGTTGCTCATCGATATTCACTGACTCGGTTAGTGCTGTGTTTTTCTACCATCTATTTAACGATTTGCCGATGTTGGAGAAATATCGTGCACAGGCAAGGAAGGCGCTTGCCGTGAGCGCAATTCCGACCTAAGCAACACCTTTAATGACACAATCAAGCAGCACATCGGCCAGCGCGGAACTCAACGCGCCCGCGTTCAGGCCTGCCCCGTTCAACCTCCGGCATTTGCTGGGGATTGAGGGGATTTCCACCGCAGATATCACCACCCTTCTCGACCGGGCAGACGAAATGGTCGCCATTTCCCGTCAGGTAGAAAAAAAGCGCCCCACCCTTTCGGGACGCACACTGATCAATCTGTTTTTTGAAAACTCCACCCGGACCCAGTCATCTTTCGAGATTGCCGGCCACCGCCTGGGCATGGACGTCATCAATATGGCGGTGCAGACCTCTTCGGTAAAAAAAGGGGAAACCTTGCTGGACACGGCGGTGACGCTGAATGCCATGCAGCCGGACCTGCTGGTGGTGCGCCATAATGCGGCCGGGGCGGTCGAACTGCTGTCGCAAAAAATGAGCTGCCCGGTAATCAATGCCGGCGACGGCGCCCATGAACACCCCACCCAGGCCTTGCTCGATGCGCTGACGATCCGCCGCACCAAGGGGCGCATCAACGGATTGAAGGTGGCAATCTGCGGCGACATTGCCCATTCACGCGTGGCGCGCTCCAACATTCACCTGCTCAACGCCATGGGTGCCCAGGTGCGGGTTATTGCCCCTTCAACCCTGCTGCCGGGCCCCATCGAAGATCTTGGCGTTACCGCCTATCGCTCCATGGAAGAGGGTCTTCCCGGCTGCGACGTGGTGATGATGCTGCGCATTCAGTCGGAGCGCATGTCGGGAGATTTCATCCCGTCGTCCCGGGAATATTATCGCTTTTTCGGCCTCAGTGCCGAACGGGTGGCGCTGGCCAAACCTGATGCCATTGTCATGCATCCTGGCCCGATGAACCGCGGCGTGGAGATCGCCTCCAACATTGCAGACGGTGTGCAGAGCGTGATTGCCGAACAGGTGGAAATGGGCGTTGCCGTGCGGATGGCGGTGATGGAGGCTTTGCACAAGCCGGTTGGTGAGGGAGCCGGCTCATGAAGGGTTCAACCGTAACAAAAGCCCCACGGCAGAGGCTGTTTACAAATGCCCGGATCATCGATCCAGATCAGAACCTTGATATTCACGGCGATCTGTTGGTAACCAGGGGAAGAATCGAGGCCATCGGCAAATCGCTGCCTCGGGACAATCTGAAAAAATCCTGCAAGATCATAGACTGCAAAGGACTGGTTCTGGCCCCCGGTCTGGTCGATGCGCGGGTGTTTATCGGCGAACCCGGTGGGGAACACCGTGAAACCATCAAGTCAGCCAGTCGCGCCGCGGCCTCTGGAGGTGTCACGTCGATGGTAATGATGCCGGATACTGATCCGGTGATCGACAATGCGGCACTGGTTGAATTTGTCCGCCAGACTGCCCGGGAAAAGTCTCGTGTGCGCATTCTGCCATCGGCGGCCCTATCCAAAGGGCAACGCGGCCAGGAGATGACCGAAATCGGCTTGCTCAACGATGCTGGCGCCGTGGCCTTTACCGATGGCCGCAAAACCGTCGACAGTGCCCAGATGATGCGGCGGGCCCTCACCTATGCCGGAGATTTTGGCGCCCTGATCATGGCAGCAACGCGCGATGCATCACTCGGCGGCGGCGTCATGAATGCCGGTCTCAACGCAACCAGAATGGGCTTGCCCGGCATTCCACGGGAAGCTGAGATCATTCCCCTGGAACGCGATATGCGTCTCGTCGCGATGACCCGTGGCCGCTATCATGCCTCAACCATCTCCACATCGGATTCGGTGGATGTGATTTCGCGTGCGCGCGATAGCAAACTCGATGTCAGTGCCGGAATCGCCGTGGCCAATCTGGCGCTCAATGACAATGATATCGGCTCCTACCGCACCTTTTTCCGCGTCTCGCCGCCTTTGCGCAGCGAAGATGACCGACAGGCAATGATCGACGGCGTTCGCAGCGGCAAGATCGATATGATCTGCTCCAACCACGATCCCCATGATGTTGACACCAAACGCCTGCCCTTTGCCGAGGCCGCTGACGGAGCCATTGGCCTGGAGAGCCTGTTGGCGGCGAGCTTGCGGCTCTATCACACCGACGACGTGCCGCTGATCCGCATTCTCCATTGCCTGTCCACGGCGCCGGCCAAACGTTTGGGCTTGAAATCCGGCACATTGGCTATTGGCGCGCCGGCCGACATGATCCTGATGGATCCGGACATGCCGTGGATCCTAAAAGAGGAGGAACTGCGGTCCCGATCTCGCAACACGGCCTTTGAGGGTGCGCGATTCCAGGGGCGTGTCTTGAAAACAATTGTCGAAGGTCGCACAGTGTTTTCGCGTGACGGATGAGGCCGGCAACGGAGTTCACAAGCGGTGACAACAAGCGACAATGACAGGCGACAATGATTGAGACCACCATTCTGCCCCTGCTGGTCGGCTATTTGCTCGGATCAATTCCCTTCGGTCTGCTGATCACCCGCTTTGCCGGTGCAGGCGACATTCGGTCCATCGGTTCGGGCAATATCGGGGCGACCAATGTGTTGCGTACCGGGCGCAAAGGCTTGGCTGCGCTGACGCTGCTCGCGGATGCTTTGAAAGGCTCTGTTGCCGTCTGGCTGTTTCTTGCACAGGAGCCGGAAGTTGCGGTGATTGCCGGGCTTGGCGCTTTTGTCGGTCATCTGGCACCGGTCTGGCTTAAGTTTAAGGGCGGTAAGGGCATTGCCGTTTATGTCGGCGTGTTGATGGCCCTGACATTGACCGGATTCATCACCTTCGCCCTGGTCTGGCTGGCCATGGCGGCGATTTTCAGGTTTTCATCACTTGCGGCATTGGCAGCGACCGTTGCTGTGCCGCTTGCCATGTGGGTATTGGGCGATCAATCGAACTTTACCTGCGGAATAGTGGCGCTGATGTCTGTGCTTGCCTGGTTCAAGCACCACGCCAATATCCAGCGTTTGCTGAACGGCTCCGAAGGTAAAATCGGCAATAAGGGGTGAGCCCCCTCCCCCCATCTTCGGTTGGGATCGAGCTGTCTGATCAGCAGCGTCTGGCATGGCTGCGTCTCATTCGAAGCGAAAAGATCGGGGCGGCCACTTTCATCGAACTGATCAAGCGATTCGGTACCGCATCCGATGCCCTGGAGGCATTGCCCGAACTCACCGCACGCAGCGGCAGCCCGCCGATTACCGTCACTTCAGAGCAGCGGGCCATGGCGGAGATGGACAGAATTCAAGGCATTGGGGGAAAACTGATCTGTCTGGGAGAACCCGATTATCCAGCCGCCCTGCGCGCCACCGATATGCCGCCACCTGTGTTGACCGTTCGAGGAGACAGTTCGGCCCTGCGACGCCACGCTATTGCCATTGTTGGCTCCAGAAACGCTTCGCTGGCGGGAATCAAACTCACCGAACGCCTGGTGCGAGATATTGTCGCGGCGTCAGCCAATGCGGATGCTGCCTATGTCATCGTTTCCGGCCTGGCCCGTGGCATTGACGCAGCCGCCCATCGGGCCAGCCTGAAGAGCGGTACCATCGCCGTGTTTGCCGGTGGGGTTGACCACATATACCCCCACGATCATGTCGAACTGGCAAATGGAATTGTTGATCAGGGTGGTGCCATCATCTCAGAAATGCCTTTTGGCTGGCAGCCACGGGCACAGGACTTTCCCCGTCGCAATCGCATTGTCGCCGGTCTCGCTCTCGGGCTGGTGGTTGTCGAAGCCGCGCGACGTTCCGGATCGCTGATTTCGGCCCGGCTGGCCAACGAACTGGGGCGGCTGGTATTTGCGGTCCCCGGCTCACCGCTGGATCCGCGCAGCGAGGGCACAAATGACCTGATCAAACAGGGAGCCCAGCTGATCACGTCGGCTGGCGACATTGTCAAAGCCATCGACCCAATTGCCGCGATGCCAACCCAAAGTGATTACTCCCTGGATGAAATGCGACAGTCCGACATGATAATTGAAACCAGCAACCAGCAACGTCAGCAGCTTCTAAACGCCATGGGCTATACCCCTGTCGCCATTGATGACTTGATCAGGCACACCGGGCTTTCAGCCGATCTTGTGCAGATGATTATTCTGGAACTCGATCTGGCGGGCATTATTGAACGCCACGCAGGCAACCGCGTCTCGCGCATTTGAGGCAAGTCTAATGTTCGCTGGAATTTTTTCTGACAAAAATAGCCGCCAGTTCCTCGGCGGTCATTGCATCTTCGGCATCAAGGGAATCGCGTTGCCGCCCAGGTGTGGGATTATTATCCTTGACGTTTCCGGCTTCCAGCTGCGCCATCTCCAAAAGAAATACCAGAAAGTCGCATTTCATGTGTCGCCCAAGCTGGGCAAGTTCGCCCAACATGTCTTCCATATAAGAGGCCGTCGCGGCACGCCTCTCAGCTGCCCCCTCATTCATATGTATTTCTCCATCGGTAATGGTCTCCCTAATGACCAAGTGCCCAACCCATGAAAAAAATTCGGGAATCTCTCCCAACAAGCCGTATGAGACACAGCATGACAGCATTTTAATTTGATTGCAAATCACAAGCCATACAACCTAAGGTGGCTAAAAAGTTAGATCATTAGTCGGTTTTTTGTAGTCATGTGCGAAACAGGATTTGCGTTTGCCAGCCAAGCACCTTATGTCCTGCCGCCGTACACCCTTCGAATTGAGTGCTGATTTTCTATGAAACTGGTCATCGTTGAATCGCCTGCCAAGGCCAAGACTATCAACAAATATCTTGGCTCGGACTACAAGGTGCTGGCTTCCTATGGCCATGTACGTGATCTTCCACCGAAGGACGGATCCGTGCTTCCTGATGAAGATTTTGCCATGTCCTGGACCGTTGATGGCAAGGCCAAGCCACGCCTGACAGAGATCACCAAAGCGGCGAAAGCTTCCGACAGTATCATTCTGGCAACCGACCCCGACCGCGAGGGCGAAGCCATATCCTGGCACGTACTTCAGGTGTTGAGTGATAAGAAAGCGCTCAAAGACAAGAAGGTCGAACGGGTGGTTTTCAACGCCATTACCAAAAAGTCGATTCTCGAAGCGATGGAACATCCCCGCGCCATCGACGAACCGCTTGTCCATGCCTATCTGGCACGCCGTGCGCTGGACTATCTCGTCGGTTTCAACCTGTCGCCCGTATTGTGGCGCAAGCTGCCGGGGGCCCGCTCGGCCGGCCGCGTACAGTCCGTCGCTCTGCGTCTTGTTTGTGAACGTGAAAACGAGATCGAGCGCTTTAAGCCTCAGGAATACTGGAATATTTCCGGCGAATTCAAGAACAGCAGCGGGGCCGATTTCGTCGCCCGTCTGACTGGATTTGAAGGAGAGAAACTGGCACGGCTCGGCGTGACCAACGAGGAACAGGCCTCGACCATCAAGCGCATGCTGATGCAGGCCGACTTCAAGGTTCAAAGCGTTGAAGCCAAGCCCACTACCCGCAATCCCTATGCCCCCTTCACCACCTCAACGTTGCAGCAGGATGCCTCCTCAAAACTTGGATTCTCTGCATCCCGCACCATGCAGGTTGCCCAAAAACTTTATGAAGGGATTGATTTGGGTGGCGAAACGGTTGGCCTGATCACCTATATGCGTACCGATGGTGTGCAGATCGCTCCGGAAGCCATCGAGCAGACCCGCAAGGTCATCGGCGAGGAATTTGGCGCACTCTATCTGCCTGAAAAGGCACGTTTTTATTCTTCAAAAGCCAAGAACGCCCAGGAAGCCCATGAGGCTGTGCGCCCGACATCCCTGGCCCGGCTGCCAAAGGATGTGGCAGGCAAACTGGATGACGACCAGCGCAAACTCTACGACCTGATCTGGAAACGCACCATTGCCAGCCAGATGGCGTCTGCAAAGATCGAGCGCACCAGCGCTGAACTTCTCGCCACGGCCAATGGCCAGGAAGCCAATATGCGGGCCAATGGATCGGTGATCAAATTCGACGGATTTCTGTCCGTCTACCAGGATTCCCGCAAAAAGGACGAGGAAGAAGACAAGCGTCTGGTCCCACTGACCCAGGGCGAAGCCATATCGCGCGAAGCCATCAATGCCAGCCAGCACTTCACCGAGCCGCCGGCGCGCTATTCGGAAGCTTCTCTCATTCGCAAGATGGAAGAGCTCGGCATTGGCCGCCCCTCCACCTATGCATCTACCCTGAAGACGCTGGCCGACCGCGAATATGTCACCATCGAACAACGCCGCCTGACACCCCAGGCCAAGGGCCGTCTCGTCACCTCGTTCCTGGAGAGCTTTTTCAACCGCTACGTGGAATATGACTTCACTGCCTCGCTGGAAAACCAGCTCGACAGGATCTCAGCCGGCGACCTGCAGTGGAAAGATGTGCTGCGCGACTTCTGGATGGACTTCTCATCGGCCATTGGTGAAACCAAGGACCTGCGCATCACCGAAGTGCTGGACAAGCTCAACGAAGAGCTCGGCCCTCTCGCCTTCCCTGAAAACGAGGATGGTTCCGATCCACGCCTTTGCCCGACATGTAGTGAAGGCCAGCTCAGCCTGAAAGTTGGTCGCTTCGGTGCCTTTATCGGCTGTTCCAACTATCCGGATTGCAAATTCACCCGCCAGTTGGGGGCTGAGGGTCTGGAACAATCGAAAAACCTGGCCAATGACGGGCCGAAGATTCTCGGCATCGACCCCAACACCAGCGAAGAAGTGAAATTCCTGGTCGGTCGCTTCGGACCCTATGTCCAGCGTGGCGAAGGTAAGGAAGCAAAAAATGCCAGCATTCCCAAAAGCTGGGATGCCGATCAGATAGACTTTGAAAAAGCCCTGCAACTGCTGGAACTGCCGCGCGTGGTCGGGGACCATCCGGAAACCGGCAAGGAAATCACCGCCCGCTTTGCCCGGTATGGACCGGTGGTTCAGCATGACGGAAAATTCGGCGCTCTGGAAACCGACGACGAAGTATTCTCGGTCGGCATCAACCGCGCGGTTGCGGCACTTGCCGATTCCGCCAGCAAGGGCGGACGTGGCCGCACCGCATCGAACCTGAAAGAGTTGGGCGAGCATCCCGAGCTTGGTGGCCCAGTGACCATTAAAAACGGTCGTTTCGGTCCCTACGCCAACCATGGCAAGATCAACGCCACCCTGCCCCGCGACACTGATCCGCAGGCGGTGACGATGGAGCAGGCTGTACAATTGATAGCCGCCAAGGCCGAGAAATCCGGCAAGAAGCCAGCGCGCAAAAAAGCTGCCGCAAAGAAAAAAGCGCCTGCCAAGAAGAAGGCACCGGCCAAGAAGAAAGCCCCGGCCAAAAAAGCCGCCGGAGAATAGAGAGCGAATAGAGAGCGAATAGGCGGCGAATAGGCCCTCGCGGCTCTTGCACCTTTGCTGAAAACGGCGCAAAAGCGGGGAAGCTGGTTCAACCAGTTCCCCCGCTCACCTATTGAAAGCCGTAACAGTGGCAAAATCCAAGTCGCCTCGCCGCTCATCGGCCAATCCCAACAAGGGCAAACGCGCGCCCATGCCGACGCGTGATGAGGTTTTGCAGTTCATCACTGAAAATCCCGACCGTGCCGGCAAGCGCGAAGTGGCCCGTGCCTTTGGCCTCAAGGGCCAGCAACGCATCACCCTGAAAGCCATTTTGGGTGAATTGCAGGATGAAGGCCTGATCAAAAAACAGGGCAAGCGTTTTGCCCAGCCAGGCACTCTGCCCTCCGTCACGGTTCTCGACATCACAGCCCGCGACCGCGAAGGAGGCCTGCTGGCCCGCCCGGTTCAGTGGGACGAGGAGACCGACGGCCCCTATCCGGTCGTGTCGATTGTCAATCACCCCCGTTCCAAAGCCCCTTCGGCCGGTGTCGGCGACCGAATTCTGGCCCGCATTTCCACCCCGGCCAGCGGCTCCCCCCGCGGCCGTGTGATGAAAGTGCTGGATCGCAACAAAGGCACGGTCATGGGCGTCTATCGCCCCTATCCGGAGCCCGAAAACGGTTTTATCGGTCGCATCGAACCAACCGACCGCAAGCAGGACGAGTTGGTGATTCATGAAAAGAATCTGGGGGATGCAACGGCCGGCCATCTGGTTGAAGTATCGGTTGTCGGCAAGAACACACAGGGGCTGCGCCAGGCAAAAGTTGAAAAAATCATCGGCGATGTGAATTCCGAGAAAGCCATTTCTCTGATCGCCCTGCACCAGCACAACATCCCCACCGTCTTCCCCGATGAGGCTCTGCAAGAGGCGGAAAGGGCCGGCGAAGCCGACATGAAGAAGCGCGAAGACTGGCGCGACCTTCCCCTGATCACCATCGATCCGGCCGACGCCAAAGACCACGATGACGCCGTCTATGCGATCGCCGATGACAATCCCACCAATGAGGGAGGCGTGGTCGTCAGCGTCGCAATCGCTGACGTCTCTTGGTATGTGCGCCCCCGCAGCGCTCTGGACAAGGAAGCCCTGCTGCGCGGCAATTCGGTCTATTTCCCCGACCGGGTGGTGCCGATGCTGCCAGAACGCATTTCCAATGATCTGTGTTCGCTGAAAGAAAATGTCGACCGCCCGGCGCTTGCGGTGCGCATGACCTTTGCCGCCGATGGTCGCAAGCTTCGGCACACCTTCCACCGCATCATGATGCGCAGCCATGCACGCCTGTCTTATCAGGAGGCGCAAGCCGCCATTGACGGTGCCAAGGATGCAGAACGTGCCGAACCGTGGCTGGAGCCTGTCCTGAAGCCTCTGTGGTCAGCATATGAGGTGCTCAAACGGGGCCGCGCCTATCGCCAACCTCTCGATCTGGAAATGCCGGAACGTAAGATCCTGCTGAACGAGGACGGCTCCGTTGACCGGGTGATCGTTCCACCGCGCCTCGACGCCCACAAGCTGATCGAAGAGTTCATGATCCAGGCCAATGTGGCGGCGGCGGAAACGCTTGAAAAGCGCCGCCAGCCGCTGATCTACCGTGTTCATGATGTACCAAGTCTCGCCAAGCTTGAAAGCCTGCGCCAGTTTCTGCGCACTTTGGCCATTCCGCTTGCCAAGGGCAGCCAGATCAAACCAGCGACCTTCAATGCCATTCTTGCACAAGTCGCCGAAAAGGACAGCGCGGAACTGGTCAATTCAGTGGTGCTGCGCTCCCAGTCTCAGGCAGAGTACTCTCCTGTAAATATTGGGCATTTCGGCCTAAACCTGAAGAAATACGCGCATTTCACGTCGCCCATCCGCCGCTATGCCGACCTGATCGTTCATCGGGCGCTGGTCGGTTCGCTTGGGCTCGGCGAAGGGGGTATCACCTTGCCGGAGGAAGAAAATCTCGACGTCATTGCCGAGCAGATTTCAGACAGCGAACGCCGCGCCATGCTGGCTGAACGGCAGACAATCGACAGGCTGATCTCCACCCATCTGGCAGAAAAAATTGGCGCCCAGTTCCATGGCCGCATTAATGGTGTCACCCGCGCCGGATTGTTCATAACCCTCAACGAAACCGGTGCCGATGGCTTCATTCCCATTTCCAAGATTGGCGATGATTATTATACCTATGATGAAGTGTCGCACCGCTTGATGGGCGAGGACACGGGACTTATCTACCAGATGGGTGATGAGGTCGAGGTCAAACTGGTTGAAGCTGCACCCATGGCGGGTGCCTTGCGGTTTGACATGATTTCCGACGGTCGCGATGTTCCAGGGCTTCCCCGGACACGACGCAGCCGCTCCGGATCTCCATCTGGTCGCCCCAGACGCCTGGGTGGGTCTGATAAATTCGGCAGACGCCGATCAAAAGGAAAAAAGAAATGAGTCTTGAAATTACCACGCCCCAGACAGACGAACGGTCGGTAAAGCATGCTATCTTCAAAGGGTTGAAATGCCGTTGCCCCAATTGCGGCGAAGGAAAACTTTTCAACAAGTGGCTTAAAGTGACACCCACATGCAGCCATTGTGGTGAAGAACTGCATCACGAACGAGCCCAGGACTTCCCCCCCTACATCACCATTTCCATTGTTGGCCACATCGTCGTCACCCTGCTGCTGATCGTCGAGGCCAATTTCGAACTGTCGATGAACACCCATCTGATGATCTGGATTCCGCTGGCTTTCATTCTGTCGCTGGCCATGATGCAGCCCGTAAAGGGTGGCGTGGTTGGCATGCAATGGGCGCTGCGCATGTTTGGTTTCGACGGCAATTCCACCAATGGCTGAGACGATCAAAACCGGCATGTCCCGTGACGCGGTCGAAAGAGCCGCCGTGCTGGATGGCTCCAAGCGCAGCCCGAACATGCCACCCAAAGACGCCTCGACCCTGATCATCCTTGACGGTTCTGGCTCTGGCGCCAAAGTCCTGATGGGACGCCGCCATGAAGGCCACAAATTCATGCCCGGCCTGTTCGTCTTTCCCGGCGGACGGGTCGACCGCTTCGATGGATCCGTTCCGGCGGCCAGCGAGCTGCATCCGACCATAGAAACCAAGATTTTCGGCTCCTTGCGCGCCAAGCCAACCCGCCGTCGCGCCCGAGCCCTGGGTCTGGCGGCGATTCGCGAAACGTATGAGGAGGCAGGCCTGTTGCTGGGCCAAAAAGGTGGCGGTTTCAGCGCCAGGCATCCCGACTGGCAGGCTTTCAGCGAGCTTGGCGTCACGCCGACGCTGGACAGTCTGCGCCTTGTTGCCCGAGCCATTACACCGCCGGGACGAACCCGGCGCTTCGATGCATGGTTTTTCGTCACCAAGGCGGACCATATTGCCCACACACTCGATCAACGCCCCACAGACGAGCTGCAGGAGCTCCACTGGCTCACCATTGATGATGCCCTGCAACTGGAACTTCCCGTGATCACATTGACCGTGTTGAAGGATTTGCAGACCCGCCTGAAGGTCGATCCGTCGCTAGAACCGTCAACCGACATGCCTTTTTACCATCTGAAGGGCAAAAACTTCCTTCGCGAGTTGATCTAGCTTGACTTTTGCCGGGCTTTGCTTAGGAAACCTCCAACGAAAGTGCCGGTGGTCACCTGACCCCGCCCTTTCACACGCATTTCAAGGAACGCATCATGGCTAAGGCAACCACCATTAAGGTGAAACTGAACTCGACCGCCGATACAGGGTTCTATTACGTCACCAAAAAGAACTCCCGTACGATGACGGAAAAACTGACAATGAAGAAATATGATCCCGTCGCGAAGAAGCACGTGGAATTCAAAGAAGGTAAGATCAAGTAAACTTACTTTTCCCTTCTACAGAATACAAAAAGCCGCCTCATTCGGGGCGGCTTTTTTGTTGGCTTTTAAAGAATTTGGAAGATAGGGCGGTCGGCCGACGCGGGAAAATACGAGGAGGCAAATTCACGGTCGACCGACCAACTCCTCAGACCCAGGTGATGCGGCGGGCCCGGGTGATTCTGAGAAGTCCTAAAAGGGAATGGTTGCCCGTTCCCCTTCACAAAATGGATCAAAGTTTTCGGTAACGCAACGGCACCAAGGCTGGAAAGATGAATGTTAGTAAAGCCTTAACCTAAACGAACAGGCTTAATTGGTTAACCGCCTATTGGTTCAATACTGCAGTTTTATGCCGCTTCTGCGACCACCTGGTTGCGGCCATTGCGCTTGGCTTCATACAGTGCGTCATCGGCCCGCTTCAGCATCTGGTCAATGGAGTCGCCATCGCCAAAGCAGGTGGCCACGCCGGCACTGACAGTAATGGCAATCTGAATACTTCCATTGGCAACAAGAATGGGATGAGCAGATATTTCACGGCGAATGCGATCGGCCACAACAAAGGCCAGTTCCTGATCAGTTTCAGGCATGGCGATGATAAACTCTTCCCCACCGAATCTGCAGGCCAGGTCCTTGCCGCGGATGTTTTTCAGCAACCGCTCTGCAAATGTCTTCAGCACATCATCACCGGCCTGATGGCCATAGGTATCATTGACCTGTTTGAAGTGGTCAATATCGATCACCACCAGGGACAACGCCTTGCCCGACACGCTGGCCTTGTTGAATAGATTTTGCATGTGACGATCAAAATATCGGCGATTATTCAAACCGGTAAGCGCATCCTTGATGGCCATTTCCATAGTCTGCTGAACACTGGTCCGCAACCGGTCATTCAGCCGCTTGCGTTTCACCTGGGTTCGCACACGGGCCTTCAACTCGCTGGGTTCGACCGGGCGGGAGACATAGTCGTTGACCCCCAGATCAATGCCCCGCAACAGGGCGGCTTCATCGCCCTCCTGAGTCACCAGCAGCATGGGAATCATCCGGGTACGGTCAATCGAGCGCATCTGCGAACACAGGCGCAGGGCATCAAAATTCTCTATCGCAAGCGACACCACCACCAGATCAAAATTTTCATCTGCTGCCCGGAACAAAGCTTCCTGGGGATTGGTGATCACCACCACATCATGTTCACTGCCCAGCGCCCTCACCATTTTTTCGTAGGATAAGGCGCGGTCATCGACAATCAACATCTTGCCGCCTCTGCCGTCCTGCGGGTCGATGTGGTCGGTCAGGCCCTCTTCCAGACCAAATTCCCGTCCCGTCGAGACCCGCAATTGCAGTTCATCTGTGACCATTTTCAGACGCGCCAGGCTTTTCACCCGTGTTGTCAGGGCAATATCGTTGATTGGCTTGGTCAAAAAATCATCGGCCCCGGCTTCCAGCCCCTCAAGGCGGTCCGAGGGTTGATCCAGTGCAGTCACCATGATCACCGGCAAATGGGCGGTGCGCGAATCCTTTTTCAGACGACGACAGACTTCATAGCCGTCCATGCCCGGCATCATCACGTCCAGCAGCACGATATCGCATTGGCCAGCCTGACACTTTTCCAGCGCCTCTGGACCATTGGATGCAGTAAGCACCTCAAAATACTCCGCCATCAGGCGGGCCTGAAGCAATTTCACATTGGCCAGGATGTCGTCAACTACCAGTACTCGGGCCGTCACTGTCCTTACTCCACTCCTACTATGTGGGGCCTACATGCCGCCACAACCGTCAGTCTATCCGTCGCCTAGATAGGATTTGACAGTCTCCAAAAATCTCATCACCGATATCGGCTTGGAAATATAAGCCTCGCATCCGCCCTGGCGGATGCGCTCTTCGTCACCCTTCATGGCAAAGGCGGTCACTGCAATCACCGGGATTCGGGCCAGATCGTCGTCTTCTTTCAGCCATTTGGTCACTTCGAGGCCGGAGACCTCGGGCAGCTGGATATCCATCAAAATCAGATCGGGACGGTGAACACGGGCAAGATCAAGCGCTTCCAGGCCATTACTGGTCTGAATTGTTTCATAGTTTTGCGCTTCAAGGAGGTCGTTGAACAGTTTCATGTTCAACTCGTTATCCTCGACGATCATGACCCGTTTAGCCATCAGCGGTCCCGCTATCCCTGTTCATGAAGACAAATCCATTCCTGCCATAGCAATGCACTTGATGATCAAATATACGATTCTCAACTAATTATTAGCACCGACTTCCTTTAAGACAGATGAACATGACTGGTACCAATCGTGAAAATGCCGAATCTATAGCTATTGCCGGATTGACCCGCCTGGCGGCGGATGACGATCTGATGATGCGATTTTGTGGGCTGACGGGCATCCTGGCCAATGACATTCGTCAGGCGGCCAGTGAGCCCGGTTTCCTGGTGGGTGTGCTGGACTTTTATCTTGCCTATGAACCAGATCTGCTGGCCTGGGCAGAAGCCGATAACCTGCGGCCGGAAACCATCGTCGCAGCCCGCCATACGCTGGCTCCCACCGACCAATCGGGGTTTGAATGACACAGTTTCAGGCAGATGACGAAACCTGGGATCAGTTGATAACCCTGGGCTATAGCGGGGCAGACGGCGCCCACAGCCATGCAAAACCGCTGTTGATCTGTGATGTCGACGAAGTTGTACTTCACCTCGTCGACCCGTTCGTGCAGGTGTTGCAGGAACGCGGATATGTTCTCAAGGATCATTCGTTCCGTCTGACAGGCAATGTCTATGACGCAAAAACCGGGCGCGAAGCCTCCCAGGAAGAGGTCTGGGCCGGTTTGACCCAATTGTTTGAAGAACAGGACCGCCGCCAGCACATTGTCGATGGCGTGGTGGAAAATCTCAATGCCCTGGCGGCGAGTGTCGATATCCTGTTTTTGACCAATATGCCTCATGAATTCAGAGACATACGCCGCTCTCATCTGGCTGATCATGGCCTGGATTTTCCTCTGGTGACCAATTCGCGGTCCAAGGTTCCCGCTATCCAGACGCTGCAGGCCCATTGCGCTCATCCGGTTGGGTTCATCGATGACACGCCGAAAAATCTCGAACAGGTCCGGGACAGAACCGACGGCATCCATCTGTTTCACTTCATGGCCAATCCACGCTTCCGCGAACTGGCCGGTGCGATTGATGGCGTTGGCTTTTCGTCAGGCGACTGGCACGACGCCCGCCGGCAGATCGAACTGACGTTAAATCCCAACAGGTGATCGACTGAATCCGCTGCTTTGTTGCAAATTGAGATCGCACCCGGATATCCACAGAGGCGATATTATTTGCTTGTCGGTGGCAGCTATTTGGATCAGCGTGTCAGCCCAGAACTTATCTGGCATTTGAGTGGGGACCAAAGGCCAGAATTCCGTGGGTGGTGGGAATTGATTCTCCTACATTTGGGAGAAAGACGCATCAGTCGATGCCTGACCAAACCTTCTGGTTCCTCGCATAACAACAACCGACCCCGACAGGAACAACAGAAGACCAGATGATTCAAAAACGCGTCCCATCATGCGTGCCCTCTCCTGCCGGGCCGACTAACCGCACGGCATTCCGATCTACGATTGCAGGCTTGGGGCTGGCCGCATTGCTGGCGGCAACTGGCTGCACCAGTAATCCCTATGAGGTGGAATCGAACCTCACTCCCAGCACAGCACCCCAGTCCGGCAGGGCTGCACAATCAACCTTTCCCTACAATCCGCTGATCTACAATCTCGACCTGGCGATCCTGGCCTACCAACTGTACGGCCAGAGCCTCGCCTGGCCCTACGATCCCTATTACGAAGAACATGGCGGTACGTCAGCGCAGCGCGATGCGACAATGATGAGGGTCCATACCTGGGCCGGTCAAACGGGCCTCGAACAACGCGCTCGCCCCGCGGGTCTAAATGGTTATCGCGGGCCTGGCAGCCTCAACGGGTTTCCCGACAACATCGGCCACGACCCCATCATTTACAGCTATGGCAATATATATCCCTGGCACAACACATTGACCAACGCCGATGGCAAATTCACCGAATATCTGACGCCGAAGAAAATCACTGCCCAGATCAAATCCGCCTTTGTCTGTTATCGGCCGGCCGGGGCAGATGCCGGATCATCAGCAATCAAGCAAATTGAAGCCAACAGGGGCGGCCCGGCTTCGGGAGCCTCAAACATCCTATTGGCCTTTGAAGGTGGTACCGGCGACAAGGGGGAAGCCAATCAACCGGCATCCCAAAGCCTGATGGGCTTTGTTCTGGTGCGTGAGAAACCAGGTGGCGCCTACGACCTCCACATTTCGTTCCGCGGCAGCCGCAGCGGTTCGGCAGCGCGCGCCGTTCTGGAGGCCTTCAGCGATGGACGCGCCAAGGGAAATCCCGACTGGATCACCGATCTGGGCTACAACCGCCTCTCGTCGGGACAGGGCGCGGCTTCCGTCAGTACGATCGGCAAGGTGCATCGCGGTTTTGTCCGCAGTATGCAATCGATCCACCCAAACCTGTTTCACTGCCTGAAGCAGGCTGCAAAGATAAAGCGCGGCAAAAGCCCTGATTCCCTCTATGTGACTGGCCACAGCCTCGGTGGCGCCCTGGCGCAGGCCTTTGTATCCTCGGTTCTTCTGGGCAATCGTTACGGACCGGATGGACAAGGCGGCAGCATGCCAACCGCCCTGCGTAACTGGCCATGGAAGAACGTCAAACTGGTCAGTTTCAGCGCACCGCGCATTGGCGATGAGCAATTTGCCCGGACCCTGACCCAAACAAAGCTTCAATCCGAGTTCTTTTCCACCCAGCTCAATCCGATTGACACTTCAGCCCTGCGGCCAAACGATCCGGCCATCCTGCGCCGGTTACTGGACAAATCCCGCCCGGCGGGCTTCAGAGTGCTGCACTCGAAGGACCCCATCACCACCGAAAAAGGTGCCGGTGGCAAACATGTCGGCAAGACGGTTTATGTCAACAAATTCAGCGTCGGCCAGATTTTTTCTGCTCCCAGTTTCAAAACCCATGAGCAACGGGTCATCCGCGATCTGATGCGGTCAAATATCGCCGATAATTCGGTACCGGCTCTGGCCATGCGCTATCGCTCCATGAGCGACATCAACCCGACACGTGACAAGTCAAAAAAGGGTAGCGCCGAAGAACTCGCCAAAATGGTCGCTGCGATAAAGAAATACTATGCCAACCAGAACATTGCGATCGATGAAGCCCGGTTTGACCGCCATCTTGCCACACGCCTGCAAATCGAGCGTGCAAAGTAGTGGCCAACCATGCTGATGCTTGTTTGTTCCAGAGCACAAATGATAGCGTCACTCCATGGATGGCCAGCTAGGATTCTGTCGCGACTGCCTGACCCCGCAAACGGCTGTGCAAAGACGTTGTGAGGCCTGCGGCGGGCCACGCGTATTGCGCCACAAAGAACTTTTTGATCTCACCCTTGCCCATATCGACTGTGATGCCTTTTATGCATCGGTTGAAAAACGCGACAATCCCGAACTGGCAGATCAACCCGTCATCGTCGGCGGCGGCAACCGCGGCGTGGTTTCCACCTGTTGCTACATCGCCCGGATCAATGGGGTGCGCTCGGCCATGCCGATGTTCAAGGCGCTGAAAGCCTGCCCCCATGCGGTGGTGGTGAAACCGCGGATGAGCGTCTATTCGCAGGTCGGCAAGCAGGTGCGCGAAATGATGCGGGCCCTGACTCCGGCCGTGGAACCGTTGTCGATTGATGAGGCATTTCTCGATCTGTCGGGAACGGAAAAACTCCACGGCAGTCCGGCGGCGCTGACATTGGCCAAATTCGCCCAGTCAGTTGAGTCTGAGATTGGCATTTCAGTATCCGTCGGCCTTGCACCCAACAAATTTCTTGCCAAGGTCGCGTCGGATTTTGAAAAGCCTCGCGGGTTTTCGGTAATTGGCGGCGAAGAGGCCTATGACTTTCTCGCCGAGCAACCGGTGTCGCTGATCTGGGGGGTCGGCAAGGCGATGCAGAGCCGGTTGCACGCCGACAATATTCATATGATTGCGGATCTGCAGAAGGCCGATGAGAACGACCTGATCCGCCGCTATGGCTCCATGGGACAACACTTGTCACGACTGGCACGGGGTGAAGATTTTCGCCGGGTTGAATCCCGCAATGCCGCCAAAAGCGTCAGTTCGGAGACAACATTCAACACCGATATGGCAACACCGGAACAGTTATTACCGGTATTGCGGCGTCAGGCCGAACGGGTCGCCGACCGTCTCAAGGACAAGCATATTGCCGGTCAAACTGTTGTTTTAAAACTCAAAACCACTGAATTTAAAAGCCGCACCCGCAACACCACCCTGCCCGATCCGACCCAATTGGCAGACCGCATGTTTTCCGTCGGTCGCACCATGTTGGAAAAGGAAATGGACGGTACAAGGTTTCGCCTGCTTGGCATCGGTGTCAGTGATCTTCAATCCGACGAAACCGCCGATCCCGGTGATCTGATTGACGAGGGTGCGACCAAACGGGCCGCTGTCGAACGGGCGATGGACAAAGTGCGGGGCAAATATGGTGGCGATGCCCTGGAACTGGGGCTGACTTTCGGCACCCGGAAGCCAGCCAAGCCTGGCGACAAGTCAAACTGACCGCCGCGCTACCAACTCGCCGCTCGCCGCTCGTCGCTCGTCGCTCGTCGCTCTTCGCTCGACGCTTTATTCGCAGCTGGACTTTTCCAAAAATTCAATCTGCTTCAGATCGCCTTTCAGCGAATAGTCGGGGTAGAGCATTTTCAGGTCTCGCGAGATGCCGTTTTCATGCATCAGGAAGGTCACCTGGTAGATCGGCAATTTTTCCCCCTGGGAGGCGCTTGCCGCGGTAGAAAAATAGCTCACCGAAATCGGCCAGGCGGATTGATTTTTGAACAGCTGAGAGACCTTGTCGGGTTCTCCTTCAACCTGGGTGACCTCGGCGCGCTCCTTGCCAATGATCGCCGTGGTATCGACAAGTTCGTCGCCCTTGTCAGACCCATCAAATAGTTTGGCGACAACAATTGATTCCTGCGCCAGTGCTGCATCGACCAGGACGCCGATATGTTCGGTCATGAATATTGCGTCTCCCAGCTCGACATTTGCAGCTGCCGGCTTGGTGATCTTGACGGAAATCTTTTCCGCCTCGCGCCGTGCTTGTCCGCGTAACTCCTGCTCCAGCTGGCCGTTCAGGTAGGACTGATTGACAAAAGAAAAGGAACGCCCGTCACCGCCTTCAAAACTGGTCGTGCGCTGGTCATTGGTAAAGCTTTTGCGGGCTGTCTGAACTTCGGTGAGAAACCGGAAGCGCACTGAAAATCCATCACATTTGGAACCGGTCATTTCATAGACAATGCGGCCATTCATGCCGGTAATGCCGGACCGGTCACTGGATTTAATCAGCGACAGGTCATAAACTGCCCGATGGGGCAAAAGCCCATCTACGCCACCGGATATGGCCGGACCTGCACCAAGGCTGCCGACAATTGCCACCGTCAAACTACCCGCACTTGCAAAATTCTTCAGTTTCACCACTCTTTGTCCTCGCCCCGCTGCAATTGAGCAGCTTCACTCTTTCACCTTCGCAGCAAACACGCTACCAGATAGTGAACAATATCGCACATATACGGATCAAATTATGGCTGGAAAAGTTGAACAGCGCCTGGCGGAGCTGGGTGTGGAACTTCCCGATGCACCGGCACCTGCTGCCAATTACGTCCCCTATACGATTGCAGGCAACATCCTGACGATTTCCGGTCAAGTCACCATGGGGCCGGACGGACTGGAATATGTGGCAAAGCTGGGCGCCAATGCAGATGTCGCCACCGGCCAGGCAGCAGCCCGGCTCTGCGCCATCAATATTCTGGCGCAGGCCAGGGCAGCACTGGGTGATCTCGACCGCATCAAGCAGGTGATGAAAATTCAGGGATTTGTAAACAGCACACCGGATTTCACGGATCATCCCGCCGTCATCAATGGCGCATCGGATTTTCTCGTTGAAGTGCTTGGCGACGCTGGCAAACACGCCCGTGCCGCAGTCGGCATGTCGTCCCTGCCCCTGGGTGTAGCTGTCGAAGTCGATGCAGTCATCGAGATTGCCTGAGCGTCGAGCGGCGAGCGGCGGGCGGCGCGTGTCGAACGGCGAGCGGCGAGCGGTGAACGGTGAGTAACAAGCGGCGAGCAAATATGAGCAGCCTCAAACCAGCGCCGCGCTGGATTACCCAGCGCCCGATTGCCCATCGCGGGTTTCACGACCTGTCAGCGGGACGCCCTGAAAACTCGCTTGCGGCGTCTGTTGCGGCCGCCGACGCGGGCTTTGCCATCGAGTGCGATTTGCAGGTGTCGTCGACCGGCGAGCCGGTGGTGTTTCATGACCCTGTTCTGGAGCGCATGACCGGCGAAGTTGGACGGGTTCGCGATCACAATCCTATCCAACTTGCGCAATTACACCTGAAGCAATCGGATCAGGTCATCGACACGCTGGCCACGCATCTTGCCCAAGTCGATGGCAAGGTGCCGATGATATTGGAACTGAAGGGGGTCGAAGGCGAAGACGCTGGTTTTGTTGAAGGGGTCGCTGTGGCACTTGAAAACTATGCCGGCGAGGTTGCTGTCATGTCGTTCGATCATTGGTTATGCCAACAATTTGCCGCGCTTTTGCCGGATATTCCCCGCGGGCTCACGGCCCAGCACGGAGAGGAAACCTATCAGAGGCATATTGACGCGATGCAGGACTACGATCTTCAATTCGTCTCCTATAAGGTTCAGGATGTGGACTGCAGATTTGTCCGTGAAATGAAGCAATTGGGCCTGCCGGTCATCACTTGGACAGTGAAGAATGAAAGTGACCGGGAACGAACCGATCAATTTGCCGATCAGATGACATTTGAAGGATTCGACCCGCGAAACACGCCGCATGGATGAGACAAATTCCATAACCATCAAACTGGCCGGTTCAGCCGATGAGGTCGACCCGCAGGATTGGGATCGGCTGGCCAATCCGGCAACTGACTCGACTGCCGACACCGTCGCCGCCGCCGCCGCCGCCGCCGCCGCCGCCGCCGCCGCCGAGTTTGATTACAACCCGTTTCTTACTCACAGCTTTTATTCAGCCGTTGAGAACAGCGGCTCCGCCTGTCGACGTACCGGCTGGCTGCCTCAACATCTGGTGATGGAACAGGCCGGAGAAGTCACCGGCATCATTCCCTGCTACATGAAAAACCACTCCCAGGGCGAATATGTCTTCGACCACGGCTGGGCCGACGCGTTTGAACGCGCAGGCGGGGTTTATTATCCCAAATTGCAGGCGGCGGTTCCCTTTACACCGGCCAGTGGCAGACGCTTGCTGGTGGGCAATGGTAAGGACGCAGCAAAGCGGCGCTTGTTGCTGACCGGCGGCATGCAGCAGGCCTGCGATCAGCTGCAGGTCTCCTCGGCACACATTACGTTCATGCTGGAAGATGAATGGAAACTGCTCGGTGACCACGGCTATTTGCGCCGCAATGACCAGCAATTTCATTGGCTTAATGACGGTTATGAGACATTCGACGATTTCCTTGCCGTTTTGTCGTCGCGCAAACGCAAGAACATCAAGAAGGAACGCCGGGCGGCGCTGGAGGGCAATGGCATCACCATAGAATGGCTGACCGGGGCGCAGTTGACGGAAGACATCTGGGATATTTTCTATCAATTCTACATGGACACCGGGTCGCGAAAATGGGGCCAGCCCTATCTGACCCGCCAATTCTATTCGCTGATCGGCCAGTCGATGGCCAAGGATATCGTGCTGATCATGGCCAAACGCGAAGGTCGCTACGTCGCCGGTGCGATCAATTTTGTGGGCTCCCACACCCTGTTTGGCCGCCATTGGGGCTGTATTGAGGACCATCCCTTTCTGCATTTTGAGATCTGCTATTACCAGGCCATCGATTATGCCATTGCCAACAGGTTGGCGCGGGTGGAGGCCGGCGCCCAGGGCAGTCACAAGCTGGCCCGGGGCTACATGCCGCAGATCACCTATTCTGCCCACTATATCCCGCATCCGGATTTCCGCCGTGCGGTGGAAGATTATCTGGAACATGAGCGCGAAGCGGTGGTAAGAGAAAATCAGGCGATTGCCCGGCACGGTCCGTTTAAGAAGGATAATTCCAATGACAGCGTATGATGATCAAAACATTTTCGCCAAGATCATGCGTGGTGAATTGCCCTGCGAAAAGCTCTACGAAGACGGTGATACATTCGTCATCATGGACATCATGCCGCGCGGCGATGGCCATTGTCTGGTCCTGCCAAAATCCCCTGCCCGCAATGTGCTGGACGCCGATCCCGAAGCGCTGGCCGCGGTTGCCAGAACCACCCAGAAGATGGCTCGCGCTGTGCTGAAGGCGTTTGATGCCGATGGAGTGACAATTCAACAGTTCAACGAATCCGCGGGTGGCCAGGTGGTGTTTCACCTGCATGTGCACATCATTCCGCGGTTTGAGGGCGTACGCATGGGACCGCCAGCCTCCGAAATGGCCCCGCCCGATGTGTTGAAGGCCAATGCCGAAAAGATCAGAGCAGCCCTCGCCGCCCTCGCCGCCTAGAGCAGTGCGTACCCGCCAAGCAGCGCGATTTCAGCGGATATTATGCCGACGAACAGGCGGCGGCCGAACATCAGGAAGGCAGCGAAGCCAAACAGGGCCGCGCTGATGCGCAGGTAGAAGGGAAATGTGGCCAGTGCCCCGCTGGGCTCAAAAATCAATTGCGCAATGACCGCCGCCACCAACGCTGTGGCGACGCACCGGACCAGCACCAGCCATTGGGATGAATCATCAAGATTGCCCACCAGCAATACGCCAATCCAGCGCCAGACCGCCGTTGGCAATGCTCCAGCCAGCAGGATGAAAAGGAAAGGCCACCAGGCACTGTCGAAGGAATCGAAATACATCAGGACGCCCCTCCACGCCTGACAAATTTGTAAAATCCGAAAGCAGCGAACCCGCCCACCAGCCCGGCAAACAGAATATTTGCCTGCGGCACCACCATGAAGAACAACGGCCCAAGGCAGAAGCCGAGAATAAGCGCCAGGCGTTCCGCCGCCACGCGCGATGTATTCCAACTGGACGTGGCAAAATAGATCGGCGTGAGGAAATACAGCGCCGCCATCACATAGACCGGAAACGAGGCGGCCAGTTGATGCACCAGGCCAGCGGCCAGCGTTGTTGACATCATCAGGACACCGGCAAAGCCGGCAAAAAACGGCAAACGCCCGGCCCTGGGTATTTCAGGCGCCTTTTGCAGCGTGTGCATCCAGGCCGAAATGGCGATCATGTTCGACACCGCCAGAAGATGCCAGGTTTTCGACTGCGGCATGCGGATTTCGGGGATCAGCGCCATGGTCATTGGCATCATGCGAATGGCCGCCAGTGCCACGGCTGGAATAATCGCCAACATCGGCACACCCGCAGCGATACCTGCCACCAGGATGAGATGGGAAGGCAGGGCCCAGATTGTCGGTACCATGAAGACCAATTGCCACAGCGTAATGCCCGCTTCCCGGGCCAGGCCACCAAAGCCGATAAAGGCTGATACAAGGATCAATGCCGGCAGTGAGAACAATTGCGCCAGCCCCTTGGCAAACCACGACCAATCGTAAACCGAGGAAGAACCTGACTGATCCTGCTGCGACATAAAGGTGCAATTACCTGTTTGTTCCCTCTCCTGTTTGCAACTGCAGGCCACTGAATTCAAGCGTCAAATTGGCAACTCAGCGGCTCCAGCTTGACCTTGGCTGTAAATCGGAACAGGTAGGCGCATGTTTGCCCTTTGGATTCCCATTACAATTGCCGCGGCCTTCCTGCAGAACCTGCGCTCGGCCCTGCAGAAGAACATCAAGGGACGTCTGTCGACCACCGGAGCGGCCTATGTACGGTTCTTCTACGCCTGGCCGTTTGCCCTGCTCTATACCTGGTCGTTGACCGGACCGGGTGGTTACGACCTGCCGCAGGCCAATCCCACATTCCTGATCTACTGCGTGTTGGGCGGACTGTCCCAAATATTGTTCACAGTGGTGCTGATGTGGATGTTTTCATTTCGCAGCTTTGCCGTTGGCACGACATTTTCAAAACTTGAAGTCGTGCTGATCGCATTTATGGGTGCCATCTTGCTGGGCGATACGGTCAGCCCGCTTGCCGCCCTGGCCATCGCCATTGGCGCAGCCGGCACCGTGTTGCTGTCGTTGCAGGAAACGAAACTGACCATCGGCGGCCTGCTGCGCGGCATGGGGGAGAAGGTAACGCTGGTGGGCCTTCTATGTGCTGCATTGCTCGGCGCCAGCGTTGTGTTTTTCCGAGGTGCGGCACTGACCCTGGGCCACGACAATTTTGTCGTCGCCGCTTCCTATACGCTTTCGGTTGCCTTAATCATGCAGACATTGATGATGGGCGCCTGGTTTGTCGTCCGGGACCGCGCCCAGTTGAAAAAAGTCATCACCGAGTGGCGTCGCGCTGTGCCGATCGGCTTTTTTGGCATGGCCTGTTCGGTTTGCTGGTTCACCGCGTTCACGCTGCAAAATGCCGCCTATGTGCGGGCTCTGGGACAGGTGGAGCTGCTGTTTACAATCGGTGCCAGCATTTTGTTTTTCAAAGAAAAGGTCACCCGCATTGAGCTGCTGGCGATTGTGCTGATCGTCTGCGCCATCTTGCTGATCTTGCTGGCGAGTTAGACCTTCAAACAAAAACGTCCCGAGCCGTTTGGGAAGCTCGGGACGTCGCAGTGGACCGGCTTAAGCCTTTGCAGGCTTAGTGCGCGGCGCCATTGGTCAGACGGGATTCCGTCCGGTCTGTTTTGAAGTAGGAACTGAAGCTGCTCGGACCGTTGCTATCGGCAGCTTCTTCCGCGTCTGCTTTCTCCTCGTCACCGGCGGCAGCGCCGCCGCTGGCGGCGGTGACTGCAGAGGTCTCTTCATCAACCTCTTCGTTCAGAGCCACTTCAACTTCAGCAATTTTTTCTTTGTTGCTGCAGGCGACGATTTCCGCGATTTCTTCGATTTCTGAAACATCATCGATATCCGCGGCCTCGCTGTCAGCGTCAGCAAAGCCTGCACTTCTGTCCGTTGACAAAATGCCAAATCCGGCTTCGCCATCTTCGAACTCTGCTCTGAGTTCTTCGATCATATCTTCGTTTTTCGCTTCCGGCTCACGTTGCTCCCGCAGCGCCATGAAGGCAGATTCGAAGCTCGGCGTCGGGGCCGGTTCCTTGGCCTGGATGGGCAGTGGATTGACTTCTGCCAGCGGCTTTTGAGTCGACAGCGCGCTCAACACGGCAACATCATCAACCGTATCGCCCAGTTCGACGATCAGCTGCCCCAGTTTTCCAGCGAGTTTGAAGTCGTCGCTATCGCGCAGCCGAGTGATGGCCTCGGCTCGAATATTCTTCAATTGTGTAATGTGGTCCATGAGTGATTTCCCGGTTTTTACTGTTGTTACTGCTTGTTCTTACCGGTCGAACCTGTTCAATAATCCGGGCGGGCCAATGGCAGAATTGCGGTCATTGCGTGGCAGTAATTCACGAATGATGACTCGCCGAAATATCCGGCCAAACTCAATAAAAAGGGCGGTAAAAACCGCCCTTTTGTAATTCTGATCTGATCTCTAGATACCGCGGCTAACTTTTCAGCGGCACTTTTGGAACCGCCGTACCGCTTTTGCGCGGTGGGTTTTTCGGTCTCGGTTTGGCCTTCGCCTTGGCTGCTGCCTTTTTGGCTGGAGACTTCTTGGCAGTGGCCTTCTTCTTGGGCACCTGTTCTTTCTTCGGCTTCACCGGCTTGTCTGGAATGGCTTCCAGTTTCAGACCGGTCTCGCTTTCGCCGCCTTCGCCGCTCTCGCCGACGCCGCTGGTTTCGACGCTCACCTTGACGGTGCCGCCTTTTTTCAACTTGCCGAATAGAACCTCATCGGCCAGTGGTTTTTTGACATATTCCTGGATGACCCGACCGAGTGGACGGGCGCCCATGCGGTCGTCGTAGCCTTTTTTGGCAATCCATTTGACGGCTTCCGGTGTCAGATCGAATGTGACCCCGCGCTCTGACAATTGCGCTTCCAGCTGCATGACAAATTTCTGCACAACCTGATGAACCACTTTCGGCTCCAGACCTTCAAACTGGATGATCGCATCCAGCCGGTTGCGGAATTCCGGTGCAAACAGCCGGTTGATGGCTTCCATGTCATCGCCGGTACGCTTTGACGACCCAAAGCCGATGGCCGCCTTGGACGCTTCGGCAGCGCCTGCATTGGTCGTCATCACAATGATCACGTTGCGGAAATCAACCTTCTTGCCGTTGTGATCGGTCAGCGCACCATTATCCATCACCTGCAACAGGATGTTGAACAGGTCGGGATGGGCTTTTTCGATCTCATCGAGCAGCAAGACGCAGTGCGGGTGCTGGTCGACACCATCGGTCAACAGGCCACCCTGATCAAAGCCGACATAGCCGGGAGGTGCACCGATCAGCCGGGAAACGGTATGCCGCTCCATATATTCCGACATATCAAAGCGCAGCAGCTCAACACCCAAAGTGTCGGCCAGCTGTTTGACGACTTCCGTTTTACCAACCCCGGTTGGGCCCGCGAAAAGATAGGAACCAATAGGCTTTTCCGGTTCACGCAATCCCGCGCGCGCCAGTTTAATGGCCGACGAGACGGCTTCAATGGCCTTGTCCTGGCCATAAACCATGCGCTTGAGTTGTTCGGAGAGATTCTTCAGAACTTCTGCATCGTTTTTGGAAACCGATTTCGGCGGAATGCGCGCCATCGTCGCAATCGTCGCTTCAATATCGGTAACACCAATGGTTTTCTTGCGCTTTTCAGCCGGCTGCAGCATCAGGCTGGCGCCGGTTTCATCAACCACGTCAATCGCCTTATCGGGCAATTTGCGGTCATTTATATAGCGCGACGACAGCTCGACGGCGGAAATGATCGCATCATTGGTGTATTTGACCTTGTGGAAGTCTTCAAAATAAGGCTTCAGGCCTTTCATGATTTCGATGGCGTCGGCAACGCTTGGCTCATTGACATCAATCTTCTGAAAACGGCGCACCAGCGCCCGGTCCTTTTCAAAGAACTGGCGGTACTCTTTATAGGTGGTCGAGCCGATGCAACGGATTGCGCCACCGGCAAGTGCTGGTTTCAGCAGGTTGGACGCATCCATGGCGCCGCCTGACGTGGCCCCTGCTCCGATCACGGTGTGGATTTCATCAATGAACATGATGGCACCGGGGGTTTCTTCGATCTCCTTGACCACCTGTTTCAGGCGCTCCTCGAAATCGCCGCGATAGCGGGTGCCGGCAAGCAAAGTGCCCATATCGAGGGAATAAATCGTGGCGTCGAGCAGAACTTCAGGCACGTCCTTGTCGATGATGCGCTTGGCCAGACCTTCGGCAATGGCGGTCTTGCCAACGCCGGGGTCACCAACATAAAGCGGATTGTTTTTCGAACGGCGGCACAGAACCTGAATGGTTCGGTTGACTTCCTCAACACGGCCGATCAGCGGATCAACCTTTCCATCCATGGCCTTCTGATTGAGATTAACGCAATAGGCCGCCAGAGCTTCGCCCTTTTTGGCACCTGTTTCGGCAGAATCGTCGGATCCCAGATCGGAATCCACGCCCTCGACAGGGCGCTGTTCGGATGCACCGGGTCGCTTGGCGATGCCGTGTGATATATAATTGACCGCGTCGTAGCGCGTCATGTCCTGTTCCTGCAGGAAATAGGCCGCATGGCTTTCGCGCTCGGCAAAAATCGCCACCAGAACATTAGCACCGGTGACTTCTTCACGGCCGGACGACTGCACATGAATAACGGCGCGCTGGATGACCCGTTGGAAGCCGGCCGTCGGTTTGGCTTCCGGCACTTCATCATTGATCAGATTGGCCAGCTCGGAATCGATATAGTCGAGCAGATCGTCGCTGAGCTTTTGGGTGCTGACATTGCAGGCTCTGAGAACCGACAACGCATCATCGTCTTCGACCAAAGCGAGCAACAGGTGTTCCAGAGTAGCATATTCCTGACTTCTTTCCGAAGCCAGCATCAGCGCTCTGTGAAACGCCCGTTCAAGACTGTCTGTAAAGCTTGGCAAATGATTTGGTCCTTGTTTCGATTCTACTCAAACGGATTTATTAGGCCTTTCGGCCCGGCTTCATTTCTTTTCCATCACACATTGCAGTGGATGCTGATTCTTGCGGGCATGATCCATCACCTGAGTGACCTTGGTTTCCGCAACCTCATATGTATAGACACCACATTCGCCAACACCGTTCTGGTGCACGTGAAGCATGACCTGGGTGGCCGATTCCAAATTCATCTGGAAAAACCGAGCCAGCACTTCGACGACAAATTCCATCGGCGTGAAATCGTCGTTCAGCAGCAGAACTCTATAAAGACTGGGCTTCTTAACCTTCGGCTTGGTTTTCACGATGACATTGGTGTCATTGTCTGAACCGCCGCCGCCGCCGCCGTTGCCGCCATCGCCACCACGGTCGTCGCCGCCGTCGCCGTCGCCCGGGCCCATTCTGGCCGAAACACTATCTATCAAAATTGATCTGTCCAACATTGATTTGGTTGCCCCGCAGGTCCCTTCATTCTGCCACCGGATCGCGAGCCATCCCGTCAGCTTTTGTCATATAGGCATTCATAGCCAAAGTTTAAGCCCTGATGTTTGCCGAACTCAAGCTAAGGCGCAAATATTATTCTTCAAACATTGTAACACGCGATGACACCTCCGCTATCGGTGAAACTACGACAGATTGCGGCTTTTATTGGAATGGCAAACAAGATTGTGATCATTGAGGCGAACTTTCGGCATTTGATTAAAACTTTAGAAACCACGTCGACGTAGCGTTAAGCCCAGTCTTGATCTGCCTTCGGCGGATTGGGGCGAGGAGTTTGTGTATCCCGGCGCGTATTCGTCGGCTCTTTGTCAAGGATTTGTCGTGCGTACCGTTTTCGGATCGACTCGTGCCCTCTCAGTTCGGGCCTTTATATCATTTTTTCTGTCATTGGCTCTCATGTCCGCGTTCCAGATCGGAACCACGGCTGACGCTAAAGCCAATCCGCGTTTTGCTGCTTATGTGGTTGATGCCAAAACCGGCAAGGTGCTGTTTTCACGCCATGGCAATGCCCGCCGCTATCCGGCGTCGCTGACCAAGATGATGACCCTTTATCTGATCTTTGAAGATCTGAAGAGCGGTCGTATCAAGTTGAACTCCCGCATGGTGATGACCAAGGCGGGTTGGCGCCGTGAACCTTCGAAACTGGGCCTGCGTCCTGGTCAGTCGATCAGCATTGAACAGGCGATCTATTCGCTGGTGACCAAGTCCGCCAATGACGTCGCCACAGCGATTGGCGACAAGCTTGCCGGATCGGAAGCCAAATTTGCCAAGCGCATGACGCGGAAGGCGCGCCAATTGGGCATGAAAAGAACGACGTTTAAAAATGCCAATGGCCTGACCGCACGCGGCCAGACGACCACAGCAGCGGACATGGCCAAGCTGGGCCTCGCGCTGCGCCAGCACTTTCCGCGCCGCTACAAATATTTCAAGACCCGCTCATTCAAATTCGGCAAGCGCCGCTACCCCAACCACAACCGCCTGTTGGGCAAGGTGCGCGGCGTTGACGGCATCAAGACCGGTTACACAAGAGCTTCCGGCTATAATCTGGTGACATCCGCTTCTCATGGTGGACGCCGTATCGTCGCCGTGGTGATGGGCGGCCGCAGCGGCAAAAGCCGTAATGCCTATATGTCGAAACTGGTCCGCCAATATTTGCCAAAGGCCTCCCGGGGCAAGGCGCGTCGCCTGGTCGCCAGCTATCGCTCATCGCGTAAGTCAAACATCAATGTCGCTGGCGCCGTGCCTGCCAGAGCCTCTGCAGGTGCCATCGCCAAGAAATTGAAGTCTCTGCCAGCGGTGAACACGCCTACCCCGCAATTGCGCCAGACAGCTGACAAGGAATCGAAGGTCGCCATTGATCAAACCCAAACGGCAGGCATTGTAAAAATCGCTTCCGCCGCCACTGCCCGTCCCGGGTGGCAAATTCAGATCACCGCTTCCGACGACCGCGAAAAAGCCTTGAAGATGCTCGACAAGGCTCGTTCGAAAAACCGTCGACTGCTGTCCGATGCATCGCCGATGACACAGATGATCGTCAAAAACGGCACCACGCTTTACCGCGGCCGCTTCACCGGATTTTCGTCCAAGGCTTCTGCCAGACGCGCCTGCAAAATATTGAAAAAACAACGTTTCTCCTGTCTCGCCCTGAGTGGCTGAACAGGCTGAACCAAACCAATAACCGAAGGCCGCAAGCTGCGGCACCTGAAAAGTCCAAATTGTACCGCGTAAAGGAAATCAGGAATGGCTACTCAAAAGAACATCCTTAGCCTCATTGATTTTGGCAGCAAGAAAAGTCGACCCGCCGCTGTCGGGATGGGCCGTCTTCATCAGCCTTCGATGGGCTTTGCGGATATCTTCGACACTGGCGCCAGCCGAAAGCCCCAGCACCTCATAGGCCTCCTTTTTGCCCATGGGTCCCGAGCTCGGCGCAGCTCTCTGCCCCGTGTCGGCGTCCGCATGAGCGTCTTCACGCCAGCCGGCAAGTCGGCGGTCAAGATACGCATCTAACAGGGCGAGACTTTCACCGTCGTCAGCGATTTCCGCGCGCAGCTCAAACAAGTCGTCACGCTCCATCAGGTCAAGTTCCTTGCCCTCGTGCACACCGACCAGAACCAGACCATTCATCGCTCCGGTTTCGTGATCCAGTTCCATTTCCAAAGCAGCCGAGCGAACACTTGATCGCTGATTGGGCGTTGCCTTGCCCGATCCCAGCCGACCGACGCCGCGCATGCGCCGCCATAGGGCAATGCCGGCAAACAACAATATCGACCCTGGACCGCTTTGTTTTAAGAAGATCAGCACACCACCGCCGACAATCAGCACCAGCGGAACAATGCGGCGGATAATAACCGCCAGGGTTGCCGGATTGACGCTGACAAAAACGCCAAGCGCTATGACCGCCAGAAGAAACAGAATAAATAATCCGCTCATTTCATTTGCTCCAGAAGCAGGCGCGCTTCTCTGCTGCCGCTTGCTTCAAGCGCGGCCTGCCCGCCTGAGACAAAACTTGCCACGGCGCGTAACAATTCTGCCAGACGAGCTGCCGAACCGGCACCCAAACGGATGAATGCCCCGTTGGAAAGGCGCGAAATCTCTCGAAATGCCTGTTCGGCTATTAGATCATGACCATCCTGAAACATGAAACAGGGAACCCCGAGCAGTCCCAACTGACCCGCCTTATCGCAAAGGGAGTCGATGTTTTCTTCCATGGCGTCGCCGACAAAGACCAGAGCATCCACCCGCGAGCGATTCGGATTGACGGGATTTTTCTTCCTGGCTTCCTTGCGGGCGTGGTTCAGTATTTTACCGATCTGAGTCTGACCGCCCCGGCACTCGATGCCAGTCATCAGGGTGCGCAGGCTTGTTGTGTCCGCCACCCAGCGCGAGGCGCGGCATTCGCCGAAACCGCGAAAATAGACCAGTTGCACGTCCAGGCCACCGGTTTTGCCAACCGCATCAAACATCGACCCCTGGATTTGCTGCGCCTGGTCCCAGGTGTGTTGGCGGCTCATTGTTGCGTCCAACGCAAAAATCAGCCCGCCATTGCCCGACGAGGACTTGCCAAGCTTGCTGGCCTTTTGAAGAAAATTGGCAACATCGCCGGACGAGGAGAGATCCTTGCCTTTGGTGCTGCTGTCGCCAGTTTTTTTGATATCGCGTGCCATATCCAATATTTGGTGCATGTGGGGGCGATAGCAAGACAGAATGGCGGCATTAGCCGCCAATGCGACAATTTTTAGCCATCAATCGGCAAAAATGTCTGGCATATCGACCGGCGCATTGCTGTTTTCCAGCCATGTGACCCGCGCCTGGGCCCGTTTGATGCCTTTTTCGTCCACCGGCAACCGCAGTGCACGTATGAGCTTGCGAATCTCCTGGCGGGCAGACAGGTGAGAAACGCTGGAACGTCCCTCAATGTTGACGTCGCCCAGATCGTCCAGGGCGGTCAGGCCCATGGGGAAATATTCACGGAAAATCACCCGTTCGCTGATGCCTTCGGCGATGCGAAAGCCCAACCTGAGCGACAGTTCCTTGACGCAACTGAGAAGATTGCGCTGATTGCGTGAATTGAGTGTCGCCATGCGATTGCGCACGACAATCCAGTCGAGCAATCCATTGTCCACCTGACGCCGCTGGCGGCGGGCCTCGCGCACCATCACTGCATAGTGGCTGACACCGGCAATCTCCAGGGATTTCGGATCAACCCGGCCCAGAACGTCAAAATCGATGAATGAATCATTCATTGGCGTAATCAGCGTGTCGGCCATGGAATGGGACAGCCGGCCAAGATAGTTGTCAGATCCGGGCGTATCGATGACCACAAAATCATGAGTGTGCTGCACTTCACTGATCGCCCGTTCGAAGGACGAAAAATCCTTGCTCTGCGCTTCGATGATAGAATCGACCCGGGCCAGATCAAATCTGAAATGGTTTGGCAGTTCCAGCTTCAGATCATTGGTCTGCGACCAGTTGCGCCGATTTTGGATATAGCGGGTAAGAGATTTTTGCCTTGTATCGAGGTCGATTGACGCGACCTTGAATCCGGCTTTCAACAGGAAAACAATTACATGCATCGAGGTGGTTGTTTTCCCTGAACCACCCTTTTCATTGCCGCAGACTATTACATGGGCCCCTACGCCCCGTTTTGATCTGTCGAATGCCGCATACTCTCCTAAAGTGCCCATACTCAACGTCCCAATACAAATCACACAAACGTATTTGTCATGCCCCGTGCACCATCAAAACACAGATTGCCCAATTATGCGATTGGTCGTGCGGCAAAGCTGACAATTAGCGTTAATTTATGATCTGATTTGTGATGACTTTGCGGCGCTACAGAAGGCCAAGTTCGGCAAGCTCTGCTTTCAGGTGGCCGGGCATCGACATATCGTCGCTGTCCAGATCCGCAGGCGCCTCTTCAGCCAGCAGATAACGCCATCCCTGAAAGGCCCTTTTTGGCTGCCATTGAGTGGCCACCAGATCACTGTCGAGCATCAATTTACAGCGACGGATTCCGTCGGTATCAACAAACGGGCGGATATCTACAAGCCTTTGTCTTACCTGTATTTTTCCCTTGATCACCCAGTAGAGAGAGCCACCATCTAGCAGCTCTTGCGTCCGTTTGGGCACCATGCGCGTTGTGTGAAACAGGCAGACTTCCGACCCCGCCGCAGCCATTTCCCGAAGCCGCCTTTTTGACCATTCCCGCTGGTCCTCAAGGCTTTCAGCACCGACACATAATTTGATCAGATTAAGGCTCATTTTTCTGGTTTAGGCTGTTGATAGATCGATAAACAGCCCGGTTTCGAAATCATCCACACCCAGTTTGAAAAAATCTCACTTATTTTTATGCATTATTCTGTATCAAGATGAGCGCCGGAAACCCGTTTTCCACCTGTTCGCCAGCGGCGATGGCCAGCCCCTCTACCGTGCCGTCATGGGGGGCCAGCACCGCATGTTCCATTTTCATGGCTTCGACGGAAAACAGCATGTCCCCCTGCTCCACTTCGTCGCCATCCTGAACAGTGACGGCAATGATCTTGCCGTGCATGGGCACAGCAATGCGGCCATCTGCGGCCGCGGCGCTGCCCTCCTGGCTCGCCTGATGAAGTTTTTCTTCAAAGACCGATTGGCGACCGCGATCCAGCACGAAAAGTTTTTTGCCGTCTCGATAGGTTCGGGCGGTCGCCGACGCTGCGGTCCAGCTGGATTTGTCGCCAGCCAGCCGTATGCCGTCCGCTTCAAAGCGAATGCGTCCGCTGTGCTCCTCACCATCAATGACGAACTGCCAGTCCAGTTCCCTGTTTCCAACCAGCTGAAAACCATCATCAGTTTGCCACGGTGAGTTTACGTCTGTGTTGTTTTCCCCGGCAATCCGCTCTGACTGAGCTTCGATCAGGCCAGCCAGGCCAGCGCAAATCGTATCTGGTGCTGCCGGCTCGCTGGAGATCAGGCTGTCCAGCTTTGCATCGATCAGTGACGTGTCAAACTTGCCGGAATTGAAGGTTTTATCGGCGCACAGGTGGGCCAGGAAGGCGGTGTTGGTGGTCGGCCCGGCAATTTGCGCCTCGCTCAACCTGGACTGCAGTTTGCCCAAGGCTTCCTTGCGTGTATCCCCATGCACGATCAGCTTGGCGATCATCGGATCGTAATGGGGGGAGATGACATCCCCCTGCTCCACGCCGCTATCGATCCGCACCGAGGCGGTTGTCTCGCCCAGATCCATGGCCACCAGTTTGCCGGTGGAGGGCAAAAACCCGGTATTTGGGTCTTCCGCATAAATGCGCGCTTCTACCGCATGGCCGCTAATGGTCAGCTCATCCTGCGTGGAGGGCAATTTTTCGCCGCCAGCCACGCGCAATTGCCACTCTACCAGATCATGGCCGGTGATCATTTCGGTCACCGGGTGTTCCACCTGCAGGCGGGTATTCATTTCCATGAAATAGAAGCCATCGGCACTCAGCCCGCCTGCCCCGTCAGCGATGAATTCAACGGTGCCTGCGCCCTGATAGCCCACAGCGCGGGCAGCCTCGCAGGCCGCGTCGCCCATCGCCGCGCGGATTTCGGCGCTCATACCCGGGGCCGGTGCCTCTTCGATCACCTTTTGATGGCGACGTTGCAAGGAACAGTCCCGCTCAAACAGATGCACAACATTGCCGTGGCTGTCGGCGAAGACCTGAATTTCAATATGACGCGGGCTTTCAACAAATTTTTCAATCAACACAACATCATTGCCGAAAGCCGCCTGGGCTTCCCGCTTCGCCGCTTCCAGCGCATCGTCAAATTCCAACGCCTTGCCAACCTTGCGCATGCCCTTGCCGCCACCACCTGCGACGGCCTTGATCAACACCGGATAGCCAATTTCATAGGCCTTGCGCTTCAGAAAGTCCGGCCGTTGATTATTTCCGTGATAGCCAGGGACCACCGGCACCCCGGCTTCAACCATGATTTCCTTGGCCCGATCCTTCAGCCCCATTTCGCGAATGGCTGAAGCCGGTGGGCCAACAAAGATCATGCCGGCATCGGCAGTCAGTTCGGCAAAATCGGCATTTTCCGACAAAAAGCCGTAACCGGGATGAATGGCGTCGGCCTTGGCCTGTTTCGCGACCGACAATATGCGCCCGCTGCGCAGATAGCTGTCGGCTGCAGCCGCGCCACCAATAAAATGAGTTTCATCGGCCAGGCGCACATGGCGTGCCCCTTCATCGGCCTGGGAATAAATGGCAATCGTGCGAATACCCATGCGCTTGGCGGTCTGGATGATACGACAGGCAATTTCGCCGCGATTGGCGATGAGAAGCGATTTAATCATGGGTCTCCGGCAGCCAGAACGACGAAATCAACTGCCCGGTTTGAATCAACACTCAACAATGTTTACGGGCACGTTGACGGCCAGTCCACCCTGACTTGTTTCCTTATAGCGCTCATCCATGTCCATGCCGGTCTGACGCATGGTTTCGATACACACATCCAGCGGCACAAAATGTTGCCCGTCGCCATGAAGCGCCAACGACGCCGCCGTCACCGCCTTGACGGCCCCCAGGGCATTGCGCTCGATGCATGGCACCTGCACGAGGCCTGCGACGGGGTCACAAGTCATGCCCAGATGATGTTCCAGGGCAATTTCGGCAGCATTTTCCACCTGCTCTGGAGTGCCACCCATAACTGCAGCAAGCCCCGCCGCCGCCATGGCAGCGGCAGACCCGACTTCGCCCTGACAACCGACTTCGGCCCCTGATATCGACGCATTTTGCTTGATGATGCCGCCAATGGCCGAGGCGGTGAGCAGAAACTCCTCAATATCCTTTTCACTGGCGCCGGCATTGAACTTGTTGAAATAGCTCATCACCGCAGGGATGACCCCTGCTGCACCATTGGTCGGCGCGGTCACCACTTTGCCACCGGCTGCATTTTCTTCGTTTACGGCCATGGCAAATACCGACAACCAGTCATTGGCGGCCAATGGACCAAGTTCATTGCTCGACCACTTTTCTTCAAGCTTCTCGGCAACTTTTTTGGCCCGCCGCCGCACCTGCAATCCGCCGGGCAATTCGCCTTCCTGCGACAGACCCCGTTTGACGCAGGCATCCATCGCCCCCCAGATCGCCTGTATATCGCCGGAGAGTCCACCGGATCCGTGCACCGCTTCTTCGTTCTTACGCTTCATCTGGGCGACGGTGAGCCCGTGTTGTTTCGACAATTCGAGCATTTCAGTGGCACTTGAGAACGGATAAGGCACGTCTTGTTCGGGACCTTCATCAAAGCCGGCATTCAGCCTTTCCAGTTCCAGTGCATCAACCACAAAGCCGCCGCCAACAGAATAATAGATTTGCCGCAATAGCGGATTGTCGAATTCATCCAGCGCTGAAAACCGCATGGCATTGGCGTGGCCGGGCAGTTTTTCGTCATAGTCGAAAACAAGGTCCGCATCTGGATCAAAATTCCAGGCCGGAAAGCCCTCTGCCCCAATGACCTTGTCTGCCCGCGCCTGTCGCAAAACGCCGTCAACCGCATCCGGGTCCATACTGGCCGGGTCGCAACCCATCAGGCCAAGAATGATCGCCGTATCGCTGCCGTGCCCCTTGCCGGTAAAGGCCAGCGATCCGTGCAGGGAAACCTGAATGCGCGCGACATTGGATGAAGCAGGCTTGGGCCAGTCACCATCTCGCACTTCGTGGAGAAACCGCAACGCCGCCACCATCGGCCCCATTGTGTGGGAGGAGGACGGACCAATACCGATCTTAAAAAGATCAAAAATCGAAAGAAACATGGCACATACCGCGCGGGAATGAGGATAGTTGCTGCATTCGGGTGGCAACACTTGTATAGGGCTTTCTAAACCCAAGTCAGTCAATCACAAATCCCAAATCCGACATTTTGGGACTTTCACGGACAACATGCTATTTGACCCGCCTCTGATCGAAGCCACGCTGATCCAGCGCTACAAGCGCTTTCTGGCCGATGTGCGGTTGCGGGACGGCGAGGAATTAACGGTACACTGCCCAAACCCGGGCGCCATGCTGGGCCTTAGCGAACCCGGCAACCGGGTGTGGATTTCTGACAGCCAGAATCCGAAGCGAAAGCTGCAATATACGCTGGAACTGATGGAAGTAGATGCACCTGAGGGAAAGACCCTGGTGGGCATCAATACGATGCATCCAAACAAATTGGCCGCCGAGGCCATCTCCGCAGATCTTATCCCGCAGCTTTGCGGCTATGACACTTTGCGCAGGGAGGTGAAATATGGCGAAAACTCCCGTATCGACCTGTTGCTGGAGAGTGAAGGCCGCCGCCCCTGCTATGTCGAAATAAAGAATGTCCATCTGGTTCGACGCAGCGGCCTGCACGAATTTCCAGACTGCAAAACGGCCCGTGGCGCCAAACACCTCGACGAAATGGCCAATATGGTTGCCGCTGGTGCCCGCGCCGTGATGCTTTATGTTATACAACGTGAAGACGGTGACCGCTTTGCCCTGGCACAGGATATGGACCCGCATTATTGGTCAGCCTTTGAAAATGCTGTCGCCTGCGGGGTTGAAGCGTTGGCCATTCGGTGCAAAGTCTCAACTCTGGAAATTGTGGCCTGTGATCCGATCCCGATGATTGCGTCCGCCCCGCCTCAGACCGATGATTAAAGCAAGATTTAAGAGCCCGAATTGACCACCTATCTCGCAGCAACAGAAGCGCCGTTGAAAAATACCGGCCAGATCAAACTCTATTCAGGCGAGGATTTTGATGGCATGCGCCGGGCCTGTCAGCTCACGGCGACGTGTCTGGATGAAGTTGCCAAATTGATACAACCGGGCGTTAAAACCAACGATATCGACAAGTTCGTCTTCGAATTTGGCATGGACCATGGAGCCGTGCCGGCAACTTTGAACTACCGCGGTTATCCCTTTTCCAGCTGCATTTCGCTCAATCACGTTGTCTGTCATGGCTTTCCCAGCGACAAACCACTGCGCGACGGGGACATTTTGAATGTCGACATCACATTCGTTCTTGCTGGCTGGCATGGCGATTCAAGCCGCATGTATATTGCCGGCCAGCCCAAACGTGCCGCCGAGCGGCTGGTAGATATTACCTATGACTGCCTGATGGCCGGAATCGCCGCCGTCAAACCAGGAAATCGCATGGGCGCCATTGGTGCTGCCATTCAGCAACTGGCTGAGCGGGAACGCTGCAGCGTTGTACGTGATTTCTGTGGCCACGGGCTGGGCCGCCTGTTCCATGACGCCCCCAATGTCTTGCATTACGGGCGGGAAAATGAGGGCATCGAAATGCGCCCCGGCATGATTTTTACCATCGAACCGATGATTAATTTGGGCAAGCATCACGTGAAAATACTGCGTGACGGCTGGACAGCTGTGACCCGCGACCGATCTCTGTCGGCGCAATTTGAGCATTCCGTTGGTGTAACGGAAGATGGCTGTGAAATCTTCACCACTTCGCCCGCAGGATACACAAAGCCGCCCCACATAACCCAATAGAGCGACGCATGGCTGAAGGGCCGGAAGATAAAAAAACAAATCAAAACAAAGGCCCCACGGCCAGGTCCGGTATTGCGCCACCGCACTATCACGGCCATCGGGAGCGGCTGCGCCAAAAATTCAGCACCGCTGGTTCAGCCGCCCTGGCCGATTATGAGCTGCTGGAACTGCTGCTGTTTCGCTTCGTGCCGCGGGTGGATACCAAACCGGTGGCCAAGGAACTGCTGCACCGCTTTGGCACTATTGCCGGCGTGTTGGGGGCCCCCGAACGCGAACTGATGCAGGTTGCGAAAATCGGGTCCAATGCAGCCCGCGACATAAAAGTTGTTGCCGCCATCGCCAACCAGTCGCTGCGCTCAGAGATCCAGCAGAAAACGGTGCTGAGTTCCTGGTCTTCTGTCATTGACTATTGCACCGCGACCATGGCCCACGAAAAAGTTGAACAATTCCGCATTCTGTTTCTCGACAAGAAAAATGCGCTTATCGTCGATGAAGTTCAGCAGACCGGCACGGTTGATCATACGCCGGTCTATCCACGGGAGGTGATCAAACGGGCGCTGGAGGTCAGCGCCTCGGCGCTGATCCTGGTGCATAATCATCCCTCCGGCGATCCCACTCCATCGCGCGCCGATATCGAAATGACCCGCACCATCATCGAATCCGGCGCCCCGATGGGAATCATTGTCCATGACCACATAATTGTTGGAAAACTCGGACATGCGAGCATGAAGGGACTGCAACTGATATAAGCAAGAATCGGCTTTCTTCTGATCGCGTCTATCGGTAAAACTTCTCCATGATCTGTAAGTTCTTCTCTTTTCCCCTGAACGCTCGGATGGCCCTCGCCGCCGTGGTTGCCTTCGCCGCCATGGCTGGTGCCCCGGTTTACGCGGCTGACGTGATTGGCCTGACGCTGCCGCTGGAAAACCGCCTGTCGCCGGTCGCCAAACGGATTGAATTCGGCGCCCAGTTGGCAGCGCAAAAACTGTCGAAATCGGGCCAGTCGGTCGAACTTGCTCTGTTCAATGACGGCTGTGACGCTGACAATGCCCCGGCAATCGCCAGGTCGTTGCACGAGGCTGGGACGAAGATCATCATTGGCCCGGTCTGCTTTCGGGTTGCAACGGCCCTGGCCAAACATGCCAAGGAGTCAAATGGAGCGATTGCCTCGATCCCGATCATCACGGTGAATACCCGCAACAAGATGCTCAACCGCCTTCGCGAGGTTGACGAACTCCCCCTGTATTCGGTTTCCAACGCTCCCAACGCCGAAGCCCGTGCAGTGGTTGATCTCCTTCTGCCGCGATTTGGCAATCGTCCCTTTGCTATTCTTGATGATGGCAGCGTCTATGGGCGAGCGCTAACGGATGACATTCGCGAACTTGGCGAACAGGCTGGCCTGCGCGCCGTGGTCAGCAGCAATTTTCGCCCCCTCCAGACCACCCAGATTGCCATGTTGCGACGGTTGCGAAAATCCGGTGTTGAAGCGGTGTTTATCGCCGCGGCGGCCGAAGATGTGGTGACCATTGCCAATGACATTCGCAAATTGAAGCTGAACTGGATGATCGCCACGGGAGAGCGCGGACAATTGCTGCCCTATGCGGCAACACCAGACAGCAATATGGCTGGTCTGCTGATGGTTTCCGAACGCGAAATGGCGACTGAAGACCGACAGAAACAGATTGGTGATATTGGTGAGTTGGAGCTCGATAACGGCCTGTTATTGGGCCACGCCCTGGTGGAGATTGCCGCCGCTGCCATTGATCGTGGTTTGAACGATTTAAGTGGCCAGTCATTCGATACGATCATCGGACAGGTGGCATTTGACAAAAATGGCCGGGCCTCGCCGATCCCCTTTGTTGCATCGCAATGGCGCGACGGCGTCTTTGAAGTTGTGCAGGGCAACTAGCGGGCGTGATCCATTGAAACCCGGGCCGCGAAATCTGATTACCGATATTGCCGGATTGCGCGTCGGCAATGCCAGCGATTCCAAGGTCCGCTCCGGCACAACGGCTCTAATCTGCGATGTGGAAAACACCGCCTCCGTCCACGTCATGGGAGGCGCACCGGGCAGCCGGGAAACCGACCTGCTGAGCCCGGAAAACACCGTGCAGTCCGTCGACGCGCTGGTACTTTCCGGCGGTTCGGCGTTCGGACTAGAGGCCGCAACCGGCGTGCAATCGGCCCTGGTAGAACAGGGCCGCGGCTTCGAAATCCACAATATCCGGGTGCCCATCATTCCCGGCGCCATCATATTTGATCTGACAAATGGCGGCGACAAGGACTGGGGCACGAACAGCCCCTATCGCGAGTTGGGATATCAGGCGGCCAACAGTGCCGTGGAAGACTTCGTGCTGGGCACTCATGGCGCAGGTTTTGGCGCTTTAACGGGAGGTCCAGGCGACGGATTGAAGGGTGGATTGGGGTCGGCATCAACCATCATGGGCAATGGCATTACCGTTGGCGCTTTGATCGCAGTCAACGCGCTGGGTGCCCCCACCGTCGGCAAGGCTCCAAATTTCTGGGCTGCTCCGTTTGAAATTGGCGGTGAATTTGGTGGCCTCGGCTGCGCCAATGTGCCGGCGGAAGAAAGTCGCGCCACGCGGATAAAGTTTCGCGATGATCAAGCTTATGGCGCCAATACCGTGATCGGCATAATCGCCACCGATGCATCGCTGACAAAAGCCGATTGCAAGCGCCTTGCCGTTCTCGCCCATGATGGCATTGCCCGGTCGATCTGGCCTGCCCACACGCCATTGGATGGCGATCTTGTCTTTGCCCTGAGCACAGGGGCAGATGACAGATCCCTGTCGATTGGCGAGTTGATTGAATTATCGGCAGTTGCGGCAAGCACCATGAGCCGTGCGGTCGCCCGTGGGGTCTATTCTGCCACGGCGGCAGAGGGCGACGTGTTTCCAAGTTGGGCAAAAGCCTTTGGTCGCGATTGAGCCGGATAACCTGCCGTGCTAGTCGGCCAGTACCGGTAATCTGAGACGGCATCATGGCAAAACCAATCCTCATCGCCCCTTCCATTCTGGCAGCCGACTTTTCCAAGATCGGGCAGGAAGTCACCGACGTGCTCGATGCCGGGGCCGACTGGGTGCATCTGGACGTGATGGACGGTCACTTTGTGCCCAATATTTCGTTTGGCCCGTTGATCATCGAAAAGCTGCGCCCGCTGACGGATGCCTTTTTTGACACACATCTGATGATCGCGCCCTGCGATCCTTATCTTGAAGCCTTCGCCAAGGCTGGCAGTGATCTGATCACCATTCATGCAGAGGCTGGCCCCCATATGCACCGCTCGCTGCAGGCCATTCGGGCACTGGGTAAGAAATCCGGGGTGGCGATCAATCCCGGCACACCGGTATCAGCGCTGGAACATGTCATTGATCTGGTCGACATGGTTCTGGTGATGTCGGTCAATCCCGGCTTTGGTGGCCAGAAATACATTGTTGAATCGGCAATAAAAGTTGCCCAGACCAAGGCGCTTATCGGCGACCGCGACATTCACATCCAGGTCGATGGCGGCATTACACCACAAACCGCACCACTGGTGGTCAATGCCGGTGCGGACGTGTTGGTTGCCGGCTCGGCGATCTATGACGGCAAGGGACGTGATTCGTACGCCAACAACATTTCTGCTATAAAGGCAGCGCTTTAGACCCTTTCAGCTGGAGTTTATTCGCCGTGCCCCGCATCAAACTGACCGTCAGCGCAAAGCTGGCTGCCCTTGCATTTTGCTTTGTCGCAACCGTCACAGCGCCGCAGGCGGCGGAATATTCGACCGGCAACAGTCTCGGCTTCAGCAGCAATGGTGGTCACTTCGTATTTGAAGAATATGGCATCGCCGATGGCATCGGCACGCCCTATGTCAACCTGTTTGCCATCGACATTGTTCGCGACCGGTGGCTGAAGGGCACGCCGGTACGTCTGAAAGGCACGGAAGAACAGGCCATCGCACTGGAAGAAAAGCTGGCCAACCAGGGCATTACCAATCCACAACAGATTGCTGCGCAATTCCGCCTGGCGGCCGAAGATCTGCGAAAACAAGCCGTCGAAAAGGCCGCGCCGGCCTTGAAGCCACTTGGAACCCTGTCACCTGCCGACCTGCGGGTCCACAACCCGCCACACGAATTTACCAGCGATGGCCAACAGGTCCGGTTTTCACCGATTGGCTACAGAAACCAGATCAATTCTGACCTGTCCCAAAACGTCTGGCGGCTCGAAGTTGCGCAAAAATCATTTCCCGCCAGTGAGAGCTGTTTTGGCCGGTACGAGACGATGAATGGCTTCTCCCTGTTGCTGATAAACGAAGCCAATGGCGAAGAATTGATGCTCAACAATGATAACCGCATTCCAAAGTCCCGTGGTTGTCCGCAAAAATACTATGTGGAGCAGGTCTCCACCTATCCCCGGGCCAATAATGGTTTTTCTCTGGCGGTGCTGATGCGTTATTCATTGCCCGGTTTTGAAGGCCCCGACGGGCGGCTATTGGCGGTAACGACCATCGTCGACATGAATAAGTAGCGCAATTTATGAAGCCCCCCGGCTTTTTTGTGACCAGTCTCGCCGCTGCCGTTGAAGCTTGAGGTGCGCGGTGTTATTGCAGCGGAGATTCCCCCAGCCAAGGCCTCCCGATGATCCCTCGCTATTCCCGTTCCGTCATGACCGATATCTGGTCACCCGCCTCCAAATTCCGCATCTGGTTTGAAATTGAAGCCCATGCCTGCGATGCCCTCGCCGAGTTGGGTGTGATCCCCAAAGAGGCTGCCAAAACGATCTGGGAAAAAGGCAATGCGGCAGAGTTCGACGTTGACCGCATCGACGAAATCGAACGCGAAACCAAGCATGACGTCATCGCCTTTTTGACCCATCTGGCAGAAATTGTCGGTCCTGACGCCCGTTTCGTCCATCAGGGCATGACGTCGTCGGACGTGCTGGACACTTGCTTCAATGTGCAGCTGGTCAAGGCAACTGACATTCTTCTCGACGACATGGACCGGTTGCTCGCCGCCCTGAAAACAAGGGCGCTGGAACACAAGGATACGATTACAATCGGTCGGTCCCACGGCATCCATGCGGAACCAACCACATTTGGTGTCAAACTGGCCCAGGCCTATGCGGAATTTGAACGCTGCAAGGTGCGGCTCGAACATGCCCGTGAGGAAATCGCCACCTGTGCCATTTCCGGTGCGGTTGGTACATTTGCCAATATTGACCCTGCCGTTGAAGAACATGTGGCCAAAGCAATGGGCCTCGCCGCCGAGCCGGTTTCGACCCAGGTCATTCCGCGCGACCGTCACGCCATGTATTTTGTCACGTTGGGCGTCATCGCCTCCTCGATTGAGCGGTTGGCCACGGAAATCCGGCATTTGCAGCGCACCGAAGTTCTGGAAGCGGAAGAGTATTTCGCACCCGGCCAAAAGGGTTCTTCGGCCATGCCCCATAAGCGCAACCCGGTATTGACCGAAAATCTCACCGGACTGGCGCGGATCGTACGCATGGCGGTGGTGCCTGCCATGGAAAATGTTGCCCTGTGGCACGAGCGGGACATTTCCCATTCATCCGTTGAACGGATGATCGGCCCCGATACCACGGTGACTCTGGATTTTGCCCTCAATCGCCTCACCGGCGTTATTGAAAAACTGCTGGTCTATCCGGAGAACATGGACAAAAACCTGAACCAATTCAAAGGACTGGTGCATTCACAGCGGGTGCTGCTGGCACTTACCCAGGCTGGCTGTTCCCGCGAAGACAGCTATCGTCTGGTGCAGCGCAATGCGATGAAAGTGTGGGAGCAGGACAAGGATTTTCTCACCGAACTGCTGGCAGATGACGAGGTGACGGCCGCTTTGAGCGAGGAGGAAATCCGGGAAAAATTCGATCTTGGGTACCACACCAAACATGTCGACACGATTTTCAAACGGGTGTTTGGTTAGTATCGAACCCTGCACTCTCGCCGCCGTCGCCGTCGCCAGGAGAACATTGTGAAAATATCTCAGGCCGATCTGATCATGGTGCCCGGATATACCAATTCGGGCGAAGACCATTGGCAGTCCCGCTGGCAGCGGCAGATGAAAACGGCGCGCCGCGTGGAACAGGAAGACTGGCTCAAGCCGGTTGTCGAAGACTGGACGGATAATCTGGTGGCAGCAGTTGATGAAGCCACACAGCCGGTCGTGCTGATTGCCCACTCGCTGGGCGGACAGGTGGTGGCACAGTCGATCGCCAAAATGTCGGACAATCAGCTGGCCCGTATTCGCGGTGCATTTATTGTCGCGCCACCGGACGTTGAAAATCCATCTATTCGGCCCAAACACCTGATGACATTTGGCCCCTACCCGCGCGATCCTTTCCCATTTCCAAGCATTGTCGTTGCCAGCCAGAACGATCCCTTCTGCAGTTTTGAGGTAGCCGGTGATATGGCCAATGCCTGGGGATCCATGCTGGTGGATGCCCGTGAAAGCGGACATATCAATTCCGATTCCGGCCAAGGACCCTGGCCGGACGGGTTGATGGTGTTTGCCAATTTCATGAAGAACCTGGCGGATTGATCAACTGTTCAACCTGCGAGCTCGTGGCCGCTACTTTCGAAAAGCCATTTGTCCAAGCGACGTCTCAACGCCGTTCTTGATATAAAAGGGATCATTTCCAAGCGCCGCATAATCGAAGCCCAATTCATTGGCAAGTTCCACATGGGCGGGAATACCACACCAGGTATAGGCCAGCTTACCGCGCTTCTTTGCCTCGACAGGCATCGATTTGATTATGTCGATCGTATCAGGACCATAAGCATCTGGAACGACATTCTGGCGGATCGAGATCGACAGGTCGCCGGGTCCGCAAAAAATCCCGTCAATCCCATCCAAATCAAGGATTGCGCCCATATTTTCAACCGCTTGCGCAGTTTCAATCATCGCCAGCACCTTGGTATTCTGATTGGCGGAAACAACGTAATCCTTGGGTGTAACACCCAAAAGCCCGGACACCTGAATCACCCCATAGGAGCGATCACCTTCGGGCAGGTATTTGGCAAACGAAACCAGCCTCTGTGCATCCTCCACCGTATTGATCATCGGCGCGATAATTCCATGAGCACCAGCATCGAGTGCACGGCTGACCAGATCGAAGCGTCCAACTGGTATGCGCACGATAACCGGCTTGCCGGAGGGCACCACTGCAGCGATGCCGCGAATGACACTGTTTTCGCTTTGCATGCCGTGTTGCATGTCCAGCGTCACCGCATCAAAGCCGGTTCTTGCCAGTTCAGTAAGATAGAGCGGGTCCTGCATCCCAGTCCAGGCAGACACAATCATCCGCCCGCTGTTCATCAGCTTGTCGAGCCTGTCCATAATGTTGCCTCTCGCGCGACTTTATTCGCTTTGAATCTGTTCGACAGCTTTCGCCAGCAACTCATTCATTTTATTGCGAATATCGTCGTCGCTCATGGAAACATCAGCTGCATCGAAGTCGCCGCGGATTTTGCGAAACACGTCATCATCACCGGCCTCTTCAAAGTCAGCCATGATGACTTCCTTTGCATAGGAATCAGCGTCGTCCTTGCCCAGTTTCTCGGCGGCCCAGTGTCCCAGCAGCTTATTGCGGCGGGCCTCCGCCTTGAATTTCAGTTCCTCATCATGGGCAAATTTCTTTTCAAATCCTTCGCCACGTTCTTCCAATGATGCCATGTTAAACTCCTGGTAAATTCTGGGGTTCGCGGAATCAACCGCCCCGAATGTTTCTCCCTACAGATGTAGGTGGCAAAAGGGTTCAAATCAACCACGCCTTTTCTGTGTCAAAGCACTCAGTGGCCTGTTCCACCAATTGTTTTATGGCGGTGAGTGGCTTATGGAACCAATGAGTCTTTTCAGACCACACGACACGAGAAAGCGCACCATGAGCAGACGCCGGAAAATCTACGAAGGCAAGGCGAAAGTCCTCTATGAGGGCCCCGAGCCGGGTACCCTGATTCAGTTCTTTAAGGACGACGCGACAGCGTTTAACGCCAAGAAGCACGAGATTATCGACGGCAAGGGTGTGCTGAACAACCGCATTTCCGAATATATCTTTGAAAACCTGAACAAAATCGGCATACCGACCCACTTTATCAAACGCGTCAACATGCGCGAACAACTGATCAAGGAAGTGGAAATCATCCCGCTGGAGCTGGTCGTGCGCAATATTGCTGCCGGTTCCCTGTCAAAGCGGCTGGGCGTTGAAGAAGGCACGGTCCTGCCCCGCTCGATTATCGAATTCTATTACAAGAACGATGAGCTGAACGATCCGATTGTCTCGGAAGAACATATCACCGCCTTCGGCTGGGCCTCGCCTCCGGAAATCGATGACATGATGGCCCTGGCGATTCGGGTGAATGACTTTTTGTCCGGCCTGTTCATGGGGGTTGGCATTCAGTTGATTGATTTCAAGATTGAATGCGGTCGTCATTACGAAAATGACATGATGAGGGTCATCGTCGCCGATGAGATCTCTCCCGATTCCTGCCGTCTGTGGGACATTGAGACCAATGAGAAGATGGACAAGGACCGTTTTCGCCAGGATCTCGGCGGATTGCTCGACAATTACCGCGAAGTGGCCAAGCGGCTTGGCATCATGAATGAAAATGAGCCCATTCGCGGCAAGGGCCCCGTCTTGGTGAAATCGGACTGATCAGAATGAAAACCTTTACTGCACAGGTACGGGTCACGCTGAAGCGTGGCGTACTCGACCCCCAGGGCAAAGCCATTGAAGGCGCCCTGGATTCGCTCGGCTTTGACGGTGTCAATCAGGTGCGTCAGGGCAAGACTTTTGACATCACGCTGGATGCCACCAGCAAGAAGGAAGCAGAAGCCTCCCTCAACGCCATGTGCGAAAAGCTGCTGGCCAATACGGTGATTGAAGATTATGCCGTCAGCCTCGACTGAATGTGTTTTTAGATTCGGATGGGCCAGAGCCTGTTGGCTGAATTAAGTTGGCCGGGCCGAGGCAAAAGGAACCGCCATTCCTAATTTCAGATATTGATGGCAAACCGGTGGTGCGAAAACACATTCATAGGACGGCTTTGAGCCCAAACTTACCAAATCAAGCTTGTCGCAAATTGGCTTGGTTGACGATCAACTGACCGGCAAAGTGCGATCCAGAAGTGGACCCAAGTCAGCTGCTAAACGTTGGCAAAAAGCACACCTTCAGAGTGCGGATAAAACAAAAACGCTCAATGGAAGCTGAGTGGATTCATCAAGCCAGCGACATTGATTCCAGCCCTGCGTATGCTGTTATTTCACGCATTAATTAAAATAGTAGGAAATTTTAGTATTTGTTAAGAACTATTGATTGGGCGCGGCTGATATGCTGTTGTTGCTGGATTGTTTGGGCAATGGTGCTGTCGAAAACAGAAGCACTTGCATGGGGGACGGTATAGATTGTCAGTTAGAGGACTTTCGCATCCGCGAGCAATTACCCGTATTCCTGATCCAATTCATGAAGTCATTGAACTGACGCTGTTCGATAGGAATATCGTTGACTCACGGGATTTCCAGCGGTTGCATTTTGTCCTGCAACAGTCAGTGAATTACGTTTCGTTTCCAGCAAACAAGAACACGCGATTCCCCCACTCAATTGGGACCGCACATGTGGCTGGTCGCCTCTTCTCATCTGCATTGTCAAATTCTGATCCGCAGGTCTTGAAAAAATTTCTGGAGGCCGCCGGTAAGTTTTTGTGTAACTTAACCCATGAACTTTACCCAGCTGGCAGCGGTATCAGCGCTTCCGATTCTGACCGAGACACTATCGAACTGATTGTGTCGGGCTACGAATCAACAATCTCGGGTAAGAGTTATTTTCTACACGCTCCGTTAATGGCCAAGCCAGAAAGTGATACGGGAGACTGGAGAATCGATACTGGCACTCTAATAAATTGCGGCGATCCAACAGATGGTAGTACTCGAAAGCTACCGGCAAGCTTTATAATAGACACTTACTGGCAAGCTTTGAGAATTTATGCGTTAACACACGACATTGGGCACCTGCCAATGAGTCACGCTTTCGAAAACGCTGTCGACCGCGTGCCAGGTGCTTTGGACGAGCTTATGCCCGGCACCGGCAAAAGGGACGAATTCAGTGATCTGATTTATAAGAACCGTGCCGATTTCACAGGGCTCGACGAAAACATCCAAACCAACAATTTCTTTCCGCTTCTTCAGAATCTCCTAGGCGTTAGGAGGCCGTCTTTAAAGATTACAAATCTGGAAAAGCCACTGCATGAGCTTAGAAGCTTCGCAATTCTCAATAAGCTGATAAACGGCACAGAGGTTATCTCGACAGCGTTTCCGTCGCTTTCCCCAGAAAGTCATCTAAGCATTGATCGATATTCCGGTCTCATCAACCATCTCTCGCTCAGCATAATCTATTCATCGTATATGCACCCAAAAAGTAAGACAGTAAGAGGAAAACGGTCACCTGCGTTTTTGAAGTCGATCAGACAGCTTGTTGATGGCACAGTCGATGGAGATCGTTTGGACTACACACTGCGTGATTGTCACGAATCGGGTGCTCGCTTTGGAGATTTCGATCTGGAAAAAATCGTAGGTAACGCACTGTTGATCCAAAAGGTTCTTCCGAAAAAGTCTTCCCCCCCTCAGTTTGCATTTGGGTACGGCCCCAGAGCCGTTCCCGGGATTGAGCAATTTTTCGAAGCCAGATTCCAAAGCTATCGATATCTTGTCCACCACAGAACAGCCAGTCGCTCGAACATCGCAGTCGAGACCCTGATTGAGAAGATGTTCGCCATTTGCGCGATCGATCCAGGATCGGAGTTCGCTGACTTGATGGACCGTTACGGTTACATTGATTTAGACAAAGATGAAAAAACCATCACTAGCATTCTGCCGTTGATGACGACGGCAATAGAGCGAATTGACGATTGCAGTTTCAGAACACTTTTACACGAAACCAAAGAACTGTTTTCAAAAGCGACGTACGACGACCGAATTGAGGAAGTTCTGCGAAAGGAAATATGCACACTCTGTGACATTGTGCTGTTTCGAGAGCTCAATAATGTTGTGACCTTATTCAAAGAGCATACGATGGACAGCGTGCTGAAGTCTCATCTTAATATGAAGAGGCAAGCCGAGCGCCGAGATTTCATGACCTCCATTGAAGCAAACGATGCCGAACTGATCAATCGTCTCAGAAAACAAGCATACAAAGCCACTTTGGCAAAAGACGATCCAATCACCTATATGTACGAGATCATAAAGCCGAAGGTATTCGAAGGTGGAGTTTCAACGACTGAGCCTTTGCTGTTTGAGAAAACCGTTTGGATACGGGACCCAAGGGGTATCGATTTGGAACTCGGCGACCCCCTCGTGTCTGCTGGTTTACACAACATGTCGAAGGAGAGAGGAAGCGAAACAAAATTGCGTCTGTACGCAGTTGCCAAATCTCTCAAAGGAAACGAAAGTGATGCTGCGGCTTCTAATTCCGACACATTATTGGTACAGAATGCAGAAAAAAGGATTCTGGATATCCTGAAAAAAGCGCTTATTGAGTTCAGAAAATTGAAACGTGAACGTGCGAAACTGAAAAAATAACTCTCGCGTAAGGAGAATACGAAATGTGTACCGACGAGACACGGCAGGAAATACTATTTCTTCTGGCATTCAGAAAGGCGAATAAACCGTTGGAAATGAATTCAATCACGGCCGCAATGCAATCTAGCATTGCCGAAATGTCATGGTCAAAACATCTCGTTCACAGCCCCAAAACATCGCCAAAAATTCTAAAGAGAGCCGTCAAGTTCGGACACATCAACAAGGTTAGTCCATTTGAATGGGACAAAACCCCAAAAGGTATGGATAGATTGTCGTATTTGGTTGATCATTACCTTCCGAACGATCAAAAGAATGACGTTAAACGATTGGAACTTCAGGCTGCATGAGCGTTTGTACCAGTTTTATTTGGCTATCCGATCGCAGATATTGCGATTTCAACGGCATCAGGACCTCCAAGACAACCTCTCCATCCCTTTCGAAGCGGTTGTAACTCCCAAGCTGAATGAAGCAGATGTGACAAACCTCGAACAGATGAGGCTAGGGAACCTGTACTGCGAAATAAGCAATAGGACGTGATTGGCCGATTGGAACGATTTTTGACAATTTCTCCAAAAAGATCTTGGTGACTGACCGCGGTTAGTTCAAGCATTTGGTTTTCGCGAAGCCTTGCTAAATTAGGTCCGCTATCGGGCGTCCCTCATGCTACGTTTGGCATCCACAATGGAGCGCACCGCGGCTATAACGCGCATGTCGTTGGCGGGCCTTTCACCCTGCAGACGCTTAGTGACTTTGTCCCCAACTCGGCCTTTGCCCAGTTTTCAGCCAACTTCCACCATCGATTGAACCGACCATCGACTCCACCAGCAGCAATTCACGCCCGGCCTTGCCGCGAACATCAAGCGCCTTTGCATCTCCTTAACCATATCGCCTAAGGGATTAGGCACCATTTTCGCTCATAATTGGGTCACAACAATGGGAATGGGTCCCGTCAACCCGGGAGATGCAACAATGTCGTGCAAATTCATCAATCTCGCCGCCGCAGCCTTTATGCTTGCCAGCACCAGCCAGGCCCTTGCCGGTAATTATTCAACAGGCGTGCAATTGGGCAGCGAACCAACTGCCGCACAGCAGGCCTTTCACGAAGATCAGATGCGAATTCGTCACCAGGGCGACTTTCTGCATGAAAGCGAACACCGCAATGGCGGCACGCTGGTCATCAAGGTGACCAAATCCCTGTGGCACAAGTTTCGCCAGGAAGTCTATCGCAAGCGGGTTGAGTGGTTGCCACCGCCAAAATATCAACATGAGCCCTATCACTAGGCTCGCAGCCCCCGGCATCCACTGTTTTATCAGCTAATTGCCGTCCCTCTGCTGGTTATCACAAGCATGATTTGTTAGGTGTTGCCCAACACCAACTCTCACTGTTGATTGACCAAATCTCCATGCAGAGAACCACAATTGTTCAATTTCCCGGCTCCAACCGGGACCGCGACATGATCGCCGCCATTGCCAAGATCAGCGGTGTTGCGTCGACCCTTGCCTGGCACACCGATACAAGTCTTCCAGACAGCGATCTGATTATCATTCCCGGCGGGTTTTCCCACGGCGACTATCTGCGCTCCGGTGCCATCGCCGCCCGGGCGCCGGTGATGAAAGCTATTGCTTCAGCTGCCAAAAAGGGCGTGCGCATTCTGGGCGTCTGCAACGGATTTCAGACACTGACCGAATCCGGCCTGCTGCCCGGCGCTTTGATGCGCAATGCACGGCTGACCTTCGTCTGCAAGGAGGTGAAGCTGCAGATTGCCAATAACCGCAATCCGTTTACCGAAGGCTATGGTCTGGACGAAGTCATCCGCTGTCCCGTGGCCCATCACGACGGCAACTATTTTGCTGATGAAAAGACCCTGAAGGCGCTGGAAGACAATGGCCAGGTGGCGTTTCGCTATGCGCAAGGCACCAATCCCAACGGATCGATCCACGATATTGCCGGCATCTTCAATAAGCGCGGCAATATTCTGGGCATGATGCCTCATCCGGAAAACCTCATCGAACCCGCCCATGGTGGCGAGGACGGGCGCCGGCTGTTTGAAGGCGCGTTGAACCTGCTGGAGACCGAGCCAGCCTGATGTCCCCCCTGTTCCGCCTCGTGCCACTGATTGCATTGGCCGCCTGTACCCAGACAACCAGGCAGGAGACCACCAGTCCACGGGCCACTATGGTCAACGTCGCCAAACAGGTTCAGGCCTGCTGGTTCGCCAAGAACGACCCGGCGATGAAGGGCTACACGCTGGCGCCGGAAATCAACTCCTATACAGGAAAACCACGCATCCTGATCGTGCCGAAGAGCAATCCCGGTGGATTGCCCAAGCTCGTCGCCCAGGCCGAGCGCAAAAATGGACGCACCTCTTTCACCACATTTGGCCCCCTGCTCTCCACGTCAGATGGCCCCCGATTAAATGCATCCCTGCGCGCCTGGTCGCAGGGGGCGCGCACTTGCTGAACAGGCCCCTTTGACCATGACCGTCAACAATACCCATCCCATCACCCCGGAACTGATCTCCAGCCATGGCATCAATGACGAGGAATATGCCCGCATTCTGGAACTGACCGGCCGCGAGCCGAGTTTTACCGAATTGGGCATCTGGTCGGCCATGTGGAACGAACACTGTTCCTATAAATCGTCCAAGAAATGGCTCAAAACCCTGCCCACCGAAGGGCCGCGGGTGGTCTATGGCCCCGGCGAAAATGCCGGCGTCGTCGATATCGGCGATGATGATGTTGTGGTCTTCAAGATGGAAAGCCACAACCACCCGTCCTTCATTGAACCCTATCAGGGCGCAGCCACCGGCGTCGGTGGCATATTGCGTGACGTATTCACCATGGGTGCGCGACCGGTTGCGGCGATGAATGCCCTGCGCTTTGGCGAACCTGACCACCCCAAGACCCGCCATCTGGTTGCTGGCGTGGTGTCCGGCGTTGGTGGTTATGGCAATTCCTTTGGGGTTCCCACTGTTGGCGGCGAAGTGAATTTTCATCCGCGCTATAACGGCAATATTCTGGTCAACGCCTTTGCTGCCGGGCTGGCAAAACGCGACGCCATCTATGTCTCAAAGGCCGAAGGTGTCGGCCTGCCGGTTGTCTATCTCGGCGCCAAGACCGGGCGCGATGGGGTTGGTGGCGCCACCATGGCATCAGCAGAGTTTGACGATTCCATTGACGAAAAACGGCCTACCGTTCAGGTCGGCGATCCGTTCACCGAAAAATGCTTGCTGGAAGCCTGTCTTGAATTGATGGCCAGTGGCGCCGTTATTGCCATTCAGGACATGGGGGCTGCAGGCCTTACCTGTTCGGCGGTAGAGATGGGAGCCCGGGGCGATCTCGGCATACGCCTCAATCTCGACGACGTGCCGGTGCGTGAAGAGAGCATGACAGCATATGAAATGATGCTTTCGGAAAGCCAGGAACGCATGTTGATGGTGCTGCGCCCGAAAAAGGAAGAGGAAGCCAAGGCCATATTCACCAAGTGGGGGCTGGATTTTGCCATTGTCGGGCAAACAACCGATGACCTGCGCTTTTCCATCCACCATCAGGGAGAAGAGGTCGCCAATCTGCCGATCAAGGAACTGGGCGACGAAGCCCCGGAATATGACCGCCCCTGGGTGGAACCCGGGGTCCATTCTGAGCAACCGCCTCACCTGTTTGCCCCGCCGCACGACTATAATGCTGCCTTGCTCAAGCTGGTCGGATCGCCGGATCTATGTTCCCGTCGCTGGGTGTGGGAACAATATGACACGCTGATACAGGGCAATTCGCTGCAGCTGCCGGGCGGCGATGCAGGCGTGGTGCGGGTCGAAGGCCACGCCACCAAGGCTCTTGCCTTTTCATCCGATGTAACGCCGCGCTATGTAGAGGCCGATCCTTTCGAAGGCGGTAAACAGGCGGTTGCGGAATGCTATCGCAACCTGATTGCCACCGGCGCCGAACCGCTGGCCGCCACCGATAATCTCAATTTCGGCAATCCGGAGAAACCGGAAATCATGGGGCAATTGGTCACCGCCATCCGCGGCATTGGCGAGGCCTGTCAGGCACTCGGCATGCCGATCGTTTCCGGCAATGTGTCGCTGTATAACGAAACCAATGGCGAGGCGATCCTGCCAACGCCCACCATTGGCGGGGTCGGGCTGATCGACGATCAGGCCTATATGGCCCGGGTCGGCTCCATGCAGTCCGGTGACACCGTCTTCCTGATTGGCACCGAAGGCACTCACCTGGCACGCACTATCTATCAACGGGAAATCCTTGGAGAAGAAACCGGCCCTGCCCCGCTGGTTGACCTGCTGATGGAAAAGGCACGGGGCGATTTTGTGCTTGCCTCGATCCGGTCAGACTATGCCTCTGCCGTCCACGATATCTCAGATGGTGGTCTGGCCGTTGCCCTGGCCGAGATGTGCATGGCCGCTGGTCTTGGCATGAATTGCACCATCGACATCACTTATCCGCATGCGGCCCTTTTCGGTGAGGACCAGGCGCGCTACATTATGACCATCAACAGCGAATGGGCCGGCATGTTTGCAGCTAATGCTGAGGGGGCCGGCGTTTCATTTGCACAGATTGGTGAGGTCACCGGAGATCGCTTGAAAGTCAACGATCTGATAGACATATCAATAGGTGAACTGAAAACGGTACACGAGGCCTGGTTTCCCGATTTCATGGGCGAGACCGCACTGGCCGAAGCAGCGGAGTAAACGACATGCCAATGGATGCGGGCGATATCGAAATTATGATCAAGGAGGCATTGCCGGACGCGCGGGTCACCATTCGCGACCTGGCGGGAGACGGCGACCATTATGCAGCAGAAGTCGTATCTTCTGAATTTGTCGGCAAATCTCGGGTCCAGCAGCATCAGATCGTCTATGCAGCACTCAAGGGCAAAATGGGGGGCGTATTGCACGCCCTGGCCCTGCAAACCAGCGCTCCCGAGCCGACCTAGAGCCCTGTTCAGGCCATGTCAGACGAGATTTTCTATTCATCCCTGACCGTGGTTGCCATCGTTGTGTTGGCCGTCTGCATCTACATCATTCGGGGAAAACGCGCCCAAAAGCGCAATCCAAACGCCTATCATTGGAAACCTGAGCAGGACTACGATGTTGTCATGCAGGGAGAAACCCCGATGACACCCGGCTTTCCGGTACTCAAGAAAAGGGAGAGAAAGAACCGCCGCCACCACAAAGATGATTGAATTTGTTAGCAACTTTTATGTAATCACTGGAATCGCAACGATGGTGGGTATCTTAGCATCGCTGTTGATAATCATTGGAGTAGTACGAAAACAAACCAAGTACAATCGGGATATCAAGCGCCATAGAACACCAATATTTGGTCGTGGCGGCAAACTGCCAAAACCCGAAAAGAAACGGCGGTTCGTCTGGCAGCCAGAACAAGACTATGAGGTTATTACGCACAACCTTTCAAGCAACGGATCGAGCCATACCACAACGACCTTGGTCCCAAAAGACAAAACCAAGCGCAGGTGATGCTCCGTTACCTCTGGAAATTTTGACAAAACAGGCCTAAATAGCAGACAACCCGTCGGACCTTGAACCCGACATGAGCAAGGATGCATTGAAAATGAGCATGAACGATTTTATCGACAACGAAGTGAAGACAAACGATGTGCTTGTTTTCATGAAAGGCACACCGGCCTTCCCGCAATGCGGGTTTTCCGGACAGGTGGCCCAGATTATGGACTATCTCGGTGTTGAGTGGAAAGGCGTCAATGTGCTGGCCGACGATGACCTGCGTCAGGGCGTCAAGGACTATACCAACTGGCCGACCGTTCCGCAGATCTATGTCAAAGGTGAATTTATCGGCGGCTGCGACATTACCCGCGAAATGTTCCAGTCTGGTGAGCTGAAAACCATGTTGGAAGAAAAAGGTGTGGTGATGGCTGGCAAGGCAACCGCCTAGGAACATTCTGGCGACTTTGCCAAAAGCAGCAATGCGACTATTCTAAGGGCGCGTCATCAGACGCGCCTTTTTGTTTGGAGCCGCCATGAGCGAAATGGAATTTGCAGGATTTGGCAAAGACGCCATGCCATTTCTCAAAGCGCTCGGTTTTCACCAGTCCCGCGACTGGTTCAAGGAAAACCGCAAACTCTATGACAGCGAGTTGTTCATGCCTTTCGTGGCGCTGCTTGAAAACGCCAATGCAAGACTGGCAGCAAAAGACATTCCGCTGAACGGTGAACGCAAGACATCACTGTTCCGCATCAACCGCGACATCCGCTTCTCCAAGGACAAGAGCCCCTATAATACCCGCGTCAGCGGCGTGCTGACACGTACCGGCACCAAGAAGGATGTCGGTGGCGTCTATATGCATTTTGAACCGGACAATTGCTTTCTCGCCTCCGGCCTGTGGTTTCCCCCCGGCCCGCAGTTGAAAGCCATGCGCGAGCAGATTGTTGCCCGCAGCGACGAATTTCTGAAACTGGTGGCAGATTTGGAGAAATCCGACCTGTCCATTGGCCACGACCAGATGGTCACCAGGACGCCGCTGGGTTTCAAAGACGTGGAAGACGAAACATTGCTGTTCTGGCTGAAGCATAAGGGTTTCATCATCCAGCACATGCTGGATGAGAAGGTCATCTATTCGTCAGAACTGCTGGATGAAATTGAGCAATTTGCGGCGAAAATCATGCCATTTATGCAATTCATTTGGCGGGCCGTTGACCCGCTTCGGGAGGCGGAGTGAATCATGTCAGTGCTGGTACGCAAGATGAAAGGGGCCGATATTACCGACTGGATAATTATGCGGCGCCAACTATGGGACGATATATCCGACACCAATCATCGCAAGGAGATGGGCGACCTACTCTCCAGCAACACCAGTTGCGCCTACATTGCCCTGGGCGAAAACGACGACCTTGCGGGATTTGCTGAAGTCAGCATTCGCGACTATGCCAATGGCTGCACCCATCAGCCGGTGCCTTTTCTGGAAGGCATCTGGGTCAGTTCTGACCACCGTAGACAGGGGGTCGGGGGCATGTTGATTGAGGCAATTACCGCCGAAATGCGCAGTCAGGGATACAAGGAATTGTGCTCCGACGCCGATGATCAGAATTTAGATTCCCACCGTGCCCACGAAGACTGGGGATTTGAAGAGACCGAGCGGGTGATCTATTTTCGAAAACCGCTCACCTAGACCCTTTCAGGTCTAACCCCGCAAAGTCGAACAGACCGGTATCCAACAGGTGACTGGGATTGGCATTGCCCAGCGCCCGTATCATCGTGTCCTTGCGGCCCGGCATGCGTTTTTCGATATCGGCGATCATCTGCTTCATGACATTGCGCTGAAGACCATCCTGCGATCCACACAGATCGCAAGGAATGATTGGAAATTTCATCGCGGCTGCAAACTTCTCCAGATCCTCTTCGGCACAAAACGACAGGGGACGCAAAACCAGCAAGTCTTTCTCGTCATTCAGCAATTTTGGTGGCATCGCCGCCAGTTTGCCGCCGTGAAACAGGTTCATGAAAAAGGTTTCGAGAATATCTTCCCGGTGATGCCCCAATACCAGGGCATCACAGTTCTCTTCGCGGGCAATGCGGTAAAGATTACCTCGTCGAAGCCGTGAGCACAGGGCGCAATAGGTGGCGCCCTCCGGAACTTTCTCCTTCACGATGGAATAGGTATCGCGATATTCAATCCGGTGCTGGATGTCGTTTTTATCCAGCCAGTCCGGCAGAATATGTTTGGGAAAATTCGGCTGGCCCTGATCCAGATTACACGCCAGCAGTTCAACATCCAGCAGACCGCGCCATTTCAGGTCCAGCAACAGGGCAATCAGACCATAGCTGTCCTTGCCCCCCGACAGGCCAATCAGCCATTTGGGGCGGGTTGCATCTGGCCTTGGCACCACCATGCGGTAAGTTTCCAAAGCCTCACGGGCGTGGCGGATCAACCGTTTGCGCAGTTTGTTGAACTCAAGGCCAGACGGCGCGTTGCGAAACATGGCGTGGCAATTATCCGCCGCCGCCGTCGCCGTCATTGCTTTCGATTCTTTCGCCGCGTCCAACATGTCCGATTCCCATAAAAAAAGGCTGCCCATTCGAGCAGCCTTTTTGAAAGAGGTAAACCAGTAAAAGCCTAGCGCGAATAAAATTCGACGGTCAGGTTTGGTTCCATCATCACCGGATATGGCACATCGCCAAAGGCCGGTACGGACACGAATGTCGCGGTCATCTTGCTGTGATCGGCTGAAACATATTCAGGAACATCACGCTCGGCCAGCTGGACAGATTCCAGAACGATGGCCAGCTGCTTGGACTTTTCGCGAATTTCGATCACGTCACCAGGCTTACAGCGGTAAGACGGAATGTTGACGCGCACGCCGTTGACCTTGATGTGGCCGTGGTTGATGAACTGGCGTGCAGCAAACACGGTTGGCACGAATTTGGCGCGGTACACGATGGCGTCGAGACGGCGCTCGAGCAGACCGATCAGGTTTTCCGACGTATCGCCCTTCATGGAAGAAGCCTGGTCGTAAATCTTGCGGAACTGTTTTTCCGAAATGTTGCCGTAATAGCCTTTCAGCTTCTGCTTGGCGCGCAGCTGCACACCAAAGTCGGACAATTTGCCTTTGCGGCCCTGTCCGTGCTGGCCGGGGCCATATTCACGACGGTTGACTGGAGACTTTGGACGGCCCCAGATGTTTTCGCCCATACGGCGATCAAGTTTATACTTTGCTGATTGGCGCTTGCTCATAGCATTTCCTCAAATAGAACTGCCCGCAGACCATCCGCAGGCAAGAGAAAACGCACCCTCCTCTCCCGACATTTTCGGCCGGATGACAGGACCCTTCGCGCACGCTTTGCGATCAGGGTCCACGGGATACGTAGATGCGACTGCAGTTGCCTGCAGAAGCTGGTGTCAGATAGGGCAAGTTGGGGTCTGTGTCAAACGACTTTCAGGCCGAATCCGGACAAAAGCCGCAGCATTTCAGGCTTTGGACGTCCCTTGGTGAATTCGGCAATATCCTGGACATCTTCAATCGGTCCGCCATGGGGCAACAGGCTTTGGGCATGACGGCCAATGGCTTCTGCCGGATTGAGCCAATCCACCGGCCAGGGGGCCAGACGGCGAAAAACATTGGCCAGAAACGGGTAATGGGTGCAGGCCAGCACCACCACATCGGTGCGGGCTCCCAGCCGGTCAGTAAAACAGTCATCTATTTCGGCAGAAACCGCCTTATCGTTCACCGTGCCAGTGAGCATGAATTCTTCCGCCAGAACCGCCAGATTCTCTGCCCCAACCAGACGCACATTCACATCGCGAGCAAATTCAGACACCAACGAGCGCGTGTAGTCGCGCTGCACCGTGCCCGGCGTGGCAAGCACCGATATCTGACCTGAGGACGTTCGCTCTGCGGCTGGCTTAATCGCAGGCACCGTGCCGACAATGGGAAAATCAAATCGCTCCCGCAGCGGCGGCAAGATGATGGTCGAGGCTGTGTTGCAGGCCACGATGATCATCGACGGGTCATAGCGCTCCACCAGGTCTTCAAAAACAAACATCAACCGTTCAATCAAGGCCCCCTCTTCCCAACCGCCAATGGGAAAGGAGGCGTCATCCGCCACATAGACGAACCTGTGCTCGGGCATCAAGATACGTGCTTCGCGCAGCACCGAAAGGCCACCAATACCTGAATCGAAAACGAGAACGGTCATGGCTTGGTTTAGACCCCGTCCCGTGAATTTTGCAAGCTATGGCTGTCGATTACCGGCAAATGATTTGCGCCGGCCAAAACCCTGAACCTGTGCGGAGGCGCGTTGCGGCACCTCAGCTTCATCCATTGCCATTGGCGGCGCCTCGACGGCGCGCAGGGCGGCAGCGCGGGCGACCAGATCGGTGGTCTCATCGAGAGTTCCGAGACTGGCGCCAGCGTCATTGCTTGCATCAAGATCGCGAGCATGGGCTGCATCTGCAGATGAAAACTCCCGGGAATCGGCAAAAAACAGGATCATACCGACAATTGCGGCAGGAATGGCGCTGGCGAATTTGGCCATGCCGAAGGAGGCACCCGTGGACTCTGCCATTAATTGCGGGGCCAGATAAGGCGCTGCCCAAAGAGCCACGAACAACCAGCCCGTCAGCGTGCCGCCGCTGAAGTCACGACTGCGTTTAAAGACAAAACAGACCTGTATCCACATGCCCAGGGCGCAGATAAGCGCCGGAATGGGCGCGGCCGCGAAGAGAAACAGCGGACCGCCTTCAAGGATCTCTGAGACCGAAGCACCGCTTTGCAGACCGACCAGCACCAGCAGACCGAAATTCATCGCACCGATGAACCCACTCAGCAGAACATAGTTGAGGCGTTTCATCCGCCCAAGGGGCGACAACAGCAGGTGTAGGGCAAACATCGGGCATCCTCTCTGTCCGGCAGTTCACCACAGGCCGGTTAAGAATTCCCGAGTGCCAGCTGTTAGAGCTCGTATTTCTTAATGGGAATAATCTGGGGGATGGAATCCACTCCAAAGCCCAGATAATAAACGACAAACCAGTAGATGAAGAATACAACACCGCTGATCAGCGTATTCCAGAACATGCGCTTGAGCATCTGGGGGTTGGCGGGAGCTGCAGCTTCTGTGCCTTCCACCACCTGGCCTTCCTCAAATTGCGGCTTCATCCGAAATGGCAGGCTGATGAACAGCACCATCCACCAGATGATGAAATAGATCGCGATTCCCGTGCCGATACCCATCGTCTAGACCTGCTCCAGCTCAACCAGCGTGCCGGCAAAATCCTTGGGATGAAGAAACAGAACCGGCTTGCCATGGGCACCGATCATCGGCTCTCCGTCGCCCAGCACTCTGGCGCCTTCACCTTGCAGGTGATCGCGTGCTGCGATGATGTCGTCGACTTCATAGCAAATGTGATGCATGCCGCCTGAAGCATTGGATTCGAGAAACTTGCCGATCGGCGACCCCTCACCTAGCGGTTCCAGCAGTTCAACTTTGGTATTTGGCAATTCAACAAATACAACCGTCACCCCATGTTCCGGCAATGCCTGGGGATCAGAGACACTTGCTCCGAGCGCGTCACGATACAATGCCGTGGCGGCCGCCAGGTCCGGCACCGCGATGGCCACATGATTGAGACGTCCGATCATGATTATACCTTCTGGACAAATACGTTGATGATGGGCTTCTTGCCCCACAATTCCCGCGCTTCGCTGCGCAGTGCCCGTTCAACAGCCTGCTCAATACGGGCAATATCCTTGCGCCGTTTGGGAGGAATGTTTTCAAATGCCGACACGCCAGCGTCATAGAGCACGTCTTCAAAACTGTCATGCTCGTCCGCCATGCGCGGCAGGCCTTCACAGACAATATCCGGATCTGCAAGCAGGTCGCCGTCTTTATCAATTACCATCGACATGACGATATGCCCGACCCAGGACAAAATGCGCCGCCGTTTGATGCCGGTTTCGTCTTCGGAGCCGATTTTACGACCGTCCTTGTAGACGCGGCCACTATCAACCTGCGCAATTACTTCGGCAGCTCCAGGTGCCAGGCGCAACATGTCGCCATTGCGGATCGGCGCCACATCTTCAATGCCACTTTCGCCCATCAATCCGGCATGGGCTGACAAATGCTGGGCTTCCCCATGCACCGGTACGCCGATTGTCGGTCTTGTCCATTCATACATCTGCACCAATTCACTGCGCCGCGGATGGCCTGAGACATGCACCAACACTTCACCGTCAACGACGACGTCAACACCCAGATCGATCAGGGCATTCTGGATATTGAGAATTTCCTTCTCATTGCCGGGAATCGAGCGGGAGGAGAAGATTACCTTGTCTCCAGGTGCCAGCGATGCATTGCGATGATCATCGCGCGACATTTTGCCAAGTGCAGCGCGCGTTTCGCCCTGCGACCCGGTGCAAATCACCACCAGTTCACGCCGTGGCACGCTTTGAAACTCGTCTTCAGACAAAAATGGCGCGATGCCATCGAGATATCCAAGCTCGCGTGAAACCTCGCAAACCCGCAACATTGACCGGCCCAGAATCATCACCCGGCGCCCGACCTTTTCAGCGGCCAGCGCAATGGAGCGAATGCGGCCAACATTGGAAGAGAATGTCGTCACCAACACCCTGCCCGGCGCGTCTTCAATGATAGACGCGAGACTTTCCGACACATCCTCTTCGCTGGGGCTGACACCTTCGCGCATTGCGTTGGTGGAATCGCAGATCAGCGCCAGCACACCTTCGTCGCCAAGCCGTCTGAAATGCTCTTCATCAGTTTTCTGGCCCAGGGTTGGTTCATGATCCAACTTCCAGTCGCCCGTATGAACGCAATTGCCCAGCGGTGAGCGGATCATCAGCGAAACGGGTTCGGGAATCGAATGGGTCACGTGGACGCCTTCAATCTCAAAGGCACCGACCTTAAACGGTTTACCTGCCTCAAACACGGTAACGGGTATTTTGCCGACGCCCGGTTCCGCCTGGATCTTGGCTTCCAGCATGCCAGCGGTGAAGGCGGTGCAATAGACCGGTGCCTGCAGCAACGGCCACAGCGCCATCAAAGCTCCGTAATGGTCTTCATGGGCATGGGTAATGATGATCCCGTCAAGCTTGTCGACCCGGTCGAGAATATAGCTGATATCGGGCAGCACCAGATCGGCCCCCGGCAGATCGTCACCGGGAAATGTGACGCCGACATCGACGATGATCCAGCGCCGGTCGCGCGCCGGGCCATAGCCATAGAGCGCGAAATTCATACCGATTTCACCGACACCACCAAGCGGCAGAAAGATCAGTTCTTCTTTGTGTTTTTGCTTTGCCATTCTGCCTTATGCACCCATTGTCCCCGAATTTCCAAAGAATATATCAGCTGCCGATATATTATGCATTTGCCCCATTTTGTCGCACAGCATCAGCAGGCCGTTTTGGTCCAGATCGACAAACCTGCCCTGCAATTCATGGTCTGCAAACCGAGCAACAATTTCCTGCCCCAACCCGTGGCAGCGATCCAGCCAATCGCGGCGGATGATCGACACGCCCCTGCCTTCTGCCCAGACCCGCAATTGCCGCGCCATGGAGGGTGCCAGATGCGAAAACAGCTCCTGCGGTGCCAAATCCACACCCGCAGCCAGCAGGGATGTCGCCGGATAGAGAGGATTATCGGGAAAATGCCGGCAATTAACTCCGCAGCCAATAACCACCGCGAGGCGACCATGGGGATCAGGTTGCGCCTCGAGCAAAATACCGGACAGTTTCTTGCCGTCCAGCAACAGGTCATTGGGCCATTTGATCTTCAGCCTGCCTTGCAATTGGGGGCTTGCCTCCAGAACGGCCTCGTACAAGGCCAGGGAGACCACCAAGGGCAAGGTCGCCAATGCGGCTGACTCTGCAGGATCAATCAGCAGAAGAGACGCGTAAAGATTGCCCGGTTCAGAAACCCATGACCGGCCGCGGCGTGCCCTGCCCGCATTCTGGCTGGCGGCACTGATCCACAAACGCCCGGGATCGCCCTCACCGGCAAGCTTCAAGGCCTCGGCATTGGTTGAATCAACACGGTCCAGCGCCAAATGGCGCCAACCTGTCAGGCCCTCCAGCGTCGAAATCAACTGAAGAACGTACGGGCGGCAGCCGTTGCTATATTGGACATGGGGCCTGCGATCACCACATAGAACAGGGTGAATATGCTGGTTACGGCCATGACTGCTTTCAGTTCAGAGGCCATGCCAACAAAACCCTGTTCCGGCTCATCGAACCAGATCACTTTGACAACGCGCAGATAATAGAAAGCACCAACCACACTGGCGACCACGCCAATCACCGACAAAACGTATAGTTCTGCCTGAATGGCGGCGAGGAAGACAAAGTATTTTGCCCAAAAGCCAGCCAGCGGCGGAATCCCCGCCAGCGAAAACATGAACACCGTCAGCACCAGTGCCATCATAGGATTGGTGCGTGACAGGCCGGCCAGATCGGAAATATTTTCAACCATGCCGTCAGCCCGGCGCATCGCCAGAATGCAGGCAAACGTGCCCAGCGTCATCGCCATATAGATGATCAGATAGAGCACGACACCGGACACACCCTCTTCAGACCCGGCAGCAAGTCCGACAAGGGCAAAGCCCATATGGCCGATGGAGGAATAGGCCATCAGTCGCTTGATATTGGTCTGGCCGATAGCAGCAAACGCACCCAGCACCATTGAGGCGATTGCCAGGAAAGAGATGATCTGGCGCCAGTCTGCAGAAGCCGGTTCAAACGCCCCCTGCACAACGCGGATCAGCATCGCCATGGCGGCAATTTTGGGGGCGGCGGCAAAGAAGGCGGTTACCGGCGTCGGTGCGCCTTCATAAACATCCGGCGTCCACATATGGAATGGCACGGCAGAAATCTTGAATGCAATGCCCGCCAGGACGAAGACGATGCCGAAGACAAGCCCCAGCGACCGGTCACCCGCCATTGCAGCAGCAATTCCATCAAAGCCCGTATGACCGGTAAAGCCATAAATCATCGAGGCGCCATAAAGCAGCATGCCCGATGACAGGGCGCCGAGAACAAAATATTTCAGCCCGGCTTCGGTGGAGCGCAGGGAATCGCGGTTGATCGCAGCGACCACGTAGAGCGACAAGGCCTGCAGTTCCAGCCCAAGATAAAGCGAGATCAGGTCATTTGCCGACACCATCAGCAACATGCCCATCGTCGCCAGCACGACCAGGATGGGATATTCGAACCGGTCGAAATTCTCCAGCCGCGCAAAGCCCACAGACATGGCAATGGCAACGCCGGAACCGATCAGCACCAATATCTTCATCAACCGCGCAAACGGGTCCAGAACAAAGGCACCGTGGAAGGCTTCCCCTGCCTCTGGCATCCAGATCAGCCAGATACCGGCCAGCACGATCAGGGCAACTGAAAGGCCGGTGACAATGCGGGTCGATTTATCGCCGACATAAACGCCGATCATCAACAGCACCATCGCACCCACGCCCAGCAGCAGCTCGGGCGTAGCGAGGACCAGATTGGGGATATCCATGGCAGGTTCCATTTCGCGCCGCCCCTAATTGTTCGCCGCAGATGCGGCTTGCACGGCGCCGTCAATGGCCGCCTGATAATTGTTTATGAGATTGTCGACTGACGCCTGTGTGACGTCGAAGACAGGTCCCGGATTCACCCCGAAATAGATCACCAGAACGATCAGCGGATAGAGTATCCACTTTTCGCGGGTGCTCAGATCGAGCATTGATTTCAACGCTTCCTTGTCCAGCGTGCCGAATACGACTCGACGATAGAGCCAAAGGGCATAGGCTGCAGACAGGACCACACCGGTGGTGGCAAAGAATGCCACCCAGGTATTGGCCTGGAACGCACCCAGCAGGGTCAGGAATTCGCCGACAAACCCGGCGGTGCCTGGCAGACCGACATTAGCCATGGTGAAAATCAGGAAGGCCACCGCATATTTCGGCATATTGTTGACCAGCCCGCCATAGGCCGCGATCTCTCTTGTATGCATGCGATCATAGACAACCCCCACACACAGGAAGAGCGCGCCGGAGACCAGTCCATGGGCCAGCATCTGGAAGATGCCGCCCTGAATACCGTGGGCATTGGCGGTGAAGATGCCCATTGTCACGTAACCCATATGAGCCACGGAGGAATAGGCAATCAGCTTTTTAATGTCTTCCTGCATCAAGGCCACCAGCGAAGTGTAGATGATGGCGATGATCGACAACACGAAGACGAAATTCTGCAGATCAGCGCTGGCCAGTGGGAACATCGGCAATGAGAAGCGCAGGAATCCGTAGCCGCCCATTTTCAACAGGATCGCCGCCAGAATGACCGAACCGGCAGTTGGTGCCTCGACATGGGCATCCGGCAGCCAGGTATGGACCGGCCACATGGGCATTTTCACCGCAAAGGAGGCAAAGAATGCAAACCACAGCCAGGTCTGCATGCTGGCAGGGAAATCATAGCCCAGCAGGGTTGGAATATCGGTCGTACCGGCCTGCCAGTACATCGCCATGATGGCCAGCAGCATCAGCACTGAACCGAGCAGCGTATAGAGGAAGAATTTCAGACTGGCGTAAACGCGGCGCACGCCGCCCCAGACACCGATGATCAGGAACATCGGGATCAGGCCAGCTTCAAAGAAGACGTAGAACAGCACGATGTCGAGGGCGCAGAAGACGCCGATCATCAGCGTTTCCAGGATCAGGAAGGCGATCATATATTCGCGGATGCGCTTTTCGACGCTTTCCCAGCTTGCCAGGATACAAAACGGCATCAGGAAAGTGGTCAGGATGACAAACAGCATGGAAATGCCGTCGACGCCCAGGTGGTAGGCAATGCCGCCCTGCTCTATCCATTCCAATTTTTCTACAAACTGGAAGTCGGAACGCGAATTGTCGAAATTAAACCAGATGCCCAGCGACACCAGGAAGGTCACGATGGTCGTAAACAGAGCCACATAGCGCACATTGCGCCGGGCGATCTCACTGTCTTCCCAGATCAGGAAGGTGATCAGCGCGCCGACAAGCGGCAGGAAGGTGACAATAGAAAGAATGGGTAGATCGGTCACGACTATCGAACTCCCGGGAACATCATATAGGTGATCAACAGCGCGGCCCCGATCAACATGGCAAAGGCATAGTGGTAGAGATAGCCCGACTGCAGTTTGACGACGCTGCGGGTCACATCCAGCACCCGTGCCGACACGCCGTCGGGTCCAAGCCCGTCAATGGTCGCGCCATCGCCCTTTTTCCAGAGGAAATAGCCGATACGCTTGGCCGGACGGATAAACAGGAAGTCATAGATCTCATCAAAATACCACTTGTTGAGCAGGAACTGATAGAGACCGGGATGCTGGCGCGCCAGTTCAACCGGCATGTCAGGTGACTTGATGTAGAACCACCAGGCCGTGACAAATCCCAACGCCATCATGATGAATGGCGCCCATTTCACCAGCAGCGGCACATTGTGGAAATTTTCCAGAATCTTGTTGTCTGCACCGAGGAACAGGGCCTGCTGCCAGAAATCCGTGTAATGGCTGTCCAGATGACCGGGCTCATGGTGAGAACCGATAAACTGGGTGTAAAAAATCAAACCCGCAAACAGCGCACCGGCAGCCAGAATATACAGCGGCACCAACATCACGTTGGGGCTTTCATGCACATGGCTCATCACATCGGCAGACGCGCGCGGCTTGCCGTGGAAAGTCATGAAGATCAGCCGCCAGGAATAGAAGCTGGTGAACAAAGCCGCGATGACGGTCAGCCAGAAGGCATAGCCTGCAAAAGCGTTCTGGCCCACATAGAGGCTTTCAATAATGGCATCTTTTGAGAAGAAGCCGGCTGTTCCGATAATGGTGCCCGGTATGCCCAGACCTGTCAGCGCCACGGTGCCGATAATCATCATCCAGTAAGTGCGCGGAATATGAGTCCGCAGACCGCCCATTTTGCGCATGTCCTGTTCGTCAGAGACAGCATGGATGACCGCGCCGGCGCCAAGGAACAACAGGGCTTTGAAAAACGCATGAGTAAACAGGTGGAAAATACCTGCGCCATAAGCACCAACACCCAAAGCCGCAAACATGTATCCAAGCTGCGAACAGGTTGAATAAGCAATGACCCGCTTGATGTCATTTTGGACCAGACCGACGGTGGCAGCAAAGAATGCTGTCGTTGCCCCGAACAGGGTCACAACGGTCAGTGCCGTATGGGACAGTTCAAAGATCGGCGACATGCGGGCCACCAGGAATACCCCGGCGGTCACCATGGTCGCAGCATGGATCAGCGCGGAAACCGGTGTCGGGCCTTCCATCGCATCTGGCAGCCAGGTGTGCAGCAGGAATTGGGCCGACTTACCCATCGCCCCCATAAACAGCAGCAGACAGACAATGGTCAGTGCACTGTCACGGGCCAGTTCATAGCCCAGAAAGTTCAGAACAATGTCCTGCGGGGCCTCACCTGTATCGGCGGCAATCGAAGCGGCATTGGCGAAGATGACGTCCAGATTGACACTGTCGAACATCACAAAGACGCCGAATATGCCAAGCGCGAAGCCAAAATCCCCCACCCGGTTGACCACGAAGGCCTTGATGGCAGCAGCATTGGCGGATGGTTTTTTGAACCAGAAACCAATCAGCAGATAAGACGCCAGACCAACCCCTTCCCAGCCAAAGAACATCTGGATCAGATTGTCTGACGTCACCAGCATCAACATGGCGAAGGTGAACAGCGACAGATAGGCAAAGAAGCGCGGACGATGCGGGTCGTGATGCATATAGCCAATGGAATAGACATGCACCAAGGCCGACACGGTGTTGACGACGATCAACATGACTGCGGTCAGCGTATCGACGCGGAAGGCCCAGTCGACGGCAAAATTGCCGATGGTCATCCAGTTGAAAACCTGCACTGTGAAAGGTTCAGCCCCGCCGAGCCAGAAGCCAGCGAAATTTGCCCAGCTGAGCAGTGCGGCAATGATCAAAAAGCCGGATGTGACATATTCAGACGCCTTGTCGCCAATCTGTTTGCCGAAAAGACCGGCAATCAGAAAGCCAAGAAGCGGTAGGAAGACGATGAGATGAAGCATAATATCTGTCCGCGCGGTGGCGCCTTACCCTTTCATCACATTGACATCCTCAACCGCGATCGATCCGCGGTTTCGGAAAAAGACAACGAGTATTGCAAGCCCAATGGCCGCTTCAGCCGCCGCCACGGTGAGCACGAAGAGGGCAAAGATCTGCCCCATCAGGTCACCATTGGCCTGGCTGAAGGCCAGGAAATTGATGTTGACGGCCAACAGGATCAGTTCCACCGACATCAGGATGACGATGACGTTTTTGCGGTTGATGAAAATGCCGAATACGCCAAGCGTGAACAGGATGGCACCGACGGTCAGATAATGGCTGAGTCCGATTTCCATGACTAGATCCCCTCCCCTGATTTGACGCCACGCAGGGTCACCGCATCTTCTGGATCACGGGCAACCTGATCGGCAATATTCTGACGTTTGACGTCCGTGCGGTGGCTCAGCGTCAGCACAATTGCGCCGATCATTGCCACCAGCAGCACCATGCCGGCCAGTTGGAAGAAGAAGATGTAACGGGTGTACAGAAGATCACCCAATGCTTTGATATTGGACGTCTCAGCCATGTCCGGGATCGGCTGCACGGCAATGCGAGCCGTATCGGCATCCATCGAATAAGAACCGAGCACCAGCACCAGTTCAATGGCAAGAATGGCTGCGATAATGCCGCCAATTGGCAGATATTGCAGAAAACCTTCGCGCAGTTCGGCAAAGTCCACGTCCAGCATCATCACGACGAACAGGAACAGAACCGCCACCGCGCCGACATAGACGACAATCAGGATAAGCGCGAGAAACTCTGCCCCCATCAGCATAAACAGACCTGAAGCATTGAAGAATGCCAAGATCAGGAACAGCACGGAGTGAACGGGATTGCGCGCGGCAATCACCATGAAAGCGGACGCCACCGTGATGGTCGCGAACAAATAAAAAAACAGGGCAATGACGCTCATGGCGTTATGCTCTTCCTATCTGTTGGAGAACCGGGCCAGCGGCCAATTCCCCTTATTATTGCTTGCCTTGCGGCAAGCCCCCTGACGGCACCAATGTCGGCTCCGTCCGCGATACTGCGCCCTCTTAGCGCTTCCCCCGCCGCCCGTCCATGGGCAAGCGAGGACATTCAAAACTTAATCGACAGCCTTATCTGTAAGGCGCGTCGATTGCGATATTCCGTGCCAGTTCACGTTCCCAGCGGGCACCGTTTTCCAGCAATTTGTCCTTGTCGTAATACAGTTCTTCACGCGTCTCGGTGGCGAACTCGAAATTCGGCCCTTCGACAATCGCATCCACCGGACAGGCTTCCTGACAGAAGCCGCAATAGATGCATTTCACCATATCGATATCGTAGCGCACCGTGCGGCGGGTGCCATCATTGCGGCGTGGTCCGGCCTCGATGGTGATCGCCTGTGCCGGGCAGATCGCTTCACACAATTTGCAGGCAATGCAGCGCTCTTCGCCATTGGGATAGCGCCGCAGCGCATGTTCGCCGCGGAAACGGGCCGATGAATGGCCCTTTTCAAACGGGTAATTGATCGTCGCCTTGGGGGCGAAGAAATAGCGCAATCCAAGGCCAAAGGCTTTGACAAATTCCAGCAGGAACAGTGATTTACCGGCTTGAGCGAGTGGTGATGCCATGTTTTAGGCCCATCCCATCAGTTGCAGCACGAAGGCAGTGAGGAACACCATGAACAGCGACAGCGGCAGGAAGACTTTCCAACCCAGACGCATCAGCTGGTCATAGCGATAACGAGGAACGATGGAGCGAACCATCGCCATGCAGAAGAAGACGAACAGTCCCTTCAAAATGAACCAGACCGAACCGTGGATCCAGTTGAACGGTGCGACATCAATTGGTGGCAGCCAGCCGCCGAGGAACAGCAGCGTGGTCAAAGCACACATCAGGCAGATGGCAACGAATTCACCCAGGAAGAACAGCAGGAACGGCGTGGAGGAATATTCCACCATGTGACCGGCAACCAGTTCCGATTCCGCTTCCGGCAGATCGAACGGTGGACGGTTGGTTTCCGCAATGGCTGAAATGAAGAACACGATGAACATCGGGAACAGGGCCAGCCAATGCCAGTCGAGAAGTGAGTTTGGTGCACCCATCATGGTGCCGAGACCGTCGCGCTGGGCGTTGACAACATCGGTCAGGTTCAGCGAACCGACGCACAACAGCACGGTGATGATGACGAAGCCGATTGAGACTTCATAGGAAACCATCTGAGCTGCCGAACGCAGGGCGGCGAGAAACGGGTATTTGGAGTTTGACGCCCAGCCACCCATGATGATGCCGTAGACTTCCAGCGACGAGATGGCGAAGATGAAGAGCAGGCCCAGATTGGGGTCTGCCACCGCCCAACCGTCGGCAATCGGCACAACCGCCCACGCCGATAGTGCCAATACACCGGCCACCAGGGGCGCCATAAGAAAGACACCCTTATTGGCCCCGGAGGGGATAATGGGTTCCTTCAGCACGAATTTGGTCAGGTCAGCAAAGCTCTGCAACAGGCCCCAGGGCCCAACTACATTGGGGCCACGGCGCATCTGCACGGCGGCAAAAATCTTGCGGTCGGCATAGAGAATATAGGCAACGCCTACCAGCAGCAGCACCAGCAAGAGCACACTTTGCGCCAGCATCCACAGCGGCGGCGCCACATAGGTGAGGAAGAATTCAGATTCAAACATTATTCTGCCGCCTCCGCATAGGTGCCCTTGGCTCGCGCCGAACACTCCGCCATCACCGCCGAAGAGCGGGCGACCGGATTGGTCAGATAGAAATCTTCAACCGTCGAAGTCAGTGCCGCCTTGCGCATGGAACCACCCTTGCGGGCGGCGAGAGCCGCAACACCTGAATTGTCACCATCGGCAATTTCATCAATTTCGGCAAAATGGGGATGAGCTTCATAAAGCTGCGCCCGCAATTGAGCCAGAGAATCAAATGGCAAGGTTTTGCCCAAAGATTCAGACAATGCCCGCAGAATAGCCCAGTCTTCACGGGCTTCGCCCGGGGCAAATCCAGCCCGGTTGCCCATCTGGACCCGACCTTCAGTATTGACCCAAGTGCCTGATTTTTCGGTGTAAGCTGCGCCCGGCAGGATAACGTCTGCATGGTGCGCGCCGACATCGCCGTGGCTGCCAATATAGACGGTAAAGCCGCTGCGGCGTTCCATCATATCCAACTCGTCTGCGCCCAGCAGGAACAGAACTTCGCTTTCGCGCAGCATTTCGCCAGTCGCCTTGCCGTCTTCGCCCGGTACGAAACCAAGATCGAGGCCACCAACCCGTGCGGCGGCTGTGTGGAGAATGTTGAAACCGTTCCAATCGTCCTGAACAACACCCAGGGCATCGGCGGCCTTTGCAGCAGATTTCAGGATCGCCGCGGCATCGCTGCGGGCAAAGGCGCCGGCACCGATGATCATCATCGGGTTCTTGGCTTTCGCCTTGTCGTGGGTTTCAAACTGTTTCAGCGTATCGGGACCAGCGCCGGCATAGTGATATTCATAGGTCAGGTCAGCCTGATCACCGATCACCGCCACCTGCAATTCGCCAGTGCGCCAGCGCTTGCGGATACGGCTGTTGAGAACGGCAGCTTCCTTGCGCGGATTGGTGCCGATCAGCATGATCGCATCGGCATCCTCAATGCCATCAATGGTCGAATTGAAGATATAGGAACTGCGTCCAAGCGATGGATCAAGAGCCGAATTTTCCTCACGGCAATCCATATTTGGCGATCCCAGGGAGGTCATCAATTCGCGCAAGGCGTAGATTTCTTCAACCGAGGCCAGATCACCGGCAATCGCGCCAATATTAGCCGCATCAGTGGCATTCACCTTTTCGGCAATTGCCGCAAAAGCTTCAGACCAGCTCGCCGCTGTCAGCTTGCCATTCTTGCGAATGTAAGGCCGGTCGAGACGTTGGGTTTTCAGACCATCCCAGATGAAACGGGTCTTGTCGGAAATCCATTCCTCGTTCACCGCCTCGTTGATGCGCGGCATGATGCGCATGACTTCCGAACCACGCGTATCAACCCGGATAGAGGAACCAACGGCGTCCATTACATCGACGGTTTCGGTCTTGGTCAGTTCCCAGGGGCGAGCCTGGAATGCGTAAGGTTTGGAGGTCAACGCACCAACGGGGCACAGGTCAATCACATTGCCTTGCAGTTCCGACGTCATCGCTTTTTCAAGATATGTGGTGATTTCGGCATCCTCACCGCGACCCAGCAGGCCGAGCTCGGAAATGCCGGCCACTTCGGTGGTGAAACGCACGCAGCGGGTGCAGTGAATGCAGCGGGTCATGATGGTTTTGACCAGCGGCCCGATATATTTGTCTTCCACCGCGCGCTTGTTTTCCTGATAGCGCGATGCGTCCATGCCGAAGGCTACGGCCTGGTCCTGCAGGTCACATTCACCGCCCTGATCACAGATCGGGCAATCCAGTGGATGGTTGATCAGCAGGAATTCCATCACCCCTTCACGGGCCTTCTTAACCATCGGTGTATTGGTGAAGATTTCCGGCGGCTCGCCATTTGGTCCGGGGCGCATGTCACGCACACCCATGGCGCAGGAAGCAACGGGTTTTGGCGGACCGCCCTTGGCTTCGACCAGGCACATGCGGCAATTGCCGGCAATTGACAGGCGCTCATGGAAACAGAAACGCGGCACTTCTGCGCCCGCCGCTTCTGCTGCCTGAAGCAGCGTATAGTGGTCCGGGACCTCTACCTCTTTGCCGTCTACTATAATCTTGGCCATTGCCAATCTTTCCTGTCTTGACCGGCCGCCACTGAGGCGACCACACCTAATTCGTTATCCGCACCGTTGCTCTTGCCACAATTTCACATGCGGCAGATGCGACCAGCCAAAGGCCGTGTCGCTGTCGCCGTTTGCGTCCAAATGGTCAAGGCGCTGCCTTGCTTCTTCCAATGTCGGAACCGTGCCCTCTTCAACCCACCACATGACCATGGTGTGGCTTTCCATTTCATGGAACCACTGGCCCTTGCCGTTGTAGATTTTCTTGTGAACCGTGTTCCAGACGAATTTCTCCAGATCCTGTGGCGTTTCCCAGACCGACAGGGTCATCAGAATTTCCGGGGCGTCGCACACCGCGTTGCGCCCCTGCTCATCCCGCTCTTCGTCAACCTTACGCCAGACAAATCCTGGCGAGCGTTCGGCCAGACTATTGACCCGCGCAACATTGTCGGTGAACCCGCGTGCCGCTTCCGACATCGGGTCCACTTTCCATTTGGATATGTTGAGCTCTGCCAAATGCACGTCTTCACCTATAACAATGCGACAATGGCCATGATGGCCAAAACGACGTTGACGGCCCAAGAGGCCACATAAGCGAATGTGCGAAGGCTTTGAACTTCGCCACCAATATTCTGAAGAAGAATAATTGTGTGCATCACGCGAAACAGCAGGAACAGGCCCATCAACAGATTGACCCACCAGGCTGAAACACCGGTGGCAATGCAAGCCGCCAGCGCAATAGCGATAAGTGCTGCATTTTCAATCGCATTTTGATGCGCGCGATTGGCGCGATAAACGCCGTTGTCATAGTCGTTTTCAGGCGTTCCACCGGCCGTTAATGCCGCTGAAGCCTTTTTGGCGCCGACCAGGGCCGACTGAACCAAGGTTAGCATGACAAATACCAACAAAGAGATGACTGCCCAACTATAGGGTGCAACAGATTCCATCTTTCCACTCCTTTATTTCGGACCTTCAGCCAGTTTGATTTACTCAGCTGCCTCAAGAACGGCACCATCCTTATCGGAACGATAAGTGTAGCTGTCGATCCGTGCTTCCATTTCCGGACGGAAATGGTTGATCAGCCCCTGAATCGGCCATGCGGCCGCATCTCCAAGAGCACAAATCGTGTGACCCTCAATCTGTTTGGTAACATCAAATAACATATCGATTTCGCGTTTCTGCGCCCGGCCTTCGACCATGCGCTCCATGACCCGCCACATCCAGCCAGTACCCTCGCGGCAGGGCGTGCACTGGCCACAGGATTCATGCTTGTAGAAGGCGGCGAGACGGGCAATGGCGCGAATGATGTCGGTGGACTTGTCCATCACGATGACGGCCGCTGTTCCCAGACCGGATTGCAGCGCCATCAGGGAATCGAAATCCATCGGGCAATCGATGATCTGGTCGGCCGGCACCATGCGCACGGACGAACCGCCGGGAATAACCGCCAGAAGATTGTCTGTGCCACCGCGAATACCGCCGCAATGCTTGTCGATCAGCTCACGGAAGGGAATGCTCATTTCCTCTTCCACGGTACAGGGCCGGTTGACATGACCAGACACGCAGAACAGCTTCGTTCCGCGGTTGTTGTCGCGGCCGAAAGAAGCAAACCAGTCTGCACCGCGACGCAGGATGGTCGGCACGACTGCGACTGATTCCACATTGTTGACAGTGGTTGGGCAGCCATAGAGGCCAACATTGGCCGGGAATGGCGGCTTCAGCCGGGGCTGGCCCTTCTTGCCTTCCAGGGATTCCAACAAGGCGGTCTCTTCACCACAGATATAGGCCCCTGCCCCGTGATGGACATAAATGTCGTAGTCCCAGCCGTTCTTATTGTTCTTGCCGAGCAGCTTGGCGTCATAACATTCATTGATCGCCGCTTCGAGGGCCTCGCGCTCGCGCATATATTCGCCACGCACATAGATGTAGCAGGCATGGGCACCCATGGCGAAGCCGGCAATCAGGCAGCCTTCGATCAGCGTATGCGGATCGTGGCGCATGATGTCCCGGTCCTTACAGGTACCGGGCTCGGATTCGTCGGCATTTATGACAAGATAATGCGGGCGTTCGCTCTGCTCTTTCGGCATGAACGACCATTTCAGCCCGGTCGGGAAACCAGCACCGCCGCGACCACGCAGGCCGGAAGCCTTGGTCTGGTCGATGACCCAATCGCGGCCATTCTTGATGAAGCCGGCCGTGCCCGACCAGTGGCCACGCGCCATGGCGCCTTTCAGCGACTTGTCGTGAATGCCGTAAATATTGGTGAAAATCCGGTCTTTATCTTGCAACATGTCTCACCTCAACGCGGCTTCTTGCCGAAGACGCGGATATATTCCTCAACGCCACCCTTGGCCAGGGCTTTTGCCTGTTTGACCCAGTCATCGCGATCAATACGGCCTTTGAAATTCAAAAAGCCGTCCACCCATTCGCGTTCGGCCTTTTTCCATTTGGCCACCTGCTCAAATTTGTAGATGCCAAGTCCGTTGAGCACGCCTTCAAGCTTCGGACCGACGCCTGAAATCAGTTTCAGATCATCCGGCTTGGCTGGCTTGCGCATGCTTGGCGGCTTGCCGTTTTCTTCGGCTTTTGCCGCAGCTTTTGGCTTTGCGGCTGCCTTGCCGACATTGCCAGCGACTTTCGCAGCGGGCTTGGCGGCTTTCGCCTTGGCTGGAGCCTTCTTCGCAGCAACTTTCTTGGCGGCAGATTTCTGCGGAGCTTCGGGCTTGCCGGTCAGCGATGTCAGGCCACCCTCAGGCGCCGAGTAGATACGGTCGATCTGCGGACCCGGCGTGACGTCATCGCCTTTACCAGCGGCAAATTTGTCGATGATGGCTTCCATCTGTTCAGCCGTCAGATCTTCATAACTGTCCTTGAAGATCATCACCATGGGGGCATTTACGCAGGCGCCCTGGCATTCCACCTCTTCCCAGGAAAGATTACCGTCTTGCGTCACTTCGAAAGGATTGGGCGAAATCTTGTTCTTGCAAACCTTGATCAGGTCTTCAGCGCCGCGCAGCATGCAGGGCGTTGTGCCACAGACCTGAATATGGGCGCGCTTGCCCACCGGAGCCAACTGGAACTGGGTATAGAAAGTGGCGACTTCCAAAACCCGGATCAGCGGCATGTCGAGCATCTCGGCAACGTGCTCAATGGCGGCTTTGGTGACCCAGCCGTCCTGCTCCTGGGCACGCATCAACAGCGGTATCACCGCTGAGGCCTGACGCCCCTCCGGATAATCTTTGATCTTGCGCTTGGCCCAGGCCGCATTACTGCGGTTGAAGGCAAAGGCGGCGGGTTGAACTGACTCTTCAGCGAGACGACGTACGGACATGCAGATGGTGACCGAATTGTTAAACAGGCTTCGAGGTTTCTCTTAGCACACAGTGGAGGAATTGCCAGTCTAGGCAGGCCGTTGAGAGCTTAATGTGGACGTTTTTTTGTCGACAAATCAGCAGAAGTTCAGCCCGGACGGTAGTTCTGTGAAATATCGCCCCCGAACAGGCAATCGAGAGGCGAAAATCACTGCCGCTTAGCGGTCAACTTCTCCAAACACGATGTCCATTGAGCCCAGCACAGCACCGACATCCGCCAACATATGGCCACGGCACATGAAATCCATCGCCTGCAGATGGGCAAAGCCCGGCGCCCGCAACTTGCAGCGGTAAGGCCTGTTGCTGCCATCCGACACAAGATAGACCCCGAATTCGCCCTTTGGCGCTTCAACAGCCGCATAGACTTCGCCGGCTGGCACCTTGAAACCCTCTGTATAGAGTTTGAAGTGGTGGATCAGCGCTTCCATCGATTTTTTCATCTCGCCGCGTTTCGGAGGCACGGCCTTGCCGTCCACGGCAGACACGGGGCCCTGGCCTTCAGCTGACAACAGCATATCGACGCATTGCTTCATGATCTTGGTTGATTCGCGCATTTCCAGCATGCGGATCAGATAGCGATCATAATTATCGCAGTTCTTGCCGACGGGAATGTCGAAATCCAGCTCTTCATAGCATTCGTAAGGCTGCGATTTACGCAGATCCCATGCCGCGCCGGATCCGCGCACCATCACACCGGAGAATCCCCAGGCCCAGGCGTCTTCCAGCGATACAATGCCGATATCGACATTGCGCTGTTTGAAAATGCGGTTCTGGGTCAACAGCGTATCGATGTCATCGATCATCGCCGGGAATTCGTCACACCAGGTGCCGATATCTTCAACCAGCTTTTGCGGCAGGTCCTGATGCACTCCACCTGGGCGGAAATAGGCGGCATGCATGCGCGAACCGGAGGCACGCTCATAGAACACCATCAGTTTTTCGCGCTCTTCAAAGCCCCATAGCGGCGGTGTCAACGCGCCAACATCCATGGCTTGGGTGGTGATATTCAGCAGATGCGACAGGATACGCCCGATTTCGGAATACAGAACCCGGATCAGCTGCCCGCGTTTCGGCACTTCCAGGCCGAGCAATTTTTCGACGGCCAGACAGAATGCGTGTTCTTGGTTCATCGGCGCCACATAGTCGAGCCGGTCAAAATAGGGCATCGCCTGCAGATAGGTTTTCTGCTCGATCAGCTTTTCAGTGCCGCGGTGCAGCAGGCCGATATGCGGGTCAACGCGCTCAACCACCTCGCCATCAAGTTCCAGAACCAGCCGCAGCACCCCGTGGGCCGCCGGATGCTGGGGGCCAAAGTTGATGTTGAAATTACGAATATCGACTTCAGACATAATCAGTTGGCCTTCGTCTCTTTTTCATCGCCCGGCAGCACATAATCAGTGCCTTCCCATGGCGAGAGAAAGTCAAAATTTCTGAATTCCTGGCGCAATTCCACGGGTTCATAGACCACCCGCTTCTGCTCATCATCATAGCGCACTTCGGTAAATCCGGTCAGCGGGAAATCCTTGCGCAGTGGATGGCCTTCAAAGCCATAGTCTGTCAGCAGACGCCGCAGGTCGGGATGGCCGGTGAACAAAATCCCATAAAGATCATAGGCTTCGCGTTCAAACCAATCAGCACCTGGGAATATCTCGACAATGCTGGGAACCGGCGTATCAGCGTCGGTTTTGACCCGCACCCGCACCCGCATGTTCTGGCGCGGGCTGAGCAGGTGATAGACAACTTCAAAGCGTTGAGCACGCTCTGGATAGTCCACACCGCAGATATCAATGAAAGAGTGAAACTGGGTCTGCACATCGTCGCGCAGAAACTTCATAACCGCTACGATATTGTCGGCAGATGTCGTCAGGTTGAGCTCTTCAAAGGAAATCTCGGCACCATCAACTTTGCCTTCCAGCTTTTCGCCGACATAGGCCTTCAGGTCCATCAGATCAGAAACACCCATAACCGCCCCCTAGCGCTCGATCGTGCCGGTGCGGCGGATTTTCTTCTGCAGCATCAAGACGCCATACATCAGTGCCTCGGCGGTCGGCGGACAACCCGGCACGTAAATGTCGACGGGCACAATGCGGTCACAGCCACGTACCACCGAATAGGAATAGTGATAATAGCCGCCACCATTGGCGCAGGATCCCATGGAAATCACATAGCGGGGCTCTGGCATCTGGTCGTAGACCTTGCGCAGGGCCGGTGCCATTTTGTTGGTCAGCGTGCCGGCAACGATCATCACATCCGACTGGCGCGGAGAAGCGCGCGGGGCGAAGCCGAAACGCTCGGCATCATAGCGCGGCATGGACAGCTGCATCATTTCAACGGCACAGCAAGCCAGACCAAAGGTCATCCACATCAGTGAGCCGGTACGGGCCCAATTGATCAGATCGTCGGTCGACGTGACGATAAAGCCCTTGTCCGCCAGCTCGTCGTTGATTTCACCAAAGAACGGGCTGTCCTGGCCAATCGGCTTGCCGGTATTGGGATCCAACACGCCTTTCGGGGTGGGAGCGATCAGGGTGGAGGAAGCGTCTTGCGTGGACATGTTATTTCCCGTTGGAACCTGTTGTTGTCTCAAAGTGGATTAATCCCACTCCAAAGCACCTTTTTTCCATTCGTAGATGAAGCCGATGGTCAAAATGGCCAGGAAGACCATCATTGACCAGAAACCAAACCAGCCCAGGCCACCAAAGCTCACCGCCCAGGGAAACAGGAAGGCAACTTCCAGGTCAAAAATGATGAACAGAATGGCGACAAGGTAAAAGCGCACGTCGAATTTCATCCGCGCATCGTCAAAGGCATTAAAGCCACATTCGTAAGCGGAAAGCTTTTCGTCATTGGGTGCCTTATAGGCGACGACGAAGGGAGCGATCAGCAAAGCCAGGCCAATAGCCAGGGCAACGCTCATGAAAATTAAAACGGGCAAATAGGACAGCAGCAATTCTTGCATTTCGAGCTCCCTGGAAATGTTACAAGAAGCGATAGCCGAGCCAGCAGGCCAAAGCAAGTTTGCAGAGGCTTTCAAGCGATGATTTTGAGTGCAGAACGCAGCTTTTTTGCCGCAGCAATTATTGAGCGCATTTTGTGCGCATTTTCTGGCGAAACCTGCTTGACTTAATCCAGCCGTATCCGTATTGCGTCTGTCGACCCGAGGGACCAACCATCCTTCGACCCACGCGGGTGTAGCTCAGTTGGTTAGAGTGCCGGCCTGTCACGCCGGAGGTCGCGAGTTCGAGTCTCGTCACTCGCGCCACTTTTCTTCACGAAAGGTGGACATATCGCCGAAAGGCAAAATGTTGGGCGATTAGCTCAGTTGGTAGAGCGCTTCGTTTACACCGAAGATGTCGGCAGTTCGAGTCTGTCATCGCCCACCACTTGCATTCATGCAGTGGCCCTGCCCCCAGCATTTTTATTCCTGCGCGAAAAACGGCGCCTCCAGCACGCGCTTTTCCAGTACCGACCACAATTCCGGACTGGCCGCTTCGATCTCGCTGTTCATCGCCAGCACCCGATGGCGGGCAATGTCATTTTCAACCCAGCTTTGGCCGTTGGCAGCAAGATTTTGCAAAACCGGATTGATCCGGTCGACGGCCTTGGCAAATTTTGATTCTGCCGTCTGGCGACCCTCAAACTCGTGCCAAAGCTGCAGCAGTTCGTCGCCGATGGTTTGTGGCAACAGGCCGAATATGCGCTCCGCCGCGGCCGCCTCCTGCTCGGCAATCTCAGCCCGTGCATTGGTGTCGTAGACAAACACATCGCCTGCATCGATTTCCACCACATCGTGGATCAACAGCATTTTCAGCACTTTTAGCGCATCGATTTCCGCAGGCGCATCATCCAGTAAGACCAGAGCCGTCAAAGTTGTCTGCCAGGAATGCTCAGCACTGTTTTCATAGCGCTCGAGTCCAACAGGCTTGGTCTTGCGCAAAACAGCTTTCAGCTTTTCCAATTCAAGAATGAATTCAATCTTGCTGTGCACATGTTCCATTGGGTCGGGTCCGGTAAAAAACGAAAGCCCCGCACGTTAGCGCGAGGCTTTCTGAAAACGACAGTAAAATCGACGATTAGTTGATTTTGTCTTTCAGACCTTTGCCGACCTTAAAGCGCGCAACGTTGGCGGCCTTAATTTCAACTGGTGCACCGGTCTGTGGGTTGCGGCCCATTTTAGCTTCGCGGCGGGAGACGACAAAGTTGCCGAAGCCAAGCAGTCTGACGTCGTCGCCTGCTTTCAATGAGTCGGTCACAGAGTCAATAAAACCCTCAAGGGCAGCACCGGCCTGTTCTTTAGTTAGGTCGGACTTTGCGGCCATGGCCGAGATCAATTCTTGTTTATTCATAGGAGACATCCTTGTTGTATTAACTCCCTCGTACGCACGACTCACCAAGGTTGCCTCAGTTTCGCCTTTTCAGCCGGTCGAAACAATACGAAAGCCCAGAAAATAAGGGGTTTGAGGCCAATTCATGCGGTAATATCAGTAATTTTTCGGCAGAAACCACCAGCCAAACAGCAAAATGTCGGCCAAAAACCAAAACACCCGCCCTCCCCTTGGGGAAAGACGGGTGATTCTATTTTTGCCAATTGAGGCAAATTAATGGGCGATTCTGGCCGATTCTGCTTCTGCTTTAGCTGCGAGAGCCGCAGCTTCCGCCTCTTCTTCGTCCCACTCAACCGCTTCCGGCATGCTGATCAGCGCATGCGGCAGAACGTCATCAAGATGGGCCACAGGCACGATTTCCAGGGCGTTTTTCACATTCTCCGGAATGTCGGCCAGGTCCTTGGCGTTGTCTTCCGGGATCAGCACCTTGGTGATACCGCCCCGCAAAGCCGCCAGCAGCTTCTCTTTCAATCCGCCGATCGGCAGCACTCTGCCCCGCAGCGTGATCTCGCCAGTCATGGCAATATCCTTGCGCACGGGAATTCCAGTCAGCATCGATACAATAGCTGTCGCCATCGCCGTACCAGCACTTGGACCGTCCTTCGGAGTTGCGCCTTCGGGCACATGGACGTGGATGTCACGCTTATCGAATAGCGGTGGCTTGATGCCGAAATCTATCGAACGGGAGCGCACATAGGACGCTGCCGCAGAGATCGATTCTTTCATCACGTCGCGCAGGTTACCGGTAACCGTCATCTTGCCTTTGCCCGGCATCATGACACCTTCAATGGTCAGCAACTCGCCCCCCACTTCTGTCCAGGCCAGACCGGTGACAATGCCCACCTGATCTTCTTTTTCGACCTGGCCGAAGCGGAAGCGCTGTACGCCGAGATAATCGTTGAGATTTTCTCCGGTGACTTTGACTGTCTTCGTCTTCCCTTTCGACTTCAGAATTTCAGTCACGGCCTTCCGCGCCAGAGTCGCCAGTTCACGCTCAAGATTACGCACACCGGCCTCACGGGTGTAGAGGCGGATGACATTTTGCAACGCATCCTCGGTGATCGTCAGTTCCTTATCGGCCAAAGCATGGTTCTTGATGGCTTTGGGGATCAGGTGACGGCGGGCGATCTCGACCTTTTCGTCTTCCGTGTAACCGGCAATGCGGATGATCTCCATGCGATCCATCAATGGACCTGGAATATTCAGCGTGTTGGCGGTTGTGACGAACATGACATTCGACAAGTCGTAATCGACCTCCAGATAGTGGTCGCCGAAAGCCCCGTTCTGTTCGGGATCCAGCACCTCCAGCAGGGCTGAAGATGGATCGCCGCGGAAATCCTGTCCCATCTTGTCGATTTCATCGAGCAGGAACAGCGGATTTGCCTTCTTGGCCTTCTTCATCGACTGAATCACCTTGCCGGGCATTGACCCGATATAGGTGCGGCGGTGACCGCGGATTTCAGCCTCATCGCGCACGCCGCCCAGCGACATGCGGACAAATTCACGACCTGTCGCACTGGCGATCGACTTGCCGAGCGAGGTCTTACCAACACCGGGAGGGCCGACGAGGCACAGGATCGGGCCCTTGATTTTCGATGAACGGCTCTGAACCGCCAGGAACTCAATGATGCGTTCCTTGACCTTTTCCAAACCGTAATGATCGGTATCAAGCACTTTTTCCGCCGCCAGAAGGTCGGTTTTAACGCGGGATTTCTTACCCCAAGGAATGCCCAGCAACCAATCAAGATAATTGCGAACAACGGTTGCTTCAGCGCTCATCGGGCTCATCTGCTTGAGCTTCTTGAACTCGGCTTCAGCCTTTTCCTTGGCTTCCTTGGAAAGCTTGGTTTTATTGATTTTTTCTTCCAGCTCAGCCATCTCGTCGCGGCCTTCTTCGCCGTCGCCGAGTTCCTTCTGAATGGCCTTCATCTGCTCATTGAGATAATATTCGCGCTGGGTTTTCTCCATCTGCCGTTTAACCCGGCCACGGATGCGTTTTTCAACCTGAAGCACGGAAATTTCCGATTCCATCATCGCCAGCACCTTCTCGAGGCGCTCTTTGACAGAAAGCAGGGACAGGATGTCCTGCTTTTCGGAGATTTTCACCGACAGGTGCGATGCGATCGTATCTGCCAGTTTGGCATAGTCTTCGATCTGGGTAACAGCTGAGAGAACTTCCGGCGAAACCTTCTTGTTCAGTTTCACATAGTTCTCAAATTCGCTGATGACCGAGCGCGACAATGCTTCAATCTGCACTTCGTCTTCGTCGACATCGGGCGCCGGAACGGCAAAGGCCTCATGATAGGCGTCATTGTCGGTAAAACGGGTAACAGAGGCTCGCTCATAGCCTTCCACAAGCACCTTGACGGTGCCGTCGGGCAGTTTCAGCAGTTGCAATACGGTGGCCAGCGTGCCGATATCATACATGGCTTCCGGTGCTGGATCATCATCACCAGCATTTCTCTGGGTCACCAGCAGAATCTGCTTATCGTCCTGCATCACGTCTTCAAGCGCAGATATCGACTTCTCGCGGCCAACAAACAGCGGCACGATCATGTGTGGGAAGACCACAATGTCTCTCAACGGAAGAACTGGAAACAGGCCTCCATCGGGACTGAAATCAATTTCTTTTTTGACTGCATCATCTTTGCTGTCATCTGACATGTATTGTTCCTTACATTGTTCCCGACCGTCGCCGACGCATCGCGAATCCCTGACGCTAGAATAGCCGCCAATTCAAGCCCTGCACACCGCAACAATTGCCGCATCAACGACATTTGGTTGTTAAGGTAAAAGCGACAATGTCGCTGTGAGGCCGCAGGGCCTCGTTGAGATGAATGTGGGGTGGTCTAGTGGCAATTCAAGGCAAGATTGCAGCAGCTTGAACAAAAAAAGGCCCGCAGCTTTCGCAACGGGCCCTTTTGACAATTCTGGTCCTGAATTTAGGCGCTTTCGGCCTTTTCTTCAGGGGATTTGTCGGCATAGATATAAAGCGGTTGAGTATTGCCGTTGACCACTTCCTCGGAGATCACAACTTCTTCAACGCCGTCCATGCCGGGCAGGTCAAACATGGTTTCCAGCAGGATCGCTTCAATGATCGACCGCAGGCCACGGGCACCGGTCTTGCGAATGATCGCCTTTTTGGCAATCGCCCGCAGCGCGTCGTCCTGGAAGGAAAGTTTCGTTTCTTCCATTTCAAACAGCCGCTGATATTGCTTAATCAAAGCATTTTTCGGCTCTGACAGGATCTGCACCAGGGCATCTTCATCAAGATCTTCAAGGGTCGCCAGAACCGGGATACGACCGACAAATTCCGGGATCAGGCCGAATTTCAGCAGGTCTTCCGGCTCCAGATCCTTAAACAATTCACCTGTCTTGCGATCTTCCGGGCTTTCCACACTTGCACCAAAGCCGATGCCGGTGTTGCGGTCACGGTCAGAAATAATCTTGTCGAGGCCAGCAAAAGCGCCGCCCGCGATGAACAGGATATTGGTTGTATCCACCTGCAAGAATTCCTGCTGGGGATGCTTACGGCCACCCTGCGGGGGCACGGATGCAACCGTGCCTTCCATAATCTTCAGCAATGCCTGCTGCACGCCCTCACCCGATACATCGCGGGTGATCGACGGATTATCAGACTTGCGGGAAATCTTGTCGACCTCATCGATATAGACAATGCCGCGTTGGGCCCGCTCGACATTGTAGTCGGCAGACTGCAGAAGCTTGAGAATAATGTTCTCAACATCTTCACCCACATAACCGGCTTCTGTCAGTGTCGTAGCATCAGCCATGGTGAAGGGCACATCCAGAATGCGCGCCAAGGTCTGAGCCAGCAGGGTTTTACCGCAGCCCGTCGGACCGATCAGCATAATATTGGATTTCGCCAGTTCCACGTCGTCATTTTCTGTCGCGTGGTTGAGGCGTTTGTAATGGTTGTGCACTGCCACCGCCAAAACACGTTTGGCGTGGGGCTGGCCGATCACGTAATCGTTGAGAACGTCCAAAATCTCCTGGGGAGTGGGCGTACCGTCAGTCGATTTGACCAGGCTGGATTTATTCTCTTCGCGAATGATGTCCATGCAGAGTTCGACACATTCGTCGCAGATGAACACCGTTGGCCCTGCGATGAGCTTACGAACCTCATGCTGACTTTTGCCGCAAAATGAGCAGTACAGCGTATTTTTTGAATCGCCGCCGCCACTGCCGCCACCGGAGTTTGAAACTTTGCTCATAACTTCCCTTCTACCAAGCGGTTTGCCGCTTTAACGCCAGACTCACACTATGTACCACTGAATCTGTAAAAGATGCACCATTTTCGCCACACAATGGCAAATCTAGCAACAATCAAATCAAATTTCCCTTAACACGCAGACTTAATATTCCCATTGGGAAACTATAGCTTACGTGCCGGCGTCGCCGCCTTCAATCTCTTCGCGCGAGCCAATCACCTTGTCGACAACACCAAAATCAACTGATTCTTCTGCCGTCATGAAGTGATCGCGATCGAGCGTCTTCTCAATTGTCTCATAATCCTTGCCCGTATGTTTGACATAGATTTCGTTGAGACGCTTTTTCAGCTTCACGATATCGGCCGCATGGCGCTCAATGTCCGAGGCCTGCCCCTGGAAGCCACCAGAAGGCTGATGCAGCATGATGCGTGAATTTGGCAGCGCGAAGCGCATGTCCTTGCTGCCGGCAGCCAGCAGCAATGAACCCATCGACGCCGCCTGACCCATGCACAGGGTGGCAACAGCCGGTTTGATAAACTGCATCGTATCGTAAATCGCCATGCCGGACGTCACCACGCCACCTGGTGAATTAATGTAAAGCGAAATTTCCTTTTTCGGATTTTCAGCTTCCAGAAACAGCAATTGGGCGCAGACCAGCACCGCCATGGAATCTTCCACCGGACCGGTGATGAAAATGATGCGCTCTTTCAGGAGACGCGAAAAAATATCGTAAGACCGTTCACCACGATTGGTCTGTTCAACAACCATGGGTACCAGGTTCATGGCTGTGTGGATGGGATCCTTCATAGGACGCCTTTCTTCGGGGATTCGCTGAGGTATCAGGAAAGAGGTTGAAGACTAAGAGAGGATTAACATCGACAATTTCAGCACAAGTTTCTTAGCTCCAAAACCGCTGACGAATCCATTGATGCTAAAATAGGTTAAGCAATGGCCAAGTTAAAGGGGCCAATGGCGTCATTTGCGTCGCAAATGGCGAATCGAATTGGCGTAATAGGCAATCAGCTCCGATTGATCATTGACCCTGCAATAACGCCCTGCCTTTAAGCTGACAATGTGACGCATTGTCAGCATCCGCAGGCCGGTGGTGATGGCATAGTCCAGATCGGAGCGCGGCAGGTGAATATGAGCCCCGCTAGCCTCCAGTTCCTGCAGCAGGGAATAGGCCTTCGATTTCAGTTCCAGTCCCCCCAGACCGGCTTCTCCGGCCTCTTCCAACAGCATTGCAACCAGTGCCACCGGCAGTACAGGCACCACCTGTCCGACCTGATCCATCAGATCGCGGCCAAAATGTTCAACATTGGCGAACAGCTTTTTTTCCCTCACGCCCGCAAACGCCGCCTTGTTTGCTGCACACCAATCCCTCAGCGAAACCGGTTTGCCAAAGCTGGCACAGGCGTAGCCATAGCGATAAAGACGGCCCCTGATCCGCAGAACCACCAGATTGAGGACGAAGCGGAACACCTCCCACAGTCCAAAGCGGAACGTGCGCTGGCCAATATTCTTGTCCGATGCCCCCAGCAATACCCGGTCTTCCAGCACCCGGTCATAATTCACCCCGACCGGGACAAACACCACATCACGATGTTCCTCGGGGTCGAAATCGCTGATCATATAGCCGAGCAGGCCAAATTTTGGTTGCCGCAGCAGGCCGTCGCGGGACAATCCTCCTTCCGGGAAGATCGCCTGAGTAACCCCGGAACGACTGGCCATGGCAACATAGCGGGCCAACACCCGTCGATAGAGCACATTGCCGGAATCGCGACGGATGAAATATGCACCCATTGCCCGAATAATATTCTGCAGCAGCCAGATGCGCGCCCATTCGCCGACTGCATAGGACAGGGTTGCAGAGGCCGAGGCCAGATAGGTAACCAGCAGATAGTCGACATTGGATCGGTGGTTCATCACGAAAACCACGGTCGCTTCCGGGTCGATGGAGGAAATGGCGGCATCATCGTGATAACCCAACCGCACCCGATAGATGAAGGTAGATGCCCAACGCGATACCCGCGTGCCGATGCGGGTATAGGCATAGGCATTGAAGGCAGGGACAATTTCGCGGGCATAGCGTTCTGCCTTGGCCATGGCGACATCACGAGGCACCCCGGTCTCGCTGACATGGGTTTCCACCGCTTTCACCACCTGTGGGTCCAGCAGTAGTTGATCAATCAGGGTTTGGCGGCGGGTGATTTTGAACGGCTGAATGCGCAAATGCAGGCGGGTATTGAGCTCTTCAATCGCCCTATTGGCCTTGCGGCGAAAAAACCAGCGCACACCGGGGCCGATAATCCTGTCCAACAGACCGATGGCACCGAACAGCGCCAGCAGCATGACGAACCAGATGGGCAGTGTGATCGGTTCGAACAGGTTTTCAACCTCCTGATGGAATCAAACAAAGCATCCTGCAGATACAAAAAAGGCGGCCACAGGGACCGCCTTTGAAGACTGTTGGATGCGCCTATTGCATGGAATATTGCAGGCGCGTGCCAATTGAATAGGCCCAGTCGTTACCTTGTTTGTATGATGAGCCGCTCAGACCGCCACCTGGACTGTCACCTGGTGCTGGAAAACCGGAAGTTTCCGTGCTGCTGGTCAAGAGGGAAATAGACCCACCAAGACTAACTCGCCAGTTGTCATCAATGTCATAGGCGACACCCGCATTTGCTGACCAGGTGTCGGTATAACCGCCACCGATACCCTTATCCCATTTGAGCCCAAACGAACCTGAAAAGTCATCGGTCAGTTTTTTCTGAACTCCACCTTCGATTGTCCAACCATCACTCCAACCCGTTACGAGTGTCTTATTTAGTGCCGGGTTGCTGGGGCCTGCAACAATAATGTTCAGCATTGATATGTCGCTCCAATCCATCCAGCGCACACCACCAAAGACAAGAGTGGTTGGATTGATACCGGTCTGAAAGCGGGCCGAAATGCTCTGGGGCATATCAACATCAAGCGTCGCAGCTTGGTTCATCAGTTCAACGCCACCCAGATATATTCTCTGCGTGCCTTTCAAATCCAGGCTGATTTTCGAGTCGTAAATAACCTGGGCTCGCAAGGCATACTGGGGAATTTCAAAGGATGCACCGACGCGATATCCATAGCCGCGGTCTGCTTCAAAGGAGTAATCATTCGTATAGTCGGGTCCAGGTGCCGGCGAAGTAATTTCGGGAAAAATACCGCCAACAAAGCCCAAATAGGCTGCGCTCGCTTGGTTGGTGCGAGATGCCTCAAGGTCCGTCGATCTGACGCCGCCAATCATCCGCAAACGGCGACCATTGCCAATGTCGAACTTGTAAGAACAAGTTGCATCCACACCGAATGCGTCAATTTTGAAGCTGTCCTGGACATATTCACCGTTGAAGCCCGGATCGACTTCGTTATCCAATTTGTAGGGCTGATGACCGCGAATGGCACAGTCAATTTCTTCCGTTAGGCCAAATTTCAAATCACCCGACAGCAGAAAGTAGTTTGGAGTCGCATCAGACGAAGAGGAACCCGTGGCTGGAACTGGCCCGCCGATGATATCCTGCTGAGTGCCCGTGGCATTTGTATACCGACGTTGCGGCATGGCATAGCCAACCGCCCCCTGGATCACAAAGCTCTTGTCGTTGAACAAAACACCACCCGGGTTTACACCCTCAGTGGAAAATCCCCCGGCGTGAACGGCGGTTGCCGCCATTGTTGTGGCAGCCAATGCCAGAACTGAATTTCTAAAAGTTTTCACGTGCCCCTCCGTAGAAAACACCCGCGCAAAGATTCGCGCAGATTTCGTTACGTTATCTATCCCATATTTATGCTGTGTGGGGAATTTGAATTACGTTTACGTAACTCAAATTTCAGCCGCCGTGCCATATATATCACAGCTTAAATTATAATGAGGTTTTTCAAGACCCTAATGACTGAATCCGAAGCGCCCGTCGTAAATCCGCCAAGAAGAGTGTTGCGAATCTGGGAATGAATCCGCGATCGACACGCAGCACCTGCACGCCGGGCAGATTCAGCCGAAGCTTTTCACCCGCTCCAGGGCTTCCGTGACCTTTTCACGCTTGGCTTCACTGTCCGCCAGGCGTTCCCGGTTTTCATCAATAATCGCCTGCGGTGCATTGGCGACGAATTTTTCGTTCGCCAATTTGCCGGACAATTGCTTGATGTCCTTGTCGAGGCCAGCCAGTTCCTTTTCGAGCCGGGCAATTTCTGCGGCGAAATCCACCACGCCTTTCAGCGGCAGGCAGACGGTTGCCTCACCCACGACAATTTGCGCGGCTCCTTCCGGCGCAGTGTCGGAAATCGAAATGCCGTCAATGCGGGCCAGTCTTTCCACTGCACTGGCATGAGTCTCCAGGCGGGCCTTTGTATCGGAACTGGCTCCAACGATAACCAGGGGCATTTTCAAACTGGGTTTGATATTCATTTCAGAACGCACCGAGCGGATGGCCGACACCAGTTCGACCAGCCAGTTGATCTCGGCAGCTGCATCTTCGTCGATCAGTTCCGGCTCCGGCCAGGCGGCATGCGTCAGCAGCGTATCCCGAGGCTTGGCACTGGTTTCAGCCCACAATTCTTCGGTCATGAACGGCATGAACGGATGCAGGATCTTGTAGATCTGATCCAGAACATGGGCAGCCACCGCCTGTGCTTCAGCCTTTGCGGCCTCGTCTTCACCATTGAATACCGGCTTCAGCAGTTCCAGATACCAGTCGCAGAACGTGTTCCAGACAAAGCGATAGGCAGCGCCCGATGCATCGTTGAACCGGTATTTCTCGATATTGTCTGTGACCTCGGCAACCGTTGACGACAGTTCGGTCAATATCCAGCGATTGAGCTGCAGTTTCGCATTGGCCGGATCAAAATCCTCGGCATGAGCCACGTCGTTCATTTCAGCAAAACGGGTGGCGTTCCACAATTTGGTGCCGAAATTGCGATAGCCAGCAACACGCGCCGGATCGAGTTTCACGTCCCTGCCCTGCACCGCCATGATGGCCAGGGTAAACCGCAAGGCGTCGGCGCTGTATTCACCGATCAGATCGAGCGGGTCGATACCATTGCCCTTCGACTTGGACATTTTGGCACCGTTCTTGTCCCGCACCAGCGGGTGCATATAGACCGTGTGGAACGGCTCAATTCCCTTGCCTTCTTCGTCCTTCATGAAGTGCAACGACATCATGATCATCCGCGCCACCCAGAAAAAGATGATGTCGAAAGCCGTCGACAACACATTTGTCGGAAAATAGGTTTTCAGCGCATCGGTATCTTCGGGCCAGCCAAGGGTTGAAAACGGCCAAAGGGCCGAAGAAAACCAGGTGTCGAGAACGTCTTCGTCCTGAGTGAGATCGACATCGTCGCCATAATGGGCCCGTGCTTCCGCTTCAGCGTCGTCAACTGAGCGCGCAACAAAAACCTTGCCATCGGGACCATACCAGGCGGGAATGCGGTGCCCCCACCACAATTGCCGCGAAATACACCAGGGCTGGATATTCTCCATCCAGTTGAAATAGGTGTTTTCCCACATTTTCGGCACGAACTCCGTGCGCCCTTCGCGCACCGACGCGATGGCCGGTTCTGCCATGGTTTTTGCATCCACATACCATTGGTCGGTCAGCATCGGTTCGATCACCACGTGGGAACGATCCCCGAATGGCTGGGCAATCACCTTGTCTTCCATCCCTCGATGGAAGCCAAGTTCCTCAATCTCTTTCAACACCAGCTTGCGGGCATCGTAACGGTCGAGACCGCGATAGTGTTCCGGCACGTTGTTTTCCGGTGTGACGATCATTTTCGCCTCGCCATCCATCAGTGGGATCAGCGGGATGTCGTTGCGGCGTGCAACCTCATAGTCGTTGAAATCATGGGCACCGGTAATCTTTACCGCGCCGGTTCCGAATTCCGGATCAGGATATTCGTCAGCGATGATGGGAATATGCCGCTCGGCAATCGGCAGCCGGACCAGCTTGCCGATCAGGTTCTTGTAACGCTCGTCATCGGGATGAACGGCAACAGCTCCATCGCCAAGCATTGTTTCCGGCCGGGTGGTGGATATGACGATCTCTTCAATACCGTCTACCGGCCCGTCAACCAGCGGATAGGCGAACGACCACATGTGGCCGTCAACTTCCTTCTGCTCCACCTCGATATCGGAAATGGCAGTTTGGAACACCGGGTCCCAGTTAACCAAGCGCTTGTCCTTGTAGATCAGCCCGTCTTCATACAGACGTACGAAGACTTCCAGCACGGCCTCCGACAGGCCTTCGTCCATCGTGAAGCGTTCGCGCGACCAGTCGCAGGATGCGCCGAGGCGTTTCAGCTGGTTGAAAATCGTTCCGCCGGATTCAGCTTTCCATTCCCAGACCTTTTCGATGAATTTCTCGCGACCCAAAGCGTGGCGGTCGGGCTGTTGCTCTTCAGCCAGTTTGCGTTCGACAACCATCTGCGTCGCAATGCCCGCATGGTCCATGCCGGGTTGCCACAAAACGTTCTTGCCGCGCATCCGCTCAAAACGAATGAGAATGTCCTGCAGCGTGTTGTTCAGCGCGTGTCCCATATGCAGCGAACCCGTGACATTGGGCGGTGGGATGACGATCGTATAGGGATCGGCCCCTTCCCTGGCACCGGCACCGGCGGCAAAGGCATTGGCTTCGTCCCAGCGTTTGGCAATACGGGGTTCAACGCTGGCTGCGTCGTAATTTTTATCCAACATCGTCATTCTCAAATGGAGAAGCGCTCACGCGCCAATAATCTTGCTCTGTCTAAAGACAAAGCCCCGCGCCAAGTCAATAATTTCCGATGAATAGAGGGCTAAGAGGCCTTTTTTCCGCGCGACACACGCTCAATTTCTTCCCGTACCAGTTTTTCAACCAGAACCGGCAGGTTGTCGCTGAGCCATTTGCGGACGCTTGGACGCATCATATTGGACAGCAATTCCTGAATTTCCTGATCCTTTTCAGACAGCATGGTCCGGGCCATTTCCTGAGCAATGGCATGGGTGGTGGGCAGAAGCGGACCAGCGGCAACTGCCGGTGACACTACCGGCGGCGTCGACGACGACGGCGAGGGCGACGGCGAGGGCTGTGGCGAAACCGCATTTGGCGCAGGCTGTGGTGCGGCCTGCTTGGACGCTGCCTTTGAGGCCAAGGCCTCCATCTTCATTTTACCGCGGACCCGATATTTCTCCAGCCGCTCTTCAGTCGTCAGGCCCGAAGAGGCCTGGGAAACTTCATTGCGAATCTGCTCAACTCTGTCTTGCAGAGTCTGGCCCGTGGCGGCGACCTGCTCCAATGATGGCTGTTCACCAACCTGCTGTTGGGCTTGAACCAGCTCTTGTTCCTGAGGCGGCTGGCCTGTCGGCGTTGTCGGCGCTGTCACCGCTGTCGCCGCAGATTGATCGACCGAAATAGATATTTTGGGGTTGTTTGCAGGCTGACCGTTCTCAATATCCTGCAGTTCCAACGCCATGGCGGCTTCAAGATCAGCTTCCAAATCGAACTCGGTCGCGGCAGCGGTGTTCAGATCGGCCTGATTGCTGTTTGAGTGATCAGCGGGGTGAGAATACTGCTCGCGGTCCCGCAATGCAGCACTTGGTTCTTCATCATCCGAGATGATCTTCTTGATCGATGCGAGGATTTCGTCCATCGATGGCTCGTCGAGTTCCAGCGTTTCAGCTTCGCCGATTTGTTTGGCGGAATTGGACCCCTGGTTCGACATGAGATTTCCCCTATTCCGTAACGCGCCCTCACGCGTTACCTCTGATTCGTTGAGACAATATAACTCAATTCGAGTTTGATAGTGTCAAAACGCTAAGTTACTTCCTACGAGAGTTAACGACCGGAGGGGGTGCGCAACCCAATCCACATGTCCTTGACTTCGTAATAATGATCCTCCGGGTTGTAGTGCTTTACCGCCAAGCCCAACCGAGAGCTGTTTAGTCTACCCATCGCCGCAACCAATGCATATCCCGCCGTCACGCGGGATTTCCGGGCGCCAACAAGCGACTCCTGTGCATCGAGAACAGTACTTTGCGAATCCAGAACCTCCAACTGGGTCCGCTGCCCGACATTGCGCTCCTCAATCACCCCGTCCAGCGCCAGTTTGGATGCCCGCACGGTCGCTTGAATTGCCCGAACATTGGCATTGGCTGCCTGCAGAGACGACCAGGCAGAAACCACGGCTGCCCTCACCTCATCCTTGGCCTCGTCCACTTCAATTCGGTTCTGCGCCAGGGTTTCGCGTGCTTCGCGTACCCGTGAGCTCGCTCTCCCGCCCTGAAAAATTGGCACCGTCAGATTGAGCGTCGCCGAGACCGAAGAATTGCGATTACCAGAATTGCCGCTGTTATAGGAGCGATTTGCATTGCCGCGCAGCGCCAGTGTCGGCAGATATTCACCCTCCAAAGCCTTAACATTGAAAGCCGCGGCATCGACTGCGTGCTTGGTCAGGCGAATCGCCGGATGCTCATTCATCCCGGTAGCAACTGCAGCCTGCTGAGACCCGGCATAAAGATGACTGGGGCCGTTATTGGGCCAGGACAGGTTGCTGGGGGTGCGACCGATCACCTGCTTATAGGTGGCCCGAGCCGACGACAAAGACGCCTGTGCCCCTGCCAGCGAGGCCTGAGCATTGCTCAACCGGGCCTGACTTTGCGCCACATCGGTGCGCGTTCCCTCACCTACATCAAGACGGGCCTGCGAGGATCGCAGCTGCTCCCTCAGAAAGCCGATATTCTGGCGGCGAATGGAAACGATTTCACGCGCCTCAAGCACGTCTACATAGGCGCTGGCGGCGGATTCCAAAATCTGTTGTTCAATCCGGCGCAATTGTTGACGGCTGGCCTTGATATTTGCGTCGGCAGCCGCGACATTGTTGGTCGTACGAAAGCCATCGAACAGGTTTTTGCTGATTGTGATCCCGTAACCATATGGATTGGTTGAAGAGTTTCCAGTGACATTGCTCGTTGTACGGGCAAATCCATAATCTGCATCACCGGTGATCGTGGGTCGTTTGCCGGCTTTTGCCTGAACGATCTGCTCGTCAACTGCCCGGGTTGCAGCGCGTTGTGCGTTCAATGTTGCATTATGGTTATAGGCAGATGCCAGAGCTGTTTTTATCGATTCAGCAGATGCCTGCTGGACCAGGGTGACACTGGCGGCTGTTGCCAAAAGCAGACGAGACCATCGCTTACTCAATTTTCCACTCCCACGGCCGCCTGTGATTCGGCCAAATTTCGCATTGTTCAAAGCGCCAACCCAAGTGGTCACTGTAATCAATTTGCAGCCCCATGCAATCCGGCCATGTGTAAAGATGCTATTCCCCCGTCAATCTCTTGGGGACGCTCTGCCTGGATGGTCAATAAACCTGGTTCAGAAGACGAACGAGGCTTCCTTTTCAAATCCGGGCAACGGCATCACGGCACAATTAAAGGCATCCCGTGCGCCGACAACGTCATTGTCGCGACTGTACAACCGTGCCACGCCAGCATTGCCTGTACCTTGCACGACAACCAGACGGCCGCCGCTTTTCAACTGCTCGGTCAGAGCGGCGGGGAGTTGCTCGACTGCACCTCCGACAAAGATCACGTCATAGGGCCCTTCGCTGGCCAACCCCTTTTCCAAGGGTCCATTGGTGACAACGGCATTGTCACAGCCGAGGTCCATCAAGGTCTGGCTGGCCTGGGCAGCCAGGTTTTCATCGCTTTCAACGGCGACAACAGAACTGCACAATTTGCTCAGCACAGCGGAGGAATATCCGGTCGCACAACCGATATCGAGCACGATATCATCGGCGCCTACATCAGCCAGCTGAATCAGCTTTGACATCGACATGGCCTCCATCAGATAGCGCGATGCACCATGGGCATTCAGCGGCAAGTCTTCATCGATATAGGCAAGTGGTTTTTGAGCGGCGCTGACGAAAGCTTCACGAGGGACAGAAAGAAAAGCCTCAATCACATCGTGGCTTGTCACATCATTTGGCCGTACCTGGCAATCGACCATGGTCTGGCGGGCTTTTTCGTAATCAATCATCACTATTTATGGACTCCCGAAAACGACTTTTGCAACCATAATACAACGATTGGAGGCCTCGCCCGGAATCGAACCGGGGTGCAAGGATTTGCAGTCCTCTGCGTAACCACTCCGCCACGAGGCCATCCGTCCGCTGTTGGACCGCTGTCGCTTAACAAATGACCTTGGCCTTGCCAAGCGAAACATTTGCAGTTTGCCACATTTGCCGAATTAGTTTTTCGCCCGGGCTTTGCGCCGCGCTTTGACCCCGTCCCACCAGCGGGAGATTTTGACGGTCCAGCGTCTGCGAAAGCGACGCACCGAGGCGAAATCCTGGGACAGGATCAACAGGCCCAACGGGATCATCCAAAAGCCCAGAACAGGCAGAAATCCCAAAATGCCTCCGATGATCAGCAATACCCCCAACAGGGTGCGTCCGAGCTTTGTCGATGGCGTTGGCAGGCGAGAAAGCAAAATAGTATCCGATTCTGTCCGTTTTGTGCTTGCGAACCCGTGTCTTCCTTTGTAAAGAGCCCCGGTGCAATTGCACTGTCGCCTAGCGATATAAGTTCCCCGGTAGCTCAGTGGTAGAGCAATCGACTGTTAATCGATCGGTCGCTGGTTCGAATCCGGCCCGGGGAGCCACTATCCCAAGAACCCTCAGGTTAACCCCATGATCTCCAACGGTTTTCTGTTGGAACTCATTCGGAGGGTAGACCATGCGGTATACCATATCGACACCATATATCTACACGAAACGAGGCGTATATTACTTCTCAAGACGTGTCCCACGCGACCTACAAGGCCACTACAAGAGCCAAAAGATCGCGTTTTCCCTCAAAACCAAGTCCCTGAGAGTTGCACAAGCACGCTCCGCGGCCTTGTCAGCCAAACTTGACGAAGACTGGTTTACGTTGCGATGGCGGTCATCCACCGACCCCTTCTCTCGTTTCTTGATTGATGGTCAGGCGGTAGCCATAAGCAATTCCTCTGCACCGTTGCTGTCTGAAGCCACGCAGGTGTATCTGAAGGCAAAGGGTGCAGGACGCCCCATCACTTTTAGACAAACAGTAGAACGGTCGGTTGGATATCTGACACAACTCCATGGCGACCGCTCCATTGATCTCTACACCAGATCAGACGTCAACCAGTATCGTGATGCGCTTTTAGAACGAGGTCTACAGGTAAGCAGTGTACGTCGCACCCTCAACTCGGTTCGAGCTATTGTGAACTTCGTGTGTCTTGAACAGGGCCTCGCCGAGGTATCCAGCTTCTCTGGCGTTTACCTGGGCGAAAGCAACACCTCATCTTCCCGCAAGCGCAACCCTATCCCACAGCCCGACATTCAAAGAGTACAGCAAGCCTGTGTCCAGATGGATGACGAAGCCCGGTGGTTGATCGCCTTGATCAGCGATACTGGTATGCGTCTCGCAGAGGCCACAGGTCTTCTGAAAGAAGATGTTGCTCTGGATACTAAGCACCCTCACATTACACTTGCTCCCCACCCTTGGAGGCGTCTCAAGACCAAGGGCAGCGAACGTGTTATCCCGTTGGTGGGTGCGTCGCTCTGGGCAGCTCGACGGGCAATTCAAGGCACTCGGGATAGGTTCCTGTTTCCCAAGTATTGCAATGAGCAGGAGTGCAAGTCGAACTCTGCAAGTGGCGCGTTGAATAAATGGCTGTCACCACGCCTACCTGATGGCTGTGTCTTACATTCATTCAGGCACAGCTTAAGGGATAGATTGAGAGCAAATGAGTGCCCTTCTGACATCATCGACAGAATTGGTGGGTGGAGTTTGACTGGAGTGGGTGAGAGCTACGGCTGCGGCTATCCCACTTCAGTCCTTCATAAGTGGATGGACACAATAACCTAATCTGACCAGCACTGCGGTAATGGTCGATTTCATCCTTAGAATGGGTTCGGCAACTCAATTCATGCGCGAACATGCAATTGTATCGAGCATTCCGAGGTATTCTTGTACATGAAGTTTTCATGTGATGAACTCTGAGACCTCCATAACGCTTGGAAGGACTGTGCAATGGCGAATTTCACGCCACACTCATTTAAAGTGAAGTATCTCTGGCTGTACCTGAAACGTCTTTGGGCGTGGTTAGTTGGCGCTCTATTTGTCGCAGTTCCACGATTGTTTTTGGCCCTCCTTCCTCTAGCTGTTGTCTTTGTAGCGACGTGGTGGCCCGATGATGCTGACGCAGCCGAAACCGCAGTTAGGATCACGGGTATGGTCCTCCAACTATTTGGGTTCATACTTTCGCTGTGGGGACTGTTACAACTCCGGCGATTGTTTGGAAGGCCGGGTCCTTGGGGAAGCTTCCTCAATTTGTTTCCAACTTTCCCAAGCTGGCCGGGAACCCACCATCTCAAGGCTAAGGGAGCAGCTGCGATCGTTACCGGCGGTGATGTTGTAGTAGCGCAAGGCAGCACTGAAGGGTCCTTGGATGACCGCATCAGGAAAATCGAAAGAGATATGAAAGCGTTACGCGAGCAACTAAAGCAGGAAGAAAAAAGCAGAACCAAAGAAACGCAGGAGACACGAAGACTTCTCCAAGATACCGAGAAGCGGCTATTAGAGAAGATAGCAGAGGTTCAATCCCAGGTTGAGCAAGCAGCCGTAGGCGGCCATTTTTGGGAGTTTTTCGGCGTATGGCTGTTTATTGTCGGCGTCATTGCGGCCAGCGTCTCACAAGAAATCGTCCGTATGGCCAGCCAAATTTGATAGGTACAAGAAGGAAATCCGCGAGATGCCCAGATCGCGTCGCCAGAATAATTATTACTACCTGGTGAAGTGGTCTACCCTCCGAATGAGTTCCAACAGAAAACCGTTGGAGATCATGGGGTTAACCTGAGGGTTCTTGGGATAGTGGCTCCCCGGGCCGGGGTTCGGTTCCTATCCCAGGCCTCAGGTGACCTATGACATCCAACAGTTTCAACAGCTTACAGGTTCTGCGTTCGATGTGAAGAGGCGTATTTGGTCTACCATTTGGTCTACCCTCCCAAGGA
>JBDWCD010000018.1:0-7398 GCA_039977975.1 Rhizobiaceae bacterium
AAGACAAAACTCGTAAAACAGCGCCGCTTGAGCTTCCGGACGTCGTCCCATCATGGCAATCAATCTCCCAAATCAATGAGAAAACTGAATCAGCAAAGACTGCCGAGATTAAGGCGAGTTTTTCAACGGAATAAGCCCAAACTAGACACCACTTGATCGGTGCCAGCGCGGAACACACTGCTGGACTTGTCGACTTTACTTGATGCTCTCCTTCACTTTATGGGTATTGGCTTCGCGCATTGTGTCGCCTGCCAGCCGCTTCTTTCCGGCTTCCATGAACTCCTTCGACCATGAATGACACTGGCTTTGGGCAATGCCTTCCTAGCGGCACAGTGCAGCAATGCTGGCTTCGCCACAAAGGCAAGCCAGAACTATCCGGATCTTCTCTTCGGTTGAAAACCGACGCCGTGCCTGGCGTTTGATATCCTTCGCGACCCAATCTGCGTCATCGGTAATACGTTGGTTCTTTCGTCTCATCATTTTTTTTACGACCTGACAGACGAAGATTTAGATGTCGTGTGCATGAAAACACGTCAGATCGACACTGCGTTGTCGGCCACCAGGCGGCCGCACAAAGTCGCAGTTATCCCATCGATTTCATCTCAGCTTCTGTCCTAATTTGATGTTGGTGCCGAGCATTAATGGTCGCGTGGGTGTTTTTTAAAACCATTGCGCGGTGTTGCAAAAACGTTTGCGAGCCAAAGGACAAAAGCAAAAAACGATCTGGGCAAAAGGCGCACCGGTGGTTGCCATATTAACTGCCTGCACATCAGTATTGCTGGTCGCAATTCGGTTGAGGCTGCAGGGCAAGGCTGAAGCCGTCCTTGCTTGCTCCTGTCCACCTCCATTTGAGTCTAACAGCGACTCTTGACAGGTTACCTGTGAACCTCAAGACCAGTGGAGTTGTTTTCATCAATTGGCATCACGCTGCCGGCGCCGCCGCACATATTGCCGCAATTAAAAAAAAGCCATCTAACAAACTTTTGCCTCGACTGCCCAAACATTTGGGGCAAAGCTTCGGCTCCTTCGATAGACTATCCTCTTTATTCAGTTTCCCTGCCCTCACACCTGCAAATTGTTGGTATCGTGTGAACCCTGACGGAAGCGATAGGTTAGCTTGATGCTCACAAATTACCTCGAAGAGACGATGGTTCGGGCGCCCTTGTTGGATGATTCCCAGTGTAAGAGTTGCTCAACTCCAGTGCAGACGGCAACTATCCAGACAAGTCCCGCCGAATGGCGAACCTGGCGAACGTTGGACGCATTCAAGGATCACAAGGTGTTTTGTTGGTCGCGAACAGATGTTGGGCAGCTACTGCACAACCTCCAATTTGGGGGCCTCCGTCGTGACCTGTTTGGATGGGTTGGAAAGATAACGGATCATATCGAAGGTTGATTGGGGCCTGCCGAAATAATATCCCTGAATTTCCTGGCAGCCCAATTGCTGAACCAGTTTGAGATCGCTTTCCGTCTCGACGCCCTCGCATAGCACCTTAATATTGAACCCATCCGCCAGAACCTTGATCGATCGCACAATGGCCTGGTTGGTGGGGCTTTTAGCGATGTTACGAACGAAGGATTGGTCGACCTTGATTTTGTCCATCGGAAAACGCGCCAGATAGCCCAGCGAAGAATAACCGGTGCCGAAGTCATCCAGGACGATAGACACCCCCAGACTTTTTAATGCATCAAGCTTGTGCAGCAGATCATCTTCATCGCCAATGAAACTGGATTCTGTCAGTTCCAGAACCAGCCGCTCGGCCGGCAGGCCACTGGTCTTCAGGGCGTTTTTGACCTCCTGCACAACATCACTGCGCAGCAATTGTACCGGTGACAAATTGACGGACACCGACACATCATCATCCCATGCCCTTGCATCGCGGCAGGCCTGGTTGAGAACGAATTGGCCGATTTGGATAATCAAACCGGTTGTCTCGGCGATTTCAACGAATTCGGCGGGCGAAACTTTGCCAAATTCAGGGTGGGTCCAGCGTACCAACGCCTCGGCCCCGACGGGCTTGCCGGTCGTGGTCTCCACTTGAGGTTGATAGGCAAGATAAAACTCTCCCGCTGCCAATGCACCGCGCATTTCCTGTTCGAGCTGACGGGCACGTTGCTGATGCGCGTTGGTCCTGGCATTGAAAGCGCAAACGCCATTGGGGCCCAGTCGTTCTGCTTCGCGCAGGGCAAACTCTGCCTGGTTCACCAAACGCCGCGCATCCGCCTCACCACCCAGGCTGCCATTGGCATGACCGATGCAGAAATCAATGGAAATGGATTGCCGGTTGATGACTATAGGATCGGTTAGTTCGGTCAACAGCAGGTTGGGAAAGTCTGCAGCAAATGAGACGTCAAGAGGTGCCCGCAGCCGAATGCCAAAGGTCTCCCGATCCAACATCGCCACGCCCTCAATATGACTGTCGAGGGCTATCAGGCTTTCGTGCAGGGAGATAAGCAGTTGATCTCCCAATTCGCGACCCATGGTGGAAATCAGATTGTCGAAACGAAGCAATCCCAAAGTAAATATGGTGGTTTGAGATTCTTCATTGCCATGGTGCACGAGATTTTTGACGAACTCATTGCGTTGTTCCGCACCGGTCTGCTCATCATAGCGCGAAAGATATTCCAGCTTATTGCGCTGATTAACCTCGACAGTGACATCGCGTGCGGTGATGGAAGCGATGGTGAATTTTTCGACATCATTGCTTGCATCTTTTGCAGGCCGCATCACTTGAGACGGTGTGACGCTGAATTCAACAAACTTCTCCTCACCATTGAGTTCGAGTTCCAGTCTGCCATGAGAGGTCAGGTTTTCATTATCATTTGGACTCTGACTCAGCCGCTGAATGGCGTTGCGGGCTTCGTCTGACAAAATGGCCGGCAAAATTCCCTGTGCCTCATGGGTTGTCTGATTTGTGATCGCAGCGCCGAACAATTTTAAGAAGCGGGCATTCTGCTCCAGAATTGTTCCGTCTTCCCTGATGATCACAATGGCATCGGAACTGTCTTCAAAAACCTGATCGAGCACCAATCGGGTATTGGCTGCTTCCGCTTTGGCCATACGCAGCAGCCAGGTACGCACATCAAGGTCACCCGCGGTGCGAATGATGGCTACAAGTAACAAAAACGCCAGAACGGGGGCGGTTGTGACCTCTACAGAATAACCCATGAACAGGTAATGAGCAGCTGCTTCAACGGCGACCGCAAGCAGGAGTATGGCGACCATCTGCAGCGACAAGCGGATCCATGGCAGGGCTATCAGCGACAACAGGGCGAGTATCACCATGCCGGCAAGGATTGGTATCAAGCCTGTGACCCGAAGATGGCGGTCCTGCAGCAGGGTTTCCGCTGCCAGTATCTGTAGAATTGGGCCTGACATCACGCCATGAACGGGCACCGTCAGCGAGTCCCGCAGTTCAAGCGCGTGGGCGCCAATGAGAACCGTCTTTCCCTCAATTTCTTGCCGGCTCACTTGGCCATTTTGCAGGTCAATGAAGGAATAGGTTGGCACGGTCCTGGGATCGATTGAGAAATCGATTTTAAAGCTGGAAGTGTCAAGCCGTTCGGTGCCGGACAGGACGGAAGACAGGGATGGAACCAGTTCACCGCTGATATCACTGGCCCGGGGATAGCTGCGCACCAAGCCATCAGCATCGGGCATGACATTGACGCTGGCAATCCAGGCCTGGTCACCTAAAATGGTGATTGGCTTGGATTGAACAAGCTTATCGTTTCCATGACCGGTGGCATTGGGCTGTAGAAATGTTGGCAGCACCACGCTTGCCGCAGAATTGCTCAGCGCCTTTGCCAACCGTTGGTCTTCCTGATCTGAGGAAGGTGAGCTGAAATCCACGTCAAATGCAATTTCAGTGGCGCCAAACTCAGAGAGTTTTTCAACGGCCTGCGCATATACCGAGCGTGGCCACGGCCAATAGCCGACGCCATCGAGGCTTTTCTTGTCGATGCCGATAAAGACGATGTTTTCGCTGGCCAGCCGTTTCCATTGGCCCATGCGAATTTCATTCAGCGAATTTTGAACCCCGCTGAGGTAACCCGTAGTCGCAAGAATCGCCGCGATAGCAAACGCGGCGATGATGCTCCTAAAATTGTTTCCCAGACTTCGCATGATTGAACCCTGGCATCAGAAACGATTACTTTCCGTTGCCATTCCCATTGCCATTGCCGTTAGAATTGCCATTGCCATTGCCATTGGCGTTGCCATTGCCGTTGCCGTTAGAATTGCCATTGCCATTGCCAGTGCCATTGGCGTTACCGTTGGAATTGCCGTTTGCGTTGCCACCTCTGTTCGAGTTGGAGTTGTTAGCGTTGGCCTGGGCGTTAGCATTGGCAGTATCAGGAAGGTCTGCTGTCTTTTCTTTAAAGAGTTTGGAGAAAACCGAGCTTGTTGCTCCGCTCACCGCAACTTTCCCCGATGATGCTGAGGATACCGCAGCCTGCTGTCCCGACCTGATGTCGACAGCCTGGCCACTCGAGTTGGAAATGACTCCAACCACACCCCGCTTTACCGAGACGGAAGCTTTTCGCTTGCTCACCTTCACTTCAAAACGCGTGCCCTTAACAACGGCGGCCAGCAAAGGTGTTTTTACGGTAACGTGCTTGCGCTTGCGGGTTTCAACGTCGAGCAGCAGTGAACCGAATTGCTGTTGTATATAGGTTTTGCGGCCATTGGTCTGGCTGCTGCGAAGGTAAGCCAGTGTACTGGGGCGATACATGATCATCTCTTTGCCACGACGCAGAATCAGGCGGCCGCGTTTGCCGGTTTTGATCCAGCTTCGCTTGGGAACCGCCATGCCACGCTTGATGGTGACCCAGTTTTTGTTGTCCACAGTATAGCGAGCAGGCTGAGCCACTTTCGAGGCCACCCACTGGGATGCCTGTGCCCAACTCGGCACAAGAATCACGAACAGAAATGCTAAAGTTATGCGTGAAAGATTACCCAACATCGCCCAGCTCCTTTTTTCAGAACACTCAAACTGAGCGACAAAGGCTAACAAGAAGATTAAGGCGCGGAACAAACCCGCGAACTGGTTTACGGGGATTGAATCTCAGGCAGCAAATTTGATCTATTTTCTCATGCTGTATCGAAACAATCGTGATACCAGACCTGGTTCTCACGTCGTTGCGGCATTTGCCCCGGTGGCATGGTTCGGTGAACCACGAAGGTAATTGTAATAGTGGAGAGCATTTGTGATTTAGCGTGCCTTTGATTCCACATACGGCACAGGTAACGGGCATAATTGAGTGCCAGCAATTGTTCCCCTTGCTCGTAGGATAGATCTTCCAGATTCGACAGAAACTTGCGCCAACGGTAATTGCGATAATGCCTGGCGGTGGGACTCAACGACTTTGTGTCCGGTGCATTCAGGCTGACATTGTAAGGGTCAACGAGGCTACCGTCTTCCAGCCTGCCGCTGATAACAGGGCGGGGGCTGTCCAGCTCCGGATAAGGGGCAAACATCGTCCAGTTTTGATAGAGGCCAAGTGCCTGTCTGATCTGAATGAAACTTGCAGGCAGCTGCAGGCCGAGTTTGGGCAAGGTGGACAGGTTTTGCACGGTAACAAAGGCGAAAAACCCGACAACCAGCACGGAGGAAACAACGCTCTGGCGATGTGAATGGGCCCGCCAGGGAAGCAGAAAAGCGGTGGTGGTCGACAATTGGGACCGGTATTTGGCAACAAGGTTATAAATGCGATCACCAATTCGCTCGACCCACATCCAGCGGGCGGCGAAGGAAACTGGCCGAAACAGTGGGGATGCACGCAACAATAATGCAAAAGCTGCCCATTTTTGCCGTTGCTCGTCCTTGACCGTCACAACCCAGGAATTGTTGTTGGTGAGTATCTCGCCGATGACCGGGTCCTGTTGCGCCGGTTTGATCTGTACCTGCGGCAAAAGCAGGAACACACGCAGAATTCGACACATCTTAAGGCAGAACCCACAGTCCTGATCATACCAAATCGTCAGCCCATCGAGTCTGTGCCGCTCCAGTCTTTGGCTCAGCATGTCCCACATCCATCCGGGCATGAAGGTGAGGTTCATAACAATTGAAATTAGGGGAAACAGACCAATCTCCAGAAACAACCAAAACCCTATATGCATGGTGATGAACAAAGCCATGATCACCGCCCGTACCGGCTTGTGGAATATCGGTGTAAAAATCAGGATCGGGCCGACCAGTTCAAGCACCCATACATAGTAGGTCAGGCCCTGCAGCAGGATTTCAAACTGGCGGAACCAAACCGCCAGGGAGGTGACCATGTAGTCCAGGTTCAAGGCGTAGTAGACAGCCGTGCCCCCTGGTATCCAGATCGGGTCTGACTTCAACAACGCACTGAAAAAATACATCGACATGCCCTGCAGCAACAAAGCTGTCGTGGCCCAGGACCAAAAGGCATTTTGTCGGATTCCGCCAGAACGGTCGAGCGCGAAATCAATCGAATAGCGGGCACCCAGAGGTAGGAATAGGGCCCAGAAATTCAGCAGCAAAGCCAGATTGTCTTCGCCGGACAGAATGAAAGTATTTCTGTTTTGAACAGACAGGAGCAGAGCCCAGCTGATGAGAGTCATCAGGCGCGTGCGCCAACCAAGCATCAATCCCATAGCTGCGAGAGCAGCCAACACAAACAGAATGAACTGGGCAGTGAAACTGCCGTTGAACAAATGAAGCGACCAGGATCCTTCGGCCAGCAATCCGATCTGGACATCGCGCGGCATGATACCGAAATCAGTGTAGTGCGCCGTCAGGTCCCGAGCCCGCAGAAGCACGTTCAGCAGCAAATAGAAGCCCAGCAAGACGCGAAACAGGGCCAGGGTGCGCAGATCCGCCCCAAACACCACACGCAGCTTTGTCCAACCGCCGTAACCCTTCAAGTAGCCCCCTGAAATGTTGCCGCTCTAACATCCATCGAGATTGACCGAATCAATCTGCACTACTCATACCATGACAAAACAGCCCAGACGCGGTCGATTTGAAAAGCGGTGGATCGCTTGTTGAGCCATTGCCAATAGAATCAAAAGATGTGACGGCTTTTACTTCTGAATTGGGTATACTGCGGAAATAGTGTGCTGGACGCTCAGGTTACGGAGCGATGTCTGCTTTGAGAAATTCAACAATGCAATAATGAGTGCCCCCGACGTCCGCTTCCCCCAGATTCAGCCATTACGCATTTCTACTTCGAGGTCTGGAAAGTCCGCTTGTCGGCCATTGACTGGATTCAAGCCAACGGCTGCTGGGAGCTTATTCCGTTGAAAAACTCATCTGAGAAACTTGGGTTTTCTGTTTTGATTTCAGTGCGATCCTGTTTGGGCATTGCTTTACGGGGTTGGGCTTGGCGCCGGGGTCAATTTTGCCAGTTTTCTAAGGTTCTGGGCGGTTG
>JBDWCD010000019.1:0-24491 GCA_039977975.1 Rhizobiaceae bacterium
CCCACCAATTCAGGATGTTTCCTGAATTGGCATCTTATAGTACTCAGGTCGCAGCGCGACCTGAGTGGGTTTGCGACTGGCGGACGCCCAGAGCCGAACCGCGCTTGCCCGATGCGAGGGCATCGCGCTGCGCACGTTTCAACTCTGGATCATCTCGCCAGTCACAAACAGAATTGTCTCCATTTAACTGTGAAAGGCTCTAATGGCAGCGTCGGGACAATCTTCATCAAAAGCCGCCTTCACCACCGGCAGCACCATGCGCCACGTGGTGGTGATGACCGCAACTTCGTCAATCGGCCTTGTGTCGATCTTCCTCGTCGATGTCATCAACCTGTTTTACATCTCGCTCTTGGGTCAGCAGGAGCTCGCCGCCGCCATTGGCTATGCGGCGACCATTATGTTTTTCTCCGTTTCGGTCTGCATCGGCATTTCAATTGCCACGGCGGCTCTGGTCGGTCGCGCCCTGGGTGCCGAAGACACCGAGCGTGCCAAAAGCCGCGCAACTTCATCCCTGTTCTTTCTTGTTGGCGCATCTGTATTGCTGGCGCTGGTGTTATTTCCTTCCCTGCCCTTCCTGCTTGAACTGTTAGGGGCACGCGGAGAAACCCTCACCCTGGCGCTTTCCTTCATGCGCATTGTCGTGCCCTCCATTCCCCTGCTTGGTCTCGGCATGTGCCTGGGCGCCCTGCTGCGCGCCAAGGGCGATCCCAAACGGGCCATGTATGTCACCCTTTCCGGCGGCGCTGCCGCGCTGGTGTTGGATCCGATCCTGATCTTCGGCCTTGATCTCGGGATCATCGGCGCCGCCATAGCCACTTTTTTGGTGCGCCTCATCCTGGCCCTTGTCGGCCTGTGGGGGGTCGTCAAAGTCCACAACATGCTGGGCCGGTTCAGTTTCAGTGAGGCGATGGCCGATATCCGCCCCTTCCTGACCATCGCCGCACCAGCCATTGCCACCCAATTGGCAACCCCGGTCGGCAACGCCTATGTTACACGGTCGATCGCTGAATTCGGCGACGATGCTGTCGCAGGCTGGGCGATTATCGGCCGCATTCTGCCGGTCGCCTTCGGGGTGATATTTGCCCTCTCCGGTGCAGTTGGTCCGATACTCAGCCAGAATTATGGCGCAAAAGCCTTCGACCGCGTCAGCTCAACCATGCGCGACGCGCTGATATTCACACTGGTCTATTGCCTGTCGGTCTGGGCCCTGTTGGCGCTGGCAAGCCCTTATATTATCTCAATTTTTGACGCCTCCGGTGAAGCCGCCGATCTGGTCGGCATTTTCTGCCTGTTTGTCGCTGGCAGCTATCTGTTCAATGGCGCTCTCTTCGTCGCCAATGCAGCCTTCAACAATCTCGGCTTTCCCTTCTACGCCACCCTGTTCAATTGGGGCAGGGCAACGTTGGGCATTATTCCATTCATCATGGTGGGCCGCCATTATGGCCCCGAAGGCGTGCTGATCGGCTGGGGCCTTGGCGCTGTCGTCTTCGGCATCGGGGGCGCCGCCACGGCCTTCCATCAGATCCGCAAATTGCCTGACAGGCCGGAAATCGATGACGGCCCCACCAACCTGCCGCCAACCGCCAATTCGCCGTTCACCTCCGGCAAGGGCGCAAGTTTCGCCGTTCAACCCATCCCGCGCGGCGGCGGCGGCGGCGGCGGCGAGGCCAAAAGCGAGGAAAATTAGGTCAGTCCAGGCCGCAATCCGGTGCCCGGCTAGACCTCTTCGCTGGTCCTTAATTCTTGATTGCTCAAGACGTCGTCGAGTGCTCGTTTCGTCTGTTCCACTGTCGCAGCAGTATCGCGCAATATGTCCCGTGCCTTCATGAAGTCCAAAACCGCAATACCACTCACCGGCGGTTCAAGAAACACATGCGGTGGCTTCATCTGGCGCTTCAGGCGAGTCGTCGCCTGCATCATGAGTTGCGACGCCCCCGACAGGGCTTCTATGCGCGACGGCACTTCCCTGGCCGATTTCTTCGGCCCGCCCACCACATCAATGCCGACGACAATATCAGCCTTGTCGAACAGCAATTCATAGGGCACCGCATTAACAATTCCACCGTCGATCAATGTCGCTCCCTGGCGCTGCACCGGCTTGAATATCGCTGGCAGGGCGGCAGAGGCCGCCAGGGCTTCTGTCAGATTGCCCTGCGACAACACCACCTGCTTCTGGCCATAAAAATCCGTCGCCACCACCTGCAATGGGATGGCGAGTTCGTTGAAGTTTTCCGGAATTACCGCCGGTGCAAAAGCGTGAATGGCTTTCACCGGGTTGATGTTTCCCAGCGTCAGCCGCGACGGATTGAACACTTCGCCGAACTTGGTTGGCCGCATGCGCCAAAATCGCGACAAAACCTCTGTCGAGTCGGCGAATGTCTCAATCGCATAGTCCCGCATGTCCTGGGCATTCATGCCGCAGGCCAAGCCGGCCCCGACGATTGAGCCAATCGATGTGCCGCTGATTGCCACCGGCGAAATGCCCAGTTCCTCAAGGGCCTGAACAACATGAATATGGGCCAGACCCCGCGCGCCGCCGCCGCCAAATGCTATGGCAAGCGTCTTTTGAGTCACTTGATGCTCCGACCCACGGTGATCACGCTGGGTTTGCCACCAAACAATTTGGCAGATATGCGCTTGGCATCCTCAAGGGTCACCGATTCAATATACTTGGCCCGCCGGTCGATATAATCGATGCCCAGATCGGAATCCTGGATCGCCACCAGAACCGACGCGATCTTGCTCGACGTATCGAGATTGGCAATCGCATAACTGCCTTTGATATATTTCTTGGCCTTTTCCAGTTCCTCGGCGGTCGGCCCCTCTTTGGCCATCCGCTCGATTTCACCCAAAATCACATCTACAGTCTGTTTTGCCCGATCAGCCCGGGTTGCTGAACCGGCACCGACAAACCCGGCATGGTCATATGTGGCCAGATAGGAATAGACTCCGTAAGCCAGTCCACGTTTTTCACGTACCTCGTTGTAAAGGCGTGAAGAAAACGACCCGCCACCGAGTACATAATTGGCCAGATACCCGGCGAAAAACGCATCATCGTCCCGCTTGATACCTGGCAGGGCAACACGAATATTGGTCTGTGGTGTATCAAACTCCACATGCCGGTTTTCGCCAGTCTCAACCTTAATCTCGGGCACCGGCTTCAATTTTGCCTTTGCCGGCAAGGCACCAAATACCTTGTCCAGCATTTCAAGTGTTTCCTTTTCGCTGATCGCGCCGACAATGCCGACCACCAGGCTATCCTTGGCGAAAACACGCCCTATATAGTCGCGCAGATCGGCCGGCGTGATGGCTTGCATTGTCTCAATCGTGCCGTCAGTCGGACGGCTATAGGGATGACCAGCAAACACCAGTTCGCGGTGGGCCTTGGAGGCCAGCGACCGCGGATTGGTTTCCTGCCCCCGCAAACCGCGCAACCGCGATGCTTTCATCCGTTCCACCGGCTCCACATCAAAACGCGGCTCGTTGAGCATCAGGCGCAACAGTTCAAAGCCGTCTTCACGGTCGCTGCGCAGGGTTTTGATACCACCGGAAAAGCCGTCATATCCGGCATTGAACTGGTAGGTCATGCCGTTGTCCTGCAACCGCGTCTGAAACTGCTGACTTTCAATATCACCGGCGCCTTCATCCAGCGTATTGGTCAACAGCTTGGCGGTGCCTTCCTTGCCCGGCATGTCCTGGGTCGAGCCACCTTTGAAGGAAAAGGAAACCGCGATCAGCGGTACGGTATAATCTTCCACCAACAGGGCCTTGATACCGCCGGGGCTGGTGATTTCCTTGATGTCCACCGCATGGGCCAGGCTGGTCCATTGGACCGCTACGACCGTGACCAATCCAACCAGCGCTACCTGCGCTGACTTAGGAAGAATTAGTGATGCAATTGCTTTCATGGTCCTTATCCTTCCTGTTTTGCCGGTGACAGATAGCCGGTGACCGAGCGCTTCAATTTAAGATATTTGCGCGCAACCTTGTTGACCGCCTCGGGCGTCACCGCCCGGAGTCGGTCCGGCCAGGCCTGGACATCTTCAATCGTGCTGCCAAGCATCAGCGAACCGCCATAGATACGCGCCAGTGTCGACTGGCTGTCCTGGGAGAATATCGCCTGTTTGATCAGCCGGCTCTTGGTCTGTTCCACCTCATCTTCGGTGACGCCGGATTCCAGCAATTTGGCGATTTCTTTGTCTGTGGCCGCCTCAACTTGTTCAAGCGACGTCTTGTCGGTCGGTGCGCCATAGATTCCGAAACTGGTGTCATCCAGAGCACCGCCCTGATACCAGCTGCCAGCGCTGGTAGCGATTTTCTGCTCGATCACCAGTGATTTATACATCCGGCTGGTGGACCCGCCGCCCAGCACATCACCCAGCACTTCCAGGGCTTCGGCCTCGCCGGGCTCAGCGGTATTGTAGGATGGCACGAGATAAAGCCGTTGATAGGAAGGGGTGCGCACCCGCGCATCTTCCATCACCACGCGCCGCGCAGCGCGCGGTGGCGGTTCCGTTGGACGCATGCGCTTGCCGGGCTCAGCCCGACGTTTCACCTTGCCATAGGTCTTTTGTGCCAGTGTTCGCACAGTTTCGACCTCAACATCTCCGGCAACCACCAGAATGGCATTATTGGGGGTGTAGAACTTGTCGTAAAAGGCGATGGCATCGTCCTTGTCGAGACTGTTGACCTCGTGCTGCCAGCCGATGATCGGAATGCCATAGGGATGGTTTTGATAGAGCGTCGCAGCCATCGCCTCCCGCAACAGCGAGCCTGGATTGTTCTCGGTGCGTGAATTGCGCTCTTCCTGCACCACGTCACGCTCGGGAATGATCAACTCATCGGTCAGCACCAGATTCTCCATCCGGTCTGCTTCCAATGTCATCATCTCTTCTAACGCAGCTGGCGTAACCCGTTGAAAATATCCCGTGTAATCGGTTGATGTAAAAGCGTTTTCCTGCCCGCCAATGGCCGCCACACGGGATGAAAACTCACCGTTGGCAGTCGTTTTGGTACCCTTGAACATCAGATGCTCCAGATAGTGGGCGATGCCGGATTTGCCCGGTGGTTCGTCAGCAGAACCGGCACGGTACCAGACCATATGGGTGACAACCGGCGCCCGGCGGTCGGGAATGACCACCACCTGCAGGCCATTTTCGAGGAAGAAGGAGGTGACTTCCGGCCCCATCTTTTCTTCTGCAGCCTGTGCGGCCCCGGTGGTATGGGAAGCCATTTGCAGCTGTGGTGCCGCGGCCACTCCGGCCATAAGCGCCAATGAAAACAGCGCGACGCGCGAGTTTTTCAAGGTCATCAATAATCCTCAATTTGCGGGGCTTGTCCCCAAATGTCCAATTCTGACGAATCTGCAATAAGATATAGGCTGCAGTTCGACCATTGCACTTTAATTTTTCGTCATCAGGGTGTGACAAATTGATAGATGCCAATACCGGTTTCACCCCAGTCCCGCTGATCCATCAATTCAAAACCATCAAGTCTCTCAGGTAGAAAACCCTGCTTTTCTTCCAATATCAACAGCGCCTGATCAGCAAACCAGTTGCCTGCAACGAGCGCATAAATGGCCTTTTCACCCAGACCCTTGCCATAGGGCGGGTCGGCAAATACCAGATCGAAAGGCCCCCATTCGTCGGCCTGACCGGGACGCGTCGCGTCGGCACGGATCAGCCGCGCGCACTCGTCAATGCCGAAGGACTCAATATGTTGGTCGATCAACGTCGCGGCCTGTCTGTTTTTTTCCATGAAAACACAACGACTTGCGCCCCGTGACAAGGCCTCCAGGCCGAGCGCACCGGTGCCGGCAAAGACATCCAGTACACGTCCTTCCAACTGTTGCGGCCGGCGGTGGGACATGATGTTGAACAGACTTTCGCGGTTGCGATCTGTCGTCGGACGGATCGATTGATCCTTGGGGCTCAGCAGGCGCCGCCCGCGCCACCTACCGCCGACGATCCGCATTGCGACTGGCCTTTCCGGGCCGATTTGGTTTGCCGCCCTTGGTGTCCCCACGCTTGTTGCCGTGCTTGTCTGATTGCGGTTCACGCTTTTTGGTGTCGAGGCGGGAAAGCGGGTCAATCCGTTCGCGGTGGCTGCGGGTTTTAGCCGTTTTTCGACCAGGTTTGGACCTGCCGGCTGTGCCCTTCGCTTCCGCCGCCCCCGCCGCGGCCGCCGTCGCCGTCGCCGCCGCCGCCGCCGCCAGTGGCGTGTCAAAATTGGCGCCTGACTGTTGGATCAGCTTGGCTCCCAATTGGTCGCGCAGGGTGCGGCCGCGCACTTCGCGGACCTGTCCCGGTTCCAGATCTCCCAGTTGAAACGGACCATAGGACAGTCGAATCAGGCGGTTTACCTCCAGGCCCAGCGCACCGAGCACATTTTTGACTTCCCGGTTCTTGCCCTCCCGCATGGCGAAGGTCAGCCAGACATTGCTGCCCTGCTGGCGTTCCAATTCGGCTTCAATGGCACCGTAAAGTACCCCATCCACCGCAATGCCGTCTTTTAGTTCATCCAACCGTTCCTGGGTGACGGAACCATGGGCACGAACCCGATAGCGACGCAGCCATCCGGTGGAAGGCAGTTCCAGGGCGCGGGCCAGGCCACCATCATTTGTCAACAACAACAGGCCTTCGGTGTTAATGTCCAATCGGCCGATGCTAAGCGTGCGCGGCAGATCATCCGGCAGTGATTCAAACACGGTGGGCCGCCCTTCCGGGTCACGCGATGTGGTCACCAGGCCGGATTTCTTATGATACAGCCAAAGACGGGTTCGCTCCTTACCGGGCAAGGGATCCCCATCCACTTCAATTCGGTCCTTATCGGTCACCACGCAGGCCGGTGTTTTCAATATCTTGCCGTTGACGCGGACGCGACCGTCTGCGATCCAGCGTTCAGCGTCGCGGCGGGAGCACAAGCCAGCCCGCGCCATGCGCTTGGCGATGCGTTCGCCTGCAGCGGCGGCGACGGCGGCGACGGCGGCGGCCACCTCTTCACCGCTAGCGGAGGGGGATTTAGTTTTGTCTGTCATGCGGCTTCCTAACACCCTATCGGGCCTTGCGCGAGTGGTGATCAACGATCAATGTTGCGCAAAGGCGCAAAGGAATTGGTTTTGACCATCGGATTTATGGATATTGCTCTTGAGGAGGCCCGCGCCGCCGCGGCGCGCGGTGAAGTCCCCGTGGGTGCCGTGTTGGTGCATCAAGGCGAAATCCTGGCGCGGGCCGGCAACCGCACGCTGGAACTGAATGACCCGAGCGGGCATGCAGAGATTCTGGTGATTCGCGAAGCCTGTTCAAAGATTGAGAGCCAGAGACTGCCAAACTGCGATCTTTATGTGACGCTGGAACCGTGCACCATGTGTGCGGCGGCCATCTCATTTGCCCGCATTCGTCGACTGTATTTTGCAGCGGATGATCCAAAGGGGGGCGCGGTACAGAACGGCGTTTGTTTTTACCAACAGGCAAGCTGCCATCACAGTCCCGACTGGTATTCTGGGATGTCAGAAAAAGCCGCAGCTGAATTGCTGACGGATTTCTTCAAAACCCGTCGGCGATCCTGAATGTATTTGAGGCCTATCCTAATGTCTTAGATCGAAACGACTTTAGCCGCCGAAGATTCCGTCCAAAATAGATTTCTTTTTGCGCTTTTTCTTGGCAATTGCAGCTTCGGACAGTTCTTCTTCGCCCAACACGCCGACATCCGCAGTTTCTGCAGGCCTGCGATACTCATCCGGTGGCTCGGTCAAGTATCGGCGTTTTTGCACACCGGTCTGCTGCCGCTCTGCGGTTTTCTGAGCCAGGCGTTGTTTGTCACCATTGGTGCGCTCGTAAAAGTCACAGGTGAAACAGTCGCCATCAGAGTTTACGGCTCCCCCCCGGACACTGGTGGTGGTGATCCCAGCAGCCTTCTTGCGGGCCAGTGATTCTTCCCGCATCGCCTGGACTTCTGGCGACAAATCTCCGGTGTTCGTGCCATTCGCCTCGGCTTCTTCAAGTTCGGCCAACAGCCGCTGGCGTTTGATCTCTGGATCTTCAGGGAAATAAGCTGATTCCGACTTCACAGATTCCGCCGGGGGCGGCAGTTCTGCAACCACTGGTGGCTTCACCAGAGTGGGACGCGCGGCATAGTTGATCTTTTCTTTTTTCTTGGAACCGCCAAGGCTTACCATGCTGGTCACATCTGTCAGCAATTGCTGTTCGGAGGAAACCCCGGTGCCGTAGGTATTGCCGGAGCAACCCGCCAGAAGGCCCACAAAACACAGTCCAATCAAGGTTTTATGCATCTCTAAACACCGAACTTTCATATTGCATATGCTCGCTCCAGCCATTGGTTGTTACCGATGCTGGAATGGCCCTTTTGCCGATGGCATCCAAGCCAGTCAATCCCACTGAGGTTTAACCCCATAAATGTGGCCGGAATCCGACCTCAGCTTTGTAGCGCCCCGGAAGAAGATTTGCAACAAAGCCGCGCCGGCAACGGGGACATGGTTAACCGCAAAATGCCGGATATGACGGTCCGGACCGCGTTGGTTGTTCGATCACACCGCCCTGCCATCAATTTCCCGCATGGCTTCTGCGTCCCGCAGAGAAATGTCTGGATAGTCCGGATCGCTACCAACTTCCGGCAGAACCCGCCAGGATCGGGCGCATTTATGGCCCTTTGCCCGGTTGTGGACCACCGCGACCCCCTGAACATCGTCAGTTGTAAAGGCATTCGCCGGGGCCGTCTCATGGCTCAGCGTGATGTCACTGGTGATGCAGATTTCCGCCATATCCAGCCCTTTCAGGGCGGCGGCAAGGTCTGTATCTGTGACATGCACGATCGGCGCGGCCTCCAGTGAGGAACCGATATGGTCCGGGTGATCCTTCTCCGTGCGACGTACCACCTCCAGCGCTCCGGTGACAACACGGCGAACGCTGCGCACTTTGTGCCATTTGGCAGCCAGTTCAGGATCACGCCATTCGCCGGGAATTTCCGGGAATTGCCGCAGATGAACCGATCCGGCATCGGGATAACGCTGCAGCCAGGCCTCTTCCATGGTGAAACACAACATGGGTGCCAGCCAAGCGGTGAGGCAGTCGAACAAGTGCGACACCACGTGCAGTGCAGCCTTGCGGCGCAGCGACGATGGTGCATCGCAATAAAGCGCATCCTTGCGGATGTCGAAATAGAATGCCGACAGCTCAACATTCATGAAATTGTTGAGTTGCGCAAAAACCCGTTTGAAATCAAATGCATCATAGCCATCACGAACCGTACCATTCAGTTCGGCCAATCGATGAAGCATCAATCGCTCCAGTTCAGGCATGTCGGCCAGCGCCACTTCTTCGCCGCGATCATGGGCCAGCGTGCCAAGCATCCACCGCAAAGTGTTGCGCAGTTTGCGATAGGCATCGATGGCGGTTTTGAGGATTTCGGGGCCAATGCGCAGGTCTTCGGCATAGTCTGCGGAAGCCACCCAGAGGCGCAGAATGTCTGCCCCGGACTGCTGGATCACCTGCTGCGGCGTCACCACATTGCCCAGCGACTTGGACATTTTGCGACCATCTTCAGCCATCACGAAACCATGGGTCAGCACCGCGTCATATGGCGCCCTGCCCCGCGTACCGCAGGATTCAAGCAGCGAGGAGTGAAACCAGCCGCGATGCTGGTCGGACCCTTCCAGATACAGATCGGCAGGCCATTTCAGGTCTTCCCGCTGTTCCAGGCAGAAGGCATGGGTGGAACCGGAATCAAACCAGACATCGAGAATGTCGTCGACCTTCTGCCAATTCTCCATATCGTCGACAAATCCATCGAGGAACCGCTGTTTGGCGCCATCGGCATACCAGGCGTCGGCACCTTCTGCCGTATAGGCGTCTTTGATGCGGGCCATCAGCTCGTCAGAACGGGCAAATTCCGGCCCGGGGATTACCTGACCGGTCTCGACATTGCGGAAAACGGAAATCGGCACACCCCAGGCGCGCTGGCGTGACAGCACCCAGTCGGGGCGCTTTTCGATCATGTCGCGCAACCGGTTCTGACCTGCGGCGGGGACAAATCGTGTATCGTCAATCGCCTGCAGGGCGGTTTCGCGCAACGTGCCGCGATTGGAGACACCATCTCGGTCCATATAGACAAACCATTGCGGTGTGTTGCGGAAGATGATGGGCTTTTTGGAGCGCCACGAATGGGGGTATTCGTGCTTTAGCCGACCGCGGGCAAACAGATTGTCAGCACCGATCAGAGCAGTGATCACCTTTTGATTGGCGTCGCCCTTTTTACCCTTGTCGTCGATCACCCGCGCCTCTTCAAAGCCCGGCGCGTCGGCGGTGTAGAAACCACCATCATCGACAGTAAAAGGAATGGTCGAGGAAATGCCCATCGCTTCAATGGACTTGGCGCTGGCCATCCAGATATCAAAGTCATCGCGACCATGGCCCGGCGCGGTGTGGACAAACCCGGTACCAGCATCATCGGTAACATGGTCGCCGCATAGCAGCGGCACGGTGAAGTTGTAGCCGTCAACCTTCATTGTGGCGAGCGGATGGGACAGGCTGACAGCGGCGAGATCAGTTGCAGACACGTCGTGCTTACGGCTCAGTGTCACCTTTGCCTTGTCGCCGCATTCCTGGGCCAGGTTGTCAGCGAAAATCACCCGTTCTCCGAGCTGTGGCCCAAAGTCGTTTTCCGCCGCCGTCACCTCGTAAAGACCGTAGCTGACCCGGTCTGAATAACACACGGCGCGGTTGCCGGGGATGGTCCAGGGGGTGGTCGTCCAGATAACGACCGACGCGCCTGCCAGATTGGAATCTTCTTCGCGCACCGGGAATTTCACCCAGATCGTGTCGCTTTCATAGATTTCGTACTCAATTTCCGCCTCAGCCAATGCAGTACGCTCCACGACGCTCCACATGATCGGTTTGGAACCGCGATAGAGCTGGCCGGATTTGGCGAATTTCATCAATTCATTGGCAATGATCGCCTCGGAATCGTAATTCATCGTCAGATAGGGTGTTTTGAAATCGCCGGTTACGCCAAGTCGCAGGAATTCTTCGGTCTGCACTCCGACCCAATGGCTGGCAAATTCACGGCACTCCTGACGAAACTCGTTGATCGGCACCTCGTCCTTGTTCTTGCCCTTGGCGCGGTATTGTTCCTCGATCTTCCATTCAATCGGCAGGCCGTGACAGTCCCAACCGGGCACATAGTTTGAATCGTAACCACGCATCTGGAAGGAGCGGGTGATGACGTCTTTCAGGATCTTGTTCAGCGCGTGGCCAATATGCAGATTGCCATTGGCATAGGGCGGGCCGTCATGCAGCACATATTTGGGCCGACCAGCCGCCGCCTCGCGCAGTTGCTTATACAGGTCCTCGCGCTGCCAGCGGGCAACGATCTCCGGCTCTTTTTTCGGCAGGCCGGCGCGCATGGGAAAGTCGGTTTTCGGCAGATACAGCGTATCTGAATAATCACGTTGTTCGGTCGTGTCTGACATTTGGTGTCACTTCATATGTGGGCGATTGTGCGGGGTAGTGGGCACAAGGGAGGGATAAACTGATACTGGGAAAATTGGCAACAGAGCTCGGTCCCGGTCTGCGGCCACGCTGCGCGTCAGCCAGAGACCGGGCTAATAATTCGTATGCCTGCGCTGTAATCCATGCTGTTCATGGCGGTTGTCTATCAAAGGGGCAGCGCAATTTCTAGAGGCCGGGCGGATTAATTCAGGTCAGCGGGTTGAGGGCTCAGCATTGCCTTTTCCTTCATTGCTTGCCCATGATGAGTCAGAGCAAACATGCTGGGCGATTGCCGATGAAATTTTTCCACCTCTACTGTGACGCCGATGGAGAAAGCCACTGGAAGGACGTTGAGGTCAGTCTCAGCGAACAGGTATTTGCGCCTCCGGCTGAAAAGATCGAAATATCAGATCCCCGCAGAGCAACGCAGAGCCTGTTCCTGCGACTTCGTGCCGGTTGGAACGAACCGTCCCATCCAACGCCCATTGCCCAGAAACTGATCTGCCTCAAGGGCCATGCCTCGGTCACAGCCAGTGATGGGGACACCCGCCAGATCGGTCCTGGCGACGTTTGGGTGATGGAAGACACCAAGGGAAAAGGACACCACACACGGGTGACCAGTCAAGAAGACTTTGAATGCGTCATGATACAATATGAATAGCTAAGTGATGCCCGCCGCGCACCGGCCAAACTCTGCGCTTGATGGACAGTCTCCAAGGCCACGCCTATGCTTACCCTATAGGGTGGGCATTTCCAATGGCAACGGAACGCGTTAAGCGCAGACTTGCAGCAATTTTAGCTCTCGATGTCGTCGGCTACAGCCGTCTGATGGGAGAGGATGAATCCGGCACGCTTGCAGCGCTGATCACCTTGCGAAAGTCGATCGTTGAACCGTCCGTATCAGAACATGGTGGCCGTATCGTCAAATTGATGGGGGATGGCGCGCTGGTCGAATTCGCCAGCGCGGTGGATTCCGTGGAATGCGCAATTGCCATCCAAAACGCCTTTGCCGACCGCAATGGGAAGCTCGAGGCTGAGCAATCGATCACCCTTCGCATCGGCATTAATCTCGGCGACATCATCATCGAGCACGGCGATATTTATGGCGATGGCGTCAATGTCGCCGCCCGGTTGGAAGAAATCGCCGAGCCCGGTGAAATCTGCGTCTCCGGCACCGTCTTCGATCAAGTCGATGGAAAGCTTCAGGTGGGGCTTCAGGATCTCGGGCTGAAAGAGATGAAAAACATTGCCAATCCAGTTCGAGTCTATCGGGTCGGTTCCCAATCTACTCAGAAGGCAAGCCCGCCCCAGCCCGCCTCTTCAGACAAGCCTTCGATTGCTGTGCTGCCGCTTGACGACCTGTCTGGCGACAAGCAGCAGCAATATTTTTGCGACGCGGTTGCCGAGGATCTGACAACCGCCCTGTCCCGCTTCGACTGGTTGTTTGTGGCAGCGCGCAATTCGGCCTTTTCCTATCGCGGCGGCGCGGTGGACATAAAACGGGTCGGTCGAGAACTGGGTGTTCGCTACGTCCTGGAAGGCAGCGTGCGGCGGATCGGTCAGAAAGTCCGCGTCAATGTTCAACTGGTCGACGCGGAAACACTCGGCCATGTCTGGGCCGACAGGATTGACTGGGAAATGGAGGACCTGTTTGACCTGCAGGACGCCGTTGTCGCACGGGTAGCGTCGACCGCCGCACCGGAAATCATCAGCGCGGAAATCAACCGTATCGGCCGCAAATCCGCCGAGGCCTTTGCACCGTGGCACCACTATCTTCGGGCAAGCGATCACTATCTTGCGATGACCAAGGAGGACATCACGACAGCGATCGGGCATCTGGAAGAGGCAGTGAAAGTCGATCCGCAATTCGCCGCCGCCTATGCGTTGCGAAGCCTGTGCGAAACCCATGCTGCAACCCGTGGCTGGCACCGCCCCGTCAAGCAGGCCTATCAGGTTGCAGAACGCTTTGCTGAACTGGCAGTGCGCCTGTCACCGACCAGCCCGGAAACCAATGAAGCTCATGCCTTTTTGCTGCTTTGCACTGGTCGCGCACGGGAGGCTGCCGTCGTCGCCCAGCGTTCTGTGGAACTCAACCCTTATTATGCCCGGGCCCACGCGGTGCTGGGCCATGCGCTTGTCCATGCCGGTGATGCGCAGGGAGCGCTGGCGGCCTGTCAGAACGCCTTGAACAGTGAATCGCGGGATCAGCGTGGCAGCTGGCTTTACGATGCGCTGGGCCATGTCTATTTCTTTCTCGATCAGTTCGAAGACGCCATCGACGTCTCCCATCGGGCCTTGCAACATGACCCATCGTTGTTTGGAGCCTTGGTCACCCTGGCCAGTGCCAATGCCCAGCTCGGCAATAAGGCAGAGGCACAGAAAGCGGTCGACCGTCTGACGAAATATATTCCCGGATTCAGCCTCAGCGCGGTGCGCAGAAACCCGATGTTCAGCGACGACACCTACGTCGAAAAACTATTGCAAAGCCTGCAGCTTGCCGGATTGCCTGAATAGGTGATGCGGGAGCCGCTAGGCGATTCAGCGGCTAAGCTGTGCCGTTCACATGGGCTGCTAGATGGGCCGAGAGATCACGGGCATCATCGCCTGCTCCATCAATCAGCGATGATTTGCGACGGCGCAGGAATTGTTGACCCATCAGATAAAGACCCGGCCTGTCGACAATGCCGCCATCATGGCGCAGCCGGCCCTTGCGATCAAAGACATCAAGCTCAAGCCAGGAATAATCCGGACGATAACCGGTCGCCCAGACGATGGACTTTATGCCCTCTCGGTCCAGATCGATCATCAAAGGCGGTTTGTCGGGATATTCAGTCAGCTCAAAGCGGTGCGGATCGGGCACCTCGCCGTCCAAACCGGCCTCACTCGCCCACTCGTCGATCGTGTTGAGCAGCCGGTTCATTTTCAGATCAGACAGGGCGCATTGGTTCTCAAGCGACCCGGAGAACATGGCGGTTGAATCGCGCATGCCGGCCAACCGTCCCACCAGGCGAACACCGATGCTGGTCAGTGCATTCAGGTCCAGCGTTTCACGACTGCTAGACCCGGTCAGTTGCAGCGAGGAAATCTCCCTCCCGCGATTGATATCTTCAACCTCGTCATAGCGCTCGTCCTGAAGACCGCAGGCGTCCATCCACCACATGACATCCCTGCCCCGATAGACCCGCGGTACCCGGATATGTTCTCCCACCGAAAGGATCACCTCCCGTCCGGACTGATGAATTTCACGGGCGAATTGAGTCCCCGTGGCAGACGCGCCGACCACCAGAACCTTGCCGTCCGGCAGTTGGTCAGGGCGGCGGTAGGACTTGGAATCAATTGTAAAAATTCCTTCCGGAACGTCGGCCGCCATTTTGGGCAGGCTGGGCATGTTGCAGGACCCCGAGGCGAGCACAACGCTGCGGCATTTCCAGTTCCCTCGGTCGGTTTCCACCCGGTAGCCATCATCGGACGCCTGAACCGATGTCACTCGGGTTTCGGCTTCGACCGGCGCGGATATGAATTGCGCGTAGTCGCGGATAAAGCCGACCACCTGATCCATGTTCATATAGCCGTCGGGATTATTGCCCGAATAGGCATAGTCCGGCAGGCGGCTGCACCAGTTCGGCGTCAGCAATTGCAGCGAATCCCAGCGCTCGGTGCGCCAGGAATTAGCCACCTGCCCGCGCTCAAGCACGACATGTTCAATGCCGCGCTCGCTAAGACATCGGCTCATCGCCAAGCCAGCATGGCCCGCGCCGATTACGACTGTGGATACCCCGCGATCAGCCACGGTATGCTGCCCTGTGCCGGCCTGTTATTTCACGCTCACCGATACATTGGTCGGATTTGTGATGATATCGTAGACGGCTGAACGCTTCTGCGACTGGGCAACCAGCGCCTCAATATCCTCACGGTCAGCATCGGCATCGATTTCGTAGCTGACATTGATACCGTCGAATCCATTGCGCACATCGCTATCAATGCCGAGAATGCCCTGAATATCCATGTCGCCCTCAAGGGTCGCCTTGACCTTGTTGAGCTGAATGCCGCGATGTTGTGCAACCGCTGCCACACCGGCTGTCAGGCAACTTGCGAGGCCAACCAACACATATTCAACCGGCGTTGCGCCCTTGTCTTCAGAGGCAAAAATTTCCGGATGGTCGGCGTCGAATTGGAATACGCGGCGATGTTTTTGCTCATCGCCCAGACCGAAAAAGCCTTCAACGCTTGAATGGCTGTGAGTTCCGTCCTTCCACTCACAGTCTGCTCGCCACTTGAACTGCGCCGCCGCAGGTGCTTCGGTCAGCGCTTCCCGCGCGTCCAGAAGCGCCCCTACATTCACCCCATTATTTACTGAATTCTCAGTTGTTGCCATGGTTTCCTCCGTCGTGGTTGACATTGGTGTGGTTCACCAAAGCAAGAATGCTACCGCTTTTGAGAGCTTTAGTCACGTTGACCATAACACAGCGGGGAAAACTCACGTCTTTCAGCAGCTTCGCTGGGCCGGCCCATTCACATTCAGTGGATTGGGTCTTTCATTTTTTCGTAGAGTCCCTTTCGCATCATTCGGGTGGCGAGGGTGGGAAACATCCGCCCGAACATTCCGGCAAAATACGCCCTGCTGCCGGGGTAATAGATGCGCGAACGACCTTTAGCAGCTTTCAAAATCATCTTTGCAAGCTTCTGCGGTTCCATCCGTTTGGAAGTATCAGAATTGTCGGGGGCATGTTTTTTGGCGTGTTCTGTATTGATCGGCCCCGGAAAAACCGTCAACACGCCGACCCGCCGCTTTTTAAACGGCTTGGCCACGCTGCGCGCATAGGCGGCGATGGCATCTTTCGTTGCCGCATAAACCGCGCCCCCCGGATAGCCAACGGCATGGGACAGCGACGAAATGAAGACGATTTTTGATTTTTGCGTCATCAGGCCATCGCCAACGAGGCGCGACGCCAGGTGGATGGGAGCAAACAGGTTGACCGCAATCAACCGGTCGTAAGCGACAACTGGAATGTCTTCGAACTTGCCAGTGGCGCTGATGCCGGCATTCAAAATGACCAAGTCGAATTCATGGGTCCTCAGATTAGTCAGTAGACGGGTGACCGACCCGACATTTTGCAGATCGGCATTGTAAACCGTGCAGGCGCCGGCATTGATGATCGACAGGGCATTGAGCGGCTCCGTATCCCTGTCGACAGCCACGACGTCGTGCCCCTGGTGCAGCAATTCTTCGGTCAGTGCCCTACCAAGACCGTGGGCGGCACCGGTAATAAGTGCTTTCATAGCCGCCCCTTTCCGGCCCGGGAAAACCGCGCCCGAAAACCGAAAAATCGGGTAATCACACGACGCCGGACATCCTTTCGGCGCACCGCACACTGAATGGCGGAAGAAACCCGCCGCGGTGACATGAAGAACAGCCGCACCAACCCGAGTTTCAGCCCCGCCTTGGCGTGCATGTTGGTGCGCGTAGGTCCGGGATGAACAATCTTTACATCGGCGCGACCCTGCCATTCTTCCGCCAGCGAGCGGCACAGCCCATCGAGACCAGCCTTGGTTGCGGTATAGGTGGCAAAGGCGCCTTGCGCTTTGTTCACCGATGTCGATCCGACCATCATCAACTGCCCATTGGCAACAAACAGCAGCGGCGCCAGAGCATGGGCCAGGTGAATGGCGGCGGAAAAATTGACGCTAAGCTGGTTGCGGATTCCATTGACCGGCTCATCTTCAGGGGGTCCCACCCAGGCTGTCGCACCGTTCAGGATGGCCAGATCGAGACGTCTCCACCCGATATCCTGCATCGTTTCGATAAGTGTGCGTGTGGCCTCTTCAGGTTCACTCAGATCGGCACTGCGATAAATGACATTGGGTGACCGAAAGGTTGTTTTTTCATCCGCTATATGCCGCCTGCCCGTCGCCAGAACGTGGTGTCCGCGTCTGGCATAAGCACGCGCCAGCAACAGGCCGATGCCATCGGAAGCACCGGTGACCAAAATTCTATGGGCGCGGCGGGGTTTGCTTGAAAACATATCAGCCTTCACCGACCTTCACGGGTGCGAAACTGAGCTTTTCATCAAGGCTCGATATCGGCTGCATGTTGGCAAGAAGTGTGCGTGCCCTGGCGCTGTCCCGGTCCATCTGTGCCACCAGGGCCTCCACCGTGTCGAATTTCTCCTCGGCTCGCAAATAGTCCATCAGCGTGACGGAAACCGTCTGGCCATAAATATCCTCGTCAAAATCGAAGATGAAAGTCTCCAGCAGCGCTGGCCCGTTGTCGAATGTTGGACGACGGCCATAGCTGGCCACCCCATCGCACAAGCGACCATCGCCACACCGAAACCGCACCGCATAGATTCCGTGAGCCAGGTGGCAATTTTCCGCCAACGATATATTGGCTGTAGGATAGTCGAGCGTGCGGCCCAATTGGGCACCTTTGATCACTTCGCCTGACACCAGCCAGCGATATCCCAGAAGCTTCGCCGCCGCGTCAACATTGCCATCCCCCAACAGGCGCCGGATGCGACTGGAGGAAATCGGCTCTGCTGCTGTTTCAACCTGTGCTTCTCCACCGCTCGCGCCGTCGCCGCCATTGCCATCGCCGTCGCCGCCGCCGGTTTTGGCTTCAACAATTGAGACCCCAAAACCGAGTTCCTGGCCAGCCTGCTGCATATAGGTGGGGGACCCGCTGCGGTTCTTGCCGAAATGAAAGTTGAATCCCGAGACAATATGCGATGCCTGCGCCCGGTTGAGCAGAATTGTGCGGACAAAATCCTCTGCCGTGGTCGCGGCCACGTCGCGGGTGAATGGCAATGTCAAAAGCCCGTTTACCCCATAGGCTTCCAGAACCCGGGCTTTCATGCCTTCATCGGTCAATCTGAAAACCGGCGATTCAGGTTTGAACAGCGTGCGCGGATGGGGCTCAAACGAAAGGGCGAAACAAGCGCGGTTCTGTCTGCGGGCAATCGCCAGAGCTTCTTCCAGAACCACCTGATGACCGCGATGCACACCGTCAAAATTTCCGATGGCGATTACAGCTCCGCTTTGGTCCTCAGCCACCGGGGTTTGGAGAATATGATGATAGAAGTTGGTCATATTCAATCGGTCATCCAGGCCAGTCGCGGCATCCAGACAGTGGGCCGTGCATTGTGTGCCGCTAGAAACGCTTGCAGCTTTTGTTCATCGGGATTGTCTGCTGGCCCATATTCGGCACTGTGGATACCGGCCGAAATATAGAGCAGGTCAAAACCGTTATTCAGGGCCCCGGCAACGTCTGTGGGCATGCCATCACCGATGGCTATGACATCGCCCTGCGGCATGGCCGTTGCGTTGATTTCTTCCAGTCGTTGCATCGCCAGACTGTATATCGGGCTGTGCGGTTTGCCTGCAACCAGAGTTTGTCCACCGAGTTCGTTATAAAGCTTGGCCAGAGATCCAGCACAATAAATCAGGCGATTGCCCCGCTCGACCACCAGATCCGGGTTGGCGCAGATGAACGGAATTTGACGTTCAGCGAGCGCTGAAAGTTGCTCCCGGTAGTCCTCCGGGGTTTCGATTTCATCTTCAAACAGACCGGTACAGACGACTGCCTGGCAGGCGTCAAAACCTACGAGCTGCTTACCCAAACCATCAAACAGCGGCAGGTCCCGATCCGGGCCCAGATGGCATATGTCGCCCTGCGCCTGTTTGATCAACGTGCGGGTCACATCTCCAGAAGTTACAATGGCATCAAAGGCCTGCCGGTCGACCTGCAGATCATCCAGCTGCGCAGCAACGCCCTGGTTGCGCCGCGGCGAATTGGTCAACAGCACCACCTGGCCACCACTTTGACGATACTGGATAAGGGCGTCCTCTGCCTGTCGATAGACCGACTGACCATTGTGCAGCACACCCCAGACATCACAGAGGATGGCGCGGTACTCGGCGGCAATCGCGCTTAAACCGGAAATGCGCTTGGACATGAATGAAATCCTGCAGTGGCCAACAAACCCTTCGGGTAAATTGAACCGGCAACAGCGTCAAGTTGGAAGATGCAACCATTGCATCATTTGTCGGAGCGTGTATTGATTCAACCATCCCAATAAGCGCATTTGATTGTCGCGATGGGAGAACGGTGTCGTTGTGTTGGGAACCGCAGTGGTGTCGATAAATGGCCGGGCAACGGCAATCTGAGCGGGGGACCATGAGCAAAGTAGCCCAGGTGAGCAATTGGCTAAAGCGTTTGTTTTTCTTCGCCTTCCTGGGAGCAATTCTGTTCGGCCTGGCGCTGTTTCTTGCCCGCAACAATATTCTGGCAATGGACACGGCATTGATCATCGCGGTCACCGTATTGTTCGCTGCCATCATCATCCGTCGCCAGATGGAAATCTCACGCGACATAAATTCTATAAAAACGCAGTCGGCCGCACTGGCCCATTATGAAGACGACATGCGCCAGCGGATCGAAGCCCTGTCTCACCAGGTCAACGAGCCGGGCAGCACTTCTCCTATTCAGTCCGACCATTCAGAAGCCATCGCGATCTTGAATAGCCGGATCAATTCTCTGCAGGTCAGCATCGACAACAGGGCCGACGAATCTGACGACAGGGACTATCGCGCCGTTGACGAGTTTCCGCATCCGGATGCCGATGCAAGTTCACGCAAGAAGTCCACCGCCAAGCCAGCTCCATTGAGCGAAAACAGCCTTAACATGCACCTCCAGCCAATCGTCGAGTTGCCTTCGCGGCGCCCCGCCTATTTCGATGCCTTCATGCGCCTCAATACCAATTTCAGCGGCGGCGGCGAGAGTGACGAATTTGTGGATCAAAACGAGTTTCGCAAACTTGTTGAAACGGCTGGTCTGTCGGCAACCATCGACAAGAAGATCATCTTCAGCGCGGTGCGCATGGTGCGAAAGCTCCACCTGCTCAAAAAGCGCGCTGGAGTCTTCTGTCCGATATCACCCAAGTCGCTGCTCAATCTGCACAGTTTCCGGGAAATTTCGAGCTTTCTTGAAGCCAATGCCAACCTGCGGGACTCATTGATTGTAGAACTCACCAGCCGCGATTTCAACGGTCTGAATCAGGAACAGCGCGAACGTTTGGCCGAACTGACCGACATGGGCATCGCCCTGTCGCTGAGCGATGTGCAGGATCTCAACATTGACCCACAATTACTGGCCGGTTCAGGGGTGCGCTTTGTGAAAGTATCGTCGTCGATCCTGTTACATGCCAGCCTGGACGCCAACCACAAGGGCATTGCACCTGCAAATCTCGCATCTGTTCTTTCGGTCGAAGGCATTCAGCTGATTGCCACGGATGTTGAACGAGATCGCGATGCAATTGGCTTGATCGATATGGAATTGCCGCTGGCTCAGGGCCTGCTGTTTGCACCCCCGCGGCCGGTCAAGGCCGAATTGCTGATCAATGCCGAGCCCGAGAACCAGATCAAGTTCAAGTCAAGTGCATAGAACCCTGAAGCGTTGATCGGGCGAGTTACGGTGCCCGCGTGACACGGGCACCGAATGCTTATCTTGTGATGGCAAGCTCTGCCAGCTGTTCCGCAATCGTCTGGAAAGTGGCAACCAGCTCGGCGTTGTTCTGCGCATCAAAATACTGCTTTGAACCACCCAGATCGGTGGAGGCGCAGCTCTCAAGCATCTCCTTGACGCTTGAGCCATTGGGCACATCAAAGGCGATTGAGTAGATCGATATCCCCGCCGCCTTGACGTTCTGACAGGTCTCCACAAGATGCTCGTCCATGGCTTTACGGAATGTCGTATAGTCATGACTGGGGTTGGCAATGGCATCAAAGCCATCGAACATACGTCCATTCTCTGAGTGCCCCCAAGTATTGTAATACGACTTGTTGCGCTTGGAATAGCTGCTCGAGGTGATCGGATAATTGGTGTTGTTACCGTCCGTCATGATAATCATGATCTTCTTATTATCGGCCACCCCATAGTCGCGACCTTCGGTAAACGGCTGGCCCGGCGACAGGGTTCGCCAGCCCCAGGAAACACCAGCCTGAATATTGGTCGAACCCCGCGCCTGCATTGATGAAATCGCGTCGATAGTATCCGATTTGCTGGTCGTCAGCGGGCTCATTTCCTGCACGGTACAAAAAGCGTTGGGCCCGCCCTGGGTACCCAGCACATAGGGCAGTCCTGAACTGTTATTGTTGACATTGCGCGGAGTGGGATTGTTGAAATATTTCCACGTCCAGCGCTGACGGCTGTATTGGTCATCACCAGTTCCGGTATATTCAGCTGCCTTGGGATGCCCCAGAGCCGCCGGGAAATTATGATCGTCTTCCAGGTAGTTGTTATAATACCATTCCTCGGAAATCTGATTGCCGTTTTGCCAGACCGGCGTGGACGACGTATCACCGATAAATTCGCCATATCTGTACTCAATACGGTCATCCCAATAAGGACGGTAGCCCCAATCCTGTGGATGCTTGTCGCCGCGGTAGTCATCTGACCAGACCCGGCACTTGCGCGAACTGCGCGTATACCGTCGGCCCCAGCGCCAATAATACTTGCTCTGGAATGTGGTACAGGTTTCCTGGCCTGCAGAGACCCCCAGAACCTGTTCATAATCACCTGACCAATTGTCCGGCGTGTCTGGCGCAAAGGTCGGCACGAAAACCGAATCCGGATTGGAAACATCGGGAGTCGTGTCGCGTGTATGTTCCGGATAGGGACGTGTTTCGACGCATCCGGCCCAACTGATATTTGGCAGATTGTCGTATAGGGTAAAGCGGGTCAGCGGCTGGCCGCTGGAGGTGCGATAAGTATTACCCACCCGAACTGCGCTGGGATCGAGATCCCAGTTGAGGTATTCGTGGTGATAGGTACCAACGCCGGTCGTGTCCATCCACGACGCGTTCCTGTTGCTGGCACCAACATTGACCATGCCGGAAAACGGCACCAAAGAAAATTTCAGCGGATCGGGCCGCGATTGCGCGCCCATTGTTGTGTGCAGCGTGTTGACCAGATCGGATGCGGCTGACCGCAAGGTTCCGATTTTGCCGTTGGAGCCCATCGAACCGGAATTATCCAGCACCATGGCGATTTCGATTGTATCACTGCCGCATTTAACTTCGGCGCTGGCGGTCATATGGACCATTTCCTGCTCTTCGGTGGCACGCTTGGTGCCATCGATAATGCCGGGGCGGCCATGGGAGCCCTGAACGTCGGTCATCGCCGCACGCATGAAGGCAAAGAAGACTTTCTTGCGCAAGGTTGCATTGGCGACCACCGGAGAGTCTACACAATCACCGCTGCCCATTTCAAAGCTGACTGTCGCATCGCCGACATCGGCGGCAATATTGCGGATATTGCCGTAAAACAATTCCTCACCCGCCGCCGCCGCCTGGGTCGTACTGCCGGTTGCCGCCAGCGTTTTGGCGGCCATCAAGGCGCCGGCATCCACGGCATTCTGGAAATTGATGCGCGCACGATAAAGCTCGGCGGTATCAATTCCCGCACCTGTCATCAACAACAAGAACGGCGTGCTCAGTCCAACCAGCAGCTTGATGCTGCCGCGATCGTCACGGCCGAATTTGTTCAACCCCAAGCGTTTGCAAAGGCGTTTCAACATGACTGTTTCTCCAACACACATTTCGCGCGTCCTTGACGGGACTCGACGCAAAACCCATTAACTCACCGGCAATCATGCGCCACAGAGGTTGAAGATGGCTTGAAAAAGTCAGTTAAAATGCTGTTAGGGACTTAACGATTTGGAAACCACGGCGGCGGCGGCGAGGCGGCGGCGGCGGCGGCGGCGGCGAGGCGGCGGCGGCGGCGGCGGCGGCGGCGAGCGGCGGCGGACATTGTGGCCTTACTTAAATCCGCAGGCCTTTTTGCTGGTGAATAACCAGATGCGGCTTTTGCCCTTGGAAAAACAGCCCTGCTTCCAGGTCCCGGTGAAGCGCTGGCTGATCCGTTCATAGACCCCCTGCCCGTGCGGCTTGCCGTCCTGCCATTCGCCCACATAGACATTGCCACGGGCCCATTCGAACGCGCCATTGCCATGCGGTTGGCCGTCGCTGAACTCCCCCTCATAGCGATGACCATCCTGATAGTTCAGAACCCCCAGGCCGCTCATTTTGCCACTGCGATAGTCCCCTTTATAAGAGGCGACCTGCCAGTCCCCCCGCTCAAACCACCGCCAGACAACTTCCGCCGGTCCATCGATCGGCTCGCTGGAATTGCAGGTTTTCAAGGTGATGGTTTCCCGGGCCCGGGGATAGGCATTCCAGACCTGGCAGGCGCCATTGGCGACCTTCTGCATTTGCGGCCTGGTGGCGGCATGCTGGCGCGTCAGCCGGGCAATCAGATCGGCGCTGATCTTGCCGGTTACCGGCAGCTGCCAGTCGGTCTCATATTGGCTTATTGCAGCGGCAGTCATCTTGCCGGACTTACCGTCAACCTTGCCAACCGCATAGCCCGCCTGGGCAAGCCTGAGCTGCACCTCTCGCACATCGTCCGCCGCCGCTGCGGCGGTCGCCGCCGCGGCGAGCAACAGGCCAAGCACAAGTATCAGTGATCGGATCACGTAAGTCCCTCAAGTTGCACCATAGATTCGAGGGCAGATAAGCAGACTTGTTTGACAGGGACAATTCAACATTTGCGGATATACAGTTTTGCTCGCCGAAATCTGTAATTTCTCACACATTCAATTGCCAGCAATCAGATGCCCTGCCCCAATGCTCGCCGTACAAGACGGCGAAGAGCCGTCCGGGCCGGTCAGGCCCGCCCCCGCGGAGCGCAGGGGCGCAGCCCCGACAGCGTGAGCGCAAGCGCAAAGCGCGAACAAACAAACTCCAGCGTTCCCGCGCCCGCTGAACCCTGCGTCCGGGTATTGATCGTGCCTGACCTGAGACCCATTTCTTCATCCATTTTTGGGTAGAATTCGTTCCTTATTGGGAGACGAATAAATGAGACAATCACGGTTCAGCGACGAACAAATCATCGGCATGATTAAGGAGCAGGAAGCCGGAATGCCGACTGCT
>JBDWCD010000020.1:0-117599 GCA_039977975.1 Rhizobiaceae bacterium
GCAGTCGGCATTCCGGCTTCCTGCTCCTTAATCATGCCGATGATTTGTTCGTCGCTGAACCGTGATTGTCTCATTTATTCGTCTCCCAATAAGGAACGAATTCTACCCAAAAATGGATGAAGAAATGGGTCTCAGGTCAAGAGCGGAACTCGATGCTCTCGTCCAGCCTTCATGCGTGCCTCGGGAATGGTCCAGACTGCCTTGTCGAAATCAAACTCACACCAAGAGGCATTGAGTACCTCACTCGTTCGGCTTGCCGTGAGGATAGTAAATTCCAGTGCACGAGCGGCGTTTGATTTGCGCAGTTTCAATTCTGCCATAAATGCGGGTAACTCCGCATAAGCAAGGGCCGCATGATGGCCGCGACTCAACTTTTTTGGCTTAGACAAGAGATTGCTCAGATGCCCGCGCCATCGAGCCGGGTTCTCGCCTGTTCGCAATCCACGGGACTTGGCCGCGTCCAGCACGTTTTCGATGCGCCCCCGAAGCCTTTGTGCTGTTTCCGGCAATCGTTCCCAAATGGGTTGCAGCACTTCCAAAACAGCATCCGTGTCGACTTCACTAACCGGAAGATCTCTGATCGATGCACAATAGCGGGTCAGGGTCATTGCCCATTGATCAGCATGTTTCTTGTTGCGCCAACCCGCCCGGTGGGTTTCAACATAGGCGTCTGCCCACTCACCAAAGCTTGGAACATCTTGGTTTTTGCGACGCTCGGTCTTTTTCACTTCCAGCGGATCGCGACCTGATGCCAGGATCGCTCTGGCGTCTGCTGCCCTTTCCCGGGCTGTTGCCAAGGAAACTCCGGCCCTGGATGCGGAACCCAGGCCCATCTCCCTTTGCCTTCCGGCAATTCGATAGAAGAACACCCAGCGTTTGCTGCCTTTAGGAGAGATGGAAAGATACAAATTGCCACCATCTGAGTGGCGACCAGGCTTGTTCGCTGCATCCACAAATCGAGCAGTGAGCTTATTGATTTCTCGAGCCATGGGTCAGCCTTTCGCTTTGCCCTAGCTTTAGCCCTAGCACAAACACTTAACTTGAACAAACAATGGCAAACGACTGTGGACAGCGTTGTGGAGATTAATTCAAATAAACCAACAGATTGAGAACAACGCCGAACAAGTTCAAACACTCTCAATCAAGTCAACTGGCGGAGAGACAGGGATTCGAACCCTGGAGACGGTCTCCCGCCTACACACTTTCCAGGCGTGCGCCTTCGACCACTCGGCCACCTCTCCGTCAATCATCAAAATCGTCCTACCTGAAATGACATCAAGGCAGTTCAATCTCGATTTCACTGCAATGGCATGCAGCGCCAGCGGATATACACACAACCGGCATCAGGATTCAACCGCAATTTAGCCTTGAATCCATTGTATATTAACTTCGCTGAAAATTTTGATTTTTGCCCCCTGATCGGCAATCCGGCATACCAAGAAGTCTGGGCATAATTCACTGGCCGAATGGTGAGACCAAGCTTGATTGATGACAAATTCTTTTTCGCCATTATAACCAAGTAAGTAACTATGGGTGGGCGTCTGAGTGTTTCATTTTTTATTTAAAATTGTCGGGCTGTTTGTCCTGGCATTGGCGGTTGTGCTTGCGGTGCTCGACATCACTCGGTCAATCACCGCTTCAGACATTATTCTCACCCCCCTGGCCAGCACCTGGGCCACCATCAGCCCGCAGTCGCTGGTCGCCGGCCGAGACCTTGTCCAGACCTGGACGCATCCTTATCTCTGGGATCCGGTGATGACCTTTGTTTTGCAACTTCCCAGCTGGCTGGTATTCTGGCTGCTGGCAATGATTTTTCTGAAACTCGGCCAGCGCCGCCGCAACCCCTATGGAAGATTTGCCAGCCGCTGACACGGCGACTGAACCTGAAAGGCATTGAAAATGTTTTTGATCGACCGTCTGACAAGCAAGATGAAAATGCCGACCCCGGAAACCGCCATGCCCGGGCGCCCTACGCCTCTGCCAACAGCAGAAAACCACTTTGTAAATGGCCGTGCGATTACAGCTGAAGTCCCCCAAGGCATGGCTGAAGTCTATTTTGGCATGGGGTGTTTCTGGGGCGTTGAAAGACTGTTCTGGGAGCAACAGGGAGTCTGGGTCACCGCCGTTGGCTATCAGGCAGGCGTGACACCCAATCCAACCTATAACGAGGTCTGCACCGGACTCACCGGGCACAATGAAACAGTTCGCGTGGTTTATGACCCTGCCGAAATCAGTTTTGACAAATTGTTGAAATTGTTCTGGGAAACCCATGATCCGACCCAGGGCATGCGCCAGGGCAACGATACCGGCACCCAGTACAGATCAGGTATTTACACCACCACTGAAGCGCAAAAGCAGTCGGCTGAGGCGTCACGGGACGCCTATGCCAAAGCGCTGGCCGCCAAGGGCAAAGGGGCCATCACCACGGAGATTCTGGACGCCCCCGCCTTTTATTATGCAGAGGAATATCACCAGCAATATCTGGCCAAAAACCCGCAGGGCTACTGCAATCTGGGCGGCGTTGGCATTTCCTGCCCGGCACCGCAAACCTCATGAATCTGACTGAGTTTGACGCCTATTGCAGCACCCTGCCCGCCACCGAAATGGTGGTTCAGTGGGGTGGTGCCCATGTCTGGAAAGTCGGCGGAAAAATCTTTGCCCTGGCATCGACCTGGGGCAAAGGTTCAGCCAGCATAAAGATCGGTTTCAAGACCAGCGACATGGCCTTCATGATGCTTACCGAACAGGCCGATATTGCCCCTTCTCCCTATCTGGGGCGCTACAAATGGGTTCAGTTGCAGACCCCGACCGCCCTGAGTGATGAGGACACAAAAGCCTATATCGAAGCGGCGCACGGGCTTGTCGTGGCCAAACTGACCAAGGCCAAAAGACAACAGCTGGGACTTTAGAGCCTGAAACCGGACCAGAGCCGGGCTCGGTGGTGAATCGCGGCAGCTGGGATTTGCAACCATTCACAAAGCATACGCATGTAGACAGATTCAAGCCAAGAAACACTATAACATGTTGACTTTATTCAAATAATTTTGAGATGTCACATCGAAAATCATAAAATAATCGCGCCTGATTTCATCCAATCTTAACTCGATAACGTCATCCTGGAGGCATTGTTTTCAATGCTGTTGTGATTTTTCACATCAATCCAGCGCAATTTCTGCCCGTTGTGTTTGGGGGAACCGTGGGTAGACATGAAAGACGTGGCCCCATGGAGCACCGGGATTCAGCCAAACTCGGACAGACCCTCGAAGAAATAGACGGACGCGTTGTAGCGACTATTCCCGGCCGGTCCGCCGACTATGAATGGAAGCTGACACCGGGTAGTTCAGCGCTTCTGTGGACAGATTCAGACTATGAAGTGTTGGAAAACTGTCAGGAAATTCGCTTCCAAGACATTGCCGTATCCATCGACCTGAACGGGCAAATCACCACGACCAGGCTTGAACCCGAAACCGAGGGAGCAGTTGGCGTCTCCGGCAATTCCCAATCTGATACCTCTGCAGAACAGCCGAGCGATGTCCAACAGGTCCTCGCGGCCGACAATAGTGATCCTGAAGCTGAAATCCCAGCCCCCGTTTTTGACCACACAGACACCGGCGGCGGCGGCGGCGACGGCGAGGGCGAAGACGGCCGCGACGACGCCACGATTACCGCCCTGCAGGAGGGTGCAACGCGCATATCGCTGGCCAATTATCTGCCTGCCAACACCGTTGAAACTCCGGTCGTCAGCAAAGCCTGGGCAGCCCATGGTCAAGTGGAACTGCTGCCCGATGGTGACCTGTCCTATATTCCCGACGAAACCAACACGGCGCGCGACAACATTACTTTCATCGTCCATGACGGCCACTGGTCGACCCAGGTGATGAAAATTCGCATAGAAAACCAGGTTCCTTTGCAAGAACTTGGCAGCCAGTTGATCCCCAATCAGTTCGACGGCATGGACACCCATGTCAGTCTCGACATCGGCGGCTATCTCTCTGAACTGCTGGTTGACGGCAATGTTGCAATCAATGTTTCCGGCCTGCCGGCGGGTCTCCAATACAATTCCAGCCGAATGTTTATTGAGGGAGTGTTGAACAGCGACGGCAGCGACGGCCAGACCCATACGGTCAATGTTGCCATAACAACCGCCGCCGGCCAGGTTCTGTCTACCCAGTTCAAATGGGTCGTCCAGCAGGAAAAGGCCATTGAGGCGCGCGATGCTTTGACCCGCGCCGTGCCACCGATTTCTTCACAAAGCGACGCCGCCGCCGCCGCTGTGCTTTATTCGGTCGCCAGTCAGGCATCAATTGCCGCGCGCGGATTTTCACTCAGCTCCCAGTCGGCGACCAGCCAAGGCAGCACTGCAACAAATCCCAGCCAGTTGGATCTGGCCAGGGTTGGGCAGATTGCCGGTGAAGGCGGCCAGAATACCGCCACCGGCAATGAAGCCGACAATTTGTTTGACCTCAGTATTAATACCCCAGCCTCAGAGGAAGAAGAAGGCGACGAAAGCGACCTGCAGCTGGATGATACCAGCCCGGTCGTTAATCTGCGTGCTGGCGGAATTGGTGGTCCTGCAAAAGCAGCCCCCAAACAAAGTGTTGACTTGGACCAGGAGGGCATTGTCGACATTGGCACCAGCCCACCCCAGGCCAGCAACGAGGCACCATTTGCCGGTACGCCAACCGCAGTCGTTACACCGGAAGATGTAGGTATCACCGGAATTGATGTGCTGGCAGCCGCTTATGACCCGGAAGGCGATGCGCTTTCGATAAGCGCGGCTTCGGCCGGCAATGGCACGGTTTCCATCAGCAGTTCCGGCCAGCTGGACTATACCCCCAACCCGGATTTCAACGGTGCCGATGTCATCAGCTATACGATTAACGATGGCAACGGCAATTCCTCCTTCGGTGCAGTCACCGTAAACGTGACGCCCGTCAATGATGACCCTGTGGCCGGTGCGGTGGCGCCGGTCATCACCGCAGAAGACACCACCTTAGCCAATATCGACGTGCTTTCGGCGGCCAGCGATATTGATGGTGATACGCTTAGTGTCATTTCAGCAAGCGCCGCCAATGGTTCAGTAGCCATCAACCCCGACGGCAGTCTCAATTATACCCCCAACGCCGATTATGTTGGCCCGGATACGGTCACCTACACCATCAGCGACGGCAATGGCGGCACCGATACCGGCACCTATGATGTGACTGTCAGCCCCGTCAATGATGCGCCACGCCCACTGGCCGACAGCGGTGTCGTCGTCGAAGACTCAACTGTTGTAATCGACATTCTGGCCAATGACACCGATATCGACGGCACGCTGGATCCGGCCTCGGTTCAGATCACCGGCACGCCTTCTGCCGGCGACTCCCTGGTTGTGCCTGGCCAAGGCACGTGGTCAGTCAACACCACCACTGGTGAGATCTCCTTTGCTCCCATCGCCGACTATGATGGAGTTGTTTCCGACATTTCTTACACGGTCGCCGATGATCTTGGTGATCGCAGCACCCCGGTCAATGTCTCCGTCACGATCACGCCGACAAACGATGCTCCGATCGCCACCGCTGACAGTGACACGGTATTGGAGGATGGTTCAGTAACCATCGATGTTCTGGCCAATGACAGTGACATTGATGGTATTTTGGACCCCGCAAGCGTCCAGATCATTGGCACAAGCGCGCCGGGCGATTCATTGATCGTCGCCGGCGAAGGCACCTGGAGCGTCAACACCGCCACCGGTGAAATCAGCTTCACGCCCGAGGCAGACTATGACGGGCCGGTCACCGACATCAGCTACCAGATGCGTGATGATGTCGGCGCGTTGAGCAACCCGGCGACAATCTCCGTCACCATAACACCGGTCAATGATGCGCCCGTAGCGTCGGCCGACAGCGACAGCGTCAATGAAGATGGTTCCGTTGTCATCAATATATTGGCCAATGATACAGATATCGACGGCACCCTGGATCCAGCTTCCGTTCAGATCACCGGCACCGCTTCTGCGGGGGACTCGCTGGTTGTGGCCGGTCAAGGCACCTGGTCAGTCAATACGACCACTGGCGCAATCGCCTTCACGCCGGAGCCAGACTATAACGGTCCGGTCACCGACATCACCTATACGGTGCGCGACAATGACGGCGCCGTCTCTAGTCCAGCTACAGTGTCGGTGTCGATCATTGACGTAAACGACGCCCCGATTGGTACCGATGACAGCGACGTTGTGGCCGAAGACGGCTCGGTAATCATCGACGTGCTGGCAAATGACAGCGATATCGACGGCACAATTGACCCGACAACAGTTCAGATCACCGGCACCAGCGCGCCAGGTGATCCACTGGTCGTGGCCGGCGAAGGCAGCTGGACGGTCAACCCCACTACCGGGGCAATCACCTTCACGCCAGAAGCCGATTATGACGGCGTGGTCACCGACATTACCTACACAGTTCTGGATGATGACGGGGCGCCGACCGGGCCGACAACAGTATCGGTGACCATCAGCGGCTCAAATGATGACCCCGTTGCCGCGGCAATTCCTGACTCCGGTACCAATGAGGACACAAATCTGAACAATATCGACGTGCTCTCCTATGTCACCGATGTCGACGGCGACACGGTGACCGTAACAGGTGCTTCTGCCGCCAATGGCAGCGTGACCGTTAACGGGGATGGCACGCTGAATTACATACCAAATGCAAACTATAACGGTACCGACACAATAACTTTCAACTTGGATGACGGCAATGGCGGCACCAGCGTTGGAAGCCTCGATGTGATTGTCGCGCCGGTCAATGATGACCCCGATGCTGGCTCACCGCCGCTGAGCACCGGCATTGAGGACACAACTCTAAGCAATATTGATGTCCTGTCTTATGCCAGCGATATTGATGGCGATGTCCTGAGCGTTTCCACCGCCTCGGCAGGCAATGGCACGGTGACCATAAATCCAGATGGCACTTTGAACTATGTGCCCGATGCTGATTATAACGGTCTCGATACAATCAGCTACACTGTTGACGACGGCAATGGCGGCACGGCAGCCGGCACCAAGTTCATCTTCGTCAATGCGGTCAACGATCCGCCGGTGGCCAATAACGATTCTGACAGCGTCGCTGAAGATAGTTCCGTGGTAATCAATGTCCTGGGCAATGACACGGATGTTGACGGCTCGCTTGTTCCGGCCACGGTGCAGATAACCGGCACCGCATCGGCCGGTGACCCGCTGGTGATGCCCGGTGAGGGAACCTGGACAGTCAACACAACCACCGGAGAAATTACATTCACACCGGAGGCTGATTATAACGGCCCGGTCACCGACATTACCTATACGGTGCAGGACAATAGCGGGGCGGTTTCAAGTCCCGCAACCGTTTCCGTGACCATCTCCGCAGTCAACGACGCGCCTGTCGTCGACCTGTCGGATGTTGAAAATATCGTCGTCAATGGCACCTTTTCCGATGGCATCTCCCCCAACTGGACCGGCTGGACGGAGTCGGGAATTTTCGACGGCGCTGGCGCTGGCGCAAATGCCCCGGCAATGACCCAGCACGGCACCGGTGCGATTGCATCCGTCACCCAAACGGGACTAAGCGGCCTCGCCGCCGGGCCAGGCGACAATGGCGCGGCGCTGGTCAAATTTGATTTTGGCTGGAGCGACCATAACCACGAAAGTGAAAGCATCCAGCTGACACTCACCGTTGCCGGCGTAGACTATGCCCAGATCACCACATCAAGCGGCGTGGGAACCACCACCAGCGTCGTCTATCTCAACGGCGCGACCGGGCCAGCGACAGTGCTGACCAGCTCTCCTGAACACGACTGGACCTATCAGACCGTCGAGGTCAATCTGCCAGCCAGCGTTTCCAATAGCGGCGACCTGACATTCAGCCTGCAAAACATGAATACGGGTGGCGACCACACCGACGAAGCCTCGATTGACAACGTCCAGGTAATTGTTGACACCAGCAATCCCGGCGACACAGACAATCATCTGAACTATACGGCCGGTGACCCACCTGTCGATCTGCTTGACTTAAGTTCATCCATCAACGACCAGGACGGTACGTTGTTGCAGTCGGCGCGTATCCAGCTGACCAATGCCGAAGTCGGCGACCGCCTGCTGGTGGATGGCAATATTGCCGGCAACGGATCATCCGGTACCGTCAATGGACTGGCGTGGTCATCCTCCATATCCGGCGTCACCGTTACCATCGATATCATCGGCGCCGCCACCCATGCCGATTACCTGACAGCGCTTTCGCTGCTGCAATTTGAAAACACCGCTGGCAGCCCGACGGCTTCCGTCCGATCCATCGATATCACCGTCAATGACGGCATTGATGATTCAGCCATCGCCCAGGCACTGGTATTTTTTGGCGTCGACCCCACGCCTCCGGCCCTGACTGATGATTCCGCCAATGGATTTGAAGACGTGCCTCTGGTGATCGATGTATTGGCCAATGATTCATCCGGTGGTGCGGCGATCGATCCTACGACTGTTCAGCTACAGGACACGGCAAATGCAGGTGATCCGCTGGTTGTTCCCGGTGAAGGCACATGGACCATTAATCCGGTAACCGGAGAGATTACTTTCACCGGCGAAGCCGAATATTCTGGCATACCGACGCCCATCCACTACTCAGTATCAGATGTAAACGGCCTGCGGTCCATGCTGGCCGATGTCAACGTGACAATCGTCGCGGTCAATGACCCGCCGGTGGCCACCATCGACAGCGACAGCGTGACCGAAGATGGTGCCGTCACGATTGATGTGCTGATCAATGACAGCGACATTGACGGCACGCTGGTGCCGGCAACGGTACAAATCGTCGGCACGTCCAATCCCGGCGATCCGCTGGTGGTGGCCGGCCAGGGCACCTGGACGGTTAATCCGGTCAATGGCGAAATCACGTTTACACCTGAGCCAGATTATGACGGACCGGTCACCGATATCACCTACACCGTGCAGGACGATGGCGGCGCAACTTCAAACCCGGCATCCGTCTCGGTGACGATCAGCCCGGTCAACGATGCCCCGGTCGCGGCTGCCGACAGCGACACCGTTGTTGAAGACAGTTCCGTCATCATCGACGTGCTGGCCAATGACAACGATATCGATGGTGGGCTTATGCCGGCAACCGTGCAAATCGTCGGCACGTCCAATCCCGGCGATCCGCTGGCGGTGCCCGGAGAAGGCACGTGGACCGTCAATCTGCTCAACGGTGAAATCACCTTCACCCCTGAGGCTGACTATACCGGCCCGGTGACAGACATTTCCTATATTGTTGAAGACAATAACGGCACCGCCTCCAACCCTGCGACTGTCTCGGTGTCAATCAGCGCAACCAATGATGCACCTGTTCTCGACTTATCGGACTACGACAATGCGGTATCCAATTCGAGTTTTTCTGCGGGGTCCGTCGGCAGTTGGACCGATTGGGTGGCGGCGGGGCCGTTCGCCTCCGGCGGCGTGGCTCCAAATGCTCCCGCAGTCAATTTTGACTCAGTTGGATCCACCTCCACTCTAACACAAAGTGGCGTGACGGGTCTCTCGGATGGACCAGGCACAAATGGCACAGCTGTGATCCAGTTTGACCTGGGTTGGAACGACGTCCCTTCGGATGGCGGTCGGTCTCAACAACTGACGCTTTCGGTCGACGGCATCGATTATGTTAGCCTGACAACTCCTTCGGGACCCGGCACCACTGCGACGGTCAACTTCCTGAATGGCGCCAGTGGCACTCCCGCATCGATTTCCTCTTCCACCTATCTCGACTGGACCTATTCCACAATCGAGTTAAATCTGCCGGCTGGTGTTTCCGACACGGCAGACGTCCAGTTCACGTGGGAAAACCTTGCAGGCCCACAGGCAGCCACCGATGATATTTCCATTGATAATGTAAAGGTGATCGTCAACGACCTCAATCCAAACGACACCGACTATCAGGTCGATTACCAGAACGGCAACGATCCTATTTCACTTCTGGATTCGTCAGCCAGCATTTTGGATTCCGACGACACAACCTTGCAGTCGGCCCGGATTTTACTGACTTTCGCCGAATCCGGCGACGCCTTTCTGGTTGGCGGTGTGCCTGCCAGCAACGGCGCTTCAGGTACCGTCGGTGGACTTGCCTGGAGCTCTACAATCTCCGGAGGTCAGATCGAGATCAATCTGACCGGTGTAGGGACCCACGCCACGTACCTTGCCGCACTTCAGCAGATTCAGTTTGAAAGCAATTCAGCCACCCCTGTTTCTTCAACAAGAATTGTCGACATCACGGTGAATGACGGCACAGCTGACTCGGTCGCAGCCCAAACCTTTATCCTGTTTGACATCAATGATGCACCGCCAGATTCGGTCAACGACACTGCTGCCGGGTTTGAAGATACGCCATTGGTGATCGATGTGCTGGCCAACGATATCAATGGTGATTTCCCGATTGACCCAACAACCGTGCACATTCGCGGCACAACCAATCCTGGCGATTCTCTGGTTGTAGCGGGGGAAGGCACCTGGTCCGTCAACGGTTCGACCGGTGAAATTACCTTCACACCGATCGCTGAATATTCAGGGACACCAACGCCGATTGAATATACCGTTTCCGATGTCGGTGGTCTGGGTTCGAAGTTAGCGCAGGTCAGCGCGACCATTGCCGCGGTCAACGACCCTCCCGTCGCCAGCAGCGACAGCGACAGTGTAACCGAAGATGGCGCCGTCATCATTGATGTACTGTCCAACGACAGCGACATTGACGGCACACTTGTGCCCGCAACGGTGCAAATCGTCGGCACGTCCAATCCCGGCGATCCGCTGGTTGTTGCCGGGCAAGGCACCTGGTCTGTCAATCCGATAAATGGCGAAATCACCTTTACACCTGAGCCAGATTATGACGGCCCGGTCGCGGACATCACCTATACCGTCCAGGACGACGGTGGTGCCACTTCAAACCCTGCCGCGGTTTCGGTGACGATTACCCCGACAAACGACGCCCCGGTCGCGGTTGCCGACAGCGACACCGTTTTTGAAGACAGTTCCGTCATCATCGACGTGCTGGCCAATGACAACGATATCGATGGCACGCTAGTGCCGGCAACCGTGCAAATCGTCGGCACAACCAATCCCGGCGACCCGCTTGCAGTTCCCGGAGAAGGCACGTGGACGGTCAATCTGGCAACTGGCGAGATAACTTTCACCCCGGAAACCGACTATAATGGGCCGGTTACCAATATCGCCTATACTGTGAATGACAATTCCGGGGCCACTTCCGCACCAACCACAGTGTCGGTGACAATTACCGCGACCAACGACGCACCTGTTGCCGCCAATGATGCATCCAGCGGGCCAATAAACACCACTCAAACCATCGTGGTGCTGGCCAATGACAATGATATCGACGGCGATCCGCTACAGGTAACATCGGCATTCGCCTTGAATGGTTCGGTCGGCGTAAACCCCGACAATACCCTGTCCTATACGCCAAATCTGAATTATTTTGGTTCAGATACAATTACTTACACGATTTCGGATGGTGCCGGTGGTTCCGACGCAGCCACTGTTTCCGTAACGATTGGCGGATCGAACATGCCGCCAATGGTGGACCTTGATTCAACCGACAATACGCCCGATCAGACATTTGCAGACGATATAGAAACCGGAACCTATAGCGGATCAACCGGATCCGCGGCGTGGACGTCAAACTGGACCGAAATCGGTGAAGCTGACGGTCCTTCAAACGGCTCCGTGCGCATTGTCAATGATGGTGGTGATGATGCGCTCCGTCTTACCGGCAGGGCTGTAGAACGCGAACTCGATTTATCGAGTGCCGACACTGCCCAATTGTCCTTTGATCTGCGGCGTACCGGGGATTGGGATGAAGACGGTCGCTTCAGCGTCGAAGTTTCCACCGATGGCATCAGCTACACCCGTATCTATACGACAACCTCGGGTGGCTCTTCCTACCAGACCATCGACCTCAACCTCACCCCCTATCTGTCGGCGACCACCTATATTCGCTTTGATCTGAACCGGGACGAAAACGAAACGGCCTTTATTGACGACATCATCGTCACGGCCACCTATCCGGATCCAACACCCTATAGCGGTTCGTTTACCGAAGGGGCAGGTCCCGTCGCAATCTCCGATCTGGCGAATGTCAGCGACATCGACTCACCAAACCTGCAATCAGCGACAATCACCATTGCGTCGCCTCAGGCGGGAGATGTGCTGTCGGTATCCGGTGCCCTGCCCCCGGGCATCGTGGCCGGCGTCTATAATCCAGTCACCGGCACCATTACGCTAACTGGCACGGCCAGCGCAGCCGCCTACCAGGCGGCGATTGACCTGATCCGTTATGAAAACACCAGTGACGATCCGGCGACCACCGACCGCATCATCGGTGTGCGGGTAAATGACGGAACGGCAAACTCAAATGTTGCCACCGCCACAATTTCCATAAATGCCGTAAACGACCCGCCGGTTGCCAACAGCGACGGCGATACGGTGCTGGAAGACAGTTTCGTGGCGATATCGGTTCTCTCCAACGATACTGATGTGGACGGAACACTGGATCCTGCAACAATCCAGATCGCTGGAACCGCATCAGCAGGTGATCCGCTTGTTGTTGTCGGCGAAGGCACGTGGAGCATCAACACCATTTCCGGTGAAATTACCTTCACCCCGGAAGCTGACTATAACGGGCCGGTGACATCGATCACCTATACGGTGCGCGACGATCAGGGCGCCCTGTCAAATCCGACCACTGTGAGCATGAGCATCACGCCAGACAATGATGCGCCGACCGCGATCACGCCAGCCGGCAATACCGGCACATCGATCAACACCGATGGTGGCAATGCGGGCTATTTCATGGCTGCCGACGGTGGTGCGCTGCTTGGCGGACTTTCGACCGCCACGGTAGAAGCGCAATTCAGCATTGAGACCCCGCTGGTGGACGGCGAGTCTGCACCTCTGTTCAACTACCATTCGGGCAGTTCCGATCAGCTGGAACTCACCTTCGTCTATGACACCGGCACGTCCCCCACCCCCTTCATAGCGTTGGAAATTGCCGGTTCTCAGGTCAATATCACCTCCTGGGATGCCAGCGAGATGATGGATGGCGGGCAGCACACATTGGCGATGACCTGGGACAATGGCGCCGGGAACTGGGAATTGTTCCTCGATGGAACATCCGTGGCCAGTGGCTCAGGCCTCGCCGCGACGCAGACCATTGCCGGTGGTGGGTTTCTTGTATTTGGCCAGGAACAGGACAGTCCCGATGGCGGTTATCTGCCAAGCGAAGTGTTCAAGGGGACCTACAACGACATCCGCGTTTTCGACGACATTCGCACCCCGGGTGAAATCGCCGCTGGCGCCAATGCGACCCTGCCTTCGTCCACACCGAACCTGATTGCAAACTGGCTCTTTGACGACGGAGAAACCACCTCCGTTATTGATGTTGTCGGCGGCAATGATCTCAGCCTCACCCAGGTTGTGGGAGCCGGATTCACGTCAAGCACACCGGCTGATGTGATCTCGGTTCTTGATGACAGCGGTGCCGGTACAGTTGTCGCAACGCTCAGCACCACCGACATCGATGTGGGGGACACATTCACCTACGCCCTGACCAGTGATCCATCCGGCCTGTTTGAAATTGTCGGCAATCAGTTGCGCATCGCCAGTGGCTCAAGCGTCGATTATGAATCAGCGACAAGCCATACGGTGACAGTGGAAGTGACCGATTCCGGACTTGCGACCTTTTCCCGCGACATCACGATCGAAGTCACGAATGTGCCAGAAATCAACACCGGCACGGCGATCTTTTCCGACAATACCAACCAGCCCCTCATGAGCGATTGGGACGGCACTTCGTTCGCCAGCAATGTCACCGGCCCTAATCTTGGAAACGAGTTCCGGACCATGCAGGTGGCAGAAGCCCCCACAAGAGATGAAATCATCGTTGTTGGTGTGAATACTTCCAGCGAAGTCAGGGCCATGATGTGGGACGGCTCCACCTGGGCAGAAGTATCACTTGGCCTGCTTGGCGCTGTCAGCGAAGACCGTTGGTGGGGCGCCGAAATCGCCTATGAACAATCCAGCGGTGATGCGGTCATGGTTTGGAATGATGATGGTCAGTCCTCCGGTCAGCAGCTTCGATATGCGACCTGGGACGGCAGCAGCTGGAGTTCGGTCCAATCTGTCCCCGGTTGGATCGGGGACGAGCCGCAACATATGAAACTGTCCTTCGACCCAGGTTCTGATGAGATGGTGCTGATTGTCAGCGATAAGAACGCCGATGATTATGCCTTTGTATGGGACGGCTCTTCCTGGGGGAACAGAGTCACGCTTGATACAACCGGCGGCGGCGACCCCGACCGATATTCTATCTCTGTCTCCCACGAAGCCGATTCCGGTGACGCGATTGTCACCTATGGAAAAAACGGTTCCGACGATATTTTCTATCGCGTCTGGGACGGAGTTAGCTGGGGCACCGAGTCGTCGATTTCTGCGCCGGTTAGCGCGACCGGTGATCCGGTCTGGATCGTCAGCGCAAACGACTTATCCTCAGACCACATCATGGTCGGCGCAATGACAAGCGGAGACGAAGCCTGGGTCAGCGTCTGGGACGGAACAAGTTGGGAAACCGCCTTTCAAATTGAGTCGTCAATTGAATCCCGGGACAGTCCCAACATTGCAGTTGCCTTCGAAAACCAGTCAGGACAGGGTCTGGTCACCTATTCCAGATCCAGCACCGACACGGTGTATTACCGCACCTGGGATTCCGTGGGTGGATGGTCCGCAGAACAAACCCTGGCCGACTTCGGCGACAAGATCAATTCCATGACCCTCGACAGCAGTCCAAATTCCGACCAGATCATGCTGTCGGTGCAGGATGATGGCCATGATCTCAATTACGTCCTGTGGGATGGAAACAACTGGGGCACACCGGTGCAACTGGAAGACGATACCGGTGAAAACCGACACCAGCCCTTCGCCTTTGTCTGGGATCAGGACGGCGTACTGACCACTTCGCCGCTGGCCTTTGACTTGAACCGCGACGGGGAAATCAATGTCACCGGCGAAACCACGGCGCAAAACAAGGCGGGCATCCGTGAATTGGGTGCGACAGTTCAATTCGATACCGACGGCGATGGTGATCTGGAAACCATCGAATGGCTGGACGGCAGCGGCGATGCCCTGCTGGTCAACAATGTAGATGGCAATGCCGCCAGTGACATGAATGGCACACGCCTTTTCGGCGATCAGGACGGTGCCTATGAACATGGCTACCAGCAGCTGGCGGAATTCGACACCAATTCCGACGGGGTGATTTCAGGCGACGAAGGAAACGGTCTTAATCTTTGGATTGATGATGGCAATGCCAAGGTCGATGAAGGAGAATTGTTCACATTGTCCGAGATGGGCATTTCTGAAATCGAACTGGCTTTGGAAGAACATGCCGTGGACGAAGATGGCCGTGACCTGTTCCGCTCTTCTGCAACCCTCAATGATGGCACAAAAATCCTCACCGAAGACGTCTGGTTTGGCCAGGCCCTCAGCGAGGAAGAGGATCCGGTCACGCCCCCTGAACAGTCGACCGTCCCACAACCCGACGACCTGTTGGGCTGAGCCTTTCAATTCAGCAACCAGCGATTTCGCGGCTATCTTGTCATGATGGCCGGATGATTCCGGATGACAATTTTTTTGCCTGTTGATGGAGATTTGTCTAAGCTGGCGGTGAAACCGGACCCGCATTCACGCTCACTCTCATCGGCTCTCCTATGACCAAAACCAAAGAATATGACGACATTCCCGGCACCTATGTTTTTGATGCCGACCGCTCGCGCGAAGGCTATCATCTCAACATGTTCTGCATTTCGCTGCGGCTGGAAAAAAACCGCGATGCCTTTCGAAGCGACCCTGACGCCTATCTCGCAAAATATCCGATGAGCGAAGAACAATTGCAGGCGGTCCGCGACCGCGCCTGGAATCGCATGCTGTCGCTGGGTGGCAATATTTATTACACCGCGAAACTTGCAGCTTTTGACGGCATTAATTTCCAGAACCTCGCCGCCCTGATGACCAATATGGAAACCGAGGACTATCGCAAGATGATGGTGAATGGCGGTCGCAGCATTGAGGGCAATCGTTACAAGTCAGAGTGGGAAGACAAATAATGGCAAAGATTACTGCAGGCGTCGGGTGTTCCCACGTGCCGGCCATCGGCGTCGCCATGGATACCGGTCAAACCCACGAGGACTATTGGAAACCGGTTTTTGCCGGATTTGAAAAGTCGCGCCAATGGATGAAGGAAAACACTCCGGATGTGATTTTCCTGGTCTATAACGACCATTGCACTGCCTTTTCGGCAGAAGTGATCCCGACCTTTGCCCTTGGCTGCGCTGCCGAATATCAGCCGGCCGATGAAGGTTGGGGACCGCGGCCCGTTCCGGTGGTCAAAGGCCATCAACGCCTTGCCTCTCACATTGCTCAATCGGTGATCCTCGACGAGTTCGACCTGACCATCATGAACGAGATGGAAGTTGATCACGGGCTGACCGTTCCCCTGTCGGTGATGTTTGGCGAGGTTGACGAATGGCCAAGCCTGGTGATTCCGCTATGTGTCAATGTAGTTCAATATCCGCCACCTACCGGCAATCGCTGTTATAATCTCGGCAAGGCGGTGCGCCGTGCCATTGAATCCTATGAAGAAGATCTCAATGTCATGGTTTTCGGCACCGGCGGCATGTCTCACCAGTTGCAGGCGGAAAGAGCCGGGTTGATCAATCCGGAATTCGACAAGAAGTTTCTTGATGACCTGACACGCGACCCCCATGGCGGCGCCCAGATACCCCATGTGGAATATCTGCGAGAAGCCGGGTCAGAAGGAGTTGAGATGGTGATGTGGCACGTCATGCGCGGGGCGCTTAATGATGATGTTGAGGAAATCCACCGCCATTACCACGTTCCGGCCTCCAACACGGCTGTCGGCCATATTATTTTAGAAAACCGATAGGATTGAAGACGATGCGAATTTGCGTAGCTGGTGCCGCCGGTGCCTTTGGCTTGAAACATCTCGATGCCCTGGCCAATATTGACGACGTTCAGGTCACCTCGGTGATGGGCGTGGAAGCCGACGATATCCATGGCTTCGCCAGCCAACGCGGTATTGCCCACGCATCCACCGATCTTGGCGAATGCCTGGCCCGCGACGATGTGGACGCAGTGATTCTGGCCACCCCCACCCAGGTCCACGCGGCACAGGCAATCCAGTGCCTGAAAGCCGGCAAACATGTTCTGGTTGAAATTCCCATGGCCGACAGTCTGGCGGATGCCGAAGAACTGGTGCGCGTTCAGCAGGAGACCGGACTGGTGGCCATGGTCGACCATGTGCGGCGCTTCAACCCGTCCCACCAGTGGGTTCACAACCGCATTGAGAAAGGCGAGTTGAACCTGCAGCAGATGGATGCGCAGACCTATTTCTTCCGCCGCACCAATATGAATGCGCTGGGCAAGCCGCGCTCCTGGACCGATCATCTCTTATGGCACCATGCCTGCCACACGGTTGACCTGTTCATTCATCAAACCGGCGAAGTGCCCAGCGAAGTGTTCGGGCTTCAGGGACCACAGCACCCGGAACTGGGCATCGCCATGGACATGACCATCGGCATGAAATCCCCTTCCGGCGCCCTGTGCACCCTGTCTCTGTCGTTTAACAATGACGGACCATTCGGTACATTCTTCCGCTATATCTGCGACAACGGCACCTATATAGCCAGCTATGACGACCTGTATGACGGGCGCAATGAACCCATCGACCTGGCCGGTATTGCGGTATCAAACAATGGTATCGAACTGGCCGACAGGGAATTCATCAGCGCCATTCAGGAAGGTCGTGAACCCATATCGTCAGTAGCCCAGGGGCTGGCAGCCATGCAGGTATTGGACGCCATTGAAAAGTCGATGAGTTAGCGCCTATTGGCCAGCCTCCAGGGCGCGTCGCAATTTCACCGCAGTCAAAGTCTCATCGAGTTCAACATCGTCATAGGTGAGCACCTGATCCTGATTGACTGCGCGCTTGACCTTCACCTTGCCGGTCAGTCCCAGCGGCAGCGCCCGAGCGGCGACTGAAACGGCGCTTGGCCGCAATTGCCCGGCAACCGTGTAACCCCCCTCCCCGTCCAGAATCTCGCCAGCCGCCAGATCACGCTTGGCAACGGCGACCACATCGGCCCGGAACGCCTCGGCGGTTCCCGTCGCTTCGCCGCGCAAGCCCACATTGGCCACTGACAGGCCCAACTCCAGCCCGATCAGATGCCAGCGCTTATAGGCGCTGAAATAGCGGCCGCTGTCATCGGTGGTCACCTTGTATTCCTCAAAACACTTGCGCTGATAGTCGGTGGCAGCGCGCAGGGTGACCCAGACCCCCATGCGTATGTTGTAATCAATTTCCGATCCGTCTTCATTGAGGCTGTTGAGCACCTCCACCATGCCGCTTTGGGCCAGTACACCGCCTTCAGCTTGCGGCCGCATCAGATTGGGCAGGTCATCAATTGACCCGCGCGGATAGGCCAGACCTGCCGCCGGCACATCAAGACCGCAGGCATTGGCAATCGCCGCTGATTCAATCGCCGGCTTGGTGCCGTCGAGAAAAGAGTTGAACATTTTGGGGTTCAACCGACCGATCCGCGCCTGTTCGGCGGTCAGCCCCCAATGATCCCACACCGTGTCAGGGGTCGAAAAGCGGTATTGCGGGTCCCATTTATGGCCGCGCCCGGCGGCAGCAACGTCAAATCCACAGGTGCGGGCCCAATCAACCAGATCGCACACCATGGCCGGCTGATCTCCATAGGCCATGGAATAAACTACGCCGGCCTTGTGGGCCAGTTGAGCCAGTTTCGCCCCGCACACGGCATCGGCCTCAACTGTTGCACTGATCACATGCTTGCCCGCCTCAAACGCCGCCACCAGATGGTCAATAGCGACGATTGGATCACCGGTACACTCCACCACGATCTCAATGGCCGGATGATGGATCACAGCCAGCGCATCCGCATCAACGAAGGTCGTTTCCCGGGCCAGGGCATCATCAAATGACGATGCTGAGAATTCTTCCTTTTGCCACTCGGCAAGTTGCAGATTTGATTTGGCCCCATCGACCGCCAGATCGGCGATGGCAACAATATGGATACCCGGGAGCCGCCGGGCCTGGGCCAGGAACATGGTGCCAAATTTGCCGGCACCAATCACAGCTACCCGAATCGGTCGGCCCTCCTGGTCTCGCCTTTGCAGTTGCTTAAAGAGGCTCATCTCAACGCTCCCATTTGAATTTTGCCAAGCCTCACCAGTGCCGGCGCAGAGGGTCAATCAGGCAAGAACACCCCGCCGAGCCATGGCGCGGGCGTAGACTACCTGGGCGATGGCCAGCACAAATATAACCAGGCTGAAACCCATTTCGAAACCACTCATCGTGTCGAGCGCCGGGACATCAGCCAAAAACAGGTTATGGATGGTGGTAATGACCATGAACAACAATCCGCCGCCGAGCATCCAGACCGCATGACGCGAGCGCAGCAGCAACACGACGCTACCGAGGACTGACAGCCACACGGCCAGGGCCCAACTGGCTTTGGCCCATGTTGGAAAAGCATCGAGAAAGGCCAGACGTTCGGGGGTAAACTGCGCCAGATAGTCCGGATTGCGGCTAACGGTCATCACATAGTCCATCGCCCCCATGCCATTCCACAACAGCATGAGCAGCCCGATTACCCAGAGGTGCCATGGCGTTTTCATATGTTACCTCCGCAGATTATTTTGCGCAGGGTATCAGGAATGAGCAAGGGTGCAATGGCGGCCAGTTTCCCGAGTAAACCAACGTTCAGCCCTGTTCAGAAACGCCACCTATATGGCTGCCTATTTCATGCAGTTACGGCACATTGCAGCATGGGGAACAGCATCAAGACGTTCAGCGGAAATCTCATTGTTGCAGATAACGCAAATGCCGAATTCATCATTCGCCATCCGATCCAGTGCAGCATCAATGGCGGCGATTTCCTTCAAACCTTCGCGGCCCTGGGATTCATAAACCTCGTCGAATTCGCTTTCCGTTGCATGTTCGCTGAAGTCCTGGCTTTTGGGGTCATCAAGCTTGTCTTCCAGTCGCACCAGCAGTTCCTGCAGCTCGTCTTTACGCGTCGTCAGCCGCTTGCGAAATTCTTCAATATCCACCTTCAAAGCTTCCATGCCTGAACGTCCTTTCACATTGCCGGTCCACAACCAATCTCGCCCTCGCCGCCCGCGAAGGTCGTGTTAGGGAAAGTATGGCGGCAGATGAGGCAGGTCTCCTTGATCCTGATCAACAAAACCTGCTGTGCCGGATCAGTCATCATGATGGTCAAAAAACTTGACGGTTCGTGCGATCAGTTCCTCAAGCCGCTCTGCCGAAGAGAAACTGTTGAACACGTGATCCATATCGGCCATCCAGAATTCTTCGGGCCCTTCATGGGCAGCAATCAGCAATTCGGCAGCCCGGGGCATGACAATCGTGTCCTCAACCCCCTGTGCCACAAAGAGAGGACCGGCATAGGAAGCGATTTCCGTAGCCGGATCAAACCGCGCAACGCCGGCGAAAAAGGCCCCATTCAGCGTCATCTTCGCACCCCAGGGCAGTTCAATCGGCACCGCCTCGTCGGGTTTTGCAGCCTTGCCAAGCTGCATGGTTTCAGCTCCCAGCAGATGTCCATAGGTCTGCTCCGGCTCTGCGACCGCCGCCCAGAGGGCAACGGCGTCAATGGCGGAACCGCGACCGGCCAATGCCGAAGCGACCAGTCCGCCCTGGCTCCAGCCAAGAATATGAAGCTCATCGCCATCCACCAGCGGTTGGTTTTTCAGATACGAAATTGCCGCATGGCCGTCTGCGATCTGGCCTTCAAAAGTGGTCTGGGAAAAATCGATGCCAGCAATGCTCTCCCCGGAACCACGAAAGTCTATCCGCAGACTGGAATAGCCCTTTTCCGCCAGCCGGGCAGCGGTTCGTCCAAAGATACCCTCTGCGACATGCTCGGTCTCCAGTTCATCCCGCGAACCGGTAAAACCGTGCAACAGCAACACGACCGGTGCCGGCTCTCCATCTGGCAGCACCAATGTGCCAACCACTTTCTGTCCCTGAGATTCAATGGTGACGACTTGTTCTTCAACTGCCCATCCGGCAGCCGATACAAGCAACATAAAAAAAGTGAGTACCAGGCGCATCTGACATCTCCAGTTCCTGCAGACGCCCAATCCGGTGACAGTGTAAACCTATTGAATATGCGAGTTCAATTTGCGCAAATATGCGGGACCCGGGCAGGTCACCGGACGAAATTCAATTGACAGTCCAGCAAGCTTTGCGCAGTCTCTTTGAACAACAACAAGCAGAAGGCACCACGTCGAGCCATGTTCATCCGTTTCGACATTGCACCTTTGGGCCGGCGGGCGACCGGCTGTGATCTTGTTGTCAGGCATTCGCGGTAGAATTGCCTGAACCCCGCGGGCCGGGCCTGCGGATGAACTGCCCCTTAGCCCAACACAACCATGACAAAAATTCGATCCGCGCGCATTGCCGTAGATATTGGCGGCACATTTACCGACACCGTGCTGGTGGACAAGGACCAGAATGTCCGTGCTTCTGCAAAGACCCCGACAACCCCGCAAAACCCCACCGACGGAGCCATGGCAGGAATCCACCTTGTGCTGGCGGATTGCCAGCTGCAAATGTCCGATATTATCGGCTTCGTCCACGGAACGACACTTGCGACCAATGCCCTAATCGAACGACGAGGGGCACCGACTGCTGTCGTCACCACGGCAGGTTTTCGCGACATACTCGAGATCGCCTATGAACGCCGTTACAGTCAGTATGATATCAATCTGTCCAAGCCGGACCTGATTGTCCCGCGCAGTCGATGCTTCACCATTGAGGAGCGCATGTTGGCCAGCGGCGCAGTTCACACCCCCCTGAATCTCACCAGCCTGCCCGACCTAATCGCACAAATTGACGCCTCTGGCGCGCAGGCCCTGGCCATCTGCCTGCTGCATGCCTATGCCAATCCCGCCCATGAAGAGCAGCTGCGCGATGCCCTGCTTCAGCAGCGCCCGCAATTGTCGATATCCATATCCAGCGAAATCAGCCCTGAAGCGCGGGAATTTGAACGCATGTGCACGACGGTGGCCAACGCCTATGTACAGCCCATGATGGCAAGCTATCTCAACGCCCTCCAGGAGGAGTTGAGAGCCTTGGGGCTGGCTTGTCCGGTACTGATGATGACTTCCGGGGGCGGCATGACAACGCTGGAAACCGCCAGCCGCCATCCCATAAGGCTGGTCGAATCCGGCCCGGCAGGCGGGGCCTTGCTCGCCGCTCTTGTCGCCAACCAGTTAGACGAACAACAGGTCTTGTCCTTCGACATGGGGGGAACCACGGCAAAGCTCTGCCTGATCGATCAGTTCCAGCCGCAAACATCACGCAAATTCGAAATTTCCCGTGCCGAACGTTTCATCAAGGGCAGCGGCATGCCGGTGCGCATTCCGGTCATCGAGATGATCGAGATTGGTGCCGGTGGCGGCTCGATCGCCTCAGTAGACCGGCTGGGCCGCATCCATGTTGGACCGGAATCTGCCGGCAGCGAACCGGGGCCTGCCGCCTTTGGCAAGGGCGGAGACAAGCCCACAGTAACCGATGCCGATATTGCCCTGGGCTATATTGAACCGGGACGGTTTGCCGAAGGCCGTCTGTCAATTGACCGCGGCGCGGCGGAAGCCGCCCTTGCGGTGCTGGGCGATCAGCTGGATCTGGACGTCGCACAAAGCGCTGTTGGTGTGGCTGAAATCGTCGATGAAAGCATGGCCAGTGCTGGGCGGACCCATGCCGTTGAAGGTGGCAAGGATCTGGCCGCCCGCACGATGATTGCCTTTGGCGGCAACGGTCCGCTTCATGCCACCCGCGTGGCCAGACGCTGTGGGGTCAATCGTATTCTGGTGCCCGCCAATCCCGGCGTTGGATCAGCGGTTGGCTTTCTGTTTGCCCCGGTTTCGTTTGAAATCATTCGCAGCCGCTACTGCCGCCTGGCCGCACTGGATATGGATGGATTAAACCAATTTTTTGACGACCTGATCAACGATGCCACGCAAACCGTACGCCTGGCTGCGCCGCACGGAGAGCTGCAGATCAACAAGTCTGCCTTCATGCGCTATCATGGACAGGGCCATGAGATTGAAATCGATCTGCCCCTCGGGGATCTCCAAGAATTGGATCGACAACGCCTCGTCCGCGCGTTCGAGGCAGAATATAGCCGTCAGTTTTCGCGTGCCGTACCCGGCATGGAGATCGAAATTCTGAATTGGTCGGTGACTGTCTCAACCCTCAATCGCCAGCTTGAGAAGACCGTCCATCAAACGGAGACGAAGCTGGCAGAGAGCGCTGAATTCCGCTCCATCATCTGTGATGTAACCGGCGGCGAAATCGAGGCAAAGGTAATCTCACGCGGCGATCTTGAGCCAGGCGATTTTGTTAGCGGCCCGGCACTGATCATTGAACCGCAGACAACGACTCTGGTCAGCGCCGACTTTACTGCGACAATCCTTGGCGATCTCACAATCGCAATGCAATCAAAGGAGAGCCTGAGATGACCGCGTCCGGCACGACGTCCCTGTCAAAAACCCGCCTGCAGGTCATGTGGAACCGCTTGCTTGCCGTTGTTGAAGAACAGGGGCAGGCGCTGATCCGCGCCGCCTTCAGCCCCATCGTGCGCGAATGCGGTGACATTTCAGCCGGTATTTTTGACCTGCAGGGCCGCATGATGGCGCAGGCCGTCACCGGCACGCCCGGACATATCAACACCATGGCAGAAGCGGTCAAAACCCTGCGCAACCGGTTTCCCCTGCAGGAAATGCAACCGGGCGACATTTATCTGACCAACGACCCGTGGATCGCCTCTGGCCACCTCAACGACTTTCTGCTGCTGATGCCGGTTTTTCTGGAGGGGCGGGTGATTGGCTTCACCTCCTGCACCTCCCATCTTGTCGACCTCGGCGGTCAGGGCATGGGGCCCGAAGGCAGCGACATTTATGACGAAGGCCTGCTGATACCGCCCTGCAAACTGCTCGACCGGGGCGACGTCAATCAATTGCTGCTCGATATTGTCAAAGCCAATTCCCGCGAGCCGATCGCCAATGAAGGCGATATCTATGCGCTGATCGCCTGCTGCGAAACAGGCGCCAGCCGCCTGCTGGAAATGATGCGGGAATTTGGCATCGATGATCTCGACGATCTGTCGAACTACATCATCGACACCTCACGACGGGGAACAATCGCGGCCATATCCGAAATTCCGCCCGGAACCTGGAACTACACTTTGCCTGTTGATGGCTACGAGAAGGAAATTGAGCTGGTGGCCAGCCTGTCGGTCGAGGCAGATCGTATGCTGCTCGACTTTACCGGCACCTCCTCCTGTTCCGCCAAGGGCATCAACGTGCCGATCAACTACGCCACGGCCTATTCGGTCTTTGCCCTGCGCTGCATCATCGGACCGGACATCCCCAACAATGCCGGGTCGCTGGAACCCTTTGTGGTGCAGGCCCCAAAGGGTTGCATTCTCAATGCCCAGCCCCCTGCCCCGGTCGCCATGCGTCATACACTGGGTCAGATGACCCCCGATCTGGTCTATGGCTGCCTGCGTCAGGCCCTGCCCGACAAAGTACCGGCAGAAGGAGCTTCCTGCATGTATGACCTGCCAATGCGTTCAGCCCCGGAAGTGGCCCGCGGCGGCGGCGATGGCGACGGCGACGGCGATGGTAATGGCAGCGCCGCCGCCGCTGCCGAGGTGTTTGCCCTTGAGCCGGCCCATAATGGCGGCACCGGTGCCCGGCCGACCAAGGACGGGCTGTCGGCAACCGCATTTCCCAGCGGCGTCTGGGGCAGTCAGGTGGAAATCACCGAGGCAAGCGTGCCGGTGATGATCAAGTCGCGGCAACTGCGTCCCGACAGCGGCGGGGCCGGCACCTATCGCGGCGGCCTTGGCCAGCGCATCGAATTGCAATCGGCCAATAACCAGCCCTTCCTGGTGTTTCTCTCCGTCGAGCGCATCAAGAACCCGGCCCGCGGCAGCAATGGTGGCCAGGCTGGCGCACCGGGCCGCATTCGCTTGACCAGCGGCGGCAGCGGCGGCGGCGAGGACGGCGAGGGCGGCGGCGGCGAAGAACGCGATTTGCCGGGCAAGGGCGAGATTCGCGTCGAACCCGGCCAAACGATGATTTTCGAAACCCCAGGCGGTGGGGGTTATGGTCCGCCAAATCAACGCAGCCGGCAGGCCGTCGCTCTGGACATTGCAGAAGACCTTGTCAGTCACGACGCGGCTCAACGCCACTATGATTGGAACCCCGATGAAACCGATTGATCACATCGCTGCCATGGCCCCCTATGCGCTGGCCGACTTTACCGTTCCCGCCGGCATGGAAATGGTCTCGCTGGCGCAAAATGAAAGCCTGCGGCCCCCCAGCCCTCTGGCCTTGGAAGCGGCACGCGACATAGGGCTCTCATCCGCCGATTACCCCGATCCCGACTATCCAGAACTGAGGCAGGCCATCGCCAACCAGCACCAGATCGACGCGGCCTCGATCCTGTGTGGTGCCGGATCGATGGAACTGATCACCTGCATTGCCCAGGCCTATGCCGGACCGGGTGCACCGGTTCTGACCAGCCAATATGGCTATGCCCTGTTTCGAAACGCAGCCGAAAAATTCGCCGCTCCCTATATGCTGGCCAGAGAGCCCGACCATACGGTTTCCATCGATCTGCTGTTGCAATCTGTCAGCGAAAACACCCGCCTTTGCTTTGTCGCCAATCCCGGCAACCCCACCGGCACGCTGAAATCAAATGCAGACATCCGCCGCCTGAGGGCAGAACTCCCCTCTTCCGTCCTGCTTGTGGTGGACGAAGCCTATGGGGAATTCTGCGACACTGGCGAGCCGCCGCTGTTCGATCTGGTCGGTCAGGGAAACACAATTGTCCTGCGCACATTTTCAAAAGCCTATGGCCTCGCCGCCGCGCGGGTGGGTTGGGGCGTGTTTCCGCCCGCCGTCGCTGAGCAGGTGAAAAAGCTGATCATCCCCAGCAGCATCAGCACCGCAAGCGCCGCCATGGCCACTGCCGCAATCAAGGATCAGGATTATATGCGGGAGACTTGTCGGCAGACTGCCGTGCTGCGCCGCGAGATGACCGACCGGATAAGAACCTGTGGGCTGAACTGTCGCGAGTCGCACACTAATTTCGTGCTGGTTGAATTTGCCGATGAGACAATCGCACAATCTGCCGACCAGGCCTTGCGGCAACAGGGTCTCGTCGCCCGTGGCATGGGCGGATATGGATTGAGCCATTGCCTGCGGTTGACCATTGCGCCGCAAGAGACGATGCGGCTGGCGGCATCAACACTTGAGAACTGGGCTAAGGAGCATTTGGCATGAGCGACCATTCTGCATCTCGCGGCGGATCCCGCATCGGCCTGCTCGTGCCGTTCACCAATGTCAATCTGGAATCGGACATGAACCTGATGCGCCCCGGCAACGTATCCTTCCACGTTAGCCGCATCGGCGGCTATGACGTCGATGAAATCCCCGACGCCGCCCAGATGGCGGGCCTTGGTGCTTCTGAATTGGATGAACCATTATCGCTTCTGATCGGCGCAAGACCGGACCTGATCATGTATGGCTGCACTTCGGCCACGTTGACCCATGGGCCGGAATTCGACCGGGCCCTGGCCGACCGCATCCACACCATGAGCGGCGCCAAAACCGTCACGGCCGCCGGGGCATTGGTCTATGCGATAAGCGCGATAGGCAAAAAGCGCATTGCTTTCGCCTCACCCTATACCCAGGACATCAACCGGGCGGCGATCAGTTTTTTAAATGACAGCGGGATCGACGTGGTTTCGAGCGCCGGGATTGACGAGGATCTGGGCAACTATGGTCAGGGCGAACTGACACCCGATGATGTCTGTCAACTGGGTCTGCGCGCCGTCGGCAATAATGCCGAGGCCCTTGTACTCTCCTGTACCGAAATGCGCAGTGTTGAAGCCATTTGCCGGCTCGAATCCGCCCTCGACCTGCCGGTGATCACTTCCAATCAGGCGATGTTGTTTCAAGCCATGAACCTGCTCTCGCTGCCGCTGGACGAAGTTCCCTTTGGTCGACTTTTCAAGCAAGGTGGAAGCCATGACTGACACAGGCAAAAGCACCGACCCAAAGATACTTATCCACGCTTCTGATCCGGCGCCGATGCTGGCGCGCTTGAAAAAACGCCATCCCTCCCTGCAAGCCACTGGCTGTTCCACCTATCAGAACCTGCCGGACAAGCTGCAATCTTTCGCCCCCGAAATATATTACGGCATCCGCTTTGCCGGCAGTGCCGGCTTTCCCCGGGGTGCGCTGCTTGGGGAGTTTGCCCCCAAATGGATTTCCGTCGGCGGGTCCGGCGTCGATCATCTGCAAGACTGGGATCCGAAACAGATACAAGTCACCAATTCCGCCGGCGTCGCCGCCTCGATGATGGCCGAATTTATCCTCGGCGGATTTCTGCATTTCAGCCTCGACATTGCCGGTCTGCAGCGCGATCGTGGCACCGCAACATGGCAGGGTGGTCGCCAAATGGTCCCCCTGTCCGGCAAAACCCTGTTGATCGTCGGCCTGGGTCAGACGGGTGGCGCAATTGCCGAGCGGGCCAAGGCTTTTGGCATGCACACGATCGGCACCCGGGCGCGCCCCAGACCGACCCCCCATATCGACGAGGTCTTCAGCGCCGACCAGTTGCGCGAATTGTGGCCCCGGGCAGACTTCATCGCAGTCTGTGTGCCGCTGCTCGCTTCAACCCGAGGCCTGATTGATGCCGCCGCATTCAATCAGATGCGTGACGGCGTTGTGCTGGCCGATGTATCGCGTGGCGGCGTTATCGAAAGTGCGGCACTGGTGGCCTCCCTTGAAAGCGGCAAGTTGGGTGGCGCCGTGCTGGACGTTTTCGAAACCGAACCTCTGCCCTCCGCACACAAGCTGTGGCAGACCCCGAACACCCTGGTCTCGCCCCATTGCTCCAGCGTGTTTGAAGGGTGGGAGATGGCCTCCTTCGACATGTTTTGCGACAATGTCGAGCGCTATTTGGCCGACGAACCGCTGCGCAATCTCGTTGATCCGAAACTGGGATATTGAGTGGATGGATGCTGTCGAGGCAAATAACGTAATCCTCGGACCATAAGTCAGTCCCAGTTGATGATTTGTGTCTACGTATATGGCGAGTCGGGGCCACATTGCCGGCATGCCCGGCGCTGCTTCCAATTACAGGTGACACGTTCTAGACAGGGAAATGGCATCAACTGACCCTTCCGCAAATACACACCCCACCCGAGAGGTATTGTGGCGTTGTCTGGATACCGACGGGGTGGATACCTGCCGCTTTTGGCAAACTCCCAATGGCTGGGAACTCTCCGGCACCGCCTTGTTCAGGCTGCAGCAAGATATTGCCAGGCTGGATTATGAGCTTCGCTGCGATGCCGATTGGAATTCTGTTGCAGCGCAGGTAAGCGGATCGGTGGGATCAACAAATCTCGACTATAGTCTGCAGCGCCGGCCGAACGGCAGTTGGGAATTGAACAGCACACCCATTGAGGGCGTGGATGGCCTGCTCGATATCGACCTGGGATTCACCCCCGCCACCAATACCAATGCGATCAGGCGACTGGATCTGAAAGAAGGGCAAATGGTTGAGACCACCGCCCTTTGGCTCGATATCAGTGACTGGTCCTGCAAGCCGCTGAAACAGGCCTACCAACGCAAGTCGGAGGGGGTAATCACCTATGTCTCGCCGCAAAACAACTATCAGACGGATCTGCAAGTCGACACATTTGGCATTGTACGCACCTATCCCGACCTGTGGCAGGCTGTGTAGATCCCTTCACTGCCAAAACCCGGTTTTGTTGATTTCGCTCAAGGTGAAGCCATTCAAATCGCCCCACACTCACCTACGCAACAGGTATCGGGTGACCCTTGGAACACGGACATACAGTTGAAGAAATCAGAGAACGGCTGTCGCAGCCGGTCAAAAACACCTATCTGAAAGACTGCGTCTATGGCGGCATAGATGGTGCGGTGACAACCTTTGCCATTGTCGCCGGCGTGCATGGGGCGGGGTTTTCGCCGACCATCATTGTTGCCCTTGGCATTGCCAATGTTCTGGCTGACGGTTTTTCCATGGCTGCGAGCAATTATTCCGCGACCAAGGCAGAATTTGAGGATATTGAACGTCTGCGCGCCGTTGAACGACGTCACATAAGGGACGTGCCGGACGGCGAGCGCGAGGAAATTCGTCAGATATTGCGGTCAAAGGGCCTCTCCGGTCCTACCCTGGAAAATGCCGTAAGTGATGTCTCCAGCAATGAAGACACCTGGATCGACTTGATGCTGGTGGACGAATATGGCAAGGCGCCGGTTGACCCGCAGCCGATGCGCGCGGCAATGGCAACATTCCTGTCCTTCATGGCCTGTGGTTTTGTCCCGCTATTGCCCTTCCTTTTGGCATTGGAAGACCCCTTCCCGGTGGCAATCATCACCACCGCGATAACCTTCTTCCTGATTGGCATTTTAAAGAGCAACTGGTCGCTCAATCCCTGGTGGCGCTCGGGTATGGAAACCTTGTTCATCGGATCGACCGCTGCAGCCATTGCCTATGCCGCCGGGCATCTGGTCAGCCTGCTGACCGGATGAATCGCGGCCCGGCGGCTCAGAAAACCGGCAATTTGTTTGATCCATCTCAACTCAATTTTCCCGCAATCCCATAAGCTTGGATCAAGCGGATGCAATGCCGTGCCCTGCCCTGGAAAGGAGCCCCCTATGAAGAAGAATGTTGGCGCGGCTGACCGCCTGATGCGCATTCTGCTTGGTTCAGCTTTGCTGATCTGGGCCATCGCCTATCCAACGGCACCCTATTCCTATGGTGGCTGGGTGGGGCTGATATTTGTCATCACCGGCCTTTGGGGATGGTGCCCCATCTACCGAATTTTATCATTTTCCACCAAGCAATAAGGGTGACTTAGTCGATGTCCTACAAAACCATTCTCGTTTGCCTGACCACACCGACCAATGCAGAACGGCTGATGAAAGCCGCCTGTATGCTGGCACGAAAGTCAAACGCCCATCTGATCGGGCTGCACACGGTTCAATCCATCGAAGTCTATCCGGGCATTGTGGTTGATCTGCCACGCCAGGCTGTTGATTCCTTTGATGACGATCAGGCCAAACAGTCGGCAGCGATCAAACAGGTGTTTGACAAATATACGCAAGGGGAAGACTTCATCTCCGAGTGGCGGCTGGTGAAAGCCCAGTCGGCCAAGGCCGCCGACCGGCTTGCAGAACATGCTCTGTGCGCCGATCTCGTGATCATGGGGCAGGCTGACCTGGACAACGACCGCGCCGACCAGCGCGATGCCCAGGAAATGGTGATCAAGCAATCAGGCCGTCCGGTACTGGTGATTCCTTCTGTTGGAGATTTCCAAACCATTGGCACCCATGCGTTGATCGGCTGGAGTGCAACACGCGAATCCAGCCGCGCCCTGCATGATGCCATCCCAATTCTGTCGGAAGGCGGCAAGGCAACCATTTTGTGGGTGTCCCACAGCGACAAGGACGCCGCCTATCTGGAGACCACCGCCCACGCTGCCGCCAGCCTGCTTGACAGGCATGACATCGAAGCAAGCGTTGCCCATTGGCAGAATACCAAGATTGCCATTGCCGATGCCCTGCTCAACGAAGCCTTTGATCGCGGGGCAGATATGATTGTCACAGGTGCCTTCGGTCATTCGAAGTTCTACGATTTCGTCATCGGCGCCACCACGTCGGGACTGCTGGATCACATGACTGTTCCGGTGCTGTTTTCCAACTAGGCCTTTGCAGGTGTTCCGCATTGGGATTCGTATCGGAGGCTTCACGACAGCAGTTTGATCGAGAATAAAGCCCGGCCTTTGACAGCCGGGCTTTTGGGTTTGAACTCTGATCGCCTAGAATGAACGGCGTATGCGAATGCGGAATTCGTTGGAAGCTGCTTCGCTGACATTCTCCACTCCCCATGTCTGGCGCCGATAGTTGGCACGGACGATAAGATTTGGAACCGGTGTCCAGTCAATACCGATCGTAATGCCTTCCATATCCTCTACCCCAAAGCTGTCATAATCATCAAAGGATGACACGGCGTAACCGGCAGCAATGGAAACGTCATCCGTCACTGCGTAGGCTGCACTGACACCCCAGGATTGTTCTGCCTGAACGAAAAAATCATCTCCACTTACTGCAGATGTCGTGCCGTTCAATTCATAGGTACCGGTAAGATAGGTAATTCCGTTTGCTGATGCTGCATAGTCGTTATAACCGGTCGAAGCCTCCCAATAAGCACGCAGTGTGAGACCGTCCATTGGAGTCACGCTGCCATCAACTCCATAGAAATCTTCCGATTCCGAAGTGTCGCTGCCATACTTGGCTCGCAAGCTGAACATGTCGCCGGAATAGGTAACGACAATATAAGGGTCGGCGCTTTTCGCATCGCCTCCGGCACCGACATTTGCCGGAACCAATGCCCCCCAGCCTCCCTCACCATCAACCAGAATATCCACCGGTCCATCTGCTTCGGCAAGCGAAGCACCGCTGTCCAGCTGTACTCCGGCTGTCAAAGTCAGGCCATTGGCGGAAAAAGTGTAGTCGGCAAACATATGCCGTCCACCGCCATAATAACCATCCAGCATCAAGCCGGTATGGCCACCGGTTTCCAACGCCGTTGTGCGGTAGCCGGTCGCAAAGCCACCAAGTTCAAGATAAACATCCTTGGCCGTGACTCCCCCCTCACTGCTGTTATCTCCTTCGCCTTCAAGGCGAATATAGGAACGAAGAGTGCCGTAGTCGGTTTCTTCGCGAACGTCGAAATTAACCCGCCCCAGAAAAACCGCTTCACCAATGGAATCACGAGAGAGACTGACCATCACGTCATTGCCAAGATCCAAATCTGCATCTTCATGGCTTGTATATTCGTACTGTACGTCGATATAGCCGCTGATTTTCACGCAGGTTTCAGTTCCCGGCACATAGTAGAAGCCAGCCCCATACATGTCACAAACGGCAACGTGCTGCATTGTTTCGGGTTCCGCTGCGACCGGACCACCGGCACGGGCAGATTGCACAGAGAACAAGGCAGCAACAGCGGCGACGGCGGCGGCGGCGGCGGCGGCGGCTCCTGATCCTGCAAAACGGGTTTTCAGTTTCATTGTAGATTCCTTATCTGGATGCCGCCGCCACAGAGGTAGATTTAGTTATGGTTAATAAACAACAAATACATGGCATCAATATTATTAACAAATGGTATTTCATTTAGAAATTAAAATATTAACATCAAAAGGCATATTAATTAAACTCATAATTGTGTATAGTTATGTAAATTATCGGAAATATTTGAAGACACAGTGATCTGCCGTGCGAAGTTTGCAAATGCTTCGATTTCCAGTCTTTTCCGACGATTCAGTCAAAGCCCGGCACCTGTACCAACCCGGGTCTCCTCGCTGTTATGGACAATGAACCCAATCGGAATTGGCGCATACCAGCTCGGTTTCGCCCTACCTGTTGTGTTAGCTGAAATGCATTTGATTGATCTGGCTCAATCAACGGACGGAAAATCTCGCCTAGATTGAATTGGCCAATAGTGGCTTGTGGCCCCAAAGAGGGAGAGTGATCATGAAAACTCTGCTTGTTATTCACGAGGTCGAGGAAGAACTAGACGACCTCAAAATACTGATCAATTTGGCCCGCCATGCGGGTGCGCATCTTAATATTGTGGTTCTTGGCGTGGTGCGGATTGTGCCAATGACGGCCGCGCCTGGTGTGCCGGACTTTTATTACAGCGAAGCCAATCACGAGCTGATCGAAGCTGGCAAGGCCCGGGTCAAGGAGATTGAAACGCTGATTATGAAGGAAGGCATTTCCGCTTCGGTGACCCTGGAATGCCGCGATCCGGCGCTGATCGAGCAAACCTTTCAGCGCCATTCGATGTTTTGCGATTCCACGCTTTTCACCAATCAGAGTGTATTAAACAGCGATCTGCGCACCCGTGCCTTTAACGGTGCCTTGCTGGATACGGGAACCCCGGTCCTGGTGCTGGGTGCCGGTGCCGACACCCTGCCAACGATCAGCAAGATCATGATTGCCTGGAACGGCGAGCCGCAGGCCGCCAAGGCAGTTCATGAATGTCTGCGCTGGATCGAGGGAGAGGCTGAAGCCCATGTGGTTCTGGTCGACCCGGATGAATATGCGCTCGGTCCCAATCCCGGCGACGAACTTGCCACTTTCCTGTCCCGCCAGGGGTTGAAGGTGACGGTTGACCGCCTGCCCGGCGGGCGGCGGGAAGTTGCTGACGTCCTGTTGGAACACGCCGTCGACATCAACGCCGATCTGTTGGTGATGGGGGCTTATAGCCATTCCCGCCTGCGCGAATGGCTGCTCGGCGGCACCACACGTGACATTCTCCAGAAGGCGCAATTGCCGGTGATGATGGCCCATTGAGCGGGAAGCTACCTGGCCAGCAAATCTTGTAGAATTTCCGGCACGAGATCGGCAATATCGCTGGCGATGAGGCCGGGACCAAATCGCTGCGCCGCTTCACCGTGGATCCACACCGCGGCACAGCAGGCGTCAAAATGGGGCATGTTCTGAGCCAGCAATCCGGCAATCAGTCCGGCCAGCACATCCCCCGTACCGGCCTTTGCCAGATAGGGGCTGGCGTGGCTGTTGCAGACCAGCTGCCCCTTTGGGCCGGCAATGATCGTGTCCGCCGATTTGAGCACCACAATCGCGCCGCTCTCCCGGGCCGCCTGACTGGCGGCTGCCGCGAAATCTGCCGATATGGGGCCAAAAACCCGTTCAAATTCCCCCCGGTGAGGGGTCAGGATGCAGCTCTCATCGAGCCGCGAAAGTTGATCCATGCTGGGCATCGCATCGGCGTCAAACACCCGCGCCTTCAAATGGGACCCTGCCAGCATTTCCTGCATGTGGTCGCCTGTCACGCCGCCACTGCCCGCCAGTCCGGTATCGGCCTTTTCCGGCCTTTGCGACTGAACCATGATGTCCGCGGGCAGACAGGTTCGATAGACATCTGCCCGGCTTGTGGCGACAACGCTGACCAGACCGGCGCCAATCCGGTTGCACGCTGCCGCGGCCAGCCGGGTAGCACCGGTCAGTTCCGGAGCAGCGTAGATGCCGACATAGCCGCGATGATATTTGTGTGCCTCATGGTCCGGCACAGGCAGGACAGAACGCCAAAGATCAGGGCTATTGGAAATGGGTGTCATTCAGTCGGCCTCCACAAGCTCATGACAATCTTCATCCATTCTAGCCAATGCGCCTTGATGTGGGTCAATGGTAATCCTGTAAGAAGTGCCGGAGCGTTCACTGCTATCGACGCTCGCCCCAACTTCCCAGAGTGTTGCAATCGGATGCCGCCGGGTCGAGATACTGTGTGGGAACCGGGACAGGTCCAAAGTTAGTTGCCTTCCAACCCAGCGCTTCAAGACCGATCAGTGTCGCCGCATCCAGATCGGCGGACGCCACGTAGTCAGCGTCGCACATCACCCATTCACCCTCGGCCATAATACCATATAACCGCCCGGTATGCTGGTCGGCAAAATGAAGTTCCGGCATTGACCGGGCACATTGCAGCAGAAAGTCGAGATTGCCCTTCCCGTCATCTGCGCCGTCCAAATAGACGTCACCCGGCGCCAGGGCCTCGACGTCAATCTTCTTGTAGCGTTCAATATCCAGCAATTTCGCGACGTCCAGAATGGTCACCCGGTCATTCCACCCAAAGGCCACTGTGCGCGGCAGGCTTCCCTGCTCGACACTGTTGTCGAGAAATTCATGGTGAACTTTCTTGTCCGATGAAGCCCAGGAAAAGAACAGCGCCGGCATGCCCGTATAGGCTTCAATGTTGTGATCCAGCAGATCATCCACTGCTTTGTAGCGTCCGGTGGTCAGCCCCCGTTGATAGGCGCGCTCCACCGTCGCCTCAGGTGGTGTGATGACATAAAACATGAACACCGTGTCACCAAAACGGGTCAGCAACTGGCTGGACTGGTCGTCTCCGACGCTGAAACTGTCAAATCGGAACCGGTCGATCAGCAGGTGGGGTATGGTGCCGGCCTCGGCCCGGCGGGCCATCTGGCGGTCCAGCTTGCGGTCAATCAGGGCCAGTTCGTGACCCGTCAGCATCGCGCCATATTTGCTGTGTTCGCCCAGCGATTCATAATCCAACAGATATTTGCGCCAATAATCCGGACTGACCAGGGCAAAATCCTCCCAGGCAATGCCCAGCCGCTCCGCAAGCAGGCGCTGCTTGGGCCGGATGGTGCTTTTTCCGGCAGCTGATGCTCCTTTGACATTCATGATGAACGGCTTTTCCTGGCTCGGCAGAAGCCGATAGCCTTCCGCCTTTGCGCCCTTTTCAAACAGCGGCGCCACCGCTTCGCCAATGCGCAGGCTGGCCCAGTCGTTCAACACCAGGCCCGTCGCCAGAGTAACAACCGTATCATCATCACCCACCAGCCGGCCCCGATGTCCGATGATACTGTTGACCACGGTCAACAATGCCTTCTTGCAGACCCTGTCAAAACCATCAGCAGCATCGTCGCAAGCCTGCTGCAAGCGGGCCAGACGCTGGTCAAATGTTTCCCGCTTTTCCGGCTTCGTGCCAAACAACCGCTTCAACAACGAGGGCGGCGGCGGCGATGACGACGACACCGACGGCGAGAAACCTCCGCTCTTTTTCAGCTTGGTTAGATCTCCAGAAATCACCATCGCCGCCTGCTGACGCACCTCTTCATGGAGCGCTTTCAGATCAGCCATTTCCGGCTCGACATGGTTTTCAAACAAACGCCGCACCATGCCGCGCAAATTGATGCCGAGCTCTTCGTAATCGGGGCCATCCGGCACCGACAAGGTGATGGTCACCCGGATCAGCAGACTATGCGCCACCAACCGCTCAGGGCGGAACACGACGATGTCAAACGGCGACAAGCCGCTGAAATCGCTCAGCTCATGGGCGGTGTTGAAATCGGTTTCGACATTTTCCGTCCGGAACATGGTGGACAGCGGCAAAACCTCGCGCGGGATGGAGGACTCGAGCCCCGGATTCCATGGTCCGAATTCGGTAGATGTTCCGCCGATAGCTCTATCCTTCATCTCCATAGCTGACCCGACCCCGCTTGCGGCGGAACCCGAGATAGACGGGGTAAATGATGAGTGCGAGAGCAATCAACATGCAGGACAGCGAGATCGGACGTTCAAAAAATGTCATCACGTCCCCCTGGCTGGAAATCAGCGATTGCCGCAACGACCGCTCCGCCAGCGGCCCGAGAACGATCGCCAGCACGGCCGGTGCAACCGGATAGTTCAACTTGCGCAAAAGATAGCCACCGGCACCCAGCACCATCATCAGCCAGACATCAAACATCCGGTCAGTGGTGGAGAACACGCCGACGAAACACAACACAAAGATGATCGGTGTCAGCATGGTGAAAGGCATGGCCAGCACCCGAACAAAGATCGGGATCAGCGCCAGGTTCAGGATCACGGTGACAAAATTCGCCACATACATGGAACCGATCAGGCCCCAGACAAAGTCGGGTTTGTCAGCGAACAGCAGCGGTCCGGGACGCAGGCCCCAGATGATCATGCCGCCCAGCAGAATGGCCGTCGTCGGAGATCCGGGAATGCCGAGCGTGATCATCGGCAGCATCGATCCGGTTGACGCGGCGTTGTTGGCCGCCTCCGGCGCTGCCACACCAGACACATTGCCCTTGCCGAAGCTGTCCGGATCCTTGGAAAAGGTTTTCGCCAGCCCATAAGACATCAGCGAAGCCGGCGTCGCTCCTGCCGCAGGCAGGGTGCCGACGAAAAAGCCGATAACCGACCCCAGTGAGGTGGTTGGCAGATATTCCTTGATCTTGCCCATATTCTGCTTGAACCGCGACCAGGTGGTCTTGACCGCATGGATCTCGACCTTGCCCTTCGTCGTTTCCAGCGTCCACAGCATCTCACCAATGCCATAGATGCCGATGGCCAGCACCAGGAAGCCGATGCCGCGCTGCAATTCGACCATGTCGAAAAACACCAGGCGCGGCTGTCCGGTAATGATGTCAAAGCCAACCGATGCCATCACCAGACCCAGCAGGATCATGAATATTGTTTTTGGAATGTCATCGCCACCCAGACCGATAAATGTCGCAAAGGCCAGAACCATCAGCGCGAATTCTTCCTGGGGCCCGAACTTCAGGGCGAAGATCGCCAGCGGTGGTGCAAAGAATGTAAACAGCACAACGGAAATCGTGCCGCCGATAAACGATGCAACCGCAGCCGCCGTCAGGGCCTGGTCGGCCTTGCCGGCCTGGGCCATCGGTCGCCCGTCGAACACTGTCGCCACCGCCGTTGAAGCGCCGGGAATTCCAAGCGTGATCGAACTTATCGCCCCGCCATACATCGCCCCGTAATAGAGCGCGGCTAAAAATATGATCGCACTTGTCGGCGGCACCAGAAAGGTGACCGGCAGCAGGATTGCAACGCCGTTGACCGAACCGAGGCCCGGCATGGCACCAATGAACAGGCCTGCCAGACAACCAACCACGATCATGAACAGATTGAGCGGCTCGAAACTTTGCGCCAGCCCGGCAGCCAGAAGTGTAAATACGTCACCCATCAGCTTAGCTCCTCTCGCACTTGATCACATCAAGTACTCCCATCTGTAATTGTCGATCCACAGGAAGCCTTCTTCAAAGATGTGCCAACCTTTCGGCAGATATTTGGACAACTGCCACTCGAACAGAAAATAGATAAATATCGGCCCGCCAATGATGAAGGACCAGACGATCTTCCAGCTGTGTTTGCCCACAACCCGCATGTAGAAACCGAGGAACAGGGCAATTGAAATATAGGAACCGACGATCCCCACCAGGACCAGCATCACGGTCAGTGAGACGAAGGAGATGCCAACAAGGCCAATGCTTTCCGGGTCAATATAATAGGCCAGGTTGCGGCTTTCGGGGGTCTGACTTCGAAACCAGCGGATCAGTGTCCAAACACAGGCCAGCCCCATGCCTGCCGACAGCCAGAAGGGCCAGACGCCAGCACCGGGTCCGCGCCCATCGATCCACTCGATACTCAACCCGTCGGCATAAATGCTCCACATCAGGCCAAGTGAGCCAAGCAACAGGGCAATGGCCATCCAGAGTTCGGCCGTTCGTATTGTCATTTCAGCTTCTCCCCGCAACGCCTGATTTCAAGCGACGTGAACAGAACGCGCGCATCCTCAACGGTTGATGAGGCATGGCTTGTTTGTAGGTTCTGTCCGAAAATTCTTGATTTGGTTCCGGGCCGACATGAGCCGGCCCGGATTCCGTGGTCTTATTCGCCGGTGATTGCTTTCGCACCAACAGACTCGATCAGAGCCTTATGCGCAACGATGTTGTCGGCGTGGAACGTGGCCAGCTCGCTGCCTTTCATCATTTTGCTGCAAGTCAGACCGTCTGACACGCAGAAGTCCTGCCATTCCTTGCTGTTGAACAGCTCCTGGAACAGACCGGTGTAGAAGGTAACCGCATCAGCAGACATGCCTGGAGGTCCATTGACCGAGCGCTGCATGTAGTACTCGATATCAATGCCCAGTTCCTTAGCCGTTGGCGTGTCCGGGAAAGCGGCCATGCGCTCGCCTGTGAACTGGACCAGTGGCTTGGAGTTACCAGCCTTGTAGAATTCCATCTGCTCGGCAGGGTTGTTGACAGTCGAGTCGATCTGCTTACCGATCAGGTTCTTGGCCACGGTACCACCGCCCGGGAACGGGATATAGGTGACATCATAACCGAAATGGTTTTCCATCATTGCAGTCAGAACCGAGTCTTCCTGACCCGAACCTGTGCCGCCGACTTTCCAGTTCAATCCAGCGGATTTCACAGCAGAAACATAGCTTTTCACATCGGTAATATCGTTGCGATCATTATGGACCCACAGCAGGAACGTATCCATCGCCATCAGACCGATCGGCGTGAACTTGGTCACATCTACACCCAGGTCTTTCTGGATGATCGGCGTGGTGTAGAAGCTGTTCAGGGTCATCATGACCGTATGATCATCACCGGCCTTGTCCTGCATGTAGCGCAGTGCTTCAGCACCGGAGCCACCTGGCTTGTTAACCGGGATGAACGGGCGGGAGCTGAGACCTTTTTTCTCAATCAGGCCCTGCAGCAGTCGCGCGATCTGGTCAGCACCACCACCGGCACCCGCCATAATGACGAATTCTACCGGCTTGCGCGGTTTCCAGTCGGCAGCGGCGGCCGCTGAGGCCATCATGCCCAGCGCGGCAGCGCCTGCTATGAGTGATTGTAGTATTTTCATGTCTTCCTCCATTATGCGGATCGCCATTTGAACAGCGATCCATTTGTGCCGCGATTTGTGCGGCGGGTTGCTAATTCATGCCTCTTTGCGGGCACTTGAAATAATCCAGACTGATTGCTTCGTTAAACCAGTCGAAAACACCTCCCCGGTCGATTCCGTCGCGGGTGTGACCCCGCGACAAAATCTTGAATATCTTAGTCGCTGCTCATCAAAACAGCCCTTCGATCAGGCCGTCATCGTTGAGCATTATTGCCTCTGCCGACGGTACCCGTGGCAGGCCTGGCATGGTCATGATCTCTCCGCAGACCACCACCACGAATCCGGCACCTGCTGACAGGCGCACTTCGCGGATCGGCACAGAATGCCCCGTCGGCGCGCCGCGCAGATTGGGGTCGGTGGAGAACGAATACTGGGTCTTCGCCATGCAGACCGGCAGACTGCCGAAACCGGCATCCTCCCACTGCTTCAGCTGATCGCGCACCTTCTTGTCGGCCAGAACCTCGTCGGCCCGATAGATCTCTTTGGCAATGATTTCGATCTTGTCCATCAGTGGCAGATCATCGCCGTACAATGTGGCGAAGTTTCCGGCGTCCTCATCAGCAATCTCGGCAATCCGGGTCGCCAGTTCCCTGGTGCCAGCCGAGCCATCGGCCCAGTGCTTGCACAGGATCGCCTCGCTGCCGAGGCTTTCCACATAGGAACGGCAGGCTTCGATCTCAGCTTCGCTGTCACCGTGGAAATGGTTGATGGCGACAACGGCGGGCACGCCGAACTTGCCGATATTCTCAATGTGACGGCCGAGATTGGCGCAGCCATCCTTGACCGCCTGAACATTCTCACCGCCAAGGTCCTGTTTCTTCACCCCGCCATTCATCTTCATCGCACGAATGGTCGCAACGATAACGATGGCGCTTGGCGCAAGACCGGCCTTGCGGCACTTGATGTTGAGGAACTTCTCAGCCCCCAGATCAGCCCCGAATCCGGCTTCGGTGACCACATAATCGGCCAGTTTCAGCGCCGTCTTGGTGGCAACAACCGAGTTACAGCCATGGGCGATATTGGCGAACGGACCGCCATGGACAAAGGCCGGATTGTTTTCCAGCGTCTGCACCAGGTTCGGCTGCATTGCATCTTTCAACAGCACGGTCATCGCGCCATCGGCCTTCACATCGCGACAGGTCACCGGCTTGCGCTCTCTTGTATAGCCGATGATGATATTGCCGAGCCGTTCCTGCAGGTCTTCAAGATCGTTGGAAAGACACAGGATCGCCATCACTTCCGATGCCACGGTAATATCAAAGCCCGCCTGACGCGGGAAACCGTTGGGCACACCGCCCAGCGACGTGACGATATCGCGCAGCGCCCGGTCATTCATGTCGAGCACCCGTTTCCAGACCACCCGGCGGTTGTCGATTTCCAGCCCGTTGCCCCAGTAGATGTGGTTGTCGATCATCGCCGACAGCAGGTTATGGGCACTGGTAATGGCGTGGAAATCACCGGTGAAATGCAGGTTCATTTCTTCCATCGGCACCACCTGGGCATAGCCACCACCGGCGGCGCCACCCTTCATACCGAAACACGGGCCAAGCGAAGCTTCGCGGATGCAGATGGCGGCATTCTTGCCGATCGCATTGAGGCCATCACCGAGACCGACCGTGGTTGTGGTCTTGCCTTCGCCGGCAGGCGTCGGGTTGATGGCGGTCACCAGGATCAGCTTGCCGTTCGGCTTGTCGGCCTGGGCCTTGATAAATTCGGCGCTCACCTTGGCCTTGTCATGGCCATAGGGCACCAGATCCTCAGCACCAATGCCAAGCTTTGCACCGATCTCCTGGATCGGTCTCTTCTTCGCCTCGCGGGCAATTTCAATATCCGTCTTAAACGCCATGTTTGTTCTTTCTCAAAAGACTAAGTGCCAATAACATCACCAGCCGACAGGCCGCTGTTCGCTGCCCAGTCCGCTGCCGGTTGCTTGTCTCCGCCAGCCGGGCGCACCCGCTTGACCAAGACGCGGCCACCTATGCATTGAACTTCAAAACCGTCGGTTCCAATTCCGACGATCTTGCCAGAGATTCCGTCACCGGGCACTTTTGCACTATCAAAAATGCCTAATTCCTCGCCATTCAGGGTGGTCCAGGCTCCCGGCGCCGGATTGGTGCCGCGAATGAGGTTATAGACCTGATCCACCGGCTTGTTCCAATCGATCTTTGCATGTTTCTTCGTGCAGCGACGCTCGTAGGTCGCCAGCGCCTCGTCCTGCTCCATATGCGGCGGATTGCCGGACCGGAACAAATCACAGACTTCCAGTACCGAAGCGACAGCGGACGGATAGATTTTCTTGAAATAGAGGTTGATCACCGTGTCGTCGGGATCAATGGGACATTCCCACTTAAGCAGAACATCCCCTTCGTCCAGTCCATCGGTGGGATAGAACCAGGAATAGCCGGATTTGGCGCTGCCCATGATGATCGGCCAGTTGACCGCCGACGGTCCGCGATGCAGGGGCAACAGCGACGGATGGAAACAGATCGACCCCATTTTCGGCGTATCCCGTGCCGCCTCTGGCACAAACACATTGACGAAAGCCATGACCATCAGGTCGGCGTTGATCGATGCCAGCTGATCCAGCGTTTCCTGGTCCTTGAAATGGGCTGGCTGATGCACCGGCAGACCTTTTTCAAGGGCGAATTCCTTGATCGGATCGGCAGGCCGACCTTCCCGGTCGGGCTCGCAATATACCGCGACAACCTCGTCTGTGCCGGCATCCAGCAGCTTTTCCAGAACGTCCTTGCCGAAGGCCTGTTGGCCCATCACGATCAGTCGCATTATTCTCTCCCTGGCTTTGTTGGCTGAAACGACATCCGGTTACTCAGCCGCCTCCGCCTTCACATCACCCACCGCGCCGGAGCCGATTACCCGGTCGAGGTCGTCGCCGGAATAGCCAAGCACATCGGACAGGATTTCACTTGTATGTTCGCCAAGCAGGGGCGAACGGGTCACTTCCACGTCACTGTCGGACAGTTTGATCGGGCAGCCGACGCTCAGATAGGCGCCGCGTTCGGGATGGTCGACCTTGACCATGGTGCCGGTTTCAAACAGACCCTCATCTTCAGAGATTTCCTTCATCGACAGGATCGGCCCGACCGGAATGTCATGGGGGTTGCAGATATCCATCACCTCGAACTTGCTCTTGGTCATCGTCCACTGCTCGATGGTCTCAAAAATCTCGTTGAGCTTGTCGAGGCGTTCTGGTGGCTTGGCATAGCCTTCCTGGGTCTTCCATTCAGGCTTGCCGATGACGTCGCAGACCTTCTCCCAGACGGCCGCCTGGATGATGAAATAGGTATAGGCGTTGGGATCCTGCTCCCAGCCCTTGCATTTCAGAATTCGGCCCGGCTGACCGCCACCGGAATCATTGCCGGCGCGCGGCGTGGCATCGCCAAAGGGAATACCTTCTCCAAATTGCGAATATTCCTTCAGGGGACCGGCCTCAAGTCGCTGCTGGTCGCGCAGTTTCACCCGCGCCAGATTGAGAACACTGTCCTGCATGGCACAGGAAACCTTCTGACCGCGGCCAGATTTCTCACGCTGGAACAGGGCTGTAACAATGCCCAGGCAGAGATGCAGGCCGGTGCCGGAATCGCCAATCTGAGCGCCGGTCACCAGCGGTGGACCATCGCGGAAACCGGTTGTCGAGGCCGAGCCACCGGCACATTGGGCGACATTCTCATAGACCTTGCAGTCCTGATATTTGCCCGGGCCGAAACCCTTGATCGACGCCATGATGATGCGCGGATTGATCTCCTGGATACGCTCCCAGGAAAAGCCCATACGGTCGAGTGCGCCGGGGGCGAAGTTTTCCACCAGCACATCGCATTCTTCGATCAATCGGGTGAGGACTTCCTTGCCGGTCTCATTCTTGGAATTCAGCTCGATCGACCGCTTGTTGTGGTTCAGCATGGTGAAATAGAGACTGTCGGCTCCGGGCACATCGATCAGCTGTTTGCGGGTTGCGTCGCCAACTCCGGGACGCTCCACCTTTATGACATCAGCACCAAACCAACCGAGCAATTGGGTACAGGTCGGGCCCGACTGAACATGGGTGAAATCGAGGACCTTAATTCCTTCTAGAGCTTTCATTGGGCTGCCTTTTTCTTCAAAATATCAAGCGCTTCGTCGCTCATTCCTCCGGCGACGTCACTGGTTGGGTTGAGATTGCCGATATTGCCGCTTTCCTTGCCGGCCTTCGGATCAATCACCGCATTGACCAAGGTCGGCTTACCGGATTCCAGCGCCTCGGTGACCGCCCGCTGCAATTCATCGGGATTGGTCGCATAGACCCCGTCGCCGCCAAAGGCCTGCATCATCATGTCATAACGGCTGTCTTCAACGAAGACGGTCGGTGCCGGATCAGAACCGCCGGAACGGTTTTCATCGGTGCCGCGATAAATGCCGTTATTGTTGAACACCACCACGCAGATCGGCAATTTGTAGCGGCAGATGGTTTCCACCTCCATGCCGGAGAATCCAAAGGCTGAATCCCCTTCGACCGCCAGTACCGGAAGGCCGGTTTCAACGGCGGCGGCAATGGCCGTTCCCATGCCAACACCCATGACACCCCAGGTGCCCACATCCAGTCGCTTGCGTGGGCGGTGCATGTCGACCATTGAGCGGGCAAAGTCGAGCGTATTTGCTCCCTCGTTGACAAACATGGTCTCGGGTTTCTTGTCGATGACCCGCTTGATGGCACCAAGGGCACCCGCATAGTTCATCGGCGAGGCATTGTTCTGCAGGGTCGGGGCCATGCGGGCGACGTTGGAATCGCGCTTTTCTCGCACCGCGTCGATCCATTCGGAAGGCGGTTGCGGGAAGTCATCCCCCATGCCGTCAATCAGCGCCGACAGGCAGGATTCAATATCGCCTACCAGGGGGGCAGCGATCTCGACGTTGGAATCCATTTCCCTTGGTTCGATGTCGATTTGCACGAAACGGGTGCTGTGAGGCTCACCCCAACTCCTGCCCTTGCCGTGGGACAACAGCCAGTTGAGCCGTGCACCGACCATGATAACGACGTCGGATTCCTTCAATACCAGCGACCGTGCGGCCCCGGCCGACTGCGGATGACCATCCGGCAGCAGGCCCTTTGCCATGCTCATCGGCAGATAGGGAATACCGCTTTTTTCAACGAATTCCTTAACCACCTCATCGGCCTGGGCATAGGCGGCGCCCTTGCCCAGAATGATCAGCGGCTTTTTGGCGCTCTTGATGACTTCCAACGCCCGAGAGGCTGCCTCGGGCGCTGGAAGCTGCGCAGGCGCCGGGTCGATAATTTTGACCAGCGACTTGGCTCCTTCAATCTCGTCTATCACCTGGCCCAGAAGGGCACCGGGAATGTCGAGATAAACACCACCAGGACGGCCGGAGACCGCCGCGCGGATGGCCCGGGCCACCGCAATTCCGATATCTTCTGCGTGCAGAACACGATAGGCCGCCTTGCACAGGGGCTTGGCAATGGCCAATTGGTCCATTTCCTCATAATCACCCTGCATCAGGTCAACGATTTCGCGCTCCGAGGACCCGGAAATCAAAATCATCGGCCAGCAATTGGTCGTCGCATGAGCCAGCGCCGTCAGGCCGTTCAGAAATCCCGGTGCAGACACGGTGAGACAGACGCCGGGCTTTTTTGTCAGGAAACCGGCAATGGCTGCTGCGTTGCCGGCATTCTGCTCGTGGCGGAATGACAGGACCCGCATGCCCTCTTCCTGCATCATCCGACCCAGATCGGTGATCGGAATGCCCGGCACGCCATAGATATTTTCAATATCGTTGAGCTTCAGCGCTTCAATCAACAGGTGGAAACCATCGATCTGAGCCGACCCACCTTCGCTTGTATTCGTCATTAATTATTCTCCTACGAGGACGATGCTGTCGGTCAGACGGCACCACCCCGCGGTTGGTTCATTGATTCAATGCGCACCCAGGTTGCCCGAACATGCGCGTGAAGTTTCATTGTGTGCTCGCGCACCAGGCGACCGGCGAGATCGGCATCGCGGGCCTCCAGTGCTTCAATAATTTCCATATGATCGACCACCGACTTAGTGGCCCGGTCGGCCTCCCCCATCGCCCGGCGGCGCACGGCATGCATATGCTGGAACAGGCTGTCGGCGGTTGTTTTCAACAGGGAACAGCCCGACAGGTCCAAGATGCATTGGTGAAATTCGATATTGGCCTCTGAATATTCCTCAAACTCGGCCCGCGCCGCGTGGACGGAATGTTTCATGGCGAATTTGCGCAGATTGCGCAGGTCTTTGGCACTGGCATGTTCCGTCGCCAGCCGGGCGGCCATGCTTTCCAGCGCCGCCCAGGTGACGATCATCTCAAGAATTTCGTCCATCGACTTGCGCTGGATGAAGACGCCCTTGCGCGGCACGATCTGTACCAGCCCGTCCTGGGCCAGACGCGCCAGGGCCTCGCGAATCGGCGTGCGGGAGATGCCAAGCTGATCCGCGAGTTGCCGCTCGTCGAGCCGCAAATTGGTGCCTTCCTCATAAATGTTCATGTTCAGGATGGCGGACCGCAACACGTCATAGGTGTGGTCCTTGAGGGTGAAATTGATATCGATGGGAGACAGCTGATCACCGATTGTCATATTGTCACCGCCTCCTCGAAACCCTGCACCAGATTGATCCCCTTCAAGCCCGGCTGATCTGCCGGATCAGCTTCTGTCACCTGAAGTGTGGTATACCATACATCCAGAAACGACAGCGTCAACCACTAACGTCACGATATGAATCCGGTGAATAAAGATAATTTAATACCGATATTACAATATATTAGGTGGGTGCGAGGGGATGAAATTGGATAAACTAAGTGTTTGTGGTATACCAGATATTCACCTTTCCGAACCGTTAAACCGCGCCGCAGTGGGAAAATCCATGCTGATAAGATCCAAGGACTCCATTCTGGTCGTCATCGACATGCAGCAGCGTCTGGTGCCCGCCATGCTGGCCCCTGCTCGCACTTTGCGCAATGCTGCCCTGTTGATTGAAACCGCCCGTGAACTGGATATTCCGGTCCTGCTGACGGAACAATATCCAAAAGGTCTCGGCCCCACCATGGCCGATATTGCGGGTCCCGCAGGCGACAGTCCGGTATTTGAAAAGATCCATTTTTCCTGCATGGAAGACCCCAAATTTGCCGACCACCTGATGGGCCTTGGCCGCAATCAGGTGGTGCTGGCGGGCATGGAGGCACATATATGCGTGGTGCAGACCGCCGCCAGCCTGTTGGAAGCGGGCTATGAAGTATTCGTTGCCTCCGACGCGACAGCCTCACGCACCGCGGACAGCGAGCAGGCCTGCCTGCAACGGCTCAACGCGGCGGGCGTCGGCATTGTAACCAGCGAAATGGTGGTGTTTGAGTGGTTGGGCAAAGCCGGCACGCCGGCATTCAAAAAGATCCTGCCGAAGATAAAATGATTGGCCTGCCTGTCTCCTGGGCCCGTCGCCCGGTGCTGACCAATCCTAAAGGCCATTCAGCAACCGCAACGAATTTGGGCCAGCGAGCGGGTATCGAATGAAGTGCAATTTCAGGCTCCGTTAGCCTGCATAATTAAAAGTCCTACGCTGACCGACATTTTCGAGCAGACCGACAATCAACGAACATGGTCAAATTGCTGGTGTGCGGAGCCTTGCGGTTCAAAATTGACCGTCTGCTCCCACCACATTCGATCGGCGATTGCCAGTTCTTCCTTGCCCACCGCATTGGCATAAATGGCCGTGGTGCTGAGCGATGCGTGCCCCATCCATTTTCGCAACATATTCAACTGCACACCGGAACAGATGGCATGGACCCCATAACCATGTCGCAGGCCCTTGGGGCTGGCCTGTGCGCCTTCAATACCTGCTTGCGCCATCACGCCCTTGATCCAGCGATAGCCGGTAATGCGGCTGGGTCGACGCCCATCAGGTGACCAAAGACCATTGCCACCGGCGCCGGCGCCGGCGCCGGCGGCGCTGCACTCATTGCTCGCCTGGAGTTGATCGCGCATTTCTGAAAGGTCGAAGGCAAGTTTCAACGGAATCGGAACTTCGCGCATTTCATGGCGTTTCCTCTTTTTCAATGACCGGATTGAAAGCAACCGACCATGCTCATTCAGATCGGCAAAGGTCAGCGCCAAAGCCTCGGAAAGGCGGCATCCGGAATAGAGCAAAGTGAGGGCAAAATTACCGATTGTTTGGTCCGCATTGTGAGCCGCACTGAGGAACCGCTTTCGCTCGTGAGCATTGATGTAAAGCCGCTGATTACGTCCGTCGTAAAGACGCATTTGCGGGCGCGAATCCTGCACAATTTCCTGCATCAAAATAACTCTACAAATTTACGTATCTACGCCGCCTTTTATGGAAGCGGAATAGGTTCGCTGAACCAGTGAAACACAATTGTCCATTTTGTTACATGTTATTTTACTTATATATTACAATACGTTAGTAAGACACATTTGAACAGTCATCAATTTTTCACCCTCTGATAGGCCGGGAAAACCGCGCAAATGTGGGGCTTGTACAAAATGGACAATAGTGTTGCATAAATGAGCGCCTCGTCTCGGGTCGCTGATGGGAAAGCCAATCGCGCTTTCGACAATGCGTATCGTTGATCGGATCGCGTCCAGGCCATCTCCATCGCGCTGCCTGCCTGATACGCTTCAAGTTGCCTGCCAATATATATATTCCTGCAGTTCTACTCATTCCTGCATTGCTGTATCAATCATCCAACGGGCACTTGGGCACAGAATAGAAGTGTGCCTGCAATGGAACTATCGACGAAAATTTCCGCCGCAATTTTGGTTCTTGCCGGATTGGCACCAATGCAGGCCCAAGCCACTGAATCGCCTCCCAAATGGACCGGCTATATCGACGTGCTCGGCTTTCCCGGCGCCGATGGTACGGTGCAGCGGACGGATCTGTTTGCTCCGCTGCTGCAGAACCCGAATACGCTGTCCTATCTCAATCTGCGCAGCAATGTCGATGAAGAGGGCTTTTTGGGCTTCAGCGCCGGGTTCGGCCTGCGCCATCGCGCCGATGACTGGATAATCGGAGCCTATGGTTTTTACGACAATCACGAGTCCCCCGATGGCAACGAATATGAACAAAGATCGTTCGGCGTCGAGATTTTGCAGGAACACTGGGACCTGCGATTTAACGCCTACCTGCCGGAAGATGATGTGGCCACCGATGGCCGCAATGCCAGGATCGAGGCTGTCAGGCTTGATGACCAGTTATTCGTGGAGATAAACAACGTCCAGCAGGAAAAGGCGATGAAGGGGTTTGACGTCGAATTTGGCGGCCGCCTTGCATCGACTGACAATCTGTTTTCCGGTCATCAAAACAGCTTGTTTAAAGGTTCAGCCGATCTGTGGGGTCATATCGGTGGCTACAATTATCCCGATGATGATGAATTCGACGGCCTGTTGGGGGTTACCGGTCGCCTGGAAGTTGGTTTCAACGATCTGGCATTTGCCGGTGCCGGTTCGCGTTTGTCCCTGGGCGTTCAGGGGCGCCATGATGAGGAAAACGGCACAGACGTATCGGCGCGCATGCAATTGCGGCTTCCATTGGGCATTCCGGTTGGGTTGACCCCTGACGCCGGAATTGTGGCACTGGCCGATGCTTCCACGCTTGATCAGTTGGATCGCCGCATGGTGACCCCGGTCGTGCGTCAGCATGTGACGGTCGCCGAACGAACAGTGCCCACTGAACTGGCTCCTGCTCTCAATCTCGATGGTGTGCAATATGATGAGGTGGTCGATGTCTACAGCGCCGACGAGTTAGCCGCGTATCTGGAAGATCCTGACACCACGCGGCTGATCTACTTCCACGGTGATCCCGATCTCGCGGAAGAGAGGGGCGATGAAGAGGGCCCCTATATCGACATGGTGCATATGCACGACACGGGTGCGTTCACTCTGCCGGAAAATTTCACGCTCGCCAGCACCGGCTTTGATGTGCCTTTCCGTTTTAACAGCCGCTATTTGGGAGACGGCTTGAGCAGTTGGCGCGAAGAGGGCGCCCGGGTGGGCTTTCACGGGGCGATAGCAATGGAAGCGGGGACGCATCTCGTAGGGCTGGTGATCGATGGGACAGATATCGACAACTATCCGATTCATATTGTCGGCACCGGCAATCGGTATCTGAATCACGTCATCGCGCACAGGCCGTTATTTGCCGAGGAAAATGGCAAGCATAATCTCTATATCCAGCAAGGGGCGACAGTCTATGCTGACAACTACATCTCATGGAACAGTGCGTGGGCGGGGATTCGCATAGAAGGAGGGTCGAGTCTCTATCTGACAAGTAGTCAGGTTTGGGATAGTAGATACCATGGAATCTTTGTCGCCAAGGCGTCCTACCTCAATATGTATAATGTCCTGTCGACAGGAAATAGCTTCGGTCTCAGCGCAAGTGGCGGCGTAAACCCCACGGACGCCGCCAGGATCGATGGCAATCGCTTTTTCAGTATCGATAATCGAAAAAGCGGGATTATCCTTTGGGGCGCCTATCTGGACCTCACCAACAGCGTGCTCGCTGAGAATACCCAACATGGCATTACGGTGGAGGCGATCAACGGATTTGCCGACGAGCCGCCAAATCCAGGGAAGGTCAAGATTAACGATGGGCCCGTTGAAATCGTTTTAACCAACGTGGAAATATATGGAAATGATGGATATGGGATTTTGAGCAAGGGAGCCACGATTTACGCCGTCGATGTCACATTTGAGAAAAATGGATTGAGCAATAGACAGGGCGATTATCTCTTTCAGGAAGGAATAGTCAGGCAATATACCCCCGCAAATTACTATTGCACTTATGTTGGAAACACCTTCTTTCTCAATGGGGAGGAGGTCGAGGTGGGAACGGTGACATCAAATGGTCTGGATCCTGATATCTGTTACTTGCCGGAAGATGAGCGGGTCTTTTAACTGTTAAGGCGAAAGGCAGGATTTGCCGTGAGGAATTATTGTCTATGATTTAAGACTATCATCGCGATGGTCATGGCCAGGGGCGGCCATGCGAAGATAAATGTTCTCTATTCTATTTTTGCCCCAGCTCCGATCATAAGATGGGGTCACCATTTCCGTCTCGTTACAATCCCCCGCCGGCCGCCGCCTCGCCGCCTCACCCCTGCGGGGTCATCACCTTGCGCTGCTGGGCCCGTTCCAGGCCCAGTTGGCGTTCGCGGTAGATGATGATCAGACCGGCGCCGATGACCAGGCAGACCCCGGCAATCACCGTCATCGTCGGCACTTCGCCGAACACCGTGTAGCCGATGATCACCGCCAGCAGGATTGAGGTATATTCAAACGGCGCGATCACCGAGGTGTCGGCAAAGCGGTACGACGTGGTCAGCAGGATTTGCCCGATGCCGCCGAGCAATCCGGCGGCAACCAGTAGTGCCGTCTCCTGCCAGGTGGGGATGACCCAGCCGAATGGAATGGTCAGCAGCGACAGCAAGGTCGCTGTAATGGAGAAATAAAACACGATGGCAGCGGTGCTTTCCGTGCCCACGAGCCGCCGCACAAAAACCTGGGCCAGCGCCATGAATACGGCACCCATCAGCATCAGCAGAGCGCCAACCGCTTCCATCTTGTCGGCAGCTTCAACGCTCAGCACCGTCAGCCTTGGCGACAGGATGATCACCACACCGACCAGCCCCAGCGCCACCGCCGACAGGCGAAAGATGCGCACCGGTTCACCCAGAAACATCGCTGCAAAAATAACCGTCAGCACCGGCGCGGCATAGCCCAGCGCTGTCACTTCCGGCAGTGGTAACAGGCCAAGCGCGGTAAAACCCAGCCCCATCGCCGTGGTGCCCACCAGCCCGCGCCACACATGTCCCATGAAATTCTTTGTTTCCAACCCGTGGGCCAGATCATGCTGCCAGACCAACCAGATCAGGATCACCGGCACGGCAAACAGCGAACGGAAGAAGACTGTCTCCCCGGGCGGCACATGCACCGCCGCCGCCTTGATGCAGGTGGCCATCAGAACGAAGATCGATACGGATATGATTTTCAGCACAATGCCGCGCAGCGGATTCATGAAATGTCCTTGGTTAATCTAGCGTTGCTACCTCGCCGCCACGGCTCCTGTCAGCGCTTCGTCCAGCGTTGAAATGATTTGCGCCGCTTCCGCCTTGCTCAGCACCAGCGGCGGCGACAGGATGATGTTGGGGCCGGAAATCCGCACCATCACGCCGGCCCGATAGGCGAGCTCCTGAACTTTGCCGGCAATTGCCTTGTCGATCGGTGCCTTGCTCTGCCGGTCCGACACCAGTTCCAGCGCCGTCATCAGGCCTTCACCGCCGCGCACATCGCCGACGATTTCATGCCTGGCATGCAGTTCCTGAACACCGGCAAACAGTTCCGCGCCGCGCGCTGCGGCATTTTCATTGACTTTCAGCCGCTCGGTTTCCTGCAGACAGGCAATCGCCGCCGCCGCCCCCACCGGATGGCCGGAATAGGTATAGCCATGGCCGATATTGGCGGTGCCGGACTGATCCTCTTCAAAAACCGTCGCCACATGATCGGCGATCATCACCGCGCCAAACGGGAAATAGCCATTGGTAATTGCCTTTGCCGTGCAACAGAAATCCGGCTGCACGCCCCAGTGGCGCGAGCCGGTCCACGATCCGGTGCGGCCATAGGCGGTGATCACCTCATCGGCGATCAGCAGGATACCATTGTCGGAACATATCTTGCGCACCCCCGGCATGAAGCTTTCATGGGGCGGTATCACACCCCCTGCCCCGAGCACCGGCTCCATGACAAAGGCGGCAATCGTATTGGCACCCTGAAAGGCAATCTCATCCTGCAGTGCCGCCAGGCACAATTGCGCCAGCTTCGCCGGGTCGGTTTCGTTGAAAGGATTGCGATAGGTATAGGGGGCGGGAATGTGAAAACAGCCCGGCAGCAGCGGTTCATAGGCATTGCGGAAATTGGCATTGCCGTTGACGCTGGCGCCACCCATATGGGTGCCGTGATAGCCTTTCTTCAGACTGATGAATTTGGTCCGCCCACTCTCGCCGCGAATCTTGTGATATTGCCGCGCCAGACGAAGCGCCGTCTCAACACTGTCCGACCCGCCGGACGTAAAGAACGCCCGGGTCAAACCATCGGGGGCGAAAAACTGCCGCAGCATATCCGACAGTTCAATCACTGCATTGTTGGAGGTGCCGCGAAAGGTTGAATAATAGGGCAGAATATCGAGCTGATCGGCGATGGCCTTTTTGACCGGTTCGCAGGAAAAGCCCAGATTGACATTCCACAATCCACCCACCGCATCGATAACTTCATGGCCATCAACGTCGCTGATCCGCACACCACTGGCGCCGGTGATAATGGTCGGTGGATTCTGCAGGCTGTCGGCAGGATGGGTCATGGGATGCCACATATGGCGGGCATTCATTTCCTTCAGATAATTGGAATCTTTCATCACCGTGTTCCCTGTTCATCATCAACCAGACCGAGCAATTGCAGGGCCTCAGTGTAGCTGTTTTTCGGATTCAATACATCAAAGTGCACACATTGCATGCCAAAGGCCTCACCGCCGCGAATATTGCGCATCTGGTCATCGACAAAGACGCAGTCCTGCGGCGCCAGCTGCAAAGCCTCGCAACAGGCCGCATAGGCGCGCGGATCGGGCTTTAAAATCTCGGTATAGGTGGCATCAATAATCACGTCGAAATGTTTCATGAAGGGCAATTTGTCGCGAAAGTCCGCCCCATAAAACAGATCAAGCTCATTCGATAAAATGGCCAGTTTGCCACCCGCCTTGCCTACCCGCTCTATCGCCGCCAGGGCTTGCGGACGCATCACCGGTTCGGGGTCAGCGCCGCGCGCCGCCTTGACGAAATCCGACATGACGGTCCAGTCCTCGCCTACCAGCTGTGCCACTTCGCGCGTGCGCTGGTGCCAATAATCGCGTTCGCTGATTTCATCGGCCTGCATGGACTGCCACAGCGGATCACTGGCCGGATCAAACGGCCCGCGCCAGGTCAGCGAGCCCGCCGGCAGGCCAAGCGCCTGCTCGCTCAGATCATGGGTTTCAAACAATGTGCGGGTCACCACGCCGCCAAAATCCAACACCAGGGCCTTGCCGCGATTTAACATCAAAGGGCCGACATGATCGAGAAACTTAACATGGTAAGTAAATGCCCCCGCCATTGGCTCATTGTCAACCACCAAGCTGGCCTGTGGGAGGTTTATCTGCGCACGGCTTCCACCAATGAAAATAGGCCGCCCACCGCATATGGATATCGGCGGCTCCACAATTGCGACACAGGTAACTGGCAATATTAACCAATCATGTTGCGCAGGACTGGCTTACCTTTCGTTACCCACGCTGCAAACGGAACAGTATCCTTGAAGGCGCCAATGTTGTAATCCGCTGAAACAACACCTATTTCTCGTTCTAATGCCGAGCGGTCACACCTGTTCATGCTTTGTTAATGATAAGTGGCAGATTTCCCCCGGCGAGAGGCTTTTTAACCTTAACTAACTATAATAGCCTGATGAATACCGGTCGTGACTTGAGCGGCACCGGGTAATTGTGGATCAGCCAGAAAGTGGGCACTGAGTTGTCGAGTAAATTGTCCAGATTGGGTTGCGTTGCAACCATGGCGATTTTGGCCTGTTCAACGGTATCGCCCCTGGCAATCGGTCCGGCCCACGCCCTGGAATTATTCGGCAAGTGTCTGATTGAACCCTGTGAGGAGGATCAGCAGACCGACCTGATTGATCCGCGCTTCTACGACGTTGAACTCGATCTTGATCCTTCGACACCGGAAGAAATCGGCAATTCCATCCGGGCAGCGTCAGAATTGTGGCGCGGCAGGGAAAAGCCGGTCGGCGGGTCCGCTGGCCTGATCGCCCGCGCCAAGGGTGACTATCGCCGGATATTGGCTGCGCTCTACAATTCAGGCCGCTATGCCGGGGAGATTTCCATCCAGCTGAATGGCCGCGAAGTCAGCGATCTGGAGACCGGTACCGAATTGCCCAACCGGTCCAGCCTGCGTGTCAGCGTCAGCCCTGGCGCTTCCTATCTACTGGGCCAGACTTCGATTATCAATCGGGCGCCGGAGACATTTGACCCGGCTGATCAGGTGGAGACCCCCGAAGAAGCTGGTTTTGAAACAGGAAAACTGGCGCGCGCTGGTGTGGTTAAGCGCGCCACCGATCTGTCGATTGAAGCATGGCGCCAGCAGGGCTTTCCCCTGGCTGCTCTGGTCAACAAGAAAGCCATTGCCAATCACCCGGCCAATCAGTTGAACGTCACGCTTGAGTTTCGATCCGGCCCGAAGGCTGAATTTGGCGAACTGACGGTACAGGGCACCGAGCATATGGACCCGGAATTCGTCGCCTATATAACTGGGTTGCAGCCGGGACAGGAATACGATCCCGACGAAATCAAAAAGGCCTATAAGCGCCTCGACCGGCTCGGGGTATTTACCACCCGCAAGGTTGAGGAAGCCAAGACGGTCTCCCGCGATGGCCTGCTGCCGGTGCAATTGATGGTCAAGGAACGTGCCCTGCGACGCATCGGACTTGGCGCGTCCCTGTCAAGCGTTGATGGGGCCGGCGTCGAAGCCTATTGGCTGCATCGCAATCTCTTCGGCAAGGCCGAGCGGCTGCGGCTTGATGCCAAGTTCAGCGGCATTGGCGCGTCAGATGATATCGACAAATATGATTATTCCCTGGCCGGTGAATTCACCAAGCCGGGCGTTTACAACCCCGACACCGATCTCGTTCTCAACGCCTATGCCAAGCATGAATATAACGATTCATATGAAGAATCCGGCTTTGGCGGGGCAGCCAGGCTGATCAATTACCGGTCTGATGAAGTGACCCTGTCTGGCGGAATCTTCACCGAGGTCAGCCGGTTCAACGACAGTTTTGGTGAGCGCGACTTTACCACTGTCGGGCTGGAGGGCGATGCGCTCTATGACGGTCGCGACAACAAGCTGAACCCGACCAGCGGCTTTTATGCACGGGCAAATGTCAAACCCTTCTACGAGTTCCAGTATTCCAATCCCGGCGCCCGCTTTGAGGCCGAAACCCGGGCCTATCATGCGGTCGACGCCAAGGCCCGCACAATTCTCGCCGGCCGCGTCAAAGTCGGCTCTGTTGTTGGTGAAGACATTGCAAGCTCGGCCCCCAGCTTTCTGTTCAACGCCGGTGGTGGCAGTTCTGTACGTGGTTTCGACTACAAGAGCATCGGTGTGATCAACGCCATGGGCAATGAGACGGCCGGCAAGTCGCTGCTGGAGTCGTCGCTGGAGCTGCGCCAGCGGATTATGGGAAATTTCGGCGCTGTCGCCTTTGTTGACGCAGGCACGGTTGGTCCGGACAGCATTGTCGACTTTTCAGAAGATCTCTATCTCGGCGTTGGCGCCGGCATACGTTATTATACAAGCCTTGGTCCGATTCGACTTGATGTGGCATTCCCGTTGAACAAAACCACCGGAGATTCTGATTTTGCAATTTATGCCGGTCTTGGCCAGGCATTTTAATGGGCAATTTTTGCAGAAATTCGGTCTGTGTCAGACTTGTCTTTGCTCTTCTCCTGCTGGTTTTATCCTCCTTCACCAGCGCCACACTGGCGCAGGAAGAGGCCGAAAAATCAGCCCTGCTGAAATTCGTTGAAGAGCAGATTTCAACCGACAATTTTCGCATCCGCCTGAACGGCCTGGAAGGCACATTGTCGTCCGACGTGTCGCTGAATTCCATTACCCTGGCCGACCGCGAAGGTGTCTGGCTGACCATCAACAAGCCGCGCCTGATCTGGAAACGGGCCTCGTTGCTGTTGGGTCAGGTCGATGTGGAAAGCCTTTCGGCGGAATCCATCGTCGTCACCCGCCTGCCGCTGCCCGATGATTCAGCCCCGTTGGCAGAAACCAAGCCCTTTGCCCTGCCCGACCTTCCCGTCTCTATCCTGCTGGAAAAGATCGCCATCGACACGATCGACATCGATCAATCGGTCTTCGGCCTGGCCTCGCGGGTGGATTTCAATGGCAAACTGGCGCTGGAAAGCGGCTTGCTGGATGTTGATGTGACGATGCAGCGGCTCGATGGGTCCGGTGGATCGCTCAGCCTTGTCGGTGATTACAGTTCGCAAAAGCAATGGTTGAAACTGGCCGCGCGGCTCAACGAGCCCGAGGACGGGCTGTTTGTTAATCTGCTCAACATTGAAAACCGCCCCCCCGTCTCGCTGGAAATTGCCGGTGACGGACCAATTGCCGATTTCGACATGAAGCTTGCTTTTGATGTCGAACAGCGGTCGATCCTGAGAGGCGATCTGAAACTGTCGGAAGCACCTGACGGCCAGGCAGTCAGCGTCGGACTTGCCGGTCCGCTGGCTTCGATACTGCCCCAACAGCATCGGGCCTTTTTTGGCACCAACAGCCAGATCCGTGCTGCCGCGCTGTTGCGCAACAATGGTGAAATCGACATTTCATCCTTCGCCATCAAGACCGGCAATCTTGATCTCGATGGCCGGGCCAGGATTTTGGCCGATGGTTTTTTGGGCGCCGTTCAGGTGGCCATGTCGGTATTGCCGGCTCAGGCTGAAAAGGTCCGTCTGCCAATTGCCGGGGGTGACACATTGCTGCGCGCCATGCAGCTGAACATTGACTATGACGTAGAGCGCCAGGGCGGTTGGACCGCCAGCCTGGTTGCCGAGGGCATGGAGCAGCCGGGTCTGTCGGTTGAAAACAGCACCCTGGTGGCGTCGGGCATGGTGATCAATGCCAATGACCCCGCCGCCCGGCAATTCACCTTTGCAACCCGTGGCCAGTTGGACGGCATCGCCATAGACGACCCACAGGTGGCCGAAGCCGTTGGCACCAAGGCCGAACTGCAAGGCAGCGGATTTTGGCAATCCGGCCAGCCGGTCACATTCAAACAGTTTAAATTTTCAGCTCCCGCCCTCGACCTGAGCACGTCGGGCAAGTTGACTGGCCTGCTCTATAAGGGCGTCACCCAACTCACCCTGCATCGCCTGGCCGCCTTTTCCGGCATCGCTCAACGGCCACTGGCGGGTCAGGCTGATCTGAGCATAGATGGCGAAACCGACCTGCTGAGCGGCGGGTTTGATTTCAATCTGCAAGGCACCGCCCGCAATATCCGCCTTGGCTCGGAGCCGCTTGATGGCTTGCTGCAAAGCGATGTTTTGCTGTCCGGTCAGATCAAACGCGGCGAAGGTGGCATTGGGTTTGAACGTCTGCGTCTCGGCAATGCCCAATTCCACGCCAATCTCAATGGCCGTTTCGCCAGCGATTTCAGTGACCTTCAGGCAGTGGGCAAAATCCATGATCTGGCGGCCCTGTCTGAGCAGGCACGTGGATTGCTCACCGTCAATCTTTCGGCCCGCGGTGAAGGCGACCGCCACAAGCTGACGGCCGAAATCAACCTGCCATCGGGCAGATTGCAGAATCGCAGGGTTGAAAATCTGGTGGCCCGCTATGATGGAGAACTGGCCAAGGATCGGCTTGGCGGGGACCTGTCCGGCAAGGGGCGGCTCAACGCCAAACCCGTCTCGCTGGATGGCCGCCTTGACGTCTCCCTGGCATCCCCCGACGGCAGCCAGGATTTTGCCGTCAGCAATTTCATCGCCGAAGTCGGCGCCACCCGCATCCGCCTTGATCTGAGCGGCGGCGGCCGCAGCGGCGGCGGCGCCGCCGCCGTCACGGGCAAGGCGGACATCTCCAGTACCGATATCAGCGACATTGCAGCGCTTGCCCTGGTGGATGCAGCAGGCCAGGTTGAGGGCTCGGTTGAATTTCTGAACACCGATGGCCTGCAATCACTGAGCACCAGATTGAAAGCCCGTCAGTTCCGCTTTGACACCTATCGCGCCCGCACCCTTGATCTGGTGGGCAGCGTCGTTGACCTGTTTGGCCAACCGAAAATTGGTGCCACGCTTGACGGTCGTGATCTGGCGATCTCCAGCACCAACATACCGACAATCTCCGCCAAAATCGGCACCACTGGCAATACCAGCACCTATCAGCTGGCCGCCCGGCTTTCAAAGTTCGATACCTCCGTCAAATCGACAGGTTCCGTCACCTATGATCCGCAACAGGCCACGGTCTCGATCAAGACGCTCAACGCCGATTCCAAACTTGCCGCCCTCCGCCTGCTCTCCCCGACAAATATCCGGCTGCCAAAGGGCGGGGCGATTTCCATTGCCAAAACCCAATTGGCCGTCGGCAAAGGGCGCGTTTCGATTGCCGGCTCCGCAGGCGATAATCTCAACCTGCAGATCGGCCTGCAGAACCTGCCGCTGCAAATTGCCAATGCCGTGCAGCCGGATCTGGGGGCTAGGGGCAGTCTGTCCGGCCAAATAACGATTGGCGGCAGCGCACAAAACCCTCAGATAACCTATCGTTTGAACGGTGCCGGCATTGGCGTGCAACAACTGACCAGCGCCGGCATTGCCAATCTGCAACTGGCTGCAGCGGGACGTTTTCAAAACCAACGGGTCGAACTCGACTCCCTGAGCGCCCGCAACAGCCAGAATATCAAGATCACCGGCAAGGGCACAATTCCCCTGCAGGGCAACGGACTGAACCTGCAGCTTGAAGGCACAGCCCCCCTGTCGCTTGGACAATTTGCATTGGCCAGCCGTGGCTCCACATTGTCCGGCAGTGCCCGGTTCAACCTCAACCTGGCCGGCAGTCTTCAGTCGCCAAAACCGCGGGGTCTGGTAACAGTCGAAAACGGCAGTCTGGTCGATCCCCTGTCCAATCTTCGGTTGAGCAATATCGGCCTGCTTGCGGGGATTGAAAACAACCGTGTGACCATCACGCGCAGCAATGCCAGCCTGTCGAACGGTGGTAATATTCGGGTCACTGGTTCGGTCGGCCTTTCTCAGCAATTTCCGGCTGACCTCAAGATCGCCATGAACGGTGCCCGCTACAGCGACGGCGAGACATTTTCCAGCCAGCTGGACGGTGCGCTGCAACTCACCGGACCGCTTTTGGCCGACCCGACCATGAGTGGCCAGATCACCCTGACAAAGACCGAAATCTCCGTTCCGGAAAGTTTTGCCGCCAGCGCGGAAATTCTCGAGGTTGAACATGTGCAGCCCAATCAGAACACGGCCCAAACACTGGCCCGGATGGAGCGCGCCACCCCCAAGGCACGGCCAACGTCGCGGCCAAGCATTCTCAACCTCAATCTGGTCATCAATGCCCCCAACCAGATTTTCATTCGCGGGCGCGGACTGGATGCCGAGCTGGGTGGCAATATTCGCCTGACCGGTCCGGTCAACAACATCTCCCCCTCCGGCTCTTTCCAGTTGCGCCGTGGCCGGTTGACAATTCTGGGTCAACGGCTCGATCTCAACGAGGGACGTATTACCCTGGACGGTGGCCTCGATCCGGTTCTCTACCTGGTTGCCCAAACCGAGGCCGGCGATGTTGTTGCCTATATCACCGTCAGCGGCCCGGCCTCCGATATCAACGTCACCTTCTCGTCCAATCCGGAACTGCCGGAGGATGAAGTTCTGGCCCAGATCATTTTTGGCCGGGCAATCGAAGAACTGACGCCGTCGCAAATCATCAAACTGGCGTCTATCGCTGCCGAACTGACCGGCGGATCCAGCCCTGGCCTGGTCGACTCATTGCGGCGCGGTACCGGTCTCGACGATCTCGATATTGTTGAAGGCAAGGAAGGCGAAACCGCCGTGAAGGCAGGTAAATATCTCACCGACAATGTCTATGTTGGTGTTCAGGCAGGTCAAACCAGCCAGGAGGCGACGATCAATCTCGATATTACCGATGATGTGACAGCCCGCGGCACGGTGGATTCTGAGGGTTCATCGAGTCTCGGCATATTCCTGGAAAAGGATTACTGAGCCGAACCCTTCGCATAGCGGGGCATTGTTTCAGCTTCATCGCATTATTGCGCAGGCTTTTCAGCCGCCTGTGTGACCATTAGTCCACCCATGAATTGTCAAAAAGTCTCAATTTTAGCAAACTTGGCGCTTGCGCGGCGCGAAGTTTGTATTAGGCTCCCTTCATGAAGAGTACGAGTATCAAGCGGACCAACTCAATCACTGCTGAAAAATCACCTAACGCCGCGCCAGGAAACGTCTTGGAAGTGGAGGGGCTGCAAACCATATTTCAGACCCAGGACGGCAACGTTCATGCGGTAAACGATGTCAGCTTTTCGCTGGAAGCCGGCGAGTTGCTGGGCATTGTAGGCGAATCTGGCTCCGGCAAGAGCGTCACCATGATGTCGCTGCTCAAATTGCTGCCCATGCCACCGGCTGAAATTGTTGGCGGCAGCGTGATGTTCGATGGCAAAGACCTGCTAAAACTTGATCTGGACCAGTTGCGCGATGTGCGCGGCGGCGATATTGGCTTTATTTTTCAAGATCCTATGACATCGCTCAACCCGGTATTCACTGTCGGGTTCCAGATCATGGAACCCCTGCGGGTTCACATGAATCTGAACAAGCAACAGGCCAAGGAACGGGCCGTGGAATTGCTTGAGCTGGTGGGCATTCCTTCGGCTGCAGACCGGCTGCGTGATTTTCCTCACCAATTTTCCGGCGGCATGCGCCAGCGGGTGATGATCGCCATCGCACTGGCCTGTGACCCCAAAGTGCTGATTGCCGATGAACCGACAACAGCGCTTGATGTAACCGTCCAGGCGCAGATCATCGAGATCGTCAAGGACCTGCGGCAGAAGCTCGGCATGGCGATTGTCTGGATCACCCACGATCTCGGCGTGGTCGCCGGTATCGCAGACCGGGTAGCCGTCATGTATGGCGGTCAGATCGTCGAATATGCCTCCGTTGACGAACTCTATTCCGATCCGCGCCATCCCTATACAAGAGCCCTGCTGCAGACCCTGCCGCGCCAGGAAGGCGAGCGGGAAGCACGCTTGGTCTCCATTCCCGGCCAGGCGCCAAACCTGAAGGGCGCTCTGACCTCCTGCCCTTTCGCGCCGCGCTGCAGTGAGTCAATCGACAAATGCCTGCAAGCCAATCCACCGCTGTTTAAAATTAATGACCGTCAGAAATCGGCCTGCTGGCTGGAGGAAGCCAATGACTGAAGCAGAGGTGCAAAGCAAAACTGGCCAGGGCGAAACGCTGGTTGATGTCAGCAATCTGAAAATGCACTTCCCCATCTATAAGGGGCTGTTTCGAAGAAAAGTCGGGGACGTCAAGGCAGTTGACGGGGTGACCTTTGCCATTCGCCGGGGTGAAACGCTGGGACTGGTCGGTGAATCCGGCTGTGGCAAGTCGACCACCGGACGCGCGGTATTGCGCCTGTACGAACTGACCGACGGGGTCATTTCGTTTGAAGGTGAGGATATTGCTGGCCTGTCCCCCACCGAATTGCGGGCCCGGCGTCCGCGCATGCAGATGATCTTTCAGGACCCTCAGGCCTGCCTCAATCCGCGCATGACCGTCGGCGCGATCATTTCCGAACCCTTGGTGGAACATAGAAATATGACCAGCGAGGAGCGCAAGGAACGGGTGCGCGAACTGCTTGATTCCGTCGGCATGAACCCGGATTTCGTCAACCGCTATCCGCACGAATTTTCCGGCGGACAGAGACAGCGCATCGGCATTGCCCGGGCACTGGCGCTGGACCCGGATTTTATTGTCTGTGACGAGCCGATTGCCGCATTGGATGTTTCCATCCAGGCGCAGGTGGTCAACCTGCTTGAGGATCTGCAGAAAGAGCGCGGCCTCACCTATCTGTTTATTTCCCATGACCTGTCGATGGTGCGTCATATCGCCGAGCGTGTGGCAGTGATGTATCTGGGCAAAATCATGGAACTGGCGCCGCGCGAAATGCTGTTTTCCGACCCCAAACATCCCTATACCCAGGCGCTGCTGTCAGCCGTGCCGGTGGCAGACCCGGATGTGGAAGCCTCGCGCGAACGGATCATTTTGAAGGGCGATGTACCAAGCCCCAGCAACCCACCGCAGGGCTGCGTGTTTTGCACACGATGCCCGGTGGCCGAGAAAAAGTGCTTTACGGAGACGCCACAATGGCGTGAACTTCAACCAGATCAGTTCGTTGCCTGCCATTTGGCGCAGTAGCGAACAGATAAACCGGTCGGCAGGAAAACTGTCGGCAAGAAGATTAATTGGTCGCAATGACGACCAGTAGAAACGGGAGACCTAAATGCGAAAACTAAAAACCCTACTTATGGCGACAGCTGCCGTGGCAATGACCACTGGCATTGCAACCGCCCAGGAACGGGGCCGTGACGGCGAAGTAAAAATCATTTACTGGCAGGCCCCATCAACACTGAACCCCTATCTTTCCGGTGGTACGAAGGAAGTTGAAAGCGCCAGCCTGGTGCTTGAATCCCTGGCCCGTTTTGACAATACCGGCAAGATGATCCCATGGCTGGCCGCCAGCATTCCAACGGTTGAAAATGGCGGCGTTTCTGCCGACCTGACTTCGATCACCTGGAAGCTGAAAGAAGGCGTCAAGTGGTCCGATGGTTCCGCCCTGACCGCCAACGACGCTGTATTCACCTGGAAATATTGCACAGATCCGGCCGGTGGTTGCGCTCAGCTCAGCTATTTTGATGGCGTCAAAAATGTCGAAGCCGTCGACGACCTGACCATCAAGATCACTTTTAACGGTCCAAAGCCGTTCCCTTATACATCTCTGGTTGGCTCTGAAAGCCCGATCATCCAGGCCGCTCAGTTCGCTGACTGCACAGGTGCCAAGGCGCCGGAATGTACAGAGGCAAACTTCGGTCCGATCGGCACCGGCCCATTCGTGGTTGATCAGTTCAAGCCAAACGACGTCATCCAGTTCTCCGCCAATGCGAATTATCGTGAGGCCGGCAAGCCAGCATTTTCAAAAGTGCTGTTTAAAGGTGGCGGTGATGCAGCCTCAGCTGCCCGTTCGGTGCTGGAAACCGGTGAATTCGATTACGCCTGGAACCTGCAGATTGATCCAAAACTGCTGGCCAGCATGGAAGCCAAAGGCATCGGCACCGTGCAGACAGCTTTCGGCACATCGGTCGAGCGTCTGCATTTGAACCAGACCAACCCGGACGCATCGCTGGGTGATGCACGGTCAACAACTGACAATGCCCATCCATTCCTGACTGACTCTGCTGTTGGCCAGGCGCTATCCATGGCCATCGACCGCGCTCTGCTGGTTGAAGTTGGATACGGCGCAGGTGGCCAGGTCACCTGTAACGTTCTGCCGGCTCCTGCCGCTTATGCTTCAACCGCCAATGACGGTTGTAAGACACAGGACATCGAAGGCGCCAAGAAGGTGCTGGAAGATGCCGGTTGGAAAGTTGGTGGCGACGGTGTACGCGCCAAGGACGGCGTTCGCCTTTCCGTTCTCTATCAGACATCAACCAATGCTGTACGCCAGGACACTCAGGCCCTGGTCAAGCAGTGGTGGTCCGAAATTGGTGTTGAAACCGAGCTTCGCAATATCGACGCTTCGGTCTTCTTCGGTGGTGATCCAGCCAGCCCGGACACATTCCAGAAGTTCTATGCTGACATTGAGATGTACACCAACAACTTCTCAGGCGTAGACCCGGAAGCCTATATGGCCAACTGGCGTTGTACTGAAATTCCAGGACCTAAGAGCCAGTGGCAGGGAGCCAACATCCAGCGCTTCTGCGATCCGGCTTATGATGCACTCGTCGACAAGATGAGCGGCACTGCAGCCCTGGAAGATCGTGCGGCTTTGGCCAAAGAGATGAATGATATGCTGATGAAGTCATATTCAATCATCCCACTGATCCACCGTGGCGGTGTATCGGCTCACGCCAATACGCTCGGTGGCGTCAAAATCTCCGATTGGGACACAGAATTGTGGAACATCGCAGACTGGCATCGCGCTAAGTAAGCTCATTCGGGGCCGGTGCATCCGCATCGGCCCCATATGCTTTCAAGTGAGTAATCCTGACGCCAGTTGCGCCGCAAGGCTTTGAGGCCCCATGCTGAATTACACTATCAGACGCCTGTTTCTGGCAATTCCGACCTTGCTGTTCATCAGCCTGGTCATCTTTTTTCTGGTCAAGTTGTCGCCGTCGGATCCGACCGCCAACCTGCCCCTGACGATCCCCCCGGAAGTGCGTGAGAAAATCCGCGAATCCCTGGGCGTCAATCAACCGCTATTCGTGCAATTTGGGCTGTGGCTCAAGCAATTGATGATCTCTGAACCGCTCTACTGGTCGAACCAGATATTCGGTACCAATTTCGACATCGGTCAGCGCATCATATCCTACCAGACCCGGTCACCGGTGATGGATATCGTTATCCAGCGCATGCCTCAGACACTGACTGTGGTGGGTACCTCCTATCTCGTCGGCATCGTGATCGCCCTGCCGATCGGCATTATCTCTGCCTACCGACAATATTCCATCTTCGACCAGGCCGGCACATTCGTATCAATGATCGGTTTTTCCGTGCCGCCGTTTTTCAGCGGCGTTCTGGTCATTGTTATCTTTTCCGTGCAGTTGGGCTGGCTGCCATCGATTTATGACACCACCCATATAGTCAGCGACTGGGACAGTTTCGTCGTCCAGTTCAAACAGATGATCATGCCGGTGATGGTGCTGGCATTGCAGACGACAGCCCAGATCAGCCGCTTTCTGCGCGCCTCGATGCTCGACAATCTCAACCAGGATTATGTCCGTACCGCCCGCGCCAAGGGCATGAGCGAAAAGGTCGTTGTGCTGGTTCATGTGTTGCGCAACTCGCTGATCCCGGTGATTACCGTTATCGCGCTGGGCGTGCCAGCCATTTTCGGCGGCGCCATCATCACCGAACAGGTGTTTAAGGTGAACGGTCTTGGCCAGTTGCTGATCATCTCAATTCAGGCCGGCGACGTGCCAACGGTGCAGACGCTGACCTTCATGTTCGCCGTGCTCATCGTGTTGTTCAATCTGCTTGCCGACGTTCTCTACGGGCTGCTTGATCCGAGGATTCGCTATGACTGATACAAGTAATCCCCAGGCCCCGATGATCGACGATATGAAGCGGCCAGCCCGCACCCAATGGCTCGACATCTGGGATCAGTTCAAGGTTCACAAGGGCGCCATGGTCGGCATGGGCTTTTTCCTGTTCATCCTGCTGTTTGTAATCCTCGGCCCGCTGCTTTGGCCGATTGATCCGACCTATATCGACATTCGTGCCCGCAATTCCGGCCCCAGCCTGGCGCACCCCTTTGGCACCGACCAATTGGGACGCGACATGTTTGCCCGGATGATGGCTGGTGGCCAGGTATCCATGGCCGTGGGCATTACCGCGATGCTTCTGGCACTGGTCTTCGGCACATTCATCGGAGTCGTTGCGGGCTATTTCAAATCTCTCGACGGCCCGCTGATGCGGTTGACCGACCTGTTCCTGGCCCTGCCCCTGTTGCCGCTTTTGCTGGTAATCATCATGCTGTTCCGCGAAAGCCTCAATTCGGTGTTCGGTCCGGAAGGCGGCATATTCATCCTGATGGTCTCAGCCATCGGCATCACCAGTTGGATGAACACGGCGCGTATTGTGCGCGGCGATGTGCTGGCGCTGAAAGAACGGGAATTTGTCCTTGCCGCCCGGTCCATCGGCACGCCGCCGCGCCGGATGATCACCCGGCACGTGCTGCCCAATGTACTGTCGCCGATCATGGTGTCGGCCACTTTGGGCATTGCCAATGCGATCATTACCGAAAGTGCGCTCAGCTTCCTTGGCCTGGGGTTCCCACCGGATTTCCCAACCTGGGGGCGCCTGCTTTTCGATTCAGTTGACTATCTCCAGCAATATCCCGAGCGGGTGATCTGGCCCGGACTGGCCATCTCGCTGACGGTGTTGAGCGTCAACTATATCGGTGACGGCCTGCGCGATGCGCTGGACCCAAGGTTGCGCGCCCGATAGCATGGAGGGAGCTTCGGAGCCGTACCGGCTCTAACCCACTCCGCGGTGCATCTTGCTCGATATATTTTCAGACCTGGGCGTCACGACGATCATCATTGTCGGCCTGATTGCGGTGCTGACTTCCGCCATTCACGGGGCAACCGGGGTGGCCGGTGGCTTCCTGATGACCGCCGCTTTGGCTATCGTCATCGGCGTTAAACCAGTGGTGCCGGTGATGAGCGTTGCACTGCTGATCAGCCATTCGTCCCGTGTCTTCCTCAACCGTGAAGAGTTTAACCGACAGGCCTATCTGCTTGTCGCCATCCCGGCGGTGCCCTGCATTATTTTGACCGCCTGGCTGTATGGAAAAATGAGCTCTTCACTGATTGCTTTGCTGCTCGGCACGGTGGTTCTGCTGTCTATTCCCCTGCGCCGCTGGGCACGGTCACGGCAGATCAAGACCAGCCGCTCCACATTGATGGGTGTTGCAGCCTCCTATGGTTTCATCTCCGGGGCATCAATCGGCGGCGGCATGTTGCTGGTGCCGTTCATGCTGGGATTCGGGCTGACGAAAGAGGCCTTTGTGGCGACGCTTGCCGCAATCGCCTTTACCTCCAATGTTGCCCGCGTCAGCGTGTTTGGCACCACCGCCCTGCTGGATACGCAATTTTTGATGCTTGGGGTATTTGTTGGCCTGATGACCATTCCCGGAAATTATCTGGGGCGCTCAATCCTGCGCAAGCTGACCAATGATCGCCACGCCATGATTGTCGACGTCCTCACCCTGGTCGGCTCTTTGAACTTCTTCTGGATGGCTTTCAATCAGGGCTGACGCTTGCGTGGATTACATCGGCAATCTCAGCTTTGGGCTGCATCTCTTTCAACGATCCATTCGTGCTCGGGATGGTTCTCAAACCGCCACTTTCGGATCGGTCCGGCCATTACGTTGAGATAATACATGTCGTAGCCGTAGGGCGCGCCGCAGGGGTGATGTCCCTTGGGCACTAACACGACTTCTCCATCAGAAACGGCAATCGCCTCGTCCAGCGACCGGTCATCGGTAAACACCCGCTGAAAACCAAAACCCTGGGCCGGGTTGAGGCGGTGATAATAGGTTTCTTCCAGATAGGTCATGCGGGGATAGTCGTCCTCATCATGACGGTGCGGCGGATAGGAAGACCAATTGCCCTGCGGCGTGAATACCTCGGTTACCAGAAGGCTGTCGGCAACATCGGATTGTTCCATCGCAATGGGGTGGATATGGCGCGTATTGGCACCCTTGCCACGCACTTCGCTGCCGATATCATCACCGCTGATCAGGCGTACGGGATGGCCAGATTTTCCCGGCGCTGCGCACACTGCAAGGACGCAACTGGTTTCGGCAATTGCCTGCCATTCGCCATCATTGGGCACGTAGAGGCAGGCTGGTTTGGTTTTTTCAAACACGCTCATCCGCTCACCACAGACACCAAACTCCGCGCCATTGGCTGACAGCTGAGCTCGTCCCTCAACAATCACCAGGATGACTTCCTGATTGGCGGTTTTTTCAGCCGCCGTTTCGCCAGGGGCCAGGTGATAAAGGCCGAAGCCCACATAGTTCCAATCCGGGGCCAAAGCGCTCTTGGCACTTTCCGGAGTGATATCGATGACTTTTCCGGAAACTCCAGAGGGTTTTACGAGCAGATCCGACATGGCGGCCTTTCACTTGAGATTGATAATCGTCAGATAACCGGCGAAAATCAGATTGATTAATTGGCGTCCTGAGGTACCCATACGGTTCCCAGAATTGCAGGATGTTCGTCCCCCAGTCCACCTGTACAATAGACCCCGCGGCACCAGGGGTCCTTTTGCAACAGCAATTCGCAGCGGCTTGCCAAGTCGGCTGCCGGCAGTACCCAATAGTCCGGCCAGATTCCACCCTCAAGCAGGTCGCCAAGCCGGTCCGCCTGATCCTGGTTCAGTTCCAGCATCACCTCCAGCCCCTGAAGACGCGCAGCTCGGCAGGTTGCCGCCAGCTCCGCCACATCAGCTTCCCCCACCGGGCAGACCACACGATGGGCCACCGGCCATTCGCGAAAATCCGTCATGCCGGGACTGGCCGAACGGCCAATCCAGCAAGTCCAGTCAATCGCCCGGTACATCAGGTCGCGGTGGCGGCTCCAGTCGCCAATGAAGCCAGCCTGCTTAAAATCCGCATGATTGTCGGTCTGCGACAGCCTCAGATCAGCAATTTCCAGTGGACTGGCTTGCTTGTCCCGGTTTGTCGCCCAGTGGACATGTTCCAACAAAATATCTTTGCGAAGGGCTTTGTGTTGCGAGCCGTTTTCCAGGAACCACTGCAATTCGTCCCAGCTGGGATAGGCCGGGGCGCAGCCGTGGCGTGAGACGGCAAAGGCGCCACAGGCATTGGCCCAGGTCAATGTGGTTTCCCAGCTCTGGTCGGTCAGCCAGCCGCGCAGCAGGCCGGACATGAAGCCGTCCCCCGCCCCCAGAACATTGAACACTTCAATTGGAAAGCCCGGACCGGTAATGCCGTCATCCAACGAGTCTGGAATATCACCAGCAAAAGCGGAAGCCCCCATCGGGCCGCGCTTGCAGACCAGCATTGCCTGATTGCAGCGACGAACTGCACGCAGGGCTTTCAGCGTATCCGTTGAACCACCTGCAATATGGAATTCTTCTTCGGTCCCAACGATCAGATCAAACAGGTGCAGCGTCGACTGCAGCTTGGCGGTGACGGCCTGGGATTCAATAAACCGTTCCTCGCCATCGCCATGTCCCGCCAGTCCCCACAGATTGGGGCGGTAATCGATATCCAGCGCGGTTCTGGCGCCATTGTCGCGCGCAAGATTCAGCGCTTTCAGAACGGCGGCCTCCGTCTGTGGGTGGGAAAGATGGGTGCCGGTCACCGTCACGCAGCCGGATTGAGCGATGAAGTCAGGATCGATATCTTCCTCACACAACGCCATATCCGCGCAATTCTCGCGGTAGAAAATCAACGGAAACTGGGTTTCGTCACGGATGCCCAGCAAAACCAGCGCCGTCAGCCTTTGCTGATCGGTGACGACAGCTGATGTGTCCACCCCCTCGCGCTGCAACTGCTCAATAATGAAGCGGCCCATATGTTCGTCACCAACCCGGGTGATCAGTGCCGATTTGAGCCCCAGCCGCGCCGTGCCGGCCGCCATATTGGTGGGCGAGCCGCCGATATATTTGTTGAAGGACACCATATCCTCCAGGCGGCCACCCACCTGGGCGCCGTAGAGGTCCACCGATGAACGGCCAATTGTAATGACGTCAAGCCTTGCCATATTTTCTCGTCCTGTTGTCGGCAATCCGGGTGAGTTTCGATTGCCTGACTTGATACCATCGCAGCCCAGCTGCATCCAACAATATCTGTGAATTCAATGGATTTCGATTATAGTGGATTGATCCATTTTGAAACAGTTGAGCAGGTGCTTTGGCAGTCCCCTTTCTTCCCCAGGAAACAATCCGCAAAAAACGTGACGGCCTGGCGCTGGGCGGCGAGGAGATTGCTTCCTTCGTCAAGGGGATCACCGATGATTCTATTTCAGAGGGACAGGTCGCCGCCTTGGCGATGGCAGTGTTTTTCAACGGCATGAGCCGGGACGAAGCCGTGGCCCTGACCCTGGGCATGCGCGATTCCGGGTCGGTTCTGGACTGGAGCGAACTGGATGGCGCGGTGCTCGACAAGCATTCCACCGGCGGCGTTGGCGACAATGTATCCTTGATGCTGGCCCCGGCAGTCGCCGCCTGCGGCGGCTATGTGCCGATGATATCTGGACGCGGTCTTGGCCATACCGGTGGAACGCTGGACAAGCTGGACACGATTCCCGGATATACCAGCCAACCCGATATTGAGTTGTTTCGCAAAGTAACCCGCACTGTCGGCTGTGCCGTTATCGGCCAGACCGGCGACCTGGCGCCTGCCGACAAACGCTTTTATGGCATTCGTGATGTCACCGCGACGGTGGAAAGCGTGCCGCTGATCACCGCCTCCATCCTGTCGAAAAAGCTCGCCGCCGGTCTCGGCGGATTGGTGCTCGACGTCAAATGCGGCAATGGCGCCTTTATGGACGATCTGAACAAGGCCCGCGAGCTGGCGGAATCCCTGGTCGCCGTGGCCAATGGCGCTGGCCTGCCAACGTCAGCCATCCTGACCGACATGAACCAGTCCCTGGCCAGCGCCGCAGGCAATGCGGTGGAGATCACCAATTGCATTGACTTCCTGACCGGTCGCCACGTCGATTCCCGGCTCTGGGACGTCACCGTGGCGCTCGGCGCACAGATGCTGGTCAATGGCGGCCTTGCCTCCGACGACGCAGATGGTCGTGTAAAAATGGAAACCGCGTTCACCTCAGGTGCCGCGGCGCAAAAATTTGCCCAAATGGTCACCGAACTCGGCGGCCCTGCAGACCTGATGGAAAAACCCGAACTGCATCTGGCCCAGGCACCGGTCGTGCGACCAGTCCATGCGCCGGGGGAGGGCTGCATTGTCGCCATCGATACCCGCGCCATCGGCATTGCCGTCGTGGCAATGCGGGGTGGTCGGTTGACGGCAAGCGACACCATCGATCCGGTGGTTGGTTTCACCGAACTTGCGATGGTCGGTGATTTCATCGATGGCGAACAACCGCTCGGCTTTGTCCATGCCCGCACCGAAGATCAGGCCGATGCGGCACAGGCATCCCTGATCGCCGCCTGCCAGCTCGGCGATGCAGCGCAAATTGTCGACCGTGATGTCATCATCGAGACCATCGGATTATGACACTCCACAAATTGCCGCGATTTGCGGTTGGCACCTACGCAAAATTTCCCGGTCTCAACTATGCCCATGAAAGACCCTTTCGGAACTGGAAGGACATGCAGATGACAGCTGCCATTGGCGGCTGGCTCAGCACCGATCCCCCGTCTCTGGAGCTGGCCACCCTGGCCTATGAAGAGTTGAAACTGCGGGGGGCGGATCTCAATGCCGGCATGAAATTCGCCGCCGCCGATCTCCACCCCGTGCCCTGGCTCGCCGAGGCGGGCAGACAGGTCCGCAAGGTGTTTACTTCAGACATTCTGAAAGAGCAGAAATCCGGACGCCTGGGGGCCAATGTCTACGTCATCCTGCGGCACGGCTATTCAAGCGAAAATGGCACCTATGGCGCCTATGTCGGCAGCACCGGTAAATCACCCGGACAGCGCTGCAGCGAACATCGCAAAGGCATAAGGGCAGCGCGCGGCCTGCCCCGCTACGGCATTGAGCCCCTGTGGTCACTGTTTGATTTCATCAACCCGGTGCCCCGAACCCGCAAGGGCCGCGAGGAATGGGAGACACGGCTGCATGAAGCGCTGGCGCCAATCATCCCAAAAGTGACCGGCGACGTGGCGTTTTAGCGACTGCCTTTGACCGCTTCGATCACCTTGAAACCCTTGGCCTGGTCGAGCCGTTCGACCTTTTTAAACAAGGTTTCCAGCGTTTTCTCATAGGGTAAATTTGTATTGGCCACCATCAACAATCGCCCACCCGCTGGCAGACACCTTGCGGCGGCTTCGATGAAGGTCTGGCCGAGCTCCGGCAAGGCGGCCCGCCCGGTGTGAAAGGGCGGGTTCATCACTACCCAGTCGAACGGACCGCGCGGCGCTTCACAGGTCAGATCGGCCCAATGATAGTCGGCTTTGGTTTCCGTTGGACCAACATTTAACTTCGCCGCCCGAAGCGACGCCCAGTCAGCTTCGAACAGTTCGAGGCGTTCAATACGTTGGCATTGCTGGATCAGCCGATGGGACAGATACCCCCAGCCCGCGCCAAAATCCGCAACCCTGCCACGCAGGCGTTGGTCGAAATGCTCCGCCAGCAGCAGTGAACCGGTGTCCGGGCCATTTTCAGAAAACATGCCCGGCGCAATCTGAAAATCATCGCGGTCGAATTTCGAATCCGGTTTCTGCAGAACCTCGCGGCCCCAATCATCACCCGACTTGCTCAGCCAAAAGACCACCGCGTGATGCTTCGACAGGCTGCCGTCGATAGCGGCCAATCGTCCGACCCATTTTCGCATTGGCTGCACACCTGATGTCTTGTCTCCGGCAAACACCAAAATGCCGCCCGGCTTCAAGGCGTTCCAGGCCCGCAGCATGTTGCGCTCATTGACCGCCCGCGAACGGCTGGCCAGAACCAGACAAGTGTCCAGGTTCCTCAGGTCCCCCAGATCGGGCTGCACCCGATACCCTGCCGCTTCCAGTGCCAAAAAACGGGGGCGACTGCCCTGTTCACACCGCAGGTTCTGCCAATCCCCACCATCAGGCGGCGGCGACGGCGACGGCGGCGACGACGGCACTGGCAGCGGCAGGGTTTCGGCGTTGAGCACAACCCAGTTCTGTCCCGCTGCCGGCGGCTGCAGGGCCCCTGAATCAAACGGCAATAGAAGAGTGTGAAGAAAGTTGCCCATCCGCCAGCCAAGCCACAGATTGGCGGCAAATTCAATGCGCAATCGACAGGATTGACACCTACAGCAAACTGCGGCGCCTACTCGTTCTTCTCTATTTTTTTGAGAAAGTATAGGTAGTTGTCACATTGATTCCGGCCATGCTCAGATAGCCTTCAGTCGCCAGACGGCTGTTATATCTGTCCAGGTCATATTGGGCCGACCTTAAATTGCTCTCCTCGTAATCTCGCTTCCACCGCAAATCCCGAAGGGCCTTCTTGATTTGGCTCGCATCAATATCTTTTGATACGAGAAACTCACGCGTGTTTTCGATTTCCCGTCTGTAGTTACTGATTTTCTGCTGAATATTGTCCCGACGCGCTTTCAGGTTATATTTTTCGTAGCCAACCGCATAGACGCGCTTGAACAGGTCATGACTGCCTCCTGGGCAAACATTTTGATAAGTAAGGCCGTTTTCTCCGCGCTCAAACGCGCTGTCCGGCTGGCAAAATCTTTCGATGCCGGCCTCATACCCCACCTGCCAGGCTTGCTTGTCGGGCACTATATCTGCTCTTTCGCAGGCTTTGACATGGCGATCAAATTGTGCCGAAGGAAGGCCGCGCAATCCGTCAATCTGGCCTTGTGATTCCCAGTCAGCCGTTCGGCATTGGGCTTTGGTCATGGTCGCACAGGCATTCAATGCCAGTGCTGCGAAAACGACAACGACCAGGCCCCACCACAAACTCCAAACATGTTGACTGCGCATATCCTCTCCTGCGAACGATCGCGTTCAGGCGGCGAGCGGCGGAGCGACGGGCGACGGGCGGCGGAGCAGTTAGGCAGCGGAGCGGCGAGACGGCGAGGTGGTGAGGTGGTGAGGGGCGCGGGATGGAATGCTCCCGGCGTAGTGAGAGAACACGTACCACACCATCAGTCACTGGAATTCTACTTAAAATACCGCCCAAAAATCAAACAAAAAAGGGCGCTGCGGTTGCCCGCAACGCCCTCTGCAACATTATGATATGAGACTTAGTCGTCTTCGAACTCTTCGCCAGTTTCCTGGTCGACAACCTTCATCGACAGGCGCACCTTGCCGCGATCGTCAAAGCCCATCAGCTTGACCCAGACCTTGTCGCCTTCATTGACAACATCGGTGGTCTTGCCAACGCGCTCGTCAGCCAGCTGCGAGATGTGAACCAGACCATCCTTGGCACCGAAGAAGTTGACGAATGCACCAAAGTCGACAGTTTTGACAACTGTACCCTGATAGATTTCACCGACTTCCGGATCATCCGTAATCGAACGGATCCATTTGACAGCTGCGTCGATTTCCTTGGCGGAAGAAGAAGCCACTTTGACGGTACCGTCGTCTTCGATGTTCACTTTCGCACCGGTCTTCTCAACGATCTCACGGATCACCTTACCGCCGGAACCGATAACTTCACGGATCTTGTCGGTTGGGATTTTGAAGCTTTCGATACGTGGAGCGAATTCGCCGAGCTCAGCACGACCTTCGGTCAGAGCATTGGCCATCTCACCGAGGATGTGGATACGGCCGTCTTTCGCCTGATCCAGAGCAACCTGCATGATTTCTTCAGTGATACCGGTGATCTTGATGTCCATCTGCAGCGAGGTGATGCCTTCGGCAGTACCAGCCACTTTAAAGTCCATATCGCCGAGGTGGTCTTCGTCACCGAGAATATCGGAAAGAACGGCGAAATCGTCGCCTTCCTTGATCAGGCCCATGGCGATACCAGCAACAGGTGCCTTCAGCGGAACACCGGCATCCATGAATGCCAGCGAGGTACCGCAAACGGTGGCCATGGAGGACGAACCGTTGGATTCAGTGATCTCGGAGACCGCACGCAAAGTGTAAGGGAACTCTTCATGCGCCGGCAGAACCGCACGCACTGCGCGCCAAGCCAACTTACCGTGACCGATTTCGCGGCGCGAGGTAAAGCCGATACGGCCGGTCTCACCAACAGAATATGGCGGGAAGTTGTAGTGCAGCAGGAAGTTTTCCTTATAGGTGCCGGTCAGGGCATCGATGAACTGCTCATCATCACCGGTGCCAAGTGTGGCAACAACGATGGCCTGTGTTTCACCACGGGTGAACAGGGCCGAACCGTGAGTACGTGGCAGAATGCCAACTTCGGATTCAATGGCACGAACGGTCGACAGATCACGGCCATCAATACGCTTTTTGGTTTTGATGATTGAACCGCGAACAACTTTCGCCTGCACCGATTTGAACACGTCGCCAAGGGTGTTGACTTCGCCTTCAGTGGAATCTTCGGTCAGGAACTCTTCTTTAGCCTTGGCTTTTGCTTCGTCGAGGGCCGCATAACGGTCCTGCTTGTCAGCAATCTGATAGGCCTTGTCGATGTCCTTACCGACAAGCTTCTCAACCTTGGCCATCAGGTCGGAATTGTCAGGAGCAACGTGTTCACGGGGCTCTTTGGCACATTTTTCAGCCAGCGCGATAACCGCGTCGAGAACCGGCTGGAATTCCTTGTGGCCAAACATGACCGCGCCCAGCATTGTTTCTTCGGAAAGAATCTTAGCTTCCGATTCAACCATCAGAACCGCATCACGGGTACCGGCAACAACCAGGTCGAGAGCGCTCTCGGGCATTTCGTCGATATTCGGGTTCAGCACATATTCGCCGTCGATCAGACCAACGCGTGCACCACCAATCGGGCCCTGGAAAGGAACGCCGGAAAGGGTCAGGGCCGCAGAGGTTGCAATCATCGCAACGATGTCCGGGTTGTTTTCCATATCGTGGGACAGAACGGTACAGGTAACCTGGGTGTCGTTCTTGTAGCCATCAGCAAACAAGGGGCGGATTGGGCGGTCGATCAGACGGCAGACCAGTGTTTCGTTTTCACTGGGGCGCGCTTCACGCTTGAAAAAGCCGCCCGGGATCTTACCGGCGGCATAGGCTTTTTCGATGTAATTAACAGTCAGGGGGAAGAAATCGAGACCCGGCTTGGGCGATCTCTGGGAGACAACGTTACACATCACGGTGGTTTCACCATAGGTAACGATGACGGAGCCGTCGGCCTGACGGGCAACCTGGCCCGCTTCGAGTGTCAGCGGACGTCCGCCCCACTCTATTTCGACGACGTGTTTATCAAACATAGACATACATTTTTCCTTCGGGTGCGGCCGCACAACGCCTATCGCTGCACGCACAAACCGCACGATTTTCAAACTTGGTCAGGGAATTGCCAAAGACGTCCATTGGCGAACGCACATTCCAGATATTCATGGCAGGGGAGGTGCAATCTATTGTTGCCGTTTCAGCCGGTTCCCACATGCCTCATTGCATGTTGTCGGGAGGACTGACCCTGCTTCTGGTTTGTCGAGGGCAAGACAATGAGGGGTACCAAACGTACCACTGATAATCCTGCCCATCCTTGTCAAATCACATTGACCGTACTGTTGAACCGATCTTCAGCGACCGGCCCATATGACAAGCGGCAGACTTTTCAAAAGCCCGCCGCCTGAATTTTCAAAACTATCGGCGGATGCCGAGGCTCGTGATGAGCTTCTTGTACCGCTCCTCGTCCTTGCCTCTTGTGTAGTCAAGAAGCGAACGACGGGTTGCAACCATCTTCAACAGGCCACGGCGGGAATGGTTATCCTTCTTGTGGCCCTTAAAATGTTCAGTCAGGTTGTTGATCCGTTCTGTCAGAATGGCAACTTGCACTTCTGGGGAACCGGAATCGCCTTCAGTGACGGCATATTCCTTGATCAATTCAGCTTTGCGCTCAGGCGTAATCGACATCGGGATACTCCTTAATTTTCGGGTAATGAGACGCCCAGGCCGGGATGTCGTCCAGCAAGGGCCGTGATGTGTTCAGATAGCTCTGCACACGCGCGCGGTATAGGGCGGATTGCCCCAAAGGGCAAGTGCTAATCGGCAGACCGTCAAATACCGTTTTAAGCGGTCAATTGCCGCGGAGTTGGCGTGAAAAGCGGGGTGTTGAGTGCCTCAAGAGCAGCGTTCACCCGTGCCTTTTCTTCCAGCAGGTGATTGAACTGAACATCACAGCCGGCAATGGGTGTGGGATAGTTTTTTATCTCGGCCACCAGTGTTGCCTGCGCGGCAACCAGGTTTTCCATGGCGATAGATACGCTGTTTTCAAAATTGGTGTTCATAACCCTCTCCTTTACTCAGCAACCACCGGGCTGGTTAGGGGCCCCAGCGGCGATCGGTGGCGATCGGCGGCAATTAGCGGCGATCAGCGGCTGTTGGCAGCCAACCATTTTTTCCAGTCTGCGCGACTGCCCCGATAGGCATTGATATCAACCTTGCCTTTAATTCCAGGGATCTTGCCCGTACCGGTATATTGCCAAAATACCCATGGCCGCTTGCCATAAATGTATTTCGGCTCTGCTTTAACCGATCTGAGCCAATATTGATAGCCGGGCAGCGCTCCGGAGGCAAAATTGGCCTCGTAAAAATCCGGTGTCGTGTAGATGATCGGCTTCTGCCCGTAATGGGCTTCGATCTTGCGCAACCAGCGACCCAGGCGGTTGACGACGGTGGAGGCTGGTGGCCGCTTGGTGCAGGTGGGTGAATCCGGGTTCCATTCCACGTCGAGTATCGGCGGCAGGCCGCTGTCGGATTTCGGCACGTTGCGGATATAATTATTGGCCTGCGCTTCGGGCGTCGCACAGAAGTAATAGAAATGATAAGCGCTGCGGGGAATGCCCACCCGCTTGGCGGAGCGCCAGGAATTCTTGAAACTGGGGTCGACATCATCCTTCCCCTCGGTCGCCTTGATAAATGCGAAGGCCACGCCTTCCTTCTTTGTCCGACGCCAGTCTATGTCTGTGTTGTAGCGAGAGATATCGATCCCGTGGACCGGAAATTCCTTTGGCTGGCGCCCGTGAATGCTGACCGGGTCATGGTCACCATATTTCAAATGGTGGACGGTCTCCACACGCAGAACCTCGTCGACATTGAAATCCTGCTTGGTGCAGGCCGCTGTGGCCGTTGCCGTGGCCACGATCATCAGGTTCAAAAACAGACGTTTGGATATCATAGGACAGCCCTGTCGACAGTGGCGGCAATTCTATGGCCAATTATTGCCGATTTATTTGGCCATGAATGTGACAATGCGCACGTTGAGATACTTCACTTTCCGTTGAACCCTGATTTGGTTAATCAATTCTAAACATCAGGCAACCCGATCTGGCGGCGGCCTTCGTCGGTTTTCAGTGAAAAATCGGTGCCACGATAAGCATCAGCCTCCTCGGTGCACAGCCAGAGTATCGCCTTGGCCACCCATTGCGGTGGAATATGGACATCAGGATCCAGCTGACTGACCGGATTGATACCTGAATCCTTAATCTGTACCTGCATTTCTGTCGCCACCGTGCCGGGTGACAAGCCGATCATGCGAATGCCGTTTTCTGCTTCTTCCTTGTGGACACATTTGGTCAGTGACAACACCGCCGCCTTGGTGGAACAATAATGGCTCCAACCCTCCAGCGCCCCGGTCGCTGCGCCCGAGGATATGTTGATAATCGTGCCGCCGCCCTGCGCCTTCATCACTGGCAGGGCCTGATGAATGCCGTAATAAACACCTTTCACATTGACATCGACCACATGGGACCAGGCCTGCGGATCGGATTTTTCAATTCGGGCAATCGGATCAATCAAGCCGGCATTGTTGACCAGCACATCCAGGCCACCCAGTTTTTCAACACACATCTGCACCGCGCGGGAGATATCTTCCAGATTGGCAACATCGCCGGCGCAATAATCTGCCTCGCCGTCTTGCCCGTTAATCTCATCAGCCAACGCCTGCAATTTGTCACCGGACCGGGCCATGGCAAGCACGCGATAGCCGGACCTGGCCATTTCGCGGGCCGCTGCGGCACCAATTCCGGCGGATGCGCCGGTGATAAGTGCAACTGGTTTCCTGTCACTGTTCATAGATTCCTCCTGCAGTCCAATGCTGCGTGAAAATGGCTCTTACCATTGATATTGTTAAATTATTTCTGCCTCGTCGCCGTCGCCGCCGTCGCCGCCGCCGCTAGTCGCGTTCGACGCACATGGCAACGCCCATGCCGCCGCCAATGCACAGGGTGGCCAGGCCTTTCTTGGCGTCCTGTGCCACCATTTCGTGCAGCAATGTCGTCAAAACCCGGGCACCAGAGGCACCAATTGGGTGGCCGATGGCGATGGCACCGCCATTGACATTGACCTTCGCCGCGTCCCAGCCCATTTGCTGATTAACGGCACAGGCCTGGGCTGCAAAGGCCTCATTGGCCTCCACCAGATCAAGCTCATCGGCGCGCCATCCGGCCTTTTCCAGCGCCTTTTGAGAGGCTGGAATGGGGCCGGTACCCATCACTGCGGGATCGACTCCGGCAGTAGCCCGGGATGCAATCCGGGCCAGCGGTTTCAAACCTCGCCGCTCGGCTTCAGAGGCGCGCATCAGCACCAGTGCGGCAGCGCCATCATTGATGCCCGAGGCATTGGCAGCCGTCACCGAGCCTTCCTTGTCAAAGGCTGGCCGCAGCTTGGCGATTGATTCCAGCGTGGCACCGTGGCGAATATATTCGTCTTCGCTGACAACCACGTCGCCCTTGCGGGTCTTATAGGTCACCGGCGCAATCTGGCTGGTAAATTTGCCTGCCTTTTGCGCGGCTTCCGCCTTGTTCTGGGAAGCCAGGGCAAATTCATCCTGGGTCTGACGGCTGATCTGGAATTTCTCGGCGACATTTTCCGCCGTCACACCCATATGATAACCGTTAAAGGCGTCCCACAATCCATCCTTGATCATCGTATCGACCATCTGGAAGTCACCCATGCGCTTGCCGTCGCGCAGATGCTGGCAATGGGGCGACAGCGACATGCTTTCCTGGCCACCAGCGACCACGATGTCAGCATCGCCACCTTCGATCTGCTGCATGCCCAGCGCCACTGCCCGCAGGCCGGAGCCACACACCTGGTTGACAATCCAGGCGGAAGCTTCCTTGGGAACACCCGCCGCCATCGCAGCCTGGCGGGCCGGATTTTGCCCCTGCCCGGCGGTCAATACCTGTCCGAGAATGACCTCATCGACATCGGCAGCATCAACTCCGGCCTCACTCAACGCCGCTTTGATGGCCGTTCTGCCCAGATCATCGGCTGGGACAGAGGCCAGGCTGCCATTGAACGAGCCCACGGGGGTGCGCATGGCGGAAACGATGACAATGGCTTCAGGGCTAGTCGACATGGAAGAATTCCCGGTTTTAACTTGTTTCTCTCTTAGCGCCGGGTGGGCCACCCGTCGACGCTAAAGTTAAGCTTAAAGCCCGTCGATTCAACCATGTGTGCATAATGCCACTTGTGAATTGAGCACCATAGGTTATCGTTTTGACCGGTTAGGACAATATTCTAAAGGGACGCCCTTGCCCGACAGCGAGCAATTCGAAGCAGCCAACAGGCCGCTCGACAAGAACCTGATGCGCTATATCTGGCGCCATACCAAGGCGGAACAGATTTGGATCCTGTGTGTGATCCTGGCCTCCATGCCGACCTATTTCATGGTCCTCAACCTGCCGGTGCGCATTGTTAACGAACCGATCCAGGGCGAAGGTTTCGACACCGCCACGGCAACCATGCCGTTTTTGCAGTTTTCTCTTGGCCTTCCGGACTTTCTCGGTGGCGCATCGTTTGAGGTTTTCTCCGGCTTTGAACTGGAACGCTGGCCCTATCTGATCGCCCTGTCGATGATGTTTTTGACCCTGGTCTGCGTCAACGGCCTCTTCAAGTTCTATATCAACACCTATAAGGGCCGACTTGGCGAACGCATGTTGCGCCGCACCCGCTATCAGCTGGTCGACCGGGTGCTGCGTTTCCCGATTCATCACTTCAAGCGGGTCAAGGGCTCGGAAGTCGCCTCCATGGTCAAAGACGAGGTCGAACCATTCGGTGAATTTATCGGTGATGCCTTTGTCCAACCGGTCTATCTGGGTGGTCAGGCGCTGGTCGCCTTCGTGTTTATTCTCAATCAGAGTTTTTGGCTCGGCATGATCGCCGTGGCGATCATCGCGGTGCAGATGACCCTGATCCCGCATCTGCGGAAAAAGGTTCTGATCCTGGGCCGCATGCGACAGGTCACAGCGCGGATGTTGTCTGGGCGTATCGGCGAAATCGTCGAGGGCATTACCGCCGTTCATGTCAATGACACGTCAAACTATGAGCGCTCGGAAATCTCCAGCCGTCTCGGCAAGATTTTCTTCATTCGCTACGAGCTTTATCAGCGCAAGTTCTTCATCAAGTTCTTAAACAACTTCCTGGCCCAGCTGACCCCCTTCCTGTTCTATGTGGTCGGTGGTTATTTCGCCATTCGTGGCTCGCTCAATGTTGGTCAGCTGCTGGGCGTGGTCAACGCCTACAAAGACCTTCCTTCACCGATTAACGGCCTGATCCAGTGGGATCAGAAACGCACCGACATCAATATCAAATATGCCCAGATCGTTGAGCAGTTTAACATTGACGGCATGACCGACGCTGAAAAGCAGGCGCCGAGCAGCGAGCCGGTTGCGCCGCTGGAGGGCGAAGTTATGGTCAGCAATCTCAGCGTCACCGATGAATCCGGCACGGTGCTCATCGAAGATGCTGATTTCGCCCTGCCGATCAATGGCATCACGGCAGCTATCGGACCGCTCGGCTCGGGGGCTGGTGCCATGGCCAATGTCATTGGCGGCCTGATGGACCCGACCGGCGGTCGCGTCCGGCTGAATGGTAAATCGGTCACCGAACTTCCACAGAAGATCCGCGGCCGTCGCTTTGCCTATGTGGGCAGCGAATCCTATCTGCCGCAACTGTCGATTCTCGACAGCCTGCTCTACGTCAACAAACACGCCCCCCTGCGCGACCGTGATCCCGCAGAATTGGGTGTCACGCTGCACCCGCGCACCGAGGCAGAGGCGGTGGCATCGGGCAACACGCTGCTCGACTACTATGCCGACTGGGTCGACTATGACGCGATGGGCATTTCGGGACCGGAAGAGGTTTTCCCGAAGGTCAAGGACGTGATGCAATTGGTCGAGATGGACGAGACCATCTACGATCTGGCGATGCGCCAGATGCTGAGCCCGGATGAAACGCCGGATCTGTGCCAAAAACTGATTGATGTGCGCCAGGACCTGCGCCAGCGCATCGATGGCTCGCCGCTGGCCGAACTGGTCGAGGTCTGGGACCGCGCCAAATATAACGAACATGCATCGATTGCAGAAAACCTGCTGTTCGGCACGGTGTTTGAGTCAGACAGTTTCAAGGTCGACCAGATGGTTGAAAACGAGCACCTGCGGGCGGTGTTGGCAAAATCCAACCTGGATCGTGACCTGTTCCAGATGGGTGTTGAACTGGCCGACACGGCCATCGAATTGTTTGCCGACTTGTCGCCGGACAACCCGTTCTTTGAACAGCTCAACTTCATGACCCCGGAAGAGCTTGAGGAATTCCCACCCATTCTGGGCCGTGCCAAGCAGCAAGGTTTTGACGATGCGACCGAATTCGACAAGCGCATGCTGATCCAGCTGACCTTTGGCTATATCGAGCGCCGCAACCGGTTGCGCCTGGTCGATGAAGACCTGCAGACGCGCATCCTGGAAGCGCGCAACGAGTTCCATGACACGATGCCCGATGATCTGCAGGATAAGATCAATGTCTATGATCTGAGCACCTATAACGCGCTGAACTCGGTGCAGGACAACATCCTGTTCGGGAAGATTGCCTATGGCCTGTCCAATGCGACCGAGCAGGTTCAGAAATTCATCCGCGAATTGCTGGAAGAAAAAGGCCTGCAGGATGATATCTTCTCCATCGGCCTGCAATTTGATATAGGTACCGGTGGTAAGCGCCTGTCTGAAAACCAGCGGCAGCGAATTACCTTGGCAAGATCGCTGATGAAGGGTAGTGACCTGCTGATTATCAACCGTGGAATTAATGCCCTGGATGCCAGGGCGCAGGATCGACTGGTCAACAAGGTTCTGGAGCGTGCCAGGGGAGATGCCGGGCACAAGCCGTTCGGACTGCTCTGGGTTCTGACGACGCCAAGTCTGGCGGAACGATTTGACAAGGTGATGGTATTTGAACGCCAGCGTTTGCTGCAAATGGACAGTCCGGAAAAACTGGCAAGCGAAAATTCGACTTACCAGAACTTGATCGCATAGAGTGAAGCGTAGTGGGGGATAGGAGAACTAGATGAGTAAACTTCAGGATGAGGTCGATCTGCTGAGGTCGATTCCAATGCTGGCAAGCCTACCCAACAACAAGTTGAAGCTGTTGGCCTTTGCATCCGACCGGGTGTCCTACCCGAAGGGTGAAATCCTGTTTCGGCAGGGCGATGATGCCGATGCGGCCTATATTGTCATCAGCGGCACCGCTGATGTGCTGGTCTCCAGCGATGGCAGCAGCAATGAAAGCAAGGTCGCCGAGCTCGGACCAAATTCCTTTGTCGGTGACATGGCCATTTTGTGCGACATTCCCAGAACCGCGACCATCCAGGCCAATGACAATCTCGACGCCCTTCGGATCAGGAAGGAGCATATGGTGGACATGATGCGCGAAAGCCCTGAACTGAGCATGTCAGTGCTGCGCGAATTGGTTCAGCGCCTTGCCAAAACGACCCACGACCTATCAATAGCCCGGGACGAAGTGTCCCGCCTGAAAGCCTCGTAGAGCCCCCAAGGCTCTGTCCAATACTCAGCTTTTGGCCCAAATACCGACACGCCGGGCAACAGAAAGGCAAAACAGACGATGGGTAAGCCCAAGTTTAGCGTAAAAATTTGGGGTGCCCGGGGGACACTTGCCTCCGACAGTAAAAGCACCGTGCGCTATGGCGGCAATACCGCCTGTATCGAAGTCACCTGTGGTGACGAGCGTCTGTTGTTTGATGCCGGGTCCGGATTGCGCGCTGCGGGCGACCATATTGTCAAACAGTTCAGAAAGCAGGAAGCCGACGGCATTCCCCGCAAAAAGCTGAATCTATTTTTCACCCATTGTCACTATGACCACATTTCCGGCCTGCCTTTCTTTGCACCGTTTTTCGACCCCAAGGCCTCCATCGATATCTGGTCCGGCCATCTGACCGGCCCCAACAAGACCCGGCGGATGATCGAAAATTATATGTGTCCGCCCTATTTTCCCGTCGGACCCGATGTCTTTTCGGCCAACGTGACCTATCGGGATTTTGACGTCCGTGATGTCCTCACCCCGATCAAGGACGTGGTGATCAGGACCCTGCCGCTGAACCATCACGACGAAGCCATTGGCTACCGGATTGAATTTGACGGCCGTTCGGTCTGCTACATCACCGACACGACCCACATTCCCGATCAGCCGGATCAGGGCATAATCGATTTTGTCGCAGACACCGATCTGATGATCTATGACGGCACCTATACCGACGAGGAATTCCCGACTTTCTGGAATTTTGGCCATTCCACCTGGGAAGAAGGGGTGCGGATCAGCAAGGCGGCAGGTGTGAAGAATTATTGTGTATTCCACCATCGCCCCAGCCGCACCGACAAAGATCTCGACCGGATCGGCGAACAGTGCAAACGCGCGTTCGAAAATTCCTGGATGGGCAAAGAGGGCATGACAATCAAAATTTGAATACACCGGATTGACCGCGCAGTTGTCGGTCAAGTGAGTGGTATGTGAACGCAGGATGAGGGAAACTGTTGTCACCGCGAATAAGATATTCCCACACGGCACAGGCTTGGGCTTCATGAACACTATTTTTGATCGTCTTTGGGAAGCTGTAAGCGCCATCTGGCCTCGCACCAACCATGCCGGTCTGCCAGCCCGCGTTTCGTCAGCGATCACCCGCAATGACGACATCAGCGAAGTTCTTGTCAAACTGATCCAGTTCGGCGTGTTTGCCCTTTGGGGCATTGCCTATCTCGCGGCTCCCCAGCCAAATCCGGAAACGGTTTCGCGCGTACCGCTGGTGATATCGGTCTATCTGGGCTTCACCCTGGTGATGTTGCTGATTGCATTGTTGCGCAAAACTCCGGTCTGGCTGATCTATCTCTCCATCCTGATCGATATGGTGCTGCTGACCTATCTGATCTGGAGTTTTCACATTCAATATGGTCAGGAGGCATCATTTTCGCTGAAAGTGGTTGAAGTGATGAACTTTTTCGTTCTGATCGGCCTGCGGGCTCTGCGCTTTGAGGCACGCTATGTGCTGGCGGCCGGTGTCACTGCGATTCTGTGCTGGTCTGTTCTTGTCTATTACGTGGTCAGCATCAACCCGGCAGACCCGATGATTACCCGCGACTATATCACCTATCTCACCAGCAATTCCGTGTTGGTCGGTGCCGAGGTCAGTAAGATGATTTCCATGCTGATGTTCACCGCTATCCTGGCCATTGCGGTGCGCCGCGGGCACCATTTTCTGATCTCTTCGGTAGCCGAGGGCAGTGCTGCACAAAACCTGTCCCGGTTCATGTCCACATCGGTGGCCGAACATATCCGCGATTCAGACCACACAATTCAGGCCGGCGAGGGCGAGCGTCGCGACGTGGCCATTCTCAATGTCGACATTCGTGGGTTCACCGACATGGTCGCCCAGATGGAGGCCGACCAGGCGATGGGCCTGCTATCCGACTACCAGCAGCAAATCGTGCCCATCGTTCACCGCCACGGCGGTGCGGTCGACAAGTTCATGGGCGATGGCATCATGATCACTTTTGGCGCGACTTCGTCTGACCCCCAGCACTGTGCCAATGCCATGCGCTGCATTGATGATCTGCTGGCTGCTCAAAACGACTGGGAAGGTCCGGCATCAAAATTGTCGATCAATATGGCGGTCACGGCGGGCCCTGTAATCTTTGGTGCAGTGGGGTATGGCGATCGTCTGGAAGTCACGGTGATCGGGGCTGCGGTCAATTTTTCAGCCAAGCTGGAAAAACATAACAAGGTGCTTGGCACCAGGGCACTTTCAGGCGAGCACTGTTTCCGCGCAGCCGTGGATCAAGGCTATCAAAACATCGCAAGCCGCAAGATGGTGCAAACCGCGCTTGCCGGTGATGGGGGACAAATCAATGTTGTGGTATTGGCATGAGTGAAACAGTGATCCCCAAGGCCAAAGGTCCCGGCAGACTGTCTGCCTATCTATCCGATGCCCGTCTGGCACGGGCCCGTATCGGATCTGGCGTGGTGTTGTTTATCTATGTCACCTGGCATCTGATCAATCATGCCCTGGGCCTCTATTCCGATGAGCTGATGCGCCAGGCCGGTGGCGTGCTGTCCTTTGTGGTCAATTTTCCGCCGATGGGCCTCATCCTCTACGCGGCCATCGCCGTGCACATGTTGTTGTCCCTGTGGCGGGTTTATCAACGGCGCAGCCTGAAAATGACGGCCAAGGAATGGCTGCAGCTGTTCATGGGTCTGGTGATTCCCTATTTCCTGATCAGCCATGTGATGAGCAACCGCTATGCCGAGGCAGCTTACGATTTCAATACTTCCTACGACTTTGTCCTGTTGTCGGTATTCGTCTTTTCCCCGGCCTATGCCTACTACATCGCTATTGGCCTGGTTGCGAGCTGGCTGCACGGCTGTCTGGGCATGCATATGTGGTTCCAGCACATGTCCTGGTACACGCCGCGCATCCGCACCAGCCTGCTGATTGCGGCCACATTGCTGCCGACCCTGTCGCTGACCGGCTATCTCGCCGCCGGACAAAGGATCATTCCCAAAGCGGTCGACGGCGAATTCATGGGCGCTTATTACGAAAAACTGAATGTGACCGACGATGCCGTCTTCGGCCTGCTCGCCCGCGATATCACCTGGGTTGAGTGGTCCTTCATCATTTTGGTTATTGCCCTCATCCTGGCGCGTGTCGTTCGCACCCTGCTGCAAATGCGCTCCAAAACGGTCACCATCGACTATGTCGATGGCCCCAATGTGCGCCTGCCTGTTGGATCGTCGCTGCTCGAGATGAGCAAATTCGGGGGCGTGCCTCACGCCAATGTCTGTGGGGGCAAGGGGCGCTGCTCCACCTGTCGGGTGCGTCTGATTTCCCATGACGGTGACCTCACACCACCACACGACACGGAAAAAAAGGTGTTGCAGCGGGTGCGGGCGACGGACGACATACGCTTGGCCTGCCAGCTTTATCCGCAGGCCAATCTGAAAGTCCTGCGGCTGCTGCCGTCAGAGCTGGATCGGGCATCGTCAGCGGATTTTGAACCATGGTCATCGGGGCGTGAAAAAGAAATCACCGTGATGTTTGCTGATCTGCGCGATTTCACCCGCACATCGGAAAGCCGCCTGCCCTTCGATGTGGTCTATCTGATCAACCAGTTTTCCAAGGCGATGGGCAAGGCCGTGGAACGCAATAACGGACGCATCGATAAATTTCTCGGCGACGGTTTCATGGCCTTATTTGGGGTGGATGCTTCCGCCAACGACAGTGCCAATGAAGCGTTGAAGGCGGCGGGGGAAATGATCGAGGCTTTAGAGAAACTGAACCACGAATTGATCGGCGATCTGAACGAACCCCTGCGCATGGGAATCGGCATTCATACCGGTTCCGTGATCCTCGGCAATATGGGCTATGGCGACGCCAGGGGGCTGACGGCACTGGGCGACACGGTAAATACCGCCAGCCGGTTGGAATCGGCAACAAAAGAACAAAAATGCGTGCTATGCGTCTCCTCACAGACCATGGCAAAGGCGCAACTGTCTGCCCCGGCCGAGACAAAGAAACGCATTGTAGTCCGCGGCAAGAAGGATAAACTGGAAATTCACGCGCTTAACAATATCGATAGCCTTGAGCCTATCAAAGAAGAGGCAACAGCATGAACAGGAGAACAAATTCGATGGAATTAAAACGCTGCACGCTTTTGGCATTGTCCGCCGGCTGCCTGTTTGTGGGTGGAATGTTGATGGCCCCGACAACGGCTTTGGCCGGGTGTAAGGATTCGGCATCAACCGAGGTTGACTGGTCGGAGTGCCGCAAGCGCAATCTTATCCTCAGCGGTTATGATATGAGCGGCGCCAATTTCAACAAAACCGATTTCTTCGGCTCCGATATGCGCGAGACCAAACTGGTCGGTGCAAACCTGTCCCGGGCCACCCTGACCCGTGCCAATGTCTCCTATTCTGATTTGTCCAAAGCTGACTTGAGCAAGGTTGATGGTGGCCGCGCCGTCATGCAGGAGGTCAATCTGGCCGACGGATCATTGGAAAAGGCAGAGATGTTTCGGGTGGATTTCACCGGTTCAATTCTCACCAATGCAAATCTCAACAAAACCGAGATGGGGCGGGCCAATTTTGAGAATACCGACCTGACCGGGGCACAGATCACATTCACCAATCTGGCGCGCGCCAATTTCACCAATGCCAAACTGGCAGGCGCCAATTTCCAGAAATCCTGGACCTATCTGACCATGTTTGAAGGGGTCGACCTTTCCGGTGTGGTCAACCTGACGCAGGAACAATTGGAACTTGCCTGCGGAAACAGCGACACCAAACTACCCGCCGGTCTGACCACTCCGGCAAAATGGCCATGTGGGTCAGACGACTAGGCCCTGCCTGAAATTACTTAGCTACTGCCCGGCCAATTGCTGGGCAACAGCCGCTTTCACGCCTCGCCGCTTCACATCAGTCCTGGTCTGCGGCTTTGATTTCTTCCAGTCTTGGCATTGTCAGGGTCGAATAGCCGGAATCTACAAAGTGAATTTCACCGGTGACGCCGCTTCCCAGATCCGACAGCAGGTAGAGCCCAGCGCCACCCACTTCTTCCAACGACACCGTGCGGCGCAGCGGCGCGTTACGCTGTTGGTAATTATACATGGCGCGGGAATCGGCAATGCCAGCGCCCGCCAGGGTCCGCATGGGACCGGCAGAAATCGCGTTGACCCGGATATTGTCCGGGCCGAAATCATTGGCCAGATAACGCACACTGGATTCAAGCGCTGCCTTGGCAATCCCCATGACATTGTAATTCGGCATTACTCTAGTGGAGCCACCATAGGTCAGCGTCAGCATTGATCCGCCATCGCTCATCAATGCAGCGGCGCGCTTGGCAGTCTCGGTAAAGGAGAAACAGGAGATCACCATTGTGCGCGAGAAATTCTCACGCGTCGTGTCAGCATAGGCGCCCTTCAGTTCAGACCGGTCAGAGAAACCGATGGCATGGACGAAAAAATCGAGCTTGCCCCATTCCTGCTTCAGCTGATCAAACACTGCATCGACCGATGCAATATCTTCCACATCACAATCCATCAGCATCGATGATCCAACCGAATCCGCCAATGGCTTGACCCGACGACCAAAGGCCTCACCCTGATAGGTGAAAGCGAGTTCTGCGCCATGATCGGCCAGCATTTTGGCGATACCCCAGGCGATGGAATGATCGTTGGCGACCCCCATGATCAGGCCGCGCTTGCCAGCCATGATATTCGATTGAAGATTGGACATGGAAAATCTGCTCGTCTTGAAAAATTAGCCGTGGCGTTGGAACACCAGTGATGCATTGGTGCCGCCAAATCCGAAGGAATTGGATAGAATCGTATTGATTTCCACATTGTCCTGACGCTGCTGCACAATCGGCATATCGGCAAATTCAGGATCCAGCTCGGTAATATGCGCGCTTTCGCAGATGAAGCCGTTTTGCATCATCAACAGGGAATAGATCGCTTCCTGAACCCCGGTGGCTCCAAGAGAGTGGCCGGTCAGAGATTTCGTCGCCGAAATCGGCGGACAATTATCGCCATAAATTTCCTTCAGCGCGCCAATCTCCTTGGCATCCCCGACGCCAGTCGACGTCGCGTGGGGGTTGATATAGTCGATCTTCTCACCGACCGTCTCTACCGCCATATTGATGCAGCGAATGGCACCTTCTCCAGACGGGGCAACCATGTCATAGCCATCAGATGTGGCGCCATAGCCGACAATTTCACCGTAGATTTTAGCGCCGCGTGCCTTGGCATGTTCCAGCTCTTCCAGAACCAGAACCCCGGCACCACCGGCAATGACAAATCCGTCGCGCGACACATCAAAGGCCCGCGAAGCGGTCGCCGGTGTATCGTTATATTTTGAAGACATGGCGCCCATGGCATCAAAAAGGTTGGACATAGACCAGTCCAGATCTTCCGACCCGCCTGCAAAGATGACGTCCTGCTTGCCCATCTGGATCGTTTCGTAGGCGTTACCGATGCAATGGTTCGATGTGGCGCAGGCTGATGAGATGGAATAATTGACGCCCTTGATTTCAAACTGCGTTGCCAGCACGGCCGATGCGGTTGAGCTCATGGCTTTTGGCACCGCTGTGGGGCCGATGCGCTTGGGAGAGCCAGTATCGATGGTCTTTTGCGCTGCCTCAACAATGGTTTTTGTCGAGGGTCCGCCAGATCCCATAATGATGCCGGTGCGCGGATCAATCACCTCGCCGGATTCAAGTCCGGCATCGGCAATCGCCTGTTGCATGGCGATATAGTTCCATGCAGTCCCCTTGGACATGAAGCGCACGGTTCTGCGGTCAAGAATTTCGAAAGGGTCCAGATCAGGCGCCCCCTGAACCCGGCACCTGAAGCCGTGCTGGTCAAAATCTTCAGAAAAAGTGATTCCCGACTTCGCCTCGCGCAGGGAGGCCAGAACTTCTTGTGTATTATTGCCGATTGAGGAAACAATCCCCATGCCGGTGACCACGACCCGTTTCATCCGATGGCCCCTTCTTTCATGAACAGTGTTGTTAAGATGGACGCCTTGGCGTCAGCTTTCAAGCTAGGAAGTGAACAAGGCGACACGAAGGTCCTTGGCGGTGAAGACGGTTTCACCATCCGCCTTGACCAGACCGTCGGCGATGCCCAGCACCAGCCGTCCGCGCATCACCCGCTTGAAGTCGATTTCAAACTCCACCAGCTTGGTTTCCGGCGTCACCATGCCGGTGAATTTCACTTCACCGGTTGATATGGCCCGCCCCTTGCCGGGCTCACCCAGCCAACCGAGATAGAATCCGGTCAACTGCCAAAGCGCGTCCAGACCAAGGCAGCCGGGCATTACCGGGTCGCCCTGGAAATGACAGGGGAAAAACCACAGGTCGTCATGAATTTTGAAATCAGCCCGGATGCAGCCCTTGTCATGGGCGCCGCCGGTTTCAGAAATCAAATTAATGCGGTCAAACATCAACATCGGCGGCAGTGGCAATTGGGCGTTGCCCGGACCGAACATTTCACCTCTCGCACAGGACAATATTTCGTCGAGATTATAACTTGATTTCTGTTCAGCCATGAAAATCGGGGACCTTTGTCGGAGGCGGTGAATCAAACCGCCCTTGCATTAACATTTTTCGTCATACAGCCCATACCGCGCAAGGGAATAGGGGTCAAATGTGTTTTGATCTTGTCCGCCGGCAAAGCCCTTAACTTTACCGCAAACAGGGTGCTTGCAGTGCGGCAATTGCTCACCTATTCTCAGGCCAATCAATGCTGTTCTATCAGCGCTGATGACTGAAAACCCAACGTGCCCGGAATGGATCCTATTTCCCATGTCCTTCAATGATGGTGAAACGCAACAGATTGCCGAGTGCAATACGAGCGGCTTGAGCGATAAACTGCGTGGTGCAGGATTGCGCCCCACCCGCCAGCGCCTGTCTCTGGCACATCTGCTGTTTTCACAAGGCAACCGTCACGTATCCGCCGAAGCCCTGCACGAGGAAGCCGTTGTCGCCGGAATTGGGGTGTCACTGGCCACCGTTTACAACACCCTGCACCAGTTCAACGATGCCGGCCTGTTGCGCGCCGTGGCGGTTGAATCATCGAAAACTTATTTCGACACCAATACCAGCGATCACCACCATTTTTTCATCGAAAATGAAAACCGTATCGTTGATGTTCCGGCCTCCCACATCACCGTGACCGATCTTCCAACAGCCCCCGATGGCATGGAAATCGCGCGGGTCGACGTGATCGTCCGTCTGCGCCAGAAGGACTGAAGTCACAAAAAGGGACCTGACGGCCCCTCTTCAATTTCCAGATGTTTGGGCTTTATCCCTGTCAGAGCTAGCCCTCAAACTGTTCGCCTGGATAAACACCCCAGATGTGGTCCTGCTGCAGATAGAATTTTGTATCCTGCGCTTCCACTTCACACCAACGCGCCGCACATTCGCCGATCGACACCATCAGGCCTGCCTGCAATTTGGCGACCGTGCCGGAATCCTTGTTGGCGGCGCCCTTGCCGTTGATAAAGGCGGCACGCACGGTCTCGCCAAAGGCGATTTTAGGCTTTTCCCAGGGGGCGACAATACCGGTCCGGCGGCTCGACAATTGTGAGTTCAGCACCCAGCCGGTTGTGCCTTCAGAATCGCGAACACGGCGCCACTGGTCAAATTCCTGGATAATTTCCACCGGCAGGCCGCGCTTTCGGTACAACCAGTTGATGGTATATTTGCGGCCCGGGCCAACCCGCAGATTGACCTTGTTGAATTTCAGGCTGACAAACCGTGGCAGAGGAAGACCGGTCTCGCGACCGTGGGTAATGCCAATCTCGCCGGCCATCGCCTGTGACGACATCATGCCAAGCACGAGCCCCAACAAGATGAGGGCTGACAGGAACAATTGAGTTATTCTGACTTGCGGAGAAATTCTGAGCTTTGAAGGGATCACGGAAGACTTCCTGCTTTCATACAGGCTGAAACTTGCTTGCCATTGCGTTCCAGCCCGGGTCTGCTAATAAATGTGGCCGACCTGATGGCTATCCGGTACGGTGAACAGAATGTCGCCGATGTCGGTTAATCTGCGCTCAACAGACACGGTAAACAAAATCTAAAGGCGATGATTTGGCTCACTTTGAATTGTTTTTAGCAGACGCGGGGCACGCATAATGACCGGCAAAAAACCACATGTGATCGTCACCCGAAAACTGCCGGACATTGTCGAAACCCGCATGCGCGAGCTGTTTGACACCGAATTGAACGTTGAAGACACACCCTTTACCCAGCCGCAACTGGTCGCTGCCGTCAAAACCGCCGACGTGCTGGTGCCCACGGTCAGCGACAAAATCGATGCCGCCATCATCGCCCAGGCCGGTGAGCAACTGAAACTGATCGCCAACTTTGGCAATGGCACCGACAATATCGACATCAAGGCGGCATCTGAAAAGGGCATTACCGTCACCAACACGCCCCGCGTGCTGACAGACGATACCGCCGACATGATCCTGGCCATGATGCTGGCCGTGCCCCGCCGCCTGGTGGAAGGCGCCCAGATCATGTCCAGCCCGGAAGGCTGGCCAGGCTGGTCACCCAACTGGATGCTGGGTCGCCGCATCACCGGCAAACGCCTCGGCATCGTCGGCATGGGCCGTATCGGCTCCGCAGTTGCCCGCCGCGCCAGGGCCTTTGGCATGGCCATCCATTATCACAATCCCCGCCGCGTGCACCCGCAGCTGGAAGAAGAGCTGGAAGCCACCCATTGGGACAGTCTCGATCAGATGCTGGCCCGCATGGATATTGTCTCGGTCAATTGCCCTTTCACACCGGCCACCTATCACCTGCTGTCAAAACGCCGCCTCAAGCTGATGCAGCCCGAGGCCTATATCGTCAACGCAGCCCGCGGCGAAATCATCGACGAAGATGCGCTGATCAACGCCCTGGAAGCAGGCAATATTGCCGGAGCCGCCCTCGATGTCTTCGAAAAAGAACCCGCCGTTTCTGCCCGCATGCGCAAGCTGTCCCAACAGGGCAAGCTGGTGATGTTGCCCCATATGGGCTCAGCCACTGTCGAAGGACGTGCCGAAATGGGCGATAAGGTGGTGATCAACATCCGCACCGTATTTGACGGCCACCGCCCCCCCGACCGGGTACTCCCCGGCAAAATCTAGCGGCGGCGAGCGGCGGCGGCGAGCGGCGATCGCCGCCACGCCCGATCTCTACAATATTAAAGAACAGCCACGACTCGCCCGCGGATTTTACCGTCGACGATATCGGTCGCGGCACCAATCAGATCATCAAATCCGATTTCAGTCGTCAGACTATCGAGCTTGGCCATATCGAGATCGCTGGCCAGCCGGCTCCACGCTTCCTGACGTACCGCAATCGGAGCCTGCACACTGTCAATGCCCAACAGGCAGACGCCGCGCAGAATAAACGGCATTACCGTTGCCGGCAGGTCAAAGCCCTGGGCCAGTCCACAGGCAGCTACCGCGCCACCGTATTTGGTTTGGGCCAGAACATTGGCCAATGTGTGCGATCCAACGGCGTCAACACCAGCAGCCCAGCGTTCCTTGCCCATCGGACGACCCGGCTCTGACAATTCATTGCGGTCAATGATTTCGCTTGCGCCGAGGCCTTTCAGAAAATCCGCTTCGTCGGGCCGACCCGTTGAGGCAATCACTTCGTAACCGAGCTTCGACAACAGGGAGATGGCCACAGAACCAACGCCGCCATTGGCACCGGTGACAACCACCGGCCCACGGTCCGGCGTAATTTCATGGCTTTCCAACGCCATCACGCACAGCATTGCCGTATAGCCCGCAGTGCCGATCGACATGGCCTGCTTCGCCGACACGCCCGCCGGGCGCTTGATCAACCAGTCGCCATTCACCCGCGCTTTTTCCGCATAAGCCCCCCAATGGGTCTCACCAACGCCGAAACCGTTGAGAATGACGTCGTCACCCTCCGAAAAGCCCCCGTGGCTCGATTCAATCACCTTGCCGGCAAAATCAATGCCCGGAACCATTGGCCAATGGCGCACAACCGGCGATTTTCCGGTGACGGCCAGACCATCCTTGTAGTTGACGGTGGTCGCTTCCACAGCGACGGTCACGTCCCCTTCCATGAGGTCTGAATCCTGCAGTTCAGTGATTTCCACTGACTGTTTTTTTTCTTCATCACGAGAAATGAGAATGGCTTTGAAATTCGACATGAAGTGTTCCTGGTCTAGGTATCGGAGTCTTGTTTGGATGATTTAGAGCGCAATTGCAGCAGCTCGTCGATGATAATCGCTATAGCGCCCACGGTAATGTAACTGTCCGCGACATTAAACACCGCAAAGGCCCATGTCTGCGTGTGAAACAGAAAAAAGTCGATCACGTGACCCTGTGTCACGCGGTCAATCAGATTGCCCAGCGCCCCGGCGATCACCAGCGCAAAGCCCAGCGACGCCAATTGCTGGTCCGGCGGCACCCGGCGCCACAAATACAGCATGAATCCGGTAATCGCCAGGGTCAGCAGAACCAGACCGCTGCTGCCGAAGCCCGACAGAAGTGAAAAGGCGACGCCCGTATTATAGGTCAGATAAAGCGAGAAAAAGGGCAGGACTTCCACGCTTTGATGAAACGGCAAATGACTTTCGGCCAACCACTTGGACAATTGATCGGCAGCAATCAGCGCCAATACCAGCAAATAAAGGAACTTTCTCACTCCATCGCTCCAATCATCGGTAATTTGTGACGCTGTGCCTCAAACAGCATGATGCCCGTTGCCACCGCCAGGTTCAGTGAATCCGCCGCCGATGCGCTGTCCATGGATATCAACACGACATGATCACAGGCCGCGGCCAATTCATCGGTCAACCCCTGTTGCTCATTGCCCATCAGCAGCAATTGCGGACCGGCAGAATAATCGATCGAACGATGGTCAACCGCCCCCTTCAGATGGGTGCCACTGACCACCCCTCCCTCGGCTCTGAATGTGCCGGCAAGGTCGATAAACTCAGCCGCCGTCAATTTTACCAGGTCGACCTGAAACAGGGATCCCATTGTCGCCCGCACCGCTTCCAGCGCGAACGGGTCGGTTGTTTCGCCTACCAGCATTACCCCCCGCGCGCCCAGCGCATCGGCGGTGCGTATAATGGTTCCCAGATTGCCCGGATCCCGCACACGGTCCAGCGCCAGCCAGCAGTCCTGCTTGCCAAAGGTCAGTTGCGAAACGGTCGACAATCTTTGCTCGACCACAGCAATAACCGCCTGGGGATTGTCGCGGCGGGTGATTGAGGTCAGCAATTTGTCATTGGTGATCAATACATCACCACCACGGGCCCGCACCTTGGCAGCAAGGGCTTCAACCTTGTCTTTCTGTCTTGGCTCGTCCAGCAACCGCTTGCTGTGCAGCAGCGTACGTATGGTCCAACCTTTTTCAAGTGCATCGGTGACCAGTTTCTGCCCCTCTGCGAGAAACACACCTTCGCGATCGCGGTTCTTTTTCAGCGACAGGCCCTTGATCGACTTGATGCGGGGATTGGCGGGGGAAGATATCTCTTCAACGCGGCCCGGGCGGACGACTGGCTTGTTCATAGCTTGCATCCTGGCGCCACATAGCGGGAGAACATCGAGGTTGATAAAGCCCGACCGCCCTGTTCATGACGCAGGATCAGTTCGCCCGATTCAATGCGCCCGTCCATTCCCGTAAACACCTCCTGCATGATTTCATGAATGGCAAAATGTGACGCCCGGATGGCATAGGAAGTGAGCACCGTCATCAGCGGATTTTGCGACTGCAGCGCCCGCACCAGGTCGAGCATATGAGGCAGATGCTCAAACAACTGCCACACTTCCCCTTTCGGTCCGCGGCCATAGGCGGGCGGATCGAGCAGGATAACATCATAGCTGTTGCCACGTCGTTCCTCGCGGGCGCAGAATTTCACCGCATCATCACAAATCCAGCGGATCGGCTTGTCTAAGAGCCCGGCAACCTCCTGGTTTTCCCGCGCCCAGCCAATCGCCCTTTTTGACGCATCCACATGGGTGACTTCCGCACCAGCCCGCGCCGCCACCAGCGACGCAAGGCCGGTATAGCCAAACAGATTGAGCATGCGGATCGGCCGGTCCGCGGCGGCCGCGGCGGCGGCGGCAATTGCCTTTTGCAGGCTGTGCCAATGAGCCGCCTGCTCCGGGAACACCCCCGTGTGGCGGAAGGAGGTGAAACGACCCAGATAGTTGAGACCATCAAAGGCCAGAGGCCAGGTTTCTGCCAGATCCCCGTGGGGATATTGCCAGCGCCCCTGCCCTTCCTCGTCGGTATCGCCGGTGAAAACCGCGTCGGCCTTGCGCCATGCGCCCTGATCCAGAAGCGGCTGCCAGATGGCCTGCCCTTCCGGACGACGGATGAGCAGCGACCCATAGCGTTCCAACTTCTCGCCATTGCCGCTGTCGAGCAGCGCATAATCGGCGCTTGGCAGCGATTCCAGCACCAAACCGGTTTCCTCAGCCAACCGTTTGCCCTGATAGCGCCGCCGTGGAGGCAGGCTTTGTTGGGCTGCTTTCTTTACGGCAGGTTCCGGCTTGGTGGCAGACCCGTGCCCAGCAGGTTTGGACCCGGCGCGCTTGCCATCAGCAGCCGCGTGACCACGTCGTTTTGCCCCTGTCGGCCGATCAGACTTGCGAGCGTTTTTGTAGTGCGGTTTGGCCATCACACCGCTTTACCTGCTTCCGGTCCCGTCGCAAACCCCACAAATGCATCTTGTTGCTGTCCAATCAGCCTGTTAGATCAGGCGCAGATATCGTTTTTTAGGAGCACTGCACAATGGAAATGAAAGGCACCCACCTGATCCCGGCGTCCCGCGAAACCGTTTGGGCAGCGCTCAACGACCCGGACGTGCTGCGCGCCTGCATTCCCGGCTGCAAGGAGCTTGAAAAAAAGTCCGACACTGAGCTGGCCGCGACCGTGGTTGCCAAGGTTGGTCCGGTCAAAGCCACGTTTAAAGGCGAAGTGACTCTGGAAAATCTCGATCCAACCAACAGCTATTCGATTGTCGGTGAAGGCAAGGGCGGCATTGCCGGCTTCGCCAAGGGCGGTGCCAATGTGCGTCTCTCGGACGCCCCGGGCGGCGATGGCGGAACCCAGCTCGACTATGATGTGGATGCCAAGGTCGGCGGCAAGCTGGCGGCTCTGGGGTCACGGCTGATTGATTCAACGGCCAAAAAACTGGCCGGTGATTTCTTCACCAATTTCTCAGAACATGTGGGGGGCAAATAGCGCCCGCTCGCCCACTCGCCCACTCGTCCGCTCGCCGCTAAACCTGAAACGGTCTAAGCTGCCTTGTTGGGCGGGGCCAGACCCAGCGCGCCAAGAGCCTTTTGCTCTTCTGTAGACTTGTGATCCGCAGCCTGGGCCATTTCGGCCTGCTTTTGCGCCTCAAACGACTGCTTTGTCGCTTCGAGCTTTTGAACCCGGGCTTCCTTGCGGTGCTTGCCCTGGGTGATCCAGGTGGCAAAACTGCCAATCACCATGCCGACAAACAACGTGGCAAACAGCAGAGCAAAAAGTGGCATTGAAAAAGAATAGAGCGGTGCATCACCAATCTGGGGCGGGATGGAAACGCTGACCACCTGTCGGTTTGCAACCGCCAACGCGACAACCACAATCCCGATTGGCAGGAAAACCAGCAACGCGGCAATTCGTTTCATATCAATCGTCCAGCAATTTCAGATCGGACAAATGTCCGCTCGGTCAGTAGTGTTCAATAAATTCAAATGCGGGCTATTGCGCGCATCCTTTAGCGATCTGCGCACAGATCCCGACCAGTTCTATTTGGGGGCGTTGAGGCGATCCCGCAAGTCCTTGCCGGTCTTGAAAAACGGCACCCATTTTTCTTCCACCTCAACCCGCTCGCCTGTGCGTGGGTTGCGGCCGATCCGGGCGCCACGATTTTTTACTGAAAACGCGCCAAATCCACGCAGCTCAACCCGGTCGCCCTTGGCTAAAGCCTCAGTAATCTCATCCAGGATAGCATTGACGATAATTTCAACGTCACGTTGATAAAGGTGCGGATTTTGCTCGGCAATCGTCTGAACAAGACTAGACTTAATCATGTTGATTTCTCCTCTGAACGACACAGCTGTTGCCCTGTCGTCTTAGCGACCGATTGGTTCGGATAAGCCGCCTCTCCGATGTCCCTGCTCTAATTGTTAATGACAGGACGCCCGGGCGTCAATTCGCAAAGGGCGTCTATTTATGCCAAATTGATAATAAACCATCGAGAAACAGGCGCTTAGGGACGATTGCGGGCAAATCATCGGGATTCAGAGGCCCGGTCGCCGCAAATTCGCCACCGGTGATCCACTGACGCAACGCCTGCAGCGACAGATAGGATTTCGACCGGTCCACCGGTTTCCAGTCCCGGATCTTCAATTCCTTGTTCAGGCCTTTTTCATCAACCAGCCAGTCCTTGGCCACCGATTCCCCGCCAAGCGCGTCGATCAGCTTGTTTTCCAGGCTGCGGTCGCCGGAATAAATGCGCCCGTCTGCCAGCACCAGGACTTCCTCACGTGACAGGGGACGACGCTCGGTGACCAGGTCAACAAACCAGTTATAGCTGTCGGATATCAGCTCTTCGATGACAGCTTCAGCTCCTGGCGGCGGCGTATGGAATGGAGAAGGTTCAGCCTTCAGCGGCGACGATTTGATCTCTTCCAGCGACACGCCAATCTTTTCGAGCAGTTTGGACGCTTGCGGATATTGGAAGATCACCCCGATTGATCCGACGATTGAAGAACGGCGCGCCACGATGTGATCCGATCCGGCGGCGATCATATAGCCGGCAGATGCAGCCAGGGTCTTGACGCTGGTGGCCACCGGCTTTTCCCCGGCGACTTCCCGCACCGCTTCATAAATCGCTTCTCCACCCGATGTGGTGCCGCCGGGTGAGTTGATCGACAGGATGACACCCTTGACGTCATCCTCGTTCTTGATCTTGTCCAGCATCTCCAGCAGGTCGCGGTCTTCATAGATGGTGCCGGTGATCGATACCCGCGCAATATGGTCGCCCGGCTTGGTCAATTCATTGAAAGCCCCCGACGCCGACAGGATGGAAACAATGGCAATTGCCAGCACCAGAAAGGCGGCAATGCGCCAGAAGGTCAGTTTGCGTCGCAATCTGCGACGGTCGAGAATTGCATCTATATCAAGCGCCATGGCGTTTCCTGTCGAAGCTTACGTCGAACTGTGTATCGAGACTCAAATATGGTTCCCCGGAGCGGAAGGCAAGTCACGATCCGCTCAACCCATGACGCCATACTTATGTGGCAATTATGCGCCGACCTCTTTGCGAGCCCTCTTACAGAACAAAAAGGCCGGCAACCTGTCGGCTGCCAGCCCCGCATTTATCGGTCTGTGCGACCAGGCAGATCAGCTGAACCAGCCTTTGATCTTGCCCCAGACAGATTTTTCCGGTGCCGCTTCAGCAGAACCTGCAACCGGATTGGCGCCGTCGATCTCCGGCAAATCCTCGCTGTCAAAATGCTCTTCATCAGAAGTCACTTCAGCTTTTTTCACTACAGCTTCAGTCACCACATCGGCAAATGAGTTCATTTTTGCCAGCGTGGCTGGTCCGGCCATGCCATCGACAGCCAGTCCATTGGCTTCCTGGAATGCCATGACCGCCTTCTTGGTTCCCGGGCCAAAACGACCATCAGCGTCGATACCCAGATCCTGCTGCATGGCCTTGACCGTTGAACCGCGTGAGCCAACGCGCAGAAGTACCAGTTCGTGCAGGCCCATGGCCGTAAACGTGTCCGGACCGGCAATGCCGTCGACCGCCAGGCCATTGGCCTTTTGATAGTCCTTCACCGCTCTTTCGGTGCCGGGGCCAAAATCGCCATCGGCACCAATGCCCAGGGCTTCCTGCAGTCGTTTCACCGGTGCGCCCTTCAGGCCGCGTTTCAAAATTGACATTCCTAACTCCTCTTTGGTTGGGCATTGTATAAATCTGCTGGAAATGTGCCCAAAATGCGCCCAGCCGTAAGATCAGTCTCAAACTACATGACGTTAGGGAAGAAAAGTTTCAAGCCCTAATTCAAACAGAGATTGCTCTTTACCCCAATGCTGCCCTAAATACCGTCAGATTTTTGCAACTATTCGATGACATCATGAAATTTACCGGCACCGCCTCCTATGTTGCAGGCCCTGACCTGACCACAGCCGTCAATGCGGCCATCACCCTTGAACGACCGCTGCTTGTGAAGGGTGAACCCGGCACCGGCAAGACCGAACTGGCCAAGCAGATCGCCGATTCACTTGACCTGCCAATCCTGGAATGGAACGTGAAATCCACCACCAAGGCGCAGCAGGGCCTGTATGAATATGATGCCGTATCCCGCCTGCGCGACAGCCAGTTGGGCGAGGAAAAAGTCCACGACATCCGCAATTACATCAAGAAGGGAAAGCTGTGGGAGGCTTTCGAGGCTGAGCAGAAAGTAGTCCTGCTGATCGATGAAATCGACAAGGCGGACATCGAATTCCCCAACGACCTGCTGCAGGAACTCGATAAGATGGAGTTCTATTGCTACGAGCTCGATGAGACCATCAGGGCCAAACACCGGCCCATCGTCATCATCACCTCAAACAATGAGAAGGAACTGCCCGACGCCTTCCTGCGCCGCTGCTTCTTCCACTACATCGCTTTTCCCGAAGCCGATGTGCTCAACCAGATCGTCGATGTCCACTATCCCGGCATCAAGCAGAATCTGGTGCGCGAGGCCCTGACCCAGTTCTACGAAGTGCGCGAAACCCCCGGACTGAAGAAAAAGCCCAGCACCTCCGAGGCGCTCGACTGGATTCGCCTGCTGGTCGCCGATGATGTCGACCCGGCAACCCTGCGCGACAAGGCCACCAACGCCCTGCCCAAGCTGCACGGTGCCCTGTTGAAAAATGAACAGGATGTGCACCTGTTCGAACGCCTCGCCTTCCTCGCCCGTTCCCAGGGCAGCGGTGGCCGCTAGCGGCGGCGGCGAGCGGATTCAGCCCTCGCCGAAAACAGATTGACCCTTGGCGCGCCAGTGCCTAAATTCTTCTGGTGGTGATTTGGCCGGTCGGCTTGCAGCCACGTTAAAGAAATCGCTAAAGGACCGCTTGCCGCTATTCTCAAAGGCTCGATCCCGCTGCGATTTCACCCGTTGAAATTGAAGCCAGGTGAACAAAGCCATGCCCATCCGCATCCCCGATAAACTGCCCGCCCGTCAGACATTGGTCGACGAGGGTGTGATGGTGATGGACGACAATACCGCGGCACGGCAGGACATCCGCCCGCTACGCATTGGTCTGCTCAACCTGATGCCCAACAAAATCCGCACCGAAACCCAGATTGCCCGGCTGATCGGGGCAACTCCGCTACAGGTGGAAATGACCCTTGTGCGGGTGTCCGGCCATAAGTCGAAAAACACCGCCGAGGATCACCTGATCTCCTTCTACAAAACCTGGGATGAAATCAGGCACGAGAAGTTTGACGGCTTCATCATCACCGGCGCGCCGATTGAACTTCTGGATTTTGAAGATGTCGATTACTGGAGCGAGCTGCAGCAGATATTCGAATGGACCCGCACCCATGTGCATTCATCCTTTAACATCTGCTGGGGGGCCATGGCGGCGGCCTATCATTTCCATGGCATTCCAAAATATGACCTGAAGCAGAAGGCCTTCGGCGTGTACCGCCACCGCAATCTCGACCCGACATCGCCCTATCTCAGCGGCTTTTCCGACGACTTCCAGATTCCCGTCTCGCGCTGGACGGAAATGCGCACCAGTGACATTGAGCAGCACGAAAGCCTGCAACTCCTGATGGACAGCGACGACACCGGCCCCTGCCTGATTGCAGAAAAGGAAGGCAAGCGACTCTATATCTTCAACCACATTGAATATGATTCCTCGTCGCTGAAGGAAGAATACGACCGTGACGTGGCCAATGGCACGCCGATTGAGGTGCCGCATAATTATTACCCGTCAGACAACCCGGCGCAGGACCCGCAAAACCGCTGGCGCAGCCATGCACATCTGCTGTTCGGCAACTGGATCAACCAGATTTACCAGACAACGAATTTTGATCTGGCAAAGATCGGCGGCGGCGAGTAGCGGCGGCGAGTGGCGGCGGCGAATTGCGACGCAGGCTGGGATCGTCACCGGTGCTGGCCGCGCCGCCGCGCCGCAACTCAAAAATGGTAATTCAGTCCAAGGCGGGCAATATGTACGTTGTTGCTGAATTCCACGTCCTCACCGTCGAAGTAGCCTGATTCTTCTGCTATAAAATTGTAGATCTCATTCTCGTTTTCCAACTGCACAAAGAGGTATTCGCCTTTGAGCGACAAACGCTCACTCAGTTTTACTTCCGTTCCCACGCCCATCGTTAAGCCAAAGGCCACATCGTCAAATTTGGCATATGAACCGTTGTGGGAAGGTCTCGTATCTGCGCACTGGTGGTGAACACCCCTTTCGGCATTTGGAAACGGTATTTCTCCCAAATAACTCAGACAATTCTTGACTTGAGCCATAGCGAACCCGCCGGTGACATAAAACATTGAGTCTTCGGTGGCCAATCCCAGTCGCCCCCGAATTGTCGACAGCCAATCCATCTTCGATCTGGTGTAAACCCATGGAAAGCCCCCAGCGTTACCCCCTCCTTCAACATTCCATTGGCCTTGCCGTCTTTCGCGGTCAGAGTCGGTGAGGGACCAATCTGCTTCCAGGCCAAAGACCACACTGCCAAGCTGGTGATTGTAACCGGCCTGAGCACCGCCCAGAGCCGCCAATTCCCGAGAATCAAAAACACCGTTGGAATCCCATGTAATGTTTACGTCCCAGCCGACAAAAGAATGTGCGAACTCCCCGACTCCAGCATGAAGACCAGCATAGAAACCTTCCCAGTCCTTGGCCGTTGATCGAACTTTCGGCAATGGATCGGAAAAGTGATAGTTCAACCCCAGTCGCATCATTTGAGCGTCGGTGGTGAAGTCAACATTTTTTCCCACCGCATCGGCATAGATAGCGTTTTCATCGTTCAACTGTACGAAAAGAAGCTCGCCTTTTAAGGACAGCCGCTCAGAAATGCGGGCTTCGACCCCGGCACCGATGGTCAGCCCCAACTGCGTTCCGTCAAACTTCGCGCTGCGCGCGTTGGATGGTACGCATGGCTTCTTTTCGGCTTCGTTTCTTTGCCCGACATTGCTGGCACAATAACTGACTTGCGCCACGGCCAGGCCACCAGTGACATAGGCCAGGGCATTTTCTCTGGCCAATCCCAAGCGTCCGCGAATGGTGGCAAGCTGGTCCAATTCAGATTGAATGACCTGGCCGGGCACCTGATCGTTGTGCCAGTTGCCAAATCGCTTCAGATCGCCCGAACTCATGGTAGAGAAATCGCCTTCCAATCCGATCACCAAATCATCGGCCAGCAAATTGTATCCGACCTGAACGCCACCCAGACCACCAAACTGCATCAACTCGTACCCGCCATCAGGATGGCGGTAGATTTCATCACCCCAATCAAAGGCCTCGCCGGTATGGACGCCATATCCAACATGAATGCCGGCATAGAGGCCTTCCCACATTCCGGACTGTGTTTGGTCCCCAACAGGCAGTTCATCCAGATGATAGTTGAGCCCGACGCGCAACAAATGGGCATCGGTCACAAAATCCACGTCACGTTCGCTGTCAAACTTCATTGAATGAACGACATTCTCAGGCTCCAGTCCCACATAGAGATATTCCGCCTTGACCGACCAGTTTTGGCCGATACGGGCCTCAACACCCAAACCTGCCGCCAAGCCAAGTTGGATCTCCTCCGATGTGGTCCCCTTGCCAGGGGGATCAGTCTCTTTTAGACAGTGGGAAACCGAGTTTTTCCGCGCGCAATAGTCCACACTTGCAACGGCGAGCCCTCCTGTGACATAGGCCATGGCACTTCCTGATGCGACACCGAGCCGTCCCCGGGTGGTGGAGAGCCAGTTCATTTCGGTGCTCACATAGGATTTGTGAAATTCCTTTTCCTCTTCGAATTGGGTCAGCGCAAAATCGCCTTCCAATCCATATATGATGTTCCCCGATTGAATATTGTAACCGACCTGTGCACCGGCCAGGGTCGAAAGTTCATGAAGTTTTACCTGACCGTTGATACCAGTATTTAGGGCAGCACCATTCGCAAACACACCATCAGGATGCCACTCCGTGGTGAAGCTGGTATTGGCGGCTGCACCTACATGAATCCCCCCATAAAAGCCCTCCCAGCTCGCCGCAGCAACAGTCGGCACGGGCGGGTTTGAATCTACAAGCACCATAGGCGGTTCTGGCACCATAGGCGGTTCTGGATCTACGGTTTGAGCCGACAAATTCCCGGCCCCCAGCGTCAGCGCCGTTGCCGTCACCAAATGAGGCGCAATTTGCAAGACTCGAATGCGAGCCAGGCAGATCGCGGTTTTTTTGACACGGCTGAACATTGCGTACTCCGAAGAAATGTGCTCGCCCAAGCCCAGAGATCAATCGTTGATTTAATACAGCAATTTTTAGCAGAATTAATTCAGAAGTTTACTCATATTACTGCAGGTATTACTAATATTGTTGCATGATTTACTAAAATAACTGACAATTTTTCGTTAGAATGATGCTTGCTCCAGATCAGGTTGACCGCTGCCTGCTGCCACGTGTTTAAAAAGCAAGACTGAGTTCAATTGATCTCACCCAATCCCGGCCTTAAAGTCCCAGCCATGTTCACAAATCTTTTCTTCGGCCTGAAACAGGCTTCTGTCCCCGTCTCCCTGCGCGAATACCTCACCTTGCTGGAGGCAATGCAGAAGAACGTCGCCCAATGGGATGTCGAGGAATTTTACTTCCTCGCCCGTGCCGCATTGGTCAAGGACGAGCGCAATATCGATAAGTTCGACCGGGTGTTCGCCGAAGTTTTCAAGGGGCTGGAAACGGTTTCCGGCGTCGCCGGTGAGGAGATCAAACAGCAGGATATTCCCGAGGAATGGCTGCAGAAGCTCGCCGAAAAACATCTCAGCGAGGAAGACAAGGCGCAGATTGAGGCGATGGGCGGCTGGGACAAGCTGATGGAGACGCTGAAACAGCGGCTCGAAGAACAGCAAAAACGTCACCAGGGCGGCTCCAAATGGATCGGCACTGCCGGCACTTCTCCGTTTGGTGCCTATGGCTATAATCCTGAAGGGGTGCGCATTGGCCAGAAGGAAGGCCGCCATCGCCGCGCAGTGAAGGTGTGGGACAAGCGCGAGTTCAGGAATTTCGATGACAATGTCGAGCTCGGCACCCGCAACATCAAAGTGGCGCTGAAGCGCTTACGCCGCTGGGCCCGCGAGGGAGAGGCCGATGAATTCGATCTCAACGGCACCATCCGCGCCACCGCCGAACACGGCTATCTCGACGTCAAAACCCGCCCCGAGCGGCGCAATGCGGTAAAACTGCTGCTGTTTCTCGATGTCGGCGGCTCGATGGACGGCTATATCAGAGTGGTGGAAGAGTTGTTTTCCGCCGCCCGCAGCGAGTTCAAGCACATGGAATATTTCTACTTCCACAATTGCCTTTATGAGGGCGTGTGGAGGGACAATCGCCGTCGCTATGGCGAGCAGATGGATACGCTTGATGTGCTGCGCACCTATGGGCCGTCCTATAAATGCATCTTCGTCGGCGATGCGGCGATGAGCCCCTATGAGGTGGTCTATCCCGGCGGCGCGGTGGAGCACTGGAACAAGGAAAGCGGCGAGACCTGGCTGCGTCGGGCGACAAACCAATGGCCGTCAACGGTTTGGCTGAACCCGGTGCCGGAAAAGGGCTGGAAATATACCCAGTCGACAGCGATGATAAAGCAAATTATTGCCGACAGGATGTACCCACTGACGCTGTCGGGAATTGGTGATGCGATGCGCGAATTGGTGCGGTGAGGGGCGTGCCGATGATCAGCCTTGGGGGAAGCCAGACATGCGGCCAAGCTTGTACGATCGAATGCCCTTTTTGACGTCGGCAAAGGTACTGAGATCGATAAGTTGCAACCCGATGTTTAGGCGGCTTTGGCTGCATCAAAATAACTCAACACCTGCTTTTCGCGAGATCTGGAAACGGATATCTCATTCCCGTCTGGCAGTCTTACAACCAATTTTCTGTTGGGTTTTCGAAACACATTCTTAAATCCGATTTTCGACACCCAGGCGGATCTGTGGCACCGTATTCCGGCTCGATTGTCACATTGTTTGATCGCATCGCTCAACCGCATCAAGATAAGTTCGCTGCCCCGTTCGGTGATGACCTCAACATAATGGTCCCTCGCCACCAATGCCCAAAGATCTCCACGCTTGTCTGGACTAATATTCAGCAGAACCGAATTCGTCCCGGACGCTTCAGTGATCACCTCCGCATCTGAATTCGATGGCTCGGGTGTCTTCCCGCTAACCAGACGAGAATCTGGGGGTGGCGCCATGAACAATGGAATGACAGTAATCAAAGCCGCCAAAGCCAAGAACTGTTCAAATATCTGCGATAAATCGACTGTTCGGTCGAGCCAGGCCTCAAGCGTCCAAATGAAGGTGGGCAGTATGATAAAGTTCGCAATCGTTGCGGAAAAAATAATCGACTTTGGATGTGAGTGCCCCTTTGAGAACATCCACATGCGAATGGGAACAACAATCAGGATACCGATTGTCCAAGATATGGTGTTAAGCACCAGGGAAAGTTGAAGTCGCCCCAGCAAACTCGAAGCTTCGGATATGCCAAATGGTCCAAATACAGTTCCAGTGACGACGAACGCTAAAAATATCGCAAGAAATTTTGGTGATCGGGCAACAAATGCCCAGCGCTCGACTACATGCTTCCAGACTGTACCGTTCACGAAGATCCTTGGCAATTCGCGAAATATCCATTGTTAAAAGGACATTTTTAGCATCATTTTCAACAGTGATCAAAGTAATCTCGGGCGTGGTTGGAGGACAACATGCGAGATAATCTCAAAATTCTTATCAAAGGATACGCTGACGTAAGTATGCAGCTTGAGATGGCGATATCCGAAAGCCCTTGGTACGAACTTGAAGGCGTCAAGCGATACGACAAGAAGCTGACAAGCATCTTTGACGAAATTTTGAAATTAGATCCGCAGCCAGAACAACGTCTTACCAGGATTGAATTTGTTTCCGATCTGTTTTTGACAAACTATGTTGGAGAAGACACGCTCGGGTCCAGAATGATTTCAATCATTCTTGCCGACGCCCAACATTTGCACGACGCCGCTCATCGATAAATTGAGCAGGTGGCAAAGAGCTTGGACCACATTTCACAAGAGCGAATTTGAAAACGAAACCATATGGGCTACGCGCGTGCAATTTCGAGCAGGTTTTTTGAATCGGAACGAATGGTGGCAATCAGCTCGGAGCCCAAAGCTTCCTCATTCGCGTAGTTTCTCAACAGCAATTCTGAAAGAAAGTCTATTCGCGCAAGACGCTGTTCGGACTCCAGCTCCAGTTCCAGGATTTTTTCAAAAGTGCTCGATAGTTTCTTGTCAATGCCAATGATGGCTTGGAGATTTCGGTCACCGGATTGGGCTATGGCCTTCTCAAGTTGCGAACTCGCGTCCCTGTATTCCTTGATCAATTCATCCAAGTCGCACGGCTTAAAGTGTTCCATGATCAAAGCATACCTTACTATTTAATTGTATGCAATATAATTGCGCAAAATATAGATTCAGGAATTTTGAGATTTCTCGCGCAAGCGAGAGTTCAACGCCTTTAGCTCGTCGCGAAGGGTTCGAAATGTTGTTTTATCGAGGCCGACGCTGCAGGATACTTCAAACTGCATCTCTGCAATATCCCCTTCCAATCCTCGCGCTTTTTCGGTCAAACTCACCACAACAATTCGTTCGTCTTGCTGCGAGCGTGCTCGATCGATCAGGCCCTGCGATTCCATGCGCTTTAGAGCCGGTGTCAGGGTGCCAGAATTCAAAAACAGGTTCTCGCCCAATTGGCTGACCGTTTGATCGCCGTGCTCAATCAAAACAATGATTATCAGGTACTGAAGGTAAGTAATTCCGATGGCGTTTAAGTAGGGTTGATACAGCCCGACGACGGCCTTGCTACTCGAATAGAGGGCAAAACAAAGCCTCTCATCAAGATAGGACAATTTTCTCTTTTCCACCATGACTGTCCGTACCTGACGTGTAAACCATACGATAACTTGATCGCAGAATACGTGTAGCTTATCCGAGCAAGAGTCTAGCCCGCAATCTTCACACAGGACAACTTGTCGCTAAAGTAATTTGGTTTGCCCGGCAAAGTTGGTGATTGCTGAATCATCTGTCTTGCAATGTCGTGCCGGTAGAGCCTCGAACTCTTCGCCCATTGCTCGTCGTGTGCCCGAGTAGAACACCAAACGCGGTCGGCTAACGGCAGCTTTGTCCGCTGAGCGAAAGCACAGGCTCAAGAATGGTTGGAGGCCTTGTTCAGCTTCGGCGCTTTTGCAAATGAACGCTATGACGCCCCTTAGCCTTGAGACTCCATTGCAACGGCCTTGCGGACCGCGAAAACTGCTGCCGCATAATCGCCAAGCGAAATCCCCCTGAAAGCAAATGCAGCAGGTCGCTCTGCATTGCCAACGTTAACTTTTCCTGAAACCAACTCCGTCAAATCGCCAGCGATCTGCTCATAGGGAAGCATCGGCTTTTCGCTTTCATATTCCTGCTGACGATCATCAACGATTATTCTCCTGAATGCGGTCATGCTTTCGGGCATCCACGGAATGCAAGCGTCCGTGATCGTCGCAAATGCAGATGGCTTCAGCCAACGCGCATCCAGGAAAGGTTCAATGGAATAATCCAGGGTTACTGAAGTCACGACGAGGTCCGCGTCTTGCAAAGCTTGCTTTGGGCTTGAGCAAACTTCGGCTTCAAGGCCCATTTCACGGGCCTGCGTGCAAAGCTTGTCTAAGTTCGCCTTACCTCGTCCGAACGCACAGATACGTTTGAGTGGGAACATTTCAGAAAACGCCGACAGATGCGAATGCGCCTGCACACCGGTTCCCACAAACGCCACTGTTTCAGATTCTGGATGAGCCAGTCGCCGCGCCGCAACGGCCGACAGCGCCGCTGTTCTCACCGCAGTGATCCAGTTGGCTCCCAAGACCGCGCGCAGGAACCCAGTCTTTCCATCCAAAACCATAATGGCGCCGTTGATTGTCGGCAGCCCCCTTGTCGGATTTTCGGGGCAAAGTGTAACCTGTTTGACGACGATATAACCATCGTCACCCACAGCCAGGGTGGACATCGCGTAACGTCCATCGCCGGGCAAAACGACGGACTTTGGTGCCGTATGAAGTCGGCCTTGTGACTTTGCAATCAGCGCCGCCTCGATAGCATCGGCAATTTCGGATGGCTCAATGCGCAACGCTTCGAGATCTTCATCCGACAGGAACAGGACAGGTTCGGCGGTGGTCATGCTTGCATCCTTCGGCTCTTCAGTCTGACTTGATCGCTGTCTGTTTGATCGTATTCCCTCATTGCTCAGGCCAGGGCTGACCACCTGCAAAAGTTGCATAGGTCATTGCCGGAAAATACCCGGCATCGACCGGCATCATATGCCCGGTGATCGCTCGGGCGTCATCAGACAACAAGAATGCCACCGTATTTGCGATGTCATCTGGTTCCACCATTTTTTTCAGCGCATTGACTTTCAACATGGCATCCAGACTGCGCTCGCCGGCGTCCACTTTTGCCTGAAGGCCCGGGGTCAACACATATGTCGGGGCAACGCCATTCACCCGAACGCCATGCTGGCCAAGCTCAACGGAAAGCATTTCCACCAATCGAAATATTGCCGTCTTTGACGGACAATAGGCTGGCAGTGGCAGCGCCGCAAAAGAGTTGATCGATCCAACGGTGACAATTGAGCCGCTCCCCGCTGACCGCATCAACCGCCCGAATGACCGACAAGCATTTAGGGTTCCGCTATAGTTGATGGCCCACAATCGATCGTGGGCGACCAGATCAGCGTCCAGTACCGTCGAAACTGTTTCAATTATGCCCGCGGCGGTGACCAAACTGGATGGCGTGCCTGCGTCGGTATTGATGCGATTGCAGGCCTCCGCAACAGCCTCAGCATCTGAAACGTCTACTTTCAGGGCATCTGCAGTTCCACCGGTCGCCCGAATGATTTCTGCGACATTGCCTGCCGCGTCAATGTTCACGTCAAGTATCCAAACCCTTGCGCCGCGCCCTGCCAGCTTCAACGCGCAAGCCTCTCCCAGTCCACTGCCACCCCCGGTAATGACCGCAATCTCACTCATGCCTGTCTTTCCTCTTTTCAAGCTCAGATAATAGCATTCCACGAATCGAGCGGAACAGGAAACGCTGCGATAGCGACAATTGCAATCCCGCGTTCAAACTGTCTAGAATCGCCCCTGTGGTGAGTCGGCGATTCGGCATCGGTCAGTGATGCTGCTGCCTTCGGCTCCCAAAAAATGATAGCGGACATTTTGTTTCGCCTGTCGGTAGGATCGGGAGATTTCAGATGTTGCGTTGGATATTGGTAAGCCTGTTGCTTGGACTTGACATAAACGCGCAGGCCACGGCCCAGGAAAATACGTCACACCCCCTCAACCCGCTGTCGTTCAAGGAACGCTGGCAGGTTCTGCAGATCATGGCGGACGCGGGGCAGCTGGACGATGACACCGTATTTTCGCGCATGGAACTGAAGCCACCGTCCAAGCAAGCCGTCTGGAACTGGCCGGAGCAATCCGTCGCGACCCGTGAAGCGGAACTGGTGCTGTCCCAGGACGGCGATGTGGCAAAGGTGGTGGTTGATCTGACCGCAAGAAAGATCGTGTCAACCACGCCCGTCGACGCCCAGCTGACCTTTCTGGAAGATGAATTTGAAGCCAGCGATGTGATCGACGTCGTGGAGGCCGACCCGAGATTCGCCGAGGCGCTGAAGGCACGGGGGATCAAGCACCAGCGCTTCGTCTCCTGCACCATCGTTCCCTATCTCAATTTTGAGATCGACGAATATAGCGACAAGCGCGTCGGCGTGGTGAAGTGTTTTCATAATGCCGGTGCCCGAAACACCTGGGGGCAGATCATTCCCGGCATGGATATTCTGGTCGACCTGAGTGAAGACGAAATTCTGGAATTCCGCGACGCAGACCCGACCGGCCCGGCCTTTCCCAATGTCGATTTTGTTCCCTCTTCGCAGAACGAACCAAAGCGGTTTTCAACCCCGATCAATATCGACCAGCCGCTTGGCCCCAGTTTCTCGCTGAACGGCCATATTGTTGAATGGGACCGCTGGCGCTTTCACTGGCGCATGGATCACAAGGTCGGCACGGTGATTTCAACCGCCACCTGGAACGACGGGGAAAAGCGGCGTCCGGTGCTTTACGAGGGGCATCTTTCGGAACTCTACGTGCCCTATATGTCGAACCACTCAACCTTCTATTCCGCCGCCTATTTCGATGTCGGCGATTATTCAGATGGCGGTTTGCCGGACACCATGGTCCCCGGGCGTCACTGCCCCCATTCGGCGGTGTTTCAGGATATGGTGGTCACCGGTGATGACGGGCAACCGTCAGACACCCGCCGCGCCGGATGCATGTTTGAACGGATGACCGGCGATGCCCTGTGGTCCTATGCTGATTATGCCGTGCCCAAGCGCGAGCTGGTTATCCGCTTCCTGGCGCAGATGGGCAATTACGATTACCTGATTGATTATGTGTTCCAGACCGACGGCGAAATTCGCATTGTCGTCGGCGCAACCGGCATCTTGCTGAACCACGCGATGAAAAAGGGCAACGAGACCAACCCGGAATCGGGCTACCAATATGGCCGCATGGTCGATCAGAACGTTCTGGCGGTCAATCACAGCCACTATTTTTCCTTCCGCCTGGATATCGATGTTGACGGTGTTGAAAACCGCTTTGTCAAAGACCGGCTGGTGCGCAAGCAATTGCCCGACGATGCCCGCCGCGACGCGGTATGGGTTGTTGACAGCCAGGTGGCCGAAACCGAGGAGGATGGCAAGGTCGTCAGAAGCCGGGAAACACCGGCCATGCTGCGGTTTGCCCATCCCAGCAAGAAGAATTCCCTTGGCTATGAGACCAGCTATCGCCTGACCGCCGGCCATTCGGCGCGAACGCTGCTGGAGGAGGATGACATCACCCGCCAGCGCGCCGGTTTCATTTCCAATGATCTGTGGGTCACCCCCTATGCCGCCGATGAGCGCTATGCGGCGGGCGAGTTCACCACCCTGGCGGAACCGGGAGAGCACGGGCTTCCCACATGGACCGAGGAAAACCGCTCCATTCTTGACCGCGACATTGTCGCCTGGGCGACCATCGGCATGCATCACGTGCCGCGTGCCGAGGACTGGCCGGTCATGCCGACCCTGCAGCACACGATTTCGCTGAAACCGTTCAACTTTTTCGACGCCAACCCAACCTCACCCCCGATGGACTGATCCCCGCGGCCGCCGCCGCGGCGGCGAGCGGCAAGACGGCGAGCGGCGGCGGCGGCGGCGGCCCCTTCAATCTCTCTCACCGCCCGTGCAAGACGGCGAAGAGCCGTCCGGCGCTTATGCGCCGCCCCCGCGGAGCGACCAGCCGCCGCAGCGCGGCTGGTCTGCGTGAGCGCAAACAAAACTCCCCCCACGCCGCTCCCCTCTCCGTATTCTTTCCCCCCACACGCCGCTCCCCTCTCCGCATTCACTCGCGCCCCAGCCGCCCCAGCCACTCGTCATTCTCTGCCGTCAGTTTCGGCATATCTTTCACCTGTTCGAGATAGAACATGCCGTGTTCATCATGGCGGACCCGCAACACCATTTTCGATTCCGGCATGGCGTCGAGGATCTCCATCAGCGTCGGCGACACTTCCGGCGGACGATGGCCGACAATGGCCAGTTCGATCAGCTTGGCTAGTCTCCGCCCGGCGGCGAGCAGCAGCAGGGAAGGGGCCACCACCCAGACAAATTTCAGGAAATCGGGCAACGATTGATAGGTGTTAAACAGGTCGCGCCAGAAATTGTAGTCTTGTTCCATGGAAGTCTCCTCTTGGTGTTCGCCGCTGTTTGCGCTTGTTTGGTTTGCGCTCACGCAGACCAGCCGCGCTGCGGCGGCTGGTCGCTCCGCGGGGGCGCGGCATAAGCCGCGGGCCGCTCTTCGCGGCCTTGCACGGGCCCATCGGAGGGCAGGGGTCGCCTCGACAGGCATCCCCTCGCAGGGCCCTCGCGTGCCTCCGCACGCCTTCGCACGACCGCCGCCCCACTCTCCATTGTCATCCCCGCGCAGGCGGGGACCCATTCATCCACCCGAAGAAAGGAGAGGTCAGTGCAGGCATTTGCCGCACCTTCCTCTCACCCAACCATTTTCTTCGCGCCTCGATTTGGGTCCCCGCCTGCGCGGGGATGACAACCGAGAGGGAGCGCAAACAAACCAAACAAATTTTAATGAGATCACCGGAGGCATCGCGGCGGCGTAAAGTTCCTGTGCGGCGAAAAACCTCTGGTGACCGGGGGGTTCGTAGACCGCACTGAGACAGCCGCAATGGCCTTTAGAAGTTCCCGGGGGAGCCTCCTGGACATGCGCCAAAGCCCCCCCGGCCCGAAGGCAGGAAGGACATTGTTGCGGTCAATGTCAGACCGCTCAGTGTGGGGCTACGACACCCCCAAAGCTCGCGCGGCTGGCGGGCTTCAGGGGTGAGTGTAGTGGGGATGGGGGAGGTTGGGAAGGGGGAGTTTCTGCCCATTGTCGATATTGCAATTACCTACTGAACAAACCTAAATAAGCTCAATTGCTGCAGCCCGCCACTCCCGTTCTATTTTGCGAACATGGTTCCAGCGGGCAGCCAAAAGCTTGGTTACTCACTTACAACTATGGGGTTTAAGGCGTATGTTTCCGCCACGAGTTGAAAATATCAACCATTTTGTATGCGGAGTAAGAATAATTGGATTACGAAACCTATAAGGAGCAGATTTCAGCAGACGTGGTTGCGCAAATAGAAGCGCTGCACTGCCAACCCGTTTTGTTTGTTGGCTCTGGAGTATCACGACGCTATTTTGGCGCGCCGAATTGGGTAGAACTGTTGCAAATTCTAGCAGACAATTGCCCTTTGGTCGACAAGGACTATGCCTACTATGCCCAATCTTGCTCAAGCGAGCCACAGATCGGGAGCATCTTCGCTGATAAATATCGCGAATGGGCATGGGGTTCGGGCAAAAACCAATTTCCAGACCATCTATTTGATCCAAATGTTGCCCCCGATGCTTTCTTGAAACACGCGGCGGCGGCAGTGTTTAAAGAAAGCTGTCCAACCCAATTGTGCGATGTCGAACCGACTTTCACAGATGAAATTGCAGCGCTGCAAGCCATCAAGCCACATGCTGTATTGACTACGAATTATGACACATTGCTCGAGAGCATTTTTCCTGATCACGCGGTAGTAGTCGGTCAAACCGCCCTCAAGGGAATGCCGTTTGCAGTCGGAGAAATTTTCAAGTTCCATGGGTGTGTCAATGACATAAGTCAGATGGTTCTCACGTCGGAGGACTACGACACTTTCCAAAAAAAGAAGAAGTTTATTGCCGCTCGTTTACTGTCACTTTTTAACGAACATCCGATGCTGATTGTGGGCTATGGTGCAAACGACCCAAACGTTCAAGCCATTCTGTCAGACATTGATGAGGCCCTAGGATTACCTGGATCTCTTATCGAAAACATTTATTTCGTCGAGTACGATCCAGATGCAGAGACCAAGAGTTCATTCCCGCCAGAAAAGCTGATTCAAGTCGAAGACAATCGGAGTGTTCGGGTTAAACTCATTGTCGCAACTGACCTTGCATGGGTATTTCACGCTTTCAAATCACCTGAGAATCTGAATTCTATTCCAGCCAGCTTCATGAGAGCAATTTTGGCTAGGTCGTATGAATTGGTCCGGTCGGATATACCCCGAACCGAATTGGACGTTGATTTTGAGTTCTTGGAACGGAAATTGGATGATCGAGGCGAGTTCGCGAAACTGTTCGGTATTACTACAGTGGTTGATGCTTCCGCAATAACGGCAAACTTTCCATTTTCGATTACTGAATTGGGCAAGAAACTCGGCGGCAATGGTTGGCATGCGGCAGACAGGCTATTTAAGGTTATTCAAAAGGATACCGGCATAAACATTAAGAGTAAAGACAGTAAATTTCTTCACAAAATGAAAGTTAACAACTCAAAATTCAACAAATACTCGGAAGATGCATTTGATCTGTTAAAGAAAGTCCAAGATGCGGGGCACTGTAAATCTGAGTGGCTCGATTGAATATATTTAATAAATCTTGGCAATATTAAAAAAGAAACTGACTATTTTGCCGTTCTTGATTCGCAAATTGAATGCTTGTCTACAACCAAATCTATAGAACCTAAGAGATCGATCGCTTCATCGGTTTCCAAATGCATCTAAACGATATTAAGCTGTTGCTGTTTCCAATGCGTCTCTTGCGGTCGGGAATCGGGCGTGTGCTGGGCGATTCTGTTAATGAAGAACTCCGATGAATGCATGTATGATTCCAATTTGCTCTCTCGCATCAACGCAACAAAGAGTGCGCAGGACTTTGCCTGACAATTCAAAGACTTTGCCGGGTTAAACTCAATGTCGGTGAACCCGGCGTATTTCACCTGTTTGGTAAGACGCTTCATCAGCCATTCACGATGAGGATACACTGCTCGCAGATAGAGCCAATCGTAAAATACCGTCATCGGTTTCAGCGGAAAGTCGATGCCTTCGAAGCGAAATCCTAGGAGACGTCCAGACTCCTTTAATCGAAAATCGCGCTTCGCCTCCCTCGGTTCCTTACAATAAAGATCAATGAACGGACCACCATGTTCGAAGATTTTGCTGCCTTGGAATGCATTTTCTAGCGAGATACTACCATTTTCGAACGGTAATCTTAGGTGAAAAGCACTCAGGTGGCGGCCCGCTTTCACATTAGATTTGCTGGAAATCTCCAACAGCGGAGTATACCCGGCTTGCTCTGCCGCACGATGCAGAGACCGAATGTTCTTCTGTTTTTGCACAATAGCGAAGCCGCCAGCCCATGGGATCTCAAAATTTAATTGTTTGACATAACCATCCTGCTCACTCGTTGGAATAAAGATCGGTCTTTCCGCCATGCTAAATGTTCCCTATCATGTCGAGCGGGATTACATGGGGGACTAGCACCTCATACTTCTCGGCATTCTGGAGGCGCGCTGATATTTGGGGGTCGTTCCAGTCGGTTCTCGTGTACAGAACTTCGAAATCGATTATCGATTCAGCATCGGCTATGGGAGTGGCCACGACGTCGGCCTTGTTGGCGACATCACTTGTGAATCGGACGCCCGTCCATTGCAAAACCGAAGCATTGATTCTCAGGAAGATCGTATCCCCAAGACGACCTTCCTGTCGCGCAACGTGCTCCATCGGGTGATTATTGCGAAAACAGAGGTGGATGTCTCCGTCCACACCGTTCATTGCATCCGCGTCATGACTCCATTCGTTGCCACCTGGCGCAGGAATGTTAATGCCTCTCTCAACAAGAATCGAATACGGAAACAACCCACCAAGCGATTTGATGGAATCGAGGTTCCGCCTGTCAGTGAAATGGTACAAGTGAGAAATCTGTTCAATCGTCTTTACTGCCATCCTGAACTCCTGATAACGGTCAGACGATAGTACGAGGTTTTCGGGTTGGAGGCCATGCCTGAACTGGAAAACACATGCTGCTGCTTTTTTCAGGTTGTCGACTGATTTGCGCTTTTCACGCCCCCCCAAAAAAAACTTATCCCCGCCCATCGCCGCCATCATATAATCCCCACGCTTTCCCCGACCGGAGGTGTTCTCGAGGCGTCGTTGGCATGGAGAAAGCCGGTGCCCAGTGGTGCGGCAATACGTGTGTCGTCTCGCCGCCGGGGGGCGTATGGTTGAACTGACCTGCCTCTCCTGACCGCTCACAATCGAGAAGGTCGGGGATAAAGAGGCCCGCGCATGTGAATTGGGTCACGTAACGGCGCTTAAGCCTCTGCCAAGCCGAGACGAACCGGCCCCTGGCAGTCGGAAGGCGAAATG
>JBDWCD010000021.1:0-81225 GCA_039977975.1 Rhizobiaceae bacterium
AGCAGTCGGCATTCCGGCTTCCTGCTCCTTAATCATGCCGATGATTTGTTCGTCGCTGAACCGTGATTGTCTCATTTATTCGTCTCCCAATAAGGAACGAATTCTACCCAAAAATGGATGAAGAAATGGGTCTCAGGTCAGACGGATTCGAATCTAATTCGCAGTGTGGTTCAAGTGGGCAGGAGGACTTGCCTATGTCTGATCACGTGTCGATGACCGATATGCGCAAGCCATCATGTCAGCACTCTGCTTTGCCGCGACAGCCATTGTCTGGATCAATCCATGAATCCTGGCCGCGCACCTGTTTCACCGTCAAATAGCCAACTATATATGGCCAAAACCGGTGCGGTGGGATAGATAACATGTTATCTAAAAATGGCGTCGTGGAATCCAACCTATGAAACTCGTATCCTATCGCAGTTCCGCTGATCACGGGATAAAAATTGGTGCCATGCTGGACGAAGGCCTGGTTGATCTGAGCGCTGGTCTGGGCATTACCTCAATGCGGCAATTGCTGGACGATGGCAAAGTTGGGGCAGCTGAAGACCTTGCCTATAGCGGTGAGGCGGCCCGGGTGACGGATTTTCAACTGGACCAGCCGGTGCCGGACCCCGGACGGATATTCTGCATTGGCGTCAATTACGGCAATCGCAACGCCGAATATAAAGACGGCAGCGAGGCACCCAAAAACCCGTCCATTTTCATGCGCGGCCCGCTCTCCTTTGTCCCCCATGGGCGGCCGGTGGTCATTCCGCCGGAATCTGAACAGCTTGATTATGAAGGTGAAATCGTCCTGGTCATCGGCAGGCCGGGCCGCCGCATATCGCAGGAAAAGGCGATGGATCATGTGGCCGGGCTGACCATCATGAATGAAGGCACCATTCGCGATTGGGTGCGCCATGCCAAGTTCAACGTCACCCAGGGAAAGAATTTCGACCGCACCGGCGGAATGGGTCCCTGGATCGAGACCGATCTGTCCGGCATAGATGTCAACGACATGCAGGTTGAAACGCGGGTCAACGGCGAGGTGCGCCAAAGCGATTCCACCGCCACAATGGCCTTTCCCTTTGCCAGAATTATTGAATATGTCTCGACCTTCACAACCCTGCAGGCGGGCGACCTGATCGCCACCGGCACGCCGACCGGCGCCGGGGCCCGGTTTGATCCGCCCATCTGGTTGCGCGAGGGAGATGTAGTCGAGGTGACTGTGGAAGGGGTTGGCACGTTGCAAAACGGCGTCATCAAAGAGCGGTAGATGGATAAGGACACTCCCAAGACCGAAGCAGGCCCCAAAGCAGAAGCAGGCCAGCTGCGCCGCTTTGAAGAGGCGCTGCCGATTGCCCTGTTGCGCACCCGCGAAGTGGTGATGGCCAAATTCCGGCCACATCTGGCCGAACACGGCATGACCGAACAGCAATGGCGGGTCGTCCGCGTCGTTCAGCAACGGCCGGGGATTGATGCCACTGCCCTGTCGGAAGCCTGCTGTATTTTAATGCCCAGCCTGTCGCGGATGCTGAAAAACCTGGAAAAAGACGGTTTTCTGACGCGCACCAAGGTTGAAGGCGATATGCGACGTCAGGTCATCGCATTGACCCAGCAGGGCAACGACTTGTTTGCAAAAATGGCGCCCCAGTCAGAAGCCATCTATGCGCAGATCGAAGAGGAATTCGGCAAGACGGAAATGGCGGCGTTGATCGATCAGTTGCAGACATTGCGCCGCAACCTCAAATAATTCACCCGGCCGATGTAGGCGAGGCGGCGGCGGCGGTCGGCGTCACAGCGGTCAGAAAACCGCCGGACTGCCGTTCCCACAGGCGGGCATATTGGCCATTGGCATCGAGCAATGTCTGATGATCGCCATCCTCAACAATACGCCCCTCTTCCATGACGATCAGTCGGTCCAAATGGGCGATTGTCGACAGCCGGTGGGCGATGGCGATGACAGTCTTGCCCTCCATCAGATCGGTCAGATTTTCCTGGATCGCCGCTTCGACTTCTGAATCCAGCGCCGAAGTTGCCTCATCCAGCAACAGGATCGGCGCGTCTTTCAGGAAAACCCGGGCCAGGGCGATGCGCTGGCGCTGGCCGCCCGACAGTTTGACACCCCGTTCGCCCACATGGGTGTCGTAGCCGGTGCGGCCCTTGATATCCTCCAGGTCCGCGATGAAGTCATGGGCCTTGGCGCGCTTTGCCGCCGCTTCGATTTCCGCCATGACTGCATCGGGGCGGCCATAGGCGATATTATCGCGGATGGACCGGTGCAGCAGTGACGTGTCCTGGGTCACCACCCCCAATTGCGCCCGCAACGAATGCTGAGTGACGCTGGCAATGTCGATGTCATCGATGGAGATTTCGCCACCGTCTATGTCGTGGAACCGCAACAGCAGGTTCATCAGGGTCGTCTTGCCGACGCCGGAATGGCCGACAATGCCGACTTTCTGACCGGCAGGGATGGTCAGTTCGAGGTCCTTGAGCACAATATTTGAGCCGGTATAGGCGAAATTGATCTCGTTGAACTTAACGTTTCCCAACACCGCTGGCATTTTGGCTGCATCGGGCCTGTCCTGCACCTGCGGTTCCAGGGCAATCATCTGCGCAGAATTCTGCACGGTACCGAAATTGCGAAACAAGCCGTTGAGCAGCCCCAGCAGTCTGCCGAACAGCAGGTTCAACCGCAGGCAAAGGGCCAGTACTGTGGCCACTTCACCGGCGGTCAGGATGGCGCGGGAATAGAGCCACAGGGCAAGCCCGCCAATCACCACCAGCATGCAGCTGGAGAAAGTCTGGTTGCTGATCCGCATGCCCGAAATAATGCGGGTAAAGCGACGCAGACGGGCCAGCACGTCGTCATAGGCTTCCAGGATAAACTGGTCATGGGCTTCTTCGGCACCATAGAGTTTAACTGTGCGGATGTTGGAATAACCATCCACCATGCGACCTGTGACAACCGTTGCCGCTTCCGCCAGCTTGCGCCCCTCATCGCGCACCCGCGGGACAAAATAACGGGCCAACACAGCCACCACCGCCAGCCAGAACAGCACCGGCAGCAACATGCGCCAGTCCAGATTGGCAATCACCACAAGCGCCGTCAGCGCAAAGATCGCGATAAACCAGATGATCTGAAACAGCGATACCATGAAGTCGCCGGCCGCCTGTCCGGATTGCCAGACTTTGCTGGCCACACGGCCGGCCAGTTGGTCGTCAAAGAATGAAACGTCCTGTCCGGCGACCGCCCGATGCCCCTGCCAGCGCACCAGGGTGAAGAAATCGGGCACAATGATCTGTTCCTCAATCACCGCCGTGCCAATGGAAATGGCAGAACGGACGACAGCGACCAGCACAGCAAATAGGATCAGCAGGATCAGGTGATCATTCCAGAATTTTTCCGGTGAGGAGGCGTTCATCATGTCGACAATGACGCCGACCAGAATGAACAAGGTCGCCTCGATCAGCGCGGTTGCGCCACCGAAAATCAGCATGGCGATGAAGCCACCCCGGACCTGCCTTGCATAGTGGCCGATGAAGGCAAGGCCGCCAGCGGGCGGTCGCCCGGGATCAATTCGCTCAAAGGGGTGCGCAAATTTTTCAAAGAATCGGAAGAAACGGTCCATTGCCGCAGATTACGTCTTTGCACCGGGCCGAGCCAATAGATTGTTGGCAACAATTCGCGACTGGCGATGAGCAACGGATTGTGGAACAGTTTTGTGACCAGCAATCCGCAATGGAAGCGTCCGTCCCCATGAGCAAACCTGCAAAAAACCTTCTTGTCATCATTTCTGACGAGCACCGCAAGGACGCCATGGGGTGTGTCGGGCATCCGATTGTTAAAACCCCTAATCTCGATGCTCTTGCGGCCCGCGGCACGCTGTTTGAAAACGCCTATACCCCCTCCCCCATGTGCGTGCCGACCCGCGCAGCTTTGGCCTGCGGTGATCATGTTCACCGCATCGGCAATTGGGACAGCGCCACACCTTATGACGGCAGCCGTCGCAGTTGGATGAAACATCTGCGCCATCAGGGGGTGGATGTCACGTCCATCGGAAAACTGCATTTTCGCTCGGCGGAAGATGACAATGGATTCAGCGAAGAAATTCTGCCGATGCATGTGGTTGGTGGGGTTGGCTGGGCCATTGGCCTGTTGCGCGACGATCCGCCGCCCTATGATGCGGCGGCGGAACTGGCCAAGGATGTCGGCGTCGGATCCAGCACCTATACCGATTACGATCTGGCCATCACGGAAGCGACAGAAAACTGGCTTGCCGGGCAGCAAGATAACAAAAAACCCTGGGCTGGTTTCGTATCGCTGGTCAGCCCCCACTATCCGCTGACATGCCCGAAGGACTATTACGATCTCTACGACCCCGCCGACATGGACCTGCCTGTCGCTTATGATCCCGGGCGACGCCCCAGCCATTCAGAGCTCCGCAATGTGGCGGGATTTTTCGACTATGACCGCTATTTTGACATGCAGAAGATGCGTGAAGCCAAGGCCGCCTATTACGGGCTGACCAGTTTCATGGACAATTGCGTCGGGCGCATCCTGGCGGCGCTTGAGGCCAATAATCTCTCCGAAGATACACTGGTCGTCTATGTTTCCGACCACGGCGATATGATGGGCGACCAGGGGTTCTGGACCAAGCAGGTGATGTATGAGGCCTCTGTCGGGGTGCCGATGATCGCCGCCGGACCGGGCATGCCACGTGGCAATCGCGTCGCCACCGGCACCTCACTGCTCGACATCGCGGCAACGGCTTTGGACGTCTGCGGGGTTGAGCATGACGAACAGAGCCGCCAATTGCCCGGCAAGAGCCTGCGCGAGATTGCCAACGCCGAAGATGAACGGGACCGCACCATATTCAGCGAATATCACGATGGCGGTTCGACCACCGGCACTTTCATGGTCCGTTGGCAGAACTGGAAATACATCCACTATGTCGGCCACCAGCCGCAATTGTTCGACCTGAACGCAGACCCGCATGAACTGAACGACCTGGCCAGCGCGGCTGGCGATGATGCGCGCCTCGCCGCTGCATTGCAGGAGGGCGACCGCCGCCTGCGGCAAATCTGCGACCCCGAAGCGATCAATCAACGCTGCTTTGCCGACCAGAAGCGGCGGATTGAAGAACTGGGCGGGCGCGATGCCTGTATCAATGCCTATGTCTTCAACCACACGCCAACGCCGGACGAGCAGGAGAAGATGCGGGAGGGAGAAGCGGGGTGAAACTGGTGGGCGGCCGGCCGTTGAAGTGCTCGCTCAATCACTTCAATATTAAACGATGATTTATGTATTGGTTTATCCGGAGTTTGAATCGCGCTTGGCTCGGCGAATTGGTCGCTTTCGATCTGCCCACGAACCGGAAAGAGCCAAGCTTGTTCCTCCGCATATTACGCTGGTGTTTGGATTGAAGCATGCAGTCCCAAAGAGCATGCTCGCGCTCTGCGAAAGCGTGTCCAGCAATGCAACTGAACTTACGATTGAGTTTTCACACTGCGAAATCGCGTATGACCCCTTTGAAAAGGTTCAAAAGCTGTCACTGGTATGTGGCAACGGCAAGGACGCTCTGACGGAATGGCACGACCTGCTCTATGCGGGATCGCACCGTTCCAAATCGAAATCCGAACTTCCCTATTAGCCGCACATGACGGTCGCGACGCCTGCATCAACGCCCACGTCTCCAACCACACGCCGACGCCCGACGAGCGGGAGAGGATGCTGTCAGACTCGGCGGCAAACTAAGTGACGTCAGGTGGTCCAACAAACTTTGTCTAGACAGGGTTGGCGTGTTGGCGGTCAGTTGGCTGATATGGCGCATAAATCCCGACCTCGATCAGATCGCTTCTCCAACCTGTCGAATTGCAGATCAAAAAATCCAATTCACCACACCCAGCTAACTTCTGATCTTATTTGATCGCCAAATTGTAGGCTTCCAAGACTTCCAAAATGGCAGTCTTATCATTTTGTCGAATTCTTACGTCCTTGCGATATTGGCTCCCCTCAAATCTTAGAATCGCGTCCTCTGCGTTGGCCAGTTTTTCGAGTATTGCCAATTGTGCAGAATTTGGAGTCACGTCCACCCACTCCCAAATGCTGGCATTGTTGTCTCGCTCAAACGAACCAACATGCAACGTCTGAGCTATTCCATCAAAATAGGCTATGACCTTATTTACAAAAAGCCAATCAGTTGACGCATATTGAATTTGCATACGAAGATAATATTTTCCGCTTTTCGATCCAATATAAAGATATGCAGTTGACCTAGAGTTTATGTATTTTGGCTTATTACGATGAGTAAAAAACGTGGTTTTTGAGATCTTGTCGTGCTTGCGAATTAGCCTGCCCAACGCTTTTCTCTTTCGGTTTGCGGCTGCCTTTATTATCTTCGAACTGTATTTTTCGAAACTTTCTTTGTATTCGGCATTATTGGGTGCCAACATCGCTAGCACGCGATATCCGATCTTGTTATCCTCCAATCTGGTCGCCGGAATTAATTTAACCGCTGGGCGAAGGTCCTTTTCAATGTTCTGACGCTGGCTTTTGGTCAGATTGGAGCGCACAGCCGCCACTTTACTGGATAACTGGTACCACTGTTTGCCCATTATGAGTTTTGAAATTTGATTGAGCGAATACTCGCTCACGATTCTCGGTTTGGTTGATTTCGCAGAATCGCCGATGTCCGTTTTTTTGGTAACCTTGGAGCTTTCGGAGTCTTCATTTCCCGCGATAACCTGAATAGCCAGCCATACAATTGCACAGAGCAACACTATTTTCATGAAGGAAGAGTTTGACTTGACCGGAGCAGGGTCGCTAACACCACAATGCGGACAAACCAACGCACCTGTGGATACCGTAATATTGCATTCTCTGCATTCTTTAAGCGCCATATACAAAAAATATACGTCGAAAAAAATAAATCAATATATGAATATACAAATACATCCAGAAAACATATTTGCATCATTGAAATTACATATGTTTTGACAATAATATCTAAGGCCACGGTTCTCAAATTAGGTGCAGAGTCACGAGTCTTTAATTGTTATTTCGATGGCTAAATGTTTCACGAAAAGTGAAGTCTAAGTCGGGGATATCGATCCAACTGCACCAATCAGAGTCAAAAATTTCTTCCCCCTATCCCCCCTTCAGCTGTTGCAGAAGATAGACTTCGCTGTCCTCGTTGATCGGTTCGGTCAGGTCGTTGAAAATCAGCCGGCCATCGACGGCCACTGATACGCCCGCCTCAATCACCGGCTCCAGTCTGGGGTAGTTCTCGACGAGCTGCTGGAGCAGCTCGCCGATATTCTTGGCTTCCACCTCGACCTTGTCATTGCCATCGGCAAGATCACGCAGACCCAGCCAAAGGTTGACTTCAACCATTGGCCTGCTGGTCCAGCGCTTCGAGAATGCGCGGTGGCGACATGGGCAATTGCCGCAAACGCACACCGGCAGCGCCGGAAACCGCATTGGCAATGGCGGCCAGCGGTGGGCAGATAGACGTTTCGCCAACCCCGCGAACCCCATAGGGGTGGCCGGGATTGGGCACTTCAACGATCACCGTGTCGATCATCGGCAGGTCGGAGGCGACGGGGATGCGGTAGTCGAGGAAGTTGGAATTCTGCAGGCGACCATCGTCGCCATAGATATATTCCTCGTTCAGCGCCCAGCCGATACCCTGGGCAGCGCCGCCCTGGTACTGGCCTTCCACATAGGTCGGATGGATCGCCTTGCCGGCATCCTGGACGACGGTATAGCGCACCACTGATGTCTGACCGGTTTCCTTGTCGACCTTGGCATCAACGATATGGGTGGCAAAGCTGACGCCCGCCCCTTCCGGCGTGGCTTCGAAGTGACCAACAATCGGGCCGCCGGTGGCGCCCATCCTGGCGGTCAGTTTTTCCAGCGACAGGGGCTCGAAATCGCCGGCATTGGGGCCGGATGGCTTGGCATAACCGTCTTCCCAATAGACCGCATCGCGATCAATGCCCCACTTGGCGGCAGCGCGGTGGCACAGTTTGTCGACTGCATCGCGGGCTGCCTTGATGGTGGCCAGTCCACTGGCATAGGTGACGCGGGAACCATGGCTGACCTCGTTGTAACCCAGCGTTGCCGTGTCGGCGATGGTGGTGCGGATCTTGTCATAGGAAATGCCCAGTTCTTCCGCTGCCATCTGGCACATGGAGGCCCGGCTGCCGCCGATATCCGGCGTGCCAACCGACAGGGCCGCCGTGCCGTCTTCAGACAGCGCCAGCGAAACGGCGGTCTCACCGCCATGGTTGAACCAGAATCCGCAGGAAATGCCGCGTCCCTCACCCTCGCCCAGAGGCGCGGCGTAGTGGTCGTGGGATTTGGCCGCTTCCAGCGTTTCCACCAGTCCGATCCGGGCGAAAGGCGGGCCAAAGGACGCTTTGGTGCCCTCTTTGGAGGCGTTTTTCAGGCGCGTTTCAATCGGGTCAAGACCCAATTGATTGCACAATTCGTCGACCACGGATTCAACAGCAAAGGCTGCCATCGGCGAACCCGGGGCGCGATAGGCTGCTTGCTTTGGACGGTTGGTCATCACGTCATAGCCAAGCTGGTGCACATTCTCCACAGCATAGGGTGCAAAGGCACACATGGCGGTAAACTCAGCCGGTGCGCCGGGAAAAGCGCCCCCCTGCAGGCGGAAGATGCCCTGACAGGCGGTGATTTTGCCGTCACTGGTCATGCCAATCTTGACATCCATGGAGGTCGACGAGGTTGGACCAGTGGCGCGGAATACTTCGGCACGGCTCATCACCAGCTTCACCGGGCGGTTCGACTTGCGTGACAGCATCAGCGCGACAGGTTCGATGAAAACCGCCGTCTTGCCGCCGAAACCGCCGCCGATTTCTGAGGCGGTGACGCGGATCTGGCTGGCATCAGAACCAACCAGCTTGGCGCAGATTTTCTGCACGTTGAAATGGCCCTGGGTGCAGCACCACAGCTCGCCGCGCCCGTCGCTGCCCAACTGGGCCAGACAGGCGTGAGGCTCGATATAGCCCTGGTGGGTGGCTTCCGTCTGGAAAGTGTCTTCGATCACCAGATCGGCGTCAGCAAAACCCTTTTCAACATCCCCGTGGCCGCTTTCGTGAACACGCACCACATTGGGATGCATGCCCTCCGGGACAGAACCGTCCGTCGCTCCCTCACGGATGACTGGAGCCCCCTCTTCCATCGCCTTGTCAACATCGGTGACATGGGGAAGCATTTGATAGGTGACTTCAACCAGTTTGGCAGCATCGCGGGCAGCGAGTGCCGATGTGGCGGCAACGGCTGCCACCGCATGGCCATCGTAAAGTGCCTTTTCGCCGGCCATGACATTTTCAAGGATATTCCAGTCCTCACCGGTCAGGCCTTCGACAAAGTCGGCGCGGGTGACGACCGCCTTTACATCGGACATAGCCTCAGCTTTGGACGTATCGATTTTGACGATCTTCGCATGGGCATGGGGCGAGCGCACGACGGCAGCGTGCAGCATGCCCGGGGCATACATGTCGGCGCCGAATTTAGCCCGGCCGGTGACCTTGTCGATGCCGTCGGGGCGATCAGGTCTGGTTCCTACAACTTTGAAATCGCTTGTTTTTACTTCGTCTTGCATGATTAGGAGGCCTTTCTTAAATCGGCGGCAGTGTCCATCACAGCGCGAATGATCTTGTCATAACCGGTGCAGCGGCACAGATTGCCGGCCAGCCAGTAGCGGACTTCGGTTTCAGTTGGATCGGGGTTCTTTTCCAGCAGCGCCCTGGTCGCCACCAGAATGCCCGGCGTGCAGATACCGCATTGCAGGGCGGCATATTCGATGAACTTGGCCTGCAGCGGATCGAGTTCCTCGCCCTGGGCGATGCCTTCGACCGTGCCGATGGACTTGCCCTGGGCCTCAGCGCCCAGCACCAGACAGGAACAGACCAACCGTCCGTCGATTGTCACCGAACAGGCACCACAGTCGCCGGTGCCGCAGCCTTCCTTGGCGCCAGTCAACGCAAGGCGGTCGCGCAGCACGTCCAGAAGCGTTTCGCGCGGATCGCACAGAAATTCGGTTTCATCACCATTGACGGTGGTGGTTACGTGGATCTTGCTCATTTGGCGGCCCTCGCTCTGTCATAGGCAATTTTTGCAGTTCGGCGCGCCAGCACGCCCGCCACATGGGTGCGGAATTTGATCGTCCCGCGTTTGTCATTAATCGGGTTACAGGCAGCAGATGCAGCGGCGGCCAGCTTTTCCATCGCCGCATCGTCCAGCTTTGATCCAATGATCGCCGCTGCGGCTTCCTCGACCAACAAAACCGTCGGTGCGACCGCGCCAAGCGACACCCTTGCGGCAGTTATTGTATCGCCGTCCACCTGCAGGTTGACCCCGCAACCAACAACCGCAATGTCCATTTCGGTGCGCGGAATGAAGCGCAGATAGGCGTCGCCCCCATTGCTCACCTGGCGGGGAATGTTGACGGCGCTGACGATTTCGTCCTTGGCAATACAGGTGCTGCCCGGTCCGGTTGGCACGTCTTCAACGGCCACGTCGCGGCTGCCGGAACTTCCGCTCAGTGTGACGGTGGCGCCAGCGGCAATCATCGCCGGTACGCTGTCGGCGGCCGGTGAGGCGTTGCACAGATTGCCAACCAGCGTGGCGCGGCCCTGAATCTGGGTAGAGCCGATCAGGTCCATCGCCTCCACGACACCTGGCCATTCGCCGTGTAGATCAGGATGTTCTGACATTTCAGCACCCGAAACGGCGACGCCAATTGTCCATCCCTCATCTGTGCAGGAAATGTCTTTTACACCGTCAATCTGTTTCAGATCGATCAGGTCGTCGGGGGTGACGATGTCGGCACGCAATTGCACCAGCACATCGGTGCCGCCTGCCAGATACCGGGTCGTGCCAGTTGCATTGGCAGCGATAGCACTGGCATCGGAAAAACTTTGTGGGCTGTGATATTTCATGAGAATCCTAACGCGACCGGGCGCAACAGTTCAGAGGCGAATTGTTCGACCAATATCACACCCCCCGTCAATAGGGATCAAGCCGCATTGTGCCGGCAATTTAAAATTTGATGGGGTTTGTGGTGGCTTTGAGGCAACTGGTGGACTTGCCAATCGGTGTCGCCATGCAAAATAACTCTACCGAGTGATGGAATGATGGACCCAGAATCAAATGGGCCCCCGCCACGTTTCCGTGGCGGAGGCCCTGATTTTCATTTGATCGGTATCACCCGAAGTCGGCGGATTCTTCGACAGCGTAGTCGACGCTGTACCATACTTCCTCACCGTGGAACCAAAGTCCTTCGATATCGATGAGGGTATCGGTTCCTTCCGTAGCATGGGTGACCGTCACCGATCCGTCGTCATTTTCGACAACCGAGTAATCGCTGAGTGCACCTTTAAAGTTCACCTGGTCATATCCATCGCCACCGTCGTAGGTCTGATCACCGGACTTGTCGTTCCAGTAGTCATCCTCATCGCCACCTTCGTAGGTGTCGTCGGTGTCGTCGGTGTCGTCGCCGTCCTGATCATCATAATCATCGTAATCATCATCTGAATCATCGTTGTCATCATCTGAGTCATCGTAATCATCATCTGAATCGTCGTTGTCATCATCTGAGTCATCATAATCATCATCATCGTCCGATGGCTCTTCTTCGTAGTCAGCAGCATATTCGATGCTGTACCACTCTTCTTCGCCATTGAACCAGAGACCGTCAATGTCCTCCAGCGTGTCATCGCCATATTCGGGATGACTTACGGTGTAAGTTCCATCGTCGTTCTCGACCACAGTGTAGTCTGACAAGGCACCGTTGTAGTTGACCTGATCGTAGCCTTCGCCACCTTTATAGGTCTGACCGCCGGACTGATCGTTCCAGTAATCGTCTCCTTCAGTACCTTCATAGGCATCGTCGGAGTCCTGATCATCATAATCATCGTCTGAATCGTCGCTGTCATCATCTGAATCATCGTCATCATCATCTGAATCGTCGCTGTCATCGTCTGAATCATCGCCGTCATCATCTGAATCGTCGCCGTCATCATCTGAGTCATCGTAATCATCATCAGAATCATCGCTGTCATCATCTGAATCATCGTCATCATCGTCCGATGGGTCTTGTGAGTACTCAGCAGCATATTCGATGCTGTACCACTCTTCTTCACCATTGAACCAAAGACCATCGATGTCCTTCAGCGTGTCTTCGCCGTATTCCGGATGACTTATGGTGTAGGTTCCATCGTCGTTCTTGACCACTGTGTAGTCTGACAATGCACCATCATAGTTGACCTGATCGTAGCCATCGCCACCATCATAGGAGCTATCACCCTCTTCGTCGTTCCAGTAATCGTCACCGTCGTCTCCGTAGAGGACATCGTCGCCGGAACCGTCGCCGGAACCCTGGTCAGAGTCATCACCGGAACCTTCGTCGGTGTCATCGCCGGATCCTTCGGCGCTGCCTTTACCGGAATAACCACCGGAGCCTGAGCCCGTGTCGCTTCCCTTGCCGTAATTACCGCCAGAGCCGGAACCCGATCCTTTTGCAGAGCCGCTGCCTGAGCCGCCGTTGCCGGAGCCAGAACCGCTGCTTGAGCCGCCTTTACCGGAGCCAGAGCCGCTGCCTGAGCCGCTTTTACCAGAACCTGAGCCGCTGCCTGAGCCGCCTTTACCGGAGCCAGAACCGCTGCCTGAGCCGCCTTTACCGGAACCAGAACCGCTGCCTGAGCCGCCTTTACCGGAACCAGAACCGCTGCCTGAGCCGCCCTTGCCGGAACCAGAACCGCTGCCTGAGCCGCCTTTACCGGAGCCAGAGCCGCTGCCTGAGCCGCCTTTGCCGGAACCAGAGCCGCTGCCTGAGCCGCCCTTGCCGGAACCAGAACCGCTGCCTGAGCCGCCTTTACCGGAGCCAGAGCCGCTGCCTGAGCCGCCTTTTCCGGAACCCGAGCCGCTGCCTGAGCCGCCCTTGCCGGAACCAGAACCGCTGCCTGAGCCGCCCTTGCCGGAGCCAGAACCGCTGCCTGAGCCGCCTTTGCCAGAACCTGAGCCGCTGCCTGAGCCGCCTTTACCGGAGCCAGAACCGCTGCCTGAGCCGCCTTTACCGGAACCAGAACCGCTGCCTGAGCCGCCTTTACCGGAACCAGAACCGCTGCCTGAGCCGCCTTTACCGGAACCAGAACCGCTGCCTGAGCCGCCTTTACCGGAACCAGAACCGCTACCTGAGCCGCCTTTACCGGAACCAGAGCCGCTGCCTGAGCCGCCTTTACCGGAACCAGAGCCGCTGCCTGAGCCGCCTTTACCGGAACCAGAACCGCTGCCTGAGCCGCCCTTACCATAATTACCACCGGAACCACTGCCGGAGCCGCCTTTACCGGAACCAGAGCCGCCACCTGAGCCGCCTTTTCCGGATCCGCTGCCGGAACCACTTCCTGAGCCCGAGCCACTGCCCGAACCGGAGCCACCTCCGTATTGATCCCAATCGTACCAGTCGTACGAGCTACCCCATTCAAAATTACGCTTTGCCATATCAGTTCTCCTACTAATCTGGCCGAGCTATAACAATAAAATTGCAGTGTGTGTGCCCATTTGTAATTTACTATTAATCTTAGTCACTGTTGAATAAAATTTTATTCAAATTTTATATTAATTTTCAAAGTAAACATGGATCCCTTTTCTTCCCTGTGTTTGGCGCGAACATTTGTGTTGCCAGCCGTGCTCCATTGCCGAGCATGCATGTTGCTCGATGGACACCAGTCTGGAGCCGGCTGGGCGGCCCGTGGAGAGAATGCGGGAGCTGGGAACGAATTTATGCGCTCAGAAATGTCGCATAAGAATGCGGTATCACTTGGAGATATTGGCCATCAGGAATTGGAGCGAACCGGCGTGCCGGTCTGGATTGAAGGCAATTGCCTAATGGCGCTGGAGCGGCTCCTGCATGGCCATGTTGAGCTCCAGCAGCACATTGATATTGTGATCCTTGCGGATCAGATCGGCGATCGTGTAATCGTTGAGCACGTCAAAAAAGGCCTGCAACGCACGGGTCAACGCCTCGTTCATGCCACAGGTAGCGACCAGCGGGCAGCTGACTTCACCCTCCCTGAAACACTCGGCCATCTCGAAATTTTCCTCCACCTGGCGCACCACATCGCCCAACCTGATCTGGTCAGCCGGCTTCGACAGGCGGATACCGCCATTGCGACCGCGGACGGTTTCGACAAATCCCTGGCTAGTCAGCCCGCCCAGGATTTTGAACAGAAACTTTTCCGGCAGATCATAAAAACGAGCGATCTCGCTGACGGTCGCCAATTGCTGTTTGGTGGCGCAGAACATCAACATGCGAATGGCATAGTTGGTATGGCTGGTCAGCTTCATCTCAGATCCTCTGCCTGCAAGTTTGAAGGGGCAGCGCATCGCACTGCCCCGTATCTTTATATTGCGTGGTCCTGCTAAGAGGCAGGGCCGTCATCAAAACCGACCTTGTCGACAAGTTCTGATGCGGTTTTGCGATGCCTGGCGATTTCTCCAAGCGACAGGGTGTCCGCCTTCAGCACACCCCAGGAACTGGTGCGTGCGTCAGCGGCAACACCCGGCTTGACCGGATATTCATAATTGGCCGAGCCATAGACTTGTTGGGCCGCGTCGCTGGACAGGAATTCCATCAGTTTGAGGGCATTTTCAGGATTGGGGGCGTGTTTGGCCATCACCATGCCGGACAGATTGACATGGGTGCCGCGATCCGCCGCATTAGGGAATAACAGCTTGACCGATGCGGCCCATTGCTTCTGTTCCGGTTCCTTGGTGTTGGTCTGCATCTTGCCCATGTAATAGGTATTGCCCAGCGAGATATCGCATTCGCCGGCATAGATGGCCTTCACCTGGGCACGGTCATTGCCCGTCGGTTTGCGGGCCAGATTGTTTTTCACATCATTGAGCCACTTTTCAGCCCCTGCCTCGCCCGCATGGGCGATCATTGAGGCAATCAGGCCAATGGAGTAGACGTGCTGGCCGGAACGGGTGCAAATTTTGCCGCGCCATTGCGGATCGGCCAGTTCCTCATAGGTGATAGTATCCTGGGCCACCCGCTCCCGCGAGGCATAGATAATGCGCGCCCGCGTGGTCAGGCCAAACCAATGATTGTCGACGTCGCGAAAATGCGCCGGAATGTTGGCGGCGATGATTTCACTGGAAACCGGCTGGGTGATGTCCAGAGTCTTGGCAGCATCCAGGCGCCCGATATCCACGGTCAATAGCACATCGGCTGGTGAATTGCGGCCTTCGGCCTGGATTCGCTGACCCAGCCCCTTATTGGCAAACAGCACATTGGTCTTGATGCCCGTCTCGGCGGTAAATGCGTCGAGCAACGGCTTGAGCAGCCCTGCCTGACGGTATGAATAGATATTGACTTCGTCGGCAGCGATCGCGGCCGATGGCGCCACTCCAATGGTGGACACAGCTAGAATGGTAACAAGTCTGGTAAGTCGACTGGACATGATATTCCCTTGCAAACCGGGTTCAAGGCCCGGCGGATTGATTGAACAAACACAACCGCCAAAAGTGCGGCGACGAACCCTGTCTATTAAAGTGAACTTTTTTAGTCAAGTTTAAATTCGCAGCCATTTGCATCGACTATCGGCGCTGTTACCGGCTAGGTTTTTGGCGCAGCACGGATTGCTGATGGGTGACGCAGGTGGCGAATTTTTCTTAGTTTGGTGATCTAAAATACTATTCTGTTCCAACGACATTGGAACCGCCGTTCCGCTTTTGAAGGAAACCAAATGGATGAGTTGATCGATTTAGACCGATATCCGTTGCACCGGCCGGAAAGTGGCGATTGTCTGGCCCTTGTTCAGAACTGCCGTGCGCAACTGGCTGAAAATGGCCTGTTCAATCTGCCGGGATTTTTGAAACCTGATATTGTCCAAAGAGCCGCCGGTGAAATGAAGCCCGTGCTTGAAACAGCGGCTTTCACCCACGCACGCGAACACAATATCTATTTCAAGAAGTCAGTTGAGGGACTCAAAGACAATCACCCGGCTCTGGCCCGGTTCAAAACCGTCAATCACACGATCTGTGCCGATCAGATGCCCGGCACGCTCATAATGCGGCTTTACGAATGGCCGGAATTTGCCAGGTTCTTGTCAGCCGTGATGGACAAACCGACACTCTACACGATGGCAGACCCACTGGCCCGGGTGAATGTCATGGCTTATCGCGATGGCGAAGCGTTGAACTGGCATTTCGACCGGTCGGAATTCACCACCACATTATTGTTGCAGGCACCTGACGATGGCGGCGTGTTCGAATATGCCCACGACCTGCGCAGCGACAGCGACGCCAATTACCAGGGGGTTGCCGAGTTGTTGGCCGGGAATCTCCCGACCACACTGATGCCGCTGGAAGCTGGTACGCTGAACGTTTTCAAGGGCAAGAATACCGCGCACCGCGTCACACCGGTAAAAAGCACCCGGGACCGCATCATTGCAGTATTCTCCTATTACGATTCGCAGGGCGTGATGTTCAGCGATGAAGAACGCATCGGTTTTTACGGCAGGACGGCTTGAGAGATGAAGCAAATGCAATTGCTTTGACTGGCCTTTGTGATTGCCATACTATCCCAGGATGAGCTTTGACCTGCACATTGTGAAATCGAAAAAACCTGTTTCGAAGAAACCGGCATTCCCGGTCGCGCACGTGTAGGTTAAGGGTCTTATCAACAACAAAACCCCGGCAGCCTGCAACGGCTTCCGGGGTTTTTGCATTCCAGAGGCCGATTTGTGTGGCTCGCCATCATGGAGAGACACATGTTTTATGGTTCAATCGTCGCCCTCATCACCCCATTTTCTGATAAAGGCGTAGATGAGCAAGCGCTGGTTAATCTGATCCGCCTTCAGCTTGATTCAGGCACCGACGGCATTGTGCCGGTGGGCACAACTGGAGAGGCGCCCACACTGACAGCGCGCGAGCAGCGCAAGGTAATGGAACTGGTCGTTCAGGAAGTTGCCGGCCAGGTGCCGGTGATTGCCGGTGCCGGTTCCAACAATCCCGTCGAAGCGGTGGCCCATGCCGCAGATGCAGCTGCAGTGGGGGCCGTCGCTGCGCTGCACGCCCTGGGCTATTACAACCGCCCCAATCAGGAGGGCATCTACCGACATTTCGAGACGCTCAATCAATCCACGGAATTACCGATCATCGCCTACAATGTACCACCCCGCTCCGTGATCGACATTGAGCCGGAAACAATGGCCCGTCTTGCCGAACTGGACCATGTGATCGGGGTCAAGGACGCCACATGCGATCTGTCACGGCCGGTGCGCGAGCGCCTGATGATCGACAAACCTTTCTGCTTTCTGTCCGGTGAAGATCCGACCGCAGTCGCCTACAATGCCCATGGGGGACAGGGATGTATTTCGGTGACAGCGAATGTGGCACCAGCGCTCTGCGCACAAATGCAACAGGCCTGTGCTGCTGGCAATTATGGATCCGCATTGGAAATCCAGCGGCGGCTGATGCCACTGCACCTGGCCCTGTTTCTCGAACCCAGCCCGGCAGGGGTGAAATATGCCTGCTCCCTGCTCGGCCAGTGCGAGTCGACATGTCGTCAGCCCATGGTTGAGCTGACGCACGCCACCAAGATGGAAATCGAGCGGGTGATGCGGGAGCTTGAATTGATCTGACAGGTCAATTGCGGCGGACGGCGGGCGGCGAGCGGCGTGTTCAGACTCCTTCGACGACCACCAGATTGGCGTCTGCCGTTCGGTGCCGGATTTTACACAGTGCCTGATATTCGGGGTCTTCGTACCAGGCCTGGGCAGCAGCGAGGCTTGGAAACCGCATGAGGACCGTGCGCGGCAGCGCCCATTTTCCTTCCAGCACGCGGGTTTCCTTGCTTGAGGTTGCAAGTAATTCGCCGCCATGACGTTCGAAGCTCGGCAGAAAACCGTCGAGATAGGCTTGGTATTCGCCCGGATTGTTGATTTTCAGTTGTCCAATGACATAGGCACTCATCGGCTTACTCCTCCCTGCCCCCTTGATCAGCTGACAAAGACTGGATTCATGCCTTGCAAAAGGCAATAAGCAGGTTGAACTCAATGAATGGGCCAATTGATGACAGTGCGAACCGCCTGGGCCGCGATTGCGGCGATGTTCATCCTCAACGGGGCGCTCTTCGGCGTCTGGGCCTCGCGGGTTCCAGCCGTAATGGAACAATTCGGCCTGACCCACGCGCAACTGGGCCTGCTGCTGTTGGCGATGGCGGGAGGCGCGGTCTGTTCTTTCCCATTTGCCGGCAAAGCCGTTGATTCGCTTGGCGCGGCGCGGGTCACCCGATCGGTGGCGGTGGTATATGCCTTCACCCTTGTTCTTCTGCCCCTGGCTCCGGGTCCGGTATGGCTGGGCGGGGCGCTTTTCCTGTTCGGCGCGGCACACGGCGCCATGGATGTGGCGATGAACAGTTGGGGAGCGGAAGTGGAACGCCGCTTTGCCCGGCGGATGATGTCTTCATTCCACGCCATGTTCAGTTTCGGCGCGGGCATTGGAGCCCTGAGCGGCTATATCGCCGTGCAGGCCAGTCTGGACCTGCTTTCTCATTTTGGATTTGCGGCGGTTTTGCTGGCGGCGCTCTGCCTGTTTTTTGTTCGCCACCCATGGGAGTCCGATATTACGCAGTCGTCAGACGGATCTGTTTTCGCCTTCCCTTCGGGTCCGCTGCTGCTGGTCGGCGCGGTGGCATTTTGCTCATCGCTTGGCGAAGGGGCGATGGCGGACTGGAGCGCTGTTTATCTGCGTGATCTTGTAGAGGCCAATGAAAGCACGGCGGCGCTTGGCTATGCAGCCTTTTCCATTGCCATGGTGCTGGTGCGGCTCTCCGGCGACATGGTGACCAGCCGGTTGGGGGCCGTGATGGCGGCACGACTAGGCGGCGTCTGCGCTTTGGCGGGTCTACTATGCGCCATCGTGGTGCCGACAGTGCCTACGGTTCTTGCCGGATTTGCCCTTTTGGGTGTTGGCTATGCGGTGATTATGCCCCTGGCTTTCAGCCGCGCGGCCAATGACCCTGTCGTACCCCCCGGACAAGCGATTTCCAGCGTTGCGACGCTTGGATATGGCGGCATGTTACTTGGCCCACCGGTTATCGGGTTTATTGCCGGCTTGGCCGGACTGCAGACCGCCTTTGGCCTGCTGGCCATCCTCGCCGTTGCGATCGTCGCCCTCGCGGCTTCGTTACGATAGCCCCTCGCCGTCGACTGGTCGCTCGCCGTCGCCCTCGCCGCCGCCGCCGCCGGCGGCGCTTGTGAGCATCTTGAATTCGGGGTGGTGTTGGCGGAAGTCGGTTTGAATTGGTTCGTTGAGCATGTCTTGCAGCATGGCGTTGAACTCGGCCAGACCGCAATCTGTGTTGAGCCCGTCTTCGAACACGTCGACCGCGATATTGACGTGGCGACGGCCTTTCTTCTTGCCGATGAAGGACCAGAAATAGTCATATTTGGCGAATTGATGCTTGCCTAATCCATCAATGCGCAACAGCACGACCGGGCGGTCGGGCATGGCTTTCAACGTTTCGTAGGCTCCGGAAAAATGCGGTTCCAGGATCTCCCGTTCCTGCTGGCGTATCCCGCCGGCGGGAAATAACAGCACTGAATTGCCGTTCTCCATCACCTTGCGCATGATTTCCAGCGTATCGGCCTTCTGCTGTGCCCTTCGCCGCGGCGACCAGGATTTGGGCGAACTCATCGGAATGGTGCCAACGGTGACCATCGGCAACCATTGAGCCCAGTGATAATATTCGGCGTAATAGGCCGTTGGCCGCACCCGCATGGTGGAATAGAGCATGGCGGCGATCAGCTGGCCGTCATGGCGGCTGACATGGGTCGCCAGGATCAGCGCCCCGGGCAAGTCCTGCAGAACATGCTTGTTGGAACAGCTGACATTATAGAACAGACCGTAATAGGACCGCACCAGAACAAAGGCCAGATGCCGCACCCACTTGCCAAGCGTGGCGTCGAGAGCGAAGCGCAGTGATTTGCTGAATTTGGAGATGGTAGCGGGCCTGGTCTGGTGGTTTGGCGGGGATTGTAGCTGATTGGGGAAACGGATTCTATTGGTCGGATGTCAATTGCAAACGTCTACCAACCCTCGCCGCGCCTCTCCGCCGCCGCCGCTCGCCGCCCAACCCTCGCCGCCCAACCCTCGCCGCTCGCCGCCGCCGTCGATATTACTCGGCGGCGGAGGCTTCGTCTTCGGTTTGCAGGAAACCGCCGGACTGGCGGGCCCACAGGGACGCATAGAGGCCGTTGGTGTCGACCAGCTCATCATGGGTGCCCTGCTCGACGATGCGGCCCTCGTCCAGCACGATCAGCCGATCCATATTGGCAATGGTCGACAGGCGGTGGGCGATGGCCAGAACCGTCTTGCCCTCCATGAGATTGAACAACTGCTCCTGAATAATCGCCTCCACTTCCGAATCCAGCGCCGAGGTGGCCTCGTCGAGGATCAGAATGGGTGCGTCCTTCAGGAATACCCGGGCAATGGCGATGCGCTGGCGCTGACCGCCGGACAGCTTTACCCCGCGCTCTCCCACCTGGGCGTCATAGGCCTTGTTGCCGAAGGAATCCTCCAGCTCCATGATGAAATCATGGGCATTGGCCCGCTTGGCAGCGGCGATGATCGCGCCCTCATCGGCATCCGGGCGGCCATAGGCGATGTTGTCGCGCACCGAACGATGCAGCAGCGAGGTATCCTGCGTGACCACGGCAATTTGCGAGCGCAGGCTTTCCTGGGTCACCTGCGATACATCCTGTCCATCAATGGTCAGCTTGCCTCCACTAATGTCGTAGAGCCGCAACAGGATGTTCATCATCGTCGTCTTGCCGGCACCGGAGCGACCGATCAGGCCGATCTTCTCGCCAGGCTCCAATGTGAGGTTCATGTCGCGGATCACCGAGCCATGCTTGTCATAGGTGAACGAGACATTGTCGAACTTGACCTCGCCATCGGTGACGGTCAGCGCCTTGGCACCGTCGGCATCCTGCACATCGCGCTTCTGGGCAATTGTATTCATGCCATCAATTGCCATGCCCATATTTTCAAACAGGCCAGACAATTCCCACATGATCCAGTGCGACATGCTCGACAGACGCGTCACCAATGCAGCCGCCACGGCAACCGCTGCAACAGTTGCGCTGCCGTTCAGCCATTGGGTTATGGCAATCGCACCGACAACCGCCAGCAGCAGGTTGTTGAGCATGAAGATGCAGAACCCCATGCCGGTGGACAGACGCATTTGCGGATGCACAGTCTGCAGGAACTGATCCATCGATTCATGGGCATAGCTGATTTCCCGCCCGGCATGGGCGAACAGCTTGACCGTTGAAATATTGGTGTAACTGTCCACCACCCGTCCGGTCATGGTCGACCGTGCATCGGCCTGAATGCGCGATATCTGTGCCATTTTTGGCAGGAAATAGCGCAGGCAGATGACATAAATCGCCAGCCAGGCAACGAAGGGCAGCATCAAATAGAAGTCAAACGTCGCCACCAACACCAATGCGCCGAGGAAATAGACTGTCACATAGGCAAAGACGTCGAGGATTTTCATCACGGTCTCACGCACGCCCAGCGCCGCCTGCATCACTTTGGTGGCAACACGACCGGCAAATTCGTCCTGATAAAAGCCCATCGACTGGCCCAGCATATAGCGATGGGCCTGCCAGCGGATGATCATCGGATAATTGCCGTAGACCGTCTGGTGGATCACCAGTCCCCACAGCAAGCGAAAGGCCGGCAGGACCAACAGCACCACCACGCCCATCCAGATCAGGGTCGACTTTTCAGTTTCCAGAAACGTCGCGCGGTCAGCATTGGACAGCCAGTCGACCACATCACCGACATAGGAAAAGACAACGATCTCCAGCGCAGCGGCAGACATCGCCAGCACCGCCGTGGCCAGCAGGGCCGGCCAGACGCCTTTTGAATAGTGCCAGCAAAAAGCCCAAAGACCATGCGGCGGCTGCTCAGGTTCTGCCGCTGGAAACGGTTCGATGAGGTTTTCAAAATAGCTCAGGATACGTTCCATGAGATTATACCTTTATTGGCAACCGGATTGGCAGCGGGACACACTCACCGTTCGGCTGTCTTGAAAATGTGGGTGGCGACTCAGGACCAAGCTGACAGTCTTCCACAATTATGCGTTGCTTTTCCAGCCGGTCACTGCGGCCCTCCAGCACGACCAACACGGTGATCAGCTGGACAACCAGCATGCCAAGCAGCACCACGCAGAATGCGCGATGGCCACCGGGGTTGGGAGCAGGCTGAAAATGTTTAATGTTATTAGGTGTGAATTGATCAAGCATGATGTGTTCCAGAAATTGATGATGCAGCGGCGAGACGACGAGACGGCGAGGCGGCGAGAGCGGCAGGAGTGGCGTAAGTGACGGGAGCGTCGGAACCGCAGGGAAGTCAAATACGACTACGTCTGCGAAAGCGGCAACAACGGAACTACATTTGGAAAGTCAGAAACGTGGAAACGAGTCGCCTAAGCGATTACCGAGGGTGTTCGACCGCAAGGGAGAATACGCATCATATTAAACATGTGGACCTCCGCGAACGAGTTTCTGATGAACGTCCATTAACCTTGCATTGGAAATTTGTATAGGCCTATTTGTTCACAATTTGTTTCCGGAGGCTCAGCCGTTGCCAGAAAGCCACACTATGCAAGGTCAAGGCGCCGGACTGCGTGTTGTTCTGTTTCAGCCGGACATTCCCGGCAATACCGGCACCATCCTGCGTCTCGCGGCATGCCTCAATCTCACCGTCGACATCATACAGCCTGCGGGGTTTCGCCTCGACGATAAAAGCCTGCGCCGCGCCGGGATGGACTATCTGGAACGCGCCGCCATGCAGATCCATGACGACTGGCAGGCTTTTGAACATTGGCGTCAGGCGCAACAGCGGCGCCTGGTCGTGCTGACCACGGCTGCCCGGCAAAGCTATACGGATTTTGCCTATGAGGATGGCGACTGCCTGTTGTTCGGGCGCGAATCAGCTGGCGTGCCCGAATTTGTCCACGCGGCCGCCGATGAGAGGCTGACCATCAAAATGGCCCAGACCGGCCGGTCACTGAATGTGGCCATCAGCGCGGCCATGGTGGCGGGGGAAGCCGTGCGACAGGTATCCTGACCCCCGACCAAACCTGAAAGGGGCTAAGCCGGTTGAGTCATGTGAATATGGGCAATGCCCGCATCGTCGAATTCTTCGCCGGTCGTTTCAAAGCCCAGTGATTGATAAAACGCCACCGCATAGGTCTGAGCGTCCAGCGCAATCTGCGGGGCGAGATTGTTTTGCCGGGCAAAACCCATCAGGTGTTGCAGCAATTGCCGCCCGAGATTGCGGCCACGAAACGGCTGGAGCACCACCACACGCTGGATTTTGGCCTTGTCGCCAAACACGCAGATGCGGGCCGTCGCCACAGGTTGGCCGTCAATCAGGCCCAGAAAGTGATAGGCGTCAACCGCATCGTGCTCGTCGATCTCCAGTTCTACCGGCACCCCCTGCTCTTCCACGAAGACCACGCGACGCAGGTGATAGCAGATATCCTTTTCCGCATCGGTCACCACCTGGGATATGCTCATCTCTGACATCTTTCCAACTCCCATTATTTATTCGTCACGGCGGCGGCGGCGGTGGTGGCGGCGGTGGCTTCCTCGCCGCCGACGGCGGCGGTTGCGAGGGTCAAATTCGCCTTGTCGCAAGTTTGTCGGTCAGTCTAATCTTGCATAGGCGCCAAGCATTATGGCACGGGACTGACAGATACCACAGCAAAGGTTTGCGACATGCGTGAACGACCAACACTTCCCGCCGGCCATCCCGACGACCTTGAGGCCAAGAAGGCAATTGCCAAAGCCTGGTTTGAAAGCCTGCGCGATGATATCTGCAACCGGATTGAAGCCCTGGAAGATGCAGTTGTTGGCCCCTTGAGCGACCAGCAGCCCGGCCGTTTCAAGCGCACTCCGTGGAAGCGCGACGAGGGCAAGGGCGGTGGCGGTGTCATGTCGATGATGTCAGGCCGCGTGTTTGAAAAGGTCGGTGTGCATGTGTCGACTGTCTATGGCGAGTTCTCGCCGGAATTTCGCAAACAGATGCCCGGTGGCGAGCAGGACCCGCGCTTCTGGGCCTCAGGCATTTCGCTGATTGCCCATCCACAAAATCCCCATGTGCCCGCCGTTCACATGAATACACGCATGGTGGTGACATCTTCCCAGTGGTTCGGTGGTGGTGCCGACCTGACACCTGTGCTGGATGCCCGCCGCACCCAGACGGACCCAGACAGTGTGGACTTTCACGCGGCGATGCAGGCGGCCTGCGAAAAACACGCGGTCGCAGACTATGCCGATTACAAGGCCTGGTGTGATGAATATTTCCACCTCAACCACCGCGACGAACCGCGCGGCATTGGCGGCATATTCTTCGACTACCTGCACAGCGGCGAACAGCTGGACCAGTGGCAGCCGAATTTCGAATTCGTCCAGGATGTCGGACGCAGCTTTGCCAACATCTATCCGCAACTGGTGAAACGCAATATGGAAACCACTTGGGACGACGCCGCTCGGGAAGAGCAACTCGTCCGCCGGGGGCGCTACGTGGAGTTCAACCTGCTGCAGGATCGCGGCACGATTTTTGGCCTGAAAACCGGCGGCAATGTCAATTCCATCCTGAGCAGCATGCCCCCGGTCGTGAAATTTCCCTAGCGGCGGCGTACGGCGGCAGCGGCGAGCGGCGACAACGATCAGTCGGCGCTGACACCTTCGAGCAATTTTTCGCGGGAATGCTCGAAATTGCTGGCGACCCACTTCTCTTCCAGTGCCCGCATTTTTTCAGATATCGCCGGTCCCGGCTCCATGCCAAACCTGATCAGGTCGCCGCCCTTGAGCGGGAATACAGGACGCTCCCAGCGGTTCAGCCATTTCAGCTGACGCAGGCTTTTTTTGGAGTTCTCGTCACTCTTGGCAATCGCAAGTCGCAACCGGTCCTGAATCGCCATCTGGTTTTGCCAATAGAGCCACTGGTAAAACGCGTCCTTCTTCAAGGCTGGTTGCAAGGCGCCGGCACCTGCCCAGTGTAACAAGCGCGCTTTCACCTTGTTGGGCAATTTCAACCGTTCGGCCAGGGATGCAATGCGCTCCTCCATCGGCGGAATGATGGCCATCAGCCGCAACAGGCCGTCGCCGTCCCAGCCGTGCTCACGCTCTGCTTCGACCAGACCTGGCACCGCGTCGATGCCCCATTTCTCGGTTTCCGGCAAAATCGCCGCCAACACGCCGGTCTGACGCATCCACAGCAGCGCCCGGCTCGGATCGGGAGCAGCGAGCAATCGCGACATTTCATGCCAGATCCGTTCAGCAGACAGGTCAGCCAAACCGTCCTTCAACCGCGTGCAGGCTTTCAACCCCTCCGCATCGGGGCGAAAATTGCCGTACCAGGCAAAAAACCGGAAAAACCGCAAAATGCGCAGATAGTCTTCGCGGATGCGGGTTTCCGGATCATCGATAAAGCGCACAGTGCGCGACAGCACGTCCTGCATGCCGCCCAACGGATCATAAACCGTGCCGTCAGCATTGAGATAAAGGGCATTCATCGTCAGATCGCGGCGCTGTGCATCGGCGACCCAATCGGTGCCATAAAGAACCTTCGCATGGCGACCATCCGTCTCAATGTCGCGGCGCAGCGTCGTCACTTCATAGGCATCGCCATCCAACACGGCGGTGACCGTGCCGTGTTCAATGCCGGTCGGCACCGATTTATGGCCAGCATTCCGCAACCGCAGAATGACGTCCCGGGGCACCAGAGTGGTTGCCACATCAACGTCGGAAATCGCCTGGTCGAGCAGAGCATTGCGCACTGCTCCGCCGGCGATGCGCGCTTCCCCGTCCCCTTCATTAAGAAGCGCCAGCAATTCCTGCAGGCTGGGCCGGGCCAGCCAGTCCTGATCAATCCGCTCAGCCATCGGCATCCGCCACGCCATAGAGGCGCTCCTGAACCATGCGGATAATTCCCGCTGTCACGCCCCAGATGCGCCGCTCAACCGGCGGTTCCACCTCATCGTCGGGATAGGGCATGACGTAATAAAAGACCTTTTTGTCTTCCCAATAGCGGCTTTCCTGAACGTGGTTCTTCTGGTTCATCAGAAAGGACAGAGGGACCTCAAACGCCGCTGCAACCTCATCCTCGTTGATCGTCAGTTGCGGTTCACCGCGCACCATCCCGACAACTGGCGAAATGCGATAGCCAGAGCCGGAATAATAGGCCCCGAAAGTGCCGATGATATCGACCTGCGCCGAATCCAGCCCCACTTCTTCCTGCGCCTCGCGCAGCGCCGCTTCCTCGGGTGATTCGCCTAGATCGATCTTTCCCCCCGGAAACGCCACCTGGCCACTGTGACTGGACAAATGTTCGGTGCGCTGGGTCAGTAATATTGTCGCATCCCCTCCCCGGTCGATCACCGGAATCAGCACCGCCGCCGGTTTGAATTCGCGGCCCTTGACGATTCCCGGATGACCGGGATTGAGTGCCTGATCCCCTCCAATGGCGGCGAACAAATCTGCACGGCTGGCGAACCGTTCCAGAACACGCTTTTCAAAGGCCTCAAAGCCGTAAATATCGGGGGTGAGATAGTCCAAGGTCAGGCGCTCAGCTCGGCCAGCCTGTCAGACGGCATGATCGGGAAGACTTCCCCTTTCGATCGAAGGACGAACATGGTCTGGCCGTGCACTTCCAGCTCTTCCCCATGGGAAATCAACTCATACATGACCGGTCGCGCAAGCAAAGCTTCCAACCTGCCGCGGACCAGTACATAGGGTTTAAGCTGATCTGTTTCTCCAATAATATCAAAGCGTAAAGGGTTTTCCGGGCCACATTCCACCAGGTCACCGACATTGGTGCGGAAGGTCAGAACCTGGTCATCGCCCTGCCCCTCGGCATTCATTTCAACGGCCACAAAGGGCGCGTCTTCCACCGTAATGCCGATTTTCTCCACCGGCGTCACCAGATAGGTTTTGCCATCCTCGTCCTTGCGCAGAACAGTGGAAAACAACCTGACCAGCGGCAGGCGCCCGATTGGCGTGCCCATATAAAACCACGTGCCGTCGCGTTTGATGACGATATCCAGATCACCGCAAAATTCCGGATGCCATTTATCGACCGGTGGCAATCCGGCACCGGCATGGGAGGCACGCGACACCAGCGCCTCCAATGCACCGGTGGGGCTGTCTGCAGATTTCGATTTGTCGGCCATCGGCGGCTCCTGCATATTTATGTCTCAACCATGCTATCATGTCGCAGTCATAGTCTTGGCCCAAACATGGGCATAGTCACGAAATAGTGGCTATTGTCACGCTTGTCAGCATGGCACACTAAGTTAACCCGATTTCTCAACCGAGAGTATCCCATGAGTGAAATGACCAAAATCACCGAGGCCGATCAAAAAGCGATTGTCGCAGAGGCTGAATCCGCAGTTGAAACCGTCGCCGTGGCACGCGAGGCCATTTCCAAGGTGATTTATGGGCAAAAAGACGTTGTCGAAAACTCCCTGACCACCATATTTGCCGGTGGCCATGCGCTGCTGGTCGGTGTGCCGGGACTGGCGAAAACCAAGCTGGTGGAAACCCTCGGCACGGTGCTTGGCCTCGACGCCAACCGCATTCAGTTCACCCCTGACCTGATGCCTTCCGATATTATCGGTTCGGAGATCCTTGATCAGGATGCTGATGGCAAGCGCTCGTTCCGATTCGTCAAGGGACCCATCTTTGCCCAATTGCTGATGGCCGACGAAATCAACCGTGCCTCCCCCCGCACCCAATCAGCCTTGCTGCAGTCAATGCAGGAATATCACGTGACCATTGCCGGCGAACGCCACGATCTGCCCGCCCCGTTCCATGTTCTCGCCACCCAGAACCCATTGGAACAGGAAGGCACTTATCCGCTGCCGGAAGCACAGTTGGACCGTTTTTTGATGCAGATCGATGTCGACTATCCCGAACTGGAGGCCGAACGGCAGATCCTTCTGGAAACAACCGGCGCCGACGAGGCTGTCGCCGAACAGGCCATGGAGCTGAAACAACTGACCGATATTCAGGCTCTGGTGCGGCGCATGCCAGTGGGCGAAAGCGTGGTTGAAGCCATTCTCGGACTGGTACGATCAGCCCGCCCGAACGAAAATGCGGCTGACCAGAACGACGCAACCCGCCACATTGCCTGGGGCCCCGGCCCCCGCGCCTCGCAAGCATTGATGCTGACTGTGCGCGCCCGTGCCCTGCTTGACGGACGGCTGGCGCCTTCCGTCGATGACGTTCTGGCACTGGCCGAACCGGTCTTGCAACACCGCATGGCGCTCAATTTCGGCGCCCGAGCCGAAGGCATCGGGGTGCGCCAGGTGATCCATGACTTAAAGCAAAAATGGATGTGAGGTCGCTGAATTGGCACTGACAATCGGCAGTTCTGTTGAGTCGGAAACCGGTACCGGTGTGCTTGCCCGTTCGCGTGAGCGGGCAGCGCTGATTCCTGACCTGTTGATTGAAGCCCAACGCATTGCCAATACCGTCACCAATGGCTGGCATGGTCGCCGCAGACGTGGCACCGGCGATACGTTCTGGCAGTTCCGCCCCTATGATCAGGGGGAAAGCCTCTCCCGTGTCGACTGGCGGCGCTCTGCCCGCGATGACTCTGTCTATGTGCGCGATCAGGAATGGGAAGCCGCCCACACCGTGTGGGTCTGGGCCGACAGTTCCCCTTCGATGCTTTATGCCAGTGAAACGGCCCAGGTGTCGAAACAGTCCCGTGCGCTGGTTCTGGCGCTTGCGATGACCGAGATCCTGGCAAAAAGTGGTGAACGGGTCGGCTGGCCGGGTGTCACCAATGCCAAGTCCAGCCGGGTGGCGGCTGAGCGCATTGCCGCTGAACTGATGGTGGCCAATTCAGAAGACCATCTGGCCTTCCCACCGCTGACGCAAATCCGCCGCCGCTCGGAACTGATCGTATTCTCCGACTTTCTGGAACCTCTGCCGGAAACCATGGCCCGCATCAACAATGCCGCCGAACAAGGCATTCACGGCAGCCTGGTTCATGTCATTGATCCGGCCGAGGAACGCTTTCCGTATTCCGGCCGGACCGAATTCACCGATCCGGAAAGTGGCAACAAACTGACATTTGGCCGGGCCGAAACCTTGGCCGATGATTATGTCTCCCTGTTCAATGCCCGAAAATCCGCATTGGCAGAGCAGTGCAAGCGGTTGGGCTGGAACTATATCATCCACCACACAGACAATCTGGCCTCCACCGCTTTGGTGGCCCTGCATGTGCGACTGTCCGGCGAGGCCCTGTCATGAGCATACTGGGTCTGACCTTTGCCTCACCGCTTATTTTGCTCGGTCTGATCACCCTGCCGGTGATCTGGTGGTTGCTGCGTCTGACGCCACCGCGCCCCAAGCAGGAAGTATTTCCGCCGACCCAGATTCTGGAAGAAATCGGACAGCGGGAGGAAACCCCCGCACAAAGTCCCTGGTGGCTGACCCTGCTGCGCCTGCTGATGGCGGCATTGGTGATCGCTGCCCTGGCAGAACCGATCTGGAATGAGCAGGACCGGTCGATTTCCGGTTCCGGCCCGGTATTGGTGGTGGTGGATAATGGCTGGGCCTCGGGGCCAGACTGGGAAGACCGCATCACAACAGCGGAAGAAATCCTGTCACAGGCCGCCGATGCAGCGCGGCCTGCAGCACTAATCCTGACCACAGAAGGCGCCAAGGCAGACCTCAACACGGTGCGGGCCGAACAATTGGTGGCCAAGGTAAAGGCGGCGCGACCTCTTCCCCTGCCGATAGACTATACGGCGCTTGCCGAACGCATTGAATCAGCACCGGTACAATTTGGATCTCTTGTCTGGCTGTCCAGCGGATTGGCCCATCCCGGTGCTGAGGAACTCCTGAACTCTCTGGCCGCCGCTGACATTCCCCAAACGCTCTATTATGCCCCCGACACGCAGGGCCTGCAGATTCTGACCCAGGTCAATAATGCACCTGAAGCGCTGGTGACCAGGGTCGAGAGACCAGATGCCGCCGGTGCAACGGCTGGAATTGCTACTGCATTTGATCAAAAAGGCCGTTCCATCTCCAGTGCTGAATTCGCCTTCGCAACCGACGAGACCGCAGCAGAAATACGTTTTGCCCTGCCGGTGGAACTGCGCAATGAGATCACCCGCATCACCATTAATGGCGGCAATCAGGCCGGTGCCGTGCAATTGCTCGACGAACGCTTCCGCCGCCGTCGCGTCGGCCTCGTCTCGGGCGGCAAGGCTGACCAGGCCCAACCCTTGCTTTCACCGCTCTACTATATCTCAAGGGCGCTCAATCCATTCAGCGAAGTGCGTGAGGCGCGCGACGCCAATGTGGCACAGGCCATACCGCAGCTGATCGAAGAAAATGTCTCCACCATGGTTCTGGCCGATATCGGCACCCTGCCGGATGCCACGCTGGAGCAGTTGGAAAAATGGGTTGCGAGTGGCGGCATGCTGATGCGATTTGCCGGACCGCGCTTGGCCAGTGCCACCGACGACACGCTGGTGCCGGTAGAATTGCGTCGCGGTGGCCGCAGTCTGGGGGGCACGCTCACCTGGGGCACGCCACAACCGCTGACCAGTTTTGAAACCAACAGCCCGTTTGATGGCATCGCCGTGCCGGAAGATGTGGAAGTCACAAGACAGGTTCTGGCGGAACCGGATATTGATCTGATTGAGAAAACCTGGGCCAGCCTGGCCGATGGCACACCACTGGTGACCGCTGCCCAGCGCGGCCAGGGCTGGATTGTGTTGTTTCACGTTACCGCCGACGCCAGTTGGTCGAACCTGCCGCTGTCGGGCGTGTTTGTCGACATGTTGCGCCGTATCGTCGCCGTTTCCAACGGCGCTATTGCGGCTGACAAGACCCGTTCCACATCGGCGGCCGCCGGTCCTGTGACCGGTTCCCAATCCGAAGCTGAAACAGTCTCTTTGCCACCGCTGTCGATGATTGATGGATTTGGTTCTCTAACGGCCCCGGATTCATCTGTGCGGCCTCTGCAGATTGGCCCGCAGACCGAAATCGCCATCAGCGCTGAAAACCCACCCGGCACCTATGGCACCAGCGACGCGTTTGTCGCGGTCAACCTGTTTTCCGAACCGGCCAATCTGGCCCTGATCGATAATGCAAACCTGCCCCCCAACAGCCAGCGGGGAAGCTATCAGGCGCAAAGCGATTTTGAGCTGAAGCCTTGGTTGCTGGCAGCTGCATTATTGCTTCTGGCGCTGGATTGTCTGGCGGTGCTGTGGATGGCCGGAGCCTTGCGGCGGATGCCGCAAATGGCGGCAAGCCTGCTGGCCATCGGCCTCATCACGGCCATGCCAACAGAACGCGCTACGGCGCAGGAGTCTGCTGCCCTGACTGATTTTGAGGATTCCCTGCGCACCCGGCTGGCCTACGTGATTACCGGTGATGCCCAGCTCGACCGCCTCAGCAAAAAGGGGCTCACCGGACTGACCAATTTCATTTCATCACGCACCTCGCTTGAACCCGGAGAACCGGTGGGCGTTGACATATCGCAAGACGAACTGGCTTTTTATCCCCTGCTCTACTGGCCAGTGACGACGATGGGCAGCGTGCCCGATGAGGAGACCATGGCGCGGGTTGATGCGTTTATGAAAAGCGGCGGTAGCGTCCTGTTCGATACCCGCGATCAGTTGCAGGGCGGCTTTGGCAGTCGCCGGGTTTCCGCAGAAACCATGCGGTTGCGGGAAATCCTGCTGTCGCTGGATATTCCACCACTGGAACCGGTGCCGGACAACCACGTGCTGACCCGTGCGTTTTACCTGTTGAACGTGTTTCCCGGGCGCTATGTGGATGGCAAATTGTGGGTCGAAACATCGGAATCCGAGGAAGAAGAAACTGCAGATCGCCCGACCCGTCAGGGGGACGGTGTTTCGTCCATATTGATCACCTCCAACGACCTTGCAGGCGCCTGGGCCATCGAGGCAGACGGATCGCCCAGCCTGCCCGTCGTGCCACCCAATCCGGTCCAGCGCACCTATGCCTATCGCACCGGCGTCAATATCGTCATGTATACGCTGACCGGCAATTATAAGTCCGATCAGGTGCACATTCCGGCGCTGCTGGAAAGGCTGGGTCAATGAACGATTTATCGATCAGTTTTGCTCCGCTGTTTTCATGGGAAGTCATCGGCCTGATCTCGCTTGCCGCCGGACTGCTGTCACTCTATGGCCTGTGGCGCGGAGTGCGGGGCTCGTGGATGCGGTTGGCCGCCTTCGTGGCATTGGGTCTGGCCCTGGCCAATCCGTCGCTGTTGCAGGAAGACCGCGAGGCGCTGAAAACTGTTGTTGCCGTGGTGGTCGATGAGACTGACAGCCAGAAATTTTCTGGCCGCGACATGCAGACGCAACAGGCCAGTGATGGTCTGAGCCAATTATTGCAGCGCTTTCCGCAGTTTGAAATTCGCCAGGTTCAGGCCCGAAACGGCGGCGCAGAATCCGGCGATGCTTCCACCGCCCTGTTCAGCGCTTTGAAACGGACATTGCAGGATGTCCCCCCCGATCAGGTTGGCGGCGCAATAATGCTGACCGACGGGCAGATACACGACGTGCCGGAAGATCTGGAAGAGCTCGGCTTTAATGCCCCCATACACGGGCTGATCAGCGGCAGTGAAACGGATCGGGACCGCCGCCTGGTGATCAAACGCGCTCCCCGTTTCGGCATTGTCGGCGGCAATCAGGAGATTGTCTATTCGGTGATCGATACAAATATCGATTCGGCCGGTGGCTATGTCACGGTTCGGGTGCTGATCGATGGTGAGCTCGCCGCCGTTGAACAGGTGTTGCCGGGAGAAGATGCCAGCTTCTATTTCGACGTGCCCCATGGCGGCAAAAACGTCATTGAGCTTTACGCGGACGTGGCCGAAGGGGAAATTACTCCGGTCAACAACCAGGCCTTCTCGGTGATTGACGGTATTCGTGAAAACCTGCGGGTGCTGTTGGTTTCAGGCGAACCCCATGCCGGCGAACGCACCTGGCGCAACCTGTTGAAATCTGACGCTTCGGTGGATCTGGTGCACTTCACCATCCTGCGTCCGCCAGAAAAACAAGACGGCACGCCGATCAACCAATTGTCGCTGATTGCCTTTCCGACGCGGGAATTGTTCATTGAAAAGATTGATGAATTCGACCTAATCATCTTTGATCGCTATCAGCGCCGCGGCGTGTTGCCGCTGCTTTATTTCGACAATATCGCCCGATATCTGACAGAAGGCGGCGCCATTTTGATTGCTGCAGGGCCCGAACATGCCGATCTAGCCAGCATTCACCGAACCCCGTTGGCACCGGTTTTGCCTGTTGAACCAACGGGTGCAGTGAGCATCGCCCCCTTCTATCCAACCATTTCAGAGGCTGGGCGCCGCCATCCCGTCACAAGGGGGCTGGAAGGATTGCGCAACCGAGACTCCGAATTACCGCCCGACTGGAGCCGTTGGTTCCGCCTGATCGACGGGGCCAATCCCCAGGGCGACACGATCATGCAGGGCGTCGATGAAAAACCACTTCTGGTGCTCAACCGGCCCGGTGAAGGCCGCATCGCCATGCTGATGTCCGATCATGTCTGGCTCTGGGCACGCGGCTTTGAGGGCGGCGGACCCCATACCCAATTGTTGCGCCGCCTTGGCCACTGGCTGATGAAAGAACCCGAACTGGACGAAGAGGCATTGCGGGCAAAGGCTGTCGGCAACCGGCTGGTGGTGGAGCGTCAGACCATGGGAGACGACCCCGGTCGCCTCGACCTGATCACACCGACCGGCAAGGCCGTAACCCTGGACTTCACCGACAAGGGCGATGGCCGCTTTGAGGCCGAATATGAGGCAGAATCGCTGGGCCTGTTCCGCGCCGCCAACGGCGATCTGACAGCACTTGCCCATGTCGGTCCGACCAATCCGCGCGAATATGCAGACATCGTCTCAACCGGCGACAAGCTGGCCTCAATCGCTGTGCAAACCGGCGGCCTGATCAAACGGTTGAGCCTGGAAAATGTCGCCGCCTCCCTGCCCCGCATCGTGCCGGTTCGCAGTGGCAGTTCCTCCACCCACGGCAATGACTGGATCGGCCTGCGCACCACCAGCGCCAGCGTGCTGAAGGGTGTCATTCAAATCCCACTGCTCGCCGGCTTTCTGGGCCTCGGCATCTTGCTGTTGCTGCTCTCTACCATGTGGGTCCGCGAAGGCCGCTAGCGGCGGCGGCGGCGGCGGCGACGGCAGTGACGACGGCGGCGATGGCAGCCACGATCAAATGTAGCGGCTGACTTCGCCGTTCAGCTTTTCAAGGACACCTGGAACCAGTTCACACCCCAATATGCGGGTTGGATCGGCTGGTCTTGGCAGGCTAATTTTTGCAGGTGGAATGCGCACAAATCCAAAATTCTTGTAGTAGTCCAGATCGCCCACAAGCATGATGAGCGGCGCGCCGCCCTCGCCGTGGCCGACGACGCCGCCGCCGCTTTTTAAGCCGGCGGCTTCAACCGCTTTGCGCATCAGCGATTTGCCTATGCCTTGGCCTTTCAGCTCCGGCAGAACGGCCAATGGCCCCAACATCAAGACGGTATCGCTGCCCCAACAGACTTTGGTCAGACGCACCGTGCCGATGACACGCTCGCCACATTGCGCCACAAAAGACAAATCCATCTCATGGGCCACCCCTTCACGTAGAAAATAGGCGGCACGGGCACGCATGCCGGGACCAAATACGGTTTCGGTCAATATTTCGAGGCAGTCAGCATCTTCGGGCGTTTCGCTCCGAACAATCAGATCGGTGATAGACATGAGAATTTCCGGTCGTGCGGTTTTGGAATTTGGCGCCGGGTCAAACCGGCAAGCTGGATCGCCACCAACGCAATGCGTGGTGCTCAGGAAATTCGTCGTCGCTGCTTTCCAAAAAGGATCATGGTGATCATTTCTCCAAACCGAATGACCGATTAACACGACTATTTGCTCCCGTCCAGCCGGTCGTGGCTTGTGAAGCGGTCACGAAGCCCCTACGTGTTGCGGGTTGATAAAGGGGAGTTAATACGATGGGCCTGCTCGTAGACGGTGTGTGGACAGATCAATTGTTCGACACGAAGAAAACCGGCGGTAAATTTGTCCGCCAGGACGCTGGATTTCGAAACTGGATCACCCCCGATGGCAGCCCCGGCCCCAGCGGGGATGGTGGCTTCAAGGCGGAAGCCGATCGCTATCACCTGTATATTTCCCATGCCTGCCCCTGGGCCAACCGAACAGCAATCTTTCGCAAGTTAAAAGGGCTTGAGGAGGTGATCGATGTCTCTGTTGTCGACCATTTCATGGGCGCAGAAGGGTGGACATTTGAACAGGCAGGCGGGCAGGAAACCCGCGATCATCTGTTCGGCCTGCCCCGGGCTCATATGCTCTACAGCAAGGCAAAACCCGACTATACCGGCCGCGTCACCGTGCCAATTTTGTGGGACAAGCAGCAGAACACCATTGTCTCCAATGAATCCAGCGAGATCATCCGGATGTTCAATTCCGCCTTTGTCGGCGTGGCCGGCAACGCGGATGATTATTATCCCGAAGCCCAGCGGGAAGAAATCGACCTGGTCAATGACAGGATTTATCACACGTTGAATAACGGGGTCTATAAAAGTGGATTTGCCTCCACCCAGGCCGCCTATGAAGAAGCTGTAGAACCCCTGTTTGATACGCTGGAATGGCTTGAGGAGAAATTATCCCGCCAGGCCTATGTTGCAGGAGATCAGATCACCGAGGCCGACTGGCGGTTGTTCACCACCCTGATCCGGTTTGACGTGGTCTATGTCAGCCATTTCAAGTGCAACAGAAGGCGGATAGCCGACTTTCCCAATCTGTCAAACTACACACGCCAGCTGTACCAGTGGCCGGGCATTGCCGAGACGGTGAACCTGGAACATATCAAGGCGCATTATTTTGCCAGCCATGAAACGATCAATCCGACTCGTATCGTGCCGGTCGGGCCGGATGTGGATTTCAACGCACCGCATGATCGTGATCGCTTTCAGAACTAGCGACCGCCGCCGCCGCAGCTACCAAATGTCGTTGACGGGTTGATCTGCAAGTAGTTCAGCCAGTCGCTGCCTTGTGGGTGTCGTTGTGCCCTCCGGCAGGTTTTCAAATTCGAAAAACCCCAGTTCGGCGATTTCATGGTCGGGCTGCTTGGCTTTCTGTTGTCGCCAGTTTGAGCAGACAAACAGCGCCACGTGATCGTAGTGGCTGGTGCGTGGATTTCGGTAGAAATGGAAGAGTTTTGGTGGGTCAATTGCTTCGATGCCGCACTCCTCCAGCAATTCCTTGCCGACCGCCTGTTGTACGGTTTCACCCCGTTCCACCCCACCGCCGGGCAGGTACCAGCCGGGTACGTAAGTGTGACGGACAAGCAGCACGCGCCCCTGTTCATCGCGCACCAGAACCCGCACGCCCAGCGTCATGGCGCGCCGGGTCAGCCCGATGGCGACGAACAGGCGCTTCCTGAAGCCGGAAGGCAATAGATTGATATAGGGGGTCAGCCAACGCATCTTTGCAGGCTTAAAGGAATCATCTGCAAAGGCAATCGGGATATTTCCAGGCCGATTGTTGATGCGGGGGATTCAGATTGCCTGCAATAGCTGGTGATTGGCACCGAATCTTAATTAGCCGCTTCAAACACCCGGCTCACAATGGTCTCGCGCACCAGATCGGGCGCTTCTTCAACAGGCGAGTGTCCGACGCGATCCAACAGATGCAGTTCGACACGGTCGCGCAACTGGTCGGCGTGGGAAACCGGTACGATGTCGTCTAACTGCCCCCAGATTACTGACATGGGCAGGCCCAGCTCCAGCAGATCGTCAACAGGCAGTTTGCCCTGCACGCCGCCCTCAAACAGACCTTCGGCGATGGACATCAGGGACTCCACCAACCCAGGTTGAGCGCGCAATTGCACCTGATACTCGATCATTTTTTCCGGCAAAACATAGTCCGGCCCAAAAAACCGTGGCATGACCGCTTCCAGTTCCGAAGTTGAACGGGCCGACGCCCAATCCAGCAATGCCGAATGGTTCAGCTCGGTGCCATAGCCGCCCGGCGCCAGCAAGGTCATGCTGGCGACCAGGCCCGGGGCCATCAAGGCGATGAGACTGGAGATTGCCCCGCCCATTGAATGGCCAACCAAATGCACCTTTTGAATGTCTCTTGCCTGCAGGTCGGCAATTACCGCACGGGCTGCCAATGCCGGTGGTCCGGCATCGGGATAGGCAACGCTATTGCCGTGGCCCGGCAGGTCATAGGCCAGGGTCGGGGCCTTGAAGCTGATGGCCGTCTGCAGCCCCCACCATTGGGCACCGACGCCCCCAAAGCCATGCAGAAACAGCACGGGAATGGAGCCCGACCTGCTGTTGTTTATGGCGATGGTGTGCAGTGTCTCGCCCATCAGATATCGCTGGCAAGCGACCGGTTGACGGCACTGACAAGCGCCTCAAGCGATGCGGCAACGATATTGGCGTTGATGCCTGCACCAAACCAACGGCTTCCCGACTTGGTATCCTCCACTTCCATATAGCAGATGGCGGTGGCGTCACTGCCGTGTTGCAGGGAATGTTCGGAATAGTCGGCAACTGAAATGTTGGTGCCAAAGGCATCATTCAGCGCTGCCACAAAACCATCAATGGGACCATTGCCCTTGCCTTTGATCACCCGGGTTTCCCCACCATCGGTAATGGTCACCTCAACAATACGACCTGTGGAACCAGGGTCGGTGAAGGTGGCGTGATCGACATAGCGTATCTGTCCTTCTGGCTGGTCCACATAGCGTTCCATGAAACGGGCATGAATGGCAGACGACGGTAGCTCACGGCCCTCTTCATCGGTAATGCGCTGCACATCATCGCGCATTTCGATCTGCAGATTGCGCGGCAGTTTCAGCCCGTAATCGGCTTCCATCACATAGGCGACCCCGCCTTTGCCCGACTGGGAATTGATGCGGATGATTGCCTCATAAGAACGGCCCACATCCTGCGGATCAATCGGCAAATAGGGCACTTCCCACATATCCTTGTTGGATTTCTCCAATGCTTTCATACCCTTATTAATGGCGTCCTGATGACTGCCAGAAAAGGCGGTATAGACCAGTTCGCCCACATAGGGGTGGCGCTCAGGGATTTTCAGCTGATTGCAATATTCATAGACGCCTTTGATGCGTTCGATATCGCGGACATCCATTTTCGGGTCGACGCCCTGGGTCATCATGTTCAGCGCCAATGTCACCACATCAACGTTGCCGGTGCGCTCGCCATTGCCGAACAAGGTGCCTTCCACCCGGTCAGCGCCGGCCATCAGACCCAATTCGGTGGCGGCAATGCCGGTGCCACGGTCATTGTGGGGATGCAGAGAAATGATCACCTCATCACGACGGTCGATCTGCCGGCACATCCATTCGATCTGGTCGGCATAAATGTTCGGGGTCGACATCTCAACGGTGGCCGGCAGGTTGATGATCAACCTGTTTTCCGGGGTCGGGTCGACCACGTCGATGACCGCGTTACAAATGTCGAGGGCAAAATCCAGCTCGGTGCCGGTAAAACTTTCCGGCGAGTACTGATAGCGGTAACTGTCCTTGCCGCCAGAGGTGGCGCTCGCCATGTCGACGATCATCTTGGCCGCATCAGTGGCGATATTCTGAATGCCGTCACGGTCTTGACCAAAGACGACGCGGCGCTGCAATTCCGAGGTGGAATTGTAGAAGTGCACAATCGGAGTGCTTGCTCCTTCGAGGCTTTCGAAGGTACGGGTGATCAGCTCCGGTCGACACTGAACCAGAACCTGCAGGTCGACATCATCGGGCACACCGCCCTCTTCCACGCACCAGCGGGCAAAGTCAAAATCCGTCTGGCTGGCGGAGGGAAAGCCAATTTCAATCTCTTTGAACTGCATGTCCAGCAGCAGGGCGAACATGCGCGCCTTGCGCTCGTGACCCATCGGGTCGATCAGCGCCTGGTTGCCGTCGCGCAGGTCGACGGAGCACCAGATGGGGGCCTGTTCGATGATTTTTGATGGCCAGGTTCGGTCGGTCAAACCAACCTTGGGATAGGCGGAATATTTGTTGGCGGCTTCCATCAACATGGAAAGTCATCCTTCTAAGTTTAGCTGGCTTCCGCATAGCGTTTTGCGGGTTGGAAGGCCAGATTTATTGAACTGATTTTTGGGGCGTCATGCTTTCCGACGGGAATTCTCGACCGCCGGACGCCCCTTTTAAGTGCGCACAACCCGACGGCCGCTGGTTAGCAGCAGGTCAAGGTCTAGAAGGAGTACGTGCGTGTTCATGCCACGAGTGTTAAGATGAAAAGGTTAAGGAAGCAAGAGCCAAGCAGCCGCGTGCGCATTTTCATTATCTGCCTGATCTTTTTTGCAACACTGGCCCCGGCGCACAGCCAGGCTGTGTATTTTGTCAGCCTTGCCTGGATCAAGCCGGACGGGCAGGCACAATATGAGGCGTTTCTTGAACAGGTTCAGCCGATCTGGGCCCGGCATAATATGGAGGTATTGACCCGAACCCGGGTCGTTGACCTGCTGGCCGGGGCAGACCAGACCATTCCACCGGTTGAAATCGCCGTTCTGCGGGCCGCCAGCCAGCAGGATTTTCGCGCCTATATCTCCGACCCGCAATACCAGGCAATCAAGGCATTGCGGCTGGAGGCGGTCGATCGGATGATTGTGCTGGAAGGAGCGGCGAAAGATGAGCCCCAGCTGAATTTCATCCGCTCCGCTCCGCAATTCGCTGTCATTTTGGGCAATTCCGAGACGCCTTCCATGCGCCCCCTGCTCGATATCGCCGTTTCCCTTCAGGGGGCGATAAAGGGTGAAGTGTCCCCGCCCTTCAACACTGTGGTGTCGGTCGCGCTGTTGGCGCTTTCGTTTGACGACAATCCACTTTCCTTCCTTGAAGAACTGGGACCGCAAAACCAGGTCTATGTTGCCGCCGTGTTGCCATAGACCCTTTCGAGCTTAGATGGGCGGTTCAGATGGGTTGTTTTGAATGTTGTGTGGATACAATTTGATAACTTAATTGCGCTACCGTCATTTCATTGAGGACCCTCGCCCGGAGAATTACGTGTCGGATTTCGCTGCTGCACCATCTACGCATATTGCGTTTCCCAACGATTCCGACGAGGCGCATCCGCGCGAACATCGTCGCAAGGCGTTCAAGGCGGGCATTGTGTCCTACCAGAATCATGCGCTCACACAGGATTGCGTTATCCGCGATATTTCCTCTGGCGGCGTGAAATTGCAGTTTCCCAAGCCTGCCATGATTCCCGATAATTTTTGCCTGATCATTCCCATGGAAGGGCAAAGGGTTGAGTGTCAGGTTCGCTGGCGCAAGGGGAATGTTGTCGGCGCTGTGTTTGTTGGCGAGATGGAACAAGATGCCCGCAATGCCCGCACCCAGTCTCTGGACATTGAGTATGTCATCTCGAAAAAACAGTCGATTTTGAGAAAAACCGACTAATCCCGGCAATCACGTCAAGGCATTACAAGCGCTTTTCCAGTTCATGACGTTGCACTTTGCCGGTGGTGGAACGCGGCAGATCGGCGCTGTCGATGAAGAATATCTGCTTTGGTTGTTTGTAACGGGCCAATGATTGGTCGCACATTTCAAGCACGTCCTGTTCGCTCAGCTCGGGGTTGTCGCTGACCACAAAGGCAACCGGCACCTCCCCCCATTTCGCATCTGCCCGCCGCACCACCACTGCCTCGCTGACCTGTGGGTGGCGGGCAAGCACCTGTTCCACTTCCGCTGGATATATGTTCTCGCCGCCCGACTTGATCATGTATTTGACCCGGTCGACATAGTCCAACGTCCCATCTTCATTGCGCCGCATGACATCTCCCATATGGAACCATCCATTGCGAAAATCATGGGCATTGGTTTCTTCGGCCCGCCAATAGCCGCTGAACAGGGTTGGACCACGCAGGGCAACCTCGCCCGGCTCCCCCGGTGCGACGTCATTGTCCTCGGGATCAACCAAGCGCAGTTCGGTAAAGGCACTTTGCTTTTTCGGCAGTGTTTCGGGTACTTCGCCGATGCCAATAAGATTGGCCGTTGCCGGCGGCAGTCCGGTTTCCGTGGCGCCGAATGAATTGGCATAGGGCGCAGACAGGGCCGTTGTCGCGGCAGCGATTTCTTCACGTGGCACCAGGTCTGCCATGGCACCACAGACGCTGATTCCCTTCGGCTTCACAGCCCTTTGTCGGCACAGGGCGGCAAATTCGCCGACCATGCCCGGCATCAGCACGAACCAGCCAACCCGGTGTTGCTCGACAATATCCATCAACACATCCGGTTGATAACCGTCGACGACAAACACCGTGCCGCCACGCAGCAATGTCGCCAATCCATGATCGGTAGAGGCCATATGATAAAGCGGCGCCCAGGCGACAAAGTTGGAGCCCGTCGGCAGGTTCAGATCGCTGACAAACACCGCTGCCCGGGCAATCATCGCCCGGTGGCTGATCAGGGCTCCCTTCGGCATGCCCGTCGTGCCGCTGGTATAGAGAATGACCAGTCCCGCTTCTGTGTCCATTTCCCGTGCAGGCAGGCATGGCTGCTGCTGAACCTGTTGGTCAAGGTCCGCGCCGATTTCCATCATCGCTGCAGGTTCAATCTCGATACGTTCGAGTACCTCCCGGTACTCACCTTGAAAAACAAGGAGTTTCGGACTGACCAGGTTGATGCAGTGGGCCAGTTCCGGATCACTCAGGCGCCAGTTGAGCGCGGCAATGATCACACCGCATTTGGCCGCCGCCACTTCCAGCAACAGATATTCGAGACAATTGCGCGCCAGAACACCCACCCGGTCGCCGGCCTTCAGCCCCTTGTCGAGCAACAGGGAGGCCAGCCTGCCGGACAGATCATCAACCGCCTGGTAGGTCAGCCGCCTCGCACCGTCATTCAGCGCAACCCTGTCCCCATGCGCCCTGACGGCCGATTCAAACAGGCTGCCCACGCTCGACAGGCCGGAGCGGCGAATCTCAGCTGTCGGACGATGGCCTGCTTCTGTTGACATTTTCGTGTCACCCATCAAGTGAATTTATCAGTAAATGCATAGATCTCAGCATGTTAGCTTGTTGTCGCGACCGGCCACAACCATCTTCCCCCAATGGGGGTTCGTCAGATTAATCATTTCTGCTATCCTGTTATCCACTGGGTAACTTAACCTGACACGCCCGCCTGGCAAACCGGGACTGTCCTGACGGCGGCGGCGCGGCGGTGGATCAGGCGTTTTGGGTTCGGGAGCGGGGATTATGAAACGACTATTGGGTTCTGCGGCTATCTTCAGCGCAGCGGCGATCAGTTCTGCCACGGGTCAGGAGCTGCCACCGGCCAGCGCCAAGGCAGGCGAGTGCTACGCAAAGGTTCTCATTCCAGCGCGCTATGAGACCACAGCCAATGAAGTGCTGGTTCAACCCGCCAGTTCCGTCTTCAAGAAAACCCCAGCCGTCTATCGTGACGTTGAAAAATCGATTCTCGTGGAAGAAGAAAGCTACGAACTGGTCCCCGTTCCGGCGGAGTTTGAGACCGTCACCGAACAGGTTCTGGTCCAACCCGAACAGGTGGTTAAGTCGGTCATCCCGGCAACCTTTCGCGATGTCTCCAAAAAGGTGCTGATCTCCCCTGCCCGCGTGGAGTGGAAGGTCGGCCGCGGCGCTTACGAAAAAATCGATGCCGCCACCGGCGAAATCATGTGTCGTGTCGAAGTTCCCGCGGTTTTTGCCGATATTGTCCAGAAAGTCATCGACAAACCGGCCCGCACCGAACAGGAAATTATCCCGGCACGCTACGAAACCATTGAGCGGCGGGTGATGAAAGTGCCGCCAACAACCCGCAAGAAGCTGATTCCAGCCAAATATCGCACCATCATGATCAAGGAACTGATTGAACCGGAAAAATTCGAGATCATCGAGCAGCCGGCCCGCTATGCCTCGGTTCAAAAAAGAGAACTGGCAGCGCCCGAAACGGTGCAATGGCGGCAGATCCTGTGCGAAACCAACACGACGCCGGGAATCGTGCTGCGCCTGCAAAACGCCTTGATTGCTGCCGGCTATAAGCTGGGCTTCGCTCCCGATGGCGAACTCGGACCCGGCACGTTGACCGTGCTGAACCGCTATCAAAAAGACAACAACCTGCCCACCGGCGGCCTGACCATCAGCACAATCAAACGCCTCGGCGTCGAACTCTAGCGGCGAGCGGCGAACAGCGGCGGTGACGCCGGGAGATACCCAGCGAGTGACCAGTCCGTGCGAACTGGGCAATCATATGATTTCTAGATTTTCGTAGAACGCAGAGAGAACTGAAGCAGCCAATGGTTCTTTGCCCGTAGCTTTGCCAATTTGGGGGAAGATGTCCTGGCAACGGCGCGCTCAAACACCAAGCCCTAAAACAATAAAACCCAACCCGGCCTGTGACCGGTGGGCTGGTAGTTTTCTGATTCGGCTTGCAAAAGCAAAAAGGCCCGGCTGTTTCCAGCCGGGCCTAATTCAATCGTTTGTCAGATCAACTGATTAGAAGTTGCGCTGCAGACGAATACGGTAGTTGTGCTCTTCCCAGTCACCGGTCTGGCCAAATGCGGCGTTGACGTTGTTTACAATTGTGCTTGACTGTGAAGTTTCTTCATAGTTGTAGCCCAACTGCAGGACGAGGTTTGGAACAATTGTCCAAGCAAGGTTGGCAGATACGCCGTACAACTCAAGGTTGTGCGCAGCACCACCAAATCCTGGGATCGTACCGCCAGGGATCACATAAGAGTCCCAGTCAGCCTGGTAGTAGCCCAATGCAATGTTTACGTTGTCCATGACATCGTAAGATGCACCGATACCCCAAACCTGATAATCCTCAATTGGGAAAGTACAGGTGCTACCGGCAACTGGTGCTGTGTTAGCAGTACACAGTGCGTTGACTGGTGCGCCCCAAGCGGCGGTTGAGAAAGCATAACCGGATGCACCGAACTGAGTTGCGCCGGTCTGTGCACCAAAATAACCCTGAATGAGCAAGCCATCCATTGGAGTTACGTTAGCATAGATGCTGTAAGCAGTCTCTTCGGTGCTGTTGTCGTAACCGACTGCAGCGCCAGCGTTCCACATACCACCGGCATAATCAGCGCGGAGGTAGTAGTCGACTGATTCAGCGTTACCTGTGCCGAATGCATCGCTTTCGTTGTCGAGAGATACACCACCAACAACGGACAGACCGTTTGCGGCCCATGTGTAGTCAGCATACATGGTACGTCCACCGCCGTAGTAACGACCGTCGAACATCTGACCTGGAAGACCGGTCAGTTCCATGCGGCTTGTGCGGTAACCAGTGGAGAAACCACCGAGCTCGATGTAAGCGTCACGAACGTTCACGCCACCTTCGGCTGAATTGCTGCCGCCAACGCTTTCCATACGAATGTATGAACGAAGTGTACCGTAATCGGTTTCTTCACGGGCGTCAAAGTTTACACGACCGTACCATTCGCCGGTGCCAACGGTTTCATCGCCGTAGCTTTCGTCGAGCAGTTCGTCTTCGTCGGCTGGTGTCGAGTTACCGTCACGGTAGTTGTACTGAACGCGTACTTCACCGCGGATAGACAGGCAGGTTTCTGTGCCAGGGATGTAGTAAAAGCCAGCGCCATACATGTCGCAAACTTTAACGTAATCAACGGGCTCTGGCTCAGCTACAACAGCATCAGCGGCGCGTGCGCCGGATACTGCGATAAGTGCAGCAGCAGAACCCAAAAGAAGAGTTTTGAGTTTCATGATTTATAATCTCCAGTAGACAATCATTTGAGAAGGGCTATGCCCCGTAATCGGGACCGATACTTGCGCACCCTTTCCCTGAGCCCAACCTACCCAAGCAGTCGGGGAACGCAATCCTCAATGCACGTATATGCGGCGGATCGAGTTGTTTCGAAGCTGGCTGTTGCACAAATAACACGCTATTTGCCGCGAACCCGGTCCCCAAGTCTTAACAAGGGCTTAAATTCAGCCCTTTTTGCGGCATTTGCCCCTCGACACAAGCGGTTATCAACACCCCAGAATCTCGTTTACCTACTGTAATTGCTTTGTTTTTCTGGAATTCAAACTGATTCTTCGAGTCCAAGAACATCATTTGGGATCTTGAACGCACCTGCTTTGCTCAGGAGAGCCATCCGGCAACCCGCTGCGCAGCTGCACCGATTGCATCGTTTTTGGGGTAGGCAAATAGCATTCATGTTTATGAGAATTCGACCGATAGGACTATGAGCAAATCAGCTCTGCGGCATGAGGTGGTGCGCGCGAATAAAATACTCGAAAAATCTAATATATCTCTTCATATTTCTAATTGCTCCCAATACTCTCACATCATATTTTTGTAATAAATCATAGTTGTAAGATTGTTTCGAATTATTTTATTTAGCAAAAATATTATGATAAATTTTGGTTAGATATTTCTCACATAAATTTCCTTTATTCATTGCTATAATGTTATTTAAATTCTTTTTTTATTTATTTCATTCAAAATACGATTTGTTTACAATTAAATCTTAATATATCATTATTGTATTAATATTTCTCATAATCCTGCATAGTATATAACCATGCAAAACGTAACATTTTTAACACAACTCCTATTTCTTATGGTTAATGTTACACCTTTAGTGATTTTTGTATTTGATAGATTGTTCAGTCCCTGTATCTAGCTAGCAGGGAAAGTTCTTCGGGTCTGGCCCAAAACTAGGGATTTAGCCGCATCCCCACAGCAAAAATCTACTGGAGATAAAAAATGAAATTGAAATCCCTTCTCATGGGTTCAGCCGCGGCGCTGATCAGCGCGCCTGTCGCTTTCGCGGCAAACGCACCAGACGCTGTCACAGCTGAACCAGAGCCCGTCGAACACGTCCGCGTCTGCGACATGTATGGCACCGGCTTCTTCTACATCCCCGGCACCGAAAGATGCCTCGTCATCACCGGTGAGCTGCGGGTGCAGTATCAGTATCAGGAAACTGACGGCGAGGGAGATGGAGCAGAAGGTTCCTCCGGCGAAGGAACCTGGTATGGCCGTGTGAACTTCGACGCCAAGGAAGAAACCGACCACGGCACACTACGTTCTTACGTTCGCATGGAAAGCACTACTGGCACCAACGCTTCCGAAGGCGACGTCCATGTCCGCGACGCCTACATCGAACTTGGTGGCTTCTCTACTGGTTACAGAACCAGCCGCGCTGAACTCACAGGCCTGCCTGGCCAGATGTTCGACGGTTCCTACCATGGTGGTGGCCGCGTTATGTATGCCGACTATACGTTTGCGGCGAACGGCCTCGCGGTCATTAGTGGTGTCTCGCTCGACAATGAAGATGACGGCAGCGCCGAATCCGTCGATTTCTACTTCCGTGCAGATTATAGCACTGACATGTTCAGCTTCGGCGGTGTGGTTGCTAATGATTCAAGCACCGAGGAAAGCGCCTTCGGCGTCTATGCAACACTTACACCGGCGGATGGCCTGACTTTACAGGGCTATTTCAATGATCAGTCCGGCATGACCCAGTTCGGATCTGTCGATTCTGAAGACCATACGCGCTGGGGTATCGGCGCATCCTACGGTGTAACCGATGCGATCACACTGGCGGCAGGTTATTACGGCGGCGAAGGTGGTGAAGGTGGTAATGATGACGAGTTGGAAGCATTTTCTCTGAACCTCGCCTGGACGGTGGCTGAAAACCTCGTCGTTCAGCTCGGTTACAACCATGAGGAAGTTGAGTCGGTGGACGGCGATACCGAAGAAGACAATATGCGGGTTCGTATCCAACGTAACTTCTGATCCGGTTATATAAGACACCTGAAAGGCCCGACCGGAAACGATCGGGCCTTTTTGTTTTGGCGCGGCGGCGCGCGGCCTATCTGACCAATCCACAGCTGCCGAACCGTCCTGGGGCCTCGCCACCACCACACCTCGCCGCCTCACCGCCTTGCCCGCTCGCCGCCTCACCGCCTCACCGCCTTGCCGCCTCGCCGTCGCCTGTTATTCGGGGAATTGCTGGTGCAACGCCCGTGGAAGCGTCGAGTGACGCTCTTGGCGAGCAATCGTGACCTTGCCTGTATTACCTGTCGGTGGTGATATGGTTGAACAAGCCGCAGGAAACGCCAGGAGGAGGCCAAAATGAAGCCCATCAAATATCTGTTGTCGACCACAACACTGACCACAGCCCTGACCACCGCGATAGCCGTCACAACCATGTCACCGGCAAGCGCCAAGGACCTGGTGCGCATTGCCACCATGCCAGCCGGTGCCGAAGTGACCGGGCTGAGCAGCAATGCCGATGGTCAATTATTCCTCAATGCCCAGCATCCCGGCGGCAAGAATGTCCTCAAAGGTGACGCACCGGCGGCGCTGGTTGGCTATGTGCATGGATTTGATGCCGCCTCTGTCACCGGATTCGGCATGGCAATCCCCGACAAGGCCAAACATGGCCAGATCAACGCCGCCAGCGGAGAATATGTGACGCTGGCCAAGGCCGGCGAAAAAATGGGGTCCGGCGAAAAGGTCGGCGGTGTTTATAATGTAAAGGGCGAATTGATGTTTGTTTCCAATTCTCCCGACTTCAACGGCTTCGTGCCGCTGAATGAAAATCAGGCTTACTTATATACGGCCTGGGAAGGGGGCGGTCGTGAAGGCGCCAGCGCTGTCAGCCGCCTGTCGCTGAGCCGTGCCGATGCCGCCAGTCCGTGGACCGCTGATCTTGCAAAATCCCGCAATGTTGACCTTGCCCCCGTGGCAGGTGGCACGGTGTTGTGTTCCGGCATTGTCACCCCCTGGGGCACGCCGCTGCTGGCGGAGGAGTATTTCTTCTATAATACGACGACGTGGAACCATCCCGACAATCATGATGAGGACGAGCGGGCCGGTTTCCGGGGTGGCAATGACATCAACTACATCAAGCCGAAAAGCATGAACAAATATCTCGGCAAAATGTCGAACCCCTATCGCTACGGCTACATGATCGAGATTCTGGACCCGACCAGCGCCGACAGCGAAAAGCCCGTAAAACACTTTGCTACCGGGCGGATGAGCCACGAAACGGCAGCGATCATGCCGGACAACAAGACCATATATATGACGGACGACGATTCGGCGGCTTATTCGGACAAGAAATACAATACTGCTTCGGGCGGCGTGCTGTTTAAATTCGTCGCCGACAATGAAGGCGATCTCAGCGCCGGCACGCTCTATGCGGCCAAACTGAAACAGGACGACAATGCCGATCCCCAGACCACCGGATTTGATGTCAGCTGGATCGAACTGGGCCATGGCGAAAACACCGAAATCGAAACCTGGGTTGCCGAATATGACGGTGTTACGCTGGCCGACTATAAAGAAGGCGAAACCAGCTACCTCTCCGATGATGACGTCCGGGCCTGGGCTGAGTTCAAATCCGGCAAGGATCTGGATGGAGATGGCACCATTGCCTCCACCAAGGATGCCCGCGCCCCGTTCCTGGAAAGCCGCCGCACCGCCGCTGCCATGGGGGCGACGAATGAATGGGACAAACTGGAAGGCGTGACGTCCCATGAGGGCAATGTCTACATATCTGCGGCGGCTCTCTCCTACACAATGGACAAGAGCTGGGGACACAAACATTGGTCCAGCGGTGAAATCGATAAGGAGAATGGCGGGGATATCGCGCTGAACGCCGAAGGATGCGGAGGCACCTATGTTGCGCGCACCGGCAGCGACTTTAATATCACCCGCCTGGAACCGCATGTTGTGGGCAAGACCCTGAGCGACGGCAGCTGTGATCTCAGCCTGCCTGCCAATCCGGACAATATTCTTGCCATGAACGACGGCACTTTGCTGATCGGTGAAGATGCCGGCCCCAAACGCCACGTACTGGATATGTTATGGATGGTGCGCTAGGCACGTCAGATTTGGGCAGATTGCCTGAGGCTAAATCGACATAAACAGCATGATGGAGAAAGCGGTCACGCTGGCGCCGGCCAGCAGACCGTAGATGAGGCCGCGATAGAGGCTGTCTTCATTCAGCATGGCCTGTTTCAATGTCAGCGCTTCGACTGCATCCTGCAGCGCATATTGCAGCTCGGACTTGGAAAGTTCCTCGATCGATTTGTTACGCCATTTTACCATTGCAGCACCTCGTGTTTGTGCCAATGGAGTTGCAATCGCTATGCCAGCGAATTTTACGCCAACTGTGCCAATATGGGACAGTCGGGCAGGTTTCGGCTGTCGCAGCTGACCCGGACGTTGCAAAATGCGACAGGGATCGACTACTTGTTCGGAAAGCGTCGACCGCCCCTGCCGTCTTAAGGAGAACCGCATGCCAAACCCAACTTTTCACATGGTTGAAGCCGCGCCCCAGCCGGTGGCGCCGTTTTCACACGCTGCGGAGATTGACGGCTGGGTTCATTTAACCGGCCAGATGCCCACCTGGCCGGATGATCCGGATCAACCACTGCCAGAAGGTATCGCCGCTCAAACCCAGAGGGTGATGGACAATCTGATCCTCGTTCTGGAGGGGCTCGGACTGGGTCTGGAACATGTGGTGCAAGTCAGGGCTTACCTGACCGAATTCGAACGGGACTACGCGGTGATGAATGAGACCTATCGCAGCTATTTTGAGCCCGGCAGATTACCGGCACGCACCTGTATTGGTGTTACTGCACTGGCAGTTGGTGCCCTGGTGGAGATCGATCTGGTGGCCAAACGCAGCTGATTCGCTGCCCGCTCAATTTCGCCAATGCGGCGATATGACCGGGTATGAAACGCCAAAAACCCTGATTCAGGGCGTTTTGAAGGGGCAGACACCGTGCTAAACGATTTGATACTGGTCGCCTGATGGTACTATAATGGCCCGATGGGTGTTGGGGGCCATAATTTCCAACTAAAAATTTGCGATTTTCAGCGCCGCTGAGAATCTTCCTGAAACGTTGGGGCGGGGGCTTGGCGTTGACTAATAAAGGTAACGTTGTTTTTTTGCATGCTGGCGAAATTGATTTCGCGCAATTGATATCGGCTGCAAAGACGGAATTCGAGCTGTTTGGCGTCTGCGACCGCATATGCTCGGTATTTGCACTGCCATTTTTCATCATCATGAAATTGCCAGGTGACAATGACCAGAAACTGGCACCGCTGGGACTGGTCTCTAACTGGCCGGCATTCCTGATCTCCGAATATGATGAAAACAATTTGCTGGAGCATTCGCCAGTAGTGGCTCACCTGCGCACGTCGACAGAACCCAGAGTGTTGACACTCGACCATCTGGGTGCGTCGCGTGGAGATGGCAAGGAAGATTTTGTTTCCAGCCTGTTTAAAAAACACGGATTGACGACAAGCGCGTTTTTCAGCGTGCATCTGCCGAATGGCGAAATTGGTGGCGTGGGATTTTCCGGTGAGGGACCGGAACCGGATCAAACCAAACTTGTTGAACTGCACTATCTGTCCAACCTGTTGTTTTCCAAAATCCACGCGCTACGCAATGAGACCGATGTCCAGGACTTCGGCCTCAAACCCCGGGAAATCGACTGCCTGCAATGGACGTCCCAGGGCAAGACCAGCGACGAGATCGCGACAATCCTGTCGCTGTCTCAGCATACGGTGAACCATTATCTCACCAATGCGGCACGCAAACTCGACACGTCCAATCGCACTCACGCCGTCAGCAAGGCGCTGCGGCTGAAGATCATCTCTTAACCCCCTGCCCCGAGTTCCCTCATGCAGCTCCAATTCGACACCCATCCAAGGGCCTTCAGCCAACTTGATCCGGAAGCCCTGGATTTGTCACCGCTTGAAGTACTCGACGCAATTTCGCGTTTTGACGCCATCGGCCTGTGGCGCGCCAACCTGACCACCGGCCTGGTTTACTGGTCGGAGACGGTTTACGAAATCTATGGCCTGGAGCCGCAGGATGGGGCGGTGAACATTGCAGCCGCTATCGAAGCCTACCACCCCGATGACCGCGAAATCGTCTCCCGCTGCATGGAAGAAACAGCAAATCACAAAAAAGGCTATCGGTTCGTGCTGCGGCTGAAACAGCCTGATGGTAAATATGGCTGGGTCAAATCAGTGGGTCTCTACCGCAAGCTGGACGACGGCAGCGAAGAGATTTTCGGCTATATCGAAAAATTTTCGGCCGTTGCCCGCTCTGTAACCGTGCTTACCTGAGCTATTTGCTCAGCCGACACTTCAGGCCAGGCGCAACAGTTTTTCGCAAACCGCACGGCGCAATTCCGTGCTGCTGTCTTCGCGCAATACGAAACGGTCTACCAGGAACCGCAACAAAACCGGCCGTTCGCTGGAGGTATCGGTATCAAAAGCCAGCATATCACTAACCAGTTGATCTACCTGATCGCCGAATTGTCCGATTTGATCTTCTTGCTCCTGCTCTATGGCAAGACGAAGCTGCATATCTGCAAGTTTGAACGCATTGATTAACTCACTGGCCGATGCAGTTTCAGGCACATCATTGGCTTGCTGAACTGAAACAGCACTACTGACGGTCTTCATCATTGGGAGCATTTCCGCGAATCATTCTGATAACACACGGATAATCCACAATTATTGACAATTTCATACCGTGCTTTGGTAGGAATTTTTGAAGGCCTAATAACCGGCTGGTGCTGCGATTAGCGCCAACCGCTTAGCGGTTCTCGACTTGGTTGGCGTTACAAGACTCCTGTCGAAGGAACCGCGGGCTTTTCGATGAGACTTACTAACCACCTGTTTTTGAGACTTTTATTCCCGAATTTTACTCGCCTTTTTCAGCGCCTGATGGAGTGATGCTGCGATCAGGCCCACCTGTTGGACCGGGGACTTTCATCCATTTGTCCAATGAGTTGAGAGGTCAATCGCTCCATCATTTCAGACTTCACGTTTTCGTGAGAAGCGCTGAACCACAGATTGTTGACCTGTTTGGGATCGCCTGCGAGGTCATACAACTCGCCCCAATCCTGATCCTTGTAAACGGTCAGACGCCAGTCTTTGGTCCGCAAACTGCGCACGCGGCCGGATTGCTCAAATCCCATGCGGGGCGCCAGATCATTGTGTTCAATTAACAGATCGTCTCTTATCTGCACATCTGGTGCCGCCAGTGCAGGCAAAAGACTGCTTCCCTGCATCCCAAAATAGGGCGCCAGACCGGCCCGATCCAGAACAGTCGGTGCAATGTCGACAGTGGAGGCCAGCGCATCGCTTCTACCGGCCTGCCGGCCCTCGGGTTCCGACCAGATAAAGGGCACACGGACGATGGAATCCCGCTGCCAGAGGCCCTTCAGCATCAGGTCGCTGTCGCCGAGGTAATCGCCGTGATCTGAATTGAAGCAAATAACCGTATTGTCGTAGTGTCCGCTTGATTTCAGGCCCTCGATGATCTCGCCAATAACGTCATCGACCATGGTGATCATGCCGGCGGTCAGCGCCATGGATTCGCGAATGGCCTGTTCACTGTCCATGAATGCCGATTGCTTGACCTGAGGGTATTCACCGCGTTGCAGCATTTCGTGCTGATATTGCAATGGCGGCGGTGGCAATGTGTGATCCGTGTAGCGAATGTCGAGGTCAAACTGATCCGGCTGATACATGTCCCAATATTTGCCCGGCGGATTGAACGGATGATGCGGATCTGGAAACGAGACAAAGGTGAAAAATGGCTGCTCTTTGCCCTGCCTTGATGCCAGATAGTCAATCGCCCTGTCGCGGATGAAGGCCGTAGGATACAGGTCCTCCGGGATTGGCGTGCGATAGGCCTGTTGGGCTGAATAATTGTGTTTCAGCTCATTTGCGGGATCATGATACCATTGCCAATCCCTGCCCGTGCGACTGGCGTTTTGACGAAACCACTGGCGATAATGGCCGCCCGGCTGGTCTCCATGACCCGTGACCATATCTACATGCTGATATCCGTAATATGGGTCGTCGAACCGAGCCGGCTCTTCCGATTCATATCGGTCTGGCTCCTCCAGACCATAGTCCTGATCGTCAGCCTTCCATGCCTCTTCGATTGGGCCTGTGACCAAAGTAGAGGGCGCCAAAGGTGCCTTGCCGGTATAGGGCTGGATGTGACTTTTGCCGATGGCGGCGGTTGCATAGCCGCCCGCCGCCAGCACATCGACAAAGGTATTGGCCCGGCGCGGCAGGCGACATCCGTTATATCTCAAGCCGTGTACCGAAGGGTAACGTCCCGTCAGCAGGCTGGCCCGGTTGGGCATGCAGACCGGCATGGCGACATTGAAGTCAGTAAATTGCACGCCCTGCGCCGCGATCGCGTCGATATTCGGAGTTCTGACAACGGGATGGCCAGCGCATCCCAGCCAGTCTGCCCGGTGTTGATCGGTGATGAAGAACAGGAAATTTGGCGATTTGGCCATCGATGCATGCTCAGTTGTTGAATCTCTTCTAAGGTGCAAGTCTGTCACCCCAAAGGCAATATTCATTTCTCACCATGCCCGGCAAATTGGTTGGGGTGGTTTGAATAACAGATCGGGAGAACATCATGCGGGTTGCGATTACCGGCGCCACATCTGGAATTGGGGCAGCTTCCGCGGCACTGCTGAAGCAAAGGGGAGCAGAAATCGTCGGTTTTGACATCGCCGAACCCCGGGAAAATGTTGATCAGTGGGTCCCGGTGAACATGGCCGATCCGTCTTCCATCGCAGCAGCTGTTGATCAGGCGGAAGGATCATTTGACGCTTTGCTGAACATTGCCGGCCTGCCCCCACGCGACGGCATGGCGCAGACCATTTTACAGGTGAATTATTTTGGCCTGGTTGCCTTTACAGATGCCCTACTGGGTCAGATCAATGAAGGCGGTGCAATCGTAAATCTCGCTTCCCGGGCTGGCTGGCAATGGCGGGAAAACATCGAGCAGGTGAAGGGGCTGATGGCGCTGGACGGTTGGAATGATGATCAATTACAAGACTTTATCGAGGCCCAATCAGTCGATCCGACGCGTTCTTATAATCTGTCCAAGGAGGCGGTGATTGTCTGGACCATTGGCCAGACGGAGCGGATGATCGGCATGAAGCTGCGCATGAACAGTGTCAGCCCCTCGGCCGTGGCCACCGGCATTCTGGACGATTTCGTCCGGGCATTTGGCGACCGGGCCACTCAATCCATCGCCCGCGCAGGACGCGCCGGCACAGCTGAAGAAGTGGCCGCGCTGGTCACCTTCCTGGCCCAGCCGGAAAGCAACTGGATCAAGGGCAATGATATCCTGATCGATGGCGGCATGAGCGCCATGGTCACCGCTGATGCACTTCAGCAAAATGACTGACGTCGACCGCGCCTAAAAGACGTAATACATCGACACCAGCATGCCCAGATAGGCGATCATCACCAGCCATGAGTCGAGGCCGGCCCCCAGCAGCGCGGGCGTGCGCCGGATCAGCAGGCCGGCGACATAGATCGCGGTGACAACAATGCCGGTGGCGATACTGAACTGGGCGCTGGCATCAGCCTCGGCGAGTATTGGCCCGGCGCGATAGGCCATATCGGCAGGCAGGATCAGCAACAGCATGATCAGATTGCTGCCAAATATGTTCGAAATCGCCATCGTGTAAGCACCCATGCGCGCAGCGGCAATCGTGGTGCTGAGTTCTGGCAGCGAAGTGGCCGCCGCCAGGAGTGAAATGCCGATAAAGGACGATCCAAGTGACGACTTTTCAGCGATTGCATCCGCCGTCATGGCAAGCACCACACCGGCCACGAGAATGATCGCAGCAGCACATGCTGAGCGTATCATCAGGTTGCGCGTGGAGGTTTCGTCCAGTTGATGATCCCTGGCCAGAAACCCAACTTCCTGCTCGCTCTCATCGGGCAGATCAATAGGTGCCCAGCTTTCCTTCTCATCAAACCGGCGCAGCATGCCGATGACAATTGGATAGGCGCCCGACAGTAAAATTGCGCCCAATCCGACATTCAGTGCCAAATTGAAATCGCCCAGAAATGTGATCACCAGCAGCATGGCGAGCAGGACGATCAGCAACACGGCCAACAGAGCGTAGGTCGGCTTGCGCGGCCACGAGGTTAAGGCATTGCGGACGATAAAAAAGTCGATCACCGCGAGGATTGCCGTCTGCATGGTGATGCCGCCGAACATATTGCCCAATACCAGCGCCGCATTGCCGACCCGGGCGGCAGTGAGCGCGGTGACGATCTCCGGCAGTTCGGTGACAGTTGCCAAAAAGATCAGGCCAATAAAGGCTTTTGAGATGTTCAAACGCTCCGACAGCTCGTCTCCATAGAGCGCCAGGCGCGTTCCGGAAAACCACACTGCCGCGGCGGCAATTGCAAAGATTGCAACCAGTCCGGCAAGTGAAAAATCAAGCGAAGTCACGGCTTCCTTTCCAGTCCAGGTTCGTATTTTGCCTTCGGCTGGGCAACGCCCCCACGTCTATCCGCCGCGCAGGGATTGCCACCATTGGCCCGGCTTCAAGCGTTCCGGTCCACCGCGCCGCTGGTCCAGCCAAAGCGCCAGTTTGCGATAGCGGCTGGTCGCCAGGGCAAACCAGACCCGGTCCAGCAGACCACGCTTATGGGTAAACGGGCAAACCCGCATGCAGATGGCGCAATCGGTCTTCAGTTTCGCCCAATAGCCAAAACATTTTTCGCAATCAGCCGACCATTTTTTCACATTGGCCAGGGTGGATCGGTTTTCTGCTGTAACCGTCGGCCCGTCAAAGGGAAGGGCTTTTGGCGGGCAGGCCTTGGCGCATTTGGTGCAGGTTTCGCAATATTGACGCAGGCCCAGCGGTTTTGGCTGATCAGCGTGCATAGGCAGGTTGGTGAAGATCTTGGAAAACCGCACCCGCGGGCCAAATTCCGGTGTCAGCACCATCTGATTGCGGCCATATTCGCCCAATCCAGCCTTGATCGCATAGGGAATGACCAGTGCCGTATCATTCATCGACGGCACTGCTTCATAGCCAAGATTGCGGATATAGGTGGCCAATTGAATGACAATCGCTGCCTCGTGGGAATATTCCAACCCTGTCGACACCCCGGCCAACGCCGACGGATAGGTATCAACCAGGTCTGCATCCATGGCATGGCCCATGACGATGACATGGGTCACCCCCTCGGGCAGTTGATTGGCGACGGCAGAAAAATCACGCGTGTCGACACGGTGGGAATAGTGAAATCGCTCGTCGACCTCGGCAATGCCGACAATGTCAGCACCGAACAGCTTTGCTAGCCGCTTGATTTCGGCACTTTCGGCCACCGGGTCGTCTACTGTTACCTGGTAATCCGCAACTGGCGTATCATTGGCAATCGGCGCCTGGAATCCTTCCCGCTCCCCAGCATCATTACCGCGATTTGAAATAATGTCGGACACTGACCAAGCCGCGTTGCGCAAGGCAAAATCCTTTTGACTGAACCCCTCCCCTCGACGTGGCGCAGCTTCCATTCGATATGAGGCGAAGAAGGCATCGCTGTCGTCTGTGCGCACCGTATCGTCCCAGAATGCCCTGGTAAACATGTCATCCATTTGATTGAACTGCACAAAATCATCCGACACTTCAAAACCCAGTTGCGCATCGCTGTCGGCAAAATGCCTGTTCAGCTCGGCAATTTGTTCGCGGCTCAGGCTTTGGTCAGAGTTTGAAGGCCAGTTCACGGTTCAACGATCGAAAAGTGCAACACTCATTTTCCAGACCAGCATATTTTTACTCACCCGTCATCCCGGCAAGGCAATATCCGTCGCTCACCGCGGACCTACACCGACTTCAGAGCGGCGAGGCGGCGAGGCGGCGAAACGACGAAAAACTCCCGTCGGATAAAGCCCTTGCGAATAGTCGCCAGTTTTGATCGCCAATTCTCCAGCCTGACTTCGAATTCATCGTCACCGAGCAGTGCGCGCAACGCCACCTCGTGCCGCAGATCTGCTGTGATGGTGCGTTGGCAGGCCTGTTCATAGGCGTCGGTGATATCGAGATGCACGTCAATCTGCCAACCCGTTGCCAACAGCAAATCATCATAAGACATTTCGCATTCAACAAAGGGAGGGCCATTATTGACCGCTTGGGCGAATTCCGATGCTGACAGGTCGTCAGCCGTCGATATCACCGAAAACGCCATCCGGCCTGCAGGACGGATCACCCGCCGACACTCTTCCAGAACGCGTCGCTTTGGCAGCAGGCAACACAGCAGATCAGCATGATTGATGTGTCCGAAACATTGGTCCTCCAGCGGCAAATCTGAGGCGTCCCCGACAATCGTGCTCACCCGATCGGCCATGCCGTCGGTACGGGCCCGATCCATGGCGATTTTCAGACCGGTCTCGGGCAGATCAATCAGGGTCACACGGCAACCGCTTTGATTGGCCAGATAAAGGCCCGGCCAACCGGCCCCGGCGCCCAGTTCCAACAGATGATCGGTTGACTGCAGATTCAGATATTTTGATATTGTGTCGGCTTCCTGACGCGTGGTCCAACTGGTGCCAACATGCCCACAACCACAGACGGTGTCTGTTATCGCCTGAATGGCCGGGTGATCAGATATCCCATAGACTGTTTCCAGACGTTGGGTTTCTTCAATCTCGGCTGGGTCACGTTTCACCAAGACAACCTAACAGTCGCAAGAAGGTGCCGCAATTCCTGAAGTTTAGAGCCCCGCCTTCCGTGAACCGCGACGCATAGTTTTCAAACTGTGAAAAATTTTCCAAGTTTGTGCGTTGGAGCACATAAGTTCGACGCGAGAGGCGACATAGTTCATGGGTCGGCGCAAATAACTACTCCCTTTTGCACCGGCTTTCCTGGCGCAAATGCCATGCGCATTTTATTGGGGGCGCGAGGGAGCCCGCCCTGCCTGGTTGTCACTGCCCCGTGCGGCCAGGTAGGGCACTCCGCCCCGATAAAGCCAGTTCCTCAAACCTCCGCAGATCGCATCGCCATGATGGCCGGATGACGTCCTGACGACCAAATACATTATCCCGAGCGTCGATGAGGCCTAGTATGGGGTGAGGCTATTATCGACCGTCAGTTCAAAAACTGTCTGATTGTATCAAAGGTCACCCGCCAGGCGTCTTCCTGGGGCAATGGATTGTGGTTGCGACTTTCCAGGACTTTAAGCTGTGCATTGGGAATTCCCTTGGCGAGCTTTTGCCCCTCCGTAATCGGATGCACGGCATCACCAGCCGCATGCAGAACGAGGGTCGGGGCCTGGACAAGCGGCAGCCGGTCTGCCATCGAAAGCTTGTTGAAAAGACTGCGCCCAAGCACTTCAACTTCCACGGAGCAGCTTTTCTGCAGATTTTCCGCAATCAGACTCAACTGCTCTTGAGTTGCGGTGGGCAAATAGACTGACAAATAGCCAGACACAAAGGCTGATCCGGGGGTTTCCCAGCCCGTCTCAGCCATCTGAAGAATAACGTCCTTATTTTCCGTGTTGGTTTTTGTTTCCCGCACCGAACGCCCGTCTACATATCCGCCCAACAGGATCAGTTTCGATACCCGTTCGGGAAATTGGGCGGCAAATTCAACGGCTATCAGACCGCCGCTTGAACATCCCAATAAATCGAAACTGTCCAGACCCAGCTGGTCAACCACCGCCAACATGTCCAGGGCGCTGCGCTCGGGGCTCATGTCGTCGATATCCCAGTCGGACAGGCCACATCCGCGCTGATCCATGCGTATCAGCGTGCGAGTGCGCTGCAACTCCTCGACAAACTGGCGTTCTACGGGTTCCTCCCAGTCAAGTTCCAGATGGGTGGGGTGGTGCGCCGTTCGCAACAGGGGCGGACCGCTGCCCGAAACCGAATAAGCAATTTTCACCCCATCATCTGCAGTGGCGTAGCGTACCGTTGGTCGAGATGTCTCGATCACCGGTGCTGAAACTGTCTTGCCGGCTGGTTCCACGTCCGCCACGAATTGAAATCCCCGTCGCGGCACCGTGCGGATAATTGCTTGTGTCTTGCCATCGTCACCAACGGCGCGTCTGGCAGCAGAGATGCGGGCGCTGATCGCCGAATCGGAGACAATGCGACCGCTCCAAACCTCGTCGATGAGCCTGTCCTTATCAATGAGAACGCCCGGATTGCGTGCCAGAAACACCAGCAAATCAAATACTTGCGGTTCAACTGGCCGGGCAGCGCCGGCCTTCGTCAATACGAAGGTTTCATCATCCAACACACAATCGGCAAATCGGTATTCCATCGGCAAACTAAACAGGTCCATTGCAAGGATCACAAGAGATTCGGTGAAAATTCAGGTTTCCCAAGGAAATGGCAAGACTTTCACAAGGCTTTCCTCAAGCGCCGGGGCCGCAACCATGGAACAAGGGGGAAACACCAGAGCAAGGACTAAAACGATGATGATGCCCATGGATATTCAACTGCTTTCACACCCACAAAGCCGTTACGAACGCCCTCCTCACCAAGCAGATGTGGCATCGAAGGTCCGGTCGGGATTTCGGGCAAAACTGGCCAATTATTTCGCCAGTGCCCGCAGGATCGTGTCTTCTGGAGAGCTGAAACAGCTGTTTGCTGCGCAGAGAAGCAGATCAATCATCGAAACCTGATGGTCCATCGCATGAGGCTGCGTTGATGCTGAGCCTCATGCGGCGGCAGTCAACTGAATATCCGTTCTACTCAACTGGCACTCCGATTGCCCGTGCCAATATCCTCTCAATATCCAACGGAGCCTTGTCACCAACCCAGGCGACAAAGTGATCCGGACGCACAAGAATGTAACGCGCCTGGTAGGCTTCACGTCCGTCGGCACATGAGTCCTGAATGATTGTCAGGGGCATTCCCAACCGGTTCGCTGTGGTGGCGAATTCTTGTTCCACTTTCGCATCACCATCCAGCGCAATCAGACTGAACCCCTGCCCCAGATCTTCAAACAGGTCTCGGTCACCCGATAGTGCCACTGGCGCCAGATGATGGCCCGGGCGCGCCTCCATCATGTGGACGCCGCGTGCTCCCGGCTCCCCCTCGCTACCGGTGATGATTGGTGACCCTTCATAGTGGGGCAGAAACTGGGTGACATCGGCATTGCCGCCTTCGGCGCGGGTCTGCCAGGCTTCTTCAAAGGCCTGCAGGTCCTTGTCTGGAGAATAGGCATTGATGAAGCTGCGGTCGTCTTCAATCATCCGGGAGATGAAGTCTCGCGACGTCGACCCAAAGACCGGGCGGCGCTCAGCGTCATAGGAATCCAACAGATTCTCTCCGGCCCTGCCTTCAAGGCTCGCCACCAGTTTCCAGCTCAGATTGCGCACATCTTCAAAGCCCGTATTGATGCCATACCCGCCATAGGGCGGATGGGAATGGGCTGCATCTCCTGCGATGAACAAACGGTTCCTGCGATAGGTTTTTGCGTGCGTAATGCGCAGATCCCAGAATCCAATATGGCGGAATTCAATTTCAAACTTTCCACCGATGGCACGCTGCAGGTAGGCGGAGAAATCGTAATTATCCAGCGTCGTATCGAGAGGAACCGGTGCATGATAAAACCAAGTGCCGTCAAGGTCGACGCGACCGAGAAATTGCCAATAGCCATCCAGTTCAGGGTTGAGCGTATTGTAAATCGATTTGCCGGGATAACGCTCCAGCAGGTCATGCAGCCGAGTGGAATTGAAGACCAACAACACCATTTTGCGATCGTGCGGATCGACATTCTGTTCGATCCCGGCGGCCTCGCGGAATACCGAGCGACTGCCGTCACAGCCCACAGCATAGGGCGCGTACAGGGTTTCAACTTTTTCATTATCGGATGGTTGATAAGAAATGGTCACCCCGCCGGCCTCCTGGCGGGCGTCGACGGCTTTGCAGCCATAGTGAACGGTGATGTTGGACAGTTGGGCGGCGCGGGCGCGCAGGACCTTTTCGGCCTCATATTGAGGCAGCCGCTGGTTGCGGGCAAAGTAATAATCGGCCACCGCGCCGCGTTTGAACCAGTCGTAATGATAGTCCCCCAACAGGGTATTGTAGGCGACCATTCCGGCATTGCCGAATTCCCTGGGAATTGGCGACGCCGCCTCGATTTCCGCCAGCACGTTCCAACTGCGGAAATGCTCACCACTGCGCTGGGTCAGGTTCTGGCCCTTGGGAATGTCGTGAACTTCCGTGCTGCGCTCGATGACCTGGACGGATATGTCCCGCTGGGCCAGGTCAATCGCCAACCCCAGGCCGACCGGCCCGCCACCAACTACGATCACCTGGCAATCGAATTCATTCAGCCTTTCGGTCACGGCAACTCCGGTCATCTGAACGGCTTTCGCCAATCCCAGCATTTTGGAAGATGCTAGAACCTGAGGTCATCACGGTGCAACAGCTTTTCCGGCATTTGTCATCGTAACAACGGTGGACGGGGCCTCAGATTGATGCCACCAGACTGGCCATCGCCTTGCGATAGTCGGTGACCAGTTGGTCTCTTTCGACATGGCGCCCATCCTTTACCGCATGGCGACCGGCGGACCACAGGTCGGTGACGACATGGTCTTTGGCAGCGAATACCAATCCGTCGAGCAATTGTTCGTTAGCGAGTGCGCAAAGCGCCGGGTCGTTGCTGTCGATGGCAATCAGATCAGCCAGTTCCCCTTCGGCGATTTCACCCCTGCCCCGTGCCAGCGCCCGAGCCCCGCCGGCAGCAGCACCCTGATAGAGCGTCGCTCCCACCGATCCTTCACCCACCACCATGACATTGCGGGCAAGATCGCGCAGGCGCTGGGAATATTCCAGCGTGCGCAATTCTTCGGTCAGCGTTATCAACACATTGGAATCCGACCCGACACCAAAGGCACCACCGGCTTGAATATAGCCAGGCCCGTTAAACGGACCGTCACCAAGATTAGCTTCCGTCACCGGACACAGACCTGCAACCGCGCCGGATTGAGCCATATTGATGGTTTCTGCCTCGGTCATATGGGTTGCGTGGATCAGGCACCAGTTTTGGTCGACGTCAGCATTGGCGAGCAGCCACTCAACCGGGCGGGCGCCGAGCCAGTTCTGGATTTCCTCCACCTCCCTGGGCTGTTCGGCGATATGAATATGGATCGGCCCCTCGCGGCGGTTGGCTACTACTGTGGCCAGATCTTCCGGTGAGGTCGCGCGCAAGGAATGGGGGGCAATGCCCAGCAAACAGTCGTCCGGCAGATTGGCCATGCCTGCTTCAGCCCGTTCCACCAGCTTTAGAAACTGATCGACATCGTTACCAAAGCGCGCCTGCCCCGCCTGCAAGGGAACTGCTCCCGCACCGCCATAGGTGTAAAGCACCGGCAGATGGGTGAGACCAATACCGGTCGCCGCCGCAGCAGCGCAGATGCGGTGGGACAGTTCGCCAATATCCCCGTAGGGCGTGCCATCGCCCTGATGATGGATATAGTGAAACTCGCCAACCGAGGCATATCCGGCTTCCTGCATTTCCATGAAAACCAGACCGGCAATCGACTCGATCTGTTCCGGGGTCAGCTGACCGGTGAAGCGGTACATCAGTTCCCGCCAGGTCCAGAAACTATCCTTTCCGGCGGCGGCGCGATACTCGGTCATTCCTGCCATGGCGCGCTGAAAGGAATGGCTGTGCAGATTGGCCAGCGCCGGCAGCAACGTATCGACAGAGATATCTGACGCCTCAGGCTTATCAGCCAGCACAATAGCGCGAATACGGCCCTCAGCGATTTCAAACCGCACATTTTCGGCCCAGCCGGTTGCCAGAAGAGCCCGTTTTGCAAAGATCACAACATCACCTCGTCCAATTTTATGTATAGACATATAGGCTATTTATTTGTACTAGAAAAGCCTGATTTGACCCCAATCGAGGCTGCAATGTCCGTTAAAAATCAAGTCCTGCATAATCTCAGCGTTGCTACAATGACATCATCGGGCCAGCCCTATGGTTTGCTGGATGGCGCGGCGATTGCAATTGTGAATGGCAAGATCGCCTGGGTCGGAATTGCCGATACGCTCCCGGGCGAATACGCATCGCTGCCAAAAACCGATCTGGAAACCCGTCTGGTCACTCCCGGCCTGATCGACTGCCACTCCCACATCGTCCATGGCGGCGACCGGGCCGTGGAGTTTGAAATGCGCCTCAAGGGGGCAAGCTATGAAGAGGTTGCACGGGCCGGGGGCGGCATCGTCTCCACCGTCAGCGCAACGCGGGCAGCCAGCGAAGAAGAATTGATTGAAAGCGCCCTGCCCCGTCTCGACGCCTTCCTGGCGGAGGGCGCAACCTTGCTGGAAGTCAAATCCGGCTACGGCCTGGACGTCGATACCGAGCTGCGTATGTTGCGGGCAGCGAGGGCCCTTCCAAAACACCGGCCAGTGCGGGTGGTCACCAGTTTTCTGGGCGCCCATGCGGTTCCCGCCGACTGCAGCGATCCTGACGCCTATATTGACGATATCTGTATCCCCGCCCTGCGTCAGGCCCATGCGGAAGGCCTGGTTGATGCGGTGGATGGCTTTTGCGAGGGCATTGCATTCACTCCAAAACAGATCGCGCAGGTTTTTGACGTGGCCCAGGAATTGGGCATTCCGGTCAAACTTCACGCCGAGCAATTGTCCAATCTTGGCGGTGCCAAAATGGCCGCGAGCTATGGGGCCCTGTCTGCCGATCACATCGAATATCTCGACGACGAAGGCGTCGCGGCCATGGCGGCTTCGAGCACTGTTGCGGTGATCCTGCCCGGCGCATTCTATACCCTGCGGGAAACCCAACAGCCGCCAATTGAAGCACTGCGCAATCACAATGTGCCGATTGCTCTGGCAAGCGACTGCAATCCTGGCTCCTCGCCGCTGACATCACTTTTGCTGACCCTCAACATGGCCTGCACCCTGTTTCGTCTGACACCGGAGGAGGCTTTGGCGGGTGTCACTGTCCACGCAGCAAAGGCTCTGGGCCTGGATGATTGCGGGACCATCGCCGCCGGTCAGCGGGCTGATCTCGCCGTCTGGAATGTCAAACACCCCGCAGAACTTGCCTATCGCATTGGTTTCAACCCGCTTCACGCCCGTCTGTTTGGAGGCCTGTGATGACCGTTCTCACACTGACACCGGGGGCTGTGCAGCTCAGCGATCTGGAAAAAATCTATTGGCAGGAAGCCAGCGTTCGGCTCGATCCATCCTGTCGACCGGCCATTGAAGAAGCCCATCAGCGGGTTCTCGCCGCTGTGGCCGGAGATGATGCGGTCTATGGGATCAATACCGGCTTTGGCAAACTGGCCAGCGTCAAGATTGCTGCCGACGATACGGCAACCCTGCAGCGCAACCTCATTCTCTCCCATTGCTGTGGTGTTGGCCCGGCAATCTCACGCCGTCATGCCCGGCTGATGATGGCGCTGAAACTGCTCAGCCTTGGCCGGGGGGCGTCGGGTGTACGCCCTGAACTTATCGAATTGCTGGAAGCCATGCTGGCCAAGGGCGTGACACCGGTCATCCCGGCGCAGGGCTCTGTCGGTGCATCCGGCGACCTGGCCCCGTTGGCCCATATGGCGGCGGTGATGATGGGGGCTGGAGAAGCCGACTATGGCGGCGAGGTGTTGCCGGGAAACAAGGCGCTGGCCGCCGCTGGACTGATGCCGCTGGAACTTGGGCCCAAGGAAGGGCTGGCGCTGATCAATGGCACGCAGTTTTCCACAGCCTTCGCCCTTTCCGGCCTGTTTCGAGCCTGGCGAGCAGCACAATCGGCCCTGGTCACGTCGGCATTGTCCACCGATGCGATTATGGGATCGACTGCGCCCCTGCAGCCGGAAATCCACGAATTGCGGGGCCATAAGGGGCAGATCGAAGCCGGTGTCACCATGCGGGCCTTGCTCGCCGGATCGGTGATCCGCGAAAGCCACCGCGAAGACGATACGCGGGTTCAGGACCCCTATTGCATTCGCTGCCAACCGCAGGTGATCGGCGCGGCGATCGACGTCATGCGCATGGCGGCCACGACGCTGGAGACAGAGGCCAATGCGGCAACCGACAATCCGCTGATCCTGACCGGCTCGGGCCTGATCGTTTCCGGCGGCAATTTCCACGCCGAGCCAGTGGGCTTTGCCGCTGACATGATCGCGCTGGCAATTGCCGAAATTGGTGCCATCGCCCAGCGGCGCATTGCGCTGATCGTCGACCCGGTCCTGAGCCATGACCTGCCGCCATTCCTAACCCCCGATCCCGGCCTCAACAGCGGCTATATGATCGCCGAGGTGACCACGGCGGCACTGATGAGCGAGAACAAGCATCTGGCCAATCCCTGCGTGACCGACAGCACACCGACCAGCGCCAACCAGGAGGACCATGTGAGCATGGCAGCCCACGGTGCCCGCCGCCTTGGCCAGATGGTCGACAATCTGGAACGCATTTTAGGCGTCGAACTGCTTTGCGCCGCGCAAGGTGTGGAATTCCGCGCACCGCTGGTGACCAGCGATGCGCTCAGCAGGGTGATGGTGCGTTTGCGCGAAGACGTCGAAACATTGTCCGAAGACCGCTATCTTGCCCCGGACCTGGAAAAGGCGGCGGTGATAGTTGCCAGCGGTGATCTTGCCGCAGTGACCGAGATCCCCATGCCGGATGTGGCATCATGAACCCGGTCGAAATCCATCAGGGCAACAGCCCCATCGTGCTTGGCCTGCCCCATACGGGCACCCATGTGCCGCCGGACATTTTCCAGCAGTTGAACACAAGTGGCCAGGGGTTGGTCGACACCGACTGGCACATTCACAGGCTCTATGACGGCCTGCTGGAAGGGGCAACCACCGTGCGTGCCACGTTCCATCGCTATGTGGTGGACGCCAATCGCGACCCTTCGGGAGTCTCGCTCTATCCCGGGCAAAATACCACCGGATTGGTGCCGCTGACAGATTTTAACGGCGAGGATATCTGGAATTCGCCGCCCTCAAATGCCGATATCGAAGAGCGCCGCACGGCCTTTCACGCCCCCTATCACGCAGCCTTGCAGGCGGAACTGAACCGGGTGCACAGTCTGCACGGTGTCGCCATTTTGTACGATTGCCATTCGATCCGCTCGGACATTCCGTTCCTGTTTGAAGGCATCTTGCCGGATTTCAATATCGGCACCAATTCCGGCACCACCTGTGCTTCAGAAATTGAATCAACGACGGTCAAAATCTGCGCGCAAGCAAAGCCTTACAGCTCCATCCTCAATGGCAGATTCAAGGGCGGCTGGACCACCCGCCACTATGGCCAGCCGGCCAACAACATCCACGCCATCCAGATGGAACTGGCCCAATCCACCTATTTGAAACAAGAGTCTGCGCCCTGGCATTACGATGAAGACCGGGCCGCCAATTTGCGGCCCCACCTGGCGAACATTCTGCAAACGCTGGCCGATCTGGCCCCTACCCTTGGAGCATCCCGATGAGCGATCCCCGCAAAAACACCCGTGACGTCTATCCGCCAACGGGCGATCAAATTACCGCCAAAAGCTGGCTGACCGAAGCGCCGATGCGCATGTTGATGAACAATCTGCATCCGGAAGTCGCCGAAAATCCCCACGAACTGGTGGTCTATGGTGGAATCGGGCGTGCCGCGCGCACCTGGGACGATTTCGACAAGATCGTCACGACACTGCAGACGCTCGACGATGACCAGACCTTGCTGGTGCAGTCGGGCAAGCCGGTTGGCGTTTTTCAGACCCACAAGGATGCGCCCCGGGTGCTGATTGCCAATTCCAATCTGGTGCCCCATTGGGCCAATTGGGATCATTTCAACGAACTCGATAAGCGCGGTCTTGCCATGTATGGCCAGATGACCGCCGGATCCTGGATCTATATCGGTAGTCAGGGCATTGTGCAGGGCACCTATGAAACCTTTGTCGAGGCCGGACGTCAGCATTATGGCGGAGACCTGACCGGCAAATGGATTCTGACCGGCGGCCTTGGCGGCATGGGCGGTGCCCAGCCGCTCGCCGCCGTGATGGCCGGCGCCTGTTGCCTGGCGGTTGAGTGCAATCCCGAAAGCATCGATTTTCGCCTGCGCACCCGCTATGTCGATCAACGCGCCGATACGCTGGATGAGGCGCTTGCAATGATCGACGAGTGGACCAAGGCGGGTGAGGCTAAATCTGTAGGCCTGTTGGGCAATGCCGCCGACGTCTTTGCCGAACTGGTCGAACGGGGTGTGCGTCCTGACATTGTTACAGACCAGACGAGCGCCCACGATCCGATCAACGGTTATCTGCCGCAGGGCTGGACCATGGCGCAATGGCGAGACATGCGCGAAAGCGACCCCAAAGCCGTTGAAAGGGCGGCGAGGGCCAGCATGAAGGTGCATGTGGCCGCAATGGTCGACTTCTGGAATGCCGGCATTCCTACCCTCGATTACGGCAACAATATCCGACAGGTGGCGCTCGAAGAGGGGCTGGAAAACGCCTTTGCCTTTCCCGGCTTCGTTCCCGCCTATATCCGCCCCCTGTTCTGCCAGGGTATCGGGCCGTTCCGCTGGGCAGCATTGTCCGGCGACCCTGAGGACATCTACAAAACCGACCAGAAGGTGAAGGAATTGCTGCCCGAGGATTCTCACCTGCACAACTGGCTGGACATGGCCCGCGAGCGCATTTCGTTTCAGGGATTGCCCGCCCGCATCTGCTGGGTTGGCCTGGGCGTGCGCCACAAGCTGGGACTGGCCTTCAATGAAATGGTGCGCAGCGGCGAGTTATCGGCACCAATCGTTATTGGCCGTGATCATCTCGATTCCGGCTCTGTCGCTTCCCCCAACCGGGAAACAGAGGCAATGAAGGACGGGTCGGACGCCGTGTCCGACTGGCCGCTGCTGAACGCGTTACTCAACACCGCATCCGGCGCAACCTGGGTTTCATTGCACCATGGCGGCGGTGTCGGCATGGGGTTCAGCCAACATTCCGGCATGGTGATCTGCTGCGACGGCTCCGAAGACGCCGACCGGCGCATTGCGCGGGTGTTGTGGAATGATCCGGCGACCGGCGTGATGCGCCATGCCGATGCCGGTTATGAACTGGCACAGGAATGCGCCCGCAAAAACGGCTTGAACCTGCCGGGAATTCTCTAGCCGCTCAGTATCGCGCCGTCATCCGGTGTCCCGGCCTGAAGGACAGGCGGACATAGGTGATGGCGCGGGATTCCCACCAGGTCGACCGTTCTGTTGTAAACAGCGGGTCGCCGATGGCGCAGCCCAGATAGTCGGCCAACGTCTCGTCGGCCAATTCGGCAGAAAAACTGATCTCGGCATCTGAAAAGGGAATGGTGGAAACCAACCATTCATTGGGTCCGCTGGCTGAAAAATCTGCTTCCCGTGCCTGTGGCAGGGCGGCCAGATTGATCCACCGGTCTTCGTGTTGATAGGGATTGCCATCGGCATAATGCATGCAGATCAAATGCAGCACTTCACCGCCACGCTCCAACTGCAATCGAGCCCCCAACCAGCCGGGAGCAACCGCCACTTCGCTGCTGACCAGTGAGTAACGGTATGTGGCGCCCTGCTCCTCAATTTCCTTACGAACAATGGGAATATCGAACCGGGCCTGGCGGATTGGTGCCATGCGCACCCGGGTGCCGACCTTGCGGCGGCGCTCGACTATGCCCTCATCGGCCAGTTCCCGCATGGCGCGGTTGACCGTTGCACGGGCGCAGCCATAGGTTTCGGCCAGTTCGATTTCATTAGGCACCAGGCTGCCCGGTCCCCATACGCCGCTTGTGATTTTTGACAGAATATCTGCCTTTACATCGCGAAAGGTCGACTTCATGCAGGCGGATCCAGAATGGCCATTATGACTAAACTTATCGCGATTTTGACTAGGTGTATAGACTTCCAGCGCCGCTCAGGTTTAGCCCGCCCAACGCATAAACGCGTATTTAATATTTTTGTGTCAGTTTGAGATCCCTATCCGGCAGTTTCATCAATTGGCGGGTACGGGGCGCAGACTGACAGAGGGACTTGAACCAGTGACTCTTGGCGGCAATTCAAGATTGATTGCTGGTCACACCAAGGTTCATCCCAACCGGCTTCACTGTGTCGCATACGACATCAACGAGAGGAGCGTTGCATGATGAAATTTTTGGCAATTGGTGCAAATGTCGCCGTATTGGGGCTGATCGGGGCCATGACGATTAAAGACGGTATTCCCGGTGACGAGCAAATGAGGTTGTTCGCAATGATCGCCGCGGCAACCATATTGAGCCTGGTCGTCCTGTTGCGCTACCGGGCGCCGGACGCAAAATATCAAAAATGGCTGGATGACGAATCCGACCGCCTGCGCCGCGAACTGGCAACCGGCGAATAATTTCAATCGACTGACCCGCCTATTGTGGGTCGTTTTCAGCTTCCAGTCTGGCCCAGTCGAAGGTCACGCCCGTGCCGGGCACGTCTGGTGCCACGGCAAGGGCATTTTCCACCACCAGTGGGCGCTCGGTATAGTGTTCAATGGGGAAGGAATGAACTTCCAGCCAGCCGGCATTGGGCTGGGCTGACAGCAGGCTGACATGCAGCTCCTGCATGCCGTGACTGCACACAGGCAGTCCATATTTTCGCGATAATTCAGCTACTTGCAGAAATCCTGTAATGCCTCCGCAATTGGATGCATCCGGCTGAATAAAGCTCAGCTTGGCCTGTTCAAAGGCATATTCGAATTCGTGGATCGTGTGCAGGTTTTCGCCCATCGCCAGCGGCATGCCGGTGGCATCGGCGATTTCAGCAAAGCCCTGGTAATTGTCGGGAATGATCGGTTCCTCAAACCAGGTCAGGTTGTATGGCTTGAAGGCGTTGGAGGCTTCTATTGCCTGCGGCACGTCCATGGAATAGTTGGCGTCCACCATGAAAGTGGCATCTGGACCAATCAGCTCGCGTACCGCGGCGATACGCTCAATATCGTCTTTCAGCTCCGGTTGACCGATCTTGATCTTCACCGCGTTAAAACCACGGTCGAGATAGCCGCGAATGGAATCCAGCAGCTTTTCCAGCGGAAAGTTGAGATCAATGCCGCCGCAATAGGCCCGGCAGGTCTGTCCGGCGCCGCCTGCCATCTGCCAAAGCGCCTGACCACTCCGCTTGCCACGCAGATCCCACAGAGCAATATCGACGGCTGAAATAGCAAATGATGCAATGCCACCGCGGGCAACATAGTGCACGTGCCATTGCATGGCTTCGTAAAGCTCCTCCACCTGATCAGCGTTCTGGCCGATCAGAAAGGGGGTCAGATCATGTTCGATCATATCCTTGATGGCATGGCCCCCAACGCCGCCTGTATAGGTGTAGCCGGTGCCTTCCGAACCGTCTTTTAGGCGCACCGTGGCGGTGATCAGCTGAAAATGGGTGTGGCTGCCATGCTTGGCGTCCACCAACACTTCTGCCAGAGGAATGCGGAACAGCTGCGCTTTGACGGATTCAATTTCGGACATGTGGGGGGGTTCCCGTTCAATTCTTGGACTTCAAGCCGAGAATTGAACTTTGGAGCGGGCAGCTGTCAAGTTGGCCTCACCGTTAATCAAGAGTCGAGGCTGAACACCACATTGGTCTGACCGGTGCCGGAGCTTGGGAAATAGTCGGTCACCACTTCCCCCCTGCCCTGATATTTGTCCCAGCCCAGCGCGGCGAACAACATGACCGTGTCATGCATATCGCCCTCGCCATCACAATATTCAGCATAGTCCGGCAGCATTTTCAGGAAGGTTGATATGTCGCCCCTCTGCCACAGTTCCAACACCCGCAGATCGACCTGCCGGTTGAACTCGCTGGAGATAGTGAACGTGCCGTTGTTTTCCTCGTAAATGTCGTTTGGCCAGATCTTGTGAGACAGCGAGCCAGAGGCAATCAGGGCAACATTTGAATCACTTGCCTCTATCGCCTCACGAATTGATTCACCCAATTTGCGTGATGAGGCATGACTGTGCACCGTGCACCAGGCGGCGATTGAGACGACCTTCAGATCCCGCGCAGCGTTCATGTAGCGCATCGGTACCAGTGTTCCGTATTCTAATTCCAGCGACTCCACCTGGTGAGATAAGGTGTAGACCCCCTTGGCGCTGGCCGTTTCCGCAATCAGGTCCCCCAGAGCAGCATTGCCGGGATATTCATAGTCCATGTTCTGAATGAACTGCGGAAATTCGTTGCTCGCATAACAGCCCTTGAAGTGGGGCTTGGCATTGATGTGATAGGCTGAATTGACCAGCCAATGGGTATCGAGCACCACCACACTATCTGCTCCGGCCTGACGCATGCGGCGGCCGATCTCCCGATGACCATCAATCGCAGCCTGGCGTTTGCCCTTCAGCGGCCCGTCCATCTCCGACAAAAGCATGGTCGGAACGTGGGTGGTTTTTGCAGCAAATACGAGCTTTCCCATTGTGATTACTCCTTGAATTTGGCGGCTACAGCAGCGATGGGTCCGGCTCCAGCCCCATCAGGCTGCGGCCGAGTATCTGGGCGCAGACATCGTAATCGGTATAGGCGTGGGCACCGGTCATGTGGGAATCGCGAAACAGGCGCTGCGCTTCCTTGTCGTCAAACCAATTATTGCCACCAATGGCATCAAACAGCCGGTTGACGGCTTCAATGCACATTTTCACCGCATAGGCCTGGTTGGTGCGCCAATAGGTCAGTGTCTCGTCGTCTGGATATTTTTTCGCTTCCCCATGGTGCTTGTGCTCTTCCCACGTCGCTTCCAGGAAGGCTCGCGCAGCCTTCACCTGATGAGTGGATTCAGCCAGCCGCATCAAGGCTGGCGTGGCGCCGCTGACATCTGCACCGGTATAGGCGCGCACGCGGTTTTTGGTGACGTCGCGATAGACCTCGCACATGCGCTCGGCGACACCCAGACCCATGGCGGCAAAACCGCTGGCGAAATAGGGCCGATAGGGTGCGTAAAAAATCTTACTGTCGGGATAGAGATCAAACCCCTTGGACTTGCCAGTCATCATGGCGCGGGCTTTTTCGATCCGGTGCTCTGGCACAAATGCATCCTTGATCGCCAGCGTCTTGGTGCCACTGCCCTTCATCGCCATGGCGTACCAGTCATCGACGATCTGGTAGTCGCTGGCCGGGATGGCGGCAAAGCAATAGTCCTTGGCGCCCTCTGCATTGTCGCGCAGAAAGCCGCAGATCGACCATTCAGCATGATCGCAACCGCTGCTCCAACGCATGTCGCCGTTGAAGATGATGCCTCCTTCGGTCTCTTCATATCTGCCAAAGGGGGCGATAGAGCTGGCAGCCGTGGCGTCGGGGTCGTCGCCCCAGATATCGTCCTGCATCTGCTTGGAAAACAGCGCCAGCTGGTGGTTATGGGTGCACAACAGGCTGAACGCCCAGGCCGTGGAACAGCAGGCCCCGGCCAGCAGCGCAATACAGTTGCCAAATTCCGGCAATTGCATTTCCAAACCGCCATAGGCTTTTGGCAAAAAGGCCCGGTTCAGACCGGCCCGTTTCAGCAGTTTGATGTTTTCATCTGGCACCTTGCGAAGCTTTTCCGCCAGACCGGCATTGGCGTGGATTGTCGGCAGGATCTGTTCCAGCTTTTCGATCATTGAGGTGGTCATAAAGAAGCGCTCCTTGCGGGCCGGTCCATTGATTTCCAGCCGGCCGGGAAATCCGTGATCAATCGCCCCGTTGGACCATCCTGCTCCGGTGACGCCAGGCGATCTTTGATCTACCTCAACAATTTGGGGTTTCTGCAGGCCCTCAAATTCAAACCAATACGCTATTCAAGTGTCTGACTTGTATGCGTATTTCCCTTTTGAGAACGCCGGAACGCTCCTGGAGGCGAGCCGGTCACGCGCTTGAAGGCGCGGTTAAAGGCATTGCTGTCCTGATAACCGATCTCAACGGCGATTTGGTCAATTGCCTTGTCGGTTTCGCTCAACAGTTTGCGCGCCAGTTCGGCCCGCCATTGCGCCAGATAAGTTATCGGCGATTCTCCCGTGGCGTGCTTGAAATGGGCTGCAAAAACGGTGCGCGATTGACCGGCGATTTTTGCCAGGCTTTCCACGGTCCATGCTTGTGAGGGATTTTGGTGAATCTCCTCAAACACCTTTTGCAACCGCAAATCGGCCAACGCATGTAATGAACCACTGGGCAATAATGCCGCATCAAACCATTCCCGCACCGCATGGTAAAACAGGATTTCTGTCAGCCGGTTCAGGATCATTGTTTGCGGCTGCTCAGCTCGGTTGAGTTCCGACTTGAGGAGCTTCGCAACCTGACTGATCTGTTCGGACCGGCCAGCGGAGTTGATCCGGGTTATGAACAGAGACGGCAAACGCGACGTGAGCATGGAGGGCAATCCATGGGCAAACTGAAAATAGCCGCACAGCAATTGCGTCTGGTCAGTCGCTGGACCGGATTGCTGAAACTCCGGCCGAAAGGTTTCGCCTGGAATATGGTGCAGGGAATGACCCGACACTTCCCGGCTGTCGCTCAACAGATGGCCGCGCCCGTCTGGCACAATAACAAAATCACCCTCACCCAAAAACTGACGATCCCGGTCATCGGCAAGGCCGACCCAGGCCGACCCTGAAAGCACCAGGTGGAAACGATAGAGGTGGTCGTGTTGATCGACTTCCATGCCCCAGGGAGCGACCACGTGCTTGCTGTAGTAGGCGGTGCCCTTAACCCGGATCATGTCGAGAATGTTTGAAATTAAATCCGTCATGGACTGCAAATACTGAGCTGGAATGGGCTTGCCAATCATCACACAGCTAATCGGGACGATCTGCAAGAAAAGAAGGTTTTTGTGACCTGTTCGCGAAAATCTGGCGCTCTACCTTCCCCCTGTCGCCAACACTTCGGCGTGCAGCAAAGAGATGGAAGAGGAGAATTCGCAATGAAAGCAAAAAAGCTATTGTTCCTTGCAGCAGGAATGTTCGCATCAGCGGTGGTTGTCGGGCAATTTCACGCCGTCGCCACGGCCCAGCAGGATGATGACTGGAAACCCAAATGGACAGCCGACGGGCAATTGAAGCTGCCTGAAGGATTTCGCCAATGGGTTTATCTGGGCTCACCGCTCACCCCCAATGCGCTGAATGATGGTGAAGCTGGATTTCCCGAATACCACAATGTCTACATGCACCCCAAAGCCTATGCCATTTACAAGCAATCAGGAGAATTTCCGGAAGGAACAATCCTGCTGAAAGAACTGCAACTGACCAAGGAAGCCGAAGAAGAAGACGGATCACGAACCGAAGTTTCCGGCCGTGGATATTTTCCCGCCGCATTTAATGGCATCGATATCGCGGTGAAGGATTCCAGCAAATTTGCTGACGGCAACAACTGGGGCTACTTCAACTTTGGTCACCACGCGCCCCCCTATGCGCAAACTGCTGCGGCGGCACCGGTGGAAGCCTGCGCAGCCTGCCACATCGCCAATGCGACAGAAGACATGGTGTTCACTGAATTCTACACCATCCTGAACAGCAACTAGGCCCTTTCAAGTTCAGCCCCACCTTAACCGGTGGGGTGCCGCTGGCGCCTGCCATTCCCTCAACTGGCAGGCGCCATTTTCTTCTCCTCAACTCATCGGGCTCACCGCATCGGTCAGCCAATCCCAACACAAGGATATTTCAATGAATCGTCTCATTCCCCTCCTCGCCGGCATCGTATTGATGATCGCCTCGCTGACCGGTGCAGGGGGCGCAATGGCAGTTGATGCCAAGCCTTTCAGCGGCGAGTTTCGTGGTCTTAACAAGCATGTCACCACCGGCAATGTATCAATCATCAAAACCGAAAACGGTGGATCGGTTCTCATTCTGGGCAAGGACTTCAGCCTTGATGGTGCGCCCGATCCTAGTGTCGGTCTTGGCAAAAATGGCAAATATGATCGCCAGGCAAATTTGGGAAAAATGACTAAAATCAACGGCTTTCAAGTCTATCAGATCCCCGACGACCTGGACTGGTCGACCTATAATGAGGTCTATATCTGGTGTGAGAAATTCACCGTCGCTTTGGGGGTGGCAGCAATTAAATAAGAGTTCCCAATCAAAGGCCGGGAGCAGGCTCTCCCGGCCTTCATTCACGGTAGATTTTTCCCTGTCCGCTCGTTAGGCTCCCGGTTTGGGAGGGACATCGGTGGAACGCAGACTTGCAGCAATTCTGGCCGCGGATGTTGTGGGCTATTCCAGACGGATGGCGGCGGATGAAGCCGGCACCCTGACAATACTCTCCGACGTGATTGACGGCCTGGTAAAGCCGCTGGTTGGCCAACATGGCGGCAGAATCGTCAAATTGATGGGCGACGGTGTGCTGGCGGAATTTGTCAGCGTTGTAGACGCCGCCACCTGTGCGATCGACTGGCAATCACAAATGGCCGATCGGCAGGACGGTCTGCAGTTCCGCATTGGCATCAACCTCGGCGACATCATCCACCAGGACGGCGATATTTTCGGAGACGGGGTTAATATCGCGGCCCGACTTGAAGCTCTGGCCCGGCCGGGCGGCATCTGCATTTCCTCCACCGTCCAGCAAAGCCTGGGCAACCGGCTGGACGCCAAATTCCACGACGGTGGCAGCCATCAGGTCAAAAACATCGAAACGCCTCTGCAGGTCTTTCATTGGCCCGATGCAGCGGCCCCAGACCCGCCTGCCCTTTCTGCAAAATCAGAAAAACCGACCATTGCCGTCATGGCCTTCGACAACATGTCGAATGACACCGAACAGGACTTTTTTTCAGACGGTATCAGTGAAGACATCATCACCCAACTTTCACGGTTTCGAACGCTGAATGTGGTTGCCCGCAACTCGTCATTTGCCTTCAAGGGCGAAAAAACAGATGCCCAGCAGATCAGGCAGAAACTGGCTGCCGACTACATTGTTGAAGGCAGCGTGCGCAAGGCCGGCCAACGCGTCCGCATCACCGCCCAGCTGATTGATTCCGACACCGGCAACCACCTGTGGGCGGAGCGTTATGACCGCCAGCTGGAAGACCTGTTTGCGGTACAGGACGAGGTCACCCAGGCGATTGTCGCGGTGCTGCCCGGCCGGGTGCAGGAAGATGTTGCAGAACAGGCCTCCCGAAAACCAATTGCCAATATGAAGGCCCATGAACTGATGCTGCGAGCCAAATCGCTGCGCGACAGCCTGTCGGCGGAGGACAACCTCAAGGCCCGTCAACTGCTGGAAAATGCCCTGCAGCTCGACCCCCGTCATGCGCGCGCCCACATGTATCTCGCCGATACCTATGTGGTGGACCGCATGCTGGGCCTGAGCGATCAAAGCGGCTCGGCAGAATCCCTGCGCCTGTCCGAAATCGGTGTCAAACTGGACCCCAATGACGTCTACATTCAGGATCAGTTGGGCTTCGCCTATCTGTGTGAAGGCCAGTGGGAAGACGCCGAAATCCAATTTGAAAAAACCCTGTCACAGATCGTCAACGAAGCTGAATCCATGGCCTGGTGCGGCTATGGTTTCATGCTGCTGGGGCACCACGAACGGGCCTTTGAAGTTGTGCAAAGGGCAATGCAGCTGGATCCCCTGCACGCCCCATCCCTGAATTGGATTTTTGGGCAGGTTTGTTATTGCCTGAAACGCTATGAAGACGCCGCCCGCGCCCTGATCGGCAAGGCCTTGATCAATTCGGTTGCGCATGCCGTTCTGACAGCCGCCCATGCCCAGGCGGGCCGCGAAACCGAGGCCAAAGCGGCTCTTGCCGCCTTTGTCGGGCAGCGGCGGCTGGAATTGCAGAGCCGAGGCCGGGAACCTGCAGAAGATACGATCACCAGCCTGGCCATATCTTACCAATACATGTGGCGGCGCCCGCTTGATTGGCAGCATCTGGCCGATGGTCTGCGCCTGGCAGGCTTGCCAGACTAGCCCCTTTCAATGCGTTGCAGCCCCATTAATTGCCCGCATCCGCTGTGAACAGATTGAGCCGGGCAGGAATTCGCACCCCGGACGCCTCTTCAAACGGCCTGAATGCTTCATGCACATGTTTTGCAATTGCCCTCACATCGTCGGCATTGCCGCCATATTTTTTGATGATCCGAGCCGCCGGCCCGATATTGGCGGCAAGCGCAGCGACCGATTCCAATGGCCCCGGATGACGCATCACGATTGTTGAGCAATTGGCCTCGATATTGGCAAAACCTGCATCCTCAAGAATGGCGGTAACGTGGTCGATATTTTGAAAGCCAAGCGGTCCTGGCGCATGTGGATCGCTGGGGTCGGCCGGACCCAACTGGGCAATCGCACCATCGCGTGGGGCTTCAAACCACGGATTGCCGTCGACAGAGGCCCAGCCGGCGATCGCCAGGCGGCCACCCGGGCGCAACCACTTTCTAATATTTCTGAATGCGGCAACCGGGTCGGCGAAAAACATTACACCAAATCGGGAGACAGCGACGTCAAATGGCCCGTCCGTCATCGCATCAGCTTGAGCGTCAGTCAGACTGTAATTGGTTCTGGTTTCCACCCCCCTGGAGCGAGACTTCGCATGGGATAACAGTGGCTTGGAAATATCAATGGCGCTGATATAGCCATCCGGACCCAGATGCTCGGCAAAAGCTCGTGTGGTGGCGCCTGTGCCGCACCCAATATCGACAATTCGCTCACCGCACTGAGGCTGCGCCATGTTGACCAGGGTCTCATTGACGGCTTCAAATACGGTATCGAGTTCCTCTTCAAACTGTATCCACTTCAGGCCTGCCGAAGAACTCCAGTAATCTGCCTGTTTCTGATTATCAGTCATGTTTGCCCCAGCCGTATCACAGGCGTTTATTGGTCACTCCAAAGGCCCATGCGCTGAGTCCTTCGGTGATTTGCGTCCATCAATCGAAGTCGTCTTCAGAACTCGATCAGGTCTCCAGCCGCCATCTTTGGCATCCCAAAGGCTGCATGAAACTTGGCCAAATATTCAAACTCGACGCAGTGCATCGGCAGCAAGACGTCAACCTGTTCCTGGCGGAACCAGTCAATGGTTTCATCAATCGGGGGATCTTCCGCCTTCATCATGTGGAAACCGCCGATCACCGCATGGAGCCTTTGACCAGTGACTTCCCGCGCCCGGATTGCGATATTGCAGATGCCGGCATGGGAGCAACCGGCAATCACCACCACTCCCTTGTCAGTTTTGAATGCAACAGCCGAGTCATCTTCCATCGGATCGTCGAAGCAAACGCCCTTTTCAAAAGGCGTTACCCGCGGAATTTCGCCCAGAAAATAGGCGCCCGGGTGCAGTTCGAGGGCTTCCCTTGCTGTCTCGATTTCAAAGTCCCGTCGCAGTACTTTCCTGATGTCGCGATAGTCCTGCATGGCTTGGGGATCGTCGGAATCGTAGGATTCCGTCAGTACCCGGGGGTGGCAGACCAGCCGCTTTGGGGCTGAAAATTCATGCGACAGCAATCCCCGCGTATGATCGTCGTGAAAATGCGACAGGACAACAAGATCGACCTCATCGAGATCGATTCCGGCAATTTTGGCATTGCGCTGCCAAACGTCGGAATAGCCCGTATCGTAGAGAATTTTCGTCCCCTGATACTCAATATAGGCAGAAAACCCCCACTCCGCCTGCCAAACCAGCCAACTGGCTGCATTCTCGCAAAGAAGTCTTATTTTCATGCAGGGAGGATAGAGGCCCCACAGGATGTGTCAATTCAGGCACCGATTCCCGCTTCCGCGCATGGTTCGTATTGTTGATGCGCTGACGAAATTTGCCTTGGCTGCCGGACGAATTCAGTTGGTCAATATCGCTTTGGCGAAACCCAATTTGCACTGATCGACAGAGAAAAGTGGCGATTCTCGTCCTTGCAATCTATTTCCCAGGTGATCTCAAGCCCGATTTCGCCTTCAATTCGGAGCGGTAAATTTGCCGCTCACATCCAGGGAAATGCAGCAGAAAAATGAGTGAAAAAAAATCCAAGCTAAGCGAACTACCTGCCTGAATTTATATTTATATAATTTTCAATGATTTATTGCAAATTTCGCAGGTATGATAAATATTAATTCACCTCAATAATGTATATTTTTTTCCAATTAATATACAAATAATATATTTTTCTATTGACTCAGATTAATATTCGATTATTTAGCCATCCACCGTCGCGCACATCACAAACTTGGATATGCATATCATACTATGCATATCTATTTACTAAACTCTAAATATATTTGTCATATAGCATAAAATTTTATGCGAAATCCTCAATAAATTGCTAACGCAAGTTGATTCCAAATCGGAGAGCGTTGCACAACTATGAGGACGTAAGGGCAAAATATAAATCGTAGTTACGAGTAGGGTAAGCTATGTATGACGACAAATCCGGTAACCCGGACTCCATCACCAATTCCGAAAATCTTTCAGACGCGCAGCAGCAGGATGAAAATCTGGTGCAGGTCGCACAGGCCTCAACAGACGACATTCAGCCGACCGATGCTGCCGATGGGCCAGTTGCGGCTTCTGAGCCGGTTGTCGAAGAGTTCCCCAGTGAACTGACCCCTGACGCGGACAATATTGTCCGCCTGCCGGAAACGGCCTCCGTTGAGAACATCCAGGTTGACGGCGATGACCTGATCCTGCGCCAGGCGGACGGATCGCTGATCACCATCAAAAACGCTGCCTTGAACATCCCTACATTCTATCTCGGCGACGTTGAAATTCCCTCCGGTGTCCTGGTTGCTGCCCTGCAAACCAACGGTATTGATGTGGCTGCCGGCCCTACCGGCGCCCTTTCAGTTGTTGGCGACCCATCGAGTTCCGGTGGCAATTTTGGTCAGGAAGTTCCTGACATCGGCCAGGCCGATCCGATTCTCGACCTTCTCCCCTACACCGAATTGCGCTTTCCCGAGCCGGAAGAAAGAGAGCTTTTCGAGGGGATTGAAGAAGACGAAGAGGAAGAGCAAGACAATCCGATTTCTGTTTCAGCAACTTCAGTAGTTGCCCCTGCAGAAAGGGCCCACGAAGAAGGCATTGACCCAACAATCACGCAACCACCAGGTAGTGAGGAATCAACCGACCCGGCCACGGAAGAGAGTACGGCTGAAACCTCGTCACCGGGCACGATATCAATCGATGCTCCAGACGGCATCGCTGTTGTCCGAATCACCGCGCCCAACGGCAATGTCATCGAGTTGACCGGCCCGGTCAATCCAGGTTCGCCCGTCACACTTGTTGACGACTTCGGCGAGCTGGCGATCACCAGCTATAATCCTTCAACCGGTGAAATCACCTACGAATATACGGTGACCGAAGCCGTTGATCATCCATTGGCTGATCCATCAAATCCCGACGACGACGTCGTTCTGGTTCCATTTACTGTGGAAGTAGAGGATCCCGATGGCAGCACGGATTCGACGACATTCAATGTTGGCATCGGGGATGATGAACCGACTGCCGAGCCAGACACTGATGTTGTGGCCGCCGGCAGCTATGACCCGGTTGGTGGCAATGTGATCACCGATGATGATCCCGGAGACTCAGGTGACGGCGACACCGGTGCCGATACGGTCGGCGCTGATGGCGCGACCGTCACCTCAATCGTTCCAACCACTGCCGGCACCGGCTCGGTGGCGGTCACAACCGGCACCGTGGTGCAGGGCGAATATGGTGTTTTGACCATCTCCGATGATGGCAGCTATTCCTATACCCGTGATGCCGGCACCCCCGGCGGGGTCGATGATGTCTTCACCTATACGCTGGAAGACGGCGATGGCGACACCGACACCACGACGCTGACAATCTCGATTGAAGATTCCCCCACCACCATTGATGTGCCCGAAGACGGCGATGCCCCACAGCTCGGGGAAGCGGGAACCTATGTTTATGAAGCCGGGCTGCCGGAACGCGCCGGCGGCGATGAGGGGTCTGGTGAAGCAGCCGATCCGGCCCCTGACTCCGACCAGTCGGAGGTCACCTCCGGCACAATCAATTATACCGCCCCCGATGGCCCGGCAACCATCACCATTGACGGTGTTACAGCCGTAGTCGGACAGGATTATCTGGGCGACCATGGCACGCTGAAGGTAACGGCAATCACCGATACCACTGTTGAATATACTTATACACTGACCGAGAATACTTCCGGCGATGCAACCTCCGACAATTTTGCCATTGTCGTTGCTGACCAGGATGATGAGACATCATCGGCAACTCTGACCATCGATATCATCGATGATGTGCCGACGGCTGTGGCCGACTTTGACACGATTGTTGAAGGTGGCACGACGGATGGCAACGTGATCACCGGGGCGGATGCCAATGACGCGGGTGGCAATCCCGATACCAGTGAAGCCGACACG
>JBDWCD010000022.1:0-131884 GCA_039977975.1 Rhizobiaceae bacterium
CAAAAAGTGAATTTCGAAAATGGCCATAGAAGTATCCGGTAGATGTGACCCACTCGGTGCCAAGGTATTCGCCACCCAGCACAATGTAGTTTTGCCGCGTGCATCCATCAAATGCTGCCATGATTGGCTCAACTATCCCGGTCACGTATCCAACGCCATCCTCGGCCTCATTGATGGGGTGGCTGGCATTGATTTGGGCACCATCGGAGAAAATTTCCCTAGCTGCCGGTTCAATGACAAGCAGGTCCATTGGATCGAAATTTTCCAAAAATTGTCGATACAGCCTTTTGTTCTCAAAGCTTTGCTGGGTCGCTATACCCATTTCTGGACGGCTTACTCTTGAATTCATTGAACTTGCTCTCAAATCAAATTTCAATCAAAGGGCTTTTAGGTTACGAACATATGGCCGACACCCAATCGGACTGGATGCTGCAAGTGCGAAATTGCGAACCTATAACCATCTTTTTTGCATACGTATGCAAAATTGAGCTCACCAAACTCCAAGATCAAAGTAAAGCTTCAATTTGAACTGATGGGCTCGGCCACAGTTGAGGATCTGTTTTTTGAGTTTTTTGAATTCGGCTTTATTCTCAAACCAGAATTTTCCATCTGGTTCGATTGGGTGATCAAGTTGAAGGAACGTCTACTTCCGCTCAGCGGACAATTTTTCCTTTCATTTCTAATGCTGCTGTTCCGTGAGCGACAGGGCACGAGCGACCGGGAGATGCCAACACCCGACATCCACCCAATCTTTGCGGTTACAACTCTGAGCGGAAGTTATACGATGCCGTGCGAAATACAGAAAGAAACTTTGGTCAGAAGAAGAGGAATTGCCCTGCCATCGAATTCGCCGGGTCGGTGTCCGACGAAAGGTGATTTGCACCAGAATACATTCAGGATTCAAATGCCAGTGGACCAGGCGGCGAGGCTACATCACGCGTAGCCCCTCGCTTGAAGCTGCTTCTATTTGACAGCGTCGATCTTGCTTCGGTTCAGTGAAATCGCAATGGCCGCGATCAGCAACACTCCAAGAGCAACCTGGCTCCAGGAAGGTGGAACCCCCGCAATCGTTAATCCGTTGCGCACAATCGTCAGGGTTAAGGCACCGATAATCGTTTTGACAACACTGCCATATCCGCCGGTCAGCGGCGTCCCTCCGAGCGCAACCGCGGCGATGGCATCAAGCTCCATCATCATTCCCGCTTGCGGGGTTGCAGCACCAGCACGTGCCAGGTTGACGCAGGCTGCAAGACCCACCATCAAACCCGCTGCCGCAAACACTTTGATTTTGAAGGTGGTGACGTTGATGCCCACCAGGCGCAGCACTTTTTCATTGCCTCCAACCGCGCGGAGCTGCTGGCCGAATACGGTTTTCTCGTAAAACACCCACATCAGAATCGCGACGATTGCTGCAAGGATGAAGATTGCGGGGAACTTACCCATCGACAGCAGCCATGGGGCGGCCACCGACGAGATGTTGCCCCCGGAAGCCCCGCTATCCGACGTGATATAGATCGATGTCCCGTCAGACATAATGATGACCAGTGCGCGGACGATGATCAGCATCGCAAGCGTCGTGACAAAGGACGGAATTTTGAGCAACGAGATGATGAGGCCGTTGGTCATGCCAACAAACCCGCCTGCAAGAACACCGAGGATCAGGCCTGCGTCACCGAACCAAAGCATCCCGAGTGCGCCAAGAAAGGCCGATAGGGCAAGGCTTGAACCGATGGAGATATCAATTGATCCGGTGGTGACGATCATCAGCTGGGCAAATGCCAGAAGCAGCAGAACCGGCGTTTGCTGCGCGATGAATGTCCAGTTGCGCACGGACATGAACCGGTCACCCGAGATGGCCCAAAACATCACGATCACCAAAGCGATGGCGATGAAGGGCACATATTCGCGCAGAGAATCGATCCTCTCAGGAGTCAAGAAGGGCTGGGTTGTTGTGGTATCTGACATGACTTTTCTCCTCATTCGCCCAATGTGATGGCTTTGACGAGCCGATCAGACGTGATTTCGTCGCGTTTGAACTCGCGCGATGTGACCCCGTGATGGGTGACTATGATCCGGTCGGCCAAGCGACGCACTTGGTCGAGATTGTGGCTGATCAAAATGAAAGACGTGCCGTGCTCATCACGGACATCCTCCACCAACCGCTCCACCTCTTCGGTTTCGTTGGGGCCGAGCGCGGCAGTCGGCTCATCAAGAATGACGATGTCGCTGCCCCAGGCGATGGCGCGACCGATGGCAATACTTTGCTGTTGTCCGCCGGACATAGATGAAATCGGCTGAGACAGATCTTGAACCGTTGTGACGTTGAGTTGCTTGAGCACCTCGCGAGTCTTTTTGCGCATCTTCTGCTCATCGACGAACAGCCCCCACTTTCGGGGAATACGGCCAAGAAACAGATTGTAGGGGGCGGTCATATTGGGGACGAGCGCAAGGTCCTGGTAAACAACTTCAATACCGCAGGCCTGCATGTGCGACACGCTATGATCCGCCCGGGTTACCTCGGTTCCCTTGATGCAGATACGTCCGCTGTCGGGCACATGGGCACCGGACACAATTTTGGCCAATGTCGATTTTCCGGCGCCGTTTCCACCTACAATTGCAACAACTTCGCCGCGTTTCAGATCAAATGAGCCGTCACGCATGGCTTGGACGCCGCCAAAGGATTTGGTGACGTGTTCAACTGTCAAAAGCGGCGCTGTGTCCGATCCATCCATTTTCTATCTCCCTTTAACTCGTTTCGTCTGCTGTCTTGTCTTCTGCCTCTCGCGGGGAACCCAGATAGGTTTGCGAAAAAACATCGAGAAATGCTCCTTTGAGCACGGTGTCTTCGGTCAGGCCGCTCAGTTCGATTCTGACAGAGCTGTACACGCTGGGCAGGACTGCCTTTTCAATGTGCGCCTTTATCGCGTTCAGAAATGGCTCGCCCAACAAGGCGTATTCGTCGCCGATCACGATCAGATCGGGGTTGGCGAAATTGATGCAGTTGGTGATGCCTTGAGCCAAATAGCGGGCGACCTTGTTTACTTCTTCCTTTGCAACGGGGTCGTCATCTGCATAGGCGTCCACCACTTCCGGGAAGGTGGCATCCATTGTCAGGCGCCCCGTAGCCCGTTCGCGGATGGCCCGCAGCAGTGCAATTCGAGAGGCAAACAGTTCCAGACAACCCGTATTCCCACATTTGCACAGCGGGCCATCGACTTTGATCGACATATGACCCATTTCACCTGCCAAACCGAGTGCGCCGCGGTAAACTTCGCCACCTACGACAAGGGCCGAGCCGATACCCTGACCGGCGGAGACATAAAGCAGGACTTTCGCACCACTCGTGCGAGCGGTGTGCCGCCATTCGGTAAGCGCGGCAGCCTTTGCGTCATGGGTGGAATGCAATGATATACCAGGGAAACGCGACCGAAGCTCTGGGATCAGATCAAAACCCTGCCATTCGGGACTCTCGGTAATCAAAATGATGCGCTCATCGCGTTCAAGAAATGGCCCGGGTACCGCGACGCCGATGCCATCAATCTGCCTCAGGTCTGAGGTCCACCGTTCCATAGCTTGTGTAATATTGGTGAATGTCTCAGCAGCGGACTGGCCCCTCGGAATTGGAAATTCCTCTGACCCAACAGGCTCTCCGCGCAGATTGAAGGCCGCGGTAGAGAAACTGCGCCGCTGCAAACGCAGACACAGGATATGCCGCCCAGTCGCTGAAAAATCGAGGTTGATCGAGCGCCTGCCGCGCGCGCCTTTTACAAGGCCCACTTCTTCGACAACCCCATTTTCCAGCAACGGGCCAATAGCGCGGGTGACAGTCGCCTGGTCAAGACCTGACACCACGCTGATATCTTTGCGTGAGCATGTCCCCAGGTCATGGAGTGCCCTTAATATGACCTGTCGGTTGTGACCTTGCACCCCCTCAATCGATAATCCTTTGCGCGTAGTCTTCATCGTTGGTTGCTCCCAAACTGCTGATTTTTCCAGCATAATGGGAATTGTTTGCAACCTGCAATGATTTGATGGGCGCACTCATTCATCGAAGTGCTCACAAAACAAAATATCTTCGGCCAGCCGCTCATTCCTAATGGTTTGGGCGTTAGGCATGTCGGTGCGGTTAATCTTTTCTAAAGCTTCCTGCGTTGACCGCCCGCTTTGCTGATGCCGTTTCCCAAGCCGCTCACGTAGAACGAAATCCGGCGCATCGACAAAGATGCTGAGATCAAATTCCTTGTGGACGAAACACCATGGTTCCGCGGCTGCCAGCACATAATTGCCTTCGACGACATAGACTGTTTCGACTCCTTCAATGCGTGTGCCCTCGAGAATGGGGTCATGCCTTTTGCGGGAATAGACCGGCCACCAGAAAGAGGTTCTGCCCTTCAAACGCTGCACGGCTGCGACAAATGCATCCGCATCAAATGTATCAATTCGCCCCTTTGCCTTGCGCAAACCAAGTTCATCAAGCACGGCGTTGGTCAGATGAAATCCGTCCATCGGACAGAAGCAGGCGTCTGTTCCGGCAGTGTTAAGATCGGCGACAAGCCGCTTGGCCAGGGTGGATTTCCCAGTCGCCGGCGGTCCAGAAATACCGATCAGGACAGGCGCAACAGAATTGTTGATCTGAGTTGTAATGCTTTGGAATAGAGCATCAAATGTGCGCACCGTCTCAAACACCCATCCAGCTCCTTGTCCCGGCACTTTCGCAGGATTTGGCTGCAATCCTGTTGGCGCTGTTCAGGGCCGCAACAAATTCACCGGTCTCTGCATAGGTATAACAAAAAGCGCCGTGGAAAATATCACCAGCACCAAGCGTATCAACCGCCGTGACTGGTACGGCCGGGATTTCGCCGGCGTTATCGCCATCGCTCCAGATCACCCCACCGGAACCGCGCGTTATCGCCCAACGCGAGAGTCCAAGATCACTACACATCTGGGCGAAAGCCTGCGGACCGTTCTGGAGGAATGCTTCTGAGACAATTGGAACATCGGCAAGGCGAAGGAAATCGGGCGACCAGTCTTTCCAGCTACCTCCGTCCAGTATGACAGGGCCGGCAAAGGCGCGGATATCGTCATAACTCTGCTCGACGAAAGGATGCTCATATTGATCCAGCTGGATCAGGTCGAAATCATTTGCGAAGAGGTCACGATCATCCTTCAGCCGACTGCAATCGTCCTGTGCATCATTGACGATCATCCGGGCCCCCAGATTGCGCGTGGAAATAACCGTCGATAGCGGGATATGGTAGTTGGGGTCATCGCATATATCGCACATATTGACGCCGTTGTTCCTCAGGTCGTCAGTCACAAAGTCACGTACAAGTCCTTCCGCCCCCATGGAAGATGCCAAAGTTGCATCGCCGCCGAGATGCGAAAAGACAATCGAAGCATTCAGTGATGACCCTCCCGGAATCAGATCATTCGCCAGCGCCTTGGTTTTCTCGTCCGGGCCGGGGAACTCTTCAACCAACGCAATGACGTCCAGTACTGAACGTCCTATGAAAAGCGCGCGACTCATGCCGCTGCAACGCGCGGGTCCAGCGCGCCCTCCGCATATCGTTGTGCCATATCGGCCAGAGTGATCGGCTTGATTTTGTGTGCATGCCCGGTTGTGCCAAAACGCTCAAACCGATCGCGCACCAGTGTTTCGAGTTCTTCCATCGCTGCCAGAATAAAGGCGCGCGGGTCAAAGGCCTGCGGGGTTTCCTGTGCAAATCGACGCATCGCCCCGGACATCGCCATCCGGCAATCGGTGTCGATGTTGACCTTGCGCACACCATGGCGAATGCCACGTTCGATCTCTTCGACGGGGACACCCCAGGTTTGCGGCATCTCGCCACCATTGGCGTTGATCACATCCTGCAAATATTGCGGGACGGAGCTCGATCCATGCATCACCAGATGTGTCTCGGGCAGACGTTTGTGGATGGCCTCAATCTGAGCCATCGACAGGATATCGCCGTCTGGGGCGCGGGTAAACTTATAAGCGCCGTGTGACGTGCCACAGGCAATCGCTAGTGCGTCCACTTTGGTCGCCGCAACAAACTCCGCCGCCTGATTAGGATCGGTCAAAAGCTGATCACGATCCATCTTGCCTTCCGCGCCCGATCCATCTTCCTGTCCAGCTTCACCCGTCTCCAATGAGCCAAGCACGCCGAGCTCTCCTTCGATCGAAGCACCCATCCAGTGGGCGATCTGCGCCACACGCCCGGTGATGTCGGCGTTGTGTTCGTAGTCGGCGGGGGTCTTCCCATCGCCCATCAGAGAGCCGTCCATCATGGCCGAGGTAAAGCCCGCACCAATGGCGCTGACGCAGGCGCGTTCGTTGTGGCCATGATCCTGATGCAGGCAGATTGGATTGTTAGGATACATATCAGCCAGCGCCCGCACGATACCGACGATCATCCTGTCACCCGCGTAGACATTTCGAACATTCAGGCTTGCTTGCAGAATTACGGGTGCGTCACAGGCGCGGGCAGCGTTCATGATCGCGAGACCCTGTTCCATGTTCGATATATTGAACGCTGGAACACCATAACCATGTTCGGCGGCGTGATCGAGCAATTGTCGAAGTGTTATCAAAGACATGTGTTTGGCTTACTTTCGGAATTTCAGGTCGCGGAACGTCGCGGAGCCTTCTTGAACAAATAGTCCCCAGGCATCCGTATTTGAGATGTCGTAGACCCGATACGAGGCGACGACCTGCCCGGCCACAAAGCATTCGATGGCCGATCCGTTGCGCAGGATCTGCACACGATACCGACCGTCCTCTGGCGTAAAAGCTAAAGGGCGTTCAACCAACGGGCTGTCGATTTCCTGACTGACCTCGATCCCATGTCTTTCGTTCAGAACAAGGCTGTCCCAAAGAGGGTCCATCGCAGCAGGCCAACGGTCAAAGACCACGCGTTCCTTCATCGGTTCGATGGCAAGGCTGAAACCACTGTCGAGGTGATCACCACCACGCGGTTCAATCAGAACCCCCACAGCTTCGGTGTTGGCGGCAGGCTCAATGAGGACATCAAGAAGGACGTCATCCCGGTTTGGACCATCCAGAAACGCATAAGCATAGGTGCCGGTGGCGTCGCACTGTGGGCTTTCGCCGCTGGTCCAATCTCCCAACACCGGGCGAAGCTTGTGTTCGACAGATGTGTCGTAGCTGTCATCCACCTCTTGCGGCAAACGGCTGATCAATGTCCCGTCCGACAGCGAAGCCAATTCGCGCGGACTGCCCATCTCACCACCCCAAACCCAGCTCCGCTTTGGCCCGTGATGTTTGCGGAAAGGAATCCAGGCGAAACTGAAGCGACGCTCCCCATCGCTGCCTGATTTCGCAGCGTAAAAGCGGCGGCCATCGAGACTGTCGAGTTTGCGGCTTTCCCAGGGACCGTCGGGCGACTTAGCCACCCGGTAAACGGTTTGCATCCGTTCAGAATAGCGGCTTTCTACAAGGTACCACCAATCACCCAGCTTGAAGATTTCGGGGCATTCCGGGCAATGGGTCAACATAGAGGACGCCAGCGGCGGACCGACCTCCCAGTTTTCCAAATCTTCTGATGTTGCAACAGCAACACAACCACGACGAAACTGAGGGCCCTCTTTCAGCCGCGCTGAAATCAGCATCTTGAAACATCCAGCCTCTTCATCTCGGTAAACGAAGGGGTCGCGCCAATCGACGGTTTCATACCAACGTGGGTCGGGTGAAATCAGGGGATTGCCCCCAGATTTATCCCATGTGCTCATATCAGTGGAGGTTGCCTTGCAAATCGTTTGCGGTGAAGCAGATTGCCGGTTGTAACCCGTGTAAAAGAAATGAAAGACTCCGTGGTGCTCGATAACTGACCCAGTCCAAATTCCATCGCCATCACAATCGCCATGTCCACCGGGTCCAAATGCATCGGGCATGACCTCCCACTTAACCAGATCGTCAGAGCGCAAATACGCCGTAGAGACGCGGGCGCGTTCCACATATTCCCAGGCACCCACGGGGGGTTGAGAGAAAAACAGATGCCATTTTCCATCGTGGTAAAAAGGCATGGTGTCGCCAGCAGCGGCACCGCGTTCGGGAGCGTAGCCAAATAGTCTCATTGTGGTCCTCAATTTCATAAATTGTTGTTTGGTGCTTCCGATCCAGGTCGACCGGAAGCACCTGTGCAAGGGAGGTTATTGCACGTATTTCTGCCAGTTGGCTTGCCAGGCATTTATGAAACCTGACAAGTCAGCATCCGGATTGTGGACCTTACTGAGGCTGCGGACGGTCTCGGGGGATAGAATACATCCTTTCAATAGACCATTCGCATAGTTTTCCACGTTGTCAGCCGTAACCGGGATGAGACCAACCTTTGGCTGCGTGTCTGTGATCGGGTGACCATGTAGATAGTCGTAAAGCTGGATCAGGCCAAAGCCGCCCACCATCCAGTGACCACCGATCGAGAATTCCAATTCGCCTTCCTTGATGAACTGGGCGACCTGCTCGTCGATATCTGTGGTAATTACAGCAATGTCGTCACGCCCGGCTTGGTCAATGGCAAATTTGCTACCCAGACCGGCAACCGCACCAATCACGATGAAGGCGTCAACTTCGCCAGGGGCGAATCGTGCAATATATTGTTCAGCATATTTCTGACCGTTTTCACGACTCAATACATCCCAGGCTTCCGCAACGACTTCGACACCACCAGCTTTAAGCTCGCGCGCAGCACCTTCCCAGATTTCGGTCGCAGAAATATTGCCCTTCTGGGTCCAGATCATCCCTACCTTTTTGTAACCCAGCTCAACAGTCGCGCGCCCCATGGCCTCGCCCCATGTGGCGTTGTTCTGTGTCACCTGTGAAATGAAGTCTTTACCTTTGTAATCGTCGTCGTAGCTTGAGACGACCAGACGACCAACTGCAACGCCGGGAACGTCGTTTTCTTCGAGAAGACGTGCAACCTGAATACCAGCAGGTGCTGTCAGAGGGTTGAAGATCAAACCGTCTGGCTGGCTCGACATGATGGATTCTGCTCGCGCGACGTGTTGTTCCTCGGAGTTCTGATCGTCAAACTCTTTCAGCTCGACACCAAGTGCGTCCGCGACGCACCGTTCGAACCGGTGGCGGTTGATGACCCAGGGGTTTGTTTCGGGTTGGCCGAGGTCCGCGATCACCAGATCGGTGCGGGCATGGCTGTCTGCAATTGCCGCGCCTGTGTAAGGCAGCAGGGCAGCCGTCACAAGCAAGGTCTTTAGAAGTTTCTTTGTCATGTTCTCCTCCCCGGAGAGTTGTTGAAATTGCGAAGGAACGGCGACGCCGATCCTATTAAATGCATAACGCAATTAATTGCAGTTTGCAATAAAAAAGAAATTTCGGCCGTTTGACTGGCCTCGGCTGCCAAATACGTTGTCCAAGGACACCGGGTCAGCGAGGACGTATGTGAACGGTGGTAGGTCGAATTCCGTATCGCAGTTATTGGAACTCAGTCATTGGAGTTCAAGCAACGAATTCACACTCTAACCGCGGTGCCGAAAATTCGCCGAACTAAGGAAATGACCGCGTCAGGCGTGGTCTTCTGCCTGGCGGATGGATCGACTGGCCTCCACATCAACAATGATCGCGTGATCGGTGTCGATCAGGTAATTGTTGGAATAGGCGAAGAAAGCAGGCCCCTTCATGGCTCCGGTCCATTGAGAAGCCGGATCGCTATGGGATGTGAACTTTGGTTTGACCTCGCTTGCCGCACCGAAGGCTGCATCATCCAGCACGTCGAGATATTCCCTTACGGCCCGTGGTACGCCATCAGGATCAAGACGATCAGGGTTCCATTCTTCCTTCGGTGTAGAGCTCTGCTTGTTGGCGTCTGCCCGGATGATACTGGCATCAGTTGCAAAGATGTCTCCACCCACCAGGCCTTCCTTGATGCATCGGGAAACGACCTTCTCAAACATGTGGCGAAACAGATCGCTTTCGCGGAACCGACCATGCCGGTTCTTAGAGAAGGTTGATTGATCAGGAACGGAATCGCCCAGATCCAAACGACAGAACCACCGATAGGCGAGGTTCACATGGACTTCATCACACAATCGTCGTTCCGACCTGATCCCCATGATGTACCCGATCAACAACATGCGGATCATCAGTTCAGGATCAACCGAAGGACGTCCGATGTCGCTGTAAAATGGAGCAAGGTAATTGCGGATGTCACCAAGATCGACGAACCGGTCAACTGAACGCAACAGATGATCACCTGGAACATGATCTTCCAGATTGAACTCGTAGAAAAGTGCTGCCTGAAATTCCTGACGGGGCCCCAACATCGCATCAACCTCCCAAATCAATGGGAAAACTGAATCAGAACAGGAGAACTACTGCAACACCGCCTTTTTCATCAAAATCGGCTCGGAACAGACGTCTGGCTTACTGCACTGCAGCACTATTGACGACTAATCTGCACCCTGACAGTCCGAAAACGCAGTTCAGCGATCAAAGCCGGCGGCTGGTTCGTCAAGCCAAACAACGGGAACAGTAAGACCGGCGTTTTCAATCGCCGAAGAAACTGCATCATCTCTTGGGCCAAGAAAGGTCAATCGGATGAGTTTCACGGTAGACTGCAATTCGGTCATTTCAGGCCACTGGTACGCAATCTTGTGGTGTTCAATCCAAGCCTCACCATTCGCATAAACGATGATTGCTGCAGCCTTGTTATCTTTTCGGTTGACAAAAAACCTGTAGGACAGAACTCCCTCATGCCCGTTGTCTTCGGTCCGCTTGGCCAATTTGCTAATGGCTTCGACAAATTCGTCCGGCGATTTTGCCAACTCGTATTCATTGACGTTTGTAATGCTCGTGCTGCTATGCACACGTCTTCTCCACATGACTCATATGCCCCAGAATGCTAGACACAGAACATTGCATTTTCAAATGCGACCTTGGGCTGGAAGCGGAATTGAACGCTGGTCGTAACTTTGAAACATTGAAAGTATGCTCTTGAACAGGTCAACAAGATCTCTTCGCGGCCACATGCTTATCTCCTTAATCTTTCCCAGAGGTGCCATACCAACCGACACAGGGCAAAAGCTGCCGCGATGCCCCTTCCGTCCGCAATACCTCCGGCAGCAATGACGGGTACATCGACCACGTCGACGACCTGGGGGACGAGAGCCATCAGGGGTGTCATCGATTTACGCTTCGGGTCATTCTTTCCGGTGAGATGGTCGTCGCACCACCCCAGCATCGACAAGGCCGGTTTGGCCGATAAGGGCTCACTGCAGTCATTAGCCAAATCCGAAACCCATAAATTTCGGTGTCTGCTTTGGCGAATCTCAAAGGCACTGGCTCGGACTGGCCATGTTTCACTACGCTGTAAGCAGGGCTGGTGATACATTGTGTTCGAATGCCTACGTTCGGTTTCCAAGCAGCCATTTCAACCTAGTACGAACCATTGCTGCACCATCCTGCGTTGCTCCGACTATGCTAGAACTATGCTAATGGGCTGGCGCTCGTATCAAAAGTCATTGTTAAAAATGCGACTATGATAGAACTATGCTAGCGCATTTGTGACAATTCACGGCATGGCCGATTTTTGCTGTTTTTGTAATATATTGTTTTTATTGGTTTTTATGGTGCCCGGGGGCGGAATCGAACCACCGACACGCGGATTTTCAGTCCGCTGCTCTACCCCTGAGCTACCCGGGCAACATGATCGCCCTATAGCGGCGATCCGGGGGTATATTCACCGCAAATCTGCCGTGAAAACTCGGCTGGTATAGTCAACCAAACCCGACCTGTCCACATCAATCTGAAGCAGATTTGGAATGAATTTTCACAGCTCGTCGTTTTGCCCTTCATTTGCCGAAGCCTCGTCGCCAGAAAGGCGATAAGAACCATTCAGCCAGGCGCCTAGATCAAGATCTGCACAGCGTTTGCTGCAAAACGGATAGCTGCTGCGCTGGCTCGGCTGCTTGCATTGCGGGCAGGGGGTCTGAGGTCGCAATGGTGTGACTTTGGGTGATGCCTTATCAACCATCAGCGGTCAGTTCCTGGTGATCCAGTTGTAATGAATCGGATAGCCTTCTCCCTGCAGCAGCGCCGAGGTCTCAAACAGCGGCAGGCCGACAACATTGGTGTAAGAGCCGATCAGTTTAACCACAAAGGCTGCGGCGATGCCCTGAATGGCATAGCCACCGGCCTTGTCGCGCCATTCGCCCGATGCCAGATAGCTTTCAAATTCATCATTCGACAGTTTCTTGAAGCGAACCCGTGTTTCCACCAGACGTTGGCGCGTGGCGCCCTTGGGGGTGATCAATGTGACACCGGTATAGACCCGATGTGCCCGACCGGACAGCAATTGCAGACAATAGGTGGCGTCGTCGAGCAATTCCGCTTTGGGGAGAATGCGACGGCCGACGCTGACAACCGTGTCGGCGGCAAGAATGAAACAATGTTCGGCATCGCCGCTGCGTTTGAGGTTTTGCAGCGCTATTGTGGCCTTTTCTTTCGACAAGCGCTTGGCCAGGGATCGTGGCGCTTCCGATTTCATCGGCGTTTCATCGGCGTCCACCGGGGCCAGAAGATCGGGCTCAACACCAATCTGCTCCAACAAAGCCATTCGGCGGGGAGAGCCAGAGGCCAGTACGAGTTTGGGACGAGACGCCATCGTTCAACCTTGATACGGATTTGGCTTCATGCGGATGTGGCGGTGATAATTACAGGCCGACCAAAGGGCAGGCGACCGCCCAATTTATTTAAAGCGATAGGTAATGCGCCCCTTGGTCAGGTCATAGGGCGTCATTTCAACCAGCACCTTGTCACCGGCCAAAACTCGAATTCGATTCTTGCGCATCCGACCTGCGGTATGAGCAATAATTTCATGGTCGTTTTCGAGCTTCACCCGAAAGGTTGCATTGGGAAGCAGTTCGCTCACTGTGCCTGGAAATTCCAGAACTTCTTCTTTCGCCATGCGTGTTCATATTCCTTTATCGATTGACTGGCGACACCCCACAGAGCCGGGAGCCGTCAATTTGGCGGGAACCTAACCGCAAAAGCTGCATTTGTGAACCGCAAGCTTCGCTGTTTGTTGCAATTGACAGAAGCGAGTTTATCCCGGCCCCTTCCAACTGCCGCCGGTTTCGGCGCCCAAACGTTCCATGATGCGCTCCAGCAGCCGGTCCCGCACATCGCGATAGGCATCCAGCATCTGGTCGCGGGAGCCTTGCACGACAGTCGGATCGGCCGAAGGCCAGTATTCAACCTCGGTGGCGTCCACATGGGCCATTTCCAGGGCTACATGATGGGCAGTGGGGGACAGGGTGACAATCAGATCAAAATAACCTTCGTCGAGATCTTCCAGGGTTTTCGGCTGGCGATTGTGCACATTGATGTTCAACTCATCCATCACCGCTTCGACAAAGGGGTCGGGACTGCCGGCGCGAATGCCTGCACTGGCGGTATAGATGCTGTTGCCGAAGTGGGCCCGTGTGATGGCTTCGGCCATCGGCGAGCGAATGACATTGTGATTGCAGATATACAGGACTGAACTGGGCGGGCGGCTGGGGCCGCCTGTGGGGTCGAAACTCATCAATCTACCCGCGCCAGTGCAATACACAAATCAGAGTGAACAGGCGACGCGCGGTATCAAAATCGATCTCGATCTTGCCGTTGAGACGATCCTTGAGGGTCTCTGAGCCCTCATTATGCAAACCACGCCGCGCCATATCGATCGCCTCGATCTGGCTGGGGGTGGCAGAGCGAATCGCCTCGTAATAGCTTTCGCAGATCTGGTAATATTCCTTGACGATTTTTCGGAACGGGGTCAGCGACAGGATATGCGTGGCGACCGGGTTCTGGTCGCGGTCGGAAATGGAAAAAACAAGCCGTTGTTCCAGCAGGCCCAGGTTCAACCGGTATTCACCATTGGTGGTCGAGGCATCGTGCCCCACCGGTCGAAAGGCGTTTTCTTCGATCAGGTCGAATATGGCGACGGCCCGTTCATGCTCGACATCGGCATTGGCACGGCCGATCGTTGCCTCGTCTAGAATGACATCGATCAGTCTGGAATTGATGTTGGAGTCACTCATCACGCCGTCACAGATTGTGTTGCGGTCTGCTGCTGGCCTCCCAGGCAGCTCCCAAATCGGTCAATTGTGCCTCAATACATTCCACATCCAGCAGAAGACCGCCACCGCCGCCAAAGTCCAGTTTGATCTGTCCGCCGGGGTCATTTGAATCGGCGGCGGGGATGAAACTGATCGATAGCAGTGATTTCACCTGGGTTTCGTCATCGCGGTCGACGGTGCTGGATTTAAGTCCGGTCACCTTGGAAAAATGCAATACGCTGCGGCGGCGCTGATATTTTTTAAACAGAATCCGGCGGGCTGCCGGAGCTTCCCAGGCAAAGCGGTTGACCGGCAGGATCAACAGGCCCTTGTCCGGCGCATATTCGATCTCGCAACTGCGCAGCACGCTGTCCTGAACATAGGCAGAAATTATCAGCAGGTCATCGGCATCCAGGGCCATCAATTTGAGTGAATCTGACATGAAACTGATCAGCGCTTTCCAAAAACTTTTGTTCGGCAGGCAATGTCGAACAGGTAATAGTATCGAGCAGAACGTGCAAGCAGTGCTTGCATTAATGGTATCTATCTGTGCGCAGTCACGTGTGGGCAGAGTGGAGGGCTGCCATGTTCGGCACCAGTTTTCGGTCAAAATCGGCTGTGGTTTCGTGATTTTTTCTGGAATCAATTCAAGCTGAAATCTGGCTCCAAAAAAATGGATGTCACCTCTGGGATTCTGAGTATCTTTCTGTAGTCTAAACGCGACTGTCGGCGTCCGCATTTGACGGACGCCGGAGCGCGATGTTGATTAACATCACTTTAGTTAGGGTTGGGCCTTTTCGGTTAAGCTCATAGCGATGAAGACGTGGCTCATGCCACAAGGGAGAAAAACATGAAAATTCTTAAGTCACTTACAGCGGCATTGGTGGGAGCATCTGCTCTGGTCGCTACCGGTTCGGCGGCACTCGCCGATGGTCACCTGAAAGAGATTACGGTTGCCTACTTCCTGGAATGGCCAACACCAAACCAGTTTGCACAGACCAACAAGATGTATGAAGAAGCGCTGGGCGTGAAAGTAAACTGGGTATCCTTCGATGCCGGTACTGCCATGTCTGCTGCGATGGCTTCAGGCGATGTGCACATTTCCTTCTCACAGGGTGTGACACCATTCCTCGTTGCAACTGCTGCTGGTCAGGACCTGCAGGTTGTCGACATTGCCGTTTCCTATTCTGATAACGACAACTGCGTTGTGCGTGCGGAACTGGAAGCCAACAAGGAAAACGCAGCTGAAGTGTTGAAGGGCAAGAAAGTTGCTGTGCCACTGGGTACTGCTGCTCATTCCGGTTTCCTCAAGCAGATCAAGTATCTCAACATTGCAGAATCTGATCTGACCATTGTTGACATGTCTCCATCGGATTCAGCTGCCGCATTCTCGCAGCCAAATACCGATCTTGCCATGGCATGTGGCTGGGGTGGTTCGCTGCGCAAAATGAAAGAGCACGGCAGCCCAATCATCGAAGGTGCTGAGAAAGAAAGCGTTGTCGGTAAAGTATTCGACGTCACTTCAATCCCAACTTCTTTCGGTGAAGAAAACCCAGAACTTCTGGCCAAGTTCCTGAAGGTGACAGCCGACATGAACACCAAATACAACACCGAAGCTGACGCCATGATCGGCGACATTCAAAAATCAGCCGGTATGGATCTTGATGCGACGAAAGCCGTTATCAAGACTTTTGTATTCCCGTCAGTAGAGACTCAGCTTTCTGCCGACTGGATGGGTGGTGGCGTTGCTGACTACCTGGCAGCTGGCGCTGCAAGCCTTGAAGCAGACGGCAAAATTAAGGCTTTGTCCGACTACAATGCTGTGGTTAACTCGAGCTACTTGGAAGCTGCATCTAAGATGTAAGCTGCCATCATCGGTTAAAACGGGCGCAGCGAAACCGGTTTTCGCTGCGCCTTTTTTTTCCAAACTGTTCAATACCCAAAGGGGATAATTGTATATGTCAGGTCTTATTGTCGATGACGTTTCGATGACCTTTGAATTGCCTGGGGGAGGCAATGTCGAAGCGCTCAAAAATATTAATTTGGATATCAAAGAAGGCGAATTGATTTCCGTGCTCGGACCATCCGGTTGCGGTAAGACCACTTTGCTCAACATTCTGGCAGGCTTTTTGGCACCAACGGGTGGCGAAATCACCCTGGGTGCTGACAGGGTCACCGGCCCCAGTTCCGAACGCGGCATGGTGTTCCAGCAGGGCGCCCTGTTTGAATGGATGAACGTGTCCAAGAATATTGGCTTTGGACCGAAGATGAAGGGAACACCACAGGCTGAAATCAACGCCCGTGTGACTGAACTTCTCGGCATTGTGGGTCTTCAGGAATTCGGCCAGAAGATGATCTATGAGCTCTCTGGCGGTATGCAGCAGCGTGTTGCGCTGGCCCGCTGCCTGGCAAATGATCCCGACGTAATCCTGATGGACGAACCACTTGGGGCGCTGGATGCATTGACCCGTGAAAAGATGCAGAGCCTGGTGCTCGATATCTGGAAAAAGACCGGCAAGACCATCATCCTCATCACGCACTCGGTGGAAGAGGCATTGCTTCTTGGCGAGCGGTTGATCGTGATGGCACCACGGCCGGGCCGGATTCACAAAGAATACTATCTGCCATTTGCAGAACTCGGCGTTGGTGCCGATCTGCGCGAAGTAAAACAACACGATGATTTCGGTCCGAAGCGCGATGAAATCCTCAACATGATCTGGGACATGGAAGAGGAAATCATGGGCCGGACGGAATCAGCATAGGGGACGGAAAAATGGTTCAGGAACTAATTGATGTCCTTGTGACAACGTTTTGGATGGTTCTCGGCATTGCCTTGATCTTTGCAATATTTTTGGCCGTCAGCGGCCTGGTCTACTTTATTTGGAATTTCATCAATTCCAAAAAAGATCAGATGCGTGGCTATGCCAGCTTGAAGACAGTCACCTTTGGTGATGAGAGTTCGGTCACGGCCAACCGGGTTGCCTCGGTGGCTGGTGTGGTCACCGTGTTTTTGATCTGGATGATTGCAACGGGCTCCAGCCTGCTGCCATTCAAGGTATTGCCGGTGCCTTTTATCGGCGACACGCAGTTTGAATACACCGCCACCAATGTTGCCGGTGAGACAGACTCCGCCACCGTTAAGGTGCGGGTGACAAAATTTGGTGACACAACAGCAGAAAAGCTGGTGGCACCAGAGACATCTGAAGGCTTTGCCAAAGACGATGTCGTTATGGTTCAGGAGCGCCGTGCAAAATTGCTTCGCGCCCAAAACAACGATGATGGCGGCAAGGAAAAAGGCTATAAGGTCACGGCAATCAACGGCCAGCCCATCGACAGGAACCAGACTGTTCCGATTGACAATGGTACGGTGTTGATGACCGGTGCGGGCAGCCTGCAGGTGCGCCCCTATACCGGTCCGACGATGGAAGCACTTTATCTTCCACCGCCTGAACAGGTCTGGACCCGGTTTCTTGAGCTGAATGCTGAAGGCTACCAGGGCGTTGGCCTTTGGGAGAACGTCATGTGGTCGCTGATCCGTGTTGTTCTCGGCTTCTTCCTCGGTTGTCTGTTCGGCATTCCGCTGGGTTTTGCCATGGGGCTGAATTCCTGGCTGCGTGGCTGGTTCGATCCGATCGTCGAATTCATGCGGCCTGTGCCACCTCTGGCGCTTATCCCGCTGGTCATCATCTGGTTCGGTATTGGTGAACAAGGCAAGGTCAGCCTGCTGTTCCTTGCGGCCCTTTGGATCATGATTATTGGTGCTCGCGCCGGTGTATCAGGCGTGAATATTTCCAAAGTTCACGCGGCCTACTCGCTGGGGGCCACCAAGTCTCAATTGCTGAGCAAGGTGATCCTGCCGAACTCGCTGCCGGAAATCTTTACCGCGGCTCGGGTTGCGATGGGCGTTTGTTGGGGCACGGTTGTTGCCGCCGAACTGGTGGCAGCTGAAAAAGGTGCCGGTAAGATGATTATCGCCGCCTCCAAGTTCCAGCTGACCGACATCGTTATTATCGGTATCATCATCATTGGTGTAATCGGTTTTGGCATTGATGTGCTGATGCGTATCGCGGAAAACAAGCTGGTGCCCTGGAAGGGCCGCGGCTAAGTTCTTCAACTATAAATTGAATTGCAATTGGGGCTGCCGGAAACGGTGGCCCCTTTTTACTGCTGTCTAAGCTGGCTTCACCGCCGATTAACCATTGCTGTTTACCATGTTTGAGGTTGCCGGACATATTCACGTTCGGCGCGACCCTTTGTGTTTTGAGTATGGGTTTAGTTGTGCGTATTTTGTCTTGCCTGATCGGCATTGGTCTTGTTTTTTCCTTTTCCAGCATTGCGATTGCCAAATGCGCCCCCGATGCCCTTGGCACGGCGCGGACCCTGGTCCTGGATCCGGATAAGCATCGCAGTTTTTCGGGAAAAGAACGCAGTCTCGGCTTGCGTCACAAGGAAGTCATCCTGACATTCGATGATGGCCCCATCGCCGGCAAAACGTCACGCATCCTCAAGACGTTGAAAAAGGAATGCGTCAAAGCGACTTTCTTTTATGTGGGCACCATGGCCCGAGCCTATCCAAGACTGGTTCGCAAGGTGGTCAATCAGGGCCATACGCTGGCCCATCATACTCATTCTCACGACCGTCTGCCGAACTATTCTTCAAAGAAGGTGTCCAAGCTCATCGATCGTGGCGTGAGCGGCCTTCAAAAGATTGCCTATAGCGACAATTCATCTGTGCCGCGCACGCCTTTCTTTCGATACCCCTATCTGGCGCGCAATAGTCGCACCGACAGATTGGTGGCTGAAAAAGGCATGATCGCCTTTGGCGCGAATATCGATTCCCTGGATTGGAAAAAGAGCACTCCCCAGCAATTGCACGACAGAATCATGAAACGTCTGCGCCAGCAGGGAAAGGGCATCATCTTGATGCACGACATCCAGGCACGGACTGCAAAAATGTTGCCGGACCTGCTGCGCAGTCTGAAATCTGAAGGCTATCGGGTTGTGCATATTGTTGCGAAACCACAAAAACGCACCGCACCAAAACCGGTTGTGGTCGCTTCGCTCTCCAAATCGATCAAGCCGTTGACGAGCACCGCTGCACCGCGCAGCAAGGCTGAGCAGGCGCCGGTACGGAAGGCAAAAAAACCGACCGCCAGCCACCGAAATCTGGCGCGCAGCCTGGCCAATAGATCGCGGGGCAAAGACAGTCGCAACGCCAGACGCAAGCGCGGCAAGTTTGGCAAAAAACTTTTGCTCTTGGCCGGTGTCAAACCACGCGGCACCATCGCCATCGGAAAACTCAGGTTGCGTCGCTCCCAGTGGATATTGCGTTAGTTCGTGCATTTTCATTTCACTTGATGCAAAGATTGCCGGGTCGTGAACTCGTATTGCAAAGATTGAAATGGCCAAACACGGATATGATTCAGGTCGGTTGAACCTTCCTTTTGTTGGAATTTCCACCTTCGGAAAACGCCCTGTCTGCACCGACTGGGACGATCTAAAGGCAGATTGCGCAATCCTTGGTGCGCCGTTTGATTTTGGCACCCAGTTTCGCGCCGGAGCCCGCTTTGGGCCAAGAGCCATTCGCGAGGCATCAACACTTTTTTCCTTCGGGCATGCGGGGGCCTATGACCACGAAGATGACGTAACATATCTGCCCGGATCGGTGTCGATCGTTGATTTGGGTGATGCCGATATCGTGCACACGGATACAGAAACCAGCCATGCCAATATCGAATATGGGGTGCGCAAGATACTTGCTGCGGGCGCCTTGCCCGTGGTGCTGGGGGGCGATCATTCAGTCAATATCCCCTGCATCAACGCGTTCAGTGATCAGGAGCCGTTCCATGTGGTGCAGATTGATGCCCATCTGGATTTCGTCGATGTGCGCCACGGTGTTCGTTTTGGCCATGGCAATCCCATGCGCCGGGCGTCCGAAAAAGACTATGTCACTGGCCTGTCCCAGTTTGGCATCAGAAACGTTTCGTCTACGGCCAGGGATGGCTACGAGGATGCGCGAAAAGTAGGGTCTGACATCCAGTCGGTGCGGCAGTTCCGCGCCATCGGGTCGCGTGAAATGGCCACCCGAGTGCCTGAAGGTGCACGGGTCTATGTGACGATCGATATTGATGGTTTTGATCCGTCAATCGCGCCGGGAACCGGGACGCCAAGCCATGGTGGATTTCTCTATTACGAAGTTATGGAATTCCTGCAGGAGCTTTCGCGACGCAACACAATTGTCGGGATCGATCTGGTTGAGGTGGCGCCTGACTACGATCACACCGGTTCAACCAGCACTTTGGCGGCTCAGGTCTTGCTCAACTTCCTGGGCTACATTTTTCATGCCCGCGGCTTTGACTGATCATTGATTGAGCAAAAGCGGCCAAAACCTGCCTATTTGATCGGCAGATGTCGCAAACGGACGAAAAAAGCCGAAAAATTATCCATTTACCGTCCCTAGATGCTGTTGACGTCGCATTCGAACCGTTGTTGATTGCAGTTTGGAACTATTCGTTCCGCAACGAGACGCAAAATGCGTCCAATAATTGGGATGTTGGATTATTGAAATCCGACCGACGACAGGGAGCGCCAGTTTGAGTTTGGCCGCAGAGCAGTCCGCAGACCTTGGTTCGGAGGCGTTTGTTCGCTTCGACAAGGTGCAAAAAAGTTACGATGGTGAAGCACTTGTCGTAAAAGACCTCAATCTAGATATCCCGGAAGGTGAGTTTCTCACAATGCTGGGGCCATCCGGCTCGGGGAAGACAACCTCGTTGATGATGCTGGCCGGTTTTGAGCCAGCCACCCATGGCGAGATTTATCTCGGCGGTGTGTCGATCAACAATGTGCCGCCGAACAAACGCGGCATCGGCATGGTGTTCCAGAACTATGCGTTGTTTCCACATATGACGGTGGCTGAAAACCTGGCCTTCCCGCTGCATGTCCGCAATATGGGCAAGGCGGAAGTTGAGGCCAAGGTGCAGCGCGCGCTGGAAATGGTTGAACTTCCTGCCATGGGCGGCCGTCGGCCTGCTCAATTGTCCGGTGGTCAGCAACAGCGTGTGGCTGTTGCCCGTGCACTGGTGTTTGATCCCAAGCTGATCTTGATGGATGAGCCGCTCGGCGCGCTCGACAAGCAGCTGCGCGAACAGATGCAGTATGAAATCAAGCATATTCATGAAAACCTTGGTGTTACCGTCGTTTACGTGACCCATGACCAGGCCGAAGCGCTGACCATGTCAGACCGTATCGCGGTGTTTGAAGATGGTGTCATTCAGCAGCTTTCGACACCTGATGATCTTTACGAACGTCCGCAGAATTCATTCGTTGCCCAGTTCATCGGTGAGAACAACAAGTTGAACGGCAAGGTTGCCAAGATCGATGGCGATACCGCAACAATCGATCTTGACGGTGGCGGCACGGTGACTGCTGCGGCGATCAATGTCGGCGGTGTCGGCGATCGCACGACATTGTCCTTGCGTCCCGAGCGGGTGGAAATCGAACCATCCGATGGCCAAACCGACAATGCGATCACCGGGGAAATCCTCGAACTCATCTATCTGGGCGATCACATTCGCACACGCATGAATGTGGCTGGAAACACAGAATTTATCGTCAAGGTACCCAACAGCGCCGGCAACAAGCCGCTGGCTGAGGGGGCACAGGTCAAGGTTGGTTGGCAAGCTGCTGACTGCCGCGCATTGGACCCGTTGTCCTAGGACTAAACTTCACATTCTTGGCCTGCAAACCCCAAACCTCGCAGGTCCGGCAACAAATCTGGTCGAAGGGCCAGGTCAAACTAAAAGGGAGAATACTAAATGAAACTCACTAAACTTCTTGCAAGCACCGCCGTCGGCGCTGCCATTGCACTGGGTTCCGTGGCCGCTCAGGCTGCTGATCTGACAGTCGTGTCCTGGGGCGGTGCTTACACCAAGTCTCAGGTTGAGGCTTATCACAAGCCATTCATCGCCAAGACAGGTACCAATCTTCGTTCCGAAGACTACAATGGTGGCATCGCCGAGATTAAAGCTCAGGTGGAAGCCGGCAACGTAACCTGGGATATTGTTGACGTTGAGCTTTCCGATGCCATTCGCGCTTGCGACGAAGGCCTGCTGGAAACCATCGATCCTTCAATCTTGCCAGCCGGTGCTGACGGCACACCTGCAACTGAAGATTTCCTCGAAGGTACTCTTTACGATTGCGCTGTTGCCAACATCGTTTGGTCAACAATCTTCGCCTATGACAGCTCGAAAATGGCCAATGGTCCAAAAACCATGGGTGATTTCTTCGACCTGGGTAAATTCCCCGGCAAGCGCGGCCTGCGTAAAGGTGCCAAGGTTAACCTGGAATTTGCTCTGATTGCTGACGGCGTTGCTGCTGCTGACGTGTATGACGTTCTGGCGACACCAGCTGGTGTTGACCGTGCATTCGCCAAGCTCGACACCATCAAGTCCGAGGTTGTCTGGTGGGAAGCTGGTGCGCAGCCACCACAGATGCTGGCTGACGGCGAAGTGGCAATGACCACTGCCTATAACGGCCGTATCTTCAATGCGGTTGCCGGTGAAGGCAAGCCGTTTGAAATCGTCTGGGACGGTCAGATTTGGGACCTGGACCTGTGGGTCATTCCAAAAGGCGCCCGCAACAAGGAAACAGCGTTTGAATTCCTGAAATTCTCCACTGCAACTGAACAGCTGGCGGCTCAGGCTTCTTACATTTCTTACGGCCCAGCCCGTAAGTCATCTGCACCATTTGTCGGTAAATACCACAACAAAGACATCGACATGGGCCCGCAGATGCCTACCAACCCAACAAACCTGGCGAATGCTGCACAGTCCAACTTCGAGTTCTGGGCAGATAATTCAGATCAGTTGAACGAGCGTTTCAACGCTTGGTTGGCCAAATAATCTGACGACTTCAAAGGGCGCGGAAACAATTCCGCGCCCTTTTTTCAACTATTCACGGGTGGGGAACTCCGCATGACTGACGCCACAATGAGCAACGCAAATGCGCCTCTCCTGGCGGCTGACGGTACGCCGCTGAAAGAAAAACTGGCCCGCACAACACGCCGCATGAAAATGCGCGCCTTTCTGCTGACCGTGCCTCTGGTTCTCTTCCTGCTGTTGTCCTTTGTTCTGCCAATCGGGCAGATGCTCTATCGTTCGTTCCACAACCCCACCGGCTCCAATGTGATGCCGAATTTTGCCCAGGCGATCAAAGACTGGGATGCCGAACAGGGAATTCCTGACGACGAGATAGTCAAAATATTTGTGACCGACATGGCCACGGCCCGCAAAAATCGCGAGGTCGGCAAGACCATCGGCAACCTGGCAACCCGGGTGAACTACGAAATTCCGGGTTCGAGAAGCCTGTTTACGAAAACCGCGCGTCGTGCAGGAAAAATCACCGAAGGCCCTTATTTTGATGCCTTGGTGAAAATCGACAAACGCTGGGACAATCCAAATCTGTGGCGAACTTTGCAGCGGGTGACGGAGGACTATACGCTTTCCTTCTATCTGGCGGCGACCGACCGCAAATATGATGAGACCGGCAGTATCGTTCAGGCGGACGAACTGTACCGGATCTACCTGCCAATCTTATGGAAAACCATCTGGATATCGGCGCTGATTACGGCGCTGTGCTTTATCATCGCTTATCCGGTTTCCTATCTCTTATCGACACTACCGCTTCGAACCTCGAACCTGCTGATGATTTTGGTGTTATTGCCCTTCTGGACATCGCTTCTGGTGCGTACCAGTGCGTGGATCGCGATGCTGCAGAAGTCGGGGATCATCAACAATGTGCTGGTTTATCTCGGCATAATCGCTGATGAGAGTCGTATCCAGATGATCTACAACATCACCGGTACGGTGATCTCGATGGTGCATATCCTGCTGCCCTTTATGATCTTGCCGCTCTACTCGGTGATGAAGACGATACCGCCGAGTTATATGAGGGCGGCCCGTTCCATGGGCGCCACCGGCACCTATTCATTTATCAAAGTCTATTTCCCTCAGACAATTCCGGGAATCGCAGCTGGCACGCTGTTGGTGTTCATCCTGGCCATTGGTTACTACATCACCCCGGCACTGGTCGGTGGTAGCGATGGCCTGCTGATCTCCAACCTGATTGCCGACCACATCAAGAAGACATTGAACTGGTCGCTTGGGGCCGCATTGGGAACCATCCTGCTGGTCGTCGTGCTGGTCTTCTATTGGATCTACAACAAGCTTGTCGGCGTCGACAATCTGAAGTTCGGGTGAGGGCGCTGTCATGAGTTTTACCGAAAAATGCAAAACCCGCGGCTTCGCCGCTCTCATCGTGGCAACCCTGTTGTTCCTGGCGTATACGCAGTCCTTTACTGGCATGATCGGCTTTTTGATCATTTTCGGCATTCCTTATTTCGCTATGAACGAACTGCCGGCCTATGCCTCCACCCAGGACAAAATCGGCAAATACATCTTCCTTGCAATCTGCACGGTGATCTTCATTTTCCTGATCACACCGATTTTGATCATCATTCCGCTGTCGTTTAACGCTGAACCCTATTTCACCTTTACCGAAGGCATGATGGCGCTTGATCCGGCGGCCTATTCGACCCGCTGGTATCAGGATATCTGGCGCTTCGGCATGACTGCGCCGGATGGCACGGAAAATTGGTGGGGTGACATGTGGAACAATGCCACGTGGATTCGCGCCATGCGCAATTCCTTCTTCCTAGCGATTGTCTCAACATTGCTGGCAACCGGCTTCGGCACCCTGGCGGCGCTTGGCCTGTCACGGCCGGAAATGCCGTTCCGTTCGGCGATTACCAGTCTGCTGATCTCGCCGATGATCGTCCCACTGGTGATCACCGCAACCGGCATGTTCTTCTTCTATGGCGGCACCATGCAGGGCATTATCCCGGGCTATGAAAAGGGGCTGGCCAATACCTATCTCGGCCTGACCCTGGCCCATGCGACGTTGGGCGTGCCCTTTGTCATCATCACCGTGACGGCAACTCTGTCGGGTTTTGACCGGTCGCTCATCCGCGCCAGTGAAGGGCTCGGTGCCAATGGCTGGACCACCTTTACCAAGGTGATCATGCCACTGATCACGCCAGGCATGATTTCAGGTGCGTTGTTTGCGTTTATCACCTCGCTTGACGAGGTGGTTGCGGTGATCTTCCTGGCCGATGTGGACCAGCGGACGATTCCACGCCAGATGTTCTCCGGCCTGCGCGAGCAGATCAGCCCGACCATTCTGGCGGTGGCGACGATTCTGGTGATCATGTCGATCCTGTTGCTGACCACGGTAGAATTGTTGCGACGCCGTTCTGAGCGCCTGCGCGGCCTGTCGCCTGGCTGATGAGGCTTCTGGCAGCAGCGCTGGTTTCCTTCTGGCTGTTGCTAGGCTTTGCCCATGCCCAGTCGGCGCGCGCTGATCTCAATCTGGTGATTGCCATGGACTGCTCCTGGAGCGTCAATGGCAGTGAATATGCGCTGCAGGCTGGCGGTGTTTCTGCCGCCTTTTCCGATCCTGAAATCCTGCAGGCCATTGTCGAAGGCTATTATGGTCAGATCTCCGTGCTGGTGGTCCATTGGTCGACGTCTGGCACCCAGAAGATCGCCATACCATGGACGACGATTGCCACCCCCAGCGATGCCATCAGATTCGCCAATCGCGCAGCCCGTATGGGGCGGCAGACCGTCAATGGGGGGACGTCGATTTCAGGCGCGCTTCAGTTCAGTCAGCTGGCTTTTGAATCCGCCCCGACCCGGGCCGACAGACGGGTGATTGATGTTATCGCGGATGGCGAAAACAATGATGGCAATCGGGTGGAATCCATGCGCGACGCCGTGGTGCGTGAGGGAACGACAATCAATGCGCTGGCGGTGATCAACGAAGTCAGTTATCTGCATTATTACCTGCGCAACCGGGTAATTGGCGGACCGGGCGCTTTCGTTGAGCGGGCGGCTGATTATTTCGATTTCAAGAGAGCTTTTAAGAAAAAACTGCTGCGGGAAATCAAGGGTAATCTGGTGACCTGGCGGCTGGATCGCTCACGTCTGGCGCAGGAGTCTAACGCCAGCTTTCCAACACTGCAGTAGTGTCGACTGTCGACGTGTCGGTGGGAGGGATAGGCGCTGCCTTGCCGTCATATCGAGGCGCTGGAGCCGGTTGCATCACCCCGCCAACAGATTGAAAAACCCCGCGAGCCGCGTTGTGGGGATGATCTGGCGCTTCGTCCATGGTCAGAACCGGGGCAAAACAGGCATCTGTTCCTTCAAACACTTTCTCCCAATGGCTTCTTGGGTGCTGGGCGATACTATCGGCGATCAACTGACGAATTTCCGGCCAATGCTCTGACTTCATGCGCTTGGTCATGAAATCTGAATTCAGCTCCAGACTGTCAAGCAATTGCTGCCAGAACGGCTCTTCAATGGCGCCAAGGGCGATCCACTTTCCATCTGACGTGGGATAGGTGCCATAGAAGGGGGCTCCGCCATCCAGCAGGTTCTCTCCGCGCCCGCCCGGCCACAGGCCCTGGGCCTTCAGGGAATAGGGCATGGTCATCAGCAGGGCTGCTCCCTCGACCATGGCAGCGTCGACGACGCAGCCCTTGCCCGACAATTTAGCCGGCAGCAGGGCCGCGCAGATGCCATAGGCGATCAACATGCCGCCGCCACCGAAATCGCCAATCAGGTTGATTGGCGGCACCGGGCCGGATTGCGGCGTGCCGATGGCATCCAGCGCACCGGTAATGGCAATATAGTCGATATCGTGGCCGGCACGGGCGGCGAGCGGGCCGTCCTGACCCCAGCCCGTCATGCGTCCATAGACCAGCGCCGGATTGCGGGCATGGCACTCTTCAGGCCCGAGGCCCAACCGTTCCGTTACACCGGGCCGATAGCCTTCGATCAGCACATCGGCCCTTTCGATCAATGCCAGGGCTTTTTCAACGTCGGTGGAATCCTTCAGGTTGAGTTCAACCTTTCGACGACCGCGCAACATCGGGTCTTTGTCGGATCTTGAAGTGCCGACATCGCGCCCGCCCGGTTTGTCGATACGAACGACATCGGCACCATGGTCGGCCAGCATCATGGCAGCGAAGGGACCGGGGCCAATGGAAGCCAGTTCGACAACACGGATGCCGCTTAGCGGCCCCTGATCAGGCATTGGCGCGTCTTTCTTCAGAGGGTGAGCAGCCGAAATGATTGCGGTAGCTCTGGGCAAAATAGGAATGGGAGGTGAAACCGGTGGACAGGGCTACATCGAGGATTGGCGCATTGGTATGGCGCAGCAATTCGCGGGCCCGCTCCAGACGTACGGTCATGTAATAACGTCCCGGCGTACAGCTGAGGTGACGCAGAAACAGCCGCTCGACCTGGCGCAGCGACAGGCCTACCCGGCGGGCGATTTCCAGCGCCGAGAGCGGGTCTTCCAGATGTTCTGACATCATTTCTACCGCCCGCTGCAGCTTTTCCGATTTGCCGGCAAGATCCCGCTCAGGACCAACACGCTGGCGGTCCATATTGGTGCGGATGCGTTCATGCTGAAACTGGTTGGCAACTTCATTGGCCACCTGGGCCCCGAAATCTTCGCCGATAATGTGCAACATCAGGTCGATGGAGGTGGTGCCACCGGCCGAGGTGTAGCGGTTGCGATCGACTTCAAAGACATGGCCGGTGCAGTTGGCCTCCGGAAAGGAATCCTGAAAAGAGGCGCGGTTTTCCCAGTGAATGGTACAGTCATAGCCATTGAGCAGGCCGGCCTGGCCAAGGATATGGGCGCCGATAGACAGTCCGCCAATAGCACCACCGCGACGCACCCGTTCACGCAATTTTGCAAGCATATGGGACTGGCCGGCGACCTCCAGCTTGTAACCGGCGCAGACAAACAGGATATCGCATTTGGCCATATCATCGATGGAATGCTGGACCGTGACTTCCATGCCGTTGGAGGCGGTCACCGGATTTCCGTCCAGCGAGACCAGGCTCCACTTGTAATAGCTTGAAGCGGCCATGCGGTTGGCCGAACGCAGGGGGTCCATGGCCGCCGCCAGGCAAAGCATGGAGAACTGATCCAGGATCAGGAATGACAAATGGCGCGACTCATCTCCGTCCATAATCCTGCTATGCATCATCTCACATCCTCATAAAGGCGGTCCTTCGGCAGTTGCCAGAGCACGCTTTGGTTCAATGCGGCCAATTCAGACGGGGCTTTGACTTCAGCACAATTCCAGCCAGTCAGGCCCGTCATGATTGATTGATTTTCTCTTGTTGGTATCTGTGTAGAAAATTGGCCGTTGCGCAAGCAAAATCTATCGTCATGGCTATGTTGTTGAGTGAGTTTTTCCAATCAGATTGTCGCCTTCTGCGACGGCCTTGTCGTAATTTTGGTGACGGGCTGTATTCACCTGACTAAGTTTGTATGCTGAGACTTGATTTGGCGCTGAACCGGGCGCAATCCGACTTTTGAAAGTTGATAATCCATGCGGTATTCCGCCTTTGCCATTTTGAAGAACGCTCTGCGGGGCAATCGCGACTGGACCCCGGCCTGGCGCAAGCCGGAGCCACGCAAAAGGTATGATGTTATCATCGTCGGCGGCGGGGGACACGGGCTTTCCACTGCGTTCTATCTGGCCAGTGTTCACGGCATCACCAATGTTGCGGTGATTGAAAAGGGCTATCTGGGATCTGGTAATGTGGGGCGCAATACAACCATCGTGCGGTCCAATTACCGTTTGACGCCAAATAGCGGATTTTACGAAAAGTCGATGGAATTGTGGCGCGAGCTGTCCCATTCACTGAACTATAATGTCATGTTCTCGCCCCGCGGCGTGCTCAATCTGGCCCATACGCCGGGGCAGATGGATACCCACGCAGAACGCGGCAATCAGATGCGGTTGATGGGGGTTAAATCGGAGCTGCTGGACCGCGATCAGGTGGCCCGGCTGAACCCCGGACTTGACGTTTCCGGCTCGGCCCGTTTTCCGGTGCATGGCGGTCTGCTGCAGCCTGATGCCGGCAATGCCCGTCATGATGCTGTTGCCTGGGGCTATGCGCGGGCGGCTGATCAGTTGGGGGTTGATATTCTGGAAAATACCGAGGTGGTCGATTTTCTGAGGGATGGCGAGCGGATTGCCGGCGTTGAAGTGATGCGCGGCGGTGAGCGGATGGAAATACGGGCTGAAAAGACCGGTGTTGCAGTTGCTGGCAATACCGGCCGGGTGATGAAAATGGCCGGCATCGACAGATTGCCAATTGAAACAACCGTGCTGCAGGCCTTTGTCAGCGAGAGCGTCAAACCGATCATTCCAACGGTCACAACATTCGGGGCCGGACATCTTTATGTTTCGCAGTCAGACAAGGGTGGTTTGGTGTTCGGCGGCAATATCGACTACTACAATTCCTATGCCCAGCGCGGCAATCTGCCGGTCTGGGAAGAGGTCACCAGCGAATTGATCGCCATGTTCCCCGCCTTTGCCCGGCTGCGGCTGTTGCGCAGCTGGGGGGGCGTCATGGATATGTCGATGGATGGATCACCGATCATTGCGACAGGTCCGTTGCCGGGCATGTATCTCAATGCAGGCTGGTGTTATGGCGGGTTCAAGGCAACGCCGGCCAGCGGCTGGTGTTTTGCCCACACCATCGCCAACGACAAGGCCCATCGGCTGAACGAGGCTTTTACTCTTGAGCGGTTCAAGGACGGCAATCCAATTGACGAGTTGGGCGCCGGCCCAACGCCTTGGTACCATTAGGGGGAAAGCACAATGAGACTGACTTGCCCCTATTGCGGTCCGCGTGACCATCAGGAGTTCACCTATCGTGGCGACGCTTCGGCGACCCGTCCGGGCCTGGACAACACTTCGATAGATGATCACAACGCTTACATCTACGACCGGGCCAATCCCGACGGACTGCATCGGGAACTGTGGAACCATACATCCGGCTGCCGCACCCACGTTATTGTTGAACGTAACACGGTGACGCACGAAGTTGTCTCGTGTCAGCCGGTTGGCCCCTATGCGGAGCAATTGAAATGAGTGCGTTTCGGTTAAATCTGCGCGATGGTGTCGGTACAAATCTGACCGATAAGACCATCAGGTTCTCTTTTGACGGCAAATCCTTTTACGGTCAGCAGGGGGATAGTCTCGCCTCGGCCCTGTTGGCCAATGGCGTGTCGATTGTCGGTAGATCGTTTAAATATCACCGCCCTCGCGGGGTCTTCACTGCCGGTTCTGAAGAGCCAAATGCGCTGGTTACCCTGCATAATGGCGGGCGCAGGGAGCCGAATATACGCGCCACGGAAGTGGAATTGTATGAGGGCCTGATTGCCCGCTCCCAAAACCGTTGGCCATCGGTGAATTTTGACCTGATGGCGGTCAACCAGCTAGCGGGCAAGGCCTTCAGTGCTGGTTTTTATTACAAGACCTTCATGGGGCCGGCCCGCAAAGGGCACCGCGCCACACAATTCTGGTGGTTCTGCGAACAATTCATCCGCCGTGCGGCGGGGCTGGGAAAGGGAACTACTATCCCGGATCCGGATCACTATGCGCGGATGAATGCATTTTGCGATATTCTGATTGTCGGTACCGGAGCTGCCGGTCTTTCAGCAGCGCAGCGGGCTGCCAAATCGGGTGCCCGCATAATTGTGTGCGAAGAATCGGCCAGGGCCGGTGGAGCGCTGAACGGCTCGCCTGACTTTATCGATGGCGAACCGGCGCGTGACTGGTGTGCCGATGCCGTGGCTGAACTGGCTGAAATGGAAAATGTCACGCTTCTGACCCGTACCACCGTTCAAAGTTATTTTGACGACAATACCTTTCTGGCTGTCGAACGGGTGACCGACCATCTGGCCCACAAGGACAAAAGCATTCCGCGCCAACGGGCCTGGAACATCCGTGCCAAGTCCGCTGTTATCGCCACAGGCGCCCTTGAGCGGCCGATTGTCTTTGCCGGCAATGATCGCCCCGGCGTGATGCTGGCCGATGCGGCCCGCAGTTATGCAGTTGAATATGGAACCGCGCCAGGCCGGGCCGTTGCGGTCTTTACCAACAATGATACGGGTTGGCTGGCAGCACGGGATATGGCCAAGGCGGGTGTCATTGTCACCGCAATTGTCGACGTGCGCACCGATGTTGAGGATTCAATCCGGGCCCTTGGAGACGAATGCAGGGCCTCGGTTCACACCGGTTGGGCCATCAGCTCGGCGAAAGGGTTGCGCGGCGTGCGCGCCATCGTGATTGCCAAATACAACGAATTGACCGGTGAATTGGGAGACGAATCCAAGACGATTGCCTGCGATTGTGTCGCCGTGTCTGGCGGATGGTCCCCGGCCTTTCATTTGACCTCGCAGCAGGGTGGCAAGCCGGTCTGGGATGCTGAATTGCAGGCTTTCCTTCCAGGCGAACCGCTGCAGAGCTGGCATGGGGCGGGGGCCATGGCAGGCCGGTTCGGCTTGGTGCAGGCCTTCCAGAGTGGCGAGGAAGCTGCGCTGAAAGCGCTCGCCGATATTGGCCAGGCACCGTCAAAACGATCGGCAAAGGTAGGACCGGGGCCGTCAATCGAGGGAGATGAAATCGATTATGCACCGGCGCCAGTTTTTGAGATCAACAGCGGTGGCAAATCCTTCGTTGACCTGCAGCATGATGTGACGGCTGAAGACGTCCGCCTCGCCCATCGCGAAGGCTTCGTTTCGGTTGAACATTTGAAGCGCTATACGACGCTGGGCATGGCGACTGATCAGGGTAAGACTTCCAATATCACCGGTCTTGCAATCATGGCAGCGGCCAGCAACAAGGCGATTGCCGATACGGGAACTACCCGTTTCCGCCCACCCTATACGCCGGTGGCGATGGGGGTGATTGCAGGGGAGAAATATGGTCATCTGGCAGCTGAAAGGCTGACAGCCATGCATGACATCCATCTCGAAATGGGTGCCAATATGTATGCCAACGGCCCCTGGTTGCGCCCCGAAAGCTATAATCTTCCCGGTGAAACCGTTGAACAAGCCTATATCCGCGAGACCAAAACTGTTCGCGCGGGTGTCGGAATTGTCGACGTGTCGACCCTTGGCAAGATTGATGTGCAGGGTCCGGATGCGGCAGAATTTCTCAACCGTGTTTACAGCAATGGCTTTGCCAAACTGCCGGTGGGCAAGGCGCGCTATGGCCTGATGTTGCGGGAAGATGGTTTTCTGTTTGATGACGGCACCACGTGGCGGTTGGAGGAACACCGCTATCTGATGACCACCACAACGGCGGGTGCCGGACGGGTGATGGAACATCTTGAATATTACCGCGATTTTGTCTGGCCGGATATGAAGGTTGCTCTTGCGTCTGTATCGGACGAATGGGCAGGCATTGCGGTGGCCGGGCCGAAATCCCGCCACCTGCTGAAAGCTTGCGTTAAGGACTGTGATGTCAGCGACAAGGGATTGCCCTTTATGGGCGTTGTCGACGGTGTCGTAGACGGGATTGCTGTGAAAATCGCCCGCCTGTCGTTTTCCGGCGAACTTGCCTATGAAGTCTATTGCGGTGCCCATTACGGGGCGGCCCTTTGGCAGGCATTGATGAAGGCGGGCAGGAAATATGATGTGGTGCCCTATGGGCTGGAGGCGCTGTCGACCTTGCGCATTGAAAAAGGTCATGTTGCCGGTCCGGAACTGAACGGTCGCACGACCCCGCATGATCTGGGGCTCAGTGGCATGGTATCCAGCAAGAAGGAATTTGTGGGGTCGGTGCTGTTGCGGCGTGAGACATTCAGCAAAGGTGACCGTTTGCAGCTGGTGGCTGTAAAGTCGCTGGACGGACAGCGTATCCGGGGGGGCTCCCATCTGGTGGCCGGTTCGAAGGAAGAGCCGGGGCGCAGCCAAGGGCACACCACCTCGACCTGTTTCTCGCCGTCGCCGGAGCTTGGCTGCTATATCTCGCTTGCCCTGCTCGAAGGCGGCTTCAAGCGGCATGGTGAAAAACTCTATGCTGCCAATCCGGTGCGCGATGCCCATGTGGCAGTTGAAGTTTTGAGCCATTACATGGTGGACCCGGACGGAGGAAGAATGCGTGGCTGATCTGGCAGAAAAACTCTCCCCATTGCATGAACTGGCAATGCCGCGCAGCGGATCCGACAAGATTGTTTTGTCAGAGCGGCTTTGCGATTCACTGGTGCAGGTTCAGGCCTGGCCGGACACCGTCGAAGAAGTCGAAAAGCGCATCAGGGCCACCCGCGGAAAACTGACCATCATGGCCTCCGGGCCGGGACGCTGGCTGGTGGAAGACGACAAGGAAGGGCTTGAGAACAAATTGCGTCGCAAGATCGGTGTCAAGCTTGGAGCCATCACCGGTCTCACACATGGGCGTGTTGTGGTTTCGGTCAGTGGTGAAAAGGCCACCTGGCTGCTGGCCAGTGGCATTGCGATTGATTTTGACTTGCTGGCCTTTCCCGTTGGCACCACGCAGGCCAGCCACCACCACGAAATCGGGCTGACCATCCACCGCACAGGTCAAGCAAGTTTCGATCTTTACGTGTTCACCAGCCTGGTGCGCAGTTTCTGGCACTGGCTTGAAAAAGCCAGCGGCGAAGTTGGCTATAGCGTCATCTGAAGCGGCGACACCGACTAAACATTTGCTGTGTCGAAGGCTTTGACAAAGGCGGTGGCTTCCTGGCCGATTTTTTCGGCTGTCCATCCCACCTTGTAGACGTTGGATCCGATGCCAAAGCCGTCGCTCCCGGCGGCCAGCCACTCGCCAATTGTCGGTACAGAAACGCCGCCGACGGCGAGCACCGGCATGTCGGGCGGCAAAACCGCCTTGATGGCTTTGATGCCGTCGGGGCCATGCAGGCTGGCCGGGAAAAATTTTAGCGCATGGGCACCGGCGTCAATGGCGCTGAAGGCTTCAGTGGGGGTGAAAACGCCGGGATAGGACAGCCCGCCGCGTTTTCTGGTTTGCCTGATCACATCGACATTCATATTTGGCGAGACGATCAACCGGCCACCGGCATCGACGACCTGATCCACCTGCCCGGCGGTCAATACAGTGCCAGCGCCAATGATAGCCTGATCACCAAACCGGGAGACGAGGCGAGATATGCTGTCCAGCGGGTCCGGCGAATTCAGGGGCACTTCTATAATACCAAATCCGGCTTCGATCAGAGCCTCACCAATATCCTCAACCTCATGGGGTTGGACGCCGCGCAAAATCGCGACCAGGGGACGGTGACCTTCAAGCTGGCGGGTCATGTTTTGCTTCCTGTCATCAGTTTCGATTTACATGCCAGTTCATACAGCGCTGGCCAGACAAGACCGGTGCCGCGTGTGCAGGTTGCGGACCTGCCCTGTGCCGCAAGCGCTGACTTATACAGGGCTGTCAGCCCCTCACTGCCGATCAGGATGGCATCTTGATCGAGCTGAAATCCATCACGCTGTCCGGCGTTTAATTCGGACATGATCAGTAACGCCGACAATTCCTGATTCAGCTCATCTGTATCGCAGCCGGTAAGCAGGTGTTTTGCGCGCAGTCCAAACAACGCACCTTCAACGGAATGGGGATTGTCAGCGGCGGCCAGGGCTTTGACAGTGGAATGAAAGTGATCCGTTGCTTCGCCAAGCTTCGACAGGGAGTGGCGCAGGATCGTATGTTCGCTGATGGCCTCGAATATTTCGCCTGTCATATAGGTCTGAAAACTGATGACTGTGCCGGCCTCAATGCGCACCCATTTGCTATGGGTGCCGGGCATAACCAACGTGCCGGAAAAGCCGGGATTGCAGGTCAGGAAACCGGCAATCTGGCTTTCTTCACCGCGCATCACGTCAAAGCGCTCTCCATCCTGCAGGGTCAGGCCAGGCACAATGGTGACGGGACGTCCCTTGTGGGTGAAGTGTTTCAGCCCTTCAACCAGATCGTCGGTTGATACGGGGCAGGGGAGATAGGCAGCTTCCCGCCAGCCCTGACGGCTGCCAACCATGCCGGCGGCAATGGCCGGAAACGTCGGCCAACCATCGGTCAGCTTGTCAAAATGGGCTTCAAACTGCGCTGGTGTGAACGAGCCGACGCCGCTTTCGCCGCGACGTTCTTCAACCACGGCGCCGTGCTTGTCGAGCAATGCCAGGCGCACATTGGTGGTGCCCCAGTCGAGCACAATCAGGCCTTCGCCGCCATCGCATTGCTGTTTGCCCATCACACCGCCTCCAAAGCAAGCGCTACACCCGTCTGGGCATAGAGTACCGGCAATTGGATGCCAGCGGAACCGAGCACGGATCCGCTCATCACAAAACCATCATCCATCAACGGATTGTCGAAGCGGCGGCTGGCGCGTTTGGCGACGTCCAGCGGCGTTTCCAGAGTCACATGATAGTTTTTGTCGGGCTCGAGTCCCGGCACGTGAATATTGGGCGGGATGACAGAGCGGGGTCGATCAATCTGCATCATCACCACGCGGGCGGAGGATTGATCCTGGCTGATGGTCGCGGCGCCAATCAGATTGGCATCAACCGTGGTGATACGGTGAAATGTGCCGCTGTGCCACAGGTGGCGGCTGTCCTTGTAGCGCTGTACGGCATCCTTGAATATCGCCATGTCATTGGCGTCGATTTTGGTCAGGTCCAGTTCCAGCCCCATATGGCCGTATCCGGCGACCAGGGCGCGGAAATTGGGGTGGAAGCCGCGTCCGGAAGTATGGCACCAGGCGGGGCCGACATGGGAACCCATGACTTCCGGCGGGAAGAAATAGGAAAATCCGGTCTGAATGCGGGTGCGCTCGACCGCGTCATTGGAATCACTGGTCCAGAAACGATGGGTGCGCTTGAGAATTTCAAAATCAATGCGCCCGCCACCGGAGGCGCAGCTTTCGATTTCGACATCGGGAAAGCCGGACCGCAACCGGTCGATGAGCCGATAGAGTTCGGTGGTCTGGCGGTGGACGGCGGCATTGCCTGCCCGGTCACCGGGCAGTACCAGATCGCGGTTCATGTCCCATTTCAGATAGGATATGCGGTATTCTTCCAGCAGATTGCCGATGCATTCAAACAGATAGTCGTGGACTTCTGAATTGGTCAGATCAAGCACCAGCTGGTTACGCCCGGTCATGCGCGGATAGGGGTCGAGCCGCAGCACCCAGTCGGGATGCTGGCGGTAAAGATCGCTGTCGGGATTGACCATTTCCGGTTCTACCCAGAGGCCGAATTCCATGCCTTTTTCATCGATCACATAATCGACAATTGGGTGCAGGCCGTTGGGATATTTGTCCGGGTCCGGGAACCAGTCGCCCAGTGATGTCGTGTCATCATTGCGGCCCTTGAACCAGCCATCATCAAGCACATAGCGCTCGCCACCGACTTCGGCAGCTGCATCGGCCAGCGCCTTGAGGCGGTCCATGTCGTGGTCGAAATAGAGGGCTTCCCAGGTGTTGACCGTGACGGGGCGGGGTTTTTCCTGATCCGGAAATTTCAGGATGTTGTTGCGAATATAGGTGTGGAACTTCTGGCTCATATCGTTGAGCCCCTGATCGGACTGGGCGACGAAGAGTTCAGGCGATTCCAGTGTTTCGCCGGGAGGCAGATTGCCCTCACGGGAAAAATGCAGAACACCCATCTGCAACTGGCATTCACCCGTCGTCAAACGCTCCAGCACCATGCGGTGATTGCCGCTCCATCCCAGATGTACACCGAGACATTTGCCGGTTTCCTCATCGGTTGTTGGCGCCAGCATGATCGTGCCGGGGAAGGCTTCATGGCTGGTGCGTCCACGACGGTTTTCCGCCTTGACCAGCCCCATGGGAACGGAGCGCCGGTCGATGGTGAATTCCGCGCACCAGCGGCCGTGGAAATGCAAATATTCTGAAAGCGATTGAGTGATGGGCAATACCGGGGCGCTCATCCAGTCGACGATGCACAGGTTGTCGCCTTCATTAATCAGCCGGGATTTGAGCACGGCAACGCTGGATATCGGACACAGGGTGCAGCTGATTTCAAGCACCAGCTGGCGATGCTGATCGCGGCAGCGGAAAATAACGCCGTTTTCGATGTCTGACTTGCCGACATACAGGAACAGACCCGCCCAACCGGCGTGGTCGGTATCGGTACGGTGAGCAATCAGACCGGGATGGCCCATAAAACCGCGGGAAATTTCAGGTTGCATGGAGACCGGTGCGCTGTCGTCCAGCGTTGCAAAGCCCTGTGGACGGGCCCGCGAACGGGCGAACAATTCTGCATCCAGATCATCGGCAATGGGTGACCCGAAATATAGGATTTCGGGGACACCGTCCGTCCATCCGAACAGTATTGTTGCCGCCTCTGCATCAAGGCGGTGGGTTTGAACGTTCCCCAAAATTGCCTCCAAGCAGGTTCAGCCCTTCGTCGCACCAAGCGTCAGCCCGGCGATGAAGTGCTTTTGCATCAGGAAGAACATGATGACTGGCGGAACGGCGGCCAGCAGAGAGGCGGCAGAAACCAGTTGCCATTGCTGGACGAATTCACCGTTCAACGAGCGCACACCAACCGTAATCGGCAGGGATGCATCGTCCTGGATCATCACCGTTGCCCAGAAGAAGTCGTTCCAGATGAATGTGAAGATCAACACGGCCAATGCGGCAATTGCCGGGCGGACCAGCGGCAGGACCAGATGCCAGAAAATACGGAATTCGCCGACCCCTTCAATGCGTGCCGATTCAATCAGCTCAAAGGGGAGAGCTTTCATGAAATTGCGCATGAACAGGGTGCAGAAGCCGGTCTGGAAGGCAGCGTGGAACATCACCAGTCCGGGCACGGTGTTGTAGATTTCCAACCGGTTCGACAGGTCAATCACCGGCAACATCAGGATCTGGAAGGGTACAAAGTTACCGGCCACGAAGATGAAGAAGATCGGCAGCGCTGACTTGAACTTGTAGATCGCCAGCGCGTAGCCGGTCAGACAGGCAAGCGCCACGGCAACGACCATCGTCGGAAGGGTGATGATCAGCGTGTTGAGCATGTAGTTCCAGGCATCGGTCTGGGCGAAAACGGTCGAATAGTTCTCGATCAGATTGAATTTGCTGGGAATGCCGAAAACATTGCCGGTGTTAATGTCCGAGGCCGGACGGATCGACGTCAGGAAGATGGCGATCAGCGGTAACAGCCAGACCAGCAGCGCAAACGGCAGCGCCAGTTTATAGGCTGTTTGAGCGGTGGTGCTGGATTTTTCAATAGGTGCTGGAAACATCTTATCGCTCCGTCTTCTCGTCCTGGTACATGCGCCACAGGAAGTAGCTGATGTAGATCAACATGATGAAAAACAGCACCGTCGCGATGGACGAGCCGTAACCATAGCGGCCGACGCCTTCGCCGACGGCCTGATCGAACATGTAATACGCCAACACGTTGGTGGACCCGAACGGGCCACCCTGGGTCATGGTGGCGATCATGTCGAAGGAACGCAGGGCGCCGATGACGGTCACGACAATGGCGATGAATGTTGCCGGGCGCAGTTGTGGCAGGATCACGTGGCGCAACATTTTCCAGCCCTTGGCGCCGTCCAGTCGTCCGGCTTCAACCTGGTCCGGCGATACGTTGTTCAAGCCGGTCAGATAGAGGATCATGCAATAGGCGATCTGCGGCCACAGGCCGGCGGCGATAATGCCATAGGTGGCATATTTTGCTTCACCGAGAATCGATGGCGGGTCGATGGAACAGCTGGTTGTCAGGTTGCCGACAATGTTGAGTTTCTGCTCGCAGAAGAACCAGCCCCAGATTTCACTTAGAAGGCCGAATTCCGGATTATAGGCCCAGGAAAAGATCAGCCCGACCACCACTTGTGAGATCACAAAGGGGAAGAAGAACATCGACTTGTAGATTCGGATGCCCGTTACTGTCTGGTTGAGGAACAAGGCAATGCCCAGGCCAATGGGAATGGCCAGCATGAACAGCACGAGCCACAACAGGTTGTTGATCAGCGAGGTGTAGAAATTCGGATCACCGAAAAGAATCCGATAATTGTCAAATCCGACCCATTCGCCGGTCCACGTGCCTGTCACGTCGTAAAGACCGTTCCACTTGGTGAAGGAATAGGAGATTGACTGGAAAATCGGGATGATCACATAGATCAGAAAGAAGGCCAGGCCGATGGACAGGAACATCCATGGGGCCAGGGCGACGCGGTTGCGCTTGTAGTAAGACAGGCTGGTAAAGCCGTAGAATGCGCCAGCCAGCATGGCGACAAGGAATGCCATGCGGATCAGGAATGTGGGGACCCTGGCATCGGTTCGCTTTTCATAGCCAAAGGTTTCGGTCACCCAGGTCACATCGATGGAGAACATCACCAACAGGGCGATGACTGCCGCTGCGGCGCCCATGGCGACCTTCGGCATCTCCGTGTCATATCGTGAGCTTGCGTGTTCGGATACGGTCATAGTGCCTCCGATCTTTGGCAAAATTGTTGCAAAACGAGGTGCGCATCTGCGTTGATGTGCGACCAGCAACATCGTTTCAAACCGTCAATGGACGGTAGCAAGAGTGCGGGTGGCCTGATGGCCACCCGCGTGTCGGTTCGTCAGTCTTAGTAGACTTCAGCCTGAACCTTATCCAGGTTCTCCAGGACTTCATCCAAAGTAGATGGGTCGATCATGAACTTCTGGAAGCCTTCCATGCCAGCCTTTGCCATAGCGGCAGGGGCGTCACGGTCGTAGAACTGGGCCAGGCCAGAAGCTGTCGACAGGGTCGCCATGCCTTCAACGATGAACTTGTCGTCCTTGTTGATTTCAGCGTCCGAGTTCGGTGGCAGCTGGCCGATGGCTTTGTTCCATTCGCCCTGAATGTCAGGCCGTGCAACGAAAGCCATGAACTTCTTGGCGTTTTCAACATTCTTCGCCTTGGCAGCGATGAAGAAGGCGTCAGCAGGTGCTTCTTCGGCGCGGGCCAGACCAGGCGTGATTTCTGGGAACTGGAAGAAGTCGATCTGCTCATCTTTCAGACCAGCATCTTTATATCCAGAGACCGAGAAGTTACCCATGACATACATGGCAGCGTCGCCGTTGGCGAAAGGAGCGATTGCATCCTGCCAGGACATGGTGGCGTGGTTTTTAACCGGCGTACAACGGTCCAGCATCACTTTCCAGTTGGCGAATGTCGCCCGGATGCGTGGATCGGTATATTTGATCTTACCGGCGGTCAGATCGTTGTGCACGTCATAGCCGTTGGTGCGCAGGTTCAGATAGTCGAACACGCCAGCAGCGGTCCAAAGAAACTTTGTACCGATGGTGAACGGTGTCACGCCGGCCGCTTTCATCTTGTCGCAAGCGCCAAGCATTTCGTCCCAGGTCTTTGGTTCGGCCAGGCTCAGCTTGTCGAAGATGTCTTTGCGGTAATAGACGCCCCACTGATAGTAAGAATAGGGCACGCCCCACTGCTTGCCGTCGCGTGTCATGGTTGCCTTGATCGCGTTGAACTTGCCAGACAGGTTTGGATCGCTGGCCCAAAGGTCAGAAATGTCCATGAACAGGCCGGCGTCGACGAATGGGCCCATGCGGTTGCCGGGATACCATGTGATCACGTCAGGTGCATCGTTCAACAGAGCGTTACGGATCGAGCTCTTGTGAGCCTCACGGTCAGCGATGTTGACGGTAACGTTGATGTCTGGATTGGCTTTTTTGAAAGCCTCAACAGCATCCTCGAATGCTTTTTTCGGGGCAGGGTTCAAGTCGTCAAATGTGACGACGAGATCGCTGGCCCAGGCCGATGTGGCCATGAGCGCGGCAGCACTGGCTGCGGCTGTAGCTCTGATGAGCGACTTGTACATTAGAAATTCCTCCCAGTTAAATAAACCACCCCCAATCCGGAGGCGGGTTCCTGACCCAATCGAAGGATCAGTGAAGACCACTATAGTTTATCATCGCGCTCAACCCTGCAAGCAAGGCGGGCGCGACATATCGGTCGCACAAGTTCCATTATCTGGAACTCGATTTGACTATTTAGAATTATTCGTCTAGACTTTGCAGATGTCAAGCACCAGTTTGTCAAAGGTGCTCCAATCAAGGCGTGTGTGTGGATCGAGTGGACAATCTGACCGACGAACAGCAAAAGCCAACTTCGGCCGCTGCAGCGGCTGAGGTCGCCGACGTGCCGCGTCGCCGGCCGACCACCGGCACGCTGGGCAAAGCTCTGGAAGTTCTTGAAGTCATCGCACTGTCGGAAAAGCCGCCACGATTTACGGATCTGCTGGGCCAGATCGACCAGCCCCGCGGCACGCTGCATCGCCAGATTTCCAATCTGATTGAGGAAGGTCTGGTATCAGTTAACGCCGATCACTCCTATGTGCCGGGCCTGCGATTGCTGAAACTGGCGGCGCGAGCCTGGTCAGGCAATACTTTCAGACTGCTGGCCGAACCACATATCCGAAAATTACACGAGGAAACCGGCGAGACCGTTCATCTGGGTCTGATGAGCGGGCTTGAGGTCATCTATCTCGACAAGATTGAATCGAAGCAAACCGTGCGCATGCATTCCCAGGTGGGCAATGCCTCACCGCTTTATTGTACCGGTGTGGGCAAAGCCATGCTTGCCCGGCTGCCTGAGGACGAATGCGCCGCCCGTGCGGCCCAGTTCGATTATATCCGTCACACCGAAACCACCCTTTACACGCCTGAATTGCTGCTTGCTCAGATGCCGGAAATTCGCGCCTCCGGCATTTCCCATGACCGTGAAGAGCACGAGCCGGGCATATGTTGCGTCGCAGCAGGCCTGGGGGGAGAAGACAGCGGCATCATCGCTGGCGTTTCGGTAACCGGGCCCTCCTTTCGGATATCTCAGGAAGCCAGAGACCAGTGGGAAACACTGGTGCTGGAGGCGGCCAGAGCAATCGAGAGCGATATGGAAGCGAAATTGGGACCGCGGTTCCAGGAATGAATTTGATCTAACAACTGTTACTGGCTTGAGGCGGCAGACTGCGGCATTCGAGAGAAAATCGGGAGAAAAATATGGCCGGTGTTAAACTCACAAACGTGAAAAAATCCTTTGGAGATGTTCACGTCATTCATGGTGTTGATCTGGACATCGACGATGGCGATTTCATCGTTTTTGTTGGTCCTTCGGGATGTGGAAAATCCACTTTGCTGAGGTTGGTCTCCGGGCTGGAAGACACAACATCGGGAAAAATCGAGATCGGTGATACCGATGTAACCAACGTGGAGCCGTCAGAACGGGGCGTCGCCATGGTGTTCCAGTCCTACGCGCTTTATCCGCATATGACGGTCTATGACAACATGGCATTCGGTCTGAAAATGAACGGCGCTGATCCCAAGGAAGTTGATGAGCGGGTTCAAAAGGCTGCAAAAATCCTTGAACTCGGTCCGCTGCTGCAACGTAAGCCGGCGGCCATGTCCGGTGGACAGCGCCAGCGCGTCGCCATCGGCCGTTCGATTGTGCGCGAACCGAAAGTCTTTCTGTTCGACGAGCCGCTGTCCAATCTCGACGCCGAATTGCGTGTTCAGATGCGGTTGGAAATCGCCAAACTGCACAATGATCTCGATTCAACCATGATCTATGTGACCCATGATCAGACCGAAGCCATGACACTGGCTGACAAAATTGTCGTGTTGCGGGCTGGAATCGTTGAGCAATATGGATCGCCACTGGAACTGTATGACAATCCCGACAATGAATTTGTTGCTGGATTTATCGGTTCGCCACGGATGAATTTCCTTGACGCTGAAGTCACCAGCGCCAAAAAGGGATCGGCCAAGATCACCGTCCCGGCGATTGGCGATCTGAAGATTGACGTGGCAACAAGAGACCGGACACCGGAAAAGGGAGAGACGGTGCGTGTTGGATTTCGCCCCGAGCATTTTATTGCCGCTGATAGCGCCAAGCATAGTTTCAAGGCACCAACCAGCGTCGTGGAACAATTGGGTGGCAACTCTTATCTCTATCTCGATATCGGTGGTGAAATTCCTCTCACCGTTGAGCAAAAGGGGCACGCCTCGGTTGAGGATGGGGAAGTGGCTTCCGTCGGCGTCGATCCGTCGACTGCCATGTTGTTCGGATCAGACGGTCTGCGCATTTAATTGCAAATCGGCACTTGATTTCTGATCGGTAAGAGACGAAAGAGCGGTTTTCCAAGGCCAAATGCCTGGGTGGATTTGGCGGTGTTGCTGAGGTGGCGCCTCGCCGCCTCGCCGTCTCGCCGCTACGCCGCCTGGCTTGTTCGTTTTTATGATTGAGAAGTCTGTTCATGAGTAAGATATCACCGGCACTGGGTGTCTGCTATTATCCGGAACACTGGCCCGCCAATTTGTGGGAAGAAGATGCCCGCCGCATGGTGGAATGTGGCATTTCCTATGTGCGCATCGCCGAGTTTGCCTGGTCGAGATTTGAGCCGGCGCGGGATGAATTCGACTTTCAATGGCTGGACGATGCGATTGAAATTCTCGCCGCTGCCGGGCTGAAAATTGTCATGTGTACGCCGACGGCGACACCCCCCAAATGGCTGGTGGAATCGATGCCGGACATGGTGGCGATTGAGGCCAATGGCAATCCGCGCAAATGGGGTTCGCGGCGGCATTATGACTTTTCTCATCCTGGCTATCGCCTGGAATCTGCCCGTATCACGGAAATTCTTGCCAAGCGTTATGGATCGCATCCGGCAGTGGAAGCCTGGCAGGTGGACAATGAATATGGATGCCACGACACCACGTTGAGCTATTCCACCGCCGCACTGGGCGGGTTTCGCGACTGGCTGGCGCAGAAATATCAGTCTCCGGAGGTGCTCAATCGCGCCTGGGGCAATGTCTTCTGGTCCATGGAGGTGAGTGATTTCAACGAGGTTGAACTGCCGAATCTGACGGTCACCGAACCGAACCCGTCGCATGTATTGGATTTTCGCCGCTACTCCTCCGATCAGGTCGCTGCCTTCAGCCGGGTTCAGACAGAAATACTGCGAAAACACTCTCCTGGCCGGGACTTGATTCACAACTTTATGGGCAAGTTCCTGGAATTTGACCATTTTGACGTGAGTGAAGATCTCGATGTTGCGTCGTGGGATTCCTATCCGCTGGGCAATCTGGAGCGGTTTGGCCGCGATGATGCGTGGAAAAACTGGTATTTGCGGGCCGGTGATCCGGATTTTCAGGCCTTTCACCATGACCTGTATCGGGGGTGTGGACGCGGGCGCATGTGGGTGATGGAGCAGCAGCCGGGTCCGGTGAACTGGGCGCCATGGAACCCCGAACCGCATCCCGGCATGGTACGACTGTGGAGCCATGAAGCCTTTGCCCATGGGGCTGAAGTGGTCAGCTATTTCCGTTGGCGGCAGGCCCCCTTCGCGCAGGAACAGTTTCATGCCGCGCTGAACCGGCCAGACGGCAGTGCCGATACGGCCTATCATGAGGCCGGGCAGGTGGGTACGGAAATGGCAGAACTGCCGTCCGCCGACACGATCCAGGCACCGGTGGCGCTGGTGTTTGATTATCCGTCACAATGGGCAACGGAAATCCAGCCACAGGGCCAGGATTATGATGGCTTTTTGCTGACCATGTCCTGGTATTCAGAACTGCGTAAAGCCGGGCAGAGCGTTGATATTGTTTCTTCAAAACATGATTTTTTCGGCTATCAGTTGGTTGTGGTGCCGCATCAATTGATGGTGGATGATGGATTTGTTGAACGGGTTGAAAAGAGCGACGCCCGGTTCCTGTTCGGGCCAAGAAGCGGTTCGCGTACACCGACCCACGTTATTCCCAACAATCTGGCGCCTGGAGCGCTTCAGAAGCTGATTGATCTTCGGGTTTTGCGCACAGAAAGCCTGCGGCCTGGAACTTCGGTTCCGGTTGAGCAGGGGGGCAGTTTTGTACGCTGGTCAGAAAAAGTTGAGGCGGCCGATGCCGTCTCCGTCCATTTGTCGACCGCCAATGAGACACCTGCCTATCTGAGCCAGGGAAGGGCTTCCTATCTTGCCGGATGGCCCGATGATGAATTGCTGCGCCATGTAATGCATCAGGAACTTGCAGCTGCAGGTCTGGCCATACTGGACACGGGCGATGATCTGCGGATCAGGGACCGGGGCAATTTGCGCACCATAGTCAATTATGCGCCGGCATCGCGGGACGCCAGTCACCTGATCGGTGAAACAGATGAAATCCTGTTGGGAGAAGCGGTGCTTGACGTTGCAGGTGTCACCATTCTGCGCCGGACCAAAGGCTGATCGGCTTAAAAGATCACATTCATCATGATGATCGAGACGACCAGGAAAAGGAAAGTCATGCCCATCCCGGCGCGCAGAAAGTCGCGCACTGAATAACCCGCCGGACCCATGATCAGGGCATTAACCTGATGGGTGGGTATCAGGAAGGAATTGGATGTGGAGATGGCAACCGTCAGCGCAAATATCGCCGGATCGCCGCCTGCGGCCACCGCAATGGAAACGGCCAATGGCACCAGCAAGACCGTGGCGCCGACATTCGACATGATCAAGGTGAACACGGTTGCCAGAATGGCAACGCCAATCTGCAGTCCCCAGATGGGAACGCCGTCCAGCGCCGACAATATTCCGTGGGCGATCCATTCAGCGGTGCCCGTCGTCTGCACCGCACTGCCGAGCGGAATCAGGCTGGCGAGCAGAAAGACCGTGTTCCAGCCAACCGCTGCATAGGCCTCATCAATGCGCAGGACGCGGCTGACGATCATGCCGGCAGCGCCAGTCAACAGGCACAGCGACAACAACACGTCGGTCATCAGGATCATGCCAATGGCGATGGCAAAGAACAGCAGGGCCCAGCCGAGTTTTTTGGGGCGCAATTCTTCCTGCGGAAAATCACTGGTGACGATAACAAAATCCCGGTTCCGCTTCAGCGCGCTGAGACTGCGCCAGGACGTGTGGACCAGGATAGTGTCGCCCGCATGCAGCGGTTCAAAACCGATCACCGTCGGCTCGTGATCGTCGGTGCTGATGTGGCTCAGCACGTCTTCGCCGCGGTAAATCGCCAGCAATGAAAAGCCGTAGCGTTCGCGGGCAGACACGCCGCGGGCCGATTTGCCGATCATTGTTGAATCGGGCGGGATAACAATTTCAGCAACGCCGCAGCGATGGGCCGCCAGGTCATGGGCGAACTTGTCGATGCGGGGATGGATGATCAGGTCATTTTGCACAGCAAAACGGCGAATGGCACTGGGCTGCCCCATGACCGCCAATCGGCAGGGGCCTTCCAGAGTGTCCAACACGACCGGCGCCAGATGGCTCTTATTGTTCACGTGCAGGGCAATGACATAGATGTTGAATTCTGAATGGATGTCCAACAGGGTGCGGCCGATAAGCGGTGAGTCTTCGGGCACGCTGACTTCCGTATATCCGGAATCGAGACCATATAGCCGGCTGAGATATTCCGCGCGAATATCAGCGGCGCTTGGCCCGTCTTCCTTGGCACCGGGCAGCAGGAAGCGGCCGAAGATGATGAAATACAATATGCCGGTGACCACCAGTGTCATGCCTATGGGGGTGACGGAAAACAGGCCGAATGGCTGCATCTGCGCATCAGCGGGCAGGGAGGCATTAGAAGATGCCATCAGGTCGTTCAGCAGGATCAGCGGCGATGAACCAACCATGGTGATGGTGCCGCCAAGAATGGCGCAAAAACCCATCGGCATGAGCAACCGGGACAGGGGGATTTCGGTGCGCGAAGAGATTCGCGAAACCACCGGAAGGAAGAGAGCGGCGGCGCCGACATTCTGCATGAAGGACGAAATCACACCCACGGTGGAAGAGATGATCGGGATAATGCGTTCTTCGGTCTGTCCGCCAATGCGCAAAATCACAGCAGTGACCGCCGACATCACGCCCGTCTTGTCGAGACCTGCACCGATGATCATCACCGCAATGATCGAGATCACCGCATTGGAGGAGAATCCATCGAAAAGGGTGCTGGTGTCGCCGATATTTTCCAGTCCGGGAACATAGCCCAGCAGCCCCAAAGCCACCAGAATGATGATGGCTGTGACATCCACTCGAACGATTTCTGTGACGAAGAGAATCACGGTCAGGGACAGCAGGCTGAGCACTGCCACCATTTCCACTGTTAAACCCAAACTTTCCATTCAGTCTCCACCGAACCGATCGGATGTCATTCCCTTCAATGCGTTGCGTTTTGACGCCACAACGGGACAAAATGCAAGTAAAAGTCAGTAAATTTGCCCTTACTTGCGCCTTTTCGGGCGCAAAAGAACCAGCAAGGTGAATTTTGGTGGATAGACGGGCCCAAACCCGCCTTACAGGACGCTGGCGCCAGTGTCCGCAGAACTGACCGTGGCACGCAAAGAGGTCAGCAATTCGACCCCCATTCCGAACTGATTGCCCGACAGATCGGCGCTGACTGCGGTGCGATTTTCCCACTCATCGGCGTCGACCAGTGCCACCAGTTCGCCGCGCGTGGCGTCCAGGCGGACAACATCTCCGTCGCGCAGTTTGGCAATCGGGCCGCCTTCGGCGGCTTCTGGAGTGAGGTGGATGGCGGCCGGAACTTTGCCCGACGCGCCAGACATTCTGCCATCGGTGATCAGCGCCACCTTGTAACCGCGGTCCTGCAACACGCCGAGCGGAGGCGTCAGTTTGTGCAGTTCCGGCATGCCGTTGGAGCGCGGCCCCTGGAAACGGCATACGGCGATGATATCCATGTCCAGTTCACCGGCTTCGAAGGCCTTCTTGATGCCGAGTTGATCTTCGAATATGCGCACCGGCGCTTCGATTATATGGTGTTCTTTCTTAACGGCAGAAATCTTGATGACGGCGCGGCCAATATTGCCGGTCAGAACCTTCAACCCGCCATCGCTGGAAAATGGCTGGTCGACGGTTGCCACCACCTTGTCATTGGCTGGTTTGCTCGGTGCCGCCTCCCAGATCACCTTGTCGCCGCCGCCGCCCAGTTTGGGTTCCTGAACCTGATTGTTCAGACCTCGACCGGAGATTGTCATCACGTCGTCATGCAGCAAGCCGCCACGCAGCAATTCGCCGATCACATAGGGCAGGCCACCGGCGGCGTGAAACTGATTCACATCGGCCATGCCATTGGGATAGACCCGGGCCAGCAGCGGGGTGCATTCAGCCAGATCGGAAAGGTCTTCCAGCGTCAGCACAATGCCTGCCGCTTTGGCAATCGCCACCAGATGCATGACGTGATTGGTTGAGCCACCCGTTGTGTGCAGTCCGACTACGGCATTGACGATGGCCTTCTCGTCAATCATTTCACCGACCGGCGTAAATTCATTGCCGGTTGCGGTAATCTGTAAGGCGCGTTCGGCGGCGGCCTTGGTCAGCGCATCTCGCAGCGGCGTATCAGGATTGATGAAGCTTGAGCCAGGCAGATGCAGCCCCATGAATTCCATCAGCATCTGATTGGAATTGGCAGTGCCGTAGAATGTGCAGGTGCCGGGGGAGTGGTAGGAGGCACTTTCTGCCTTCAGCAGTTCATCGCGGCCGACTTTGCCTTCTGCATAGAGCTGGCGCACACGTACTTTTTCGCTGTTGGGAAGCCCGGAAGGCATCGGGCCAGCCGGTACGAATATTGCCGGCAAATGGCCAAAGGTCAGTGCGCCGATGAGCAGGCCGGGAACGATCTTATCGCATACGCCGAGATAGAGCGCTGCATCAAACATATTGTGGGACAGACCGACTGCCGTGGCCATGGCGATAATGTCGCGGGAAAACAGCGACAATTCCATGCCCTTTTGCCCCTGCGTGACACCATCGCACATGGCGGGCACACCCGAGGCGATCTGTGCGACACCGCCGGCTTCCCGTGCGGCTTCTTTGATCAGGTCAGGATAGCGGCCAAACGGTTGGTGGGCCGACAGCATGTCGTTGTAGGACGTAATGATCGCCAGATTGGGGACCACATCACCAGACAGGGCCGATTTGTCGCCGGCGCTGCAGGCAGCGAAGCCGTGCACCAGATTGGTGCAGCTGAGCGATGACCGATGCGGCCCAGAGTCGGCGGCGGCGCGAACCCGCTCCAGATAGGCCTGTCGGCCCGGTTTGCTTCGTTCAATAATGCGGTCGGTAACGGTGGTGACAGCAGCAATCGTCATGACGGGCTTTCCACGTAAGGTTTAAGCGATGGTCAACGGGTTCAGGGAGCCCAATAGACGTGCAAATTGACGTCCGGATGACGCAAGATGTGGCGAATCGGCAATTCGTCGGCGGGGCCGTCCTTGAGAGCTTCCTCGTAGACGGCAAGTTTTTGATCACCCTCAATATGCAGAAATACGTTTCTTGCGGTGACAAGGGCGGGCAGGGTCATGGTAATGCGGGGTTCTTCAGCTCCCGGTGCAGTCATTGCCATGAATATTTTGTCGGCTTTCGGGTCTGTGGCGGCGGCGAGATTGTCGCCGCCCGGAAAAAAGGAAGCCGTGTGGCCATCACCACCCATGCCGAGACTGACGACGTCAAACGGGAGCTCCTCATCTGCCAGCAGTTTTTCCTGGGCCAGTTCGGCAGCTTCCACCGCGTTGCAATCTTCAGCGTAAAGCGACAGGAATTCCGATCCGGGATGTTCTTCCAGCCCCAGATGCTCGCGGATCATTTTTTCATTACTGCGGTCATCACTTGGTGGCACGAAGCGCTCGTCGACCAGCGCGAAATAGACCATTTCCTTATTGGCACCCAGCTTGGGGCCCAATTGCTTTAACACCCCCTTTGGTGTCGACCCGCCGGAAAGGGCGATCGATGCAAAGGAGCCGGTAGCAAAATCCAGATCCAGCAGTTCTGCAATCTGGTCGGACAGGGCCGCGGCAAGAGCCTCACGGGACTCAAATTTGTTGAACGCCTGAACGGGCATTATTCGTCTCCGTCATTCCAGGTGCGTCCGTCACGCTCGATCAGCGCGATTGACTGGCTTGGTCCCCAGGTGCCGGCTGTATAGCTGTTGACCGGGTGACTGGTTTCTGTCCAGGATTCAAAAATCGGATCAATCCACTTCCAGGCAGCCTCAACTTCGTCGCGGCGCATGAACAGGGTTTGATTGCCGCGCACAACATCCAGCAGCAACCGTTCATAGGCGTCGGGATTGTGGCCGTCGAAATTGTCGGCAAAGCTCATATCCAGCGGCACGTGTTTCAATCGCATGCCACCGGGTCCGGGATCCTTGATCATGATCCACTGTTTGACCGATTCATCGGGTTGCAGCCGGAGCACCAGACGGTTTGACACCGGTGCGCCAGCGCCTTCGCCAAAGATCGAATGGGGAACCGGTTTGAACTGGATGACGATTTCCGACATGCGCATGGCCATCCGCTTGCCGGTGCGCAGGTAGAAGGGCACACCGGACCAGCGCCAGTTTTCCACTTCCGCTTTCAGCGCCACAAAGGTCGCCGTATCGCTTTCCTCGCCGAGCTCATCGAGATAGCCGTCCACTTTTCCTTCCGGGCCGGCGCCGGCAACATATTGGGCGCGCACGGTGTGTTCGGCAGGAATTGGTTTCAGCGATCTCAGCACTTTGAGTTTTTCATCGCGAATGGAATCAGCATCGCCAGTGGCCGGGGCTTCCATTGCCACCAGGCAAAGCAATTGCATCAGATGGTTCTGCACCATGTCGCGCATCGCGCCCGACTGGTTGTAATAGCCCGCGCGACCGCCGACACCGACGGTTTCAGCCACAGTGATCTGAACATGATCAATATGGGAACAGTTCCACAGGGGCTCAAACAGCGCATTGGCAAAGCGCAGGGCCAGCAGGTTCTGAACCGTTTCCTTGCCCAGATAATGGTCAATGCGAAAAACCTGGTCTTCGCGGAAATGCAGGCCAACTTCTCCGTTCAGCGCTTCAGCAGAAGGCAGATCGCGGCCAAATGGCTTTTCGATGACAAGCCGTGAGCGGTCATCAATGAGATCGAATTTTTCCAATTGCTGGGTGATCGGTCCAAACAGGGCCGGGCCGACTGCGAGATAATAGGCGCGAATCCTGTCCGGCCCACTGCGATCGAGTTTTGCCTTTAATTCCCCCCAGCCATCATCGGACTGAACGTCATTTTGAACGTAGTCCAGACGGGCGAGAAAGCGTTGCAGGCTTTCCTCGCTGCGCTGGTCCTCTGCAACATGCTTGCGCAGCGCGTCGTGGGCGAATTGTTGATAGGCCTCCTGCGTGTATTCACCACGCGAAGCACCAATCAGGCGGGCACCGTCCGGCAGCTGTCCATCGTGGTCACGGTGATACAAAGCCGGCAACAGCTTGCGCTGGGCCAGATCGCCGGTGCCACCAAAAATGACATAATCAAACGGTTCAACAGGGATAATCTTGCTGGTCATGGGTGCTATATGGCACTCTCTGAATCTAATTTCAATCGATTTAAATGAATTTTAGACCTGAATTTTACAAGTCCAATCTGAAATAGACGCGGTTGAATCCAGCTTCACTGCGGCGATCAGTTTCTCTGAAACCCAGTTTTGGGTAAAAAGTCAGGTTTTCAGTCATCATTTCATTGGTGTAGAGCTCGATCGCCGAGTGGCCAATTCGCTTGCTGCGCTCCACCAGAACCGCAAACACCCTTTTGGCAATTCCCTGATTCTGGAAATCGGGATGGATGGCGATGTTTTCCACGAACAGATGATTGTCGCGGGAAAAACTCACAATGAAGCCTGTTCGCACGCCACTGGAGATAATTATCTCCAGATTCTGCTTCCGCTGGGCGGCGGCAAAGTCGGCAATCATCGGTGCCGGTGGCTTGCCGATTCGTTCCACATAAATCGAATAGGCGCGCTCAGCGCATTGCTCGACAAAGTCGAGATCGGCGGTCTGTGCTGATCTCAGCTGAAGACTTTCGTTGGTGTGATCTTTTGCCGAAGTCATCACTTTGCAACCCTTGCGGACAGATTGGCATCATCATAGCGTGCGGGCATTGAAACGGGAGAGAATTTATGCGTCTTGAAGGAAAAACAGCCATTGTCACCGGGGCCGGATCGGGATTTGGCGAAGGCATGGCCAAACGCTTTGCCCAGGAGGGCGCCAATGTGGTGGTTGCCGACCTGATCGGCGACAAGGCGCAAAAAGTAGCAGATGACATCGGCAGTCAGGCCGTTGCCCTTCAGGTCGATGTGGCCCGGGCTCAGGACAATCAGGCGATGGCGGCAGCGGCGATGAGTCACTTCAAGCGGTTGGACATATTTGTTCTCAATGCCGGTGTAACCCACAAGAACACGTCAATGCTGGAAGTCGACGAGCAGAGTTTTGACCGCATCGGTGATGTGAATATGAAGGCTCTGTATCACGCCGCACGTTCGGTGGTGCCGATCATGGAAGAGCAGGGCGGCGGTAACATTCTCGCCACCGCCTCAACGGCGGGTCTGCGGCCGCGCCCCGGACTGGTCTGGTACAACGCCTCCAAGGCCTGGGTGGTAAATGCCTGTAAATGCATGGCGGTTGAACTGGCGCCCAAAAATATTCGGGTTAACGCCCTGTGTCCGGTGGCTGGAGAAACCGGCATGCTGGCCGACTTTATGGGCGAGGACACGCCTGAAATCCGCGAAAAATTCAAAAGCGTTATTCCGCTGGGCCGATTCAGCCAACCGCGCGATATGGCCAATGCGGCGCTTTATCTGGTGTCCGATGAAGCCGATTTCATCACCGGCGTGGCGCTGGAAGTAGACGGCGGACGTTGCGTCTAAATCTGTGCCAGGGCGTGATCAAGATCAGCAATCAGGTCGGTGATGTTTTCGATGCCGACGGACAGTCTCAACAGATTGCCCGGCACCGCCTCTTCGATTGTATGCCGGTGCTCGACGAGACTTTCCACGCCGCCAAGTGAGGTGGCCCGTTTGAACAGTTTCAGATGGGCAATCGCTGCAAGGGCGGCATCTTTGTCACCTTTCACCTGAAAAGATAACAGGCAACCAAACCCGCCGCTCATCTGTTTCCTGGCCAATTGATGCCCCGGATCGCTGGCGAGCCCGGGGTACAGAACCCGTTCCACTTTCGGGTGGGCGGCGAGATGTTCAGCGACATTGAGGGCATTTTCGCTCATTCTTTCAACCCGTAGCGGCAGGGTTCTCATACCTCGAATCAACAACCAGGCCTCAAACGATCCCATTATCGCGCCGGCGTCATGACGGTCGGTCCGGATCATTTCCCAGATCGCCGAAGTTTCGTCGCGGCAGCCAAGAAAGCCAGCCAGGACGTCGCTATGGCCGTTGATCGCCTTGGTCGCTGAATGCATGACAATGTCGGCACCGAAATCCAGCGGCTGGGAAAGGATCGGTGTTGCAGCCGTGGAATCCACCACCAGCGCCGCGCCGATTGATTTGGCGACTTCAACGCAGGCGGCGATGTCGATGGTTTTCAGATAGGGGTTGGAAGGGGTCTCGATCCAAAGAATGTCGGCCTTCTTTGCAACAGATGAAAGCGCCTCAAGGTCGGCGCAATCGACCTCGATCAGATCAATGTCACGGCGGGCACAGAATTCCCGCGTCCACTTCGTCGCCCCCCAATAGATGCCCGATTGCTGAATAATGCGCCCACCATTGGGCACGGTGCGCATGACCGCTGCCGCCGCCGCCATGCCGGTGGGGAACAGCAGGCCTGCCTGGGCGTGTTCGGCCCGGCTCAGCAGCTCTTCTCCCAGCCGCACCAGGTCATTGTCATCTCGGCCATAGATGTGGTCGGGCGACAACGGCACATTGTTCTCGTCCCGCACAAAGGTGGTGGCCGATTGAATGGGGGGTACAATACCACCTGTCTGGGGATCGATGACGCCATTGGCCTGGGCGAACAGCGTGTCGAGGGATGGCGTGTTTTTGCGGTCGCTCATGGCTTGGTCTTTTTCATTTTCTCAAATTGTTCACGCATTGCAGCGCAGTGATCCGTGGTGTCGAATTTCGGCGTGAAGATCACGTAGTCATATTGTGCCTCGCCAGACTTACCGGTCAATTCGTAGTCGGCAAAGGAGCGCCGGTCGGGACTGACCTCGATGATTGCAATCGCCAGATTGTGCGAAGTGGGGATGCGGACCTTGATCTCCCGGGATTGTTGACCTTGGTCACCTGAAAGCTGGCCAAGCGATACAACCTGCGATCCGGGCAGTCGTTGGCGCAGGATCATCGGCACGGCCCGGTCCTTGCGCACATGGCCATTGCCGGCAATCAGGATGGAGCCGAATTTCCGACTGGCCCTGATCATCGCGTCAGCAAGTGAACCATCCCGGGCGCGTTGAACTTTGACCATGGCTGGCAAGGTCTTTTCCGGCAGCAGGTTGCAATGAGAATCGCGCAATTCTTCGAGCAATTGATCCTTCAATGGAGGCGAAAGGGGAGTTGTCAGGCCATAGGTGGTCTGCTTGTCACTATCTAAAGCAGACAAGCCCTTTTTCGAGATCAGCCTTGTGGTGTCGCGGTTCAGGTTTCCCGCAACCATCGGCAGATTGTTGCGGGCTGCTGCAAGAGCAATGGGGCGGTAGATATCCCAGGAATACCAGCCACGCTCTTCCCATTGCAGACGTTTGGCGAAATCATCGAGTTGTGGATCTTTGGCCAGATCATACTTGCTGATTTCGACGGCCAGGCGCTGGGGCACCATTTCAAACACAACAGCCGGGCGATGACGCTCGCCGGCCAGAGCGCCGATAATATTGGCCTGAATGACATGATGGTCGGGATTGTCGTGCTGTTCTCCCAGCAGCACGTACCGGGTCAGTCGGGCCTGGCGCACTATCTGACCCGCCGGCACCAGTTTGCCTTTCGCATTGTAGACCTGACCGACCAGGGGATGATCTGCGTAATGCGTGGACTGCCAGCTTTGCGGCAGAACCGAAACCGATTGTGCCCAGGCGACAGACCCGATGCAGGCCACAACCAGGGCAAGGCAGAGGATCAGTCGTCTGAATTTCATCAGCCAGCGCGTCCGTTTGAAACCGCCCAATCGGTCAATTTCAGCATGAATTCGTGGCAGGCAGTCATTTGAGAAATATCGATATACTCGTCCGGCAAATGGGCCTGCTTGATGGAACCGGGGCCAAAAATCACCCCCGGCACCCCGGCATTTTGAAAATGCGCAGCTTCAGTGCCATAGGAAACGCGGCCCGACTGGTTCAGGCCGGTCAGATGACGCAGCAGGGTTTCAGCCGATGACTGTTCGTCCGGGATCATGGCCGGAAGATAATGCTGTTCCAAATGACTGACCCCGCATTGATCTGAAATCGCTTTCAGCTCGGGCTCGATTTCCGCTTCAATGAAGTCGAATACCTCCTGGGCGAATGCGTGGGTGTCATCGCCGGGGACATTGCGAAAACCCCAGGAGAATTCACATTGGGCGGGAATGATGTTGCGCGCCGTGCCGCCTTCGATGACACCACAATCCACCGTTGTGTAATAGGGTTCAAATCCGTTGTCGGGATCGCCGTCTGCCTTGAGGCGGTGGCTCAGTTTTTCAATGAAATTCAATATGCGGGCGGCGTAGAAAATCGCATTGGCGCCGAGCGCCGGGGCACTGGAATGGCCATCCAGCCCACGCACCGTGGTGACATAGGAATGGCCGCCCTTATGGGCGCCGACAATCTGCATGCTGGTCGGCTCGCCGACAATCACCGCCAGGGGCTTTGGCAGGTTTTCCTGCATGTCTTTGATCAGACCCTGGACGCCGACACAGCCAACCTCTTCATCGTAAGAAAATGCGAAATGGATAGGGACCTTCAGATCAGCGTCTTTCATCGCCTGGGCGTGGGCAAAGGCGCAGGCAACAAAACCCTTCATGTCGCAGGTTCCGCGGGCAAACAGGCGTCCGTCCCGTTCGGTCAGCTCGAATGGATCGCTGGTCCAGTCCTGGCCATCCACGGGCACCACATCGGTGTGGCCTGAAAGCACAACACCACCTTCAATTTCGGGTCCGATTGTTGCCCACAGATTGGCCTTGGTTTTTCCCTCATCGAAGGTCAGGCGTGAACTGATACCGATGGCGTCGAGCTGGTTTTGTACGAATTCGATCAATTCCAGGTTGGAATTGCGCGATGTCGTATCGAATTTGACCAGTTCGGCCAGCGCGGCGATGCAATCGCCAGATTTTGGTTGCGGCTTGAGCATTGGCGGATGAAACTCGCTTTGGCGTTGGTGGTGCTTGTTATGCCTCATTTGTGCCTCTAGTTATGGTTGGGGCACAATGGGAAATCTTCAAAAATATGCGACAGGTCGTCATTAGCGGTACTGGGGTATACACGCCAGCAGAAATCATCACCAATGAAGAATTGGTGACCGCGTTCAATGCCTATGTGGACAGGCAGAATGCCCTGCATGCCGAAGCAATTGAGGCCGGTGAACGCCAGCCGCTGGAATATTCAAACGAGGAATTTATCTATAAGGCCTCGGGCATTTTGCAGCGTCATGTGATGGACAAGCAGGGGGTGCTCGACCCTGATCGGATGTATCCCAGATTGGCGCAGCGCGGCGATGAGGAACCCGGCATCATGACCGAAATGGCGGTTCAGGCGGCACATCAGGCTTTGCAGCGGGCGGGGAAGGTCCCATCCCAGGTCAATGCTGTCATCTGTGCAGCCTCCAACCATGAACGGGCCTATCCGGCGATTGCCATCGAAATTCAAAATGCACTGGGCATTGAGGGTTTTGGCTTTGATATGAACGTGGCCTGTTCGTCGGCAACCTTTGGCATTCAGGCGGCCAGCGACATGATCCGCTCCGGCTCTGCCGATTGTATTTTGATCGTTAATCCGGAGATTTGCTCCGGCCATCTGGAGTGGCGTGACCGGGATTGCCATTTCATTTTCGGCGATGTCTGCACGGCTCTTGTGCTGGAAGAAAAGTCGGGCGCAGATGCAACCGACCAGTTTGAAATTCTCTCGACACGCTGTCTTACCCAGTTTTCTAATAACATTCGCAACAACAACGGTTTTTTGAGGCGCTCCCGGCCATCAGGGGTGCAGGATCAGCGCGATATGCAATTCATGCAAAATGGCCGACAGGTGTTTAAGCAGGTGGTGCCGATTGTCTCAGACATGGTCATTGAACATTGCCGCGATGAGGGCATTGATCCAACGGGTCTGACGCGCATGTGGTTGCACCAGGCGAACAAATCGATGAACGATTTTATCGGGCGCAAAGTGCTGGGACGGGTGCCTGCGCCCGAAGAACAGCCCAACATTCTTCAAGACTATGCAAATACCAGCTCGGCCGGATCGATCATCGCCTTTTCACAGCACCACGACGACATGGTGGCTGAGGATCTCGGCATAATCTGTTCATTTGGCGCGGGTTATTCTGTTGGCAATGTAATTGTCAGGAAGGCCGGCTAACTGCTGATCTCAGCGGATTTAAATCCGGTCCAGCATGGCATACCAGGTGAGCGCCAGAACCTTCAGCGGATTGCGCAACAGACTACCTCCTGGGAATCCGGGAATCTTCAATTCTTTCAACAGATTGATCTGATCGTTTTTGCCCAGAAAATGCTCCGCCATCAACCGTCCGGTATAGTTGGATATCATCACCCCGTGGCCGGAGAATCCCCCGGCCGACCACAGGCCGGGTTCGAGTTCCCGTATATAGGGCAATCGCGGCATGGTAATGCCGACATTGCCACCCCAGGCATGGGTGATCTCGATATCCGCCAGATCTGGATAAATTTCGGTAATTTGCCGTCGAATGGCGCGTTCAATGTCGCCGGGACGCGACTTGCCATAGGCCTCCCGACCACCGAACAACAGTCTTCCATCATTTGACTTGCGGAAGTAACGAACCACAAAACGGCTGTCATCGACGGCCTGCAGCCCCGGCAGAACCGGAGAGTTTTTGCCGAGCGGCACAGTGGCCCCGATAAAGCTTTGAATGGGCAGTACATGGGAAGCCAGTTCGGAGCGGAAATCATTGTGATAGCCGTTGAGTGCAAGGATTACCCGGTCTGCGGTGATGGTTCCGCGGGCTGTTTCCACCTGAAAACGACCGTTTTTCGAAATACCTGTCGCGGCCGTGTTTTCAAACAGTTCCGCGCCGCTGGCGCTGGCCGATTGCGCCAGACCAATGACATATTTCATCGGGTGGATATGGCCGGTGCCGGAATCCATCACGCCACCATAATAGGCCTTGCTGCCCAGGGCATTGGCCATTTTCTCCTGGTCGAGATATTCCACGTGCGGATAGGCATAGCGCTGGGTCAGGATGTCCACCTCATGGCGGGCCTCCCGCTCATATCGACGCTTGTGCATCGGGGTCAGTTGACCTTCCTGGTAGTCGGGGTCGAACCCATGCTGGGCAGCGGTGTCGAGCAGTGAGCGTTTGGCGTCTTCAGCCATATCCCACAGGGCCTTGGACCTTTCAAAACCCAGTTCCTTTTCGATGTCACCAAGGTCGCCGCGCTGGCCGGACCCCATCTGGCCGCCATTGCGACCCGAAGCACCGTCGCCAAAGCGATGGGCGTCAATCAACACCACCCGCGTGCCGGCCTGGCTGAGATGCAGCGCTGTACTGAGGCCACAGAATCCACCGCCGACAATTGCCACGTCGGCATCCATGTCGCCGTCCAGACTGTGATATTGCGGTCGATGGCCACAGCTGTCCTCGTACCATGAGCGCCCGGGTGAGATGGGGGATTGATACAGGCTCATGGTCTGGCCTCACACATTGAGCAGCAGATATTCACGCTCCCAGGGGGAAATCACCTGCATGAACGTCTCGTATTCTTCGCGCTTGATCGCCGCATAGACCCCCATAAATTCCGCCCCCAATATGCTTTGAAGCTGGTCTTCGTTTTCAAACAGTTCCAGACCGCGTAACAGACCTCTTGGCAGGTCGTTATCGCCCTCATTGGCGGCCAGGGCGACCGGATCATCGGCGACGATCTGCTGCTCCAATCCCAGATAGCCGCAGGCCAGCGAGGCAGCGAGGGCCAAATAGGGATTGGCGTCGGACGATGGCAACCGGTTCTCGACTCGCCGGGCCACCGGATCTGAGGTTGGAATGCGCAGGCCGGTGGTGCGGTTGTCGTACCCCCAGCGCACATTGACCGGCGCCGATGTGTTTGTGGTTAACCGGCGGTAGGAATTCACATAGGGCGCCATCATCACCAGGGCCTTGGGAAGGTAATGTTGCATGCCGCCGATGAAATTGCGGAATTGAGTGCTTTCACCGCCTTTGGCATCGGTGAAAATATTGTTGCCCGTCTCGGAATCGATAACCGATTGATGAATATGCATTGCCGAGCCCGGCTGGTTCTGGGTCGGCTTGGCCATGAAGGTGGCATACATGCCATGTTTCAATGCGGCCTCGCGAATCGTGCGTTTGAACATGAACACCTGGTCGGCCAGTTCCAGGGGATCGCCATGATTGAGGTTGATTTCCAGCTGCGCGGCGCCCTCTTCATGGATCAGGGTTTCAATTTCCAGCCCCTGGGCACCGGAATAGTCGTAGACGTCGTCGACCAGTTCATCGAACTCATTGACCCCGGCGATGGAATAACCGTTGCCGCCGGCAATTGCCCGGCCAGATCGCCCGATAGGCGGTTCCAGGGGAATGTCCGGATCATCATTGGTCTTGACCAGATAGAATTCGATTTCCGGTGCGACGACCGGTTTCCAACCCCTGTCCTGATAGGCCTTGAGTACTTTGCGCAGCACATTTCGCGGCGTGTAACCGGCCGCCACGCCGTGGTGATCATGCATGTCGCAGATGACCTGGGCGGTGGGGTCGGTTTCCCACGGCACTGCCGAAAGCGTCGATAGATCGGGGGCCAGCCGCAGGTCGCCATCATGGGGTGGATATTGGAAATTGTCAGTTTCTTCCGGATAGCTGCCCGAAATGGTCTGCATGAAAATCGAGCCAGGCAGGGCAAGTGCTGAGGTGCTGAGAAATTTCGACGATGGCATCATTTTGCCACGGGCAACACCGGCCATATCCGGTGTGATGCATTCGATATCTTCAATGCCACGTGCTGCCAACCAGTCGCGGGCTTCGGCTATCGAAGAGACCCCGCGGGCAGCCGGATATTCGCCCAGCGTGATTGAAGAATTGTCGGAATTTGACATGAGGCCACCTGAATTCGTGTTCATTGCTGCTTAGCAGAACCAGGGAAACTAGCAAACTGCCCGAAACTGACGGATTCTTAACCGTGCTGGCCTTATTATGCGCTCTGGGCAAACAATTGGGGCGAACCAATGGATAATGATGCACTTTTGAGAAGAATTTCGCTGGCAACGGAGTCGAAAAAACCGTCGAATTCGACTGCACAGGTTTCGCCGTCCGGTGCGGCTCCCGTCACTCCTCAAGCGGAGAACCAGCCACATCAAACGGGCCGTCCTGCGTCAGCACATCAGCAACCGCAAAGGGTTGCTGTTCAACAACCGCCCTCACTGACCCCAGCTCAGACACCGCAGTCACCACAATTGCAGCAGGCTGCGCAGGCGCAGCAGGCTTCGCCGCAAGCAAATATCCCCCAGTCCGCCCAAGGCCCTGCAGCCGCGCCACCAATGCAGGCGGCTGCAGCGCCGTCGCTCTCGCCGCCGCCCTCGCCGCAGCCAGCAGATCAACCTGATGGCGAGATGTCCTTTTTGCCGCCGGAAAACGTCAAGCCAGCCAGTTCGAACTCGGAAGATTGGGTGACCCGCTCTGAAGAGCGCAGCGAGGCCTATGTCGTTTCGTGCGATGGCACAAAGGCGCAGGTGCAGGGAAATTCTGACTGTGTCGATACCATAACAGGTCTGACCTGGGCGGTTGGGCGCATGTTGTCGATCAAGGTTGGCGAAAACCGCATCGTCGGCATGATCTGCGATATCGATATGCCTGACGGCTCTTATCAGCCGGACCAGAAAGCCCAGATGCGGTTTAATATTGAACTGCAGGGCGAGGTTCAGGATTCGCGGGACGGCAGCAAGAAATTTACCAAGGGCATCAGTGCTTATCCCGGTGTTGGCTCGGTGGTTCACCAGATCCGGTCCGAGGATCTGGCCGCCATCTATGCTGCAACCGGAACCGTCAATGCCTATGTCGGCACTCTGTCTCAGGATTCGACAATTCCGGCGCTGGTTGACGTGCCCGACATGTTGTCGAAACATTTTGCCGTGCTGGGATCCACCGGTTGCGGTAAATCCGCTTCGGTGTCGCTGCTGCTGCATGCGGCCCAGGAACTGGTGCCAGATATGCGCACCATCATTCTTGATCCGCATAACGAGTACTCCAAGGCCTTCAACCACGCCAACACAATCGTGCAGTCGACTATGGATATTCCTTTCTGGATGTTCCAGTTGGAGGAATATGCGGAAGTGCTGTTTCGCGGCAAGCCAATCGTTCACGAAGAGGTCGATGCGCTGCGTGAATTTATTCCCGAGGCGAAAATCAAGTTCAGGGATGGCGAAGACCGGGTGAAACTGCGTTCGGACTCAACCTCTCCGGTGATGACGGCAGACACCGCCGCGCCCTATCGGATGGCCGATCTGCTGGCAGAAGTTGACGAAGAAATGGGCCTGCTGGAATCGCGCTATGACCGCTCGGTGCTGAAATCTCTGAAAGCCCGTATCAACGCTCATTGCAATGACAGCCGTTATGCCTTCATGTTCCGCCACCGCACCATTGAAGATATTGCGGTTCAGGTTATCGGCAATTTCTTCAGCCTGCCGGGCGACGGGTCCAACACCACAATCGTGCAAATGGCCGGCATGCCCGCAGAAGTTGTCAATGCGGTGGCATCGGTGCTGTGTCGCTTGTCCTTTGAACTGGCCATTGCTGCCAAGGGTAATCTGAAGGTTCTGGTGGTTTGTGAGGAAGCCCACCGTTACGTCCCGGCCGACAAGGATGGCTTTGAACCAACCCGGCGGGCGATTGCCCGTATCGCCAAGGAGGGACGTAAATATGGTGCCTTTATGGCTATCGTTTCGCAGCGCCCGTCCGAACTGGATCCGACCATTCTGTCGCAATGTTCAACGGTATTTTCCCTGCGTCTGACCAACGATTTTGACCAGGAAATCATTCGCCGCGCGATTTCTTCTTCTTCGGCCAGTACGGTGTCGTTCATTTCGTCGCTCTCGAACCGCGAATGTATTGCCTTTGGTGAAGGCATGAGCACGCCGATGCGATTGCGGTTCCGCGACCTGCCGCAGAAGTGGCTGCCGGGCGCAGAGGCGGATGTCTTTGGCAATTCCACCCCGGTGGTGGATAGCCGTCAGGCGCACGAAGTGTTCCGTCAGTGGCGCCACGGAGCGGCTTGAGTGTACACGAAACCGTGACTTGCCTCTGGTAATTGACAAGCACCGGCCCATATTCATCGTATAATTACGATGAACAAGGCTTTGTGCATGTCAAAGAAAACCCTCGCAGACTTTCCCATTTCCCATCATTGGAAGCCGACCAATCCGGAACTGCTGCAACTCTATTCTTTTCCCACACCCAATGGTGTGAAAGTCTCCATTGCGCTGGAGGAGCTCGGTGTTGACTACGAGGCGCATCTTGTGCCCCTGAACCAGACCGAAACTCCGGCCTTTCTGTCGCTCAATCCCAACAACAAGATCCCCGCTATTGTCGATCCCAACGGCCCCGGCGGTGAGGCGATGGGTCTTTGGGAATCCGGCGCTATCCTGATTTATCTGGCGGAAAAATATGGTGGCTTGTTGCCCAAGGATGAAGCTGCAAAATATGAAACAATCCAGTGGGTGATGTTCCAGATGGGCGGCATTGGGCCGATGCTGGGGCAGTATGGCTATTTCTCCAAATTTGCCGGCAAGGAGATTGAAGACCCGCGTCCGCGTGAGCGCTATCGTCTTGAAGGCAAGCGACTTTTAAACGTGTTGGAAAACCGGTTGGCGGACCGGCAATGGATCATGGGCGATGAATATACGATTGCCGACATTGCGACATTCCCCTGGATTCGCAGCGCCCGTGATTTTTATGAAGCGGGTGAAGCGCTGGAGATGGATCGTCTGACCAATACCATGGCCTGGCTCGACCGGGGTTTGGCACGTCCTGCAACTCAGATCGGGCTTAACAAGCCACCGCGCGACTAACCCTGAAAGGGTCTAGGGTGATCTTGTCAATTAAGAAAAAGGCCACTTCGTGTTACGAAGTGGCCTCTTGGTTTGGCTGATTGACGGAGGAACTAGCCAAACTGATTCATTGTGTTGTCCTTGCCAGAGGCCTTCAGGGCGGCTTCGCCTGAGAAATAACCCTTGTGGTCGTCGCCCATATCGGAGCCGGCCATGTTCTGGTGTTTGACGCAGGCGATACCCTGACGGATTTCTTCGCGCTGGACTGCCTTGACGTAGCCAAGCATGCCGGCCTCTCCGAAATATTCCTTGGCCAGATTGTCAGTGGACAAGGCCGCCGTGTGGTAGGTCGGCAGGGTGATCAGGTGATGGAACACGCCGGCACGTTTGGCAGCATCCGCCTGGAAGGTGCGGATTTTGTCATCAGCTTCCAGAGCCAGCTCGCTGGTATCGTAATCCAGGCTCATCAGGTTCGCGCGGTCATAGTCTGACGTATCACGCCCGGCTTCGGCCCATTCATCGAAGACCTGCTGGCGGAAATTCAATGTCCAGTTGAAGGACGGTGAATTGTTGTAAACCAGCTTTGCTTCGGGGCAGACCCCCTTAATGCGGTCGACCATCACGGCAACCTGTTCAACATTGGGACGCTCGGTTTCAATCCACAGCAGATCGGCACCGTTTTGCAGAGAGGTGATGCAGTCGAGAACAACCCGGTCCTGGCCGGTTCCTTCGCGGAACTGGAACAGGTTGGATGCCAGACGTTTGGGGCGCATCAACTTGCCATCGCGTTTGAGGACAACGTCGCCGCTGGTCATGTCGTCCAGCGCAATTTCCTCGCAATCGAGGAAAGAATTGTACTGGTCTCCCAGATCGCCAGGTTCATTGCTGACAGCAATCTGCTTGGTCAGACCTGCGCCAAGGGAGTCGGTGCGGGTAACGATGATGCCATCGTCAACGCCGAGCTCAAGAAAGGCGTAGCGAATGGCCCGGATCTTGGCCAGGAAGTCCTCATGGGGAACCGTAACCTTGCCGTCCTGATGGCCGCACTGTTTTTCATCCGACACCTGGTTCTCGATCTGCAGGCAGCAAGCGCCAGCTTCGATCAGTTTCTTGGCCAGCAGGTAGGTGGCTTCGGCATTGCCGAAACCGGCGTCGATATCGGCAATAATCGGCACGACATGGGTCTGGTAATTGTCGACTTCCTTCTGCAGCCGCATGGCGGCGATTTCATCGCCGGCCTCGCGGGCAGCATCGATCTGCTGGAACAGCATGCCCAATTCGCGGGCATCAGCCTGACGCAGGAAGGTGTAGAGTTCCTCGATCAGTTCCGGCACGGTGGTTTTCTCGTGCATGGACTGGTCGGGCAGGGGGCCGAATTCAGAACGCAGGGCAGCAATCATCCAGCCGGACAGATACAGGTAGGTGCGATCTGTGGTCTCGAAATGTTTTTTCACCGAGATCATTTTCTGCTGACCGATAAAGCCATGCCAACAGCCCAGAGACTGAGTGTATTGGCTCGGGTCCGCATCATAGGCGGCCATGTCCTTGCGCATCACGCCAGCGGTATATTTGGCGATATCGAGACCGGTTTTGAAACGATTCTGGAGTCGCATGCGGGCCACATATTCGGGGCTGATCGCATTCCAGGTGGGGCCGTTTTTTGAAACTGTGCTTGCAGCTTCAGCGATGGTTTGCGTGTAAGACATTGGGTCTTCCTCTGGCGTTGTTGGCCGGTCGCCAGAGCGGCGACCGATCCTCGGTAAATTCAGAATTGTTGTGGTCTCAGCCCTTGACGATGACCGGAACCATCATGTCGCCCCAATTGCCTTCACCACCGTGATGGCGGGCGGAGCGGACCAGTTCAACGCTGACTCCAGCGTCGACGGCCTTCATGACTGCGTGGTTCAACCGGTGCAGGTCATTGGCGAGTTGGCGAATGGCTGACTGTTGATCAGCATCCACGACCGACTGGCGCTCGGTGGACATTTCGGCAGCACGCTGCTTGGCTTTTTTGATCGGCGTAACAGTGTCAGTCATGGCAGTTCTCCTTGGTTGTAGGTTTCCGACATTTGGCGCCGGCAGTCAGTGGTGAATCCGTCAACTTCAATGTGTTAAGTTTGTAAAAGACCGAAGCTTGACTGGTTTCTGATTGTCACATGCCCCAAAAATTCCGGTAAATCAGGAAAAATGCGCCAATTCTGCGAAGTTTTGGGTGCAGTTGTGGTGATAATTACCGGCAAAATTTGTAATTTTGTCACAAATGTAATAAATTGGGGCGAAAATTTCGACGAAAGTTGTAAAACATGGCCGAAACCAAGATATTTGTCGGACCCAGAGTGCGCAGAATCCGCAACAGGCTGGAACTCACTCAGACTTCCATGGCAGCTGAACTGGGCATTTCACCCAGCTATCTCAACCTGATTGAACGCAATCAGCGACCGCTGACGGCCCAATTGGTGATGAAACTGGTGTCGACATTCAAGATCGATGTTGATGAGTTGCAACCGACAGGTGAGGCAGGGTCGGTGGCGGCGTTGAAGGAAGTGTTTTCCGATCCGCTGCTTTCCGGGGAATTGCCCGGCGACACCGAATTGCTCGAAATTTCCGACGGGGCGCCGAATGCCGCGATCGGCATTGTCAAATTGTATCGCGCCTATCGCGAACAGCAGGACCGGCTGAGTGACCTGTCGCAATTGATGGGGCAGGCGGGCCAGGGCGGCGAGGGCGGCGAGGGCGGCCAGGCCGGACAAATATCACAGGCCGGAAGCAAGCAATTGCCGGTTGATCTTGTGCGCAGCCTGTTTGAAACGGTTCCCTGGTGCTTTCCGGCGCTGGAACGGGCGGCGTTGCGCATTCGCGATGCCCTGGGGGATCACCAGGGCACCATGGCGGCTTTGTACAATCTGTTGCGTGCCGACCACGGCATTGCCGTTCAGGTGCTGCCGGTCGAGACCATGCCAGTCTGGCGCAAGCGATTTGACCGCCATTCCCATCGGCTGTTTTTGTCCGAACGTCTGCCGCGTTCCCAGCGGGCTGAATTGCTGGCCCAGGAACTGGTCATGTTGCGGGAGGGAGCGCTTCTCGATGAGGAGGTGGAACTGCTGAAGGTGAAGGGGGATGAGGCGGTGCGGCTGGCACGTTTTGAGCTGGCCCGTTACGCCGCTTTATCCATTTTGATGCCCTATGATCGGTTCCAGCGCGTCGCAGAACGGTTGCAATATGACATGATCGCCCTGGCCAGCCGGTTCGAAGTGAGTTTTGGTCAGGTCGCCCAGCGGTTGGTTTCCCTGCAGGACAAGAGTGGGGACAAGCGGCCCGGTCTGCCCTTCTTCATGATGGAGGTGGACCAGGCAGGCAATGTCATCAGGCGGATGGGGGCCAAGGGCTTTCCCGCATCCAGTTTTGGTGGCAATTGTCCCAAACTGGCGGCCCACGCAGCCTTTGCCCTGCCGGATCAGATTATTGCAGAGCGGGTGATCAATCCCCAAGGCGATGTTTATGTCACCCTGTCCAGCACGGTAGAAGGGCCGGCTGTCGGGCCAGGTGAACGGACAAAGCGATCAGCAATTCTGCTTGGTATTGAAGATCATCATGCAACCGCATTGGTGCGAGCCAAGGCTCAGGAAAAACCAAAGCGTGGGGCTGTTGTGGTCGAAACCTCCGACCACCATGCAAGGGCGATTGTCCATGCCCAATTACTGCCTGATGTTCAGGCCCAGGCGCCGGTTGCCATCGGACCATCCTGCCGGTTGTGCGAGCGGGAAGATTGCATCGCCAGATCGGCACCACCGTTGACCCGACCACTGGGTTTGGATGAACTGGTGCAGGGATTTGGCGCCTATGGGCTCACATGATCGTTAGTTAAGCGATTACACCATTGTAAAGTCATAATGTTGTCGCGATACTGGTGCTGAATCTTCACTGATTCACTTATGACTTGTAGGTGTCGCAAGAGAATCACAAGCAATGAGGTTGGGATGAGAAATAGAAGTTTAGTGCTTGTTGGGACGATGTTTGCCGTGTTGGTTGCAACCCCCGCCATGGCAGCGCAATGCAGCAATTCCGGCAAGGGTTTTGCAGCTTTCAAGCGTGACTTTGCCAAGGAAGCCAAGGCTGCCGGGATTGGCAGGAAAGGTCTGGCAGCTCTCGCCAGCACCAAATATTCTGCTGGCGTGATCAAGTATGACCGCAGGGTCAACCGAAGCTTCAAGCGGGCAAAGTCGAATTTCAACAGTTTCTACGCCAAGAAGACAAAGGGCTTGAGAGGCCCGACGCTTTCGAAGCTGAAACGCTATCGCAAAACCTTTGATCGGGTTGAAAGAAAATACGGCGTGCCGCGCGAAGTGTTGGCGACAATCTGGGGCATGGAGACGGCATTTGGCGGTTATACCGGCAAACATGACATCGTCACGTCGCTGGCATCGTTGACTCACGATTGTCGGCGTTCTGACTTTTTCCGTCCAAATCTGATGGCGGCCTTGATGATCATCGATAAGGGGTGGATTTCCCGCAAACAGATGCGCGGTGCGCGCCACGGAGAAATCGGCCAGACACAGTTCATGGCCAAGAATTATGTGCGCTTCGGTGTCGATTTTGACGGCAATGGGCGGCGTGACCTGATCCGTTCGGTGCCGGATGTGCTGGCGTCTACCGCCAATTACCTGCGCGCCTATGGGTGGCAACCGGGTCAGAGCTATCAGCCGGGCACCCACAATTTTGCCGTGCTCAACGAGTGGAACGCATCTTCCGCCTATCAGCGCGCCATCGCAAAATTTGCCGGTTCGCTGTAGAGCTTTTTCACCAATTTTCAAAAAGGCCGCCTCAGGCGGCCTTTTTTATGGAATTGACTCATCCGATGATTGCACGTCATGACAGTCGCGTTGCTAATTTTATGACGTGAACTTTGTGGCGTTGCTTGAAGACTTTCTCAAAAACCATCCAAATGTCGACTATGTTGAGCTTGTGCTGGTCGACCCCAACGGCATTGTGCGGGGCAAATGGGCGCCGGTGGCGAGCCTCAAAAAGGCCTTTTCTGACGGGGTGAACTTTCCCCTGTCCCTGCATGGACTGGATGTATGGGGCAACGAAGTCGAAGACACGGGTCTGCATATCTCCAGTGGTGACCTGGACGGGTTTTGCATGGCCGTTCCCCATACGCTCAGTGCAGTGCCTTGGGGACCAACAGAAGCTTCCGAAAAGTCGGACTCGGCAGAAGCTGCAACAACTGCACAAATCCTGCTGCAGACCCTGACGCCGGAACGGCAGTTTTTTGGTGGCTGCTCTCGCAGCGTCCTGGAGCAGGTTGTTGGTAGATTGTCAGCGCGGGGCTTGTCTGCGGTTTGTGCTTTTGAACTGGAATTTCATCTGCTGCAGTCACCGGCCAGTTCCGGCGAACCATTCGTCATGGCCTCACACGAAGAAATGCCGGACGCACAATTCATGTACGGGCTTGATGCCCTGGCAGAAAAGGCGCCTGTTTTCCGGGATATTCGCAATGCCGCCAAATGGGCCGGTCTGCCGGTCGACACGATCGTCAAGGAAGCCGGTCTCGGCCAGTATGAGGTAAATCTCAATCACCGGGCCGATGCCCTGAGAGCCGCCGACGACGTGATTTTGTTGAAGCGGATTGTCAAGGAATGCGCCCGGATGAACGGCTATGAAGCCACTTTCATGGCCAAGCCGGTGATCGGCCAGCCGGGCAATGGCATGCATGTCCATGCCAGCCTGCTGGATGAAGACGGGAAGAACATATTCGCCGGCGCAGAAGGCGACGGGCGCCTGCGCCATGCGGTGGCAGGATTGCTTTCCAGCATGCAGGAAATGGCGCTTGTTTTCGTCAATACGCGCAATGGATTTCGCCGCATGGCGCCGGGGTCCTATGCTCCGACCCGGGTAAACTGGGGTGCCAACAACCGATCTGTTTCGGTGCGATTGCCAGCGGCACCAGATGTGGCCAAGCGGTTGGAACACCGCGTATCGGGGGCCGATGCCAATCCGTATCTCGTTCTGGCCGCCATCCTGCAGGGCATCGATGAAGGTCTGCAGGTGGCTCAGGAGCCTCCTGCCGAGCTTGTCGGCAATGCCTATGAGGAGGCGACGCCGAACCGGGGCGAAAGCCTGCCGGATGCCCAACAAGCTGCACTCGATTTGTTCAAAAACAGCGAATTTGCGGCCAGCGCGCTGGGACAACAGATGCGGGACAATCTTGTCGCAATCAAGCAAGCTGAAATTGATGGTTTCCGCGACGATGTCTCGCCTCTGGAGAGACGCACATATTTGTAGGATGAAATCTGTTTGCATTTTAATTCAGGACTGAACTAAGCTTTTACCAAGCGCTTATGCGCGCCAAAAAACAAATTGAAAATCGGGAGTTATTCAATGAAACATATCGCCAAAACCCTGGCACTGACCGCTGCTGCGGTCGCGCTTTCCTGCGCTGCACAGGCGCAGGAAAGAACCGTCAATGTCTATAACTGGTCAGACTATATTGATGAAAGTATTCTGGCTGATTTCACCAAGGAAACCGGTATCAAGATCGTCTACGACGTGTTTGATTCAAACGAAATTCTGGAAACCAAACTTCTGGCCGGGGGCACTGGCTATGATGTGGTGGTTCCTTCAGGCACATTTCTGGCTCGGCAGATTCAAGCGGGTGTGTTCCAGCCGCTGGACATGAGCAAATTGCCAAATGCCAAGAATCTGTGGCCGGAAATCCAAAAGCGTACCGAAGCCTACGATCCGGGCCAGAAATATTCCATCAACTACATGTGGGGCACCACGGGAATTGGCTACAATATCAAGGCTGCGAAAGAACGCCTGGGCGGCGAAATTACCTCCTGGGACGTTGTGTTTGACCCCGCAAAAATCGCCCTGTTTAAGGATTGCGGCATCCACATTCTCGACGCGCCGGCTGAACTGGTTCCTGCTGCGTTGAATTATCTGGGCAAGGATCCGGACAGCAAGGACGCTGATGAACTGCGAGAAGGTGCTGCGGCACTGCAAAAGATCCGTGGCAATGTTCAGAAGTTTCATTCCTCTGAATATATCAACGCGCTGGCCAATGGTGACATCTGTCTGACTGTTGGTTGGTCGGGCGATATCTTCCAGGCCCGTGACCGTGCCGCAGAAGCAGACGCTGGCGTTGAAGTTGGCTATTCCATTCCCGAGCAGGGTGCTCTGATGTGGTTTGACCAGATGGCCATTCCGTCGGACGCAAAAAATGTTGATGAAGCCCACGAGTTCCTCAACTACATCATGCGTCCGGACGTCATCGCCAAGGCTTCCAACTATGTCTATTACGCCAATGGCAATCAGGCCTCCACGGAGCTATTGGAGAAGGATGTGGTTGAAGATCCGGCCATCTATCCTGACGCGGCCACCCTGGCAAAACTGTATGTCACTACGCCCTGGGGCGCGCGTAACACGCGTCTGGTCAACCGTGAGTGGACAAAAATCAAAACCGGGCAATAGCTCGGTTAATCCTTCAACGATCAAAGGGCCGCTTCAGCGGCCCTTTGTCAATCGGGTCATGTCGTATGAGTGAGAAATCCAGCCAGCAGCGGCGCATCTATCAGCCGTGGGAAGACGCTGAAGCCTCTCCGTTCATCGAGTTTCGCAATGTGACCAAGCGCTACGGTGCGGTAACCGCCGTCGATGATTTGTCCCTTTCCATTTACGAGCGTGAGTTCTTTGCCCTTCTGGGGCCGTCCGGCTGTGGCAAGACCACCTTGATGCGCATGCTTGCAGGCTTCGAGGAAGTCACCGAGGGGGCCGTCTTTCTGGGGGGAGAAGACCTGTCCTCGACGCCGCCATACCGGCGGCCGGTCAATATGATGTTCCAGTCCTACGCCCTGTTTCCGCATATGAATGTCGAAAAGAATATCGGCTTCGGCTTGAAACAGGAGGGCATGCCAAAGGGCGAGATAGCCGACCGTGTGACGGAAATGCTGACGCTTGTGAAAATGCAGGACTTCGCCCGGCGCAAGCCAGACCAATTGTCCGGCGGTCAGCGGCAGCGGGTGGCCTTGGCACGATCGCTGGCCAAGCAACCCAAACTCCTGCTGCTGGATGAGCCGCTGGGGGCACTGGACCGCAAACTGCGCGAAGAAACTCAATTTGAGCTGGTCGACCTGCAGGAGAAACTCGGCATTACCTTCATGATCGTGACCCATGATCAGGAAGAGGCAATGACGGTGGCCGACAGGATCGCGGTGATGCAGCAGGGCAAGATTGTTCAGGTTGATCCACCTGCCCACATGTATGAACGGCCAAACAATCGCTATGTGGCGGATTTTCTCGGCAACATAAATCTGGTGTCAGCCAAGGTTGAAAAGGCAAGCAAGGGTGTGGTGACACTGGCAACCCCGATGGGAGATGCGCTGAAGGTAAATCATACCGGTAGCATTGCTTCCGGGGACGACGTCTGGCTGGCAACGCGGCCGGAGAAGCTGTCCATCTCCCTGGAAAAGCCAAAAACCTCAAACCGTCTGGCCGCAACCGTCTGGGACATTGCCTATCTTGGCGATCTGACGATTTACAAGGTGAAATTGGATACCGGTGAATTTGCCAAAGTATCGGTTTTGAACCGCACGCTTTCTGAAACCCGGGACATTACCTGGGAAGACCGGGTGTGGGTGTCATTTGAGCCTGACGCGGCACTGATATTGGCCTCCTGATGCAGAACACCTTCCGTGCAATCCTGGCCAAAAGCTCAATCTGGGTTCCATATTTCTGGTTGCTGGTGTTTTTCCTTGCGCCATTTGTTCTGGTCGCCAAATTGTCGCTCTCAGAGCCTGCCATTGCCCAGCCTCCCTATTTGCCGACAATGGATTTCTGGGATGGTCCGCTGGGCTGGTGGCAGGATATCCGGCAGTTTTCGATTGCCAATTATCTGTTCATCACTGAAGATTCGCTGTACTGGAAAAGCTATATTTCCAGCCTACAGATCGCGGTGATTTCGACCTTTCTGACGCTGCTGATCGGCTATCCGCTGGCCTATGGCATGGCACGTGCTCCGCGTGCCTGGCGTCCAACCTTGCTGATGCTGGTGATCCTGCCGTTTTGGACCTCGTTTCTGATCCGGGTCTATGCCTGGATAGGCATTTTGAAAAAGGAAGGCCTGCTGAACCAGTTGCTGCTTTCTTTAGGTGTCATCGCTGAGCCACTGACCATCCTCAATACCAATGTCGCGGTCTATATCGGCATCGTCTATTCCTATCTGCCCTTCATGGTGTTGCCGCTCTATGCCAATCTTGAAAAGCAAGATCATTCGCTGCTGGAGGCGGCCAATGATCTGGGCTGCACCAGCCGTCAGGCGTTCTGGAAGATCACCTGGCCGCTGTCGATGCCCGGCGTGATTGCCGGGTGTTTTCTGGTTTTCATCCCAACCGTCGGTGAATTCGTCATTCCATCCCTGTTGGGGGGCTCGGAAACCTTGATGATTGGCCGGACGCTTTATGACGAGTTCTTCCAGAACCGGGACTGGCCGGTGTCTTCTGCAGTAGCCGTTATCCTGCTGTTGATCCTGATCATTCCAATCATGCTGTTTCAACGCAGTGAGGCCAGAGCCAGGGAGCGGGAACGATGAACAAATCCTGGACTCCCTTCAACATTACCTCAGTCGTTTTGGGCTTTGCGTTTCTCTATATCCCGATTGTCATTTTGATCGTCTATTCTTTCAACGCGTCCAAGCTGGTCACCGTATGGGCGGGATTTTCCACCCAATGGTATGTCCAGGCCTTTCAAAATGAAGGTCTGATGAATGCCGCATGGGTGACCATCCGGGTGGGGTTGGTATCGGCAACAATCGCCACGGTCCTGGGCACCATGGCTGCGTTGGCGCTGGTTCGGTACAATGTCTTCAGGGGGCGGTTTTTGTTTTCCGGCATGATCTATGCCCCCTTGGTGATGCCCGAGGTGATCACCGGCCTGAGCCTGTTATTGCTGTTCGTTTCCATGGGCATGGATCGCGGCATGACGACGGTCATCCTGTCTCATATCACTTTTTCCATGTGTTTTGTTGCCATCGTCGTGCAGTCGCGGCTGATCAGTTTTGATCGGTCGCTGGAAGAAGCGGCGCTGGATCTTGGCGCCACGCCGGCCAAGGCATTTGCGCAAATCACCCTGCCGATAGTCGCCCCTTCCATCGCCGCCGGGTGGATGCTGGCCTTTACCCTGTCACTGGACGATCTGGTCATCGCCCAGTTCAACTCCGGGCCGGGAGCCACCACTTTGCCGATGAAGATTTTCAGCCAGGTCCGCCTTGGGGTGACACCTGAAATCAACGCCGTTTGCGCGATATTGGTGGCCGCCGTTGCAACAGGCGTCATCGTTGCGTCCATCACTTTGAAGCGACAGGAAGTGCGTCGGATGCGGACGGAGCAATTGGCCGCGCAGGCCTAATATTGATAGCGACGTGACTTGAAAATAGGGTTCGTGACACCGACATAGGGAAAAGTCCCTGTTGGAATGATATCATGAACCGAAGCACCCTCATCACGGAAATTGGCGAGTGGCTGATCGACCAGGCATTGGCGCAGCCGAATATTGTCGACCTTTTTACCCAGGTTTGCCTGCGCCTTACTGCTGCTGGTGTGCCGCTTAGCCGGTGCCGTCTGATGTGGCCGACCCTGCATCCCCTGTTTCAGGCCGAAACCGTGCTTTGGCGCCGCGGCGAAGAGACGGAATTCAGCCAGTTTGCCCACCAGGACAACGTCTCCGAGGAATGGCTGACCAGCCCGATGCACTTCATACTGGAAAACCAGTTGGACACCCTGCGGCGCAATCTGGACGGTCCCAACAAGATGACCGACTTTGCGGTGCTGGAAGAGCTTATCGAAGAGGGGCATACGGATTATCTGCTGATTGCTACCGCGTTTGATGAAACCCAGGTTCGCAACACCAAGATGAACGCTGGTATTCTGGTGATGTGGTCCAGCGATCGACCGGGAGGTTTCTCTGATGATGATCTGGCGGCGTTGAAGAAGATACAGCGGCGGCTGGCAGCCGCTTGCAAAAATGTCGTGCAGAACAGAATTGCCCTCAACATCACCGAAACCTATCTTGGCAAACATGCCGGGCGCGAAGTGCTTGATGGTGCGATCAAGCTGGGCGATGGCCGGGAAACAGAAGCGGTGGTCTGGTATTCCGACATGCGCCGTTCGACAGAACTGGCCGACACCATGTCGCCGGAAGCTTTTCTCAACCTGCTCAATGACTATTTCGAATGTACTGCCGGACCGGCGATTGAGTTCGGTGGCGAGGTATTGGATTTTATCGGCGATGCGGTGCTGGCCATATTCCCGTTTGACGACGAGAAGGGCAAGGCAAAGGCCATTGGCCAGGCAACTCTTGCTATGGAAAAGGCAATGCAATGTGTGAAAGAAACCAATGAACGCCGCAAATCTGAAGGCATGACGGAGTTTGATTTCGGCATTGGTCTGAATGTCGGCAAGGTCATGTTTGGCAATATTGGTGTGGCTTCCCGCCTGTCATTTTCGGTAATTGGCCCGACCATCAATGAGGTGGAACGGATCGAAACCCTCACTAAGGCGGTGGATTCAAAGGCGTTGGCAACAAGAGAAATCGCCGTTTTGCAACCCGATGATTGGACAAGTATCGGCGACTATCAGTTGAAGGGCGTCGCCGGTAAAACCGAACTCTATGCGTTTAATGAGATTCAGCAATCCATGCTGGATACGGCCATTAACACGAGCAAAGACGCCGTGTTGATGAACTGATCCGACTTCCCACTGCTATTGATCACCCGTTGCCTTCTCAGGAGGCGGCTGTGTTGGTGGCTGCCTGATGGAGGTCGGTAAGGGCACAAACAGAGGCGACAGCGCGGTGCCACCGATAAAGAAAGGCAGATCTGCCTGATCTTGAAAGTCAGATTTGTTGCTCTTTATGTGGCCGCGCAGCGCCAATGTGGAGCGAACCAGGTCAATGCGCCCCTTGAGGCTGACATCGACATCTGGAGTTTTAATAAAACTGTCGCGCATGAAGGCGGTACCATTGGCGATGAAGTAGCCAAGGTTGATTTCGTTGAATTCTGTTACGCCGGATGACACGCGGGCGACTGAATCGGAGCCGGCCAAAGTGGTTTCGTAGAGTTGCGGCAGATCCCAGCCGTTAAGCGTTCCCTCATTGCCGCTGACACGACCTTCGCCATTGAGCCGCAGCATCAGGCCTTCGATATCATCACCGACGGCCTTCAGCTTCATTGTAATGTCCCCACGTCCCTGCAGGGCGACGCCCTTTTCGCGGTATATTTCAGACAATTGATCCAGCTCGATGTTATTGCCAACGATATCGGCTGAAATGGCGACAGAATTGTCCTGCGCCTGCAGACTGACGGAACCGGACACCGAACCGCCTATCGCCTTGGCGGTTCCGATATCGAAGCTGGCTCTGCCATCATTGACGATGATGGCGGCTGCAAGGCCGGTCATTGCAAAGGGGGCACCTGTCGCCGTGTCGGCAGACAGTCGGACGTCCAATGCGACGCCATCGAGAAAAGAAAGTTCGAACTTTGAACCGGGCTCCGCCCCGTCCGCCTGAGCCAGAAGCAGGCTTTGAATATCGGGAAGCGCAATTGTCTCAAACGCCAGGGTGCCGTTGATCGTCAGCATCTGGTCGTCACGTAAACCCAGTTGCAGCCGACCCTTGCCGGTATGGCTTTCCAGCGCAACCAGGGCGTCGGGGAATTCCAAGCTGTTGTTTTGAAAGACGGTTTCGCCGGAAACAGAAAACGACCCCAGTTTTTTGGGCGCCTGAAGTTGCCATCCCACCCAGTCGGCAAAGCGTTTTGAAGATGGCGTCGCCATGCTCAAAGTGCCCTCAAAATTGTGGGTGGCACCGTCGCAGAAACCGTCAAAGGCCAGTTTCAGTGGATTGGAATCGATCTTTACCGAGACTTCTGATGCGCCGCCCTGCAACCATGTCAACGGATTTGCAACACTGGCGGCCAGGTTGATGATCTCTCCGCGCCAGACCGCAGATATCTGGGTGTTTGCCGCAGCATTGCTGTCAGGCCAGGAAAACTGCCCGTTGATGGCGGTGAACTCGCTGGTGGCAAGTTTTTGTTCGTCCGTCAGTTCAAGAATGCCGTCCTCAATGCGGACGGTGCCAAGGCGCAGACTGTTGGCCGCTTCTGTATCGTTGATTGCAGCGCCGATCCTGCCTTTGTCAGCCGACCAGTTGCGGCGTCCGCTTTCATCGATGCGCAAATGGAAATGTGGCCGGATAAACTCAATTTCCGCAAGCTCTGCATCGCCAAACAGGGCGGCGAAAAGATCGAGCTTGGCGCGAAATTCATCAATGAGGATCAACGGCTTGCCGCTCAGGTCGGCCTCATCGCTGATAATCACATTGTCGTAGGACACGCCGAGATAGGGCCGCAGGGAAATACTGCTGCTGCCCTGCAGTTCCACCTGTCGTCCGGAGAGCTGAGACAGTTGGTCAGCAATGCGCTGTTTGACATAGGTGGTCGACAATAGATTGGGAATTGCAAAAATCGCGATGATGACGAAGATCGTCATCGCGATTGCCAATTTCCCGGTTCTGGTTGTCATATAATCTGCCTCTCGGCCGCAGGTCATTCAGTCAAAACCAAATCAGCTGGCCGGTCGTTTTTGGACCTGGCCAGCATATGTCGCGCGGCGAAGTTTGAGAACAGTTAGATGTCACAAATGCGATATTTGAGTGAAAAGTACCCCGGATTTCATGTTGATAGAATGATCTGCCACCCCGGTGGTCGGTGGTTGGTCGTTTGATACGGTATTATTGATCTTGCCAATCACAGGGCAAAGGGTGAATAAGGCCAAACGGTCAAAAAATCTGGCGAAAGCGACATGAATCAGGACTCAACTTCCATAAAACCGCCTCTTTGGACCCCCAGCCCGGAGCGGGTGGCGAACTCCCGGATGCGGGATTTTGCCGATTTCTGCACCGAGCGCGTTGAAATCGATTTTCTGGACTTTCAGGCATTGCATGACTGGTCGATCAATTCTGCGGAAGATTTCTGGAGTGCCGTGTGGGATTTTTGCGGAATAGTCGGTGAGAAAGGCGATGCCGTCATCAGCGATGCTGACAAACTTCCCGGGGCTCAGTTTTTTCCCGAGTCCAGCTTGAGCTTTGCCGAAAACATGTTGCGGCGACGCGGCGATCAGCCAGCTATCATTTTTCGCGGAGAAGACAAGCTGCGGCTTACCCTGTCATGGGACGAATTGCATGATCTGGTGTCGCGCCTGCAGCAAGCCTTTGTTGCCCATGGTGTCAAGAATGGCGACCGTATTGCTGCAATGGTGCCGAACATGGCCGAATCCATTGCCTGCATGTTGGCGGCCAATTCCCTTGGCGCCATCTGGTCTTCCTGTTCACCGGACTTTGGCGAGCAGGGCGTTGTCGACCGTTTTGGCCAGATTGAACCAGTGCTGTTCATTGCCTGCGATGGCTATTGGTATAACGGCAAGAAAATTGACGTTGCCGGGAAGTTGGCGGCCATCACACCGCAACTGACGGCCACAAAAACCGTCATTTTGCCCTATATCGGTGGCGGCGAAGAGATTTGCCGGCAATTGGCCGGGGCGGTAACGCTGGAGAGTTTTCTCGATGGTTATGAAGCCACAGAAGTCGAATTTGCCCCTCTGCCATTTTCCCATCCTCTCTATATCCTGTTTTCATCGGGTACCACGGGCGTGCCGAAATGTATCGTTCACAGCCAGGGAGGCGTGTTGATACAACATCTGAAGGAACAGGTTCTCCATTGCGGTGTGCGGCCGGGCGACCGGGTGTTTTACTTCACCACCTGTGGCTGGATGATGTGGAACTGGCTGGTTTCTGCCCTGGCAGCGGAAGCCACGGTGATGTTGTATGACGGGTCACCGTTCTATCCCGACGCCAATGCGATCTTCGACTATGCCAGCGAGGAAGAATTCACCTTTTTCGGCACGTCGGCAAAATTCATCGACGCGGTGCGCAATTCCGGCACAAGACCCATCGATACCCATGATCTGTCGAGCGTCCAGGCGATTGCATCTACCGGCTCGCCGTTGTCGCCGGAGAATTTCCGGTTCGTGTATGACGGCATTAAAAAGGATGTTCATTTGGCATCGGTGTCTGGCGGGACCGATATTGTCGCTTGTTTCGTCGGCGCGGTTCCGTGGCAACCGGTCTATTCGGGGGAAATACAGGGGGCGATCCTGGGTCTGTCGATGGAAGTTTGGAACGATGATGGCGAGCCGGTGCGCGAGGAAAAGGGCGAACTGGTTTGCACAAAATCCTTTCCGTCGATGCCGATCAAGTTCTGGAACGATCCTGATGGCGCTAAATATCATTCCGCCTATTTTGAACGGTTCGACAATATCTGGTGCCATGGAGATTTTGCCGAATGGACTCCACGGGGCGGCATGGTCATCCATGGGCGATCAGACGCAACGCTGAACCCGGGCGGCGTTCGCATCGGCACGGCGGAAATTTACAATCAGGTCGAACAAATGGCCGAAGTTGAAGAAGCTTTGTGCATCGGTCAGCAGTGGGACAATGATACGCGGGTCGTGCTGTTTGTCCGACTTGCTGAGGGCGTAGTCCTGGATGATGATTTGACTTCGGCGATCAAGCTGAAGATCCGCACAGGTGCATCGCCACGTCATGTTCCAGCGGTAGTTATCGCTGTTGAAGATATTCCACGCACCAAGTCGGGCAAGATAACCGAACTGGCGGTGCGCGATATCGTCCATGGACGAACCGTTAAAAACCGGGAGGCGTTGGCCAATCCCGAGGCATTGGAGCTGTTTGAGGACCTGCCGCAGCTGCAGTCTTAACGGCAGTGGTTAATCAAAGGTGATCAAGAAATTTACCTTGCCATCCAACAATTGGAGATCGTTAAAATTTTAACAAATTTGGCAAGCAGGGTTTAATTCCTGAGCCTCAAAGTGGGCCTCAACAAGCGCATGGTGATCAAGATCATCTGAACTTATTATCTGGAGTTTACTTAGACACGACCCCTACACCCTGACAGCAAATTAACTAACTTTTTTACGCGGGCCCAGTGCCCGCGTTTTTTTTTGCACGCAAACGGCCCTAAATGGTTTTTGACAGCCTGGTCAAAAACAATACCGGCACAAATCCGATCAGCACGATGACGATTGAAGCCAGGGCAGCGTCTTCCAGGGCGCTTTGCGAGGCCCGGTCATAGATGAATGTCGCCAGGGTCTCGAAGTTGAACGGCCGCAACAATATGGTGGCGGACAGTTCTTTCATGGTGTCGACAAAGACCAGCAGAAACGCAATTGACATGGCCCGGGTGAGGATCGGGCGATGAATCTGCCAGGCCATTTCGCGCGGATTGCGTCCCAGCGCCCTTGCCGCCATGTCGATGCTTGGGGACACCCGCAGAAAACCAGCTTCGATCGTGCCATAGGAAATGGCCATGAAACGCAGGGAACAGGCATAGATGATGATTGCGACAGAACCACTGAACAGCAGGCCGGTTGAATAGCCAAACTGATCGCGCATCAGGCCGTCGAGCCAGTTGTCAAACCCGGCCAGCGGGATCAGAAGACCAACGGCCAGCACGGTTCCCGGCACAGCATAGCCCAGGCTGGCAATGCGGCCGATTGTGCTGACGCCCGGCTTCTGGGTAATTCGGCCATATTGCAGGATACAATAGGCAGCAATTGTCGCCAGCGTTGCACTGGCGATTGCCACCAGGAAACTATTGGCTGCCGCAGCCAACATGTCCGGGTCAAAGGCACTTCCAAGCCTGCGCAGGGCATAGCCCCCCAATACCCACAGAGGTATAACAAGGCCAAACAGCAGTGGGGTGCTGCAGGCCAGCAGACACAGGGCCCGTTTTGCTGGCGACAGTTCGATCAGCGAGGCGGGGCGTTCGCGGGCCGCCGTGGCGTAGGAGCGGTGCCGTCGGGCGCGCCGTTCGATCCAGATCAGCACGGCGATGACCAACAGGGTCAAAAGGGCCAATTGCACGGCGCCTACCAGATTGTCCCGGTTCAGCCAGGTTTCAAATACCGCATAGGTGAGTGTTCTCACACCGAGGATCTCGACGGCACCAATGTCGTTGAGCGTTTCCATCAGGGCCAGGGCGACCCCAGCTGCAACCGCCGGCCGGGCCATTGGCAGGGCGATGCGCCAGAAAAGCTCAAACTGTCCGGCGCCAAGCGATCGGGCCACATCAAGGGCTGATGCGCCCTGCATCGAGAACACAAGCCTGCTGGTCAGAAACACGTAAGGATAGAGCACCAGTGAAAAGATGAACCCGGCGCCCCCCAGGGTTCTTATGTCCGGAAACCAATAGTCCCGGGAGGTGGCAAATCCGAAGAGGTCCCGCAGGCTGCTCTGAACCGGGCCGGAATAGTCGAAGAATTCCACATGGGTATAGGCGGCAATATAGGTGGGAACGGCAAGCGGCAGGACTTGCGCCCAAGTAAAGAAACGCCGCCCGGGAAATTCGTAAATACAGGTGAGCCAGGCACATCCGGCCCCCAAAATGGTGGTGCCCATGGCGACGCCAAGCAACAGTATCGCCGTATCCCAGACAGATCGCGGCAAGACATAATTCAGCAGGTGTTGCCAGCTCTCGCCACTCGATGCGGCGGCAATCCACAGCAGGGCCAGCACCGGTAAGATCGTCAGCGCCAAAAATAGTGCCAGACCGATAACAGGCAGACTTGCGGCCAATTGATCCTGCCAGTTGGAGATGGAAGAGGGAACAACCTTGTTAGGCATCTTGCCCTTCTTGTCGGTTTCAAGCAGTCCGCACGATGCTGACTGGGTGGGGTTGGGGATAGTGGTGCCAACCGCCTTCCCGTGCATAGAAACTGACCCATGCCGGGTCAAGAAAAACCGTATGAAAACCAGTATCTTGGAATGTTTCTAAACTGCTCGTGCAGAGGCGGATCATCGGTGGGTTTGACAAATGTCGGCGGGTTCATTGTTCTCTCTGCCGAGACGCAACCCAATCAGCGATCTGCCAGTACCCGTTGATTTGGAAAATAAATTTCCACCAGCGTGCCTTCTTCGGGCGTGCTTTCAATTTCAAATCGTGCCCGATTGGCTTCCACCATTGCCTTGGTCAGCGGCAGGCCGAGTCCGGTTCCCTGGGTATTGGTTTCCGCATTCACCTGTTGAAAGGGTTTCAGGGCCCGTGCGAGTTCCAACTCGCCCATGCCGATGCCGGTGTCGCGTACCCTGAGAACCACTTCGCCGGATTCTTCATAAACGGTGGAGACGATTACCTGGCCACCAGGCTTGGTGAATTTGATTGAATTGGATACCAGATTCAAAATGATCTGGCGCAGGCTGCGCGGATCGGCAACGACTTTTGGTACGACCGCGGACAGGCTGGTGCGGATAATGATCCGCTCCTTATTGGCATCCGGTTGGGTCAGCGCGACGGTTTCGGAGACCGTCGTATTCAGGTCGCAGGCATCGAATTCCAGCTCCATTTTGCCGGCTTCAATCTTGGAAATGTCGAGCAGATCGTTGACCAATTCCAGCACATGATTGCCGGAGCGGTGGATATCGCGCAGATAACCACGATACCGGTCGTTGTCGATTTTGCCGAACCGCTCTTCGATCATGATGTCAGAAAAGCCGATAATTGCATTCAACGGGGTGCGGATTTCGTGGCTGACCTTGGCCAGGAACTCGGTTTTCTGAGCGCTGGCGGATTCGGCGACGCTCTTGGCGCTGAGCAGTTCTTCCTCGGCTTTTTTCCAATGGGTAATGTCACGCACAACGGCGCAGCAGGCGTCGGTCTGTTGCAGTTTGCCGATGGTCATGAACAAGGGGATCAATCCGCCCTGGGCGGTTTTGCCGATGATTTCACGCCCGTCATTCATCAGGCTGGCGACGCCGGTGCCCGACATGCCGGACAAATAGTCCATTGCCGAGCGGTGGCTTTCCGGTGCCAGCAATCTGGTGAACGGCTGATCAAGTGCTGCGTCAGGTTCAATGTCAAACAAGGCCTCGGCAGATTTGTTCAGTGCACGAACAATTCCTTCATCGGTAAGAATAACCACGCCATCCGTGGCCGTATCGAGAATGTCGCGCAGATCTTCCGCCTCAAGACCGCCAAAAGCCGGTCTGGTGGGTCCGTCCTGGCGGCTGGGCGTGCCATGCAGTGAGACGATTTCCGCGGTATGTGCAGCGGTTGTGTCGGAATCATTGCTCGAAGATTTGTTGTCACCGTCGTCTTGGGTGTCGCCGCTATCCTCGCCACCATTGCTGTCGTCGCGGTCGCGGTCGCCGCCGTCGCCGTCGTCGCTTCCGCCTTGTTTCAGGGTAAGCAGCATTGCCCGGTTTTCATCCCACGGCACCCTTTGCAGATTGGCATGGGCGTCCAATTGCTTGCCATTCGCGTGATAGATCGTGCCCTGGATGCTGCCATCTTCGTCGGCCGGTCCGCCAAACAACGCATCGACGCCACCTGCCCGGGCCAATTCGCTCAGATCGGCATAACCGGTCTGTTCAAAGAACTGCTGATTGCCGAAGAGCAGGTCGGCTTCGCGATAGACCAGCACAGCGATGGGTAAACGGGCCAGAATCGATGTGTCGACATTGTGGTCGGGCGTGCCGGCGATGCTGGCGGCGGTCTGAGTTGAAGGGGCTTTCGGCCGTGAATTCCGCGAGGGGCCGGAAAATGCTGAAGGCGTAAAGTCCGATGAGGCGTCATCTGCCGCATCATCCTCATCGTTGCTGTGAGGTGAGGACGTTTTTTCGTCGGTGAGTTTTTCACCAATTTCCTCGAAGGTTTCCTGCTCATCAGACGACAGGGCCCGTTCGGTTTTTGATTCCCGTCGGGTTTCCAGGTCAACAACCTTCGCTTTGTCCGACTCATCTTCTTCGGAGTCGATCGGTTCAATCGGATCGGCGGCCGCTGGCTCTTCGTCTTGGCCAAAGTCGTCATTGGGCTTGGCCAGGTTGAGACCAGAGGCACGAGGATCAACGACCGCGTCGGCTGTGCGCACAATGCCAAATCCATTGAAGCCTTCAAATATCCGGTTCCTGCCATAGGAGGGCAGGCCCGCAAGGTCGACGGGCACGCGCAAGTCGGTGCCTTCAACTGGCCACAACACGGTTTTGCCCGACCAGGTGTCGCCCTGGTTCAACAGTGTGGTGATTTCATCGCCGTTGTCGATTTCGTGCAGTTCGCAAAGCTCTGACCATGTCAGGCCCAGAACATTAGCGGCGTTGGGGCCGACGGCCTTGGCGAATTCGCCGGAAACCGAGCGGAATTCGTTGTCGGCGTCCATGTCCCAGACAAATCGAATTGGCTTGGGACCTGCGGTGAACTCAAAGGCATCATCCGATGTTGTTGTGTCGACTTCGACAGCAACGTCCACTTGGTCCGCTGTCTCTGATGTGTCTTCAGCCACCGGTTCCGTGTGTTCGGTTTCCTGAATCAACCCGCCATTGGCAGCGATGTCATCTTTTTGAGATGTTTTTTCCGTCACATCAGTTTCTGCATCATCTGCAGATGCGGCTGCTTCCAGTGTGGTTTGCTCCGCTTCAGGCTGCGACTGGTCGTCTGCATCAGCCGACTGGGTGTTTTCATCGGAAGCGGGTTCGTCTGCTGGCCGGGGTTGTTTGAAATACCAACGGGCCAGGCCGCTGGTGCCACCGCTGCGACGGTTGGAAAATGCGCCGACCGCTGGCGCGGCCTGTTCAGCTTCGGCGGCGGCGGTGTCATCCGTTTCAACGGCAGATTGGGGTGTCACCTCAACAGCAGGCTCGTCCGGCACGGTGCCGCCTACATCGCCGCCAACCTCGCCGCCGGCGTCTGCGATGATCAGGATATGGCTGGCCGGGTCATCACTGAGCCTGGCGATACCGGCAGCGCGCGCGCCATTAGAGGTTTCGATCAGGCGTTTCACCAACCGATCCTCTTCGGTTGAGACCTCGTTGGCCAGTTTGGCCAATTCTTCGCTGGAGACCTGCAGCGTACCAAAATGCTCTGAAGTGGCCAGAGCCGCGCCGCCCGCGCCCAATATGGCTGAGGCATGGCTGTAACCATCAAGGCAATCCACAGCCGTGCGGGCCATGTCCGTCACGCTGCGTCCGCGCCCGTGAAGGGCTTCCGTAACCATCAGTACGGCTTGGTCCTTTTGAGGCAATTCGATGTGGCGAACGCTGAATCCCAGCAGGCTGGACTGCATGCCACGGCGGATGCGGACCACGGCTGATACTTCGTCCTCATCGTCAAGTTGCTCAATTGCCGAGGAAATCTGCCGCTGCATTGCGGGGTTCATCGCCAGTTCGCCATCCAACAGATCGCGCAGGACCGGCGAGCCCAACAGGCTGGCGCCTTCGCCATTTGCCCAAAGAATGGTCTGGAAGGCTTTGTCAAACAGCAAAACGGCGCGGGATGTTATGACATGGGGCCTGATTTCGGGCAGGACGGTGAGATCAAGGTAGGGATAATTTGTCTGCGCCATACTCAACCATCCAATTTGGGCTGCTTTCGCAATTCACAGGCCACGCCCGGAAGCCCGGAATTTGTTAACGAAATGTAAATACAGGTTTTTGCAGGGACAATCCACAATCTTGATAGGGACCGGAGAACTTTTGAAATTCAAAGTTAATCGCCAAGGGGTGCCGAGGCGCCACTTTTATTGGAAAAATGCCCAAATTCTGCCTATGATCAGGCTTGCCCCTGACCGAATTTGGTCTTATGACACGCTAGCTTGGCAGATTTTGGCAAGCGAAAATGTGCGGCTGTAGCTCAGTAGGTTAGAGCGCTGGCTTGTGGCGCCAGAGGTCGATGGTTCAACTCCTTCCAGCCGTACCATTTTCTCCCTAATCCATGTTGATTTTTGAACGCTAGAACAGCGATCCTTGGTCCTTGCCCGGACGCGGCTTGGCGCCAGGCTTCGAAGTGCTGGTCTTTTTGGCGGCCACGACCTGCAATCGGCCGTCGCTCATCTCAATCGACAGATTATTGCCGGCCTTGACCGATTTGATACCGTTGATGGGAGCGTCCTGATCATTGCGGATCACCGCATAGCCCCGGTCCAGAACACCTTGATAAGAAAGGGAGTTCAGCAAGCGCTCGTTGCGCTCCAACTGCTCTTTGCGAGTCGAAAGGGTGGCGCCAATTCGGCTGGTCAATTGGGGCGCAAGGCGGTTGAGAAGCTGGCGGTCATTTGCCAAACGAGACTCGATGCCGGTGGTGCGAACCAGCCGTGCCAATCCCTCGAACCTGTCGCGCCGCGCCTGCACGGACTTGCTCAGCGCCCGTTGTGGCCTTGGGGCCAATGATGCGTATCGCTCACGGTTGACGGTCAACAGGCGTGTCAGGGAATGGGGTGACAGGCGATTACCGCCCTGAACGAACCGGTTTCTGGCAAGGTGAACACGTGTGATCAGGCTGCGATCCAGTCTGCCGCCTGCTTCGTCAAACTGGCGTCGCGGCATGGCCAGCAGGTTGTCGGGAGTCTTCAATCCCCTGGCAACAGACCGTAAATCGGTGCGTTTTTTGGTGCCCAAACGCGACATGCTGCCCCGCAACCGGGCTCCCAGATCAGCAAGATAGGCCTCCAGATCGGCTTTGACGGGCACCGCCTTTTCTGCAGCTGCCGTTGGTGTCGGGGCCCGCCAGTCGGCGGCATGGTCGATCAGCGTCCAGTCCGTCTCATGGCCGACGGCTGAAATCACCGGGATCATTGAACCTGCGGCTGCGCGTACCAGGGCTTCGTCATTGAAACCCCAAAGGTCTTCCAGGGAACCGCCCCCACGGGCGACGATGATCAGGTCTGGTCGGGGCAGGTGATCGTCCGGTGCCAACTGGTTCAACTGGTAGATCCCATTGGCCACTTCACGGCCCGAAGTCTCGCCCTGAACCCGCACTGGCCATACCATGACGTGGACGGGAAAGCGGTCGCTGATGCGGTGCAGGATATCGCGAATGACCGCCCCGGTCGGTGATGTAATGACACCGATAATCTTTGGCATGAACGGCAATAATTGCTTGCGGTCTGGCTCAAACAGGCCTTCAGCGGCGAGTTTCTTTCGCCGCTCTTCCAACAGCGCCATCAGCGCTCCGGCGCCGGCAGGTTCCAGATTATCGATTACGATCTGATACTTGGATGAGCCAGGATAGGTGGTCAGCTTGCCGGAGGCGATGACTTCCAGACCTTCCTCAGGCATATGTTTCAGCTTAGCCGCCTGTCCACGCCAGATCACCGCTTCCAGCCGGGCGCGTTCGTCTTTTAACGAGAAATAGCAATGGCCGGAAGAATGAGGTCCGCGAAACCCTGATATTTCTCCGCGCACCCGGACATAGCCGAACGTGTCCTCGACAGTTTTTTTCAACCTGCCGGACAGTTCGGTGACTGTCACTTCAAGGGCGTTGGAGGTGGCGGAACTAGGGCGATTCATGATCCCTGTCTACCATGCCCGGACCAAGGGTCTATTGGCCTTATCCGCAATTCACCGTCCTTTTTTTCACATTGTCTTCGCATACGGCGAAATTCTTGGCCGGGCGACCAATCGTGTCCGGCGTCACGTGCGAAATGGAATCCATGTAGTCGGGGACTGGCATGGCGTCAAAATTTTGTCGAATGTGACGCACAAGGGCTTCTGTGGCGGCATTTTTCTGCCGCAAGCCGCGCTCAAGGCCGATTTCGGCGTCCGGCAATGCCGGAAATCCATCAGCTTCCGTCAGCACCAGCATGCCGGGCCGCAGAGCCGATTCCGGCTGCACCGATACGGCGAGACCAGCCAGTACCGCAGCACCAACCACGGTTGCAGAATGGCTGGAATAGAGAATGCGAAAATTGCGCTTTTGGGCTTCCAGCGCAGTGATCGCAGCTTCGCGCCAATCGCAATGACTGGTCGCCACCGCCACCGGAAGAGGGTCGCGCGTATGGACATTGTGACGGGCCGAGGTAACCCACAATAACGGTTCGCGACGAATTAGCTCGGAGTTACCCCGTTCGTGGGCATGGGTGACAATTGCAACGTCAAGTTCGCCGGATTTCAGGTGGCGTCTGAGTTCCCATGAGTTTTGGCAAATGACGCTGACCTCCACCAAAGGGTTGGACTCGGTGAATCCAGCCAGAATAGAGGGCAGAAATCGCTCGGCATAGTCATCCGGCGTGCCGAGATAGACGTTGCCACGCACCGCCTCATCATCAAACGCCGCCATGGCGCGGTTAGAGGCGTCAATGATCTCGCGCGCATGTCCGACCAGTTTTTGTCCTTCAGGGGTCAGTTCAATTGATCGTCCCAGGCGGACAAACAGCGGTTTGCCAATATTTTCCTCCAGCTTTTTAATCTGCATGGAAACGGCAGACTGGGTTTTTGAAACCAGGTTCGCAGCCTTGGTAAAGCTAAGTGTCTGTTCCACAGCAAGAAATGTGCGTAGCTGATCTGTGTCGAGAGAATACATGGCAGGTTTCCAACTCATCACGATTGTTGATGGATAATATAAATAACATTCGTTGGTCAAATGATGCAAGAGGGCTCATATAGGTTCGGTAACACCATCAAACACGGAGAAAGACGATGGCCTACACCGATCACACGACGAAAACTTCGATCTTCATTCCGGGCCCACAGGACCTGTTTCGCGCTGCCAGAAAATGGGCACGCCGTCAGCAAAAAAGGCGCGAAGTTGCGCAATTGCTGAAGCAGGAAGATTGGGCATTGATGGATATGGGGATTACCCGCGGCGATGTACGCGAGGCCCTGTCATTCAAAGGCGATGCTTCGCTTCATCTGCGCGCGCTGGCGGCACGCCGTCGCTTCTGGGCACGCCAGACGAGCCGTCTTTGATCTGATCCCGTTGAATCGGGGTACAGGAAAATCCTGCTCCCGGTCCGGCTCAGCAGCCAATAGCCGGACAGGGGCAAAACACAATACGGCGCGTTGACATGTCTTCGTGCCGTATTGCTGCGAAACAGTCTGTTTCAGCCTTCCAGAAACTCGTCAAATATGCTGCCCGTCTGTCGACGCTGTTTAGAGCTGGTATTGCCGCCGGGCTCCAGAAAATCGCCAAAAATATCGCCAAGTCCGCCATCTTGTGGTTCCGCAGGTGCGCTGCGGGTGCGGCGCGTGCGGCGCCTCGGTTCGGGCATTGGCGTGGTGCGGGTGGTTTGGCCGGGCGACGCGCGGCGGGTTTTGCCGCCGCCTATTAATTCGTCGAGAATTCCGTCCAGCATGCCACCCCCTGAATTCCTGCGGCTGCGGCGGCGCGGGCTCCTCCGACTTGTTGTAGGTTTCGAACGGGAACGGGTTGTACGGCGCCGTTTTTTGGTCGTGCCGCCTCCCAGAACTTCTCCCAGCAGATCTTCCAGGGAAGTCGGTCGGCGCGAACCACTGCGTCTTGTTGGTGCGCGGCGGCGGCGGCGCCTTGGCTGTCGCGTGGCACTGCCCGCGCCTTCCAACAATCCGCCGGCCAATCCTTCAATGATCTGACCAAGAATGCCGCCACCGCCGCCGCCAGCAGAGGAGCCGCCGCCGTCGCCGCCGCCGCCGCCGCCGAGCATGCCGCCGAGGAGGTCTTCCAGACCGCCTGCATTGCTGGTTTCGGCAGGCGCGATATTGCTGCTGGTGGCGCCTTTGAACAGGGAACCCATTGCCATTGAGGCCATGGCCGGCAGCAGGCTTTTGAACATGCTGTCGCTTATGCCGGTTTCGGCGGCAGCCTGTTTGGCGACCGCCCGGCTGACCTGTTTGTTGCCAAACAGGTGACCGAGAATGGCATTGCCCTCCTGCATGCCGTCATCGTCCAATGCAGAGCCTGGATTTTCGGCGTAGCGACCGTGGCGGCCCGATGCCAGGGCCTCGATAAATCGTGTCGCTCCTTCAGGCGTGCTGGTCTGTCTCTTAAAACCTTCAGAGAATGCCGGAATGACAGCGGCCATGGCTTCCAGGGCCTGCTCTTCAGATAGGCCAAATCGATCGCTGATTTCGTCGACATTGGATTGGGTGACCAGAAGTTCGGTGAGATTCATTGGGTTATCCTCTTTGCCTGCTTCGTCAGCATGGCAGTTGCGCGATATGGGATCAATATCGCACTGCCATCAGTTGTCACCGGCGAAGGTGTTGTAGCGGTTGAAGGTGTCGCGTGTGTCAAACCAACCCAGATGTTCGCCGAAATGTACATGTCCGGTAGGCTCAAATCCCGATGTGTCTTCAAGCGCAGCGGTATAGAAGTGTGTTTCGCCGGGAAATTTGTCAGCCTGGTAGGCGACGGGCGTGCCGCAGGAGTTGCAAAAATAGCGGCGTATGCCGGGATTGCGGTCGAACAGTTTCGGTTTTTTCCCGGTCCAGGCCCATTCATTGTCGGCCATGCCGAAATAGGCGGTCACAGGGGAGGCGGTGTTCAGGCGGCAGCTCTGACAGTGGCAATAGGCAGCCCAGAGCGGTGCGGCGGTGCAGACGTAACTGACCTCACCGCACAGGCAGCGGCCTTTGGCTGGCAGAGCTGGTTTCAATAGGCGTATTCCTCAAAAATATGGTCGATATCACCGTCCCAGTTGCTGCTGAACTGTTTCAGCAGGCGCTCGGCCTGAGTTTCGCCCAATGCCGCGACTTCGTCCAGCGGTGCCAGGAAATGATTTTCGTCGACACCAAGATCGTTCAACGCGCCACGGGCGGTCAGACCCTTATGGGAAATCTGCAACATGTCACGCGCCAGATCCAGCGTGGTGCGCTTGCCAGCCGGGGCATTCAGGCCGGAAGTCGGCACCGCATCGCGCATTGCACGCACATCATCAAAGCTCAGTTCGTCTGTCAGTGTTTTGGCGTCGGCAAGGGCTGCCTCATCATAGAGCAATCCGACCCAAAGGGCGGGCAGGGCGCAAATGCGCCGCCAGGGGCCGCCATCGGCACCACGCATTTCGAGAAACTTTTTCAGCCGCACATCGGGAAATAGGGTTCCTAGATGGTTGGTCCAGTCACCCTCATTGGCGACTTCGCCATCGAGCGCACCGTCGATGAATTGCTGGAATGTTATGTGGGTGCAGTCGATATAGGAACCGTTGCGCATGATGAAATACATCGGGCAGGAGAGGGCCCAGTCGACATATTTTTCGAAGCTGAGATCATCTTCCATCAGGAACTGGTGCAAACCGGCGCGTTGATTGTCGGTGTCGCGCCAGATTTCCGACCGCCACGACAGCAGTCTATTGGGTTGGCCTTCGGTAAAGGGAGAATTGGCGAACAGGGCCGAAGCCACCGACTGCAGTTTGGTGGAAACCTGCATTTTGGTGCGCATGTCGCTTTCGGAGGAAAAGTCGAGATTGACCTGAATGGTGCAGGTGCGGTGCATCATGTCGAGGCCCTGGCTGCCGACTTTGGGCATATAGGCGCGCATGATGTCGTAGCGACTTTTCGGCATTTGCGGGGTTTCAGCAAAACTCCATTTCGGGCTGCCACCGAGACCGAGAAATCCCAATCCCAGCGGCTCGGCCACTTCGCGCAACTGCGCCAGATGGCGGTTTGATTCCCGACAGGTTTCGTGAATCGTGCCCAGCGGGGCGCCGGACAGTTCAAACTGGCCGCCGGGCTCCAGCGAAATGGCGCCCATGCCATCGGTTGCCACCAGGCCAATGATATTGCCGGCATCGATGATTGGATCCCAGCCGGTCTTGTCGCGCATGCCCTCCAGCAACGCACGGATGCCGGTTTCACCCTCATAGGGCACGGGTGAGAAATCGGTTTTGTAAAAGCCGAATTTTTCGTGTTCGGTGCCGATACGCCAATCTTCCTTGGGCTTACACCCACCTTCCAGAGCTTCCAGAAGCTGCTGGCGGGTTTCCAGTGGCGTCGTATCAACTGTATCGCGGGCCATGCGGTTGGCTCCAATTCCTGGTCACCAAATCGCTACAGGCGAGGGGACCATTTGTGCAAGAGGAAAATCAAGAATTTGAAGAGTTTTGAGCGTCAGTCATGCCAGTCCCCAATGCTTGCCTGGATAATGGCCAGTGCAGCAACCGCCGCCGTATCAGCCCTCAATACCCGCGGACCAAGGGGTATAGGTGTTACATTTGCGTGAGAATGCAGCAGGGCCCTCTCGTCTTCCGAAAATCCACCTTCGGGACCAACAAGCACTGAAAGGGGGCCCTTTTCGACTCCTTCAAGGGGGGTGAGAGGATTTTGGGTCGCTTCGCCCTCATCACAGAAGATCAAGCGTCTTTCGGTTGGCAAATCCGCCAACAGTTCCTCAAGACCAAGTGGAGAATTGATTTTTGGCAGATTTAGAATGCCACATTGCTCTGCCGCTTCGATCGCGTGGGCCGACATGCGCTCGAGGTTGAGCTTGCGCGTCTGGGTGTATTGGGTCAGCACCGGTTGCAGGACGCCGACGCCCATTTCAACCGCCTTTTGCACCATATATTCCAGCCGTGCCTGTTTCAGGGGGGCAAACAGGTAGTGCAAATCATAGGCAGGCGTTTGCGGACGGGTCAGGCTGACCACTTCCAGAGCTGCCTTTTTGCGGCCCAACTGCCGCAGCCGGGCCTGCCATTCGCCATCACGCCCATTGAATACCAGGAGTGGAGCGTCGTCTTTGAGCCGTAGAACATTGACGAGATAATTTGACTGTCCCCGGTCGACATCAAGCATGGTTCCCGCTTTCAGATCGTCCTGGACGAACAGTCTCTGGCTGATGAAGTCATATCTGGGCATGGCCGGAGCGTTCTTTTCAGCAATTGGCGCTTGGGTGCCAATGGGGGATGTAGCCGTTCGACAGTGTTTCCAATATGGCGCGGGGGGTGAGACATTCAAGAGGCCCGCTGGTGGGTTCAAAACTCTCTGTGTCGAGCGGTTCGTATCCATCATACGACCATTGCAATGGACCATTTGGCGCCTTGGCAATGGTCTGGCCGTTCCGGCGGATCATGGCGCCAACGGGTAGCTCGTCCCAATCGGCCTCGAATGTTCTTTTGTCACGGCCATCAACGCGTTGTTGATGCAATATGCGATCCATTTCCGGGGCTCTTTCACGGCTGCCGTCATTGCGCCAGGCGAGGGCAAAGCGCACGGCATCGGCGCGGCGGCATTCAAAACAGGGACGATGACCGGCGGCGAGCGCGGTCACTTCATCGAAGAAGAACAATTCGGTATATCCATGACCCATCAGCGGGCGCCGGCGTTGCTTGAATTGCAGAACACAGCATATCCATTGCCGTGTCGCCCAGCGTTTGGAGGGGTGCAATTGACGGCTTGCCGGGTCGTGAATTCGGCCCCCCCGATTGCCATACATCGTGCCGCGTTGAGGCGTGGCGATGATTGAACCATCGGGAAACACCCTGTTTTGCAATGGGCTGTGAGACATCAGTCACCCTGTCGGTAATTTGCTTTGGCCGGTACTTGCAGGAAACGTTGTGATTTACCTTCCAACACGACCGCTGTCAGCAGATTACCATAAACGCAGGACGTATCCACATTGATGCGATGGGGGTGTTTGCCAACCCGTATGCGCGGGGTGTGGCCATGGACGACGACCCTTTCCAGCGGCTTGTCCCAGGACAGGAATGGTTCACGCATCCAGATCAGATCATAGTCACGCTGGATGTCGAAACTGGCGCGTGGATTGACCCCGGCATGGCAGAAGAAATAATCACCTTCGATTGTCGATGTTGGCAGCGAGGTGAGAAATTCCACATGGTCCTTGCCGAGATGGCTTCGCACCTGGGAGGAAAATCTCTCATAGTCTTTTTTGGTCGGATGACTGCCCAGAATTCGGTTCACTGCCTTGCCGGTCAGGCCATAGCTTTGCAGCGTTTCCGGACCGCCATATTTGATGAAGCCGGGCATGTTGCGCCGGTCAATGGCGGTAAAGGCGGTGATCAACTTTTCTTCGTGATTGCCGCGCAGGAATGTCACCGGGTGGCCCTTTTCGCGCAGTTTGATCAGCCGGTCGATCACCGCTTTGCTGTCTGGTCCGCGGTCGACATAGTCGCCAATGAAAATGAGCCGGTGCTTTTCAACCGGGTTTTTCTTCAGATCCGTTTTGATCAGCTTGAGCAGATCTTTCAGTTCGTCAATACAGCCGTGGATATCGCCGATTGCGTAGACGCGCATGTCTTTGGGAATGCGCGCCTTGCCAAGTTCGACGGTCTTGCCTTTAGCCATCGACGACTATGATGTGCAGAGACCTTGGCCCATGGGCTCCCAGCAGCAGTTTCTGCTCAATATCTGCAGAACGAGAGGGTCCAGTAATCATGTTGATCGTGCGCGGCATGCGCCCCTTGCCATAGTGTTCACGGATGTGAGCATGAACCGATTCGTAGTCGCCTTCAATATCTTCGGCGTTGAGGATCACAATGTGGTTTTCGGGCAGGAAATTGAGCGTCGTGGGGTTATCTGAACCGGAGGTCATGATGAGACTGCCCGTTTCCGCCACCCCATAGGTCGCATGGCTCAATCCCACCGGGTGGCTGCCGTCGCTGGGGCCGGTTTCGGTGGTCAGGCTTGGGGCTTTTGACCAGTCGATACCGTCGAAGCGCGGGTCTTCCCCCATGCGCAGGGATTGCGGCAGGTTTCTTTCTCGCAGATAGGTGCCGATTGATTCGCCAATATCTCCATAAGAGCTTACCCGCTCCACACTTGCCTGAACGGCCTCGGCCTTTTTGCAGAACAAGTCCTTTTGCTTTGCGGGCGCCAGCTGGCCGCGTTTGGGAATAACGCCCCGAGGCGCATTGCTTAACCTGTTGGCGACAGCTGCGCGACGGCTGGCGTCTTTCTGGTCGCCGGAAATCTGGTTTCTGATTTTGCCGAGAATGGCTTCACGTGGGGTCATGTCACGATCCTCCCTTGGCTCGCCATTGCTGCTGGAAGGTTTTGCCTTCCGGTGCCGGCAAATCACGGTATTTGGTCCAACCGGCGGCGAGGGGGAGAGATGACAACCGTCCCTTGCGGCCCGCAACAGCTGCGATGGTGCGCATGGCGATGCCTGCGCCCAGCGCATAGATTTTGGGACGCCGCGCGAACCAGGCCCAGGCTTTCAAGCCCCATCTTTGAGTGGCTGGATTGAGGCCTCGCTCAAACTCCCGTTCGCGCCAGTGGCGCATCATTTTCGGCAGTGGAATACGCATCGGGCAGACACTCTCGCAACGGCCGCAAAAGGTTGAGGCATTGGGCAGATTGCCGCCTTTCTCAACACCTTCCAGCGATGGGGTCAAAACCGCGCCCATCGGCCCGGGATAGACCCATCCATAAGCGTGGCCACCAATGGCGTGATAAACGGGACAATGGTTCATACAGGCGCCACAGCGGATGCAGCGCAGCATTTCCTGAAATTCGGTGCCGATCATATTGGTGCGGCCATTGTCGAGCAGCACCACATGATATTCTTCCGGCCCGTCGACATCAGTATCGCGGCGTGGCCCGGTTGAAAATGTCGTATAGACCGATTGTTCCTGTCCGGTGGCCGAACGGGCCAGCACCCGCAATATCTGGCTTACATCTTCCAGGGTGGGGGTGATCTTTTCAAGGCTGGCCAGAACGATGTGAACCTTTGGCAGCGTCTGGGTCAGGTCGCCATTGCCTTCATTGGTGACGATCACCGATGTGCCGGTTTCGGCAATCAGAAAGTTGGCGCCGGTTATGCCGACATCGGCATCAATGAATTTTTGCCGCAACACGGTGCGGGCCTCATCGAGCAAGGTTTCCGGCTCTTCCAGATTGCGATCAATATCCAGATGGGTGTGCTCGGCGCGAAAGTCCTCTTCTACCTGCTCTTTCAGTACGTGTACCGCTGGCGCAATGATGTGGCTGGGTGCTTCCCCACGCAGCTGGATGATATATTCGCCCAGATCGGTTTCGATGGGGGCAATGCCCTTTTTTTCGAGAAAATCATTGATACCGATTTCCTCCGATATCATCGACTTGCCCTTGGTGACGGTCTTGGCATCGGCTTTGCGGCAAATATCGAGCACGATATTGCGGGCATCCTCGGCCGTTTGCGCCCAATGGACATGGCCACCCGATTCCTCAACTTTGTCGCTATAGGCCTCAAGATAGAGGTCGAGATGGGCGAGCGTGTGGTTTTTGATGTCGCGGGCACTGTCGCGCAATTGCTCAAATTCGGGCAGTCCGTCGGCGGCGACCTGGCGTTTTTCGATAAAGCCGACCTGAACATGCCCCATGGCTTTCTGCAGGTTTTCATTGGCCAGGGCATCGACCGCATTGGATTTGAATTCGGGTGTCGTAATCTTCACTTGGCTTCTCCAATGGCTGGAGTGTCCAGGCGTCCTGCAAGCACCTCTGCAATATGTCTGGCCTTGGTGGTTTTACCTTCGCGGGCCAGCTTGCCGGCCATGTTCATCAGGCAGCCAAGATCTCCGGCCAGCAGCAGGTCAGCTTCTGCGGCTTCGATATTGGCGGTTTTCTTTTCAACTATGGAATTGGAGATATCTGAATATTTGACGCAGAATGTGCCGCCAAATCCGCAGCAGACGTCGGGATCTTTCATCTCCCGCAATTCCGCGCCATCGACCATGTTCAACAATTTGCGCGGTTGGCGGGATATGTCGAGTTCCCGCAATCCTGAGCAGGAATCGTGATAGGTGACGCTGCCGTCGAATTTTGCGTCCAGCTTTTGCAGGAACATCACGTCGGTGAGGAAACTGACCAGTTCAAAGACCTTGTCGGCAAAGGATTTGACCCGATCTTCCCATTCAGGGTCTCCCTGAAACAACTCCGGATAGTGTTTTTTCAACATGGCGGCACAGGATGCGGAGGGGGCGACGATGAAGTCAAACTTCTCAAACGCGGTGATGACCTGTTCGGCAATGGCGCGGCTGTCGGCGCGGTCACCGGAATTGTAGGCGGGTTGTCCGCAACAGGTCTGGGCAGGGGGCACTGATACCTGGCACCCGGCCTGCTCCAGAAGGTCAACGGCAGAGAAGCCGACATTGGGTCGAAACAGGTCCACCAGGCAGGTTACAAACAGACCGACATTTGGTTGGCTCACGGAAAAACTCCATTTGGAACAGCAATTTAGTGCTGCATTATGATACTTTGTTGGCAGTCGATTTCGGGCGGGACGGTTTTTTCTTTTTGGCTTCGTTGCGCTGCGCCAGTCTCAACTGGCTGATCGCATTCCAGTCGACCTTCTGCTCAACTTCTCGGGTTGCCTGCTCGACATAACGAATATGATCCTGTGCAGCCTGGCAGGCGGCGTCAGCATCGCCGCCCATGACACAATCAAATATGCTGCGGTGTTGTTCCAGCAATTTGTCACGGGCGCCGGGTCCGCCATAAATTTTTTCGCGATTGTAAAAGACGTCATCCGACAGCAACCGGTAGCAGGAACGCAAGGTGTGCAACAGGATGATATTGTGGGCGCATTCGCCAATCGCACTGTGAAATTCAACGTCCATGCGGGCTTCCCACTGGGGATCATCAGCCTTATGGGCCTGCTGCATTTCTTCCATGATGCGATCCAGCAGCGCCTTGTCGGCCTCCGTTGCCCGTTGTGCGGCCATCGCCGCAGTAATGCCCTCAACTTCGCGCCGATATTCCAGATAATCAGATTTGGCCTTTGCGTTGGAACCAATCAGCTTGACCACAGGCGCTGCGAACACTGTGCCGATCACGTCGGCCACATAAGTGCCGCCGCCATGTTTGGCGATCAGCAGTTTTCGTTCCTCCAGCGCCGACAAGGCTTCGCGAACAATGGGGCGCGAAACACTGAATGATTTTGACAGTTCACGTTCACCGGGCAATTTGTCGCCGGACCGCAAAATCCCCTCCAGAATCAGGGATTCGATTTGGCGCTCGATTTCTTTGGCAGTTCTGTCATGTTCGACTTGAGAATAGATCATTGGCCTGTATCTATAAATGAGCACCCAACCTTTGGATGAGTTGCAGTGTAACCGCCTATGTAGTAAGTGGTCAAGAATGTTTACCACTTTTGGAGAGGCCGTATGTCCGGCTTGTTGATGCCCGAACTGGACCAGGCGATTCTGGGTCGTCGTAAGGAAATTATAGCTTCTCTCAGCAAGATCGTGCCGGGGGAAGGGGTGGTGAGTGATGAAAATGAGATGCGGGTATTCGAATCCGATGGCCTGACTGCTTACAAGGCACTGCCATTCATCGTGGTTCTGCCGGAGACGGTGGACCAGGTCGCAGAAGTGCTGCGCTATTGTCATCAGCAGGACATCAAAGTGGTGCCCCGGGGTTCCGGCACCAGCCTGTCCGGCGGGGCCTTGCCGCTTGAAGATGCCGTGCTGCTGGTGATGTCAAAATTCAACCAAGTTCTCGACATTGATTACCCCAACAGATGTGCCGTCGTGCAGCCGGGGGTGACCAATCTGGGCATCACCCATGCGGTCGCTTCCGAAGGCTTTTATTATGCGCCCGATCCTTCGTCGCAGATTGCCTGTTCGATCGGCGGCAATGTAGCGGAAAATTCAGGCGGCGTGCATTGCCTGAAATATGGATTGACCGCCAACAATGTTCTGGGCGTCGAGTTGGTGACCATTGAGGGTGAGATCATCCGGCTGGGCGGCAAACATCTGGAAGCTGAAGGCTACGATTTGCTCGGGGTCATCACCGGTTCGGAAGGGCTCTTGGGGGTGGTCACGGAAGTCACCGTGCGGATTCTTCAAAAGCCGGAAACTGCCCGCGCCCTGTTGGTTGGTTTCCCGACGTCAGAAGATGGCGGCCAATGCGTGGCCGACATTATCTCAGACGGTATTATTCCCGGCGGCATGGAGATGATGGATTCTCTTGCCATTCAGGCGGCCGAAGATTTTGTCCATGCGGGTTATCCGCTGGATGTGGAAGCGCTGCTGATTGTCGAACTGGACGGTCCGGAAGCCGAGGTGGACTATCTGATTGAACGGGTGGAAGCGATTGCCCGGTGCAACAAGTCCTCCACCCTGCGGATTTCCAACAGCGAGGAAGAGCGCAATACATTCTGGGCCGGACGCAAGGCGGCATTCCCGGCGGTGGGGCGCATTTCGCCAGACTATTATTGCATGGACGGTACCATTCCGCGCAAGGAGTTGCCCGTTGTTCTGGCCCGTATGCGGGAGCTTTCGCAGCACTATGATCTGCGAGTCGCCAACGTATTCCATGCCGGGGACGGCAATTTGCATCCCCTGATCCTTTATGATGCCAATGTCCCCGGTGAACTTGAAAAAACCGAGGAATTTGGTGCCGAAATTCTCAAGCTTTGTGTCGAGGTTGGCGGTGTTCTTACCGGCGAGCACGGCGTCGGCGTTGAGAAACGGGATCTGATGCCGGAAATGTTTACTGAGGACGATCTGAAGCAGCAGCAAAGGGTCAAATGTGCCTTTGACGCGGATCAGTTGCTGAACCCGGGAAAAGTTTTTCCGCAGCTTCACCGTTGTGCGGAACTTGGCCGCATGCATGTGCATAGAGGTAATCTGCCGTTTCCCGATCTGCCGAGGTTTTGATGAGTGAAATTTCCCCTGAAGGTGGTGCTGACCTGCACCCTAAGACCAAAAAGGACGTCCTGGATGCGGTAAGCTGGGCGGCAGCTGAGCAGGTGCCACTTGAAATTATCGGCCAGGGCAGCAAGCGCAGTCTCGGCCATCCTGTGCAGTCTGCCCACTCGCTTGACATGTCGGGGCTGAGCGGAGTCACCCTGTTTGAACCGGAAGAGCTCGTGCTGTCTGCCAAGGCAGGTACGCCGATTGCTGAGATCATCGAATTGCTGGACGAGCACAACCAGGAATTGCAATTCGAACCGATGGACCTTGGACCTCTGCTGGGAAAAACGGCAGGACTGGGTACATTGGGCGGGTTGATCAGTACCAATTTTTGCGGTTCGCGCCGCCTGAAGGCCGGGTCGGCGCGGGATCATATTTTGGGCGTGACGGCGGTTTCCGGTCGCGGTGAAGAGTTCAAGTCCGGGGGCAGGGTGGTTAAAAACGTCACCGGTTATGATCTGTCAAAAGGGATCACCGGTGCCTATGGCACGCTGGCCGTCCTCACCGACATCATCATCAAGGTGCTGCCCAAGTCCGAAACCGAACAAACGCTTGTCCTCAATGGTCTTAGTGATGCTGATGCCAGCCGTGCCATGGCCATGGCAATGGGGTCAAACGGGGAAGTGTCCGGCGCAGCCCATCTGCCTGCAGGCATTGCCGGTACGAGTTCGACGACCCTGTTGCGGCTGGAAGGATTTGCACCCTCGGTAGATTACCGGATTAACAATCTGGCGGGCCTGCTGTCCGAATTTGATCGCCAGCAACGGCTCGACGCATCAGCGTCGCGGGCCCAATGGCAGTTTGTGCGCGACTGCCAGCCCTTTTCCAGCCGCCAGGACCGCTGCGTCTGGCGCATATCCTGTGTGCCCAGCGAGGGTCATAAGATCGTCCATGCGATTGCCCAACTGACTTCCGTTGAACATTTCTTCGACTGGCAGGGCGGTTTGGTCTGGCTGCAGGTCGAGGAAGATGATCCGCGTGCCGATCTTATCAGAGCTGCGGTCAGGGCCAATGGTGGTGGCCACGCCACCCTGGTCCGCGCGACAATGGCACAGCGGCAGTCAGTATCGGTATTTGAACCTCAGGGGGAAGCCCTGGCGGCATTGAGCAAACGCTACCGGGAAAATTTTGACCCCCACGGAATTCTCAATCCGGGTCGCATGGGAGTTTGAAATGCAGACCAATTTTTCCCTAGCCCAGCTTGCTGATCCCAATATTGCCGACGCCGATGCAATTTTGCGCAGCTGCGTCCATTGCGGCTTCTGCACTGCGACCTGTCCAACCTACGTGACCCTGGGCAATGAGTTGGATTCCCCCCGTGGGCGCATCTATCTGATCAAAGATATGCTGGAGAACGACCGGCCTGCCGATGCGAAGGTGACCAAGCATATTGACCGTTGCCTGTCCTGCCTGTCCTGCATGTCCACATGTCCCTCGGGCGTGCACTATATGCATCTGGTCGACCACGCCCGCAATCACATTGAAAAGACCTATAAGCGCCCGCTTCTTAACCGGTTGATGCGCGATATGCTGACCATGATACTTCCTTTCCGGGCACGGTTTTCAGCGGCGACACGGTTGGCGAAGTTTGGCAAACCTTTTGCCCCCCTGTTCGACTTGATCTCACCGCTTAAGCCGGTGGCCGCCATGCTGCGCCTGGCGCCGAACAAGATTTCGGCAAAAACGCCCTATGTTTTGCCGGGTAACTTCAGGCCATCCAGCGCCAAGGTCGGGCGGGTCACCCTGCTGACCGGCTGTGCTCAACCCGTGCTGGATGCAGAAATCAACCGCGCCACGGTGGAATTGCTTTGCCGATTTGGCATCGAAGTGGTTTTGCCAAAGGAGGAGGCCTGTTGCGGATCTTTGGTTCATCACATGGGCAAGGAAGATCAGGCGCTCGATGCTGCCCGGCACATGGTCGATATCTGGACGCGGGATATTGAAGGTGACGGGCTGGACGCTATTATCATCACCACGTCGGGCTGCGGTACGACAATCAAGGACTATGGGCATATGCTGCGCCACGACCCTGACTATGCCGAAAAAGCGGCGAGGGTGTCGAAGCTTGCAAAGGATGTCAGCGAATATTTGTCCGGGGTGGATCTGCCGCTGGTGGCGCCTCCGGAGGAGCTGACCATTGCCTATCACTCGGCCTGTTCGCTGCAACATGGCCAGAAGATCACCAACCTGCCGAAACAGCTGCTGATGGATGCCGGATTTGAGGTCAAAGACCCGCCAGAGGGCCACCTTTGCTGTGGTTCGGCCGGGACCTACAACATCCTGCAGCCGGAAATCGCCGGTCAGTTGCGGGATCGCAAGGTTGCCAATATCGAAAGCACCAGACCAGACGTCATCGCGGCCGGCAATATTGGATGCATCACTCAGATCGGTAGCGCCACCGGTATTCCGGTCGTGCATACGGTAAAGCTGCTGAACTGGGCCCATGGGGGTACCAAGCCAGCCGAGCTGTCAGATTGATGAGATGGTTTGATGCTGATCGAAAAGATCAGAACAGGCTGTAGGTGACGCCGATAATGACCTGATTGCTGATAATATCAGTTTCAAGACTGCCACCGCCATTCAGATCGGCATCGACCTGGCCGTAAGTGGATTTCAACTCGCCGAACACAGACCAGCTGTCGTCAATCGCGTAATCCACGCCAATAAAGGCCTGGGCGGCGAAGCCGGTTACCTGGTATTCCTTGGTTGTGAAGTTGCCGACTGCACCTCCCGCAACTTCGACATGCGGAATAGAGAGACCCACGCCGATACCACCATAGGGGGTCAATCCATTGCCCATCTCTTTGCGGTAAAGCGCATTTGCCGTCAGAAAATTGATGCCATCGGTAAATTCAAGAGTGCTGAATCCCATAGGTGGAGGATCGGCTTTTACCTTGGCGTGGGTAAAGTCCAGCGCTATGCCGAATTCAGGCATGTCTTCCATCCAATGGGTGGCGCGAAGACCCCAATAGGGTGGCATCTCAAAAGAGGCGCCGTCCCATTCCACGGTGTTGCTGGTTGCGGCAGGACCGACGCCGTTCGTTTTCACCTTCGAGTGGGGCGAGAAATTAGCACCACCATAGACCGAAATCGTCGATTCCGCGAAAGCCTGTGAACTGACGCTGACCGCCGCAATAGCAGCCAGGGCAGTTACAATTTTGAGAGGTGCCTTTGTCCAAGACCGTAGCATGCGACGTAACCAGGGATGAATGAATGACTCGCTATTGCAATACATCAAAGTGGAACTGCGTGTCGACCACTTTGAAGCCAATTACCGCTTAAGTAGCATGGCTTGGCTTCGTTGAGCCGTAATTGTTGTTCCTTGTTGCCAAAATGTAACGCCTCTCTGCCAAGGATTCTCCAGCTCAGCAGGCACTTTGCGCTCAGATTTCAGGTCAAGGATTCAGTTAACCGGACTAAATAACCTTGACCCTGGCACCGACGGGAACCCGGTCATAAAGGTCCATCACGTCTTCATTTCGCATGCGAATGCATCCCGATGACACGGCCTTGCCGATGCTCCAGGCCTGATTTGTGCCGTGGATGCGATAAATTGAAGAGCCGAGATAAAGCGCGCGGGCGCCCAGGGGATTGTTGACACCGCCGGCCATGAAGGCTGGCAGTTCGCGCCCCTTTTTGCGTTCCCGTCTGATCATCTCTGCCGGTGGACGCCAATCGGGCCATTCGGCTTTTCTTGAGACCTTGTGCGTTCCGGCCCATTCAAAACCTGGCTTGCCGACACCTACTGCATAGCGTCGTGCCTTGCCGCCAGACTGGACCAGATAGAGCCGCCGCTCGATAGTGTTGACGATAATCGTGCCCGGCGCGGCGGCGCCGTCATAATTTACGATAGTTGGCAATAAATCCGGCTTGAATCCAGTTTCCACGGAGCCGCGCAATTTAGCCTGACGCTGGATCGATGCGGTTGTTATGCCACTGCGCTTTTGCGAGGTGCTGGCCTGCGGCACCGCCTGTACCCGGCGCTTGTTGCGGTGGAAGAAGCGACGGTGCTTGCGTATGTTCTTTGGTTTGAACTGGAGCATCCAGGGCGAGGCGAGGTCGGGAGACAGCATCAGCTTTGGTTGTTTCCCATAACGCTGGCCGGCATCGGCAGCGATTGGAAATGTGGACAGCGCAACCATCAGCGCAAGGATTTTGCTCAACTGTTTCATGTTCGATCAACTCACAACTTGAATGTCCGATTTGGTGCCACCCCACGGTGCACCATCGCCCAATACAATGCCGCCGAAGCTCAACCGAAAAGTGAATCAAATTGTTGATATGACTGAAACTTCCCGTTTACCTTTGGACTTGGTAAAGCCGCTGCTAACAACCATGGTTAACGTTAGTTTTTGTTAAGCATGACGGCGGAGATCAACCGGACCCGCTGATATCGACAGGTGGCACAGACCAGTCTTCGAACTCACTTGACCGGGCAGTATCCGCCCAGCAAGGTTTGATCAGATGAACCGATGATGATGGAACAGACATGAGCGATGAACTGGCAGAAGGTTTGGTGCGCGGTGCAGACGGGCAGGTGCGCTGCAATTGGCAAAACGACAAGGACGATTACCGCATCTATCATGACGAAGAATGGGGCGTGCCCCAGGACGATGATTTCAAACTGTTTGAAAAGATCTGCCTGGAGGGATTTCAGTCGGGTCTGTCCTGGTTGACGATTCTGCGCAAGCGCGAGAATTTTCGCCGCGCCTTTGCTGATTTCGACTTTACCGCCGTCGCCAGGTTCGATGACAAGGATGTTGAACGCCTCCTCTCGGATGCAGGAATTGTCCGTCACGGGGGTAAAATTCGTTCCACCATCAACAATGCGGCGCGGGCGATTGAAATGGTCGAACAGGAGGGATCCCTGGGCCGCTGGTTCTGGAGCTGGGAACCGTCAAAACTGCAGCGCCCGGGGGAAGTCACCTGGAAAGTTGCCAGTACCGCCAATACCGACATCTCCACAGCCCTGTCCAAGGAGTTGAAAAAACGCGGCTGGAGTTTTGTCGGGCCGACAACTTGCTACGCCTTCATGCAGGCCATGGGCATGGTCAATGATCATGTGGAAGGCTGTTTTTGCCGCGATCGCATTGAAAAAATGCGGGCCGAGTTCACGCGGCCCTGAACGGTTCTAAATTCGTTTCTGTTTGGCCAGGATGGTGACCGCGACACCCCCCAATATCAGCGCTGAAAACAGCGCCAGGCGCAATGTGAGCACTTCGGCAGAAAAGACAATGCCGCCCAGCGTCGCAATGGCTGGTACGGTGAGTTGCACAACCGCCGCCTTGGTGGCGGTGAGCTGACGCAGGCAGCGATACCAAAGCGCGTAGCCCAATGCTGAAGTGAGCGCCCCTGACGCAATCGCCATTGCAACGCCAAACGGAGTGGCGGTGATTTGGTCGACGAAGATGACCAAAAGTGCAATTGCCATCGGCACTGACAGGACAAAATTGCCGGCCGTTGCCATCAACGGATTTTCGGCGCGCTTTCCGATCAGCGAATAGATGCCCCAGGCAATCCCAGCGGCGACCATCAGCGCCGTGCCGATCGGGTCCGGCGCTGTCAGCCCGGGCGACACCAGTCCGACAAAGGCAGCAAAGGCAATCACCAGCCCGAGCCATTCCAATCCGCTGGGGCGGTCGCCTTTGTAAACCGACCAGCCGATCATCGTCGCCTGCACACAGGCAAACAGAATCAGCGCGCCCATGCCCGTATCCAGCGCCAGATAGGCGAATGAAAATCCGGCGGCATAGACGAACAATGCGGCAGCTCCCGACAGGCTGCCATGGTTACGGATCGCCTCCGCCACTCCATGGCGCGTTGTCAGCAGAACCAGGATCAAAGCGCCGGAAGCAAGACGGATCAGCGAATAACTGGACGGGTCAATGGCGCCATCCGCCAACGCCAGCCGGGCAAAGACAGAATTAGCCGCAAAGGCGATCATTGTTAGGGTGGTCAGAAGAGCAAGCTGCAAAAGTGATATCCAGATGGCGGCGGCGAGACGGCGAGACGGCGAGGCGACGAGGCGGCGAGAGGGAAAGACAGAGGGACGGAGAGACGGCAGGTGAGGCCCCACTGTAGCACAGGGTGAGGCGAAATGATCTCAAACTTTGTTCAGCTGCCGAAGCTGATTATGTGAGCTTGCCCCCGGTCAATTTTCACCGTAAAGAGCAGCCATGAAAAATCGCCTGCATCATCACCTCATCCACCGACATACCGGCACTTGATCCCGGGGCAGGCCTTTGTATCGACATTTCGACCAGGACTTTCCGGCTCAAGCAATGTTGTGAGCGGGGCAGAAGCCCTTGTTTGATTCCCTAAAATTCAGGATAGACCCATGTCCGAGAATGTTGACCGACAAAATCAACCAAAGAAGCAAAAGAAGAAGAAGCCGCAACGCCTGAAGGCCCGCCAACCGCGGGGCTTTGTCGACCGTGCCGCTGATGATATCCGCGCCAGTGATCAGATGACCGCAAAAATCCGCGAGGTCTACGAACGCTATGGATTCGACCCGGTGGAAACGCCGATGTTTGAATATACCGATGCACTGGGCAAGTTTCTGCCGGATACTGACCGCCCCAATGAAGGTGTGTTCTCGCTGCAGGATGATGACGAGCAGTGGATGAGCCTGCGCTATGATCTGACCGCCCCGCTGGCACGTCATTTCGCCCAACACATCAATGAGCTGCAGACGCCGTATCGGACTTATCGTGCGGGCTATGTGTTCCGCAATGAAAAGCCGGGTCCGGGCCGATTTCGCCAGTTCATGCAGTTTGACGCAGATACAGTTGGCGCGCCCAATGCCAGTGCGGATGCCGAAATGTGCATGATGATGGCGGATACGATGGAAGCTCTGGGCATCGCCCGCGGCGACTATGTGGTGAGGGTCAACAACCGCAAGGTGCTGGACGGGGTAATGGAATCAATCGGCCTCGGCGGTGACGAGAATGCCGACAAACGGCTGGGTGTGCTTCGGGCCATCGACAAGCTCGACAAGTTCGGCGTCGAAGGGGTGCGGCTGCTTTTGGGCGAAGGGCGCATGGATGACAGCGGCGATTTCACAAAGGGCGCCGGGCTGGATGCAGACCAGAGCGCATTTGTCATTTCTCAGATTTCTGAAAGTGGGGCCTCGGACTCAGTTCAGATGAGCCAGTCGATGCAGGCTGGTCTGGCAGAACTGGCCCAGATCAAGGCGCTTATTGAGGGAGCTGGCTACGGCCCCGATCAGATCAAGATCGACCCTTCCGTGGTGCGTGGCCTGGAATACTATACCGGTCCCGTTTACGAATGCGAACTCACCTTTCCGGTGACCAACGAGAAGGGCGAAACGGTGACATTTGGCTCGGTCGCTGGCGGTGGACGCTATGACGGGCTGGTGAAACGTTTTACCGGACAGGACATTCCGGCCACCGGGTTTTCCATTGGCGTTTCGCGATTGATGACCGCATTGAAAAATCTCGGGAAGCTGGAATCTCAAACGGTTCTCGCACCGGTGATCGTCTGTGTCATGGATCGCGACAATGAGGCCCTGGCCGGCTATCAGCACATGGTTCAGGAATTGCGGTCAGCCGGCATTCGCGCTGAAATGTACCAGGGCAATCCCAAGCAATTCGGCAAGCAGTTGCAATATGCCGACAGGCGCGGATCACCGATTGCCATTATCCAGGGGTCTGATGAACGCGAAGCGGGTGAAGTTCAGGTCAAGGACCTGGTTGAAGGCATGCGTTTGTCTTCTGAAATCACCGACAACGAAGAATGGCGGGCATCAAGGCCGGCTCAGCAGACCATCAAGCGGGCTGATCTTCTGGCCACGGTTCAATCCGTGCTGGCCGAGCAGGAAGCCGAACGGAACGCGTGACCATGCAACAGGCCTTGCTGTCCCATCTGCGCCAGGTCGCTCCCGATCAGGCCGACATTCAAATCATTCAGCCCGCCGATCCGTTCTTGGAAACTGCCGGTGAAGATCTGCGGCGGCGAATTTTTATCACCGAATCCATCGATGGGTTCGTCCATTGTTTGCGGCCGGAATTCACCATCCCCATTTGTCTGCACCACATCGGCATTTCGGCCGGAAGCAATCAAAAATCCCGCTACGCCTATGGCGGCACGGTGTTTCGACAGGCGCGTCAGGGTGCCAGCGAGTTTATGCAGGTCGGGCTGGAAGATCTCGGCAATGCGGACCGCGTTACGACCGATGTGGCTTCTATCCATGATCTCACAACAGCCCTGTCTAACACCGGTTTCGATGGCGCGCAGGTCACTTTGGGCGACCAGGATCTGTTTGCGGTTGTCGTTGAAAGTCTGCGCCTGCCTCAGGCCATCGCCCGGCGTCTGGTGCGCAGCTTCGGAGCGCCGGAATTGGTGGAGGCTCAAATTGAGCGGCTGACTGATAAAGGCATTGCCCAAAATGGCGAGGGGCTGCCGGATCAACTGGCCCTGGCCGGTGACGTTGCTGGTCTGGTTGCCCATGTCGAAGCCAAGATGCAGGCAGGCAATCTGGCGATCCAGGCGGGTCGTTCGCCGCAGGCCATTGCCGAACGGATGATCGAAAAAATCCAGGAGAACCAGTTTCAGCTCGACGCTCAAAGCGCCGATATCCTGCGCCGTTATTTGGCAATGGAAGTGCCAATGGCAGAAGCCCCGGCGGCGCTGTTGCGCTTTGCTGAAGACACAGATTTGTCGTTTGGCCTGGCGGGCAAGGAGTTCTTCCAGCGCGTGGCAGCAATGGACTCCGCCGGTCTTGATCTGAAGCGCATTACCTATAAGGCCTCACTGGGGCGCAATCTTGAATATTATTCGGGCGTTTTGTTTGAAGTTGCGGTCGGCGATGTGGTGGTTGCCGGTGGGGGGCGCTACGACCGCCTGTGCAGCTTGCTCGGCTCGGATAAGGCGATCCCGGCCGTCGGTTTTTCGATTTCAATGGATCGACTGGAGGAAGCGCTATGAGCCTTGTAATCGCTGTTCCTTCCAAAGGCCGTTTGAAAGACAAGGCGCTCAATGTGTTTGCTAATGCCGGCTTGCAGATTGAAGAGCCTGCGGATACGCGCAGCTATCAATCCACCGTCAGCGGCCGCGACGATATCGAGATTGCCTTTCTGTCGGCCTCCGAGATTGCCCGTGAACTGGCGGTCGGGTCGGTGCATCTGGGCATCACCGGTGAAGACCTGGCGCGCGAGACCATTCACGACACCGACCAGGTGGTCGACTTCGACCTGAAACTGGGTTTTGGGCAGGCCGATGTGGTGGTGGCGGTGCCGGATGCCTGGATTGATGTGTCGACCATGGCTGATCTTGATGATGTTGCGGCAGACTATCGGGCGCGTTATGGCCGACGCCTGCGCATCGCCACCAAATATTGGCGGCTGACACAAAACTGGTTCGGTCAGCATGGTATTGGCGTTTACCGCATTGTTGAAAGTCTTGGTGCCACTGAGGGCGCACCTGCCGCCGGCAGCGCCGACGCGATTGTCGATATTACAAGCACCGGAAGCACCATTCGGGCCAACAATCTGAAGGTTCTCGATGACGGCGTTATTTTGCACAGCGAGGCCAACCTGATTGCGTCTCGTCAGGCGACATGGAGCGCGGAGTTGCAGGCCTTGCGGCAGGAGGTCTTGTCGAGACTGGCAGCACACTGCTAGTCTTGGGGAATGATACGCCCGCTCAGCCTTGCCATTTCTGTTCTATTCGTCTGCGCCGGTCCGGTCTGGGCTGATGCGCTGGATGGTGACTGGTGCAATCCAACTGACGGTAAATTGACGATTGACGGGCCGACGATCATCACCCCGGCAGGTCAAAGTGTGAAGGGCAATTACGGTCGCCACCGGTTTACCTATACCGCCCCGGCAGGCGATTGGCAGGCGGGCCAGGACATTGTCATCCAGCAATACAACGAGCAGTTGATGGAACTGAAGATTGGTGATCAACAGGGCCGCAAATGGCGCCCTTGTCAGGTTGTCAGTTAGGCATTCCACAAGCAATTATCGCCGCTCGCCGCCGCACGTCACTGGTGCCATTGCTAGCTTTGGTACATTTTCCGGCGGCGTTCTTTGGTGGCTTTGGTGCCATCTTCAGTGCCATCGTGAAAAGTGCCGAACCAACGATCCCAGGGCATTTCCTGATTGCCGTAATTGCACTCGTAATAGCGGTGGTGCAACTGATGATAAAACGTCCCCAGGGCCAGCCGACGTTTGTCCTTGATCAACAGGTCTTCATAGCCGGTATGAGTCATTGCCGCACCAGGGCCTTGGTAAATAACGTGGAAATACAGATGGATGGGATGGCTCGGCACGATCCAGTGGATGGCCAGGGAGGACAGGTAGATCAGGTGTTCTACAGGGTGCATGGCCAGGCCGGACCAGGGGCCGATATTGATATTGCGGTGATGCAGGGAGTGGAAACGCTTATAGAAAAACGGCACGTGCAGAAGCCGGTGGACCCAATAGAAGTGAAATGCCGACCAGATTGGCAGCAATAGCAAGGCGGCGATAAACCAGACCGGATTTTGTTCAATGCTGATTGTTGGCACATAGCCATTGGCCATCAGCCACATGGTGAAAACCTGAAAGCCGGTCAGTTGGGCCACGCCGCTGGTCAGGGACCAGAACATGTTGTCATGCACCTGGCTGGCAAAATTCCACAGCCGGTTGCCGCTTGCCTGGTCGCGGTGATCGAACTTCAACCGCTTGCCCTGCTGCTTACGCATATAAAAATACCCATGCAGGCCGCCGGCCACGACGACCATCATGGTGAAATTGATGGCCCAGACCTGGGCAATCCAACCCAGGGCGAAGGTCTTGCAGGCGTCCAGCGCCGGATAGGCGAATATCCAGAGCAATATTGCGGCAATGACCATCAAGACCCGCTCGCTGAGGGTCAGCCAACTGCGCGCCAGCCAGGACAGCAGAAAGGCAGGGTTGGGTGGCCATTGAAAGATCGACGGGTTGGCGAGCGGCAGATCCGGGCGGTAGTTCCATTCCCGGCTCATATCTGATTGGGGTGGTGGTTTGCTCATCTTAGTCTCCCGGTCCTGCCAGCAGAATAGACGGGTCGCAGTGTCATTTCTGATTGCAAATGCGACCAAATTGGGCAGGTGGGCTTCGAGTTTTTGACAGTGGCAGCCGTGATATTGCACCGGTAAATGCCGAGGCTTGCTTTTGGCAAAGCCAGAAATCAAAAACCCCACGCTTTAACGTGGGGCCGAGGGCTTGTGGTGCAAACACCTCTGCCGGATGAAACCGGTTATTTCCTATACATGATTGCACCACCGTCTCAAATTCTTTTGACTGCTCAAAAAATAGCCACTTTTATTTTTTGCCTACTAAATACTCATAATTCAGCTTCCAAGAGGTCGTGTCCGAGATGGTGATTGCTCTCCTCAGGCAACGACCCGCCAATTTTTATCCAAATATAATAGCACCTTATCGAAAAGGTTAAGATTTTTTTACAAATTGGCACGGGGATTGAATGGAGGTGGTCGGTGCAAACACAACTGACGGAAATATCACTATGAAAAACTTCACAAGACGAGCCATGTTGCTCGCATCTGCTGCAACGGTCGGCGCGTCGCTGACCCTGGGTTCGGTGGCGATGGCAGCTGACACGATCAAGGTCGGCGTGCTGCATTCCCTGTCGGGAACCATGGCGATCTCTGAAACCACATTGAAAGACGCCATGTTGATGCTCATCGACGAGCAGAACAAGAAAGGCGGATTGCTCGGCAAAAAACTGGAACCTGTGGTCGTCGACCCGGCCTCCGACTGGCCGCTCTTTGCCGAAAAAGCCCGTGAGCTGATCTCGGCCAACAAGGTTGATGCGGTGTTTGGTTGCTGGACCTCAGTGTCACGCAAATCGGTACTGCCAGTGTTTAAAGAGCTGAACAGCGTGTTGTTCTATCCTGTTCAATATGAAGGGGAAGAGTCTGAGCGCAACGTCTTCTATACCGGCGCAGCGCCAAACCAGCAGGCCATTCCTGCTGTCGACTACCTGCTTGAAGAGGAAGAAGTTAAGCGTTGGGTACTGGCTGGTACGGACTATGTCTACCCGCGCACAACCAACAAAATCCTGGAAGCTTATCTGAAGGCGAAAGGCGTAGCTGATGAAGACATCATGATCAACTACACGCCGTTTGGTCATTCCGACTGGCAGACAATTGTCTCCGACATCAAATCCTTCGGCTCTTCAGGCAAAAAGACAGCCGTGGTTTCCACCATCAACGGTGATGCGAATGTGCCCTTCTACAAGGAACTGGGCAACCAGGGGGTGAAGGCTTCCGACATTCCAGTTGTCGCTTTCTCCGTGGGTGAAGAAGAACTGGCCGGATTTGACACCGCGCCATTGGTTGGCCATCTGGCAGCCTGGAACTACTTTCAGTCTGTGGAAGCGCCTGAAAATGACGAGTTTATCAAGAAATGGCAGGCCTTTACCAAGCCAGGTCGTGTGACCAACGACCCAATGGAAGCCCATTATATCGGCTTTAACATGTGGGTGAAGGCGGTTGAAAAGGCCGGTACGACCGATCCTGATAAGGTGATCGACGCCATTGTTGGTGTGGAAGTGCCCAACCTGACAGGGGGCACGTCCACCATGCTGCCAAACCACCACATCACCAAGCCGGTGCTGATCGGTGAAATTCAGGCCGATGGTCAGTTTGAAGTTGTTTCACAGACAGATGGTCTGGTGCCTGGCGATGCCTGGTCCGACTTCCTGCCGGAATCCAAACCTCTGAAGGCCGACTGGGTCGACCTGAAATGCGGCAACTACAATACCGAACTGAAAACATGTGTGGGCGCCGAAGGCTAGCCGACAAGGAATTGAGCGCCGTTAATCGCCACCAATAACGGCGAGCGGCGCTCATAGGGAGACCGCAGGGAGTTTCTCCTCCTCCCGAAACTTCCTGCGGATTCACAAATCAATGAGAAACGGTTAGATGCGGCGAACCTTTCACCAAATTATCTTCCTGCTCACCGTGCTTATGTCCCTGGCCTTCACGTCAATGGCCAGCGCCGGCGAAGTCGAAGACATTATTGCAGAATTTGCCGCGGCAAAGTCCTTCAAAAAAGTCGAAGCGGTCATCGACAAGCTCAGCGCACTTGGCGATCCGGCTGCTGCTCCGGCCCTGCGCGCCCTGTCAGAGGGCAAGTTGAAATTTCGCAAAAGCGATGGGTTGGTGCTGATTGTTGAAGACGCGGCCAGCGGTCTGACGCTGAAAGATCCGATTAGCTCGGCCCCGGTAGAGGCGGCCAATGCCACGTCGAAAGACTTCAAAAAGGTCAAAGTCAAAAATTCCCTGCGGCGCAAAATTGCCGCCGTTTTATCGGGCATGACGCTGCAATCCCCCTCCGTTGAGCGGCGACTGGCGGCGGCCCAAACAATTTTCGAAACATCCGATGCCTCTGCGTTGTCCACCTTGGAAGCAGCGCTGGAAAACGAGCAGGACGACGCCGTGCGGCAGGTCTTTCTGGACGCGCGGGCAGCCGCGATACTCTCCAGTCCGCGATCAGAAGCGGAAAAAAGCAGTGCAATTCAACGTATCGCCAATCGGGGTGACCAACGCGCGTTGGCGCTGCTGTCGAAATTTCAGGGTGAGTTTGATGGCAAATTGGCGGCCGAACTCGGCCAGGCCATAGGTTCGATCAAATCCAGCCTGGCAGTCTGGGCCAATGCGCAAAATATTTGGTACGGCATGTCGCTGGGTTCGGTGCTGCTGCTGGCCGCCATTGGCCTGGCCATTACCTTCGGGGTGATGGGGGTGATCAACATGGCCCACGGGGAAATGGTCATGCTGGGGGCTTACACCACTTTCACCGTGCAGCAATTCGTCGGGATCTACTTCCCAAGCCTGCTGCCCTTTGCTCTGCTTTTCGCCCTGCCAATGGCCTTTCTGGTCAGCGGTTGTATTGGCTTGATCATGGAACGTGGGTTGATCCGGCATCTCTACGGTCGCCCGCTGGAAACGCTGCTCGCCACCTGGGGCGTGTCGTTGATCCTACAGCAAACGGTGAGAACGATATTTGGCCCGACCAATCGCGAAGTCTCCAACCCGGACTGGATGTCCGGCGCCTTTCAGCTGGGGGAAATATCCATCACCTGGAACCGGTTGTGGATCCTGCTATTCGCGATGATTGTCTTTGCGGCGCTCTATTTCATCATCAACCGCACAAGCCTCGGCCTCGATATGAGAGCGGTTACCCAAAATCGCCGCATGGCGGGCGCCATGGGTATTCGCACATCGTGGGTCGACGCGCTGACTTTCGGCCTTGGTTCTGGCATTGCCGGCATTGCCGGCGTGGCGTTGAGCCAGATCGGTAATGTCTCCCCCAATCTCGGCCAGAGCTACATAATCGATTCCTTCTTGGTTGTTGTCTTCGGCGGGGTTGGCAATTTATGGGGCACTTTGGTGGGCGCCATGTCGCTGGGCATCCTCAACAAGTTCATGGAACCCTATGCCGGTGCGGTATTGGGTAAAGTCATTATTCTGGTGATGATCATTTTGTTCATCCAGAAACGGCCGCGGGGCATGTTCGCGCTGAAGGGCAGGGCGGTGGACGCATGACCCTGGCTGCATCCCAACCAGCGCGCAGCCTCAGTCGAGGCGCCATGATCTTTATCGTGCTGGTGCTGATCAGTGCTTTGGTGATCCCCTATTTGAACATTGCCCTGCCGGCAGACCATGCGCTGCATGTGCAGGATTATCTGGTGGCCCTTGCCGGCAAATTTCTCTGCTACGCCATGCTCGCCGTATCGCTCAATCTGGTGTGGGGCTATTGCGGGATTCTTTCGCTGGGTCACGGGGCATTTTTCGCCCTGGGGGGATATGCGATGGGCATGTATTTGATGCGTCAGATCGGTTCCCGCGGCGTCTATGGAAATCCGACCTTGCCCGACTTCATGGTCTTCCTGAACTACAAGGAACTGCCCTGGTTCTGGTATGGGTTTGATCAGTTCTGGTTTGCCGCTTTGATGGTGGTTCTGGTGCCCGGCGCCCTGGCTTTCGTGTTTGGCTGGTTTGCCTTCCGTTCACGTGTGTCGGGGGTCTATCTTTCCATCATTACCCAGGCGATGACCTATGCCTTGCTGCTGGCCTTTTTCCGCAATGATATGGGTTTTGGCGGCAATAACGGCCTGACGGATTTTAAAGACATACTTGGCTTCAATATTCAGACGCGGGAAACACGGGCCAGTCTTTTTGCGTTCAGCGCTGTCTTCCTGGCCCTGTTCCTGTTCACCACCGCTTACATTACCCGATCGCGGTTCGGCAAATTGTTGGTGGCGACCCGTGACGCGGAATCACGCACCCGTTTTCTTGGCTATCGGCCTGAAAAGGTAAAATTGTTTGTCTGGACTCTATCGGCAGTTATGGCTGGCATAGCCGGTGCGCTCTATGTGCCCCAGGTTGGCATTATCAATCCCGGGGAATTTGCCCCTGCCAATTCCATTGAAATCGTCATCTGGACGGCGGTGGGTGGTCGCGGCACGATTGTCGGGCCGGTCATCGGAGCGGTGCTGGTCAATGGCGGCAAGAGCCTGTTTACCGGCTGGTTCCCCGAATACTGGCTGTTCGTTCTTGGTGCACTCTTTGTCGGCACGACGCTTTTGTTGCCAAAGGGCATCGTCGGCACGGCCTCGGACTTCTGGCAGTCTTTGCGACGGCGGCGAGCACGGCGGGGAGGGCCGCAATCTCCGTCGACACCTGCTTCCGATAGCGTTCCCCAACCGGCGGAGTGATCATGGACGCAAAACTAACATCAGCCATTTTATATCTTGACGACGTCAGCGTTTCCTTCGACGGATTCAAGGCGATTAACGGCCTGTCGTTGATCCTGGAACCGGGAGAAATGCTGGCTATCATCGGCCCCAACGGTGCTGGCAAGACCACCATGATGGACATCATTACCGGCAAGACCAAACCGGATACTGGCGAAGTCTATTTTGACGGCAATATCGACGTCACAAAGTATGACGAGTCTGCTATCGCGACCATGGGGATCGGGCGGAAGTTTCAAAAACCAACCGTGTTTGAGAACCACACCGTGGAAGACAATTTACTGCTGGCCATGTCCGGAAGTCAGACCATCAAGTCGATGCTTTTCGGCCGCCGCCGGGCGGATGAACAGGTGCGCATTGACGAAATTCTGGAGACAATTCGCCTGACGCCTAAACGCTACGAACTGGCTGCCAACCTTTCTCATGGGCAGAAGCAATGGCTGGAAATTGGCATGCTGCTTGCGCAGGACCCGAAATTGCTGCTGGTCGATGAACCGGTGGCTGGGATGACAGATGCAGAAACGGCGGAAACCGCCCGCCTGCTGCGTGATATCGCCGGCGAACATGCTGTGGTGGTGGTCGAGCACGACATGGATTTTGTCCGCGATCTCGACGTCCGGGTGACCTGTCTGCACGAGGGGGCAGTTCTCGCCGAGGGTCAGTTGGACCATGTGAGTAACGACCAACGGGTCATTGACGTTTATTTGGGAAGATAGACATGTTGCAAATTGATGATGCTCATCTGACCTACGGTTCTTCAATCGCCCTGCGCGGAACGTCGCTGGAGATCGAGGCAGACAAGATCACCTGCGTTTTAGGGCGCAACGGTGTTGGCAAGACCAGCCTTCTGCGCTCGGTTATCGGCCTGCATCCGCTCAACCATGGTTCTGTGTCATTTACCGGCGATGATCTGGTCAGCATGCAGGTGCATGAAAGAGCAAGATCCGGCATCGGATTCGTGCCTCAGGGGCGGGAGATTTTTCCTCTGCTGACCGTGAAAGAAAACCTGCAGACTGGCTTTTCCGCCCTGCCAAGGCGCGACCGGACCATCCCGGGGGATGTGTTTGAGCTTTTCCCGGTTCTCAGCGATATGTTAAACCGCCGGGGCGGCGACCTGTCAGGCGGTCAGCAGCAGCAACTGGCGATTGCCCGGGCCTTGGTATTGCGACCCAAACTGCTCGTGTTGGACGAACCCACCGAAGGTATTCAACCATCGATCATCAAGGATATCGGCCGGGCTTTGCAGACATTGCGGGACAGGGGTATTGCGATCATGCTGGTTGAGCAATATCTCGATTTCTGTCGCGAGATCGGCGATCACATTTACATTATGGACAGGGGTGAGGTGGTCCATTCAGGACCGCCAGCAAGCCTCGATCAGACCGAAATCCGGGACTTCCTAACGGTCTGACTTGCCGTTGATATGTGGCAGCAGCAACGCGCGAGGCGGATGGGCACTGCATGTAAGAGATTGTGGCTGAAACCGGTGGCGAAATGACATTGGCCATCGGCGATATTTAAAGTTGCTTGATCGAACGTGTGGTGTTGATATCAACCGTGATTCAGGTCGCTGATTGACATTTGCACAGGCTGGGAGGACCGCCCCATGTACAGGCTGTTTTACGCGCCGAAAAGCGCCTCCATGGGGGTGCGGGTTCTGTTGGAAGAGATCGGCGCGCAATATGAGCTGATAGAAACAAGCGTCGACATGAACAAGTCGCGACCGGTGGAACAGCTGGCGCTTAATCCAAATGGCTGGATACCGGTGCTTATCTGGGAAGAGGGATCGATGTATGAATGTGCGGCGATCACGGTGTTTTTGTGTGACCGTCACAGCGAGGCTGGTCTGGCCCCGGTCGCAGATGATCCGACCCGGCCACTCTATCTTCAGACATTGGTCTATTTTTCAAATTCCGTGCAAAATGCCTTTCAACTGACCTATTATCCGGACCGCTTTGTTGACCATCCGCAGGACGAACCGAGCGCCAGGCAGCGCGGTAACCGACGGCTTGGCGAAACATGGCGGGTCGTGAATGACCAGATCGGCGAACAACAATGGACGCTCGGAGAGCGCTTCAGTGCGGCTGACATTTACCTGTTCATGCTGACCACATGGTTTCGACCGCAAATGGGGCATCCGGCACTTGAGGAATTCCCCGGCGTCAAACGCATTGCCGATGCGGTGATGAAACGCGCGAGCGTGCAAATGGTCTATCAAGAGTGGATTGCAAACCCCGAATACTAAAAGGCCAGACCCGATGTATACGCTTTACGGTGGCAAATTTACCCGCGCCCTGATGACCGAAATGGTGTTTGCCGAGCTGGGCGTGCCTTATGAGCTGATCGCGGTCGATACCATGAATGCGGAGCACAGATCAGAGGCTTTTTTAAAGATCAATCCAGCAGGCTGGGTGCCGGCTTTGAAAACGCCCGAAGGTGCCGTCCTGTATGAAACTCCGGCGATCAATCTCTATCTCGCCGAGCGTCACGGTTTGGGGGAATTGGTGCCGGCGCTTGATGATCCGCGCAGGGGGCTGTTCCTGAGTTCTCTGTTTTATCTGACCGATGAACTTGAGCCTGCTTTGAAACGCTATTTCTTTCCCCATCGATATGGAGTGCGCGATACGGACGAGGGTGAAATTCGGCAATTGTCTCTGAAAGCAGTATGCGCCTGTCTGGAAGTGATCGACGGTCGCCTGAAGGAGTCTGGCCCCTATCATTTGGGGGACCAGTTTTCCCTGGCCGATCTGACGTTGAGTTTCTGGATCCGCTGCCTGCTGGACAAAGGCGCCGTGTCGGAATTTCGTGCGGTGCTGGAGTGCGTTGATCTGGTGCGCAATCGACCGCTCCTTCGGCGGTTGTTTGCAAACCATGACGAGAGCATGAAGGCCTATGCCGAGCTGGATGCAGATGGGCAGAGGCCCGGTGGACGTCAGTAGAGCTGGCCTTTCAGCCCGCTTTTTCCTGCCGCCCCAGCATCACCCCGAGCAATGCAACAAGGATTGCCGTGGTAACCGAAAACCACAATATCCTGGTCCAGTCACCGGTGTTGCCAACGCATAGGGCGGCGATCGGCGGCCCCATCAACTGACCCACCGCTGCGCCCTGCAACAACAGCCCGTTTATCGAGGAAAGACGGGACCGGTCCGGCACGTGTCGTTCTGCGCCAGAAAACAGGGCACCGGGAATCAGCCCACAGAGCGCTGAGAACAGGGTTGCGCTGGCCAGCCGCCCGGCTACGGGCAGCAAGTCGCTGAAAAGGCCGATTCCGCCGAGTCCCATGGCCGTTGCACCGATCAGGATCACGGCTTGGCGGGAATAACCGCGGTCCAGCAGCACGCCGGACATCATATTGCCGAACATGTTGCAGGCGAACACCAGTCCACCGGCCAGACCAGCAGCGGCAATTGACCAGCCGAAGGTCTGGACCATGATCAGCGGCAGATAGGCGGTCAGACTCATATATTGGGCGGAATAGCCCATAAAAATCAGCGCCATGACCATAGGGCCCGGCAACAGCAACAAACGATAGGCGGAACTCAGCGGCGCCCTTTTGACATCGGTACTCGCCGCCGGTTGTTTTTGTATTGCCAGCAACAGCGCCCCGGTGGCCACCAGCAGTGCGGCGGAAGTGAACAACCACAGGCCCTGCCAGCCGAACCGGTCAATGATCACGCCGCCGATTAACAATATGGTCGACCCTCCTGCCGGCACAAAGGCCCCCCACAAGCCCATCGCCTTTTGCCGGTCCCTGGTGGCTGTTTGCTGCAAAATAAGCGGTGGAATGGCAGCACTGACAAGAAAGAAACCCAACCCCTCGCAAATGCGACTGGCCAGCAGGATATTGGTGGTCGTGGCAAAAGCACCGACCGTGCTCGCAAGTGCTGTAATCAACAATCCAAGTACCGCAATGCGCCGTTGCCCATAGCGGTCAGCAACGGCACCAATCAGCGCTGCAGACAGCGCCGCAACCAGGCTGAATATTGAAACCAGCAGACCGGCCTGAAACAGGGAGAGGTCAAATTCCAGCTGCAGGACCGGCAATGCCACCGCCGCCTTGGCCAGCAAAAGGGCCGCTGTGGCGCCCACCAGAAACAGGATGAAAACGGCCCGCCAATTGGTGTTTGTCGACATGAGGCGGGTCTCTCTCATCCAAACCTGTCAAAGTGCAGCCCTAGCTGGAGGGCCGGAATTGGTCAAGAATTTGGCGCCTATGACCAGCCGGTAAGATTGTTGATTTCGACCGTTGGGCGTGCTCTATCAGCGGCAAATATCTGCAAGAGGTTGAGGCAATGGCGCAGGAGGATTTGGGGTTTTCCTATAGCAAATCGAAAAATGGTGACGTGGTGATCTCTCACCACGGGCGCCGGGCATCAACCCTTCGGGGCGACAAGGCTGCCGACTTTCTGGAGGATATGGATGGCGTCGACCTGGAATCACAGCAGCAGGAAATGGCCCGGCTGACCGGCAATTACCGGCGCGGCAATGAGCGGCAGGCCAAGCAACACCCCCGCAATCGTTGACCGTCTCTATTCAGCCGAAGGGGCAGGGGCCTGTCGACCGACGAGATGCTCGCGGTAAACGACGTAAAGCCCCGCCAGAATGGTAATCACGATGCCCAGTGCGGCCAGACCATTGGGCAGATCGGCGAAGATGATAAATCCGATCACTGTGGCGATCGGGATTTCCAGATATTGCATGGGCGCCAATGTGGCTGAGGGCGCAAATCTGAGAGACCATGTCATCAGCAAATGCGCCAGCGTGCCGAGCAGCCCAATCGCCACCAACAGATACAATTCGGTTTGATCCGGCATCACCAGCAATGGCTCAGCCTGCCCCACTATCGCTGCGGCCGCGTAAATCAGCGCCAGCATCGCCATCGCCATGCCACCGCTGATGGTCTGCAGTGAAATCGGGTCGACATGTTTGGCCACCTGTCTGGTGACCAGCATGAACAGCGCAAAATCCACCGCCACAATCAATGGCAGCAGGGCTGCGGCGCCGACCTCGGCAAAGCTTGGCTGGATCACCAGCAATGTGCCGACAAAACCCACCGCGCAGGCGGCCAGGCGGTGAATGCCGACTTCTTCATTGAGCACAAAGCGACCGAGCAGCAACATGATGAAGGGCATGACGAAGGCGATGGCCACGGCATCTGCCAGCGGCAAAAAGCGCAGCGCCTGAAACATTGCGCCGACCCCGATAATGTGCAGCACGGTGCGCAAGGCGATCAACCACGTGATCCGGCGGCTGGTCCTCCAGGGGCGGCGGGTCAGCACAACCACCGGCAACAGAAACAGCGCCTGCAGGGCAAAACGTACCCAGAGCAGTTGAAACAGCGGAATCGTTGACCCCAGTAACTTGGCGATTGAATCACCTATCGGTGCCATGATGCAAAATCCAAGCATCAACATCATGCCCAGAACGGGGCGGTCTTTGGTCATGGCTGGTCCGCAGGAGGGTTGAGGGGTTTGCCAACCACAATCTACCGATCTGGCGTGGAATCAAGCCCCGTCTGAATCCGATTGCCCGATGGCGACGACAATCCACCTAAGCCGGGCTTTTCTGGCTTGCGCGGTTTGACGATCTCTTATTTCATGAGTTCAGTTGCAGTCCGGAAGTGAGCCTGATGACCGAATTTACAAATATTCCCGTGATCGACGTATCGGCCATTCATGGCGGCGATGCGCAGGCCAAACATCAACTAGCCGGTGAATTTGCCAGGGCCTATGGCGAAACCGGGTTTGGCTATATCAAAAATCACGGCATCGATGCCGCCCTGGTGGAGCGGGTATTTGCTGCCTCTGCCCGTTTCCACAGCGCCCCGAGGGACGTTAAAATGGCGGTCGAGCTGAACCACCTGCATCGCGGCTTCATCCCGATCAACACCTCAACCGATGTGAATTCAAAGCTGGCTGACGTGAAAAAGCCGAACCAGTCGGAAAGCTTTATGGTGATGCGCGAAGATGCCAAGGGCTCGGCGCAGGTTCTTGCCAATCACTATCTCGCAGGCCCCAATCAATGGCCCGATCTTGAAGGCTTCCGCGCCGATGTGTTGGCCTATCACGACGCGCTGGCGGGGCTTGCCGACAGCCTGCTTGAAATCGTCGCCCTGTCGGTCGGGGCGCCGGCGGATGCGCTGACCCGGTGGTTCAAGCCACCGACCACCTGGCTGCGGCTGCTTTATTATCCACCTGCCAGTCCAATGGCTGATGAAGACCTTTATGGCTCCGCACCGCATACGGATTTCGGCTGCCTGACCATCCTTGCGCAGGATGAGATCGGCGGCTTGCAGGTGCAGACGCCAGCGGGAAACTGGGTCGATGCACCGCGCATTGACGGCACTTTCGTGGTCAATGTCGGCGATATGCTGCACCGCTGGTCCAACGGATTGCTGCTTTCGACCCCCCATCGCGTTATCAACCGCTCCGGCAAGCCGCGCTATTCATGCCCATTCTTTTACGACCCCCATGTCGCAACAGATATTGCCCCTCTGGAATCGACGGTGACGCCAGACCGTCCACCGCGCTTTGAGCCGCTTAATTTCGGCGACTTCCTGCGCAGCGAGCTGGAGGCCGGGTATCAGAAGCACAAGAAGAGCTAGATTTGAAACGGGCTGGGTCTGGTGATCAGACATGGGCAAGTCTCCCTGCAAATTTGGGCAGCACCCCGAATTTGGTTTGAATCCGTGAGAAAGAGAATGTCGGCTCGGCGGACGAAACTACCGTTCGCTAGCGATTTGTTTTCGACCAAATATTCAGTCGCACACCGACCACAATTGCGCCGATTAGGCTAACAGCCAGCAACACAGCAAATGTTGCCGAAAGCGACCCTACGCAGCCTCCTTTGCCGCCGAGGTAAAGATCGTCATTAAGATTGTACTGAAGAATCCAATTTGCAAGCAGAGCCAGTGAAACGAATATCAAAATAATGCCGCTCAAAATACTTCTTTGCCGTAAGCACAGCAAAACAATCGCTATCCAAGCGTATCCAAGAGGTGTGTTTATCAAGAAAGTAAACTCAGATAGGGAAGATGTAACGCCATCTCCCGGTGCCCACTCCGGCCGCGCGCGCTGACAGTCTTCAAGATAGGATAAATCTATTTTCACATTGAATACCAATCTTCCGCTGGTAGAATCTATCACTTCTCGTATTTGCAGTTAAGCCCTCTAGTCGACCATCAATGCGCGGCAGGATGATGTAACTTTGGGCTCACTGCAGTCATTGCAACCTTCCTGAACAATAAGTCCTGCGCCTAATCTCGCAGCGCCTAAACAATCTCCACCTGCACAGACGCCCCGACCACGTGATAGGTGAATGCATCGCCCGGGACGGGAAAGCGGGTGCGCAGGGCGGAGCCGGTGATGATCTGTTCGCCCTTTGACAGCGTCAGCCCCCGCTCGCCGAAATGATTGAGCACCCAGGCCAGTGAGCCGAGCGGATCGGCCGCGCCCGTATTGGCGTGTTCATCCTCCACCTCACAGCCCTTGCCGATTGCCGTATTGGCAAATGTTTCGTTCGAAATGCGCGTATCTCACTACTCCAAGCCTGCCACGAGCTACCATTGACACTGCCAAAAACCAACGCGCGACCATGGCTGTTTGGTGGGTTTTGCCCAACCTCGAAACACCAGCGGGGCTTTTGGGCTCGGTACATCCGTCAGAGCGGCAGTCGTTTTTTTCACAATCGAAGCGACTGACCCTTGATTCTGAGCTGCAGAGACACCTTGCGAATCTATTGAGACGTGGAGCCATTGATGCGTTCGGGCAATTTCTATTATTGTAATAAAACTTATGTATATTTTTTAGTGTTGCACAATAAACACAACAATATGTGAATATAGATGAATTATATAGATTCAACTTTGAATACAATTCTCTCCGTGTATTTGTATATACGTGGCGACTCGCCGCATATTTTAAATTCAGGAGAACACTCATGAAACTCAAAACCCTATTGGCCAGTTCAGCTGCATTGCTGATCAGTGCGTCGGCAGCTCAAGCTGCAGATGCTGTGGTGGCCGAACCTGAACCGAACGATTACGTGAAGGTTTGCGACATGTATGGCGCCGGCTTTTACTACATTCCAGGCACTGAGACCTGCTTGCGGGTCAGCGGCGAATTCAGAATTCAGTATGAATATACGACAGGTGATACACTGACGACGGAGGTAAGTACCGGTACAATAGATCAATATGGAGACACCATATATGAAGACAAACCGGTGAGTTCCATCGGCAGCCCGTATTGGCATGCCCGTGTGAACTTCGACGCACGCGAAGAAACCGACTATGGTACCTTGCGCACATATATGCGTTTTGAATCCACAGAAGATTCAAGCACCCCGGATTACAACGAAGATGATGGCGACAAATTTCCGCTCATGGCTTTGGACGCCTATATTGAACTTGGAGGCCTCTCGGTTGGCCGCCGCACCAGCCGAATGGAATTGGTCGGTCTTCCGGGCCTGATGTATGACGGATCCTACTTCGGTGGTGGCCGCACAATGTATGCGGACTACACTTTTGCTTCCAATGGGCTGGCAATTCTCGGCGGTGTATCAATCGACAATGATCAAGAAGGTGGTCTCGACGAAGAAAAATCGATCGACGGCTATATTCGCGCTGACTATGCCGGTTCGAACTTCAACCTGGGAGCTGCTTATGGTCACGACACCAGTGAAAGTGAAGGCGCATTGGCATTCTATGCGAATGTCACGCCGATGGAAGGCCTGTTGATCCAGGGCTACTTCAACACCCAAGAAGCAACCACCCAATTTGGTGGTGACGGTGACACACAGAAATGGGGCGTTGGTGCCAGCTATGCACTCATGCACAATGTCTCGGTTGCTGGTGGTTACTATCACACTGATGTGGATGGTGACGAGCTGGACGGATACTCGCTCGGACTGGACTGGAATGTGACTAACAACCTCCTGCTTCGGCTTGGATACAATCACGAAGACTCCGAATCGGATGAAGTGAACGACTATCGTGTTCGTCTTCAGAGCAACTTCTAAATCGATGAAATTCGTCAGGGAGCAGCTTTAATAACTATCTCCAGTAGATATTGATACTTCCTTGATGAGCAACGGGCGGCCGCCTAGACAACGGCTGCCCGTTGCACGTTTTAAAGGCCAAACAGGGTTTCACTGACCAACCAAGTTTGGATAGTGCTCGGGAAAGCGTGGCAGTCTTATTCGTCGCTCTTGCAATTTTTTGAGCCGAAATTGTTGGAACACCGGAATAGCGGCATTGGGTCGCTGATTGACGTCCATGTTGGCAATTTGAAGGTCCCGAAGGTCTCTCCGCGTCTAAACAATCTCCACCTGCACAGAGGCCGCGGCCACGTGATAGGTGAACGCATCGCCCGGGACGGGAAAGCGGGTGCGCAGGGCGGAGCCGGTGATGATCTGTTCGCCCTTTGACAGCGTCAGCCCCCGCTCGACGAAATGATTGAGCACCCAGGCCAGTGAACCGAGAGGATCGGCCGCGCCTGTATTGGCGTGTTCATCCTCCACACCGCTTTGCACTACCCTAGAGGGAATGTCGGCCAGATCCATGTTCTGCCAGTCAGCAATCACATCCCCCAGCACCACGCCGCCGCACCAGGCATTGTCGGCGACGAGGGTGTGGGCATCGAGTTTCTGATAATCGGCGGCGCGGTCCTCGATCAGTTCAAAGGCCGGGCGCACGGCGGCAATGCATCCGGCGACCGACTGGCTGGTATGGGCGGCTGTCTGCGGCGCAATATCGGCATTCAGTTCAATTGCCAGCTCAAATTCCAACCCGAGGCGGACAAAATCATCCGCCGCAACCCGGGCAGGGGAGTGCAACACGTCACGGGCAAAAAACGCCCCGGCGATGGGCTGGTCGAGCCCGACCATCTGCTGCATCACCTTTGCCGACAGGGCTATCTTTCGCCCCGCCACTGGGCCTCGGCGTTGCGTGTGCAGCAGCTGCAATGCCCCTTGTGCCGCGTAGGCATCGGCCAGGGATTGCGGCGCCAGATCACCGGTCAGAGACTCGTAAGGTGCCTTGGCCTGCCAGTTATCCAGCAGTTTTTGGGCGATTTTGTCTGTGCGGTTCATCAGCAGGCCTGTGTTTGAACATGACGATGGGACCACTAGAGCAGGAGAAGGCGGGTCTGGGCAATTGGCGGCGAAGAGTTTGTCCTCGTTTTCACGAAGATTCTGCATAAAGATGTCGTTTACATTGATACACTTATAAGTTGTGTTAATTGTGAACTCATCAGGAGCACCATCGCTTGATCATTGGTCTCTGCCGATATCGTCTCAACATGGCCGTTCGTCGCATCGGTTGGTTTTTGGCCTGCGCTATTCTGGCGCTTGCGGCCAGCATTGCCCAGGCCGACCACGAACAAAAATCGAAATGTGCCAAGCCCATACCGCATCCCAAACAATGCCTGATCAAGGGCAATATCAGCCGCAACGGGTATATCTACCATGTGCCCGGCAAAAGTCGTTGGTATTCACGCACCTGCATCAACAAACCCGGTGAGCGGTGGTTCTGCACCGAACAAGAGGCACGCAAGGCCGGATGGCGAGCACCCTTGCGATAAGGTAGCGGCGGCGGGCGGCGAGCGGCGGCGCGGTGAAAGGAATACGGCGAGGGGAGCGGGGTAGGGCGAGTGGAATACGGAGAGGGGAGCGGCGTATGGGAAGCTTCGTTTGCGCTCACGCTGTCGGGGCTACGCCCCTGCGCTCCGCGGGGGCGGCGCATAAGCGCCGGACGGCTCTTCGCCGTCTTTGCACGGGTGGTGAGAGAGATTGGAGGACCTTGCGGCAAACGCCGTCAGGCTGCCCCGTCCTTCACCGCAGGGGCCGCGAAGAGCGGTCCGGTCGATAGACCGCCCCGGCGGAGCGCAGGCCAGCCGCGCAGCGGCGGCTGGCCGACAGCGTGAGCGCAAACGCTAAGCCGCCGCCAAAAATATCCACCCAAACCTTGACTCTCATCCGCCTTCTTCTTATCTAGCAAACGCCTGTTAGCACTCTCCATTGTAGAGTGCTAACAGGCGTCTCATTTCTTGATTGAAGAAGCTCCGGGATCGTCAAATTGAGCCGGGGCAGCCTAGTACAGGATAAATTACAAATGGCTAAAATGAAGTTCCGCCCGTTGCACGACCGCGTTGTCGTTCGCCGCGTCGAAGCTGACACCAAAACTGCTGGTGGCATCATCATCCCTGACTCCGCTCAGGAAAAACCTGCTGAAGGTGAAATCGTTTCCGTTGGTTCCGGCGCCCGTGACGAAGCCGGCAAGCTGGTTGCGTTGGACGTCAAAGCTGGCGACCGCGTTTTGTTCGGCAAATGGTCCGGCACCGAAGTCAAAATCGGCGGCGAAGACCTGCTGATCATGAAAGAATCCGACATTATGGGCATTATCGGCTAAACCAGCCGAAATCCAACCCTTTGAAATTCTTGCGCATTTGCGCAAAACAGGAGTAAGTCAAAATGGCTGCTAAAGAAGTAAAATTCGGTACCGAAGCACGCTCAAGCATGCTGCACGGCGTCGATGTCCTCGCCAATGCGGTGAAGGTAACGCTGGGCCCTAAAGGCCGTAACGTTGTTCTCGACAAATCTTTCGGCGCACCGCGCATCACCAAGGACGGTGTTTCGGTTGCCAAGGAAATCGAACTGGAAGACAAGTTCGAAAACATGGGTGCCCAGATGGTGCGTGAAGTCGCATCGCGCACCAATGATGAAGCCGGCGACGGCACAACCACTGCAACTGTTCTGGCCCAGGCGATCGTTCGCGAAGGCGCCAAGGCTGTTGCAGCCGGCATGAATCCGATGGACCTGAAACGCGGCATCGACAGCGCAGTAAATGACGTTGTTGCGGCGCTGAAAAAGGCCTCCAAGAAAATCAAGACTTCCGATGAAGTTGCCCAGGTTGGCACCATCTCCGCCAACGGCGAAGCAGAAATCGGTGGCCGTATTGCCGAAGCCATGCAGCGCGTCGGCAACGAAGGCGTCATCACCGTTGAAGAAGCCAAGTCGCTTGAATCTTCCCTCGACGTTGTTGAAGGCATGCAGTTCGACCGCGGTTACCTGTCTCCTTACTTCGTCACCAACAGCGAAAAAATGCTCTGCGATCTCGATGATCCCTACATTTTGCTGCACGAAAGCAAGCTGACCACCCTGCAGACCATGCTGCCAATCCTGGAAGCTGTTGTTCAGACCGGCAAGCCGCTGCTGATCATCGCTGAGGACATTGAAGGCGAAGCCCTGGCAACGCTGGTTGTCAACAAGCTGCGCGGTGGCCTGAAAGTGGCTGCTGTCAAAGCCCCTGGCTTCGGCGATCGTCGTAAAGCCATGCTGGAAGATCTGGCCATCCTGACCGGCGGTCAGGTGATCTCCGAAGATCTCGGCATCAAGCTGGAAACCGTCACCCTCGACATGCTCGGCACCGCCAAGCGCGTTTCCATCTCGAAAGAGGAAACAACTGTTGTTGATGGCGCTGGCAAGAAGAAAGACGTCCAGGGTCGCGTTGCACAGATCAAACAACAGATCGGTGAAACTTCTTCCGATTACGACCGTGAAAAACTGCAGGAACGTCTGGCCAAGCTGGCTGGCGGTGTTGCTGTTATCTCCATCGGTGGTGGTTCTGAAGTTGAAGTGAAAGAGAAGAAAGACCGCGTTGACGACGCCCTGAACGCAACCCGCGCTGCGGTTGAAGAAGGCATTGTTGCAGGCGGCGGCGTGGCTCTGCTGCGGGCTTCTGCCAACATCAAGACCGAAGGCGATAACCCGGACCAGAACGCCGGTGTCAACATCGTGCGCAAGGCACTGCAGTCGCCGATCCGTCAGATCGCTGAAAACGCTGGTGACGAAGGTTCCATCGTGGTTGGCCGCATTCTCGATGAGAAGAAAGCCACTTTTGGCTACAACGCCCAGACCGGCAAATTTGGTGACATGATCGCCATGGGTATTGTCGACCCTGTGAAAGTTGTCCGTCATGCGCTGCAGGATGCTGCTTCTATTGCTTCGCTGTTGATCACAACAGAAGCCATGGTTGCCGATGCACCATCAAAAGACGCCGGCGGCCCACCAGCCGGCATGCCCGACATGGGCGGCATGGGCGGCATGGGCGGCATGATGTAAATCGGCCGCTACATAGCTGAAGAACTAAAGGCCGGTTCGCAAGAACCGGCCTTTTTGTTTGCGCTCGCTTTATTTGGGCTCACGCAGACCAGCCGCGCTGCGGCGGCTGGTCGCTCCGCGGGGGCGCGCCATTAGGCGCGGGCCGCTCTTCGCGGCCTCTGCGGTGAAGGCGGGGGCAGCCTGACGGCGTTTGCCGCAAGGTCCTCAAAACTCTCGCACCGCCCGTGCAAGACGGCGAAGAGCCGTCCGGCGCTTACGCGCCGCCCCCGCGGAGCGCAGGACGCGCAGCGTCCGACAGCGTGAGCGCAAACAAAACTCCCCACACGCCGCTCCCCTCTCCGTATTCTTTTCCCACACACATCTCGCCGCCGCCGTATTCATTCGCGCCCCAGCCGCCCCAGCCACTCGTCATTCTCCGCCGTCAGTTGCGGCAGATCTTTCACCTGTTCGAGATAGAACATGCCGTGTTCATCATGACGGACGCGCAACACCATTTTCGATTCCGGCATGGCGTCGAGTACCTCCATCAGCGTGGGGGACGCTTCCGGGGGTCGATGGCCGACAATGGCCAGTTCGATCAGCTTGGCAACCCTGCGACCGGCGGCGAGCAGCAGCAGCGACGGTGCCACCACCCAGACAAATTTCAGGAAATCGGGCTGCGATTGATAGGTGTTAAACAGGTCGCGCCAGAAATTGTAGTCTTGTTCCATGGAAGTCTCCTCTTGGTGTTCGTCGCTGTTTGCGCTCTCTCGGTTTGCGCTCACGCTGTCGGCCAGCCGCGCTGCGGCGGCTGGCCTGCGCTCCGCGGGGGCGCGGCATAAGCCGCGGGCCGCTCTTCGCGGCCTTGCACGGGCCCATCGCAGGGCAGGGGTCGCCGCGACAGGCAATCCCTCGCAGGGCCCGTACAAGACGGCGAAGAGCCGTCCGGGCCGGTCAGGCCCGCCCCCGCGGAGCGAAGGACGCGCAGCGTCCGACAGCGTGAGCGCAAACAAAATTTAATGAAATCACCGGAGGCATCGCGGCGGCAGAAAAACCGTGTGCGGCGAAAAACCTCTGGTGATCGGGGACTAGTAAGACCGCCACTAGACAGCCGCCATGGCCTTTAGGAACAACCCCGAGGGGCGTGCCCTGGACATACGCCAAAGCCTCCCCGACCTGAAGGTTGGAGAGACATTGTTGCGGTCAATGTCGGACCGCTAGTGGACGGGGCTTACTAGACCCCAAAGCACGCACGGCTGGCGGGCTTCAGGGGTGAGTGTAATGGGGATGGGGGAGGTTGGGAAGGGGGATTCGATGACGCTTCTTAGGGAGCTGCGGTTGAAAATGGACGCCAATTGGCATTTGGTTGAGTTTGGACCGATATTGTCATTGCTTTGTACTAGAACTGAGATTCAACATTGTCTTCAGGAGACGCAATTCTTGGATAAAGACCTGGAAATCTGGGAGCAGTTTGACTCGCTTAAATTCGAGAACGAGGGAGACGTAGAAACTCGATTCGTCGTACCGTTACTAGAAACCTTAGGATATTCTAAGGAAGATATAGCATCAAAGCCATCTGCAGGATTCTATATACAAGAAGGAAGAAAAGGAAGAAAATCAGAGGCGGATTATATAGTATATTCTGAAGAAAATCATACAATAGCAAATTCATTGATTACTGTAGAAGCTAAAGGACCGAAGGTAAGTATTTTTGATGGAAAGGATCAAGCAGAAAGTTATGCACTGAGCTTTCGCACGCCATTTGTTCTGTGTTGTAACGGTCGATCGTTGGCATTGTGGCAATTGCAAGTTTCTACGGAATGCGATCTGCTTTTTGAGATACACCAAGGTAGCTATCTGAAAATGCGGGATCAAATTGAAGGGGCTCTCCAGAAACACGTGGCGATAAGCCATTGCTCCAAATTAAAATTCAAAAATTTTGACCTTACTGGGCGAGATTATTCGGCATACGAACTTTCAGAAAATAAAAGGCTGGCAGAGTGTTCAAAATTCTTACCTCGACGACTCATCACTCGGAATGGCGATCAAGAAGAAAATCTCGATTATCAAGAAGTATTAAGTCGAAATAGGAGTGCTTTGATAGTTGCTAAGTCTGGTTATGGAAAATCTGTTCTGGCAAAATTATTTTGCAAATCAGCATTGGAAAAAAGGTTTCAAAAAAATTATAACCTATTGCCTGTTGAAATAGTGGCTGAGGATTTAAAAGTAACAAATCAAACAATAAAAGATTATGCTATTGAGAGAATTAGAGCGCATTGCTGTATGGCAAAAAGTGTTATTGAGAAATATATTAAGGAGAATGGATTCTTATTGATAGTCGATGGAATAAATAGAATTCCGCACATAGATCAAACTAAAATAGTTAATGAAATCAATAGAATCACCCGAGATTTTAGGCGGGTCAGGTTTATTGTTCTTACGAGTCAGATCCCAACAACACAATTGGAATCAGCTGAAGCATTTGAGCTTCCAGGCTTTGATGAGGATGATCGCCAAAGCTTGGCCAAACTGCATGATGTTCCATATTTCATTTGGGCTAATTGTCCCCGGGCAATTTACGAAATGGCGGGGATTCCAGTTCTAGCTGAGCGAATCGTCTTTGGATTCAAAGACAATGGATTCTACTATCAACGGATCAATGATATTTTTGAAGATTGGGTACGTAGTTCATTTGCGGGTTTTAGCCATGCGGAAAGAGCATTGGCATTCGCGCTCATGGACCAGCTTGCACTGAGTTTTAGGTCCAGTTCGATTTCTGTTGCAGATTTTGACAAGTTGGCCGGTGAGCTTGGATGCAAGGCTCCACTGAAAGAACAAATTCTTGGTTGCGGATTATTGGAAGTTAGTAATCGATCCGTAGAATTTGTTCATGAAACCGTCGCGACATACGTTAGAGCAAAGTACTTAATGTCCAATTCAGTGGAGGATATTGACCATTACATCGCCAACTATAGGTCAGAAGAAAACCACCTTTTTGCGGCTCTGCTTATGGCGGAATCTGAAGAACGACGTGAACAAGAATTGGTTTGGAAAGGTGTATTGAAGGAGGATATTTGCCAAGCATTTGGTTCTTTGAGATACCGCGCTGATTTATCCATTCCTTTGCTGGAACTGAGTGAGGATTCTAGAGCATTATGGTATTTTTCTGACATGTTGGATGCGATCACAGTCGCTATTGATGCTTACTTCCAAGACTTAAAGCCTGCGATTTATCGACGGTTGTGTGGTTGCGAAGCGGGTAGCCTAGGAATTGCAGGTGTATTGAGAACCGATCCCCTAGGAATTGAGTATGGTTTTTTCGATGCTTCGAGTTCTGAAGCAACGGTGCTGACTGGTAGCCAACACCTGACGCGTTGCCAAGTTTGGTCGGGCCGGGAGTTGAAGGCTGTGGGATTACGAGCTGACAGCGGTAGAATTGTTGGCTTGAAACACCTGTACTCAGCTGTTCTCAACGTTTGCGATCGAGGTGAAATACGCGGGCAACAAATTTGGTTGGAAGAAAAAACCATGAGCCGTTTTTTGTATCTCGCCCGTCAACATGACCAGAAAGAACTAGAAGGAATTGTAAGTCTAACAAATGCAGTGAAAATACTGACGTCACTCTCGGACGCCCGGGCAGGCGTTAGACTTGGTCGTAGAGATTGTTGGTTCTGTATCAGCGACCTTCTCTCTGACCTGAGCACACTTATGGATATGGGCGTCGCATCGGTCAGGCCTTGGTGGGTTGATCCACAGCGGGTAGATATTATTTCCGAAATTGGTCGGCATGAGTACGCTTCGATGGTGGATTCATACTATTCCCGATCTCAATTATTGTATTTCGAGTATCTTGAGTCGTTTTCCAAGCTGCGTGAGTTCTTTCCAGGCGCACAAAATCGTCCGCACAGATACTCAGTGAATGTCACTACACTGGATCTAGGAAATGGCAAATTGGTGTGGGATTATTCCAGTATGCCTGTCGCGGAAATATCAGAAGTAGGAGCGGAAGTGAAATTTGAATCAAATGGTAAATCTTCGGCCAGTCATTTTGAGGCAAACAGGGCACGGGCATATTCGGAAGCCTACCGAGAGAAGTTGGTGCAAGTAGGACGCATTAGCAACATGTGGTCGTATTCGTTCGGTAGTGGATTGGCTTCGAGTTTTCTCCAAAATAGCGAAAATTATCCAAATGAATCACCAATAACAAAACGAGCGAAGCAATGGTTACAAGATGATCTGAAAACCGTTTTTCGCGAATTGCCGGATAGTGACTACTCCAACTAATATACTTATCTTTGGTGAATGACCTTTTGACGGTATGCGCTTTTCGGTGAAATGCTCTCCGCCAAAAAAACTTATCCCCGCTCCATCCCTCCCATCATATACTCCCCTCGCTTTCCCCGACCGGAGGTGTTCTCGAGGCGTCGTTGGCATGGGGGGAGCCGGTGCCCGGTGGTGCGGCAATACGTGTGTCGTCTCGCCGCCGGGGGGCGTATGGTTGTACTGACCTGCCTCTCCTGACCGCTCACAATCGAGAAGGTCGGGGATAAAGAGGCCCGCGCATGTGAATTGGGTCACGTAACGGCGCTTAAGCCTCTGCCAAGCCGAGACGAACCGGCCCCTGGCAGTCGGAAGGCGAAATG
>JBDWCD010000023.1:0-230734 GCA_039977975.1 Rhizobiaceae bacterium
CGACTCGCCGCGCTCCCATCGATCCCACATCTGTGACTTCTGCTTGTCTGTATAAAAGGTCCGTTGACGATACTTCATGACTTACACTCCATCTTTCCTAAAAAATTAAAGTGTTGCGTCGATCAGTTGAAACCACCCCGCATTCTCGCCATTGGTTGAATTCATCTCAACGGCAGCATGGAACCCTTTCCGGAAGTAGAATCCGGGTGACAAACAAGCAGTTTGTTTGCGCTGCTGCCCTTCGCTAATGGACGCGGCACATCGAGAAAATAAGTCATCGCCCGGCGTCAGGACTTCAGACGGCGTATATTGAGTCGCAGCCAGACGTTTTCTTGCTTTTTGGGATTGGTCCATAGACGTGTTCCGCGAAAGGTCGTCGTTCGAAAATAGGGTACCAACTTTGGCAAAGTTCCGGTCGCCCGTACATTTCGCACTTGCTGCTTTCCAAAGAGGGTATCGATGCGCATGCTGACGGACAGTTTCCCGGAACCAGAAATTCGCCCACGAAACGTATCAAAATAGGTCCTGTCGGACGTGTAAACATTGGAAGACACGACAAATAATTGACCGTCCCGCAAGCGTACTTTTGCCTGTCCCATAAGTGACCTCATGTTCACACCGCTGGGATCGTTACCCGAATAATTGTGTCGGTGGAGTTCGATCATCCAAATGCCATCATATGTCCTTGGCGTATCCTTCAACGTTTTGATCAGGGACTCCAATGTGCCTTTAGTGAGGTATCCACTTTCTTCAATCCGGCGGCGTATCTGGTACTTACGCAAACCAGTTCTGGATTTGGGACCAAAAGCTCCATCCTCAGCTCCAACATCGTAACCGAGCGAATTCAAAGAAGTCTGTACGCGTTGATAGTCTTCAGGTTTTAGGTTTAGCCCTTTCTCCAGCTCCTCGGGACTGGGCAGCTTGGTGCTTTTCGGCAAGGCCGAACCGGCCGATTCCGGATTGAGCATTGTCAGTTTAGACCTGTCGAAACTTAGTTCCTCCGAAGGAACGGTACTGTCCTTCGAAGCCCTGCTCTGTTGTGTCGGTTGTGGCCCTACTTTTTTATTCAGGTCAGCCAGTTTCAGCTTCGCAATATCAAGAAACTGACCTGCTGGATACTTTGAGAGATAGGCGTCGAAATAGGCTTTGTCGTCAGCATCTTTGATCGAATTCCAGTAGGCTATCTCCGCCTGCTCAGCTCTTTCTTGTTTTTCTTTGAGCCTTTGTTCCTCGTTCCGTTTCTGCGCTGCCAAGTCTGGAACCAGGATAATTTCACCCGTCAATGAGGAATTATCCCAAGGCACCTGCTCACCATTGGTCTCCTTGAGCACTGCGTTGCGGACTTTAATCATGCTTTTTGTTATTCCCTCACCGGGGAGTCCAAGATTTTTGATCAGAGCAGCAGTAAAAGGGCTGTTGCGCCCCTTTCCATCGAGAGCGACATTACCCGGTTGGGTGGCAAACGAGATCATCGAACCAACACCGGATCCAACTTGCGCTAATCCACGGCCTACTGATGAAGAACGTGTGCCCATCGAACGAGCTAGGTTGCGCGCCAGTGGATTGTTGCGGCAAGCATCAAGGAAAACCAAATTGACCTTGGAACTACGCTCCATTGCCGACAGGACCATATCGATAGGAACGGCTTCGAATGCTAAATCATTCTCGTTCTCCAAGCCTGCATCGATGGGTGCCATTAAATTCCTCCCACCCACTTGCAATCCATGGCCAGCGTAAAAGAACAAAGCGATGTCGGCGTCTTCGATAGCGTTTACAAATTCGCGAATTGTTCGGCGCATGCCGATAAAATCAAGGTCAACCCCCTTTACCACTTCAAAATCAAGTTGCACGAGTTTGGCGGCCATATCCTCCGCGTCGTTTCCAGGGTTCCGCAATGGTGGAGCATGGACATAATCAGAGTTCCCAATCACGAGCGCGACTCGCTTTGCCAGGGCCGGTTGCGTCCAGCCGATCAGGAAAATTACAGCAAGGATAAAAAATGGTCGGATCATGTCGGGCTCCTTTCTGGATTGAAAGCTTAGTTGCACGTTTCAAGAAGTCAAAACAGGAGCAACCTGAAGTTCACAGAGATGGGTAGTTCATTTTGAATTTGAAACTGGCCGCGTATTTTGCGGATTGGAATGAGGTCCCAAGTTTGGTGCCATTTGAAGTGTCGACAAGCAAAGGACTCAAATGTCCACATTCCAGATCTTGGGTGCAGTAATGATTGGGGTTCGATCAAGGTCAACCAAATGAACTTCGTGAAACTGATTTGTCGCTGACTGTTTCCACCACCAATCCTTCATGAAACATAGTCAGCAATCTAAAATCGTTGTGGGCCATATTCGATCATTGCACGCATCTCCCCAACCCTTCCCTTGCAGTGTTCACCGCTCGTCACCCGCCGCCCGCCGCCCGCCGCCCGCCGCCCGTCGTTCAGCACTCATCGCACACTCCTAGCCACGCTTCTCTCGCCCCTCGCCCTCGCCCTCGCCCTCGCCCTCGCCGCTCGTCGCTCGTCGCTCGTCGCTCGTCGCAACTTGCGCATTTGATCAAACTATCATAGCGTTTGATATTACCCGTGTTAGCCGACCAAGGCGGGATAATTTGACTGCGGTTTTTGCTGCGCGCCGCTGGGGAAGTTTTGCTCCGCTAATCTGAACAGAACAAAAGGAATTGCGACTATTGGCAGCCCATGAATTGTCCCAGTCATTTAAACGCGAAGATGCTTCCAACGATCCGGCCAGTCAGTTCATCGGCGGACGGGTTACCTTGGCTGACCGTGTCTACAACCAGATTCGCCGCGCCCTGATGTCGGGCAGTTTTCTGCCTGGACAAACCCTCACCATCGATCAGTTGTCCAGCCTTTACGGGGTTAGCCATATGCCGGTGCGCGAAGCATTGCGCCGGTTAACCGCCGTGGAAGCGCTGGAAATCACCCAGAATGGCGCGACCCGTATTCCTCAGGTTTCGCTGACACGGCTGGATGATATCTGCACCAATCGATTGCTGACGGAAGGTCATGCCGTCGCAAAAGCGGCCAAACAGATCAGTCCGGAAACGATTGAAAAAATTCAATCCGTGGTGACAGCGCATGAACAGTGTCGCCGCGACAACAAGATTTACGAAATGCTGGAACTAAACCAGCAAATCCATTTTGACATTTACCGTGCGGCCGGTTCGCCGGTGCTGACCCAAATCATCGAAAACCTTTGGCTGCGTCACGGCCCTTATATGTGCCTGCTGACCGCTGATCTTAACAAGCGCATCCTGCCAGACTCTACGATCTATGTGGGACCGGGACACAAGATGATGCTGGATGCCCTGCGCGCCGGTGATGCCGAGGCAGCCGTTGAAGGTCTGCGGACCGATATTATGGGCCCCCAGGAATCCCTTCGAGAACTGTGCAGTGCTTATAACGAGGCTCAGAAAGTTCAGTCATGACAATCAGGCAGACCGGTTGAGAACAGAGAATCCCAGAGGACAACAATGAGTGATCAGACGAAAGCCGAGGTGAAACTGGCGACGCAGAATCTGCGGGAAGATTTGCCGTTTCTTACACGGACGCTCGGCCTGGTTCTCGATATGATTTATCCAGCTGACGATCCGCAAACAGCGGTTCTGTCTGGTCATGGCCTTCGCATCCGCGTCGAGCAACAAAACGATGCTGCCAATGGCCATATCAACATCTTGACGGAGAATCCCGACAAGTTCGCCGATGGGCAACGCCTACTGACTTCGCCCGGCGGCTTGACCGCCACGATTGATGATTTGAATCCACCGCTGGTTTTGCCAGAGACCGAACATGCTTTTGTGGTGCGGCGTCTGGCCGATCAGGCACCATGGGTGATTGGCCGGGCGGGTATGGAATATCGAGACCTGATACCGTCGCGTCTGGGTGGCCGGATGATCGCTTCCCATATTAGGGTGCCGGACGGGCCGGTACCAGACATGGTGCATTTTCACCGGGTCGGCTTTCAGCTGATATTCTGCATCCGGGGCTGGGTAGACGTTCTGTATGAAGATCAGGGCGACACCCGCCGCCTGCATGCGGGCGACTGTTTCATCCAGCCCCCGGAGATTCGCCATCGGGTTTTGCATGCGGCTGATGGCATTGAGGTCATCGAAATTGGCGTTCCGGCAGACCACATCACCGAAATCGACCATCAAATGCAATTGCCGACCCCCGATTACCGACCCGAGCGGGAATGGGATGGCCAGCGCTTTGTCCACAGCCTGGCCAAAGATGGCACATACGAAGCCTTCCGCCTGCCGGGTTTGGAGGCCCGTGACACCACGATCAATAAAAATACCAAGGGTGTCGCTTCGGTTTTGGTGGCGCGCCCCGATGGCGGCAAGACCGAATGGACTCGCCATCACGGCGATATTGTTTTTAACTTCGTCATGTCTGGTGGCATGCTGCTGGAGGGAGAGGGCAAGGAACCCTACAGGCTCTCCCCGGGAGATGCTTTCGTGGTCCCGCCCGATATGGCGACCCGCTACAGCGACATGACAGATGATCTGGAACTTATGGAAGTCAGCCTTCCGGGAGGGTTTGAAACGCAGATTGAAAAATAACAACGAAACCGCAGTTGATCCGACCCCGGATCTGAAACCAACAGGGAGCAAACAATGAAACAATTATCCAAACTCATGGTCGCGGCGACGCTGGCCGGCGTCGCCGGGCTGGCCCAAACCGCCACGGCCTCTGCAGCTGATACCAAGATCGGTGTTCTGATGGACATTACCGGTCCAATCGCCAGCTTTATTCCACCCTTGCAAAACGCCGCCAACCTGGCCGTGCAGCAAGTCAACGAACAGGGCGGTCTGCTCGATGGCAATGCAGTTGCCGTCTATGGCGACACAACCGGCTCTTCTCAAGGTGCCGTCGACGCGGTCGGCAAGCTGGTTAACGTGGAAAATGTACCGATTATCATGGGTGCCCTGATGTCCGGCACAACCATTGCTGCCGCCGAGGCCGTATCGATCCCGGCTGGCGTGGTTCAGATTTCGCCAACCGCAACTTCCCCGGCCATTACTGACATCAAGGACAACGACCTGATGTTCCGCATTGTGCCATCAGACAATTATCAGGGGGATGTTCTGGCCCGCATGGTGCTGGCAGATGGCGTCAAGAATGTTGCAGTTACCTATGTCAACAATGACTATGGCGTTGGCATTGGCCGGACTTTTCTTGATGCCTACAAGGCCGCTGGCGGCAACGTGACTGCCGCGGTCAAGCACGAAGAAAAAAAGGATTCCTACCGCTCTGAACTGGCAACCCTGTCAAAGGCAGGTGGCGACGCATTGGTGGTGATTGCCTATGCCGGCGATTCCGGTGGCAAGATCGTGCGCCAGTCGATTGAAGGTGGCCTGTTCTCGCGCTTCATTGGCACAGACGGTTTGCGCGATGAGGCGTTGATCAAGGATATCGGTGCTGACGCCCTGGCATCCTCCTTCTTCTCCTCACCGACATCGCCTGCCGACAATCCAAACCAGGGTCAACTGCATGAACAGTTCAACAAGGCCTATGGTGGCGGTGCGGACAAGCCGTTTGTCGACCAGACCTATGACGCCACGTTCCTGACCCTTCTGGCAGTTCAAAAAGCCGGCTCTGCTGACCGCGCGGCCATGTCTGCAGCCCTGCGGGCCGTCGCTTCTGCACCGGGTGAAAAGATTGGCCCCGGTGAATGGGCCAAGGCACGCAAACTGCTCATGGAAGGCAAGGATATCGACTATGACGGTGCCGGTGGCGCCTATGACTTCGACGCCAATGGGGACGTGCTGGGCTTTATCGGCAAATTCATTGTCGACGGTGCGGTCTACAAACAGACCGAAGTGATGCAATAGCCAAACAATTCCCGCCCCCGCTTGAGCCTTTCGCGGCCAAATGGGGGCGGAGGATTTGCAATTCGGACGCCTTTATGCCGGGCAACCGTGGAGAGAAATAATGATCCGGATTGAACAGGCCACGGTGAAATTTGGCGGCATCACGGCGGTCGATAATCTCAGCTTCGACATTCCCACCGGGCGCATCACCGGGTTGATCGGTCCCAATGGCGCCGGCAAGACCACCATGTTCAATGCCATCGCGGGACATGTCCCGTTGAATGACGGCAAGGTTTTCTTGCTTGATCAGGATATTTCCAGTCTGCCTCCCCATGCCCGTGCACGCATGGGCCTGGCCCGGACCTTTCAGATCCCCCACGAATTCACCCGTTTGACAGTTCTGGAAAACCTGATGGCGGCGGCAACCATGCCGTTGGGCGAAAATGTCTTCAATGTCATGTTTCGCCGCAACCGCTATCGCGAAGAAGAGCGGGCCGTGTTTGACCAGGCCTGGGAGATGATTGAACTGCTGGAGATTGGCGCCGTTGCTGCAGAAAAAGCCGGCAACCTGTCTGGCGGCCAAAAGAAATTACTGGAACTTGGACGGGCCCTGATGTGCCAGCCGTCAATCATTTTGCTGGACGAAATTGGCGCCGGCATTAACCGCACCCTGCTCGCCAAGCTTTCAGAAAAAATCCTCTATCTCAATCGCGAGAAGGGCCTCACCTTCTGTCTCATCGAACACGATCTCGACTATGTTTCAAAGCTTTGCGACTCTGTCGTCGTTATGGCCCAGGGTCATTTGTTGACCACCGGCACTGTCGATGAGGTGCGGCAGGACGAACGGGTGATCGAAGCCTATTTCGGCGGCGGCAAATATGAGGCCACCGCATGAACAATCTGCTCAGTGTCAGTGGCCTGACAGCCGGCTATGGTGGTGCGCCGGTCATCCACGACATCTGTCTGGATTTTGTCGAGCATCAGATAGCGGTTATCATCGGCCCCAATGGAGCTGGCAAGTCCACCCTGTTGAAGACGATTTTTTCGCTGACGGAAAAATCCGATGGTACGGTGAATTTTAAAGGCGGCGATATAAGCACCCTGAAAACCAGCCAATTGGTGCCGCTTGGCATTTCAGCCGTGCCCCAGAGCCGCAATATTTTTCCGACCCTGACCATCGAGGAAAATCTCGACATCGGCACCTATGCTGCGCCCCCTGAAGACAAGGCTGCGGTGCGCAACAAGGTGCTCAACCTGTTTCCCGACCTGGCAGACAAGCTCGACCAACCCGCCGGAGAATTGTCAGGAGGGCAGCGTCAGATGGTCGCCATGGGACGGGCTCTGATGAGTGAGCCTTCGCTGCTGCTGCTGGACGAGCCCACCGCCGGCCTTTCTCCGGCCTATCTGGAAAAGATCTTCGATCTGCTGCTCGACATCCGCAACAACGGGGTCACCATCATCATGGTGGAACAAAATGCCAAACAGGCCCTGCGCATTGCCGATCAGGGCCATGTGCTGGTTAACGGCCGCTGCTTCGTCTCCAATTCCGGCGCCGCCCTGTTGGCCGATGAAGAAGTGCGTCGCCTGTTTCTGGGAGGGGTGGCAGCATGAGCGAAGTGGTGTTCTTCATCAATCTCTACCTGGTGCCGGGTCTGACCATCGGCGCCGTCTACGCGCTTGGCGCGGTTGGCATTTCGATGATTTTCGGCATTCTGCGATTTGCCCATTTTGCCCATGGCGACCTGATGACCATCGGGGGCTACGGGGTGTTGACGGCAGTGTGGTTCATTCCCCTGCATCCGCTGTTATTATTGCCATTCGGCATCGCCCTGGCCGTCGGGGCGGCATTGACGGTGGACAAGTTCTTCTATCGGCCATTGCGACAATTGCCGACCATTTACACGGTAATTTCCTCCTTTGGTGTAGCGCTGATTTTTCGCTCCGTGGCGCAATTGTTCTGGAGCTCCGGCAACCAGGTTTTCATTCCCGGCATCCGGCCTCCTCTGGTTCTGTTCGATACATTCCGTATCGCCACCCTGCACGCCCAGGTCATCGTTTTGACCATAGTCATAGCCATCGCCCTGCACCTGTTTCTCAGCCGTTCACAGATGGGTCGTTCCATGCGCGCCGTGTCCGATGAACCGGAACTGGCCGCCATTGCCGGTCTCGACACCGACAAGGTGGTGCGCTGGACCTGGATCATCGGCGCCTCCCTGGCGGCGACTGCCGGGGTATTTGCCGGCATGGATACCAGCATGCATCCCAATCTTGGCTGGAACCTGCTGCTGCCGATGTTTGCTGCCGCCATTCTTGGTGGCATCGGCAAGCCCATGGGGGCCATGGCCGGGGGCCTGATCATCGGGCTGGCAGAGGAATTGGCAACCTATCCGTGGATTGGCACGGATCCCTTTATCTCGCCCTCCTACAAGTCGGCAGTTGCCTTCCTGTTCATGGTCGGCCTGCTTCTGTTCCGCCCCCAGGGCCTGTTCAAAGGGAGACTGCTCTGATGGAAATGACAGGTCTCTTCTTCTATCTGGTCAGCGTGCTGATTGCCGGGGGCATATATGCCATTCTTTGCCTTGCACTGAATATTCAATGGGGCATGGGGGGCCTGTTCAATGCGGGCATAGCAGGATTCTTTGCTGTCGGCGCCTATAGTTCCGCCATTGTCACGGCGGCGGCGACCCACAAACATCTCGGTGGTTTTGAATTGCCGATCCCGTTTGGCCTCGCTGCGGCGGCAATTGTCGCCGGACTGACCGGCTGGGCCGTGGCGCGCATCTGCGTGCGGCTAAAGAGCGATTACCTGGCCATGGCCTCAATCGGCATTGCAGAGATTCTGCGCCTGGTGATCGTCAACGAGGACTGGCTGACCAACGGTAGTCTTGGCATATCCGGCATTCCCCGCCCGTTTGGCGACTGGATCACCGGACGCAGTTCCGACATCGCCTATCTGATTGTTGTCTGGTCCATTGTTCTGCTTGTCTATGTAATCGCACAGAGGTTGCATGAGTCGCCCTGGGGGAGAATTCTGCGGGCGATCCGCGACAATGAACACTCGGCGCGAGCCACCGGCAAGGATGTTGAACGTTTCCGCCAGCACACATTCATTATAGGTGCAGCGATCATGGGAGTCGGCGGGGCTTTGTCGGCCCACTATTTCAAGTTCCTCTCACCATCCGCCACCGAGCCGCTGCTGGTTACCTTCCTGGTCTGGGTGATGCTGATGGCAGGTGGATCCGGCAACAATCGCGGGGCCATACTGGGAGCTGTCACCATCTGGTTCATCTGGTCAGCAACAGAAATTTTTGCCAACCGGTTGCCGCCGGAATGGATCACCCGGTCTTCTTACATTCGCATGTTGCTGGTTGGCCTGTTGCTGCAATTTGTCCTGCAGCGGTTCCGCTCCGGCCTGTTACCGGAAAAATCACCCAAACTCGACTTTGATCGGGACAAGACACCATGAGTGACGCGACACGCAATTCCCTGCCAGAGGCCTATTTTCTCTATCACTCCATCGGCATGTATCCGGGCAAGGAACAGGACATGGCCGCCGCAATGGCGGAATTTGCCCAGGTTTGGGCGGCGCCCGACGACAAGCAATGGGGCTATGTGCTGCGCAAGCGGCAGGACTTCATCGACTATTGGCGCCATATCATCAATGCGCCGAAGGGCTCGCTGACGGCCTGTGACTCGGTGACCCAGGGCGTCCATTCCGTGGTAACCGGCATTCCAGTGGAACGTTTGAGGGGCAAGAAAGTGCTTGTCGCCGAGGACTGTTTTCCCTCGGTGCACTTCCTGCTGGCAGGTTTGGCACCCCGCCTTGGCTATGAGCTGGTCACTGTGCCGAAGCGCGATGGAGCGACATGGGTTACAAATGACGATTATGTTGCGGCCTGGGATCGCGACGTAGCCCTGGCTCTCGTCACATGGGTCACATCGACGGGATCTTTTCGCTGCGACCTTAATGCCGTCGTCGCCCATGGTCGCGAGATGGGCAGCCTGATCGGAGTCGACATCACCCAGGCTGCGGGACTGTTGCCATTTGACGTGATGGCACCGAAGATCGACTTTGCCGTGTCCACCAGTCTGAAATGGATGTGCGGCACGTCAGGGGCCGGCATCATCTATATGGACAAGCCGCTGATTGCAGAGTTCAAACCGGAACTGCGCGGCTGGTTTTCCCAGAACAACCCGTTTTCCTGGGGCCTCGACAAGTTTGAATATGCCCCGGACATTCGGCGCTTTGACAGTGGCACACCGGCATCGGTTCCGGCGATTGCCTCCCTGCCCGCGCTGAAATGGCATGCGGCACAGGATCGCGCCGAAATGGTGCGCCACAATCGACAGCTGGTGGATATGATCATTGGCCATGCCGATGATCTGGGGCTGAAACTGCAAAGCCCCCGCGATGCTGCCATGCGCGGCGGTTCCATGATGCTGCAAATGCCGAGCAAGGCCGAAGCTGGCGCCGTGGTGGGGGCGCTGGGTGTCGAAGGCATAGCGGTGGACTTCCGCGACGCCCTGATGCGCCTGTCACCGGGCAATCTGACCGAGGCAGACTCGGTGGAAAAGGCTTTCGACATCGCGGCAAAGGTAATGAAGCGGCGCAGCTTCAGATTTGCCGGCCGCCAGCCCAATGGCGGCGACGGCGGCGGCGATGACGGCGATGCTGCTTCGAAATCCGATCTTAATCCCGGAAATGTTTTGAACGACCTGGCCGCCAATCTGATGAGCGGCAAAATCCGCATCGTTGACTGCAGCGCCGTACTGGGGCCAGACACGCCGATCCTGCGCCTGCCTGAAGGGTTTGCCAAAAACACCCCAAAGGTCGAGATTCACAAAATATCAGAATATGACGAAGACGGACCCTTTTTCGCCTGGAACTGGCTCAAACTCGGGGAACATTCCGGCACCCATTTCGACGCCCCCCACCATTGGTTGTCGGGCAAGGATTTCCCCGACGGCTACACTGATACACTGGACGTCCAGCGACTGGTGGCGCCGGTCAATGTGATCGACTGTTCAAAGCAATCCACCGCCGATCCGAATTTCCTGCTGAGCGCCGAAATGGTCAAGGACTGGGAACGCGAACACGGCGAAATCGGTGTTGGCGAATGGGTGGTGATGCGCACCGACTGGGATCGCTTCGCCGATGACGAAGAGAAATTTCTCAGCGATGACCCGGACCCGATGGAGGATGGCTCCCACAGCCCCGGCCCGACAACGGAATGTATCGACTATCTGCTGTCGAAGGGTATTGTTGGTTGGGGCAGTCAATGCATTGGCACAGATGCAGGAATGGCGGGCAAATTCTCGCCCCCCTACCCGGCCCATAATTATCTGCATCGGGACAATTGCTTTGGCCTGGCCAGCCTCAGCAACCTGGATCAATTGCCCCCCAAGGGCGCCATACTGATCGCCGCGCCCTTGAAACTAGAACGCGGCACCGGAAGCCCCATCCGGGCCCTGGCGCTGGTACCGTGTTAATCGATCGCTGGCTCAGTCCTTCGCTTCCGCAAAGGACGCAACGGTTTTTAACGCCCCGTCCAGCGCAACACCCTTTTCATCCTTCAGTGCAGCCTCACGCAGTCGCGCCATCCATTGTGCTGCATCGTCCCGCCCGGACAATTGCCGCGCGGCCTGGTTCACCCGGTCAAACTTCGACAAGCCACGGGCATGGGTATCGGAATAGCCCTTGATCAGGCGCCTGTTGCCAATCAATTCCACAGCCAACCCATAGTCGCGCTGTGCAACGGCCAGCGCTTCGTCCAGCCATGACTGCAAATGGGTGACTTCCTGGGCGTGCCGCAGGGTGCCACGCCGCCAACGGCGCGCACCGCCCAGGAGGTAGAGCATCACGAAAGTAGGGAGACGATCAGTCCGCAATCGACGCCCCCGATTGAACAGGCGGTCGATGAACCGCATGGTCCGGGGTCGCCTGGAGAGGAAAAGACCCAGTCGGTGCGGCATCATGCCAACAATCTCCTCGGCGCGGGGATGCATGAATTCGGTCAGCTTCATCCGTGCACCGTCGGGCTGTGCCATTTCCCTTGCGATACGGTCAAAGCGCCTGCCGCGGGTCTTCAGGTCTGCCACGCGGAACGTATCGTCATAGGCCATGGCACGGGCCAGATATTTGGCCGCTTCGTGGGTCAGTCTGAACTGATCTTCGGCATTGTCGCATTCCAATACCTTAAACACATGATCGAGATATTCCTCGCCATAAGCGAGATCCTGATAGTCCACCACCGCACGCAGCCCGCGGCGGGCCATGGCGCGAACCGGTTCAGGCAGTTGTTCCAGCCGGGTTTCGAGCTGTTGCCACCCGGCCCGCAAATGCTCCGGCACATTATCAGCAACTGGCAGATCAGCGGGCGTCGGCTCGGGCTCCGGGTTCTGGATTCCCGCCGCCAGGTCAAAGGCGTGGCCAAAGGCATGCAGGCTGGTGTCCACCCCACGGCCCGAGATCCTGATTGACTCTTCAAATTGCTGTCTGGTGAAGGGCAGACATTGCGCCCCGGCAAGAGCCCCCAACAGGCTGGCTGATATCACCGAACCGGCCTCGATCGCCACTTTCTCCAGATCAAAGTGAACAAAGCGCCGGGCGGCAATCCCGGCGGCGGCAAACACTTCCTGCGTGCTGGAAATTCCATCCCCGGGAATAGTTTTCTCACTGACCGCCAAAGCGCGGTGGGTCGATGCAATGAGAGTTGTACGATCCGGTGTCACGAATCCACGCAGGATGGCCCGCCCCGCCTCCATCATCTCCGCCGCCAACAGGATATCCACATCCCCGGCAGCAGGCATCAGGGAAAAGATCGGCTCACGGTCACCGGCAGGCGCCATTTCAATATAATATATTGTCGCGCCGGTTCGTTGGGCCACCCCGGCCACCGACGTTGCCTGCACGGCATAGCCATTGCGCCGTGCACAATCTTCGATCCAATTGGTCAATACGCCACCGCCCTGGCCACCCACGGCCATGATCGCCAGCTTGATGATGCCATCGGATGAAGTGGTTGCTTTGGGCATGTCAGGAGCCTTACTCATCAGCTTTGCTCCTGGCTGAATTCAATGCGGCGGGCGGCACGGCGTCGCTGCAACCAACCAATAACCCGCTGGGAGAATTTGCTGATCATCTGTTCCCAGCGGCCGGGATTATGCACCATATCGGCGCGATAGAAGGACGGACACAGCACGGCCGCATCGGCGACCTCCCCGCAATTTCCGCAGCCAACACAGCTCTGGTCAATGGCGGCGACCGGATCATCCCGCAGCGGGTCATCCAGCTGTTTCAGCGACAGGGACGGACAGCCGGAAAGCCGGATACAGGCATGGTCACCGGTGCAGATATCCTCGTCGACGCCGAAGCGCGGCTTTTCCACCCGACGCCCTTCCTTGATTGCCTTATTGGCCAGCGGTCGCTCGCGTCTTTGCTTGTTCAACATGCATTCTGACGAGGCGACAATCACTTTGGGGCCGACATGATCGGTGGTCAGGGCTTCATCCAGTATCTGGCGCATTTTTGGCACGTCATACGTGCGATCAATCTGCCGCACCCATTTCACCCCCACGCCCTTGACGGCATCGGCAATGGAATGGCCGGTCGACTTCGATCCTGCGCCGGTGGCGAGACTGCGCGAAGACAGCACGTCCTGCCCGCCGGTTGCGGCCGAGTAGTAGTTGTCAACCACCACGATAACCCCGTCAGACTTGTTATAGACCGCGTTGCCAATGGAGGAGGACAGGCCGTTATGCCAGAATCCACCATCGCCAATGATCGAGATCGACCGGCGTTCACCGCCACCGTCAAAGGCAGCATTGGAAGCAGGACCGAGGCCATAGCCCATGGTCGACCCACCAATCTCGAAAGGCGGCAGGCTGGCAAACAGATGACAGCCAATGTCCCCGGCGATCTGGTGCTTGCCCTTCTCCGTTTCGGTCATTTTTAGTGCCGCAAAGATAGGCCGTTCCGGGCAGCCGGTGCAAAAGCCTGGCGGACGGATGGGCACCACCTTTGACAGATCAGGCCCATCGGCGATTTCTTCGCGGTTGGGCGCGCGCAAACTGGCAGGCAACAGGTTGGGCGCCGCCTTTTTCAAAAACCCTTCAATGCCTTCCTGCATCACCTGGCCGGTATATTCCCCGGCCATAGGCAGCACGTCCTTGCCATGCAGAACTGTTTCACTTTCGGCCTTGTAAAGCTCGGCGGCAAAGGCCTGTTCGAGAAAATGCGGTTGGCCCTCTTCAACCACCAACACGTGGGACTTATCCTTGCAGAAATCGAGAAACTCCTCGCTGACGATCGGGTATGTCACGTTCATAACATAGAGGCTGATATCGCTATCGCCGTAGATATTGGCCAGCCCGAGACGCTGCAGAGCCCGGATCACGCCGTTATACATGCCCCCCTGGCAGATGATGCCAATTGCACCCCGCTCACCGCCGTTATTGCCGCCCTCGCCGCCCTCGCCGCCAGATGGGCCAAAAAATTCGTTGAGGCCGTGATCGCGGATATGGGCCTGCGCGGCCGGCCAACGGGTGTTGATCTTGTCCTGCTCCTGGACATAGGACATCGGGGGCAGCACCACCCGTGCGTAATCGCTGCGCGGATTGGCGAGTGCATCCCTGACGGTGAAGTCGGGTCGTTTGTTGGCGCGGGTGGGGAAACTGCCGGTGACATGGCAGGAGCGAATGCGGACCATCAGCATGACCGGCGTGTTGGTGGCTTCTGACAGCTCAAAGCCCTGCTCCACCGCTTTGACAATGGAGGGCAGATTGGGGCGCGGGTCGAGCAACCAGATCTGCGATTTCATGGCAAATGCGTGGCTGCGCTCCTGCATGATCGAGGACCCTTCGCCGTAGTCTTCACCGACGATTATGAGCGCCCCACCGGTGACCCCGGAAGAGGCGAGATTAGCCAATGCGTCGGAAGCGACATTGACGCCGACGGGTCCTTTGAAGGTGACCGCGCCGCGAATGGGATAATGGACCGATGCTGCAAGCATGGCGGCGGCGGCGGCCTCCGAAGCATTGGCCTCGTAGCGAACATCCAGCTCTGAAAGAATGTCTTCAGCATCGGCCAACACGTCCATAAGATGGCTGATCGGCGCTCCCTGGTAACCACCGACATAGCCGACGCCGCTTTCCAGCAGCGCCTTGGTGATTGCCAGTATGCCTTCTCCCGTAAAGGTTTCCCCCTCACCCAGTTTCAGGCTCTTGACCGCTTCCGCAAATGACCGTTCTGCCATGTTTGTTGCCTGCCTTTATGGGTTCGCTGCCGACGATACGGGTTTGGGAACCAGGGCCAGTGCCCGAATTGGGCTTCCAGTGCCGCCTTCGATCTTCAGCGGGGTGGCAATGAATATCGCCCCCTTGGGGGGCAATTGGTCCAGGTTGCTCAGACTGGCCAGACCAAAGCTGTTTGCACGGTGGAGAAGATTGTGAGCGGGAAACGGCGGGTCCATGGTGGCGGCTTGCCCGGCATCTGTGCCGATGCACTGGCTGCCCCAACCGACAATGTGTCTGGACACCAAGTAGGAGATGCAATCCGGCGTCGGCCCGGGCCAATGCGGTCCCCTTTCATCGGTATTCAGAAATTCCTGCTTATCATTGGCGCGCATGTCCCAGTCACTGCGCATGAACACCCATTCCCCGGCATTGATGGTACCGTGACGGGCTTCCCATTCACGCACATGTTCATCGGTCAGCAGAAAGTCGGCGTCGTCGGCACATTCCCGCGAGCAATCGATAACATTGACGGGAGCAATCAACCGCTGGGGGTCCAGCGTGTCGGTAGATCCGTCAGCATGGTCGCGCCCGGTAATCCAATGGCGGGGAGCGTCAAAATGAGTGCCGGAATGCTCTCCCAATTTCAGCCAGTTCCAGGCAAAGAAGGGCCCGTCCTCGTCATATTCGGAGATCTTGTGAATTTCCAGGTCAGGCGTGTTTTTGGCAAAGTCCTCCGGCAGTTTGAGAATAGGCGTGTCCGGACCCAAAATCGCGGAACAATCCACCACCGAAACCTGCCCGGTGAGCAGCAGGTCTGCCAGATTCTGCAGATTCTCTATCGGCTTCGCGGGGGCTGAACTCATAGGGCAAAGAATGGAACCGAATGAGGGGCCAGTCCAGAAGTTTTTGTCTCAGGCGGGCATGGCCAAGCGAATGAAATGTTCATTTTAACAGAATATTTCAGTCTAAAAAGTTGGCGTGCATTTCCGTCGGGGCGCTTGGAATGAGACGTGTGAATTGCAAGCTCACCTATTCACAAATTACTTCCTTGATAAAGCAGTTTGAACCTATGCAGCCATCCCAGCCTTTGGATTTTATAGACTGAGATTTCTGATTGAACTCACCTTCAATAAGCGCCACTGACTTGATCTTGTCGATTCTGAAAATCCGTTCTGAAGCATAGTCTCTCCCCCTGGTGCATCCACGGTTCTGCCAGCCATGCAGATAGAGCTTGCCATTGTTGCCCACCGCAAGCTGATGCACATCCACAAGGCGCGGAAGACACCCTTTGCTGACGTCCTTGTCGTAAACCAGCTCAATGGAACGGCCGGTTTTGGCAGCCTGGCAAAGCAGGGTTTCTTGTTTCGATCGAGCATGAGCGGGCTCGAAAATTGCAAAGCTCAACAGGGCTGTCAGTGTTAGGTTTTTTAAGTGCATTGATGCGCTCTCCAGGCCAATCCGACCAAACATCGCTGCAGAAAGCGTAAACCACTGAAATCGAGCCGTCCATCGGACTGTAGCCGGATGCTAAGTTTTTGAGTTTTTCAGATGTGCCAGCGCGACCTGAACGCCGCCCTCGTTATGGGGGACTTCTGCCGCTGCCAGTCCGAGTTCCACACCAGATAGCGTCGCCATCAGCATCAAGTCATTGAAGTCGCCCAAATGGCCGATCCGGAACACCTTGTCGGCAACCTTGGAAAGGCCGTTGCCCAGGGAAATGTCGTATTCTGCCAGGGTTTGGGCACGAAATGCATCGGCGCTGTGCCCGTCAGGCAGTTTAACCGCCGTCAGAACACCACTCTCCTGCCCCTGCTGCTGACACAATACTTCCAGCCCCCAGGCCCGAACAGCGCTGCGTGTGGCGGCGCCATGGCGGCTATGTCGGGCAAATACATTGTCCAATCCTTCCTCATGCAACATGTCGATTGCTTCGTTGAGGCCATACAGAAGATTGGTCGCAGGCGTATAGGGAAAATAGCCAGACTTGTTGGGGCCGATCATGTCAGCCCAGTCCCAATAGATCTTTTGAAGCTTCGCATTCTTGTTTGCGGCCAGAGCCTTTTCGCTGGCCGCGTTGAATGAAATGCCCGGCGGCAGCATCAAACCCTTCTGCGCGCCCGACACCGATACATCGACACCCCATTCATCGTGACGGTAGTCAATTGATGCCAGACCCGAAATCGTATCAACCATCAAAAGCGCCGAATGTCCTGCCGCATCAATCGCCTTGCGCACCGCAGCGACGGGAGAAACGGAGCCTGTCGAGGTTTCATTGTGCACGACACACACGGCTTTGATCGAGTTGGTCTTGTCCTCGCTGAGGCAGGCTTCAATCGCATCTGGATCTGCGCCGCCACGCCAGTCGCCTTCGATAAACTGCGGCTCAAGACCCAGCCGCTCGGCCATTTTCTTCCACAGCGTCGCAAAGTGCCCTGTTTCATACATCAGCACCTTGTCGCCGGGAGACAGAACATTGACCAGCGCCGCCTCCCACGCACCCGTGCCCGAGGCCGGATAAATGAACACGTTGGATTCAGTCTTGAAGATGGTCTTCAGACCTTCGAGAGCTCTTGAACCAACTTTGGCAAAGTCCGGGCCTCGATGATCAATGACCTGTTGTGATATTGCCTTGAGGATACGATCCGGCACTGAACTGGGGCCGGGAATTTGCAAAAAATGACGGCCGGCTTTTCTCATATTGATACCCTGTCCATTTGCCTGCGCCCGGGGGAGCCAGTTAGGATTCCCAAACGGGCGTAACTAACAAAACCATCAGCTTGACGCCCCCATGTTTTGAATATTGAATTATGAATTCATAATTAGGTCAAGAAGGAAATTTCGGGAATCGCATGAAGAGCTCCTCTGCCCACACGCTGGTACAACCTGGCCTTGAACGGCAGCTTAGACGGGATATTTCAGGTGAGGTCCTGTTTGACCGGTTCAGCCGCGGGCGCTACGCGACTGATGCCTCAATATATCAAATGATGCCGACTGGGGTGATAATTCCCAAAACGGTGGATGACATTGAGGTTGCCATCGCCCATGCCCGCAAGGAGGGGACCCCCATACTGGCCCGTGGCGGTGGAACATCCCAATGCGGGCAAACGGTCAACCATGCGCTGGTGGTGGATAACTCCAAATATTTCAACGATATTCTCGAACTCGACGTTGAGAATCGACGCTGCGTGGTGCGGCCTGGAATCGTTCTCGATGAATTGAACCGCGTTCTGAAACCGCACGGCCTCTGGTTCCCGGTAGACGTTTCCACGGCCTCGCGGGCAACGATTGGGGGGATGGCCGCCAATAATTCCTGTGGTGGGCGGTCCATCCGATACGGCACCATGCGTGACAATGTCCTGTCCATATCCGGCTTCATGACCGATGGGACACATGGAAAATTTGGCACCAACAGCTCCCCTGCCCTTGCCGGTCTCCGGGACGACCTGCTGGCATTGGGAAAACGGGAAGCAAAGGAAATCGAGACACGGTTTCCCAACGTGATACGCCGGGTGGGGGGATATAATGTCGATGCCCTGGTTCCCGGGTCACAAAACAACCTGTCGCACCTGTTGGTGGGTTCAGAAGGCACCCTGGTATATTCCACCGAGATCGAGCTGAAACTTTCACCGCTGATAAGCGGCAAAGTCATGGGCGTCTGCCATTTTGCAACCTTTCACAAGGCCATGGAAGCGACCCAGCATCTGGTGAAACTCAATCCCCAGGCGGTCGAGCTGGTGGATTCAACCATGATAGCGCTGGCGCGCGATATTCCCCTGTTCAGAAAGACAATCGAACAGGTGGTTGAGGGAAATCCAGAGGCGCTGCTGCTTGTCGAATTTGCCGAAGCAGATGCAACTCGCAACGCGGCCAAACTGGAAGAACTGACCGACGCAATGGCCGATCTTGGATTTTCCTGGCAGGCACACGGCAAACGCTGGGGGGGCGTCGTCAGTGTCAGCAGTGAAGATCTGCAAAATGATATTGCCGATGTTCGCAAGTCCGGGCTGAACATCATGATGTCGATGAAGGGTGCAGGAAAACCGGTGTCATTTGTTGAAGATTGTGCTGTCGAATTGCCGGACCTGGCCGCTTACACGGCGGGACTGACGGAGATATTCGAAAAACATGGGACGCGCGGAACCTGGTACGCCCATGCATCTGTCGGCTGTTTACATGTGCGGCCCGTGCTGAACATGAAACTGGACAAAGATGTATCCACCATGCGGGCAATTGCCGAGGAGGCCTTTGATCTGGTGGCCAAATACAAGGGCTCCCACTCCGGCGAACATGGCGACGGCATAGTGCGTTCGGAGTTCCACGAACGAATGTTTGGCAGCCGAATGGTCGCCACATTTGACGAAGTCAAAACCCGGTTTGATCCCGATGGGTTATTCAACCCCGGCAAAATTGTGCGCGCGCCGAAGATGGATGACCGCACTCTCTTTCGATATCCGCCAGGATACGCGGCTGAAAAACTGGATCCCGTATTGGACTGGTCAGACTGGACCGGCGGTGGCAAAGGCCTCCAGGGCGCCGTGGAAATGTGCAACAACAATGGGGCATGCCGCAAGTTGAAAGGGGGCACCATGTGCCCCTCTTACCGGGTGACCCGAGATGAAAGGGACACCACACGCGGACGCGCCAACTCGCTGCGTCTCGCCATCACCGGTCAATTGGGCGACGACGCGCTTGTTTCCGACGCCATGATGCAAACAATGGAGCTGTGTGTTTCCTGCAAAGGCTGTCAGCGCGAATGTCCAACCGGTGTCGACATGGCGGCCATGAAACTGGAAGTTCTTGCAGCACGCACTGCAAAATTTGGCACCTCGCTGCACGACAAGCTGGTGGGCTACCTGCCACGATACGCCCAGGCGGCATCCAGGTTTTCGTGGGCCATGAACCTGCGCAATCGTCTCCCAGGCCTTGCCAGAATACTGGAAAGGCCAACCGGTTTCTCGGCGCGTCGTCCGTTGCCGGCCTGGCATAATGACCGTTTCAAGGATGCTGAACTCAAGGCCTGTTCAGACCCTGACATTGTACTCTTAGCCGATACCTTCAACCGTTATTTCGAGCCGCAAAACCTGCGCGCGGCGCTGAACGTGTTCGATGCTGCAGGTATTTCCTGCACGATCGCCAAACCCTCAACCGGTAGGCGGCCTCTTTGCTGTGGTCGAACATTTTTGTCTTCAGGAATGGTGGACCAGGCAAAACAAGAGGCTGAAAGACTGATCACCGCGCTTTTACCGCATGTTGAAAAAGGTCGTTTCATCGTCGGACTGGAGCCTTCCTGCCTTTTGACTCTGCGAGACGAAATTCCGCGACTTGTTCCGGGCCCGCAAGCAGAACTGGTGGCAAGGCATGCGCTGTTGTTTGAGGAGTATTTAGCTGAGCACATGGATGTGGAATTACTGCAATCGAAGCTCCGCTCACCCGCTCCGTCCGTCTTGCTGCACGGACACTGCCACCAGAAGGCAGCCGGTGCGATGTCTGCGGTTTCGCGGACGCTTTCTCTGTTGCCGGATACAAGGGTGGAGACCGTGGAAACGAGTTGCTGTGGAATGGCCGGGGCCTTCGGCTACAAGGCTGAAACTCAACCCATATCCATGAAAATGGGAGAGTTGGACCTGTTCCCTGCAATTCGGTCGCGCAATGCTGACACATTGGTGGTTGCCGATGGCACCTCTTGCCGCCATCACATCGCTGATGGTACCCAAAGCCAGGCCATGCATGTGGCCCGTCTTTTGGAATTGGCCATTTCACAAGAATAACGGGAGCAGAAATTGGACAGTGTTTTGGAATCGTCTCGATCCCCTTCATCAATCGTTCGGCCTTCGCTGCATGAAGAACTCGTGGAGCGCATTCAAACGCTGATTGTTGAAGGCACATTACATGCCGGGACCAAAATTCCCGAAAAGGAATTGTGCCTGCAATTTGGTGTATCCCGAACACCCATGCGGGAGGCCTTAAAAGTGCTGGCGGCTGACGGCATGCTTTCTCTTGAGCCGAACCGTGGCGCCTGGGTCCGTGCCATAACGGTTGAAGAATTGGCGGAAGTGTTTCCGGTCCTTGCAGCACTTGAGGCGCTGGCTGGCGACCTCGCCTGCCAAAACATCTCAGATGAAGAAGTCGATGAAGTCAGAACGGCTCACTCAGAAATGCTGCAGCACTATCAAAACCGGGATCGGGCTGCCTATTTTCAGGCCAACCAACGCATTCACGAAGTTATTCTCAATGCGGCTGGCAATGCGACCTTGGTTGCCCAGCACCGCTCGCTTTCCAAACGGGTTCAAAGGGCACGCTACCTTGCCAATATGGGTGAAGAACGCTGGCACGATGCTGTCGTCGAACACGAGCACATTTTGCAAGCATTGGAAGAGCGCCAGGGTTCGAAACTCGGCGACCTTCTAAAGCAACATCTGGAGAATAAATTTGGCACCGTGCAGCAATGGCTGATCGATCAGACCTAGACCCTTACAGACCTAGCTGACCAAGGCGCACGCTGCGAAGTTCTGCTGTCGCGGTTTTACGAAACTGTGACGTGCAGATCTCCAACACCGGCAACATGCCCGTGCATCTTATCACCCTTGGCAACCGGCCCGACGCCAGATGGTGTGCCGGTGAGGATAATGTCGCCGGAATGAAGCGTGAAATGATCGGACAAATAGGAGATCATTTCCGGAATCTTCCAGATCAACTGATTGAGGTCGCCTTCCTGGCGGGTCTCTCCATTGATTTTCAGCCAGACAGCTCCGTCGGTGGGATGACCAATATCTTCAGCCGAGACGAGTTCAGAACAGGGAGCGGAATGTTCAAATGCCTTGCCGATTTCCCACGGCCGCCCAAGTTTCTTCATCACGCCCTGCAAGTCACGTCGGGTCATATCGAGAGACACGCCATAGCCATAGACGCAATCCATCGCCTGGTCGGCGGGAATGTTATCGCCACCCGATTTCAACGCGACCACCATCTCGATCTCGTGGTGCACATCGCTGGTCATAGGTGGATAGGGAAAGTCATTGCCTTCCAGCAGAATATTGTCCGGGTTCTTCTGGAAGAAAAACGGCGGCTCCTTGTCAGGATCGTGCCCCATTTCGATCGCGTGAGCCGCATAATTGCGTCCAACACAGTAGACCCGGTTCACGGGAAAGACTTCGTCCTTTCCACGGATAGGCAATGTTGTCTGTTTTTGCGGAGGGAAGATGTAATTCATTTCTGTTTCTTTCAGCGGAGGCGGCACGTCGTTTTGGAGCGCCGACGGTTAGACGAACTCAGCTTGCGACCGGTTCTTGAATGTTGAGTTCGGAGGCAATTTCATTGAGCGTTTTGACCAGGTTTGGGTGCAGCGGAATCCCATTGGCTTCCCGGTCTTCGCGCACGCTCCCCCGGTCCTGGCCAGGTATTCGCACAGGACTTCCACCGGGGAAAGGTGTGGAGTCGCGAAACGACGCAAAAATTCCATCGACGGTGGATTTGAAGGTCTCAACCGGCCCAAAGGCATCAATTGATATGGCCGCAACGAATTGCCCGGTATTGGTTGGCGTTGCCGTTTCCTTGGTAAAGTTGACCACGCCCTCACCAAATGCAGCGCCATTCAACGTCCCGGCAATCAGCCCAATCGCCATGGCAAGTCCATAGCCCTTTGCACCGCCAATGGGCAGCAACAAGCCTTCACTTTGGCGGTTCGGGTCGGTCAGCGGATTGCCTTCACGATCAACCATCCATCCTTCAGGCATCTGTTCGCCACGCTGGGCCAGCACCTTGATCTTGCCTGCCGCAGCGGTTGTCGTTGCCATGTCCAGAACAAAGGGAGCCGCACTTGCCGAAGGGATTGCGATGGCAATCGGATTGGTGCCCAAAAGCAGGTCCAATCCGCCATACGGCGCCACATGATTAGCACTGCCAACGGCGCCGACAATGCCGATCATGTCGTTTTGCGCAACCATGTTGACGTATAGGGATGCAGGACCGGCATGGTTGCCATTTCTGACACCAACCCAACCAATCCCCTGGGCTCTGGCTTTCTCAATGGCCAGATTGGTCGCATGGCGCATCGCCAGATGCCCAAGACCATTGTCGCCATCAACTATTGCCGTCGCACCGCGTTCAAGCGCGGTGTGAACATTGGCCTTGGGATTGTTGCCACCGTCCCGCAACCGGTTCACATATTGCCTCAGACGGAATGACCCATGGGTATCGTAACCGAGAAGGTCTGCTTCAACCATCAGCCCGGCGACGGTCCGGGCGTCGTCAGCCGGCACATCCAGGGCCATAAACGCTTCCGCTAGGAAGTGTTCAACGCTTTTGGCCGGGAGGTTTTTCCTCGACTGGGTCATTCCTTTTACCTCAGTCTCTGGTACCGGCGTAGTATTCAACCTTGCTTTCAAGGCGCCCGATCAGCGTTGAGAACAGCAATGCGAAAACAAACAGGATCAGTGTGAGTGCCCAAAACTCTTCGAACTGAAAGTTGTCCGAAAACGTTCTGAACATCCGACCGAGGGCCACAACTGACAACAGGAGCTGCCCGATCACGATGCCCTTCACCGCGCGGATCAGACCCAGTCGAACCCCGGCTAGAATCTCCGGCAATGCCGCCCAGAACAGAATCTTGACCAGCAATTGTCGTTGATTGGCACCAAATGAGCGCCCCATTTCTTTCAGAGAATTCGAGGTATGACTGACCCCCGCATAAGTGTCGAGCGCAATGATCCAGATGGAAAACAACACGACAATCACCACCACGGTCAACTGACCCAGCCCGAACAACAGCATCAAAACCGGGACCACCGATGACAGCGGCGCACTGGCGAAGATATTGACCCACATCCCCAGAATACTGTTGGCCGTCTTGGAGGTGCCCATGATGAACCCGAGGGCGATACCGCCGGTTATGGCAAAAAACATTCCGATGGCAAATGCCTGGAAGGTTTGCCAAGCAGCGGCCAGGAAGTCATGTCGTGCGATCAGTGTGGTCAATTCCCCGATCACAGATGAGAAGGGAGGCAAAATGAACGCAAGGTCCATTCGTCCGGCAATTTCCCAAAGGCCAATCCAGATCAACAGCGAGAAGACTGGCGGGATTTCAGTTCCTGCAATTTTCATTGTTCAGCCTTCCTCAATCGAGATACTCGCGGATATTGCCCCAGATTTCCTCTACCGTGTCGAGATAGACCTTGTCGCGGCGGATGTCGTCGGGACTGCTGGAGCGATCAAGTTCAGGGCGAATGATTGAATGGATCCGTCCCGGCCTTGGCGACAACAGGACGATCTGATCCGAGACATAAACGGCCTCTTCGATCGAGTGAGTTACGAAAATCACGGTCTTTTTTTCAACCGACAAAAGGCGCAACAGATCTTCCTGAAACTTACGCCGGTTCTGCTCGTCAACTGCCGAAAACGGCTCATCCATAAGCAGTACATCGGCGTCAACGGCCAGTGCACGGGCAAGCCCGACACGCTGACGCATGCCACCGGACAGTTCGTGCGGATACTTGTCCTCAAAACCGGACAGGCCAACCTTGTCGATATAGCTTTTCGCCGTTTCTTCGCGTTGCTTGAGGGGAACACCGGTCAATTCCAGACCAAAGGCCACGTTGCGCGTCACGGTCGCCCAGGGCAGCAGAGCAAAATCCTGGAAAACAAAGGCTCGTTCCGGACCGGGGCTGGTCACCGCCTTGCCCTTCACCAAAACCTCGCCCGAAGTCGTTTCCAACAGTCCGGCAATGATCTTCAGCAAGGTTGTTTTGCCGCAACCCGAGGGCCCCAGCAAAGTTGTCATCTGGCCAGTGGGAAAGTCCAGGTTAACGTTTTCAAGAGCGTGAACATCCTCACCATAATATTTGGTGATGCCGCGAACCGAGACGATATCGGTGGCGGGATTGGTAGGAGTGTTTTCGTCAGACAGCGGCATATGTATTGCCTTGTTCATCGGTGACCTCACCTCTTCTAGAACTGCGGAATTCATTAGTGACCTCGTTTTTTCTCAGGCCGGAAGTATCTCACTTCTGCCTTCTCCAGCAGTCCGACCATCACCGCCGAAAAGACGATAATTGAGAGAACCGCGGCATACATGTGCGGGTATTTCGCGATAGAGCGATTGTAAGAGATAATGTCGCCAATGCCTGTGGGTGTAATCAGCAGCTCGGCCAGAATGACGCCGATAAACCCGGCGGCAACTCCCAGACGGAGTCCGGCAAATATCACCGGCGCTGCATTGGGGATGATGACTTTCCAGATTTCCTGCATGCGCGTGCCTTGAAAAGCGCGTGACATTTGCACGAGTACTGGACTTGCATTGCCGACAGCCTTGTAGGTGTTCAACACGATAATCGGTGATGCGAGAATAATAACGGCCACGGTCTTGGCTGTAATTCCAATGCCGTAAGCATAGGTGATCAGGGGGATCAGCGCAGCCACAGGAGAAGCCTGCAGAACCACGAAAATCGGCTCCCAAAGCCAACGCGACTTCTTGTTCAATCCCATTGATACGCCAATGGCGACGCCAAAGAAGGCTGAGATCCCCACACCCAGTGCCAATGGCTTGAGCGTTTCGAAATAGGCGAGGAATATGCTGCCATCGAAGACCATTTCCAGCAAAGCCATTATGGTCGCGCTGAAGGTTGGAAAGGCTGGGCTTATCGGTACATGTCCCGCGATTTCCCAAGCCAGAAAAAAACCGACGATTGACATCAATCGTAGCTGCAGTCCTGAAAACTTGAGGCCCGTGCTACTCGCCGAGCTTGCTGCGGCAGTCGTGTCGGGACTTGCTGTGACGGTCATTTAGCGACCCCTAATTTTTTGAAAATTTCAATTGTCGAAAGCCCCCGAACACGCGGCCGGGGGCTTTCAGATAGGCTTAGTTTGCGTCCAGCTTGGCCGCAGCAGTATTTGCTGGTCCAAGGTACCAGAAGTCATCAACCTTCAGGTCAGCCGCATTGCCTTCCAGCGAGCCTGATGTGGTGAAGAACTCAAAGTCTTCCTTGACCGAAGCAGCGGTGCCGCCGTCATTGGGGAACAGATTGATCGATACGCCCTGGCTGAAAGCCGGCAAGAGTTCGTCAACTTCAACCTTTTCGATATCAGGAAGCACGTTGTATTTCTCACGCAGACTGACGATCTTTGAGGGGTCTTCGTTGACTTCCCGCCAAACCTTGATCAGTTCTTCAACAAGAATTGCAACGGCTGCTTCTTCCTTCTCCAGCCAGTTTGTATTGGCATAGAGTGCTTCATCCGTTGCCTTGATATCAGGGATATCGAGGAACACGAATTTGCCGGGAGCTTCACGCTCCAACAGACGCTTGCGCTCATAATCGACGATTGAAACGTCAATCCGGCCCTGCATCAAAGCACCGGCACGCACGCCGGAACCTGGCACATAACTGATGCTTTCATATTTCACGCCGTGTGTCTTGGCCATCACCTGCATCAGCGCCTCGGTACCCGAACCACGTCCGTGCACCGCAACCTTGGCGCCATCGAGATCTTTCCAGCTGCTATATTTTTCAGCGTTCGCAACTGGATAGAAGCGCAGCATTGAAAGCTGGTAGAACATGCGGATTGGCGCGTTGACCCGTTGAATCAAGCCGTAAGGTGTGCCAACGCCGATATCAGCATCGCCACTCACAATAGCCTGGGCTGCGAGATCCTCAGACTTCAAAAAGACAGTCTCAACCTTGACACCGCGCTCTTCAGCGCGCGCCACGGCGATCATGAAGTTGGTCATTTCGCCGCCCGGCACGTCGCCAAATGCGACCCGCATGGTTCCTTTATCCTGCGCCAATGCAGATGGCGCGGCGAGCACGAGACCCGCAGCTACCACGGCGGCCGTTGCGGCCCCCTTCAATATTGACAATCCAATCATTTTATCCTCCCTGGTTTTTCATCTATCCATCATGGATTCATTGAGCCGAAATCAGATTTGCCTAGGCGGCAAATGCCGATGATCCGGTATTCTGAATTGTGTTTGTCAGTTCGCCGACACCCTCGATCATGCAAGTGACGACGTCGCCATCCTGCAGCCAGTGCGGCGGCTCCATGGCATAGCCAACACCGGACGGTGTGCCGGTGGCCAAAATGTCGCCTGGCTCCAATGTGAGGCCCTCTGACAAAGATTCGATAAGCCGGGGAATGCTGAAAATCATATCCCGCGTGTTTCCGTCCTGCCTCATCTCTCCGTTGACCGACAGGCTGATCCTCAAATTGTCGAAGTTAGGCAGTTCATCAATCGTGACAATATGCGGGCCGAACGGGCAGGTCGTATCCAGCCCCTTGCCCTTAAGAAATTGCCCCCCATGGGCACGCTGCAAGTCGCGGGCGGTCACGTCATTGATTATCGAAAATCCGAATATGTAATCAATCGCGTCGGCTTGGGAGATGTTGGTGCCGGTTGATCCAAATATCACCGCAAGCTCAACCTCATAATCCATCTTTTCTGAAACATCTGGATTGAGCTGAACTTGAGCATCTGGTCCAACGACCGCCGTTGGTGGCTTGGTGAAAAACACCGGAAGCTTCGGTGTTTTGTCCTCTTTCGCCTGCGCTCTGCTCGCCTCGGTTACGTGGGCGCGGTAATTGCTGCCCACGCAGAACACATTTTTCAATGGCTTGGGGATTGGCGCCACCAGAGTGACATCCGCAATATTTACGCCCTCAAACGGCTGAGCTCCTGACCTGACAGCTGATAGCACAGTGTTGCACGCCTCGCTCATCGCATCGCCCCCCGATACAATATCAAGAACGCTCGCCGGGGCTTGCAGATCCGATGTCAAAAGCCCTGAATTCTGCGCCGCCAGAAATGCTGGCTCAAGTGCCAGAATCCGAGCCTCATCAACTATCAGACCGGCGTGAAGCTCGTTTCCCGACTGATATGTGACGATTTTCAAGCCCAAGCCTCCTCTTAGATTTCACTGCATGGCAATCAGCGTGTCTAACCAATCCAGAATTGGTCAAACAATCGTGTAATTCATTGCCACCCAAAAACCTTGCTTTATGTAGATTAGTGTGAACAACTGCGCATTGGATAGCCCTAAAATGAACCCAATATAGGGATTGGTCACAATGGTTCACCAATCGAGCGCAGATGCGGATCCGCTGATTGTGCTGAGAGATTTCCTGAGCGAACAAGAGCTTGCGCTGAATGGGAGACTGCCATCTGAGCGAGAACTATGTTCGCGGCTTGGACTAACGCGGGGGCCCTTACGCAAGGCGATGGCTGTTTTGGAAGCCGAAGGTCAAATCTGGCGGCATGTTGGACGCGGTACATTTTTTGGACCACGCCCGGTCTTGAACCTCAGCGACGTCGAGTATCTGAACGAACATTCTCGCCCCAGCGAAGTCATGGAAGCCCGTCTGGCGATTGAGCCGCAGCTTTCCAGGCTGGCAGCCGTTCATGGGACCGCGTCAAACTTCCAGGAAATGCGACGGTGCAAGCGGCTTTGCAAATCTGCCGGCGAATGGCGGGTTTACGAATCGTGGGACAACAACTTTCATCAGGCCATTGCCAAAGCCACGTGCAACAAAGTGCTGATCAGCCTGTTCGACACGCTCAACATCGTCAGGCGGTCAACCGTTTGGGGCCAGTTGCGGTCAACCAAACTGCCGCCTGCCAACCACGGAAGTTTTGCAGAGCATGATGCAATTTACGATGCCATTGTTGCGCGCGATTCTGATCTGGCGGCGGAACTGATGCGCAAACATCTCAGGTCGGTAAGAAACCGATCTTTTGCAGCCATGGAACAATAGAGGGATTGTTCGAAGATCGGTCTGGACCAATGCGGCGACGGGTTATTCCCTTAAACCTCGCTCAAAACATCCGCCCACGCCGCCAGCATTACGGCAGTTGAAGCCGCGCCGGGGTCCATGTGGCCAACCGAACGATCACCAAGTTTTTTAGACCTGCCGCGATTGCTCTTCATCTTGATTGTGGCATCCGCCCCACGCGCCGCGCCATCGGCAGCAGCCCTGATGCACTGACCAACTGCACCATCGTCTGCGACAGCGGCGGCAGCAGCCGCAACGGCGGGTATCCAGGCATCAATCATTGTCTTTTCACCCGCCACAGCACCACCGCGCATGGTGATGCCCTCGGCCATGCCTTCCAACCAGGCCAGCAAAGATGGCGCATCCAGATTGAGCCGGTCTGACACCGCTTCGCCAGCATTGGTGAAAGCCGTTGCATAAAGCGGACCGGCGGAGGCACCAACACTGTCTAAGAAAGCTGCCGCCATGGTGTCGCAGATTTGCTGAATTGGCGCATCGTCAGGGCATTGGTCGAGTGCTTGAAGAGCCGCCTTCCAGCCAATTTCCATGGTGACACCATGGTCCCCGTCGCCAATGGCACCGTCAAGTTCACACAGATGGTCGCGATTTTTGAAAATAGCCTCGGCGGAGGCCACCATCATGGTGCGAAACAATTTTGGGGTAACCGGTCCGCCAGACTTCAGATCACCACGAACAGCGCGGGTCGACGTACTCGTCTCTTGCCGGGCGCGGGAGCGCCGGTTCTGGCCCGGATTATAGGCTGCCTCCTGTGCCCCAACCCTCAGTGCCGGTGTGTTACAGGGGTGGTCGAGCCATTTGGTCAGATCGTCATCCAGTTTTATCAACGTAATTGAGGCACCGCCCATTTCCAGCGAGGTGCAATATTCTCCCACCCAGGAATTGTGTATCGTAACCCGACGCTGGCCAAGAACTTCCGCAACCCGCCGATGCAAAAGATAGAGTTCGAGCAAGGTTGTAGACCCCAGACCATTGACCAGAACCGCAACCCGGTCGCCTTCCTCTATAGCCAGCTCATCCATAATCGGGTTCAACAGGCGATCAGTGACCGCATCGGCCGATTCTGCCGGAACCCGCTCAATGCCGGGCTCCCCATGAATACCCATGCCGACTTCCATCTCGCCATCGGGAATTTCAAAATTCGCCTTGCCGGTCTGAGGCATTGAACAGGCCGACAGGGCGACCCCCATTGTGCGGGTGGCCTCATTAGCCCGATTAGCAGCCGCTTCCACTTCCTCCAGCGATGCTCCAAGGTCAGCTGCAGCCCCGGCAATCTTGAATACGAAAAAATTGCCGGCAATGCCGCGCCTCTCATCGGCATTCTCGATACTGGCCGATGCAACATCATCAGTCGTCACAAAGGAACGCGCGACGACCCCCTGTTTGGCCATGCTTTCTTCGGCCATGCTGAAATTCATCACGTCACCGGTATAATTGCCGTAAAGAAACAGAACGCCGACCCCGCCATCGGCTGCAAATCCGGCATCCATGATTTGTGCCGGCGATGGTGAAGCAAAAATATTGCCAAGCGGGGACGCATCGGCCAGGCCCTTGCCCACATAGCCGGCAAAGGCTGGTTCATGACCCGAGCCACCGCCAACAACGATGCCAACCTTGCCATCTCGTGGCCCGTTGCGTGCAACGATGGCGCGACCGGTTTCCCCTTCAGTCGTCAACAGATCGGGATGGGCTGAAATCATGCCCCGCAGCAATTCCGAAATCAGGTCATCAGGATTGTTGATCAACTTCTTCGGCATGGTGGCGGCGTCCTTTTCTAACTGTTGCAGCAAGTTCGTCTGCAGGATCGATCAAGGTTGCCATCTGGTCTCACCAGCTGCAAGCTCCCGTCGGAAGCAATCGGACCGCCGCATCATCGTCCGTTGTACCGCCAGGACAATGGCACTTATTGACCGGGAGTTTTGTATTGAAGCTAACCTACAAAAATCGGCTGGTTACCTACGGAACCTTGGCGCCGGGCCGGGTCAATCACGACCAGCTGGCCGGATTAGCTGGCAGATGGTTGCAGGGCACAGTGCGCGGCAGGTTGATGGAGGAAGGCTGGGGCGCTGATCTTGGATGCCCGGGGATCATTATGCAGGCCGATGGCGACATCGTAGAAGTAGACATATTCGAATCTGCCGACCTGCCGGATCACTGGACGCGTTTGGATGCATTCGAGGGAGACGAATATCAACGCACAAAGGTGAAAGTGGTCACCGACGCGGGAGAGATCGACGGCTATATCTATGAACTAGCAAGCTGATATTCTCAGTCGGCCGACCAGGCCTCCGGGCGTCAGTTCCAGGAGCAGTCAACTGCATTTCATCTGCTCCCACTGAGTGGCATTGCCGAGACGAGTGACGGCAAAATCTATAAAAGTGCGCACCCTTGCAGGCATGTAACGGCTTTCCAGATAGACAAGATAAATGCCGGCATCCAATTGCGGCAGGTCCGGCAACAGGCGCACAAGCCGTCCATCGGTCACTTCCTTTGCCACCGCATAATCTGGACATAGCGCAATGCCCTGCCCCAGCACCGCCAACTGAACCGCCGCCGTCAAACTGCTCACCGACATCTTTCCCGATATCGGCACAGTGCGAACAGCCCCGTCTATCTGAAAGGGCCAATTGCGCTTTGACCTAAAATTGGTGTCGTAGATACACTCAAATTTCGACAACTCCCTCGGATGGCGGGGCTTGCCATATTTGTCGACGAATGCCGGGGCAGCGACAAGCCAGTTTTCGGTCGGCGCCAACCGCCGGGCCTTCATGGAAGACGGCTCCAACGTGCCAATGCGTATCGCAAGATCCATGCCTTCATCGGCGAGATCAACATAGGTGTCACTGAATTGCAGTTTGATCGACAGGTCCGGATGGGCTTGGCAAAATTCTGCAATCAATGGCAACAGGAATGATTCACCGAACACCACCGGTGCTGAAACATGCAACGTGCCGCCCAGACCCTGACGGTCGTCCCGCAAGGCACTTTCCATGCCATCGAAATCCTCGATGAGCTGCTGACACCGATCATAATAGCGGGCGCCCGCATCGGTCAGGCTCAATCGTCTTGTGGTGCGATGCAACAGGCGGACCCGCAACCTGTCTTCGAGCTGCGCAACATATTTGCTGACTAGCTTCTTCGACACACCAAGCCTGTCAGCGGCCGCCGTGAAAGAACCGGTATCCACCGCGGTGACAAAGGTTCGCATGCCGTCAATTACATCCATAGATTGGGAATATATTGGCGACAATAATTCGTCAATAGAGACATTTATCGGACTAAACTTCCCTGCCATATGTTTTGCATCGGCCGTCGACCCTGAATGTTCAATCGACCGCCAGTTGAACAATTCAATGCTCTCCGAAAGGACATTCCGATGATTGACCAAACAAACGCCGCCAACGCCGCCAACACCGCCTATGCCGCATTGCTGCTGCGGGTAACGTCCGGCGCCCTGTTCATTGCCCACGCCCTGTTGAAGATCTTTGTCTTCACCATTCCCGGTACAGTGGGCTTTTTTGAAAGCCTTGGCCTGCCCGGAATCTTCGCCTATCTGACCATATTTGCTGAACTGGCCGGTGGCACGGCCCTTATACTCGGCATTGCAACACGTGTTGTGGCGCTTGCCCTGCTGCCAATTCTACTTGGCGCGGTTTGGGCCCATGCCGGTTTCGGCTGGATGTTCGCCAATCAAGGCGGCGGTTGGGAATTTCCTTTCTTCTGGGCAGTGGCTCAACTGTCCATAGCGCTTCTCGGCGCCGGCGCCTTTGCTCTGAAGGTGCCGATGGTTGAAAAAACGCTTGGCAGTTACGCCTGACAATAGATGGCGCCACCTCACGTGGCGCCGCCACCTGAATCGACAAGCGAAAGGATGACGAGATGTTGGTAAACGGCAAATGGATGTCTGACTGGCAACCGGTTCAGGCCAAGGATGAGCAAGGGCGCTTCATTCGTCAAACCTCGGGATTTCGAAACTGGGTTACCCCGGACGGCAGCCCCGGACCGACAGGCGAAGGCGGCTTTAAGGCGGAAGCGGGACGCTATCGGCTCTATGTGGGACTGATCTGCCCCTGGGCTTCCCGCGCCTTGATGGCGCGAAAACTCAAAGGTCTCGACGACGTGATCCCCATCACGGTGGTTGAACCGGTCCTGACCAGCCAGGGCTGGCGTTTCGGCACCTATCCGGACGCCGATCAGGAACCCTTGTTCGGGTATGACTATATGCACCAGCTCTATACAAGGGCCGATCCAGACTATTCCGGCCGCGCAACGGTGCCGGTTTTGTGGGATATGCAAAACCACGTGATGGTCAATAATGAAAGCGCCGACATTGTCCGCATGTTCAACTCAGCCTTCGACGAACTGGTGCCCGGGCGCGTTGATCTGTATCCGCAAGACCTGGCCGCCGAAATTGAGGAGTTGAACGACGCCCTATACGACAGCTTTAACAATGGTGTTTACAAGGCCGGATTTGCGTCCAGTCAATTCGCCTATGAAGAAGCTGTTGGCGGGGTGTTTGGAACACTTGACCTGCTCGAACAGCGTCTCAGCGACGGTCGCACCTACCTTCTGGGAGACCGCCTGACGGAAACCGATATCCGCGCATTCGTCACGATGATTCGCTTCGACGCGGCCTATTATGGCCTGTTTAAAACCAATCGGAAGCAGATCGCCGATTATCCATTTCTGTCGGCCTATATGGAGCGTGTGCTGCGCCTGCCCGGCATCAGTAAGACGGTGAATCTTAACCACATCAAGGCCGGATATTATTCAGTCAAGGCACTCAATCCGTCCGGCATCATTCCCACAGGTCCGGACTCTGTTGAGCAGCTGCTGCAAAGCGTCGGTTGATGAATCGACCGGAATTTCAAGCCGCGCCTCACGGCACGTCAAAACCTATCTCATGGCCATCAGGTTAGCGATCAGCGCTTCGCGCTTCTTATCCATCTGCTCCTGGATCTTATGAGCCAGGTCGGCCTCAGGGCCGCAGCAGACAACCGCGGTTTGCTGCATTTCTCTATGGGTTCTGTTGGCGGAATCGAGCATTGCCCGCTGAACGATATCGACAATCGCTTCCCTCTCGGCAGCCGGAATTTCGTCAGAAAGAGCCGCATCCAACTCTTCTGTTACGCGTTTGGAAAGTTTTTCGAGATTCATCAGCTATTCTCCAATATTGATCTGCTTCACAAACCGGGGCGAGGGCCAGTCAACAGCAGGGCATGTGACATTCGGCATGAATTGCCTTTGTGCAGCTGCTTCGCAAGGATAGACACACTAATCGCGCCGTGACAATCCAGTGTCAGGCATTTCCCGAGACCGCTAACCAAAGGCGCGTTCCAGCCCGTCGCGCAAGGATTGCTGATCCTCCAGGCGGGTGTAGGGAACCATCTCCAACGCGATGGCACGGACGGCGGGAAATTCTGTTTCCATTTCAGCAAGCTTGTCAGACAGGTCCGGCAAATCCAGATGGGTCGACGATGCAATCCGGAGCAAATGCGGAACAAGAAATGCCCTGCGGCGTTCAATGGTGCGCTCAGCCCAATGCAAAGATTGCTCAAAATCACCCGCAGCAAAATGAGCCACCGCAATCGAATTGAATCGAAAGAAATTGGACGGATCTCTCGGGTTGGCAGACAGTGCCTGCTGAGACAATCGGATCGCCTCCTCGCTTTTACCGGCCCAGGCGCAGGCTGTGCCATAACTGGCAACGGCGAGGGAAAAACTCGGATTGATTTCGCGCGATCGGTCAAATGCGGCAAAGGCCGCATTGGTTTTGCGCAAATCGATAAGAACATTGCCGCGCACCCAATGACTGTATTCGTCGTCGTCATTGATATCGATGGCTCGTGATATTTGCTCCAGCCCCTTTTGCAATACGACATCAGGCGTGCTGGTAAACCCCATGTAATATTGATGGTGATTGACGCAGGCCTGCACCTGATAGGCGCGTGCCGACCGCGGATCCAGAGACAAAGCTGCATCGCACAATCGACCGGCGTGATCCAGCGCTTCAGGGGTGAGCCCGTAAAGCACCGACCAGGCCTTTGATACCAGGTGGTCCACCCGCTCCCGCTCGTCGTGAAAATCCTTCTCCCTTGTGCCTTCATGAAGGACAATCTGGGTTTGGGCCGATGCCGCCAGCGCTTCAACGACAGGTTCGGCTCCGGCTGCAAATTCTTCAGCACTGCATTGATACTTTTCGGCCCAGACATTGAAGCCGGTGTGGAGATTGATGATCTGCACATTGATCCGCAATTGATCGTCCAATGGGCGAATACTGCCTTGAATTTGATAGTCAATATCGGCCGGTCCGGTGGCAATATCTTCAGCGGCCTGCGGAACATCGATGCCTGTTTTGCCGGGCAATTGAGAACTGGCCAGCACCTGCAAATTCCGCAACTGGGCAAAGGCAATTTCCAGGTCTTCACAAAAGGCTTCGGCCAGCTCTTTCAATTCGCCTGATTCAGAAAACAGTCTGAACGGGTGCACGACGACCGATGCCCGTCGGCGCCCGGCTGCCGCAGCGCTGCTGGCAACGGCCGATTTCAGCGCATTTCGGCCTTCGGGTACCACTTTGTAGACCCGCACCGGCTCCTGGATATTCTTGACCTGTTTTTCGCCGAGAAACTCAAAACCGCAATCGAGTTTTGAACTCACCTGATCATAGCTGGTACCTGAAATGCAGATGCCACCAGGTTCGGCCAGAGCTTCAAGCCGGGCGGCGACATTGACCCCGTCGCCGAAAATGTCATCGTCCTGAAATATGATGTCGCCCAGATTAATGCCAACGCGATAATCCACCCGTTGATCACCCGGCAATCCCTCATTGCCGTGGGCCAGGGCAATTTGAATGTCTGCGGCAAAGCTCACCGCATCGACAACACTGGCGAACTCCATCAGCATGCCGTCACCCATGAGTTTGACCACACGTCCGGAATATTGGCGGGCCTTGGGGGTAAACAGGTCTTCACGATGGCGCTGCAATCTTGCCAGCGTCCCGGTCTCATCAATCCCCATAAGGCGTGAATACCCAACCACGTCGGTGGCCAGTACAGCAGCTATTCGCCGTTCCATAAGCAACCCCTTCCAGCGCAAAAGCCTATCAGCAGTTTCTCCAATGACCAATGGGACGGCCAAGGACAAAGCCGGGAAACAACCCCAGATAATCGAAGAGACGGGCTCCAACCGGGCAGATCACGAAACCTTGAGGGTGATTTGTCGCACCTTGCCGTCGCGCTTGCTCGAATTTTCTGCACATTTGTGCTATTATATAGCTGCGGTTTCCCCCGGCTTCGTCTGTCCCGCCGGGCAGTTACACATTCGACAGGAGAGCCTGAATGTCCACCGTCTCTTTCACCCGCCGGTTCTCACGCCGGACCCTGCTCACCGCAGGCGGAGCCGTGGTTGCATCGGGAATTGCCAGTCCGCTTTTGCCGGCGTCCGCCAAGGGACTTAACCCAACGCGGTCGATGCGCGGCGGCTCAAATAATTACCTGCCCGGCGCCCCAATTGTTGACCGTATTGGCGGCGGAGGATTTTGGATGAGCGGAACAGTGCGCCGCGCTGGCGACGGTGCGCCGCTGGCTGGCCAACGGATCCAGATCTGGGCGCATACGACCGAAGGTCATGAACGCGACCCGCACAGTCATGGCGCGACGCTGACCAATGAAAAGGGCGAGTTTCGTCTCGAGATGCCGCAGATCGTCCCCGCTTTCGGCCAGGCTCATGGACATCTGGCCTATGATGATGACGCGTTCAAAACCGTGTTCCTGCGCCCGGTAATGGACAGTTCAAGCGATACCAGTTTAAGCGCCCATTTCGTGCTTCAGCCCGTCTGACAACAGTGGGTTCAGGGGCGTGACCCGGTTTCGTAAATCGTTGATCTGGGGCAGTCTGGCTGCAGCCGTTCTGCTGCCAATTGCGCTTGCCGCGACAAGCCCGCTACTGGCCTGGCGTCAGCCCATCTACATAATCGCCGGGTTTGCCGGCATCGTAGGAATGGCTCTGCTGCTGATCCAACCTCTGCTGGCCGGGGGCTATTTGCCTGGATGGTCGATCCACCGCTCTCGGCGCATTCACCGCTGGGCCGGATCAGTCCTCGCTGCTGCAGTCGTTGTTCATGTCGTGGGCCTGTGGATCACCAGTCCGCCGGATGTCATTGACGCCCTGTTGTTTGCTTCGCCAACGCCGTTCTCCGCCTGGGGTGTTTTGGCGATGTGGGCAATATTTGCAGCTGGCCTGTTGGCCGCTTTGCGCCACCGGTTACCCCTGACACCCCGCAGTTGGCGCCGGGCACACACATTGTTTGTCATCGCCGCCGTTATCGGCAGCGTTATTCACGCTGTACTGATTGAGGGCACGATGGAGCCGGTGACGAAAATCGCCCTTTGTGGCCTGGTGCTTGCAGCAACCGTCAAGGTTTCTGTCGACCTGCGCATATGGACAATCAGAAGCCGGCGAAACGAATAATTTTTGAAAACCAAAGCGATTGCAGGCCGCCGATATCGATAATTCTAACCATGTAACAAGCCACCATTTCCATTGATCGGAACAATTGGCTTTCGTCCATAGTCACACGCCACAGATCCTGCATTTGCAAAATAGGTAAATATTGATGTAACATCTCAAGCGGGGCTGCCGGCCGAGGGCAATAAATTTAAAAATTCAAATATATTTCACTTGGTCACCTCGGCTACTCGGGAAGTGGAGTTTGTTCTGTGTTTTTTTTAATATTCCATATGAATCGCATTGGCGCGATAATATTACTTTTGTATTTTGCGCTATTGTCGAGCATCCCAAGTTTCGCAGCTCAAGACGTCGGAAAGACCGCGACAATTAAAGGATCTGTCACCGGCAGCGTTCAGGGAAAGTCGCGAAGACTGGCAAAAGGCAAGCCGGTTTATCTTAATGAGCGCATCAAAGCCAGATCGCGTTCAACGGGACAATTCATACTCTTAGACAACAGCAAGATTGCCGTTGGAGAAGGTGCAACAGTCGTTCTTGATAAGTTTTTGGTATCGCGGGGCAAGAAAGCCAAGAAAGTGTCGCTCAATGTGCTGCGCGGTGCGCTGCGTTTCAGCAGCGGACGCAGCGGCAGCAAGGCTTATAAAATCGTCACCCCGACTGCAACACTGGGAGTACGTGGCACGCTTTTCGATGTCTCGGTTGTCAGAGGCGTAACCAGTGTCCTGTTGTTGCGCGGTTCAGTTGATGTCTGCGGGAGCAGAGGATGCAGCAGGTTAACCGATCGGTGTTCCTATGCAATTGCGCGACGTGGTCGCGCGGTGCAAACCGGCCACACAAAACGCGGCAGGTCAAATGCCAGAGATGTCGATCCTGATTTATTCCCTTTCGCACACAGTCAACGGGGTCTGATGCGGGGGCTTCGAGCCCGTGGCAGCGGTTGCTTTAACACGACCCGCAAGCGACGCGCGAAGAACGTCAGGCCGACCGCACCAAAGGTAAGGCGCGCGCGACTGACACCAACGCCACCGCCTCCAACTGAACCGCCTAGTGAGCCACCCAGTGAACCGCCATCCAACGTACCTGGCAATCCAGGCAATACCAGTCCAAATGGCAATGCCGGCACCTCGCCTGGCAAGTCTGGAGACAAAGGTGCAGATGGTCGAGGAGCTTCGCAGGGAAAAGGCAATAATGGAAATAGAGGCAACAGAGGCAACAGAGGCAATAGCGGCTAGAGTGGCTAGAGTGACCGGAGATCGGATGGTGTAAGACTGAAGGTGACAGATAATTTTCCATCCCGTGGTCATCGGAAAAGTTCAGGTTTCCGCATAGATTGCCCGTATGAATTCTAAGTTCACCTATATGATTGTAATCTTGGGGCTGTTGCTGGCTGCAGTGGCGGTTCGGGTTTGGGATCCTGCACCGGTTGCCCGGATGCGGCTGCTGATATTCGACATTTATCAGAGATTGGCCCCCAGGGAATATTCTCCTGATCTCCCGGTTCGAATTGTAGAAATCGATGACACCTCGATCAACGCCATTGGCCAATGGCCCTGGCCGCGAAACGTCTTTGTCCAGATGATCGAGAATCTCCATGCCAAGGGAGCGGCTGTCGTGGCATTCGATCTGGTGCTGCCGGAGCCCGAGCGAAATCTGGCTCAGGAGACGATCGCCCGACTGCCTGACAGTCCCGCAGCCAGGACGGTTCTGGAGCAATTGAAAGCGCTTCCCACCAACGATCAGCTGCTGGCTGACGCCGTCTCCAAACAGATGACCGTATTGGGGGTCATGGGCGTATCCCACGCAACCGCGACAAAACCTGAACCCGATGCCGCCTTTGTATACGCGGGAGACGACCCGAAACTGTTTCTGCCGACTTACGAAGGCATTCTGGCCAGCATACCGGTGTTGCAATCTGCCGCAGTTGGATCGGGGTCTCTCAACTGGGTGCCCGATTTCGATCAGATTGTCCGACGAATTCCATTGGTCATCACCATGGGCACTTCTCTCTTCCCATCTCTTTCGGTGGAAGTTCTAAGGGTCGTTCAACAGGCATCGACCGTTGTCATCAGATCATCCAATTCCGCCCATGACGAGGCATTTGGGGAGCAAACGGGAGTGAGCCGCATCCTGGTCGGAGAGATAGAGGTTCCGACCGATGCTTCAGGGCAGATCTGGTTGCGATATACACCCCACGACAAGAGACGATTCATTTCTGCAAAACGGGTCATCGACAACGCAATAGAGGAAGACGACGTCGCAGGGCGCGTCATATTGATTGGTGCCACCGCCTCAGGCTTGCTGGATTTACGCGCCACGCCTCTGGATGCAGCGATTCCGGGGGTCGAAATACATGCGCAGGCGATTGAGCAAATGTTGCTGGGCATCGAGTTACGGCGTGTTGACTATTCAACCGGTATTGAGCTCGTCGTCATAATCCTGGGTGGTATTTTGCTGGCCTGGCTGAGCTATGCGACCGGGGCTGCGCTGGGGGCCATTGCAGGAGCGATTACGACATTTGCGGTAGTCTCAGGGGCATTTGTCGCCTTTTTGAAGTATGGCTTTTTGATCGACCCGAGCTTCCCTGTGGTGGTCTTAACGGCTGTTTACATTGTCAGCACTGTCATCGTGTATTTTTTGACCGAGCGCGAACGCAACCAGGTGAGGTCGGCCTTTGGCCATTACATGGCTCCCGCCCTTATTGAGCAATTGGTACGGGAACCAGAGCGCCTGTCGCTGGGCGGAGAGGACCGGGAATTGACCATGCTGTTCAGCGACGTGCGAAATTTCACATCTATATCGGAGGCTTTCAAATCTGATCCTCCGGGCCTGACCAAATTGATGAACCGGATTCTGTCACCGCTATCCAACGCCATCATTCAGCGCAATGGCGTTATCGACAAATATATCGGGGACGCGATTATGGCGTTCTGGAATGCGCCCATCGATGACCCTGATCATCCCAAAAACGCCTGTCGGGCGGCGCTGGAAATGCTGCAATCTCTTGAGGAGCTCAACCAGAACCTGCAAAGTGCCGATACGGGTGAGACTATTGGTCCCATTCGCGTTGGCATCGGTGTCAACACCGGAAGAGCTGTAGTTGGCAATATGGGATCGGATATGCGTTTTGACTATTCGGTTCTTGGCGATTCTGTGAATCTGGCTTCAAGGCTTGAAGGACAGTCAAAGCTTTACGGATTGCCCATCATATTGGGCGAGGCCACGGCAAAGACCGTCATGGATGAATTGGCAACGCTGGAAGTCGACCGTCTCAGGGTAAAGGGCAAGGAACAGGCCGAAACCATATTCGCCCTTGTTGGAGACGAGAACTTGCTGGCAGATGAGAATTTTCAGGAACTCCAACGGCTCAACGATTCCATGCTTTCATCCTACCGCTCCCAGGATTGGGAGACGGCCACCGCGGCGCTCGAGGCCATAAAAGACCTGCCTATTTCGGCAACAATTGATCTTGATACTTATCTGTTCCTCTATGAAACAAGAATTCTGGAGTACCAGGCCAACCCGCCGGGTCAGGACTGGGATGGTGTGTATCTGGCAATCTCCAAATGAATGCTGTGGCCGGCCAGCCCCCTTCGGTTTCAGCAAGCTTAAACGCGTAGAGAGCTTCACATTCCCGGCACGACAATCGCCCGCACTTCGCCATTGGGTGCCGGTGCAGCAATAACAGCGGCGGCCTCTTCGATCGGAATTGTGCGGGTGATCAGCGGCGCAATTGAAATTGAGCCGTCAGCAATCAGCCGCGCCGCGCGATCATGGGTGAACGGGTTTATGAAACTGAACAGCATCTGCACTTCGCGGAACAACATATCAAAGGGTTCAATCGACACTTTTTCGCCGTTCGGCAGCACCCCCAGCACGACAACCCGTCCCCCCGTTCTGGCAAGCCCGGGGGCCATTTCAACAGTTGCTGCCACGCCCGCGCATTCGACCACCAGATCCGCGCCATCTGGCCATTGTTGTCGCATCTGATCTGCCGTTCCCGCGACAAGGTCTGCACCAACCGCACGGCCCAATTTCTGCTTCGATGCGCTGCGGGTGAGTAACATCACTTCGCTGCCGGCAAGATGGGCCAGTTGAACCGCCAGCAATCCGATGACACCCCCACCAATGATCAGCACCCGTTCTCCCGGTTTGGCAGCCCCCATATCCATGCCGTGCAGGGTGCAGGCCAGGGGTTCACAAAACGCGCCATGCAGTGCGTCCAGATCGGCCGGCAGCGGATGGGCCCGGGCGGCAGGAAAGATACAGAATTCGGCAAAACCGCCGTCGCGGCCAATGCCAGTGGCAATGTTGTTGGGGCACAGATTAACCCGCCCCCGGCGGCATTGATCACATTCGCCGCACCAATGGTTTGGATCGCAGGTCACCCGAGCGCCAATCGCAACACCATCATCATTGCTTTCCACAACAATGCCGGAGAATTCATGGCCTAAAATGGTGCCGGGAACCGAAGGAAACTCTCCCTTGAACAAATGCCTGTCGGTTCCGCAAATGCCAGCTGCCTCCACCTGTATCAGCACCTCGCCAGGTCCGGGCACCGGTTTTGGAACTTCAACGGTGCGGATATCGCCGACTGCTACCAACTGGGTTGCACGCATGGCTGTGTTCCTTTGCGGTGGTTTTTGTGGCTCTACAATCGGGGGGTCTGCGAGCCTGGTCAAGACTGACCAATAAACGAAACTTCTCACCACCAAATCAGCGGCTCTTAGATTTCCATTCGCTACTGCGCCGCCGCCCTCGCCGCCGCGGCGGCGGCGGCGGCGATTTCTTTTGCCTCAATTCCGATCTGGCGGAGCTGTCCGGTTGCGGATGGTCGGTAGCTGCAGAAATAGAGGCCTTCCTGGCCGCTGTTTGCACCGCACTGTTTCGGCAGGCCGGTTTCGTCCAACAGATGGCCCATGCCAGGCAGCAACGGCCTCAGGTCTGGTCGAAAGCCGGTCGCCAGAATCATCGCGTCGAAGTCTTCCTGCGACCCATCGACAAATGTCACAGCTGACCCTTCGATCCGGTCGATCCCGGCACGCAGCTGGATGGCCCCTTCCCGCATGGCTTTCAGGGTTCCGATATCAAGCACCGGAATTTTTCCGTCTTCGACAACCTGCGCCATGGACCCCTTGGCCGGTGCCTGCAAGCCCAACTTCTTTGTATTACCCAGCGCCAGGCGCAGCACCGGTTTGTTGACTAAGTCTGCAATCTTGTAGGGCAAGTATTGTTGCAGGATCGAAATCGTCAGGATCGGAATGCCAAACAATTCTCTGGGAACGATATTGACCGGACCACGCACGGAGAGCCTTAGTTCAATCCCGGCATTCGCCAAATCCAAGCCGATCTCTCCGCCTGAATTTCCAAAGCCGACAACCAGCACACGCTTATCGGCAAACCGGGTCGGATTGCGATATTCGCTGGAGTGGAGAACTTCTCCGCTAAACGCATCAAGCCCTGGCCAGTGGGCGCGGTTGGGAAAGGAGGCCATGCCCGTTGCAAAAACGATCATATCGGCGCTCATCGGGCCACACGAGGTGTCGACATGCCACTGATCCTTTCGCGAAACCGACTTGACGACGCAATGCAATATCGGCTCCAAGTCAAAATGGCGGGCATAATCCTCACAATACTCGATGACCTGGGATCGTGATGGATATTTTGGAAATGCCGCCGGCATAGGATGGTCGGGCAGCGACGAATGCGGTTTGTCGGAGTGCAGGTGAAGGCGGTCGTAGTGATTGTGCCAGACCGGGCAGATCTGGGACCCTTTTTCAACAATCGTGACAGCAATGCCTTCTCGTTTCAGCATTGCGGCGCAGGCCAATCCTGCCGGCCCGGCGCCAATGATGATGGCCGTTTTCATGGTGAGTGCCTCCCTTGAGAGGCAAGCTAGCACAATTCAACTAACCGTCTAACGCCTGCTCCTGCGCGTCAAAGAAATGCAGATTCTCCTGCTGGAACGACAGCGCGACCTGTTGCCCTTTCAGTTCCACTGCCGAGGCCTCCGCTCGCACGACCAGCGAACCAAGAGGGCCGCAATCCACGTTCAAAAACGTGTCCGACCCGAGATATTCCGCAACTTCCACCAGGCCCGTGCAATGGGCATGGTCGGTGTCGGTAATGTCGATATGCTCGGGACGGATTCCCACACTTGCCACACTGGCCTGGTCCGAGGTCAGATCATGCGCACCGCCGCCGTGGCCGGTAAGTGAGAAGGAATTTTCATCGGCACTGCAGGGCACAACGTTCATTTTCGGGCTGCCGATAAACTGCGCCACAAAAAGATTGGCCGGGCTTTCATAAAGCTCCCGCGGCGTCCCCACCTGCATGATCAACCCGTCGCGCAACACAACAATCTTGTCAGCCAGGGTCATCGCCTCCACCTGATCGTGGGTGACATAGATCATCGTGGTTTTCAGAGTTTCATGAAGTTTGGCGATTTCCAGCCGCATCTGCACCCGCAGTGCCGCGTCAAGATTAGACAGGGGTTCATCAAACAAAAAGCCGCTCGGCTCACGCACAATGGCACGACCGATGGCAACCCGCTGTCGCTGTCCCCCGGACAGGGCCTTGGGTCGCCGGTCCAGCAATTCATCCAGCTTCAGCATTTGCGCCGCTTCACCGACCTTACTGGCAATTTCATCCTTTGGCGTACCAGCGGTTTTCAGCCCGAAACCGACATTGTCCCGCACGCTCATATGGGGATAAAGCGCATAGGACTGGAACACCATCGACAGCTGACGCTCCGACGGCATCTTGTCGGTCACATCCAGACCATCGAGATAGATGGTCCCGCGACTGGTTTCCTCAAGACCGGAAATCATCCGCAACAGGGTCGACTTGCCGCAACCGGAGGGGCCGACAAAGACGACAAATTCACCGTCGGCGATCTCCAGATCGATGCCTTTGATGACCTGGGTTTCACCGAACCACTTTTCTACATTTTCCAGTCTGATTTCACCCATGATAACTCCTCACGCTGCCCGCGAACCTTCAAGGCCCTGCGCCCAGGTCAAATAGATGGCAGCCGTCCAGGTGAAGTCTCCGCCACCAAGGCCATCGCCCGTTTCGGGATTGAAATATTCATAAAATCCGGCCTGTTCGACGAGTTCCAGCGTATCGGCCCGGATGCGGTCGGCGAGATCGATCAACTGTAATTCACCAAGACCGCTGGCAATCATGAAATTGATCACCGCCCAGACTGGGCCGCGCCAATATCGCTTGGGTTCAAAACGCCCTTCCCTTGGATCCCAGCTGGGCATGCCATGGCGGACGTTTTCCAGCATGGCGCGCATCTGACGGGCCACTTCCGCCCGTTGCTCTGTCGTGCCGGCACTGGCCCAGAAACAAAGTGTCGAAGCGGAGGTCAGCGAGTCTGTAAACGTGTTGGTTTTCAGATCCTTTGAGCAAAATCCGCCACAGGCCTCATTCCAAAGCAGGTTGCACCCCTCGACAGATCTTTCAATCCAGCTTTCCAGCTGGGCGGCTTGGTCAGCCTTGCCGAACAGTCTGGCCAGTTGCAGCAAATCCCGGTCCGCCCGCAGTAAAATGAACTGAATGCCAGGATCGCCGGCAAGAAACGGTCCGTGCCGATAGATGTGATGCTGGTCCCAGCCGCAATCGCGTCCAAATTTCACAATCGTCAGGAACCGGTCATATTGGAGCTCCGTGGGACGCTCACTGGCATCAATATGGGACGTGTCGCGCCGTTGGTAAGCTTCCAGTTGCGGGTCGACATCAATGTTGCCCATGCCCAGGTCCCAGTCGGGGCAATTGTCACGTCCGGATTCCCAGGGATGGACGATGGCGACCAGTCCGGTGCCATCAGGATCGCGCGCCTCATGCCACCAGCGATGAAATGCAAAGGCGCGGTCAAACAGGGCCTCCGCCTTTTGGTGATCGAACTGCGCACCATCTTCGACGAGAAGCCGCATGATGCTGGCGATGACCGGTGGTTGCGAGTGGCCGGAACTGGGCGGGTTGGAATTGGTCTGCCACACGGATGGACCGGGAAAATAGTCCGGGTCATCGCGCCGAAAGATAATATGCGGCACCATGCCGTCTTCCCACTGGCCTTCAAACAGCATTTCCAGTTCCTGCCAGGCGCGCTGGCGGTCAAATGTGGCAAAGCCCAGTGCGGCAAAGGCGGAATCCCAGTTCCATTGGAACGGATAGAGTCTCGGTGTGGGAATGGTGAAGCCGCCGCGGTCGTTCTTCCGCATGATGTTGATGGCTTCGTCTATTCGTGAGTATTGCATATCTAGCCTTTTACGCTGCCAGCCGTCAGGCCGGAGACAAGGAAACGTTCAAACCAAAGGAAAATCACCAGCACCGGCATGGTCGCCACCACCGCACCGGCCATCAGATGCTGACGCGGCACTTCAGATGAATTGAGCGAAACCACGCCACGCGACAGGGTGAAAATGTCGACATTGTCGAGGAACATGAAGGCGAACAGGAATTCATTCCAGGCGATCATGAAAACATAAAGGGAAACAGAGGCCAGCGCCGGAAGAGAAAGCGGCAGGGTGATTTTCAAAATCACACCCAGGCGGGACAGGCCATCCATAAGACCCGCTTCCTCAAGCTCCGCAGGCAGCCCCTGGAAATATCCTTGCAACATATAGAGGGCGACCGGAATTGTCGTAGCCGGATAGACGACCAGCAGACCGGTCAATGTGTTGCGCAGTCCCATCTGGGAAAATGCTGCGTAGAGCGGGATCACCAGAACGATCGCCGGCACCATGTAGATCAACAGGATCGAGCGCGACAAAAAGGCCTGGCCGGGAAAGCGCAGGCGCGAAACTGCATAGGCTCCGGGCACCGCAAACAGCAGAGTCAGCACCACCGTTGCCACAGATACAATCGCCGAATTCACCAGAAAAGTTCCGAAATTATATTCGACAAAGAGCTCATAATAGGAGCGGAACAGGCTTTGCGCGCCCTGGCTGATGTCGATGGAAAAGTCCAGCGGATTGCCCAGCAATGACTGCTGGCTTTTCAGGCTGGTCATCACCATGACGTAAAACGGCAGCGCCACCAACACTGTGAAGATGACAAAGCCCAGCCCCTTCAAGGTGCGGATCAGCAGGACTTCAAGCTGATACCGCTTTTGATTTTCACCCGAAATGCCGCGAATGCACAGATGCGTTGAAAACCAGACCAGACCGACAATTATTGCCAGGGTAACCACTTGCAGAAACGGCACGGCCGACAGATCCAGACCAAGTGGCCGGGCAAATGTGAAGACGACAAGAACCAGAAGAATCGTCGCCGCCGAGAGCAGGTGCAAATTGCGGTTGCGCTTTTCCGGCGGAAAGGCCGACAGGACAGCCGCCCCGAGCAGTCCCGCCAGCGCCGCCATGCCGATGGGTGGCGCGGCAATGACCCCCGACACCAGCATGAAAGTGATGGAGACAACGATCATCCACACGAAACCCCAGATGGTTCCGATTGCCAGGCTGGCGAAGAATCCGGTTCCCAGTCTCATCACGCTTCATCCTTTGGCGACAGCCAGAAAAACAGAATTGAGAAGGTCAGCAGGACGAAAAAGACGACGACGGCGACCGCTGCACCAGCGCCAAGATTGGACACGGCAAAGGCCTGTTCATAGACATCGACCGTCAGCGTTCTGGTACCCGCGGCACCGCCGGTGAGCAGGAAAATGTCGTCAAACTTGTTGAACGTCCAGATAAAGCGCAACAGGAAAAGGACTGCCAGAATGCCAACCAGCTGCGGCAGTGAAATGTACCAGAATTGCTGCAGCGGTGTCGCACCATCGATTTCGGCGGCTTCATACATCTCGCCGGAAACCGACTGCATGCGTGCCAGAATGAACAGGAAAGACAGCGGGAAATAGCGCCAGGCTTCAAAGGCAATCACCGTTGTCAGTGCCACGGGAAAATCAAACGAAATGCCGAAGAAACTGAGCGTGACGGCCCGCTGGCCAAAGAAGTTGATCGGCCCGTCAATGGCCCCCATCTGCAACAGGATCGAATTTAATGTGCCGGAAAAAGGGTCAAGCAGAACCACCCATGTGAAGGCCACGGCGATGACCGGTGCCACATAGGGAAAAAGAAACAGGCCACGAAGAATATTGCGTCCGGCAAAGGCGGTGTTCAGCAATTGGGCTGCAAACAGTCCCAGCACCAGGGCTCCGACGGTGCCGAAGATGGTATAATACATGGAGACCTTCAGCACCGTCCAGAATTCGTGGGAGGAGAAGATCTTGGCAAAATTCTCACCGGTAAATTCAAAATTGGTCAGGATGTTCTGGGCTTCCCCGGAAACCACGGGTTTGGAATTGCGCGGGTTGACCGGGTCGGCAACATAGCTGGCATCCCCGGTGACCGGAATGCGCAGACGATCGCGATAACCACCTTCCACATCGCCCAAGCGACAGGTGAGCGTTGAGCCGGCCAGGGAACAGATTTCCGGAACCTCAGATATTGTCAATCCGGGAGGTAATGTGTCGACAAAACCGGCTGCGGCGATTGCCTTGTCCCGCGATGAGTTGCGGAGCCGATAGTCGAGGGTGGCTGAATCTCCGGGTTTTTCAATTTTGCCGCGCAAACGTTCATTGATCGAGATCGAAGCCGGTCGCAGATCGGCCAGTTTGACCGGCTTCATGGAGATCCAGAAATTGGCAAGTAAGGGCCCGAGAACGATGGCCAGAACGATGATAAATGTCGGAGCAAGCATGCCGTAGGCCAGACGCATTTCGCGTCGCGCCATCAGGCCTATTCCCTTGGGGGGACCGGCATTGTCTGTGTCAGCTTGGCTCACGGGGCTTGTCCAGAAACAGTCGGGAGGGCTGACGCCCTCCCGATGGTTGGTTAGTTAGTTCACCTTGGCCAATTCGTCATTCAACTTGGCGACAGCTGCGTCTCCATCGATTTCACCATCGATGAATTCGCGCACCACGCGGTTGATGATCTGGCTGTTGATGATCTTCGAAGCCAGAGACAATTGTCCCTCTTTGACGCCCCAGCGATTGCCTGATTCCAGACCGGAGACAATCTTGCTGACGGTTTCGGCCGGATAAAGATCAGACAGTGGCGCCTTGCGGTCGACGCCGACTGGCAGCTTTGACCAGGCGGTGACAAACTTCGACGCGTCATCAGCCGTGCCGCGGCGCACCGGGAACTTACCCTCTGGCGCAATCGACAAGGTGGCCGTGTAGCCTTCATCCATCGAATATTTGATGAAGTCGCTCGCCACATCGGTATTGGCGTCTGATGTCACACCGAAATAGCGCACGTCGGCCCAGGCTGCTCCACCTGCATTGGAAGGCCCGGAAAAGGCTGTTACCACATCCGTTTTGCTGGCCAGCTCGCGCGACGTCGGATCGCTGTTGATGGTTGGTGGCGCGGAATCACGCAGACCGGCCAGTTCATCAAGAATGAAAGGCGACCAGATTATCATCGCCGCCTTGCCGGCGAAATAAAGCTCGCGGGACTGTTTCCAGTACAGCTCACCAGGAGGCGATGCCTTGGCGATTGTTCTGTAGAATTCCAGCACTTCCTTCGTGGCCTTGGCATCCAGCGGCTTGAAGCCATTGGAATCAACCGGCGAAACACCATTGGCCAGGAACACATGTTCCAGCACCTGGCTCATGAAGTTTTCGTCGACCTTGGTAGCGGCAACGAAACCGTACATGCTTGGCGGGTTGTGCAGTTTTTCAATCGCCGCTGCGATGTTGGCATAGGAAGTTGGCGCTGCCAGACCTGCTGCGTCAAATGCGTCTTTTCTGTAGACCACCATCTGGGTCCAACCATCAACCGGCACTGCTGCCGTCTGACCATCGGACTGGGCCATGTTGATGGCGCCGGGTGCAAATGTGCCAGAACCGAGATCGCCAACGATCTCGTTATTGGTTTCCACATCAAGGATACCTGCTTCCGCCCACGGCAGAACATATTGCAGCGGATGATAAATCACGTCCGGCAAGTCATTGGCCGCGAAAGCTGCCGTTGCGCGTGTGCCCAGGTCCTTTTCCGAAACCGGAATGACTTCCACGTCATGACCGGTTTTGGCCTTAAAGTCAGCGGCCATGGCCTGTTGTTTGGCCAGGCGGGCTGGCTGTTCTTCAGTGGTCCAGAAACGGATTGTATCCGCCCAGGCCATGGTCGACAGGCTGGCTGAAATCAGCAGTCCGGCCGTTATTTTGGTAAATGTGTTCATTCTATCCTCCCATTGGATTCAGGTTATTAAGTATCTTCCATTTCGCCAGCCGACGCGTGGTCGGGCGGCGGACAGTCAGTGCCACGGCTGGTCAGGGTTGCACGCCAGAGCTCCTGATTGTCGCGCGGGTCGTCACCGTCGATCACGGCAAGCAGCATTTCACCGATGCGTTTGCCAGCAAACTGAAGGGGTTGAGCCATGGTGCTCAGACCCGGGGTCGTATGCTCCCCGATAGGCAACCCATCATAGCCCATAACCGATATGTCACGGCCGGGTATCAATCCGGCCTCACGGATGGCTTTCATCGCCCCAAGTGCGACAACATCCGACACACAGGTGATCGCAGTCGGCGGTTTTTTTAAGCTCAGCAGGCTGAGCATGGCGCGATAGCCGCCAGCTTCATTCATGTCTGAACGCACCTCATAGGCTGGATCGACATCCATATTCTTGTCGAGCAGACCTTTGCGATAACCGGCCAGGCGAGATGTGGCGAAATTATACTCCAGCGGTCCACGGATATGGGCAATCGACCGGTGACCAAGCTCTGCAAGGTGCCACACAGCTTCTTCAAATGCCGCATGATTGTCCATGTCGAACCAGGCATGGCTTTCAGATTCCGCCGTGCGTCCATGGGTTACAAACGGCACCCCCAGGCGCCGCATCTGTTCGATCCGCGGATCATGGGTCAGCGTTCTTGAGACGACCAGGCCATTGACCCGCCCAGACTGTGACAGCCGGTTGATAATGGCCATCTCTTCCTTGGCCGAACGGGCCACCGCCAGGTTCAGGTCCCAGTTGCGGTCGGCTAACGCCTCGGACAGACCGTCCAGCAGTTCCCCCAGAAATGGCTCGGAAATGTGGCCAGCCTGCCAGGGCAACACATAGCCGATACATTCAGAATTGCCCGTCGCCAGACGGCGGGCGTTGGAATTGGGTCGGTATCCGAGCTCATCAGCGGCCTTGCGCACCCGATTTCGGGTCTTTTCGGAAATGTCTGAATAGCCGTTCAGGGCACGCGAAACCGTGCCCTCGGTGAGGCCCAGATGGACAGCCAGACTCTTCAGATTTGCTCCGCTCATGGCGAAAGCCTATACCGAAAGCGCTTTCGGAAGCAAGTGAGTGCCCGAAATTTCGTTATTCGGGCGTTTCACCAGTCAAGGTTCGAGGCAGCAGATCGCCGACCGGTGCCCAACAATCACACTTTGATAACCATGTTCATAAACAGGAAATGGAGAATTGGGGCCTACCCTCACCTCTCCGTCATTGCGGCGGAAATCGGGGACGAAGAGGCAAGAGACAGGGGACAATTCATGACGAATATTGTCGAATTTCTAAAAGACGAGAGCGGTGCCACGGCAATTGAATATGGTCTGGCGGCTGCACTGGTATCCATTGTTGCCATTATTGGGATGGTCGACACCGGCCAAGAGGTCAACAACCTCTATACCAATGTTGAAGGTGCGGTCAGTTCTGCAGCACCGGCTCCCTGATCGCCCCGCCAGCAGGCGGAACCGGCATGATTGGCATCTGAGCAACAGCAGCAGACATTGCGGAATCACGTCGCCATATTTTCCTCGCCTGCGATCGAGGCCAGCAACCAGTCACGAAACGCCCTGACTTTGGGGCGTTCCATACTCTCCTTGGGGCAGACGAACCAGTACCAATGGTTAGAGGGCAGAACCAAGTCGAACGGCTTGACCAGGCGACCCCGTTGCAGGTCCTGTCGCACAAGGAACTCGCTCACCAGTGCCACGCCACCGCCATTAATCGCCGCTTCCACAGCCAGAGAATCGCTTGTGAATACCGGGCCCTTTGTGCCGTCGACACTTTCAACACCCGCCACCTTCAACCACATTTCCCAATCCGGTTGGGTTCCGGCGGCCGCGTACCAGTCCACATGCAACAATCGGCAGCGGGCCAGGTCAGACGGCTCGCGCAGTCCGGTCGGGTCTTCCAGAAGCGTCGGTGAGCAAACAGGTGCCACGTCTTCATTGACCAGCGCATCCGCATGCAAGTCGGGATAGGGTCCGGTGCCAAAGCGGATAGCCGCATCGACCTCATCACCGGCAAAATCGACAACCGACAATGAACCATCCAACCGCACGGTAATGTCTGGATGAAGTTCATTAAACTCCGTCAGTCGCCGCACCAGCCATTTGGCGGCAAAAACCGGTGCCGATGAAATCACCAGCGGCCTGTCATTATCAAGCGATTCCAGCCTGCGGCAGCCCTCCGTCCAAGAAGCAAGCCCTTCGCTCAGATAGGGCATCAGGGCGGCGCCACGTTCTGTCAGTCGAATTGATCGCACGGATCGTGTGAACAGGGGAAAGCCAAAATGCTCCTCCAGCGTTTTCACCTGATGGCTGACCGCCGCCGGGGTGACGGCCAATTCCTCGGCCGCCGCGCTCATACTGCCACAGCGGCCAGCGGCCTCAAATGCCCGCAGCGCATTCAATGGCGGCAGACGAAACCGCATGACATTCTCCATGAGTTAGATTTTCTATCTTATCGACTGAATTCTTCTCGTTTGTCAAACGCAACATATAAGCCAATATGGGCAACACATACCGACATACGCATTATATATTCTAACAGGAGTGGCATTATGAACCCGTTTCTTTTCAGCAGTCTGGTCAACCCAAGAATTCAACCTGATTGGCGTGAGGCACAAAAGCACAGCTACAATTCCGGTCTCGACTACAGTCTCAGCCGCACGTTCTATCGGATTGTCAGTGCATTCGACAAAGGCCGCTAAACCTAACCGGGTCTAGTTCATGGTCATCCCTGGAACCGAGCTTGAACTGATCAGGTCACGGCAGTGGTCCACAAATGCCTGGACCACCTGCCGTCGCTTGGCCTCACGGCCATAGACCAGACCCAGCCGCAGAGACCGCAGTCCACCCAGCAAGGGTACATATCTCAGCGGCTTTCCGTCCGGCGATACATCACCGCGGGTGCGAATATTGGCCAGCGAATAGCCATAACCATTGGCAACCATGCTGCGCACCAGTGCCAGGTCCTGACTGCGTTCGGCGATGACCGGCTTCAGCCCGGCTGTCCTGAAGGCCGACAGAAAGTAATCATTGCTGATTGGCAGGTCGAGCAGCACCATTGGCTCATCAACCAGTTGTTCCGGTGCAATACCCCCATCGCCAGCAAGCCGGTGAGATGGCGGCAGCATGACAAATGTCGGCAGTTCCACCAACGGCACGAATTGCAGATTGGCAGGAATGCCCAGATCATAGGTGAGGCAGATATCCAGTTCAGCGCTTTGCAAGCGATCCAGCAATTGCGCCTGGTCGGCTTCGATCTGCCGCACTTCAACGTCGCCATATTTCTGCTGAAACTGCTGCCGCACTTCGGGCAGAATTACCGGCGCAATGGTTTTCAGACACCCAATATGCAGCGGCCCGCCAACTTTCGAGGAAATATCGGAGGCAAAAGAGCTGAGGCCTTCAGCCGACACCAGCAGCTCTTTAGCGCGGGCAAGAAACTGGCGGCCACCGCTGGTCAGCGACAGGCCCTGGGCATGTTTGCGGACAAAGAACTGAATGCCGAACTCAGATTCCAACTGCTGGATTGAAGCCGATACTGACGGTGGTGAGACATTCATCTTCTCAGCCGCTTGCGAGACGCTGCCGGATTCACCGACGGCTACGAAATATTCCAGCTGTCGAAGGGTAAATCGTGTTGGCATCTACACCCTTTCAGGCTCAGTCCTGGGTTGCAATATCGGGGCGGATTGGTGAAACACCTGTGATCTACTCGTCGCCGGGAACGCCGTAACTCGGCGCTTTTGTTGGGTCGATAGCGCGCTGCACATAGGCAGCAAGCTGCGGCTTATAGACCTCCCAGGCAGTGGCAATGTTTTCGATCGGACAATCCTCCGTCCAGTCACAGCGCAGATCGGCCACCGGCCATGAATGCTGATCAACCAGTTTCAGCCCGGCAGAATGCACCGGTCCGGCCTCTCCTCCAGCGGACAGTCCAGCCCGCATTGCGGCGATCAGCCGGTCGCCCAGATATCCTTTGGTTGACAAAAATCCATCAACGATCGCCTGGGGCACCGACAGGTCGGCCAACAGATTGCCTCCGCTGGCAACGTTCAATGCCTTGGCTTGCGACCAGATGCCCAAAGCATTTGAACCGGAATGGATCGCCGTGTCCCCATGGGCGTCGACCATCAATAGCTGGCGGTAGTCCATGTGGTTCTGCGTCGCCTGAATTTGCCCAACCGCCTCGGCGGCACCCAGCCCCTGTTGCATAAGATCGAGGCCCAACGGCCCCAGCGTCGGATCGGTTATGTTTTGACTGGCAACCGCCCCAACGCCGGCCCGCGCATAGGAGCAACGGGCTGCCACGGCAGGTGAAGACGAGGAAATCGCCACGCCAAACATGCCAGTATCAGCACAACGGGCGACCAGGGAGAATGTCATCTACGACTCCTCATCGGGAATGACCGCAGTACCGTCGATTTCCACCAGCCATTCCGGTCGCGCCAATGCCTGCACCACAAGTCCGGTGGATACGGGGTGCACGCCTTTGATATACTCCCCCATTGTCCGATAGACCGCCTCGCGGTGGCGGACATCGGTGATATACACCACCACCTTGACCAGATGTTCCATCTGTCCGCCGCATTCCTCGATCAATTGCTTGATGTTCTGCATCACCTTGTGGGTCTGTTCCACCGGGTCATGGCTGTCGATGTTTTTGGCATCCTCGAGATTTTGGGGACACTGGCCGCGCAGGAAAATCGTTTGCCCACGCGCCACAACGGCCTGGGCAAGATCATTGTCCAAGCTCTGTTCGGGATAGGTGTCCTTGGTATTGAAGGGGCGAATACGTTTATGGATCATTTTTGAGTCCGTTTTGTCGTCTGCCGAGCAGACGTGTTTCAGCAGATGCGCTGCGCAAGATATTGCGCAAAATCGTAGTTCGGCCGCTCCAGGTGAGAAAGTGGACCGGGTCGGGCGAGATCAGAACTCAATCCGCGATAGACCTTTTCGGTGCATCCCATATCCTCGATATTCACATCGTCCAGCAGCGTTTTCAGTTGCCTGAAGCTTTCCTGAGCGCTTGGGTCGTTGACAAATTCCGGCGACATGCCACCGCCGAAATATATCTGCACCTTGTCATATCCCTTCGGATGAAGGGACAGATACCAGAAATAACCCGGGGTCAAAGTAATCATCAGACTGGGATAGATCGCCAGCAGATAGGTGGTGCGGCGGCGGTCACCTTTCATGCGCTTGTTGTCGGGATGGGCCAGGGCGATCTTCAGCGACTCATCTTTCAGAATCGTGTGATAGTTAAAGGCCGGCAATCCCGGCGGGCAAATCATTTCGTCCAGTTTCGACAGACCACCGATTGTGCCTGCATGGCAGACCGGCAGGTGATAGCTCTCCATGAAATTTTCAGCGAGGATTTTCCAGTTGGTGTTCCACACATGGGTCTCAAAGAACGTCTCCTGATAGGTCTCCATTTGGTAGTCGCTGATCAGCTCTTCGACACCGGAAAGCACTTCGGACGCCGGCCGTGCATCGGGGTTGAGCGAAACCATGATCCAACCCAGCCATTCCTCACATCGCACGCTTGGCAGTTTCAGCTGGTCTTTGCAGAAGGCCTGGTTTTGACCCATGGCCGGCGCGCCGCGCAGTGATCCGTCGAGACTGTAGGTCCAGGCATGATAGGGGCAGACAATGGCCTTGGTATTGCCGCGCCCCTGCAACAGGGTCGACATGCGGTGCAGACAGACATTTGACTGCGCCCGCAATATGCCGTCCCGGTCGCGGATCACCATAATTGGCTGACCGGCCAGTTCCAGCGTCGTATAGTCTCCCGGTTGCGACAGGGAAGAGGCGCGACCAGCGCAGAACCAGTCTTTCTTGAATACGTCTTCCAGCTCGCGCTGCAGAAATTCGTTCGACGTATAGACGCTTTTGGGCATGGCAAATGCCTGTTCAAATTGCGCGCTTGTGTTTTCGCGCAGTTCCGCAATTGGGTCGCAATTTGGTGAATTTTGGTCAGTCATCGTCATCGCTCGCATTTGCTGGTCGCCACTTGCCGCCACTCGCCGCCACTCGCCGCAAAATCGTCAAGTGAGCCTGAATCCTCACGAGATGCGGGAAATAATAAAGCATCAAATTTCTCAACTCTGATTAGGTTAAAACTAATCAAACCGACCTGCAACCAAAGAGATTGGGGTCAGATGGGCTCCAGGATCAGAACAGTACCGGTGTTTCACGGCGGAATAGGCCATCGGCCGTTGCTTGACCCAGAAAGACGCGAGCGGCGGTGTGTCCAGACAGCACTGCCGACTGGATTGTTCCCGGCGCCACGCAATCACCAATCGATGTACAGCGATCGGCCAGTTCTGCGATCTCACCAATTTCTGCTGCAAGTCCGGTGTCAGCCTCCCGGGCACCAACCGCAATCAGACCTTCTGCCTGTATGGGCGGCAATTCCTCGCCGGTATCGGATCGGGCCACCCGCAATGCGCCATTGATCCATTCCAATGCGGTAACATTGGGATGCATGGCCACGCCCAGTTCCAGAAGCTCGGAGATTACCCGAGGTTGTTCCAGCGTATAGCCCATCCAGCCGGCAATAGATGGCAGCGGGCAGACCAGCGACACGGAGACTCCGGCCCGGGCGAGGTTGGCTGCCAGAACATTGCCCATATAATAGTGATCATCGTCATAGATCACCACGCTGTTGTCGGGTGCTGCTCCATCCATAAAGTCATCGGGCGTAAGTGCTGCATCAGAAAATCCGTCAATTGATGCGAAATTGCTGCGGCCAAAACCATCCCCGCGCCAGGACGACCCCGTCGCCAGGAAAACCCGGTCGCAATCAAAGTCAACAATGTCCACAGCGACAAGTGGGCTTTCCGCATAGAGCGATACATTGGCCATTTGCTGCAGGTGGTAGAGGCGATAGTCCTTCACACGTCCCCAGGCGGCAAGGCCACCCAGTTTCGATTCCCGTGCCACCCGGCCACCAAAATCAACATGCCTTTCGGCAACCGCCACTTCCACCTTCGCACGCGCCAAAGTGTGGGCACATTCAAGTCCGGCAGGACCTGACCCAACGATCAGCACTTTCTGCTTGCCTGTGATCGGGGTGATTTTTTCCGGATGCCAGCCACGCCGCCATTCTTCGGAAATCGTCGGGTTCTGAGTGCACCGCAGCGGCACCGAATAGGCGTCGGACGCGACGCAAATGTTGCAGCCGATACATTCGCGAATGGCATCAATCTCGCCGTTTCGAATTTTTTCCGGAAGGAAGGGATCGGCGATGGATGGCCGGGAACCGCCGATCAGGTCGAGCACGCCTCGTTTGATCTGGCCGACCATGGCGTCTGCAGAGGTGAACCGGCCAACGCCCACCACCGGCTTGCTGGTTACCTGTTTGACCCAGGAAGTGTATTTTTCCTGATGACCTTCTTCATCGAATCTTGAAGTTCCGGAATCCCTGCTCCAGCCAGCCACGTTGACGTCCCACAAGTCGGGCCATTCGGCCAGCAGTTCAACGGCGTCACGTCCTTCGCGGTCATAGGTCAGACTGCTGCCGGACTTGAAATCATGCACCGCCATGCGAATGGCAACGGCCACGTCGCCTGCCGCTTCGTCAACCGTTTCTTCCAGCACTTCGCGCAACAAGCGAATGCGGTTTTCAAAGGAACCACCATATTCATCACTGCGAAAATTATAGTCCGGTGACAGAAAGTGCCACAGAAGAGAAGCATCATGGGCGGCATAAACATAGACAATATCGTAGCCCGCAGTTTTGGCCCGTTTGACGGCCTCGCGATGACTTTTTCGAAACGCCCTGATGTCGGACTTGTCCATGGCCTTTGCGCTGATCGGTGCTTCCGGTTTCAGGATCGGCAGGCCGGAGGGCGCCATCACCGGCATGCCGGTGGCAAGATTTCGGGCCCGCAGGCCGGTATGGCCCAGTTCGATTGCCGTCAGGCTGCCGTGCTGCTTGACCCGCTCTACCATCAGCGCATGGGACTTGACGTCCGTCTCGTCCCAGAATTTTTCCATCGGCAGATTTGAAATGTCGGAGCTTGGGTCGATTTCCGCCAATTGCATGCAGACCGTTCCCCACCCCCCTTCCGCTTTCATTGCCCGCATGCCGATGGAACCATTCGGCATCAACGGGGAATGGCCGGTGGCGTGGGGGACGGCATAGAAACGGTTGGGTGCGGTAACCGGACCGATTTTTACCGGTTCAAAGAGGGTATCGTAGCGGGAATTGCGACTGCTCATGACGCGTCGGGGCGCTTCACCGTGCCATCCGCCATCCATCCGTCCAGGATTTCGAGCGCAATGTCAGCAAAGGCCTGATCGTTGATATGGGCATCAATTTCCGACAGTTGCGCCGGTGACTGAATAGCCTTGCGCATTTCATCGCAAAAGGCTGCCAGGCCGTCAGGATCATGGGCGGGTTCACCCGGCTTATCCCATTCCTCGATGCCCTGATTGGGCAGAATTACATGGACCGGCGCCGTTGATCTGGAAATCCGATCTCCGATCTCCCGCGCAGTTTCCCGCCGCTCTTCATCGTTCAAGCCCGACGACTTTATCAACCTGTTATGAGCATGAAATGGCCTATCCTGAAACCGCTCTGGTATTTCCTGCCAACCGGCAAAATCAATCAGGTCGAGACAGCCCGGTGCGACGATCTGTGGAATGCCGGCGCGGCCGGCATTGAGCATCCGGTCAGCACCGGCATTGATCACTGATCCAACCATCAAATTGCCCAATTCCGGCAGGGCAAAGTCCATCACACAGGCAAAGCCCTTTTCAGCAGCGATGTTTTCATAAGCCATGCCACCCATGCCAGTGGCGTGAAAGATCGCCACTTCAAATCCACGCTCTTCCAGCGCTGGTTTCAACAGTTTCATGTAGGAAAGGCAGGACGAGCCGAGGCTGGTCATGCCGATCACCGGACGATCGGCATTGGGTGGCTCAACCGCACGCGCCGCCCCCAGCACCGCCCCGGCAGCCTGACTGAGAGAGGATTTGCAAAAGGAATTCAAACCATAAAGCCCCCCGGCCCAGAGGATCATCTGGATATCGGCCGAAAGGCGATCAGCGGGAATTATCGGCGAAAAAGAAACCGTCGAGACAATATATTTTGGCACGCCGACAGGCAGCACCCGGGCACAATCAAGCGCCAGATCGGTGCCCATCGTGCCACCCATGGCGATCATCCCGTCAATCTTGCCTTCTTGATGCAATTGCTGGGTCAGTTGAGAGGCACCGCAGGCCATAATTTGCATAGCAGTATTTTCATCGCCTGAATCAATCGCCGCCTGAATGCTTGAATCGGCAGCGGAAGCCACCTGATGTTTGGACACATTTGTCGGCTGTTCCGGATCGCCCAGCACACTGACATCCATGGTCATGACCCGACCACTTTGCGATTTGATCCGCTCTTCCAGATAGAGCAATTCGTCAGACTTTGTGTCGAACGTGCCAATTACCAGTATGGTTTTTTCATCAGACATGATTCTCTCCTGAAATCTAAGATCGCATCCGCTCGCCCGCGGGATCGTAAAACGGCTTCAACTGCACATCTATTGGATGGTCCTGGCCGGCGATGCGCACGGTAAATTCGGTCTCATCAATCCAGGCTTTTGTTACGCCCTGGTCGTGATGAAGGCTGGCCAGACCAAGTGAACGTCCAAGCCGAAAGCCCCAGGCTCCGGAAGTGACGTGGCCGACAATTTTACCCTCAGCCAAAATTGGCTCGTTGTGCAGCAGAAACGGCCCGGTCCTTTTGCTGGCCTGGCGCAATGCCACACAGACGGTCCGGTATTGTGTCGCCGCCACCGCCTTGCCACTCGCCATTTGTTTTGCCAAAGAATCCCGGCCCAGAAACGGTTCCGGCTTGGCAAGGTCAACGGCAAAACCCAGGCCTGTTTCGAAGGGCGTATCATCCTCGCCGATGTCATGGCCAAAATGACGGAAACCTTTTTCCAGACGACAGCTGTTCATCGCGAACATGCCCATATGCTGCAGGCCACCGCCCTCGCTGCCGTTGCCGCCGTCGCCGCCGCCGCCGCGAACTTCCATAATGGCGTCGTAGACATGGCAGGCAAATTCGCTCGGGATCAACAGTTCAAACCCCAATTCACCCACGAACGAGCGACGAATGGCCCATGCTCTGGCATGGGCAATGTCAATCTCCCGCGCTGCGCCGAACGAAAGTGCGGCGTCAGACAGGTCGTCGCCGGAAAGCGCTGTCAGAATGGAACGGGAATTTGGCCCGTGCAGCGTCAGCAGTGCATAGGCGGATGTCGCGTCGAAAATTTCAAAGCGCCAGTCTCCGTCGGCATTGGCGCGCAACCAGGCCTGATCCCTGATCTGGCTGGGATGGCCAGTAATGATGATGAATTTTTCAGCTGCCAGTCGGGTAACAGTAACATCCGCTTCTATCCCGCCACGGGCATTGAGAAACTGCGTGTAGACTGATTGCCCAACGCCACAATCCATCTGCGCACCACAGGTTCGGTTCAGCACTTTGACCGCATCGGGACCCTGGACGATGATTTTGGCATACATGGATTGATCCAGCAGAACCGCGTCATCGCGAGCGGCCTGACATTCAGCTTGCAGGTTGGGGAACCATTCCTGCCAGCCAATCGACGGTGCGGTGGGCCAATCGGCATCGGATGCATCGAAATACATCGGCACTTCCCAGCCGACCCGCTCAGCAAATTGGGCCCCTTGCGCTTTTAACCGGTCATGCAATGGCACACGACGAATGCCCCGCGCAGTTTCGATCTGCCGACCCGGCCAATGAAGGCCGTAATGCAGCCCGATACTTTCTCTTACCCGCTCCGCATTATAGGCGGCATTGATCTGGAAGGGCATGGCCCGACTTGTCAGGAGCGGCCCCATACCGCAGCTGGGGCTATCGTCGATCAACCACTCCGCCATGGTCAGCCCGACGCCGCCGGAATTTAGAATGCCATTCGAATTCATTCCGGCAGCGATGAACAGGCCAGGCATTTCCGGCGCCGGTCCCAGATAGGGGCGACCATCGGGGGTAAAACTTTCCGGACCGCAGAAAAAGGTTTGAATACCCATGTCCTCCAGCGCCGGCATGCGGTTGAACAGGGTTTCCAGCATTGGTTCGACATGATCCATGTCGAAGGGCAATTCATCAAACTCAAACGAGTCGGGAATGCCATTGTCACCCCAGGCCTTGCCGCGATTTTCGAACCAGCCGATCAGCAGTTTTCCGGCATCTTCCTTCCAGTATATGCGCTCTTCGGCAACAACCAGGCCGGGCAGATCACGGGGAAGGTTCGGCACCGGTTCGGTAACAATGTAAAAATGCTCTGCTGCGTGAAGCGGAACGGCCACACCGTGCTGCTTGGCAAATTGTGCAGTCCACAATCCGCCGGCCAGCAGCACCTTTTGCGTGGCAATAACACCCTGTTCGGTTTCAACGCCGTACACCTTGCCATTGTGAGTTAAAATGCGCGTGGCAGCGACATATTCGAAAATCTGACAGCCATTTTGCCGAGCACCTTTGGCCAGCGCCTGGGTGACATCCAGCGGGTTCACCTGGCCGTTTGAAGGCATTTCAAATCCGCCGCGCACATCATCATAGTGCAACCAGGGTGCCCTTTCGCGCAATTGATCAACATTCAGCAAAAACCCTTCAAGGCCCATCCTCTCGGCATGATCATGACTGCGTTTCAACTGTTCCATACGTATGTCGCTGAGCGCGATATTGATGGTGCCGTTTTGCTTGTACCCGGTGGCCTGTCCGGTTTCCGCCTCCAACTCCTGAAACAGACGCGCGGTATATTTGGCGAGTTCCGTCTGGGCACTTGAATCGCGCAGCTGACCAACAATGCCTGCTGCGTGCCAGGTGGTGCCGGAAGCCAGTTGCTTTCGCTCCAGAAGAACGGCGTCCGATACCCCCCGCTTGGCCAGATGATAGAGGGTCGACACCCCGATGATACCGCCACCGATCACCACACAGGAAGCAGATTGCGGCAGGGATTTTTTGTCGGCTGACATCAGGCTTTCATCGCCGCTGCATTTCGGCCTTTCAACAGCGCCCGGATATGGATCAGCAATACGAGTACAATCAGCGCAAATATGCCCGCAGCAATGGGGCGGTTGATCCAGTCGAGCACCCCGTCAATACGCGGCAGCGATGTGCGGAACCGCGATTCTGCGATACCGCCAAGCACCATGCCCAAAATGATCGGCACAATCGGCAGATCCAACCGTTTGAGCACCAGCCCCAACAGACCGAAAGCCGCCGCCATGACACAGTCAGTCATCGAATTGCGCAGGGAATAGACCCCGACAAAGGACAGGGTCAAAATCGCCATGCCCAAAAAACGGTTTGGGATGGACACCACTTTTAGCAATGGCCTTGTGGCAAACATCAGGAAAATCAGTGCCAGGAAATTGAGGATCAGCAGGCATAGATACAGCGCCATGACGAAATCCATCTGATCGCGGAACAGATTTGGGCCAGGCACGATATTGTGCACGTAGAAGACAGACAACATCATTGCCGTCAGCGCTTCGCCGGGTATGCCAAGGGCCAACAGAGGAATCATTGCCGCCGCCGGCACCGCATTATTGGCCGCCTCAGAAGCAATAATGCCTTCTGAGGCCCCTTTGCCGATGCGCTCAGGATTGGGGGAGATCTTCTGTGCCCAGGTGTAGGACAAAAACTGCGCCGTAAATTCCCCAACACCGGGAATTATCCCCATGACGGTGCCAAACCCGGCACCTGGAACGGCGATCTGGGGAAACCGAAAGACTTCTCTCAATCCGCGAAACAGGCCGCCTTCAAGCTTTGGAGGTTTGACCGGATTGTCCTTTCCCACCAACAGCACGAAGGCCTGGGACAGGGCAAACAGGCCCAATACCAAAACGATCAGGTCAACCCCCGACGCCAGCCACGACTGATCAAATGTATAGCGCTTGGTGTATTGAACCGGTTCCAGACCGATGGATTCCAAGAATATGCCAAAAAACAGCAGGGCACCCGCGGCCAGGCTGCGACCGCGATGGGCGATAACCACCAACAACATGCCCAGAATCGTGGCGAGAAATATCTCCCGCGACCCGAACAGAGGCGCTATTTTTGCCAGAAAAGGCGCAAAGGCCATCAGACAGACGACCGATATCACGCCACCGACAAAGGACGCCCCATAGGCCAGCGACAGGGCACGGGGCGCTTCCCCCCGCTGGGTCATCGGATAACCATCATAGGTCGTCAGCGCATTAACCGGCGTGCCGGGCGTGTTCATCAAGATGGCTGGAATGGCGCCACCGAACATCGCCGATCCATATATGCCCAAAAGCAGGGTCAGGCCGACAACCGGCTCCAGCGAAAAAGTTGCAGGCAGCAAAATGGCAATGGCGATGGCTGGTCCGACGCCCGGAATGGCGCCGATAATCACGCCACCAATCGAGCCGATCAACAGGGCCAGGATCACGTCGACCCGCAGAATAATGTCCAGTGCTGATCCGAGAATTTCCATCAAAAGGCCTAGAAATAGAGGATCATGAAATTGCGCAATCCATCCGGCAGATATTCATAAGACTGCCCACCGGGAATTTTGACCGACAGAAATGACTTGAATACCACCACCACCGCCAATCCCGTCAGAGCACCAGCCAGGAGCTGATTGCGTGTCCGATACCCCAGCCGCCATGTCAGCAGCACGCAAAAGACAATCGTCGTGGGCAGATAACCAACGATGGGAACGATCGTGACATAGATGAGAAACCATGCGGCATATTCGATTGCCCGCAGCCAGTGAAACAATTCTGTTGGAATGGCACCTTCAGCTTCGTGTCGAAAACGACGCACGGATACGAACAATTCACCGGTGCCGAAAATTACCATGCCGACAATCGCCATGACCGGCCAGAATCCCGGCTGATTGACCAGCGCCTTGCTGGAACTCCAGGTGACTTGCGAACCGCTCTGGCTGAGCAGGAACAGGGCCACGGCAAAGGCCGCCAGGGCAAAGATGAACTCGGCTTTGTGATAGGTATGCGCCGTGTGGCGAACCGCTTCAGTCTCAGAATGTTCCATGGGGTTCCGGGGCCTTCTGATTTGCCTGATCTGGTCAGGGCGGACCCTGTTAGCCCGCCCTGACATCCATCAAATATTCACTCTGAGGAGTGGCTCCGCCCTATTCAAGCATCGCATTAAGCTTATCGAATGCAGCTGTATCTGCGTCGATCTGAGCCTGGGAATCGGCAGCACCCTTCCAATAGACCTGGGCACCGGTTTTCTTGGCAAATTCCTGAGCCCGCGCACTAGCCATGGTCTTCTTGGCGACAGCTTCAATCTTGGCCCGGGCGTCAGCGGGAACATCCTTGTGGACGAACAATCCGTTCCACAGCGTAATCGGCAGCGACGGATCGAGTTCCTTGACGGTCGGGGCATCCGGCACCAGCGATATGCGCTCATCGGTTACTGCTGCCAAAATGTTTATCTTGTCCAGGCACGGCAGAACCAGCTGGATCGTCGTGTTCATCACGTCAACATCGCCGGAAGCGATCGTGTTGCAGTCCAGCGCATCAAAGGCCGCGTCAGAGGCATAGGAAAAACCCATATTCTTGGCCATTGCCAGCGACACTTTGGTTGGAATAAGTGGCGCGCCGAAATGCCCCAGGATCACCTTGTTGGACTTGGCATGCTCTGCAAGTTCCTTCATCGACTGATAAGGCGCGTCCTTGGAAGCTGCCAGGACGAACGGATAGGTCAAAAAGATACCCACAGGCTCGAACGGATTTGGCGCCAGTTCCGGCATGCCAATTCTTGGACCGACAATCGGCACACCGATCACAAAGGAACCAATCGTGTGACCATCGGCATCAGCCTTGGCAACTTCAGCGGCGCCCGGAAACGGGCCGGCGCCCTTGCCCGGCTTGTTGACGACCGCTGCTGGCTGGCCATGGGCCTTTTGAAAATCTTCAGCGATCATTCTGGTCAGCACATCTTCCATGTCGCCTGGAGGCCACGGCACGATGAACTGCACCGGCTTGTTAGGAAACTCTGCTTGCGCTGGCACGGCGGCAGCTGCGAATACTGCTGTTGTGGCAAAAGACGCGCACATCACCTTGGAAATAAACTTCTTCATTGACTTCTCCCGATATAGTTGGTTCATTATTCGAACCAACAGTTTTATATATTCAACCCAGATCAGCTGTCTGTCAAGCAAGGCTATAGGGTTTTTGGAAAGCTAGAAAGAGACATGGGAACTATTGCAAAAGCCTTGCAACTGCTGACCCACTTCTCCACCGACCAGCCGGAAATTGGGTTGACCCGTTTTGTCAAACTGACTGGCGACGACAAAGCCACTGTTCACCGACGGCTGGGCGAGTTGCGTGAAAGCGGATTTCTGCACCAGGACCCGGTCACCAAGGCCTACCGGCTGGGTCCCGCCATCTCGCGGTTGGAGATCGTCAAGGAACGCACTTTTCCAGCGCGACGCTCGGCCATGGATGCCATTCGAATTCTCAATGGCAAGGTCGCTGAAACCGCCCATGTCTCGGTCATGCAGGGCACGTCGGGGCTCAGCACACTGGCCCATATCGATGACCAACGCCATGGCATTCGGGTGCATGTCGATGCCAACGAAATTCTACCCTATCACGCTACGGCATCGGGCCTGGTGACGCTGGCCCATATGGACCAAAGCCAGGCCGAAAAGATTATCCGGCAGGGTCTGCCTGCCTTTACTGCCGACACGCTCACCAATTCGCAGCAGCTGCGCGCCGATCTTCATCAGATTTGCGCCACCGGCCATGCGCGATGCCAGGGTGGATTTGAGCTTGATGTTGTTGGCATTGCGGTGCCGCTTTTTGATCATCACGCAAAATGCGCTGGCGCCGTGGCAATTGCCGCACCCTCATCGCGGATGACCGCATCAGACGAGCGCCGCATATTGCCGGATCTGAAGATTGCCGCCCGCAGCATCACCGAATCCTGGCAGGGACGCATGCCGGATGACTAGACCCTTTCAAAGGGAATATTTTGGGTAACGGAGCGTTGCGGATTAAAGTTCAATCCGGCTCGACGATTGGGCAGACTGATATACTGCCAAAGTTGCCTTCAATGTGTCGGTAGCATCCTGTGCCGTGATGCGAGGCAATTCCCGACCCTGGACGACGGCGTGAAAATGGCTGATCTGATTGACAAAGGCGTCCTCCAGCGAATTCGACAGATCGGCGCGGCTCAGCGGGGTTCGCCATTCAGCCTCTGCATCGGAGGACCACAATTTCAGATTGGGAAATTCAAGGCTGCCTTCCGTCCCCATAAAACGCAGCGGATTTTCGCCGGTGCGCGGAAAGGCAGCATTTTCTCCCGTTGCCTGTTCCCAGCTCCAGGGGGAGTGACTCTGATCCGACAGCAGAAATGTGCCCAGGGCACCATTTTCAAACCGCATCACCATTGCAGCAGCATCTTCTTTTTCAAAGCCCATCACCGAATTTGAGGTTTCAGCGCTGATAGAGACAATATCGCCGGCAATGTAGCGCAACAGGTCCATGTCATGGATCAGGTTGGTCAGGATCGGTCCGGCCTGCCATTTCTGGCGCCAGTCAGGCGCATAATAGTCAGCGTGCTTGCGGACATTCCATTGGCCGACAACCCCGACCAGTTGACCCAACCGGCCCTGGCGGATCAAATCGCGTGCCTGATTGACCAAGCCGTAATAGCGCCGATGATGGCCGACCAGCACATGGCGATCTGCGCTGTTGGCCGTAGCGATGGTCTGCTCGCATTCCTCCAGCGTCGCCATGATCGGTTTTTCAACCAGCACATGGGCACCACTTTCCAGTGCGGCGATAACCGGCATCAGGTGATGCTCGGTCGGCGTCGCAATTATGACACCATCAGGCCGGCAGACCTCCAGCAGATCGACAGAATCGGCAAAATGGGCTGCGTTCAGGTCACCGGCCAGTTTCTCGGAGGCCGGACTGGGATCGGCGATGGCGACCAGTTCAACATCCGGCACCTGGGCAATCGCCGCCAGATGTCGCTGGCCGATCACCCCGGCTCCGATCAACGCCAGACGCGTCCTGTTCATCTCTTACTCCCCAAGCCGTCAAGCGCCGTGTGATTGCGGCAATTGGCAGCTCGTTGGGATGGCCCTGCCGGACCAACCCAATTTTGCGCTTCTCATTGCCGGTCACGCATATGGCATCATTTGCGCCCCATGGGAACCGGAGAAAAGCTCTAACCAAACAGCTCCTTGAAATGGTCAATGCAAAGCCGGAACCCGTCTTCAAAATTGCCATTGCCCGGATGGTAGACACTCTCAAAGGAAATCACCCCGTCATAATTGTCAGCGCGCAGCGCATCGGCCAGCGGTTGGAACTGGTCCGCCAGCTGCCCCTCCCCCATGCGACGCACTTCCAATGTGGCACGCGGCGTATCGACCAGCACGTCCTTGATGTGGAGATGCCCCAGATAGCCGTCCCGCACCTCTTCATAACCGTCGGGAAAGGCCACCTCATGGCACCAGCAATTATTGCCCGGGTCCCACAAAACTTTCAGCGCATCCTTGGCATCGAGGTCATCAATCAGCTTGCGTGCTGTATAATTGGAATTGACCAGTGTGCCATTGCCCGTCTCCACAACCAGCACAACGCCTTCGGCCCTGGCCAGTTCAACGGCAGGCGCAATCAACGGAGGCATGGTTTCCCAAACCCCATGGGCGACATTCCATCGCTCGGCACCGTTGAGGCCCCACAGGATCTGTTCCTTGCGCTGGGTCATGATCCGCACCAGCGGGGAACCAACCACATGTGCCATCTCAATCACCCGTTTCAGGGCATCCATATGTTTGATGTGCAGCTCATCGCCCGACCGGTTGGCCGCCGTCATTCCGGCAAAGATGTGGCGCGACAGGCAGGAGACCGGTTTTCCCCGGTCCCGCAGTAGGCTGTCGATCTCGGCAATCTCCTGCTTGCTATGATCGCCAACTTCGGTATCGCCGACAAATTGCAGTTCGGCATAGTCGAGGCCGAATTCGTCCATTACATCAACGGCATGCTTCAGATCGCGGCTGATGCCGTCACAAATAACACCAAGTTTCATTGAGCTTCTCCTATCTGTGCAGCTCGGCGCCAACGACATCTTCAATTACCCTTGTGCAGGCCCAATTGTCGCCCTCGGGAAATTTCGACTTGCCGGCATGAAATATCTGCATGGCGACGGAGGCTGTATGCATTGGCACCTGCAAATCTTCCGCCAGATCGAGCGAGATGGTCAGGTCTTTATGCATGGTATTGATGTGGCTGCCAGTCTTTTCAAATTGCCGGTCAATTATGTTTTCCAGCGCCGTGTTTGTGCACCCGCATCCAGCACCGGATGTTGAAAACACATCATACAGCGCCTGCCCCGACACGCCGGCCTTTGCGGCCAGGACAGAGGCTTCAAATGTCGCCGAGAAGATCGATCCGATCAGGGTTTGCAGGCACGATTTCATCGTCTGACCCATGCCGGCATCGGTACCAACCCGGTGGATATTGGCGGATACCGCCTCCATCACCGGTGCAAACCTGTCCAGCAGATCAGCAGACGCTGCGGCCATCATTGTCAGCGTGCCACCCTGGGCTCCGGGAAAACCGCCGGAAACAGGGCTGTCGATCAGGTTGATCCCCGATCCTTCCATCGCGGCGGCAATTTCACGGACTTCACGTGGTTTGATCGTTGCCGTCATGATCACGGCACCGCCCTTGTCCATGTGGCTGATCAGGCCCGCTTCGCCCAAAATGACGGCTTTGGCCTGATCACCATTCATCACCATGACATAGACAGCGTCACTGTTTTTGCCGACTTCAGCGACATCGGCAGCCGGGCTGCCGCCCATTTCTTTCAGGGCCGCCATCCGATCGGCACTGAGATCAAAGCCTGTGGTTGCAAATCCGTTTGCGATGAGGTTTTTGGCCAGACCACTGCCCATATCCCCAAGTCCAATTACACCTGTGCGCATTTGAGTTATCCTTTCTGTCCGGCCATGCCGGATTGCGCTTCGATAAAGCGCCTCAAGGATTTACGTTGGGACGCCGGTTCGATGCGGAGATTTCAGCGCCGACGCGCGCCGGGCGGGTCCAGTAGACACCCCGCTGCCCAAATGAGGTCTTTGTCGATCCAGGATCGAACTCCCGTATGACCACAGGGAATAGCAAATCCTAATCGAAAATGAAGGTTCTTGACCAGCAGGCAGACGACACTTTTTGTTGCCCAACGGACGCCGCAGACCGTTTGCCTTGGTCAACCTGCAGCGCGTTTTACCTGTTGCTCTCGCCACATCATGTAGAGGCCGGAGGCGATAATCAGTGCCGCTCCGATCAACATCATCTGGCTGGGGCGTTCGTCAAATACGGCAACGCCCAATACCAGCAGAAAAATGATGCGCGAATAGCGAAACGGCGTGACCACGGAAACATCCGACATCCGCAAGGAGGCAGTTCAACGTTTCCAACCATTTTTAGATGCAGTGCCACGTGCTGCTTTGCGTTGGGCATCCGGAAACGACCGCCGAAACTGCCTTTGTCCCGCATGTGATCGATAGCGCTGACGCAGGTTCGCCTCACTGGTGGGAGTTTAGATAATCGCACGAGCCGCGCGCGGATTGGCCCAAAGCTGCCGTTGCCGCTTCATCTTCGACTCCGCAACGCGACCCCACATAGAAGACATTTACTCGACCAATCGGTGAATTCCGGCAATAGGTGGCTTGAACATTGGCGACGTCAGAAAGGGCTTTTACTTGAGCGGCGCAAAATAAAAACCTACAAACATCTTATGAGGTGACAATTCTTGAAACAGGCGATGCCATGGAGATTGAAATCGTTGAGGACCCGTTTCGTATTGAGTTACATGGGTTCTTTGGAGACGTGGTCAACGGCGACTATGCGGCGGCCGGTATTCCGCTCCTCAATGCAATGTGGAATGAGATCGGGGAAGAAAAGCTCGCCCACAAAGGCATCAACTATTGGGCATACCTCGCTGCAGACAGGGTTTTCGTGGGCGTCGAGCTTGAGCCAGATAGCGGGGATAGCAAGCTGGAGCTCTTTCCATTGGAATTATCAAAGTACGCGACGTATCGGCACATCGGACCATATTCCGAGCTTGGTGGCACTCATCAAGCGATACACGCCGAGATAGAGAAGCGCGGCATGTCCGCGACCCGCCCAACTGTCGAAATTTACGGTCATTGGCAAGAAGACGAATCCAAGTTGATAACCGATGTATTGATACCATTGGGCAGCGAGTGAGAAGAGCCACTATTCCGCTATTGTCCGAGTTGAATATTCTAGCGGGAGCCATTGTCATGTTTTTCAGTGGTCCAAAACAGCAGATCTTTACATCTTTTAACGGCGTTGAACTTTGGTGATTTGACAAAGGCGCAGAAGGAAATCTGGTCGTTCTTCTTCACGGGCCTATCGTTGATTGCCAAACAATTTTGGTTTGGATACCCATTCTGGCACGGGTCGAAGAATTATCTAGTAGGATGCTAGAGGACACGGTTGTTCCGCGAAGCCGCGCGACCCATGACGCCCGGATTTTCGGGGCAAAGTTCCGGCAGGTTGCCGAGACCACGTATCTCACAATTCTTGATATCGACGATCACATATTCAATGCGTCGAAAGACTAAGGCCCGGCCTCTCTCGCAGAACGTTTCACCTGTTGCTCGCGCCACATCATGTAGAGGCCGGAGGCGATGATCAGTGCCGCTCCGATCAACATCATCTGGCTGGGGCGTTCGTCAAATACGGCGACGCCCAATATCAGCAGAAATATAATGCGCGAATAGCGAAATGGCGTGACCACGGAAACATCCGACATCCGCAAGGAGGCAATCAACAAGACGTAGCCACACGACCCCATGCTGACCATTGGCAGGATAATCCACCAGTTCAACTGGTCGGGAATAAGACTGTCGCCGCTGAGCAGAACCCAGGCGGCGGCAACGGGAACCGAAGCGATCATGGTATATGTCGCCAGGCTGGAAGATGCGATTTCGGTTGGGATCAGGCGGGTCATCAGGTCACGCACGGACAGGGACACCATCGCCAGCAACGCCCAAAGGACCGACAGATCAAACCCTTCCGTACCGGGCTGCACGATAAGCAACACCCCTAAGAAACCAACACCTATACAACTCCAGCGGCGCCAGCTGACCTTTTCCCCCAGGAACAGCACGGAGCCCACGGCCACGAGTATCGGTGTCGCCTGGGTGACAGCCCCGACCGTTGACAGAGGTACATAGGCCAGCGCCAGCACCATGCCCACCATGCCGGCAATTTCAGACATGTAACGCACCAGCATCAGGGGGGCAAAGGCGCCCCGGTTCAAAAGCGGCTGCTTTTGGACAATCGCCATCAGCGCAAAAATGACCAAGCCGCCACCCAGCAGGATGAACAGCACCTGCGCCGGTGTCATAACCGAGGAGGATACCTTCACCAATGTGTCAGCAAGGGCAAACCCGGCCATTGCCAGAAGCATGAATACGATGCCGCGTGTATTATCAGAATTGATCACGTCAGCCCGTTGCTCCGGATGCAAACGCGAGCAATAGCGCGGACTGATCACCGGCGAAAGGTCCCGGGAGGACTTTTTCAAGTCTAGGATATAGACTGAAAAACGAAATCTTCGTCAGCTCTTGACCAGCAATCGTCGGCCATCCTGCTGATCCGAGCTTTCAGCACAATCCAATGCCATTTGAAGTGCCGCTGCCAGATCAAATCCCGGGTCTGTTTGCTGGCCGCTGATCACGGCGTCAACAAAGCGTTGATAATTGGTTTTTACCGAAGGCGCTTCCACATCACGCCAGGTCTCGCTGTGGATGTCCTCGCCGACACAAAGCCGTAGTTTGCTGACTTTCTTTTCAAAACCCACTTCAATACCACCCTTGTCGCCATAGAGGCGCAGGCGAAGATCGTTGTGATGGCCACTGGCAAAACGACTGGCGCTGACCACGCCGATTGCTCCATTTTCAAGCTCCACATTCATCGCAAAACTATCATTGGCATCCAGTACATATTCACCGATCTGATCCCCCTCGGCCTTGTGAAAGGTCTTCAACCGGCAGGCTACTTCGCGGGGCAGACTGCCGGCAACATGGCTGACGAAATCCAGAATATGGATACCGATGTCGCCCAGCACGCCCTTCGAACCATGTTGAGTTGAAAGCCGCCACAGCCATTGGGATTCACTCTTCCAGTCGCCCCAGGCGGGCTGAGTAAGCCAGCTTTGCAGGTAAGAAGCTTCAAAATGGCGGATTTGACCAAGCACGCCCGTGGCCACCAGTTCCGACGCCTTCTGCATTGCCGCGACGTTGCGATAGGTCAGGTTGACCATATTGATCACCTTGGCCGACCCGGCGGCATCGGCCATTTCCTTAGCATCGGCATAATTGGTCGCCAGCGGTTTTTCACAAAGCACATGCTTGCCTCCAACGAGCAACGGCATAGTGGTTTTGTGATGCAGAGCATCCGGTGTGACGTTGGACACCGCATCGAAATCGCCCCAATCAAGGGCCTGCTGAAGCGATGTGAAGCGATGCTCAATGGCGTGCAGATCACAAAAGTCCTGCAACGCCTGTTCATTGACATCGACCCCGGCCACCAATTCAACGGTGTCCATGGCGGCATAGGCCTCAGCATGGCTCTTGGCCATTCCGCCGGTGCCGAGAATGAGAATTCTGACTTTGGTCATGTGCGTATTTCCGGATTGCTTGTCTAAATCAGCGTCTAGCGAAAACCTTCTTCTCCGTCCTGGTGCAGCTTTGGACCCCGCTCGATGATCGGTTCTGGCGCCTTGTCGACCGGAACATTCGGCGCGCCAGTTGGATCATCAATTCGCCGCGCCGGATTGTGCGCCCAGTTGACTGCATTGCGCAGCACCAATTGCACATTGGCATCATGAAAAGTTGGATAGGTTTCGTGGCCGGGGCGGAAATAGAAGACGTTTCCAGCACCTCTCTTGTAGGTCAGGCCGGAGCGGAACACCTCGCCTCCCTGAAACCAGCTGACGAACACCGTTTCCAACGGTTCCGGCACACCAAAGGGCTCGCCATACATTTCCTCATTTTCCAGCTCAAACGAATTTGGCAGGCCATAGGCGATGGGATGGTTCGGACTGGTCAGCCACAGCCGCTCCCTTTCGCCTGCTTCACGCCAGGTCAGATTGCAGGCCGACCCCATGAGCCGCTTGAACGGTTTGGCAAAATGCGCCGAGTGGAGAAAAATAATGCCCATACCGGACCAGACGGCTTCACAAACCCGCTCAGTCACTTCATCGCTGACATCCCCATGGGCAGCATGGCCCCACCACAGCAATACGTCGGTCTGGGCCAGCCGTTCCGCAGTCAACCCGTGTTCAGCATCCTGCAGCGTTGCGGTGGTCGCTTCGATTCTGTCCGACTGGTTGAGGGATTGAGCAATACATTCATGCATGCCATCGGGATAGAGGTCGCGCACAACCTCGTTTTCCCGTTCGTGAACGTTCTCGCCCCAAACAACTGCTCGTATCTCCATCACGCACCGCCATTAAACCTGTGGTGGCAGGCAGGACGCCCGCCTTCTGCAATCACCATTTAAGGCATGGCTGGTCACTGGCAAAGCGATAATCGTTCAGATTGGAGTCTTTGGTCAGATTATGCGTTTGCCATCGGCACCGAATTTGTAGATGCGGTCCGGGTCGAAGGACAATTGACAGCTTTCGCCAACTTCAAACGCATGCTCGCCAAACAGCCGCACCGCAACTAGACCGGCATCACCGCAATCGACAAACACGTTGGTCTCGCCGCCCAAATGCTCGACATGGGAAACCAGACCTTCAATATCGCCCTTGTCATTGCCAATGGTGACATGTTCCGGCCGAATGCCGATTTCATGGGCGTCAGCGGATTTGACCATTGCTCCGGGAATGAAATTCATCTGCGGTGACCCAATAAACCCGGCAACAAACCGGTTGGCCGGGTTGTTATACAGCTCCATCGGCGTGCCAACCTGTTCAATTTCACCGGCATTGAGCACAACAATTCTGTCGGCAAGCGTCATCGCCTCAACCTGGTCATGGGTGACATAGATGATCGTGGCGTTCAGCTTGCGGTGCAGACCGGCAATTTCCAACCGCGTATTGACCCGTAAGGCGGCGTCCAGATTGGACAGGGGTTCGTCAAACAGAAACAGCTTCGGCTGCCGCACAATGGCGCGGCCAATGGCCACCCGCTGGCGTTGGCCGCCGGAAAGTTCTGCCGGACGCCGTTCCAGATAGTCTTCCAGCGACAGCATTTTGCTTGCAATGTCGACGCGTTGGGCAATTTCTGCAGCCGGAGTTTTAGCCTGTTTCAGCCCCAGGCTCATATTGTCCTTCACCGTCAGGTGGGGATAGAGCGCATAGGTTTGAAACACCATGGCGATACCGCGATCATTGGGCGGCTTGGCATTGACCGCTTCGCCGTCGATTTCTACCGATCCGGCGGTAACATCCTCAAGCCCGGCGACAATCCGCAAAAGGGTCGATTTCCCGCAGCCGGAGGGGCCAACAAAGATGACAAACTCGCCGTCATCGACCTCAAGATCGACGCCCTTGATGACTTCAACAGGTCCAAATGACTTCCTGACGTCCTTCAGTCTCAACGTACCCAAGACATCTCTCCTTAGTTCTAGAGTTCGACAGCCTTGCCGGAACGGACGCTTTCATCCGCGGCAAGGCATATCGCCAGTGACGCAACCGCGTCGTTCATATGGCGGCCAAGGTCCAAATCTTCATTGACGGCGCGCAGCAGATAGGCCTGTTCTGCGTCGCATAATTCCTGGTGGCCGGGCTCTTCGGCAAATTCAATGTCCCGATCTGCGCCGTCATTGGTATGAATGCGCAGGGCACCAACCTTGGTATGTCCCTCAACACTGTCGGACTCCGGATGCATGCCGGACAGAATTGAGATTGCCCCCCCGGGCGACACAACATCTTTTACGAAATAGGCGACTTCCGACATCATCGGTCCCCAACCGGCCTCGTACCAGCCGACCGATCCGTCTTCAAAAATCACCTGGAACTGGCCGTAATTATACATGTCCTCGGCAATCTCATCGGACAGGCGCACACCCATGCCGTGCACCCTGACAGGTTTGGCATCGGTGATCTGACACATCACGTCGACATAATGCACACCGCAATCAACGATCGGCGATGTGGTCTGCATCAGGGCCTTGTGAGTCTGCCAGGTTTCGTCCGTGGACTGCTGGTTCAGGTTCAGCCGGAAAACAAAGGGACCGCCCAGATTGCGGGCCTCTTTGATCAGCCGCTGCCAGGATGGGTGCTGGCGCAAAATATAACCGACCATCAATTTGCGATTGCAGCGTTTGGCACAATCGACAACACGCACGGCATCTTCCACATTGGTAGCAAGCGGCTTTTCAACGAACACATGAGCCCCCGCCTCCATGGCCATGCAGGCATAATCGGCGTGCGAATCGGAATAGGTGGCGACCACAACTATATCGGGCCTGGTGACGTCCAGTGCCTCCTCAAAGGATGCGTAGAAGGGATATTCCTTTAACTCATCCGGCAGATCCACGGGAGACCGATTGACCAGGCCGACCAGTTCAGAGCCGTCGAGCTTGTGATGGGCCAGGGCATGGCTCAGCCCCATATTTCCCAGTCCGGCAACCAGGACACGTTTTGTATCTTGCACGCTCATTATTTCACTGCCCCTGCGGTAATACCGCGGATAAGTTGTCTGGAGAACACCAGATAGAGAACCAGCACCGGCAGAATGGCCAGCGACAGGGCGGCGAGAACCGCATTCCAATTGGTCACGAACTGGCCAATGAATACCTGGGCACCCAGAGTGATTGTCTTGGTTTCTTCAGCCGGAGCCAGGATCAGCGGGAACCACAGATCGTTCCAGATCGGGATCATGGTGAACACCGCAACGGTCGCCATTGCCGGGCGGACCAGCGGAATGACCAGTTGGAAAAAGATCCGATATTCACTGAGACCGTCAATGCGGCCAGCATTTTTCAGATCATCTGATATGCCACGCATAAATTCCGACAGGATGAACACGGCCAGCGGCAGTCCCTGCGCCGTATAGACGAGTATCAATGCGGTCAGCGTATTGACCAACCCTCCTGCCACCATCATTTGCAAAATGGCGACGGTGCCAAGACGGATCGGGATCATGATGCCCAGCGCCAGATAAAGCCCCATCAGCGAATTACCCTTGAAGCGATATTCCGACAGGGCAAAGGCGGCCATCGCGCCAAACAACAATACCAGCGCCAGCGATACGACTGTGACGATCAGGCTGTTCTGGAAATAGAGGAAGAAGTCCCCCTGTTTCAATACCGTCTCATAGCCAATCAGGCTGAACGTTTCCTCGTTCGGCATTTGCAGCGGTGACCGAAAAATCGCTTTTCGCGATTTGAACGAGTTGATGATGATCACGAAGACCGGAAACAGGGCAATGATCGTGTAGGCGATCAGGATCGCATGGGCTGCAACCGAACGGCCGACGGAGTTACGTGCGATATTCATAAGCAGATACTCCTAGAACTGGTAGCGGCGCAGCCGCGTTTGTATGCCGAACAGATAGATGCTGACCCCAACCAGGATGATCAGGAACATGCCGGTGGCAATCGCCGAGCCCATATTGGGGTCTCCCTGCTGCAACTGAAATCCAAAGAAGGTGCGGTACAGGAACGTGCCGAGCACGTCGGTGGAATAATTGGGGCCGGCCAGCGCGCCCTGGGCAGAATAGATCAAGTCGAATGCGTTGAAATTGCCGACAAAGGTGAGGATCGAGATAATGCCGATGGACGGCAATATCAGCGGTAATTTGATCTTCCAGAACTGCGACATGCCGGTAATGCCATCGCATTCTGCAGCCTCGATGACCTCATCGGGTATCGACAGAAGGGCAGCGTAGATCAACATCATCGGGATGCCGACAAACTGCCAGACAGACACCAGACTGAGTGTCGTCAGCGCATATTCTTCCTTGCCCAACCAAGGGGCGAAAAGAAATTTCAACCCGACTGAATCGAGGATGCCCGGCGCCACGCCCCATAGCGGGCTGAGGATCAGTTTCCAGGCGAAACCAACAATCACAAATGACAGGATGGTCGGCACAAAAATGGCGGTTCGGTAATAGGTGGCCATGCGCAGTTTCGGGCTGCTGAGCAAGGCCGCCAGCAAGACACCAATCGGGTTCTGCACCACCATATGGACGATAAAGAACCAGGTATTGTTTTTCAGCGCATTCCAGAAACTGTTGGCCCAATGGGGATCACCAAACAGGGTTCTGAAATTGTCCAATCCGACAAATACCTGTTGCTGGTCGACCTTTTGAAACAGCGACAATTGCAGCGTGCCGAAGAGTGGCAGGATCATGATAGCTGTGTAGACAATAACCGCCGGGGCTAAAAAGATGCCGATGTGCCAACGCCGTTTTTTGATAAATTCTTGCGCCATATCGCTGCTCGATGCTCGCTGCTGTTGCTAAAAATCCTGCTTGAACATGTTCTGCGCGGCTCCGGGTGGCCAAGCATAGCCCTTCCCGGTCGTTGGCCTGGCGGCGATCACAATTCACGCCGCCAAGGCATTGCCTAAAATCTCAATGTGAGAATGGTGCATTTTGGGGGCCGGCAAAACTGGCCCACCCCCGCAAATTGCACTTACTTCATGTGTGGCTTGTACCAGGAAGCCAGGCCGTCCTGCAGACGCTTACCGGCGTCTTCGGGGCTTTCCTTGCCCTTGATCGCATTTACAGATGCGTTCCAGGTTTCGTTTTCCAGGTTTGGCGTGCCGCGAGACAGGATCTGGTAGGTCGAACGGATGGTCGACTTACACTTGTCGCGCCAGCTGACAAATTCCTGAGCCAACGGATCTTCCATCTTCACAGGTGAAGAGTTCAGTGAGAAGAAGCCCGGCAGGGAGTTTGCATATAATGTAGCGAATTCTGCAGAACCGACCCAGTCCAGGAAGGTTTTCGCGGCAGCTGCATTTGGAGATTTGGAATTCAGACCAATGGCAATATCCGTGTGGTCGGAAATATAGCACTCGTCTCCAGACTTCAAAACCGGTGCAGGAAATGCACCCATTTTAAAGTCAGCCTGTGAGTTGAAGCCCGAGATTTCCCAGGAACCAGCCGGATAAACTGCGGCGCGACCGAGGGTAAACAGGTTCTGGCTGTCCGGATAGGACTGAGCTTCGTAACCGTCCCCCAGATAGGCGCCCCATTTGGCCAGTTGCCGATAGGGAGCGACCCAGGCTTCGTCGGTCAGTTTCTGTTCGCCCTTGATCAGCGCCAGACGGCCTTCTTCGCCTTTCCAGTAGTTCGGGCCAATATTGTTGTAACCCATGGTTGCGGCTTCCCACTGGTCATTGGTGCCCATGGCCATAGGAATGTAATTACCGTCAGCCTTGATCTTGTCGAGGGCTGCAAAAAACTCATCAACGGTATTGGGAACCTCGACACCAACTTCTGCAAAGGCGTCCTTGTTGTAGATGAAGCCATGAATAACCGAAGCCATCGGTACACAGAATGTGGCAGAGCCATCATCTGTCTGCCATGCGGATTTGGCGACGCTTGAGAAATTGGCCATTGAGGACAGACCGGAAAGGTCGGCCAGATGACCGGCATCATACAGCGCCAGCGAACCGTCAAACGGACGGCAGGTGATCAGGTCGCCGGCAGAACCGGCTTCCAGCTTGGAGTTCAGCACGGCATTGTATTCTGCCGGAGCTGAGGGTGTGAACTGTACCTTGATGTCAGAATGTTTAGCTTCGAACGCCGGAATGATCTTTTCCTGCCAGATGGCCAGGTCATCATTACGCCAGCTTTCAATCTTCAGCGTGGTCTGGGCAAAAGCTGCTCCGCCGGCCAGAATAGTGGACCCCAGAAGGGCCAATGCTATGGTGGTTTTTTTCATGTTCGTCTCCCGTATTTACCCGACATGGGTGTTTGAAAAATCATTGTGAGTTGGATTGGGCCGCCAGCGCCGGGCGCAGGTGACCGTGATTTAATTCGATCAGCTTTTCAGCTGCGTGAATGTTGTCTGCTCCCGCAGCCAGCATGATCGCCGTTTTCACCGCACCATTGGCGGATTCCAGATGTTGAGAAGCTTCTTCAGAGCTGCAGCGACCGATATCGGCAACGATCTTTTCAGCCCGTTTCTTCAGCTTCTTGTTATCGGCGCGGACATTGATCATATAGCCATCGTAAATGTGACCCAGTTGCATTGCCATCAAAGTGGACATCATATTAAGCGCTGCTTTTTGGGCCGTCCCTGCCCCCATGCGGGTTGATCCGGCGACAATCTCTGGCGGCGTCGCCAGCAGGATGGCAGCATCTGCGCGCGCCAGCAATGGGGTGTCCGGGTTATTGGCAATGGCGATGGTTCTGGCACCGAGCTTTGATGCAGCCTCCATGGCCGCCAGCGTATAAGGCGTGCTGCCGCTGGCGGACACACCAATCAGGCAATCACCTGCCCCGATACCCGCTGCATGCACATCATTTTTCGCAGCCTCAAGATCATCCTCGGTTCCGCCCAACATATCGGCCAGACTGGACATGCCACCGGCCATCAGGATCTTAATTCGGTCATTGGCAATGCTGAAAGTTCCCGGCAGTTCCAGACCATCAGCCATCGCCATGAGGCCGGAGCTGCCGGCCGCCGCATAGGCGATTTTGCCATTATTGCGAACTGTCTGTGCCAGCATTTCCGCGCCACGCGCGATATCGCTGAGAGCACCGGCCACCGATGCAAGCGCGTCTTGCTGGCCCGCCAAAAGCACCGCAAGCGCCTCTTCCGGACGCTTCGCATCCAGATTCTCAGATTTATCGCTGACGCTTTCAGTGTTCATGGAATGTCACTTTCCTCTTCCGGCCATCTAATACCATTATAGTACCAATTGTCCAGAGGCATTAACCATAAAAATTTCATTTTACAAATTCTGCTTAGTTTAAGCAGTTTAAAACAATGACTTATAAGATTATCAACATTGTGAACATTTTTCGCTTGGTAAATGGTATTATATTGGTATTATATCCGCATGATGAATTCGGACGAGCTCATTTTTGGCATAGACGGCGGCGGCACCGGCTGTCGGGCGGCCCTCTGCCGGGCGGCGGACGGAGTTCGGCTGTCTGAAGGACAGGCAGGCGCTGCCAACATCATGACCAATTTCGATGCAGCCCGCGAAAACATTGTCGAGGCCTGCTCAAAAGCCCTGGAGATGGCCGGCCTGCCCCACGATCAACTGCCCACCACCAGTGCCTATCTTGGGGTCGCCGGCGCCAATGCCGGCAGCTATGCCAAGAAATTCGCCGCCGCCCTGCCCTTCCGACAATGCGAAGTAAACACCGATGCCGAAATCTCGCTCCAAGGGGCGCTGGGCAATGGCGATGGCGTCGTTGCCATTATCGGCACGGGCTCGGTGTTCATTTCCCGTTTCGATCAGCAGATCCAGACGGTCGGTGGCTGGGGGTTTGTTGTCGGCGACCTGGGCAGCGGTGCCCGTGTTGGACGGGAATTGCTGCAGGAAACCCTGTTGGCCCATGACCATGTGCGCAAGGCAACGCCGATCACATCTCACATATTGAACGACTTTCGCAACAATCCGCAGACAATTGTCGAATATGCCCATTCCGCCAGTCCCGGCGATTTCGGCCGATTTGCCCCCCTGGTGCTGGACTATGTTGAACAGCAAGACGTGACCGCCCTGCGCATCTGGAACCGGGCTGTCAAAAGCGTTGAAGAAACACTGGCCTCCATCATTGGCGAGCGGCACCCAAGACTTTGTCTGTTGGGCGGTTTTGGCAAGCGTTACGGCGAATATCTGTCCGGCAGAATAGCCGAGATGGTTGTGCCGGCCCAGGGTTCAGCCCTTGACGGTGCGGTAGACCTAGCCTTGCGCACCTATGCCCAACCGGCCCAGCCCGCCCAACCTGCCCAACCTGCCCAACCCTCCTCACAGCGGGAGGCACAATAATGGCGTTTCAGCTGGACGAGTTGCTCAATCAGGAAAATTGGAACCGCAAAGGTGGCGGACCGCTTTATGTTCAGCTGCGCGAACAGCTGCAACAGGCGATCCGATCAGGCCAGATTGGCCCCGGCGAGGCGCTGCCATCAGAGCGGGATCTGGCGGAACTCAGCAAAGTCTCGCGAATTACCGTTCGCAAGGCGGTGCGCGATCTCGCCAATGCTGGTCTGCTTATTCAGCGCCAGGGGTCGGGCACTTCGGTTGCCCCATCCAGCGACCGGGTTGAACAATCCTTGTCCCGGCTCACCTCCTTCAGCGAAGACATGGCGCGCCGTGGCAAGGTCGTTCATTCCCAGTGGCTGGAACGCGGCCTCTATGATCCGACCATCGAAGAAACCCTCGCGCTCGGCCTGAAACCCCATAGTCTTGTGTCGCGCATCGTGCGTTTGCGCTTTGCCGATGACAAGCCAATGGCTATCGAACGGGCTTCCCTTTCGCCGGAACACCTGCCCGACCCGGAAGCCGTTGGCGGTTCTCTTTATGCCCATCTGGACAAGACCGGATGCAAACCGGTGCGTGCCATCCAACGCATTCGGGCAGTAAATCTGAAACCGGACCACGCCCGACTGTTGCAGGTGGAGCCGGGCGCCGCGGGCCTCAGCATCGAACGCACTTCCTACCTTGCCAGCGGCCAGGTTCTTGAATTCACCCAATCCCAATATCTCGGCGATGCCTATGAATTCGTCGCCGATCTGGAAATTCCTACGACATCAAAATGAGCGATATGACCCCCATCACCCCGACCCTCATGCAGCAGGAAGTCCGCGAGATTCCCGCAGCCCTGCAGCGCATGATGACCCATTCCGACACCATCATCCAACAGGCTGCCAGGCAGGCAATGGACCTTGATCCTGCCTTCCTGGTGACCATCGCCCGCGGCTCTTCAGACCATTGCGCCGCCTATTTGAAATACGCATTTGAAATTCAGGCCGGCCTGCCCGTTGCCTCTATCGGCCCATCCATCGCGTCGGTCTATGGGCAGAATCTAAAACTTGCCAATTCCGTTGCCCTGTCAGTTTCGCAATCCGGCCAGAGCCCCGACATTGTAGCGGCTGCCCGCATGAGCAGGTCCAACGGATCGCTGGCCATCGCGATCACCAACGAGGTGAACTCACCCCTGGCTGAGGTTTGCAATCATGCATTTGACATTTCTGCCGGACCGGAAAAAAGCGTCGCGGCCACAAAAACATTTGTCACCTCGCTGGTCGCCGGACTTTTGTTCCTCGCCCATTTCAGAGAAGACCAGCAGCTTCTCGATGCCATAAAACGCCTGCCGGACCAGTGCAAAATTGCCGTTCGTTCCAGATGGGATGCCCTGCTGGACTATATGAAGGACCGAGACTCGCTTTACGTTTTGGGACGGGGACCGGCCTTTGCCATTGCCCATGAAGTGGCTCTGAAATTCAAAGAGACCTGCCAGATTCACGCCGAAGCCTACAGCACCGCAGAAGTCATGCACGGTCCGGTATCGATTGTCGGCGAGGGATTTCCAGTCCTCGCATTGATCAACAACGACGCCGCACAAGAGACGGTTCGGCAGTCCATATCTGCCGTGGAAGCCAATGGCGCCAAGGTATTTGCGCAACAATATGATCCCGCCGGCACGCCGGATTTCGTCGCCGCCGGACCGGTTCATCCGCTTACCGAACCCGTCTTATCCATCGTCAGCTTCTATGCCTTTGTCGAGGAACTCGCCCGGTTGCGCGGCAACAATCCCGACCTGCCACCAAACTTGCGCAAGGTGACAGAAACCATATGAGCCCCTCTTTCGCCCTCGCCGGATGCCGGATATTTGACGGTACAACCTTCCTTGAAGATGCCGCTTTGGTTGTTGCTGACGGCAAAGTTGCGCAGATTGTCGGCAATGATGCAGTGCCCGCCGATACGCCAGTTGAGCATTTGGATGGCGGCACCCTCATGCCCGGCTTCATCGATCTGCAGGTCAATGGCGGTGGCGGATGCCAGTTCAACGACAATCCAACAGTGGAAGCCATTGAGGCGATTTGCGATGTCCATGGCCAAATGGGCACTACCTCCCTGCTGCCGACCCTGATCACCGATGGGGCAGAAAAAACCGCTGCCGCCATCCATGCGGCAAAAAAGGCACAGGAAAGTAAGGTCCCGGGGTTTCTTGGCCTGCATCTGGAAGGCCCGCACCTGTCGCAGGCCCGCAAGGGAGCCCATGACCCCGGCCTGATACGCAAAATGGAAGATCAAGATCTTCAGCTGCTGCTTCAGGCCGCAGCCGATATTGACAATCTGATGATCACCGTCGCACCGGAATCGGTGCGGCCTGACCAGATTGGGCAACTCTCAAATGCCGGCGCAATCATCAGCCTGGGACATAGCAACACAGATTATGGCACCGCCATGGAGGCTGCTGAAGCCGGGGCAAGCTGTGTCACCCATCTGTTCAACGCCATGAGCCCGCTCACCCATCGCGAACCGGGACTGGTCGGCGCAGCGCTGCAATCCGGCAAACTCTATTGCGGCCTCATTGCTGATGGATTTCACGTTGACGCGGCGGCCATTCGCATCGCGCTGGCTGCCAAGAATGGGCCCGGGCGTATATTTCTGGTCAGCGATGCCATGGCGGCCACCGGATCAGACCGGCAGGAATTTGAACTCGGCGGTCGCAAGATACTGCGCAATGGCGGGCGGTTGACCCTGGAAGACGGCACCCTGGCGGGAGCCGATATCGACATGGCGGGTTCCTTGAAATTCATGGTGCACTCCGTCGGAACAGAGTTTGCGGAGGCGGCGAAAATGGCGACGCTCTATCCCGCCCAATGTTTGGGCCGACAGGGACAGATTGGCCAGTTGAGTCCGGGTTTACCTGCTGATCTGGTGCATCTGGACGATGCTTTATCGGTGCAACGAGTATGGCGAGGCGGCTCGCCGCTTGCAGCGCGTCGATAGGTGACTGGAGGTTGACTATGAAGTTCAAACTCCTTTCTGAAGTCAGCTTTGCCGGCTCCGACACAAAGGCCAATGAAGACCGGCATGGTCATTGCGCGAATACTGCCCTGGTTGCAGATGGCGCCACCGGGCTCGGTGACCGACAATATATGGATGGGCATGACAGCGACGCCGCCTGGCTTGCAAAGTTTGCAACTGACCATCTGCTGACCAGCGGCCATGACTTTTCAGAGTCCAAAGAAGTTTTTGCAAATTTGATGACAGTGGCTCGGGATGAGTTCTTCGCAGCAGCCGCAGAACAGGACATCCCGCGCTATGCCTGGCCCTGCGCCAGTATTGCACTGCTGTCGCTGCAGGAACGCCATTTGCAATTTTCTGGATTGGGCGATTGCACCGCCTATATCCGCCCGCCCGGCGAGCAGGTGCAGAAATATTCAGCCTTGCGGGACTACGCTCAGGCCGAATCCGCTTTTGCGAAAATTCACGTTGAAAAGGCCAGGGGCATAAAGGGAGAAAGCCTTCTGCACCACCCGGAGACGCTGGATGATCTGCGGCGGGTCCGCGCTGCCCAGAATACGCCGGAGGGAAATGTCTGGACATTGGGACTTGTGCCGACCGCCTCTGAGCAATTGCAGCAGACCAATCTGGCGGCGGTGGCGGGCACGCAAGTGCTGATCTGCAGTGATGGATTCAGCGCCTTGGAAGACGCCTATGACTGCCATTCTCCTGCATCATTGCTGCAATCTGCCGGCGATCGGGGATTGGAAGCACTGTATCGGGAATTGAGGCATATTGAGCACACGATCGATCCCCTGGCCGAAAAGTTCCCCCGGTTCAAGCGCAGCGACGACGCAACTGCCATTCACCTGGTGATTGAATAATTAGAGACTTCAGGCACCGCTGCGGATCATATCGGCGGCCTTTTCGGCAATCATGATTACCGGAGATGCGGTATTGCCGGACACGATCTTCGGCATGATCGACGCATCAATGACCCGCAATCCTTCCAGACCATGCACCTTCAGCTGAGGATCGACCACCGCCATCGGATCGCTGCCCATCTTGCAGGTTCCCACCGGATGGAAAATGGTCGTTGCAATATTTCCCGCTTCCTTCAGCAGGTCCGCGTCACTTGCCACAGCGGCGCCGGGAAGCGCTTCTTCCGGGCTGTATTGCTCTAACCGCTTGGCGGTCATGATCATGCGTGCCTGCTTGATAGATTTCACCGCAACCTGCTTGTCGGCCTGCGCCGACAGGTAATTGAGTTTGATATCCGGTTGCTCATCCACGACACGAGAGGCGACATGGCTCGACCCGACGCTCTGCGGACGCAGATTGCACACCGACACGGTGATTGCCGGGAACGGATGCAGCGGGTCACCCAAGCGGTCTGTTGACAGGGGTTGCACATGATATTCCAGGTCCGGCGTTGCCAGGGCCGGATCGCTTTTGGTGAACAGGCCGAACTGACTCGGCGCCATCGACATGGGGCCGCGCCGCTGCAGACCATATTGCAATGCAATGCCGATCTTGCCGGTGAGGCTGTTGGCCCGTTCGTTCAGCGTTTTGGTGTTGGAGACTTTGAAAACCGTTCTGATCTGCAGGTGATCCTGTAAATTTTCCCCGACACCGGAAAGTTCGTGCTCAATCTCAATGCCCAGGTCTTTGAGAATGTCCGCACGGCCAATTCCCGAATGCTCCATCAGCTTCGGCGAGTTGATCGAACCGGCGGCAAGCAGCACTTCGCAACTGGCCAATGCCGTCATCGCCCTGCCCTTGTGACGGAACGCGACCCCCGTTGCGCGCTTCCCGTCCAACAGGATTTTTTCGGTCGTTGCATGGGTCAACACCCGCAGATTGGGGCGCTTCATGACCGGGCGCAGGAAGGCTTTGGTTGTGTTCCACCGCACGCCGTTATTCTGATTGACCTCAAAAAACCCGGATCCCTCGTTGGTGCCGGAATTGAAGTCATCGGTTGGCATATAGCCAAATTCACTGGCGGCCTCCTGGAAGGCTTCGAGAATTTCCCAGTTCAGCCGCTGGGTGGTCACCTTCCACTCGCCGCCGCTGCCATGCAGCGAGCTTTTGCCCTTGTGGTGATCCTCGGATTTGGTGAAGTAAGGCAGAACATCATCCCAGCCCCATCCGGCATTTCCCATTTGCCGCCAGCCGTCATAATCGGACGCCTGACCGCGCATGTAGATCATGCCGTTGACCGAACTGCAGCCGCCCAGCACCTTGCCGCGCGGATAGACAAGCGAACGGCCATTCAAGCCCGCCTCGCTGGCGGTTTTCATCATCCAGTCAGTGCGGGGATTGCCGATACAAAACAGATAGCCAACCGGGATATGCACCCAATGGTAATTATCGTTGCCACCAGCTTCCAGCAGCAGGACATTGACCGAAGGATCTTCGGTCAACCGATTGGCAAGCACACATCCGGCGGTGCCCCCGCCGACGATCACATAATCATAACTGCCGTCTAGTTGTGTTGGCCCGGTCATGGTCGGAGATGCCCATCTGTTAGAATTTGACGACTATCTTGCCGATAGTTGCCGCCTTTTCAATAGTTTGATGGGCGTGTTTCAATGTCTGAGCCGACAGTCCTTCCAACACGGTGGTTTCGGTCGTGGCAATCGTGCCATCGTCCACCAAAGATGCCATGCGGGCGAGAATCTGCCCCTGCCGATACATGTCCGCCGTCTGAAACAGCGAGCGGGTAAACATTAGCTCCCAGCACAGGGCTGCTGACTTGCCCTGCAGGGCGGAAATGTCGAGCTTCTCATCGGTCTCAACAATCGTGCCGATCTTGCCCTGCGGCGAGACCAGTTCGCACATGGCATCCCAATGCTGGGCCGTGTCGGCATATTGCACGATATAATCGGCCATTTCATATCCCGCCCTGCCCATATCGGCGATCAGATCACGGTGATTGACCACGTCATGGGCGCCCATATTGAGGCACCAGTCCTTTGTCTCCGGCCGTGAGGCTGTGGCAATCACCCGCAATCCGGTAAGCTTGCGCGCCAATTGCGCGGTGATTGAGCCGACACCACCAGCACCGCCAATGATCAACAGGCTGGCGGGCGTCTCATCCACCGGCACCTGAAGGCGGTCAAACAACATCTCCCAGGCCGTCAGGCTGGTCAGCGGCAAGGCTGCAGCACGTTCCGGCGTCACGGACTTTGGGGCCAGGCTGGCGATGCGATGATCGACACATTGCAGGCTGGCATAGGAACCGGGTCGGTTGGCGTCACCGGCATACCAGACGCGGTCACCCAAATTGAAACCGGAAACACTCTCCCCCATTTCCTCAACAATACCCACCGCGTCATAGCCAAGAATGAAGGGCTCTTCATGGGCCTGATCGACAGCCGTGCGAATGCGTCTTTTGGCGTCAGCAGGATTGACCGAGATCGCCTCGATCCGCACCAGCAGGTCGTCCGGCAAGGGTTTGGGGTCAGGCAGTTCAGCCTCAAACAGGCTGTCTGCATGGCTGATCGGCAATGAATTTAAAAAACCTACGGCCTTCATTGAATATGTCCTTATTTCAGGTTTTGTTGGGCCGACCAGAAGCCATTCATACTGGCTGTCAGCTGTGTAAATATCTCGTAGCGCCGCTGGTAATGGGCCTGCATGGAGGGGTCAGGATCAAATGTCTGGCGGGCAGACGTCATCGCAGCAACACCGGCATCCAGGGTATCAAACAGCCCTGATCCACAGCCTGCTGCAATGGCCGCACCGAGAGCGCCGGTTTCTTCGCAGGCAGCCACCGTCATCGATTTGCCCATACAATCGGCAAACATCTGCGGCCAGATCGGGCTGCGTGAACCGCCGCCGGACAGGACGGCATCACCGAACTCAACCCCCGCCGACGTCAGTTGTTCAATATGGCGGCGATGTTCAAACACCACTCCTTCAAACAAGGCGCGCAACAGGTGGCCCTCATTGTGCCAACCGGCAATCCCATAAAACCCCGCACGCATCTGGGCACCCTGTCCAGAGCCATACAGGAAGGGATGAAACAGCGGATCATCGTCGGTAGGTTGAACTGAACCGACCCGTTGATTGCAATAGCCAAACGGATCGTCGTGATGCTCTCCCCGTTCAATGAACTCGCGAACATACCATTCCAGATTGGCCGCTGACGTCGCACTGGCCTCGATATTGACGAAGCGGTTGGTTCCAAATCCTGAAACCATGAAAACATTATCGTCGACTACCGGAGCATCTGACAGAACCTGATTAATGCTCCAGGTGCCGGCGATTATTGACGCTTGCCCCGGGTGCACCGCGCCTGAGCCCAAGGCGCTTGCCACCACGTCAAATAATCCCCCCACAACCGGCGTCCCTGAATTCAACCCCGTATCCCGTGCCGCCTGCTCGCTGACGGTGCCCGCAATATCAGCGGGACCAATCAACCTCGGCAGGCTGTCTGCTGCGTCTTCCAGACCGTAGAGTTCCAGCAACCTGTCGTCATAGGTGCAGTCAGGCATCGACAGGAAACCGCAACCGCTCATGTCTGAAATATCGCTGACCTTTTCTCCGGTCAGATTGAAGGTGATGAAATCCTTGCACAGAAAAACAGTGCCAGTTTCCGCGTAAATGTCGGGCCGGTTTGCCTTGATCCAGGCGAGCAGTGTCGGTGTTTGTGACGGCCAGGGTTTTTGCAGGCAGATGGCGTGCAATTGCTCGCCATTTCCCTGCTGGCTCAACTCCCCCGCCATGCCCGCTGCCCGTGTATCGAGTGACTGGAAAGCAAGGAGAGGTGCGTCCTGTTTATCGAGGAGATAAAGACCATTGCCGTGACCGGCACAGCCGATGCCAACAATATCGGCGGCGGCAATTCCAGCCCGCTCAATACAGCCGGCAATCGCCTGACAGGCATTGCGCCAAAGTTCGTCCAGATCGCGCTCCACATGGCCGGGCTGCGGCGTGGAGGACTGGCCGTCCAGCGCGTGTTTGGCTATTTCATTGCCGGAAAGATCAAACAAAACCGCCTTGATGACAGTATTGCCCGCATCCAGACCCAGCAGATATTTTTGTTGCTCAGCCACTTTGATAGATGTCCCACGCTTCTTCGCCCGACGCTCCCTTGTGGATGATGGCCATCAATGCGGCCACGACCTTTTTGGGATTGTCGTGCTGATAGATGTTTCGACCATAGACCATGCCCTGGGCCCCCTGCGCCATGACAGAAGCAGATTTGATCAACACGGTTTTCAGATCTTCCTTGCCGCCACCACGGACCAGAACCGGGCAACGGGCTGCCTCGATGACCCGATGGTAATCATCCGCATTACTGGTTGGGTCCGCCTTGATCACATCGGCCCCCATTTCGGCTGACAGGCGTACCAGGGTAGCGATCTTGTCGACATCGCCATCCACCTGATAGCCACCGCGCACATCATTGGGCAGCATCACCAGCGGTTCAATCATCAACGGCATGCCATATTTGGAACAGGCGGCGCGGGTTTTGGCAATATTGGCGACGCACTGGTGGAACAGGTCCGGCTCATCCGGCAACATGAAGAGGTTGACCACCACGGCTGCTGCGTCCATCTCCAGCGCCCCGATGATCGGCTCGTCTGCGTTTTGAAGTTGCGACCACATGGCCCGGTGCCGCTGATCATTATAGGGATTGCCCATATCGATACGCATTACCAAAGCCGGCTTCGGCTTGTCGCCACGCCCCTGCAACAGATCGGCCTGGCCATAATTCATCTGAATTGCGTCGGGTCCCGCGGCAACCAGTTGATCGACTACACCACCAATATCTTCAAGCCCGTCCATGAAACCGGGCTCGTTACACACCCCATGGTCAATCGCCACATCCAGGCAGCCACCATTGGTGAACATCCGGTTGATTCGCGCTTTGGTGCTGATACGCATGATTTGTTCCTTCAAATTGATCTGTTTTTCAGCGTTTGAGGGCAAACGCCGTAATAATCTTCAAGCTCGGTGGTGAGCGACGCAATTTCGCTTTTTCTGCGTGCCGCGTTCCAACCCAGTTCCCGGGCTGCAATGTCGGCCAGCTGTTCAATGACCGTGTTTGAAACGCGCCCGGTAATAGCCAACGCCGTGCGGCGCAAAACGAGATCAGACAGATGCACCATGCGTTCGCAGCGGACCAGATGGGCGATTTCTGCAGATGAATAAGGGCATCTATCTGTCAGCTTCGAACTGACTTCGGCGCCATTGCATGAGGTCAAGACCTGCCGCGCCTTACCACCGTAGTGGTCCAGCAGGTGTCGGGCCCGTTTCTCGGAAACATCAAACTGAGAACAGGTCTCGGCAACCCATTCACCAATGTCATCGGGGTAGTCGCGGCCGCCGCCAATGGGCATACCCAGGGTTCCGCATTTGCGGCTCCTGCCAAGTTCCTTCAGAACATGGTCTGTCGTCTGTTCGGCAAAGGCGCGAAACGTCGTCCACTTGCCACCAATCATGCAAAATTGCGGCACCGGCCCGTCGATACGGCGAACGAAATGGGACCTGGAGATACGCCCGGTGAATTTCTGATCGCTTTTGGGCAACGGGCGAATACCACTATAGGAAAACACGATCTGGGATGGCTCGATTTCAATATCGGGAAAGACGCTTTCCAGCGATTTCAGAATATAGTCTTTTTCTGCGTCCTCGCAGCGTGTGCGACAGGGGGTTTCGACCCGGATATCCGTCGCCCCGACCAAGACATTGGACAGGTAGGGGAACAGGATACACACCCGCCCATCGGCATTTTCAAAATAAATCATGTGCCCACCCAATGCGTCCCTCAGTTCCGCATTGTCGATGATCAGATGAGATCCCTTTGTGCCTTCTACCATTTGATCTGCTGGCATTGACTGACCGGGCAATTGTGCCGATGTGAGGTCGACCCAGGCACCGGTGGCATTGACAATCGCGCTTGCTGACACCGGCCAGGACTGGCCCGATTCATTGTCTTCCAACACGAGACTGTTGTCGGAACCGGTAACGAGAGAGACATAATTTACCGCAACCGATTCTGGTTGCGCAGCCTCCGCATCATCCAGCAGTTCGAGCCCCAACCGTTCCGGGTGGCTGATCCAGGCGTCATAATAGGTGGCGCTGAAGCGCGTATCCTTGCGCAGACGCGGCCAGTGTTTTTGGGTTGTGGCACGGCCCTGAAAATCATGTTTCGGCAAGACCCGTCGCCGCCGCGTTACCCAGTCATACATCATCAATCCGGCCTTAATCATCAGCGCTCCCCGCTCGGCAGGCTTGGTCGGCAGATGGAGGAAGTTTGCCACCCCGTTCAACAGGCCCGAAAACACCGAGCGTATGGGCACCGTGGTGGGCAATTTGCGCACCATATGCGGGGCGTTTTTCAGCAGTGCATCGCGTTCCTGGAGAGATTCGCGGACCAGAGAGAACTCACCGTTTTCAAGATAGCGCAGCCCGCCATGGATCATCCGTGAAGGTGCTGCAGAACATCCCGAGCAGAAGTCGCTGCGCTCCACCAGCAAGACCCGCAAGCCCTGCAAAGACATTTCGCGAAACGCGCCAATACCATTGATGCCGCCGCCAACGACGATCACATCGAAGGCACCGTTTTTGGCAATCCTGGCAAATCTTTGGTCGCGGGTTTCAGACATAGATCGAGGGTTCACTGAATCGGGTCAGTGCGGCTCCTTAATTGGTTTTGGCGTTTAACTAACCGTCTAGGTCGGTCAGATGTTCTGCTGCTGCAGAGTTGATTTTCATGATGTCATCCTGGCTCAGGTTGAGATGGCCGGCATCGGCGTTTTCATTGGCTTGTTGCGGATTGCGTGCCCCGCACAGGGAGAAGGTGATGCCCTTCTGCTGCAGCGTCCAGGCAATGATTACCTGTGCACTGGTAGCGGAGTGGGCTTCGCATATCGGCGCGATATCGTTCATTAACCGCGCTATCCGTTGACGGTTGGCGGTGGAGAACAATGGATTGTCCTTGCGCAGATCGTCGCCGTCAAATTTCCGGGCCGGGCCAATTTTGCCCGACAAAAGACCAAGCGACAGCGAGGAATAGCTGAGCATTGATACATTGTTGTCGCTGCAAACGGGCAGCAGCGATGATTCAATATCACGTTTGACCATGCTGTATTCTTCCTGCAGCGCGTCCAGCTGGCCTGCGGCCAGGTAGGCGTTGAGGTCTTCAACCGAGGTATTGGAGGCGCCGATGGCGCGGATCTTGCCGTCCTTCTTCAACTGCTCCATTGCCGCCATTGTTTCGGCGACCGGTGTCGTCGGATCCTGCCAATGGGTGATGTAGAGGTCGATATAATCGGTGCCGAGGCGAGACAGGCTCTGCTCGACTTCATAGACGATGGCGTCCTTGCCCAGATAGCGGTGGACCGGCTTGTCCTGCTGATCGAAAAAGTGATTGCCCTTCTGCGCATGCCAAACCAGACCGCATTTGGTCGCCAGCACGATCTTGTCGCGATGGCCGGCAATTGCGCGACCGACGATTTCTTCAGAACGTCCCATGCCATAGACCGGCGCGGTATCGATCAGAGAGATGCCCTTGTCGATGGACGCCTTGATGGCGTCGACGGCGGCATTTTCATCGGTTCCGCCCCACATCCAGCCACCGATGGCCCAGGTGCCCAGGCCAACGGCGGAGGCTTTGATGCCAGTGGTTCCGATTTCACGAGTAAGCATTGCGACCTCTTATGCGAATTCTTTGCTGGGGGTGAGCGCCGTATTGGCGGTTGTTTCGTCAACAACCAGCGACGACAGATATTGGCCATTGAGAATTGCCCGAACCGGCACGGCCTTTTCCTCGCCGGCTGCAATGCCGACGGTCTTTGGAATGCGGGCCACTTCCTCAGGTTCCAGGGCGACGAGACGCCTGTTCAACTCAATGTCACACAACTGGCCCTGCTCATCGATCAGATGGGCGACGAATTCGCCTACAGCGCCCTTATCGATCAGCACTTTGCGGTCGGCGGTGGAGATCGGGTGCAGGTCGTAATAGCTCGATGCGGGTGTCAAAATGGAACCGATGCCGGTCAGCGCGATATCTGCATTGCGGGCCAGATCAAATACTTCCTTGATCTGCCGCAGGGATGAAATCATGCCCTTTTCTTTTTCGGTTTCGGCAAACAGGGGGGCGTGGATCAACATCGCCTTGCCGCCCAGTTTGTCGGCCAGCTTGGTCGCCACATGATTGACATCGGTATAGTGCTTGCCCTGAACGCAACCGGTCAGCGGCACAACGGTGACGTTAAAGGCGCGGTCGATGTTCAAGTTGTCGACCAAAGCACTGACCCCCTTGCCACCGGTAATGGCTATGATGTCGCCATCCCGGATATTCTCAACCAACAAGTTGGCGGCGGCGGTTCCGACCTGCTGCAGTGTGGTTTCCAGATTGCCGGTCACCGTTGGGGTGACGAGAGCGTTTTGAATCTCCCACATATCAGTCAGTTTGTTTTCAAGTTCGACCAGCCGCTGATAGGGGCTGTTGACGGTGATTTTCACCATTCCCAACTCGCGGCCTTGCTTGATCAGACGGTTGACCTTGGCGGTCGACAGACCAAGTTCAGTTGCAATCTGTGACTGTAAACGACCCTCTTCATAATGAAGGCTGAGAACACGCGTGATCAGGCGGATAGTCTCGAAATCTGTGCTGCCAATATTCATGTTCACGACGCAGTCTCCTTTCGACTGACCAGATGGTTGGAAGCAGCCGCAGCCAGCAGGGCTGCGCCAATGACCAACGTTTGGTAATAAGCCGGGACAAGCGTCAACATGCCCACGGTCAGCGCCATTATAATCAGCGCACCGATAAACGAGCGCAGCACACGACCTTCTCCACCGCTAAATGCGGTACCACCGATCAGCACCACCAAAATGGCCGACAATTCCATGCCATCGCCGGACAGCGGGTCACCCAGCGACATGAAACTGGAGCGGGCAATACCGGCCAGCGCCGCCGATGCGCCGACCAGCACATAAAGCCAGACGACAATCTTGCCGGTCTTGATACCCGACAATTTGGCGGCGGTCGGATTACCACCGGTTGCCGCGGCATATTTTCCCAGCAATGAGCGATTTTGAGCAACGATCAGAGCAATGGTCACCAGAACGGCAATCCAGAACGCCATCGGCAGGCCAAGCAACGCGGCTTCGCGGCCATAGGAGTTAAACCAGACCGGCATTTTCAATCCGCCACCGGATTTGATGGCCGATACGCCATCCTGCACCAGCAGCAACGCGACACCCTTGTATAGGCTCAGCGTAATCAGCGTCGCGATGACCGGCGTGATTTTCAATCTGACAACCAGGAAGCCATTGATCAGGCCGAGGCCGATACCGGCGACAATTGTCAGCGCGAAAGCTGGTAAAAAGGGCACCCCATTGATCGCCAGCATGGCATAAATGACGGCGCTTAAGCTCATCGTACTGCCAACCGACAGGTCGATATAGCCGGACACCATCAGCAGGGTGAATGCGCCAGCAAGCGTCAGCAACGGGGCGGAAATCCGCAAGATGTTGATGATGTTTTTGTCGTAGAGAAAATTGCCCCGCTCAAACAGGTCGTAGCGATCAAGATTGGCAGCACTGAGCAGAACCACCACGCCCAGCAACACGAAGTAGATGTAATAATTGCGGAAGAACGCGGCTATCTGATTGCCGCTGTCATTGGTTGACCTGGATAGGTTGGAAGACTGCGCCATCTGGATCACCGGTTCCTGCGGGCCAGGGCCCAGGTCTGGGTAACAATTGCCAGGAATACGGCGATTGCCTTGAGGATATATTGCCAGTCGGGGGACAGAACCATACCGGTGGCGGCCGATGTGACGATTGCCAAAATGACCGCACCAAAGAACATGCCAACCACCGAACCGAACCCACCGGCGATCGCAACACCACCCAACAGGGCGATAACCAGGGCGTCGAACTCCATCAGCGTTCCGCGATTGGAATATCCGGACTTGAATTCGGACGCCAGCAGGATGCCGACGATACCGGCAATGGCCGAGCTGAACAGATACAGATAGGTGACGTGTCTTTCCTTATCGATGCCGGAGAGACTGGCGGCAATCGGATTGGCGCCGATCCAATAGGTCAGCCGGCCGAATACCGTCTTTCTTTCAATAAAGACTGCGATCAACAGCAGCACCGCCATGAAGATGACCGGCAGTTTCACCGATGTGTCGAACAGGGTCAGATTGCCAAGCACGCCGAATTCATCCGGCAGATTTGTATTGCGTTGCGATCCATGGGTGACGACCTGGGCAATGCCCCGGGCCAGCATCATGGTTCCCAGCGTGACAATGATCGAGGGAATGCGGAACCGCACCACGAACAGGGCGTTCAGCGCACCTATCGCCATTGCCCCGCCCAATGCACAGCTTATGGCCAACCAGTAAGGCATGCCCCATCCCGTGGACAGGGCATTGGCGCCGCCCGTTGCCTGGGCAAACCAGACCGACAAGACACCCGAGAGGGCGACGATGCCGCCCACAGACAGGTCGAAATTGCCCGAAACAAGCAGGAAGGAGACGCCGATGCCCAAAGAGATCACCGCCCAGTTATTGGTCACCAGGTTGAGCATGTTCAGCAGTTGGAAAAAATTCGGCACCAGCAGCGAGGCAAATAGAAACAGTCCAACAGCCACGGAGGCAACCAGCAGCGTGATAAAGGCTTCATCGCTCATCTGACGCCGGTCGTCCGACAGGGTGCGGCCAATATTTGCAGAAACGGTCATTGCACGTCTCCTACATGTCCACCGGTGACGACGTTCAGGATATTGGACGCATCAACGTCGGTGCCGTTGACCACTTCGGCTTCCAGCCTGCCATCGTAAAGAAGGAAAATCCGGTCACAAATGCCCAATACTTCTTCCAGTTCCGAGGAAAACACTGCAACCGAGTTTCCGGCATCCGCCAGGTTGCGGATGATGTCGTAGATTTCGGTTTTGGCGCCCACATCAACGCCGCGGGTCGGCTCGTCCAACAGCAGAAGATCAGCATCGGCAAACAGGCACTTGGCCAGAACTACCTTTTGCTGGTTTCCGCCGGAAAGCTTTTCAGTGTGCTTGTCGATCGATTCTGTGGCGATGTTCAGCCTGTTGACGTAATCCACCGCCGCGTCCTGTTCGACATCGGCGCGGAATACACCATTGTTGGACAGGCGCCTTAAATTCATCACCGGAATGTTTTCGCGGATCGACAGGCTGGTGAACAGGCCCTGGGTCCGCCGTTCTTCCGGGACCAACGCGATGCCTGCAGCAATTGCCTGCTTGGGAGAGCCAGTCACCTGACGTCCCTTGAATTGAATTGTACCTTCCGCCTTATCGGCACCGAACAATGCCCGGGCGATCTCGGTTTTGCCTGCCCCGACAAGTCCGTAGAAACCAACAATTTCACCCTTGTTGATGTGAAAGGACACGTCGCGCAAGACCCGATTGGTCAGCCCTTCCGCCTGCAGCACTTTTTGATCAGAGATTTTTGTTCGTGCGGTGTAGTCCTGAAAGACGCTGCGCCCGATCATCATCTCGATCAGTTCCGGCCGACCTTCCACATCGCAGAGGTTCTTGGTTGCGATGTGCTTTCCATCGCGCAGCACGGTGACCGCATCGCCCAGCTGAAAAATCTCGTCCAGCTTGTGGGAGATATAGACAACCGTGACGTTTGATTCCCGTAGCCGTCTGATCACCGCAAACAGCCGCTCAACCTCCCGTTCGGAGAGAGCAGCCGTCGGTTCATCCATAATGATGACATTGGCGCCAGAGGAGGCGGCACGGGCGATCTCAATGATCTGCTTTTGCGCGACGCTCAATGTTGAAACCCGCGCGGCAGGGTCAATTGATGGTTCAATCGCCGCCAGGGTCTGAACAACACGATCATCGAGATCGGTTTTGATCAAAAAGCCGAAACGGCTGCGCTCCATGCCCAGCGTCAGATTTTCCAGCACGGTCAGTTCGTCAACCACGTGCAGTTCCTGGAACAATGTGGCGATGCCGCCATCGCGGGCGTCCTGGGGATTGTCCGGCTGATAGGCTGAGCCGTTGACACTCATCGAACCACTGGTGGGCCGCAATGCACCCGTCAGCATTTTGACCAGGGTGGATTTTCCGGCGCCGTTTTCGCCAACCAGGCAATGAACATGGCCGCTTTGAATGGTGAAGCTTACATTGTCGACAGCTCTGACGCCGGGATAATCCTTGGTCAGCTCTTGCACGGAAAGCACTGGGTTGGGGTTCTGATCGGTCAACCTGTCTCTCCTTTACACTTCACATAGTTTATTTCTGGCTTGCTCAAGGATCCTTGGGATCTTGAGCCGGGAGGGGATCAACCGGTTGGTTCAAAAGATTTCAGACTTTTGAACCAACCCGCTGACTGGGAGGACTGGCGGCCCATCGCCGAGGCGATCTTAGCCGGGCCGCCAGCGTTGGTTTGCGTCTATTTTCCAAATTGAGCTGCAAGCCAGCTCTTGGCGTCATCCTTCGGCATCGTCCAGTAGGAGATGGTGTAGGCTTTGTAGAAGAATTCCTCGGCTTTGTTGGAAGAAGAGGAGACCTTGCCCTTGACCACGTCCATGATCAGGTCGATGCGGCCCTGCGCGGTTTCAACCGGTGGCAGACCCATGGAAACTTTCAGGCTGGAATTGGGATCATAGATCTGATCGAATTCGACAGTATCGAAGTCGACACTGGCAACAATCTCGGTCAGCGGCTTGCCGTCCTTGAACTTGCCACGACCCAGCTGCGAAAGGCCAGCCATCGTGCCAACGGTCAGATTGGAAGCTTCTGAATAGATCAGATTGACTTCAGGACGCTGGGTCAGCAGGTCAACGATAATCTGTTTGGCGGCTTCCTGACCGGCGCTTGAATCCAGCGCACCAAGATTTTCAGCCGTCGGATCGACCGACAACACGCCTTTGGCAAACGGCGCCGTGCGGCCCGAATTTACCTCGGTATGGTTGGGCCAGCCAAGCTGTACCATGACGATTGGTTTGTCCGGATGGGCTTCCTTCCAGGCTTTCGCCATCTGCGCTCCCATTTCGAATGAAACGCCGGCTTCGTCACTGCGGGCAGTCGGGATGCCAGTATCAGTGATAGGGCTGAAGAAGGAGGTCATGACGATGCCTTCACCCAATGCCTCTTTGACACCCGGGGTTGCGGCTTCCGCGTCCCAGATATGCAGGGTGGCGGCGTCAAATGCACCGGCGACCACCTGATCGACATTTTGGGTCATCACGGCTGAATCGGCCTGGCCGTCAAAGACCACGACTTCAGCACCATACTTTTCCTTGGCGTAGCGCTGGGCTTCCGATGCCTGTGACTGATGAAATACATTCGACAGGTCTGACACAAAGAATGCGATCCGTTTTCCGTCTGCAGCAATGGCGCCACTCGCCGCTGCCATCAGCGAGGAGGCTACAAGGCCCGCTGCGATTAAATTTTTCCGTATTACCATAATACTTCACTCCTATTGCTGGTGATCGGACCGGGCCATCAGGCATTGGTCCCTTCAAACACTGCAAACAATGACAATCCGTAGATGTAGAATTTGCAATTTCTTGCAGCTAGAGATATTTATTTCACCATATTGAAATAAATGTCAATAGGTAATTTTTATTTCACCAAACGAGGAAGGATTCCCTTAAATCATTGAAATTAATAAACTAATTTTCCTTCCCTCCAAAACAGACAAAATGTCTATGGAAGAATTTGAACAAATATTCAGTCAGAATGCAACATACATTCAATCAACATTCACCGAAAACGGAGCCACCAAAGCACTGTCCGTTTCGGAACTCGGCATCAGTCTGAACCCAGATATCGCCAGACGCAGCGATGCCGGAGTCCGGTGGATATGACCTGCAGATTGGTAACCATCGGAGCCAGCCCCCCTGCCGCACCGCTGCAACGGCATTCCTGGATGATGACGCAATCTCCCCACCCGAACGCCACTTGACTGCGAAGGCGGCGAGAGCGGCGACGTGGCAAGGCGGCAAGAACACCGAAAAAGACGGCATTGGAAAATGGGCCTAATCGAGCCTATGGTTGGCATGTCGCTTATTGGGGAATTGCATCAATCTCAAATCGCTGGATAATCCTCGCCGTGCTGTTTACAGCGCGAACTGCGATGGCATTTCAATTCCAATCCGTTGCCGCCCTGTCTCCGCTTCTGATCGACAGTTATGGGGTCAGCCTGGCAGATATCGGCTTTCTGGTTGGGCTTTATCTTGCGCCGGGCGTGATCGTGGCCATTCCGGGTGGCGCCATGGCTGCCTGGATCGGCGACAAGCGCTTTGTCAGCCTGAGCATGATCTTGATGGCACTCGGTGGCATGCTGATCATCTGGGCCCCGGACTGGTGGTCCCTGACGGCTGGGCGGTTGCTGGCCGGTGCCGGTGGGGTCGCACTGAATGTTGTGATGACCAAAATGGTACTGGATTGGTTCGCCGGTCGCGAAATCTCAACCGCCATGGGGATCTTCATCAATTCCTGGCCGATTGGCATCACGCTTGCGCTGCTGATATTGCCGATCATTGCCGAGACCGGCGGCCTTCATCTGGCTTGGACTACCGTGCTGATCACAATTGTCGTCTGTCTTGCCCTCTTTTTGATCGTTTACCGGCCGGCACCCGATGCTGACACGCCAACAGCGCAGCTGGAGATCGTCAAGTTCCCAGCCTATGCCCTGTTTCTCGCCGGCACGATTTGGGCCCTTTACAATACCGCGCTGGCGATGATTTTCAGTTTCGGACCTGCCCTGCTGACCGAGCGGGGCTTGTCGCTGACTTCAGCCAGCTCGATGACCAGCCTGTTCATGTTGATTGCCTGTATTTCGGTTCCGTTCGGCGGATATATTGCCGACCGCAGCGGTCGACGTGACACCGTCATCCTGGTCAGTCTTGCCAGCTATGTCGTTTTGATGCCTCTGGTTTTGCTGATGCCCATAACCACCGTCCCGGTCATATTCCTGGTCGCCGGTTTGTTTTATGGCCTCGCGGCGGGGCCGATCGTCGGACTGCCCTCCGCCTTCCTGCCGCAACGCGCCAGGGCGTTCGGCATGGGCGTTTATTACATGATCTACTATGTCTGGATGATGACTGCGCCGGCAATGGCCGGAAAGACCGCAGATCTGGCGGACAGTGTCGGCGCAGTCATAATTTTTGGTATTGTCGTGGTGCTGATCTCGATCGCCTGTCTGATGCTATTGCGTCGAACGGCTGACAAAGCGGTCGCCACCGTCTGAGTTCAACACACAAATCTCTTATCGTCAGCATTGCCTATGCCGCCGGCAAACTCTTTCGATCAGTTCTGAGTGACGTTGCCCTGTTAAGCCCAACCCCACTGGCAAAATGCCTGCCAGTCGCGGCGCTATCCTTCGATAAGCACGACGACTGTTTCCGGGCGCACACCATCAAACTTCATGGCTTCGGCACCCGCATCGCTTTGCAATACCGCTTCAAATGCGGCCATGTCATTTATGTCCATGGTCAGGCCCACTTGATTGGGCTCGGACGGGTGGACAAAGGTGCGGATGTTTTCAGCAACTCCTGCAAAAACCTCTTCCCGCTTTGGCGACGCCAGCCAATGGGCAACGTCATCCACTTCATGTGTTGAGATAATTTTTGGCATATTTTTCTCCTAACCGGTTTAAATTAGACCATTGGCGGGGATCACACCAGTTGGTGCCCCCTGCACCGTTTGTGCTGATGCTCACTGGCAGGCCGTTACGCCCCCATCCACATAGATCGTCTGACCGGTGATGTAGCTGCCGGCCGGCGCAGCAAGTGCCAGTACCTGTCCAACCACCTCAACCGGATCGCCGATGCGGCCAAGCGGATTGCGCTCGAGAATAAACTCACGAAATTCCTGCTGCTCAAGATGCGGACGAATCCGGTCAGACAGGATGAATGTCGGAGCAATGCCATTGACGGTAATATTGTGCTGGGCCAGCTCCATGGCATGTTGCTTGACCAACATGACCAGCGCGCCCTTTGTGGCGCAATAGGCGGAATAGCCGCGATTGCGCAGCGCCAGTTGTGCGCGCACCGAAGCCAGATGTATCTGCCGACCACCCCGACCCTGGTCGATCTGATAGCGAGCCACCGCCTGGGCAAGAAACATCGCCGAGCGCAGATTTGTTTGATAGATTGTGTCGAATATCTCCGGCGTGACAACTCCCATTTTCTGCTCATGGTTGATGCCGACACAATTGATCAGCGTATCAATGCCACCAAATTCGGCAGCTATTGAATCGGTGGTGCTTTCAATTGCATCAATCTCGCGCGCGTTCAGTTCAAACCCCCGAGCCTGATAACCTGCATCACGGATCTGTTTTGCCAGCATCTCAGCCTTGGCCAATTTGGGCCCGGCAATGGCAACGACTGATCCGCGCTGGGCAAATCCCCAGGCGATGGCTTCGCCCAGGGCGCCGTATCCACCGCTGACAAACACCCGCTGTCCGGCAACATCAAATAGGTTCTGCAAGGCACCAAGATCGACATTGGGGGTGATCGGATCGTGCAAGCTCATGTGGAGACGTCCACTCCCGCTGCCCTGTAGACGCTTTCCATTAGGCGCAGTGTCTGTAGATTATCCAGCCGATCCGTTTCAAAGGGGTCTCCCGAACGGACCCCTTCTACAAACTGACGGGTGGCAGTGCTGAAACTTTCCTGGTACCGACCGAGCAAATCCACCTCGACGGCATTTGCTTCATCGCCCACCAGGAACACCCGATTATAGTCCATGATGATGGTCCCGTCGGTGCCGATCACCTCAAGACGGTCCCCATGCAGGTCAGGATATCCCGGCGCGCAGATGCAGCCATCGGCCGTGGCAATAAGCCCGTCCTCCCCCTGCATCAGAATTGAGGCGGTATCTTCCCCGGGCAAGCCGCTGGCCAACCTGTTCAATCGGGCGGCAACCACCTCCAGCGGGCCGGCAATGGCACGGCACACATCGAGATGATGAATCATCGTTTCAAAAACCAGATTACGGCGGAACGATTTCAAATAGGGCTGTCGCTCCACCAGAAAGGGCTCGCGCCCCTCGCGCGGACACAGGCCGGAACCGCGGCAGGTCATATTGATGTGCCTGACTAGGCCGATCTTTCCGGCATCAATCCACGAACGCACGGTCATGTAATGAGGTCGGAACCGGTAGTTTTCGTGGATCATGAATCGCACGCGATCACCGACATAAGCGACCAGATCCTCCGCCTCCGCGACGGTTTCGACCATCGGTTTTTGTAAAATGACATGCACCCCGTGGTCTGCCGCCATACGCGTAACCGAGTCGTGGGCAGTAACCGATGCGGCAATATCGACCAGATCAAAACCGCCGTCTTCAAACATGGATTTCGGGTCATCATAGATCCGCGAAATGCCAAATTCCCTGGCCCGAGTTTCAGCGCTGCTGCGGTCAATATCGCAAACGGCGACCACTTCCACTCCAGCTTCCTGCCAGGCGCGCAGATGATACAGGCTGATCATCCCTGCTCCGACGAGCGCCGCCTTCATTGAACCCTCACTCATTTTCTCTCCCCCAATTGCCATAACCGTAGAACCACACGCTGCCCGTTGGCGACGTTGTTTTCAAACTATGGGGAACACCCTTTGGAATACGCACCAGATCTCCGGGCCGGCAATCGGCCTTATCGCTGCCGACGCTGATATGCAGTTCACCCTCCGCGACCAGAACATATTCGTCGGTCGAGTGAACAAAATCGTTCCATTCCTGACCGGGCGGATCGCGAAAAATGCCGAAGTCAAACCCCTCCCGTCTCCAATGCTCTTTCACCTCTTGTGCGCTGACCGGCACCGAAAAAACACCATTGCGAAAAATCTCGGTCATGCCATTCTTACATATTAGGTTGCGGATGAACCATTCACTGGCCATCGATGCGAATAAAATGATTATTCCATTCATGTGAATGAATTTTTCATTTGCTGTCAACGACTAATTGAGTGATTGTTTTCACTCGCGGCATTCCGGCTTGATATTGACCTGAAATTCAACCAATGTCCCGTGATGAATCAAGATCGATCCACTCAATCGGAGACCTATGACAGTCTGCGCGGGCGCATTCGCGACCAACATGATGAGCTATCGCCGCATCTTCAGCGCATTGCCCGTATCGCCTTGAACGAACCCAATTATTTTGCCTTGAACACGGTCGCCGTACTGGCTGAGAATGTCGATGTGCAGCCATCCACCCTGATCCGCTTTGCCAAGGAATTCGGCTATAGTGGATTCTCACAGATGCAGCGCGTATTCCGTCTGCGTCTGATCGAGGGCGCTGCCGACAAGCGGGCGGCAGTGTATGATGAAAAGATTTCGCAGGCCCCGGCCATGGATATGGGGCGGATTTTTGACGGCTGCGTCGACGAGCTGATTGCCTCACTGGAAGCCGTGCGAAAAACGACCGATCGTGATGAATTGTCCAAAGTGGTGTCGATCATAGCCACTGCCCCGCATGTGCATATCGCCGGATTGCGACGCGCCCGCCCCATCGCCACCTATCTGGCCTATGGCATATCCCGCAGTGAATTGCATTGCAGTCTGCTGGATTTCGGTGGTGGCATGGCAGAACAGCAAGTTGCCAACATGGCCGAAGATGACCTGCTCATTTGCATCAGCTTCCCACCCTATACCCCGGTGGTACTTGACGTTGCCCGCGACGCGCATCTGCGCAATCGCATTGTCATATCAATTACCGATTCAACCGACAGTCCGCTGGCTCAGAATTCGAGCTTGTCTTTCGTCGTCGACAATGATGCCGCCAGTCAGTTCAAGCCTATCTCAGGTGCCATCGCGCTGGTCCAGACCATTTGCGCCGCATTGGCCGAGCACAGGCAGATCACTTTCTGATCTGACCGCCACGACGGCGCTGCGAAACTCAGGAAAACTTTCTGAAAAACCGCGTTCGATCAAACATATTCTCCAGCTCTTCCATGCGCTTCTTCGTATCGTCCCAGTGATGTTCCTGGACTTCGGCAATGACAATTTCAGCTAGCAGCATGCAGGTGATGGTGGAATCCCACGCCGAAGGCACGGCGATGCGACTGCTGAAAATATGATCGGCATGGGCATTGATCGGCGACTGCCATTGGTCGGTGAACAGCACTAGTTCCGCCCCCTTCTGTTTGGCCATTTCCGCCAGCCGCAGAGTGCTGTTTTCATAGCGGCGAATGTCGAAAATGACGACCACATCTCCCGGTTCGATGTCCAGCAGATAATGCGGCCAGGCATTCGAGCTGGAACTGATATGGGTGACCCGACGACGGATCACCTGCATGTGCAGGAAGAAATAATCTGCAAGCGTACGGGTGATGCGTCCGCCAACAACAAACACGGCGCGCTCCGGATCGCTCAACAATTTACAGGTTTCGTCAAACTTTGACGTATCAATCCCGCCGAGCGACTCGGAGATGTTTTCAATCACCGCCTCGGTGAACCGATTGAGAATATGGCCGTCGGGCGCGTTGTCGACCCAGCGTTGGCGCTTGGCAATTGGGCCTGAAATCTTCTCATTCAGTTCCTGCCGCAAATGGGCCTGAAATTCCGGAAAGCCGGACAGGCCGATCTTGCGAATGAGTCGCGCAACGGTTGGAGTTGAAACCGACGCTGAATCGGCAATTGTGGTGATGGTTCCCAGTCCTGATGCCGGATAGTTTTTTAAGATCGTGTCCACCAACTGTCGCTCCGCGCGCGTCAGATCTCCGCTCTTTTCCCGCAACCGGTCTGCAATCGTCATTGAGGACAAGGCAACCTCCCTTTGCTCCACCATAGGGCGAATAGACAGAAATAGGAACAATTTTTGTAATCAATATTGACAAGCTGAAAGATTGTGAAGAGAATTTTACAATCTGGAGTCTGCCAATCATTGGATTTCGTTCGTGCATGCGGTTGTCGACACATCTCCTGTCTCAATTGTCAAAGGAAGCCCGTCAGCTCCCTTCCTATTTGTCTGCGAACATGCCTCCCCTCACATGCCGGAAATGTTCGACAATCTGGGGCTGGACGAAGCGGCCGCCGCCAGTCACATCGCCTGGGATCCTGGTGCCTTCGAAGTCAATGAAAGACTGTCTGCACATTTCAGGGCGACGGCCGTCTGCGGCACCACATCACGGTTGATTTACGATCTCAATCGCTCGCCCGATGCCGCCGATGCGATACCTGGGCGCAGCGAGGTGTTTGACGTACCGGGCAATCAGAACCTGACTTCTGAGCAAAGATCACATCGGGTGGAAACCTATTACCAGCCATTTCAGCAGGCCCTGCAGCGGGAAATTGCCGCCTATGCATCGCCTCCCGCATTGGTCACTCTGCACTCCTTTACACCCACCTATGCGGGGCGGCAGCGGCAGGTGGAGTTTGGTATTTTGCATGATGCGGATTCCCGCCTCGCCGATGCCATGCTGTCCATTGCACCAGATCACACAGATCTGGTCACCCAACGTAACCAGCCCTATGGGCCGGCAGATGGTGTTACCCACACTTTGATAGAACATGGGCTGAAAAACGGCCTGTTGAACGTCATGATTGAAGTGAGAAATGATCACCTTCAATCCAAACAGCAATGCGATCACATCAGCTCGGTGCTGGCTTCATGGCTGGAAGAAGCCCTGGCATTGTCCAAATCGGCACCTGTGCCGCAGGAGGCAAAGGCATGACATTTGCCCGTTCCTATATCCGCACCGTCGACGCGATAAACTACCGTATCGGTCGCATCATGATGTACGGCATCTTCGTGATGATCGCGATTCTTGTCTGGTCGTCGGTCTCCAAGACCTTTTTTCTCCCATCATTGTGGACTTTGGAAATCGCTCAATTCGCGATGGTCACCTATTACATAATGGGCGGCCCCTACTCCATTCAGCTCGGGTCCAATGTGCGCATGGACCTGTTCTATGGCGAGTGGACAACCCGGCGCAAAGCCCAGGTCGACAGTATCACCGTATTGTTCCTGGTCTTCTATCTCGGTGTGCTGCTGTATGGCGGCCTCGGTTCGGCAGCCTATTCTCTTGGCCATTATGGCGATCAGCCGTTCAGTTTTCTTGCAAGCGTCGCCACCGGTCTGGAATCCCCCGGGCGCCTGGAACGCAGCCCGACTGCCTGGCGCCCCTATCTGTGGCCGATCAAACTGCTGATGTGCGTCGGCATCTTCCTGATGTTGCTGCAGGCGGTTTCAGAACTCTTGAAAGACATCATCAAACTGCGCGAAGGAGACGCGTGATGTCTTATGAGATGATCGCCCTGTTCATGTTTGCATCAATGATGCTGATGCTGTTTACCGGCCAGCGGGTTTTCGGGGCCATCGGTGCTGTTGGAGCCGTTTCTGCCATCGCCCTTTGGGGGATCGGGGGATCGGACATAGCCTTTGCCTCGGCAATGAAACTGATGAAATGGTATCCCCTGCTGACCCTGCCGATGTTCATTTTCATGGGCTATGTATTGTCGGAATCGAAAATCGCCGACGACCTGTACCGGATGTTTCATGTCTGGATGGGCGGCGTGCGCGGCGGTCTTGCCATCGGCACGATCGGCCTGATGATCCTGATATCGGCGATGAACGGCCTGTCGGTTGCCGGCATGGCAATTGGTGCCACCATCGCCCTGCCGGAACTGCTGAAACGGGGTTATGACAAGCGCATGGTGACCGGTGTCATTCAGGCCGGCTCATCGCTCGGCATCCTGGTGCCACCTTCGGTGGTTCTTGTGCTCTATGCGATGATTGCCCGCCAGCCGGTAGGTCAATTGTGGCTGGCTGGCATATTCCCCGGCCTGATGATGGCCGCCTTGTTCATGATCTATATCTATATCCGCTGCCGGGTTCAGCCGGAGCTCGGACCGGCATTGTCGAAAGAAGAACGCGACATGCCAATGGCTGAAAAGCTGCGCCTGTTGCGCGCTGGCCTGCTGCCCCTGATCATTTTTGCCGTGATGATGGTGCCCTTTGTCAACGGCTGGACTTCCCTGGTGGAAAGCTCCGCGGTTGGCGCATCGACCGCCTTTCTCGCCGCCGTTTTAAAGGGGCGGATGACACGCGACGTTTTTGAAGTCTCCGTCCGACAAACCCTGGCAATCTCCTGCATGTTCATGTGGATCATTCTGGCCGCCCTTGGCTTTGGCGCGGTGTTTGACGGGCTGGGCGCGGTCAAGGCGATCGATAATCTGTTCACCGAACAGCTGGGCCTGAACCCCTGGATGATCCTCATCCTGATGCAATTATCCTTCCTGGTGATGGGCACGTTTCTTGACGATACGGCGATGCTGGTGATCGTCGCACCGCTCTATGTACCGCTGGTGAAAGTGCTTGGTTTCGACCTGATCTGGTACGGGGTGCTTTATACGATCACCACCCAGATTGCCTATATGACGCCGCCATTCGGCTACAATCTGTTCCTGATGCGCGCCATGGCGCCACCGGAAATCACCCTGAAAGATATTTACAGTTCCATCGCTCCCTTTGTGGCGGTGATGGTGCTGGCCCTCATCCTCGTCATGGCGTTTCCGCAAATCGCCATGTGGTTACCCAACTACATTTACGGGAAATGACTTAGTTTCGACGCAAGAAAGCAACCGGTCTGAACAGACCACAATGGGAAAAGGAGACCCCAATGACTACAAGACGTAGTTTTCTGAAGAGTGCCGCAGTGGCTGCACCCGCCGCCGCACTCGCCACACCGGCGCTGGCACAATCAAAAATCAAATGGCGCCTGCAAACCTATGCCGGCGCCGCGCTGGCTGAGCATGTGATCAAACCGGCAATCGACAGCTTCAACAAGATTGCCGGCGACCAGATGGAAATCGAACTGTTCTTCGCTGACCAGCTGGTGCCAACCGGTGAACTGTTCCGCGCCATGCAGAAGGGAACCATTGATGCCGTGCAGTCGGATGATGACTCGATGGCATCGCCAACCGAAGTGACCGTGTTTGGCGGTTATTTCCCCTTCGGCAGCCGTTATTCCCTCGATGTACCCGTCTTGTTCAACCAGTACGGCCTGGGAGAAATCTGGGACAAGGAATATTCAGCCGTTGGCGTGAAACACATTTCAGCCGGTGCCTGGGACCCCTGTCACTTCGCCACCAAGGACCCGATCCGTTCTCTGGAAGACCTGAAGGGCAAGCGCGTCTTCACCTTCCCGACCGCTGGTCGCTTCCTGACCCAGTTTGGCGTGGTGCCGGTAACCCTGCCCTGGGAAGACATTGAAACAGCCGTGCAAACCGGTGAACTGGATGGCATTGCCTGGTCGGGCATTACCGAGGACTACACCGTTGGCTGGGCCGATGTGACCAACTACTTCCTGACCAACAACATTTCCGGCGCCTGGGCGGGCTCGTTCTTTGCCAATATGGACCGCTGGAATGAACTGCCAGCCCACCTGCAGGAATTGCTGAGGGTCTGCATGGACCAGAGCCACTATTATCGCCAGTGGTGGTATTGGGGCGGTGAAGCCAGTCTGCGCGTCCACGGTGAGAAGATGAAACTGACCTCGATTCCAGATGAAGAATGGGCAACTGTCGAAGCGGCCGCCGTCAAATTCTGGGACGAGATCGCAGCCGAGTCTGAAACCAAGGCCAAGGTTGTTGAGATCTTCAAAAAATACAATGCCGATATGGAAAAGGCTGGTCGTCCTTACCGTTACGGCTAAACTGTCGGTCTGATTACGAGGGGCAAACGCTGCTTTGTGGCGTTTGCCCATTTTACGAAACACCCCGCGTGGGTTCAAAACTGGAAAATTGGCATGTCGGGCACTCTCTCATTTGAGGAATTAAAGTCAAAAGCCGCATCAGGCGAGCTGGATACGGTTCTTGTCTGTCTCGTCGACATGCAGGGGCGGTTGATGGGCAAACGGTTTCACATCAGCAATTTCATCGAATCCGCCTATCAAGAAACCCATTGCTGCAACTATCTGCTGGCCACTGACCTGGAGATGGCGACGCCGGACGGCTATGCCGCCACCAGTTGGGAACGCGGCTATGGCGACTATGTGATGAAGCCCGATCTGGAGACGATACGCCTGATGCCCTGGCTGGAAGGCACGGCGATGGTGATGTGTGATGTGCTGGACCACCACACCCATGAGGACGTCCCCCACTCACCCCGCGCCGTCTTGAAGAAACAGGTGGCGCGTCTGCGTGAGCTCGGCTTTGTTGCCAAGACGGCAACCGAGCTGGAATTCTTCCTGTTCGAACATAGTTTTGATGATATCCGAAAGTCGGGCTTCCGCGATCTGCAACCGATCAGCGGCTATAATGAAGACTACCACATTCTGCAGACCACCAAGGAAGAAGAAGTAATGCGGCCGCTGCGCAACCATCTGTTTGCCGCAGGCATTCCCATTGAGAACTCGAAAGGCGAGGCCGAAGCCGGTCAGGAAGAACTCAATATTCGCTATTCAGAGGCGCTGGACTGCGCCGAATTTCACACCATTGCCAAACATGCCACCAAGGAAATCGCCTGGCAGCACGGACGGGCGGCGACTTTCCTGCCGAAATGGGATCATACAAGGGTTGGCTCCTCGTCGCACATTCACCAGTCACTGTGGACGCTGGACGGCGAAAGCGCCTTTTTTGATGCCGATGGGGAGCACTCCATGTCGGACACGATGCGTCACTATGTGGCCGGCCTGCTGAAATACGCACCCGAAAGCACCTATTTCCTGGCCCCCTATATCAATTCCTACAAACGCTTTGCCAAGGGCACCTTTGCCCCCACCAAGGTCACCTGGTCGGTGGACAACCGCACTTCGGGCTTTCGTCTTTGCGGCGAAGGATCAAAGGCCGTGCGCATGGAATGCCGCATTGGCGGCTCCGACATCAATCCCTATCTGGCCATCGCGGCCCAACTTGCCGCCGGCATTCGAGGCCTAGAAGACAAGTTGGATCTGCCACCCCCGAGCAAGGGGGACGATTATCAAAACAAAGCAGCACAGGATATTCCGACCTCCCTTCGAGAAGCCGCAGCATCGCTGAAGGATTCAAAAATGCTGCGCCAGGCAATGGGGGATGATGTGATTGACCACTATGTCCGCGCCGCCACCTGGGAACAGGAAGAATTCGACCGCGTGGTCACCGACTACGAAGTCGCCCGCGGCTTTGAACGCGCCTGACATCAACAAATTCAACCCAGTTACAAAGGCAGACTGACATGCAGCTCGTTGGCAATTGGTCCTACCCCACCGCGATGCGCTTTGGCGCCGGGCGCATCAAGGAAATCGGCGACGCCTGCACGGCAGCCGGGATGAAAAAACCCTTGTTGGTCACCGACCGGGGGCTGGCCGATCTGGACATTACCATGTCCACACTTGATCTGATGGAAGCAGCCGGAATGGGACGGGCCCTGTTCAGTGATGTCGATCCAAACCCCAATGACAAGAATGTCGAAGCCGGATTGAAAGTCTATCGTGAGGGCCGCCATGACGGGGTGATTGCCTTTGGTGGTGGTTCGGGACTGGACCTTGGCAAAATGCTGGCCTTCATGGCCGGCCAGACCCGCCCTTTGTGGGATTTTGAGGACATAGGCGACTGGTGGACCCGCGCCGATCCTGATGGGATTGATCCGATTGTGGCTGTGCCAACCACGGCAGGCACCGGATCGGAAGTCGGCCGCGCCAGCGTCATCACCAATTCTCAGACCAATGAAAAGAAGATCATTTTCCACCCCAAGGTTCTGCCCCAGGTAGTGATATGCGATCCGCAACTGACCATGTCGATGCCGAATTTCATCACCGCAGGCACCGGCATGGATGCCTTTGCCCATTGCCTGGAAGCCTTCTGCTCGCCCCATTATCACCCGATGTCCCAGGGCATTGCGTTGGAAGGCATGCGGCTGGTTAAGGAGAACCTGGTCACGGCCTATGAAAATGGCAGCGATGTTGAAGCGCGATCTCACATGATGGTTGCAGCGGCGATGGGGGCAACGGCCTTCCAGAAAGGTCTCGGCGCAATCCATGCCCTGTCCCATCCCATCGGCGCGCTGCACCACACCCATCACGGCACAACCAATGCCGTGGTGATGCAAAATGTGCTGAATTTCAACCGTCCGGCCGTCGAGGATGTTCTGTCCCGAGCCGCAGACTATCTTGGCATAGAAGGCGGTTTTGACGGGTTCTATGCCTATGTTGGCGAACTGAATGCGCGATTGGGCATTCCGTCAGACCTGACCGAGTTGGGCGTTAAGGAGCCTGACATGGATCGCCTGGTGAAGGACGCATTGGCTGACCCCAGCACCGGTGGCAACCCGGTGAAAATGACCGAGGCGAATACCAGAAAACTGTTTGAAAGCTGTTTCTAGTCTCCCCCCGGCCGCTGCCGATATGGCTTAATTCACCTGACCGCTGGCCTTGAGAAAACGGGCCATGCCCTGGACGTTGAGTTCCCGCCATCCACCATATTGCTGCCAGTCCTTGTACTCATCCATGGTGACCGATGCGGCAAGCTGTTCGACAGACTTGCCATCTTTCAGACCAGCCAGAACCCGCTCTTTCAGTTTTTCCATATAGATGCGGGCATCGGTGGCGTCAGCCTTGACCCCGATACTGCCATGGGCCGGCGCAAAGATGTCAAAATCCAAGCTCTCGATCTTCTTGATCTGACCAATCCAGCCGTCAATGTCTGATCGGCCCATATCTCTGAATGGCAGCCGCTTCGGCGATGCCGCATCGGTGATGAAGGCGACATTTTCCGGACGTACCACTACGGCGATCAGATCATTGCCATGGCCCTTGCCCAGATAGGTCAGCTCAAAGCTCTTGCCGCCTTGTTGAAGGGTCAGACTGTCATCAAAACGCTGATCGATCTTGACGCCATCAATCGCCTCGGGAGCGTTTGCCTGGGCAACCACCCTGGCTCCGGCATCGACGTAGACCTGACCGCCGGACGCATGGTCCAGATGGCTGTGGCTGTAGATAAGATGGGTGATTGGCTTGTCAGTAATCGTCGACAAATTGTCTTTCAGCCATTGCGCAGCATCCGCATTGATGGGATCCACAACCACGACACCGTCATTGGTAACGGTGACCAGAGAAAAATGAAAATTGTTCTGGAATCGATAAACATCTCCCGCCACCTTGGTGATACTGCGTTTGGTATCCTGCGCCTGGCTGGCGACAGTCATCAAAGCCGACAGCGCCAGAGCGATGAGGCCGGTGAAAAGATTGCGACTTAGGGGCATAGTAGTTTTCCTCTCTCGTTTTAAACAGCGGCTCCCGAACCGGCAGGATCGCTATTCGCCTTTGCGAAAGAGCACCTCGCCCCGGCGGGCCACCAGATGTTTTTCCAATGTGACCGGATGAAAATAGGCCTCAACCCGTTCTCCTTCAGGTGTTGTCCCATAGAGTTCGTAGCAGCCGCCATCAACCTTGACACGGCGCACCTGCCAACCCTCGGCTTTCACCTTCGCAGTCAGCGCTTCGCGAGACTTCCAATTCGCCCGATCACCGGAGTCGCAACTATACAGACCCGTCGCGGACGCGGGAGCGACAAACAGCAAACTTCCCAGTAAAGTGACGACAATTGATGTCTTTTTCATGATTGTATCCTCCCTCAGTTGCCGGTCTGGGCAGTAGGCCCGGAGAGTTTCGGCGAATAGATTTTCCAGACGCGATAGGCTTCCAGCGCCGCAAGAGGCACAAAGTGAACCAGCGCGGGACCGACATTGTTGTGAATGAAAATCCAGTGCACCAGGGTAAACAGGGCCGCCGGATAGACAAATCTCTGCAGCGTCTTCCAACGGTTAAGCAGCCATTTCTGGGATGCATCATTGCTTGTAATGGCCAGCGGAATGAAAATCGCAAAGGCCGCCCAACCGGTCCAGATGCCCAATGCCCAAAACTCATCAAGCATCGGCTGCAAGGCACCCATATCGACGATATAGAGCAGCGTATGCAGCAGCGAATATGCAAAGGCGGCGACGCCGATCCAGCGGCGGCGCTTGACCATCCAGACAAGCCAGCCGGCTTTTGGAAACAGCATCCGCAACGGCGTGATCATCATCGCCAAAATCATAAAGCGGGCAGCAAATTCGCCGGTTGGGTGCAGCAATTGTTCAGCGCTTGCCGATCCGGAAGACAGGCCGATCAGCATGGGTATGGCGGGCAAGGCGAGCACAGCCCAGAACACGGCGGTGGAGATTTTGAAACCATTCATTGTCATGCGCCAGTTCCGCTTGTTGCCGTCAGCATGGCCTCATACATGACCCAGCCGGCTGTTCGATCCTAGTTAAAAATCGGCAATGTGAATTTGCAAAGCTTCCGCAAGTCAGCTGTTGAGGGGTTCCTCTTCCCGCCGCCCTGGGACAACAATGTCAATATCTGCTTTCGATCCGGGCCAACCAATCCCTGACCAGGGCCGTGACCAATTCGGGTCGTTCCCACGCCAATCCATGGCCTGCGGCATCAAGAACCGCGAGGCTGGCCCGCGGATACTCGTCCAGCAGGTCGATGGAATCCAGATGGCCGGACATGCTGTCCTGTCGACCGGCGATGATCAGACTGGGTCCGTCAAAGACCACTTTCTCGCCACGCTCATGAAAAGTGAAGTCGAACTGCGCATCCACCCGTGCTTCCTGTTCAGCGCTCCAGAGTTTCTTGGCGGGGCCCTTGCTGCGCCGCCATTTTTCGACGATGTCGCGCCGCTGGACCACCATCATATTGTCAAAGACACCGCGCTCTTCCTCCGTCAATTCAAGTCGGGTCAATGGGTCCGGTTCCATCACCTGATGTTGCGGCAGTCGGCCAGGGTCAGCGGACGGACTGCCGCCGGGGACGAACAAAGCAGCGCCAACCACCCGTTGCGGGTCAAGATGCACAATGCCGCGCGCAAGATAGCTGCCGCGGGATTCGCCGATAACAGCAAATCGCTCCCCCGGCAGTACTTGTTCGAAAAACTCCATCACGGTGGCGAGCAAATCGTCCTGCGAGCAGATATTATCCTGGGGTGGACTTTGCCCATGTCCGGGCAGGTCAACATAGATGCGCCGCCAACCGGATTGGCTTTCAAACACCGGCTCCAGCGTTTCCATCATGTGACGGTGATCCAATGTCGATCCATGAAGGATCAGAATTGGCTTTCCTTCGCCCACGATCAAATGATGCAACATGACCAACCTCCCAATTCCCAACCATGACCCATTTGAGCAAATCGGTCGAGATGGGGTGAGTCGAAGAGTACAGACGGAATTCTGAGCTTGCCGGCGGCTCACATCGGCATATCCATGTCTGGTGAATGCCTCAAAATTCGGCTAAATCAAGTCTGTAAAATTGCTTGCCAAACAGGAACCAGTTCAGCCGCATGCATTGTCTTTTTTCTCCAGCCGGGAGGCCCCATGCAGAGGCTGTTTGTTGAGTGGCCCGGAGCAAAGATTGAAGTGATTTGCCCGCCCGATGTGGCGTCGCAACTGGCCGCTATTCTTCCCACTTATCCCCGTAATGATGAACCAACACAGGGTTGGGTCACTTCAGAAGCAAGCGGTGACAATGACCAATTTCGGCTGACAGACAGTCTCGGCCTGCTGCGCAATGAAGTACCCGCCGCAGACTTGCTGGGTATGATTTGCCAATCTGTGGCGCAAATTCATGCCGCGCTGATTACAGATGCCATTGCGCTGCGGGCCAGTGCCTTTGCGGTGGGAGAAAACAGCATTGTGGTCGCCGATCATGATCAGATGGGCCACAATCAAATGACCACATGGCTGACAGATCAGGGCCATCAGCTCCTGGGCACCAACCAGGTGGTCATCAACGCGCAGGCGCGCTTTTGCTACGCCACCCAGCTGGTATCAGTCGATGAATTGCGGATTGATTATGCGGGCGCGGCGGACCCGTTGATAGACTCCCGTCAGGTTGAAACGTCGAGATCAGCACCGCGCAATTGCAGCATGATCCTGATGCCTTTGTACCGAAAGGCCGCAGAACTGCAGATATCTGCACCTGCCGATCAGCAGGCCATTATGCGATTGCTGGCCTGCCTGGAAAACGGCAGCAATCTGCCTGGCGGCGGCCTTGCCGAATTGCAAAACCTGGCCAGCAAATCTCCTGTCCTGTTGGTGGAATATGGAAATCTCGAACAATTGCAGGGCCGGCTCGACCGTCTCATCCAACTTATTGACAGCGCTCAGATGGACTCAGAACAGGTTCGTGAATTCTTCTCAATCTTCCCAGCATCGACTTCTGAAAAAGCCAAGTCGCATAGTGTGGATGCCTTTCCCAAGCCAGCGATTACGCCATCACGCGGGGTCAAGCGACTTACCATCGGCATGGCCACCTATGACGATTTTGATGGTGTTTATTTCACCCTGCAATCTCTGCGCCTGCACCATCAGAAAATTCTCGATGAGGCGGAGATCATCGTCGTTGACAATAACCCTACCGGCGTGACTGCCCAACACCTTAAACAGCTTGATGAAGTTGCGCCCAACCTGCGCTACATTCCGTTTGAAAAAACAACCGGAACATCCGCCTCCCGAGACCTGATATTCCGCGAGGCGTCGGGTGAATATGTTGTGGTTATGGATTGCCATGTGCTGTTGGCACCGGGATCCCTTGATCAATTGGACAGATATTTCGCTGATCACCCCGACTGCCCGGACCTGTTACAGGGACCGTTGCTGATGGATGATCTGCAATCCTTCTCCACCCAATTCGACCCGGTTTGGGAAAAAGGCATGTATGGCAATTGGGGCTCAGACGAACGCGGGCGTGATCCGAATTCCGATCCATTTGAAATCCCCATGCAGGGGCTTGGCCTGTTTGCCAGTCGGCGGGCGGCCTGGCCTGGTTTCAATCCCAGGTTCCGTGGCTTTGGCGGCGAGGAAGGCTATATCCACGAGAAATTCCGCCGCAATGGCGGTCGCGCGCTGTGCCTGCCGTTTTTGCGTTGGGTCCACCGTTTTAAGCGGCTCCAGGGCGTGCCTTATCCCATCATCTGGGAAGACCGCATCCGCAACTATCTGATCGGCTTTGACGAAGTTGGTCTGCCCCGGCAGCCGATCATCGACCATTTCAGCGATTTTGTCGGCAAACAACTCACCCAGACCGTCGTCGATGCCGTCAAGGCAGAAGACCACGACAACCAGTCGACGGGATAAAACAGCAAGATGAACCAGGATCAGGTGACACGAGGCTATTGCCAGATGCTTGACGGCTGCGAGACGCTTCCTCGGTCGCAGCTTAAGCAGCAGCACGACATCATGCTGGAACGCCTTTGCCGTCATGCGCGCAATACGACAGAATTTTATGCCGACCGACTGGCCCCCCTGTTTGATCAACAGGACCAATTCTCATTGGAAGCCTGGTCTGACATTCCACCGCTGACCCGCAGGGATCTGGCAGACAATTTTGATGCCCTGAAGAGCAACGATGTGCCAGAAAATTTCGGAAATACGCGGCTGGCTCAAAGCTCAGGATCAAGCGGTCAACCGGTTAAGGCCCTGTGGACCGACAGCCAGGTCATCGCCGCCAATTGCATCGGACGGCGGTTGCATAATTGGCACGGGATCGACCCCAGTGAATTTCTCGTCCTCGTATACGCAACCCCGCTGGAAGAGGGTCAATTTGAAAGCGAGCATGACCACTGGGCGCCGGTATACAAATCCCTGGGCGTTGCTGGACGCTGCGTGACGATTAACGGGCAATTGCCGACGCAACATATTTTCAACCGACTGGAAGAACTGAAACCGGACCATCTCAACATCAATCCGCGGCTGCTGTTTGCCATAGCAAATGAATATCTGGCCCAGGAAAAAAAGCCGGAATATCGCCTGAAAAGCATAGGCACCTTTGGCGAGACCCGCACGGAATTGATCGGTGATCGAATTGATCTGGTGTTCGGCGTTCGTCCTTATGCGAGATATACAGCCGACGAAATTGGCCATATTGCCATTGAGTGTCCCGATTGTGGCACCTATCACGTGGCTGAGGAGGTAATCCACGCGGACGTGGTGGACAATCACCTTAAGCCGGTCGGGCCAGGTCAGACCGGCCGCATATTGACAACGCCGCTCTATAGTTATGCGATGCCGCTGATCCGCTATGAACTGGGCGATGAAGTTACTTTGGCAGATGGCACGTGTTGGCGCGCCCAGGGCACCAGCATTGCGCAGATCGACGGCAGGCTGGGAGATTTGTTTCATCATCCCCAGGGCGGGCGTTTTCGCCCCAATCGCGCAATCCTCAACCAATTGGCCCACCACCTGAAAGCGGCGGCAGTTCAAATTGTCCAACAGGCACCGCAGCGCTTTGTCATTCGCTTTCAGCCAACCAGTACCGCGCCTTCCCGTGCCACGATCGCAATTCTGCATCAGGAGTTGGAGGACTCATTTGGGTTCAAGGTGACAGTCGATCTGGTTCCCGTCGCCGAAATACCCGCTTTGGCAAACGGAAAACGTGAAGACTTTGTCTGCGCAATTGCGCAATAGTCAGACCAGAGCCTGGCTGACTCTATGGGACGGGGGATGGAGTTGGCGGCGGCGTGGGCTCCATGGGAGGTGTCGGTTCCATCGAAGGCGTCGGCGCTGCCATGCTATCATCGACCGAAGCTTCAAACAGGAAGTCGAGCGTCGGATTGAACGGGTCGTCCTCGCGATGCCGACGCATGAGGGATTTTGACTCTCCAAAATGAATTCGCAGACCGGCCCAAAACTGATTGTCCCCGTCTCCATCAAAGCGATCTTCAGCAAATACGCTTACGCCAGAATCACCCAACGTTCCGGAAAACTGGTATTCAACTCCCAGCGCACCAAAGGTGTTATCCTGAATATGACGGAGCCCGGCAAACAGGCGCAGGTCTTCGGTTGGATAGACAGCAACGTTGAATATGCCGAACACACCGCTTTCGACGTTATTGCCACCCTCATATCCGACAATGCCTTCCAGGCTGACTGTGTCCAGATAGGCCTGACCTTCGATGCCGATGGTCAGGTGTTCATAGTCTGCACTGCCCCAGTCAACACTGGTATAGCTGCCATAAACACCGATCAGCCCTTCGCCTGGGTCGCGCCAAAATACGTGTGCACCAACGCCAAACGATCCGTCACCATTGCCAAAACCACCCAGACCATCAATCTGCAGACCGGTGCTGTGGGTAAGAGGTGCTGAAAACGAACCTTCAATGACACCAAGGCTTTCCTCGGAAAAAATTCCGCCACCGGATATTTTCGCATTGGGCGCCGATACTGCCGGCAGGGAAGCCTGCACATCCAGCCATTCCGCGTCGGCAGCAATGACCTCTCCGCTTGAAATGACACATGCGGTGATAACGGTAAACGACGTGCTTAAGAACGGCTTGCCCATAAACCCAATATGCCGCAATCGGCATTCCCTGGTCCGGATGAATCTGCGCACAGGATAGGCCTATTTGGTCGAAAATCAATCAAAGATGCGGCTAAATATGGGTTCACCGCGAGAAATTGATATCACCGCCCAAAGCAGGGTGCAGTTTGCAAATATTGCCGTTATCATGCTGAAAACCTTGCCGGGGACCTCGATCATGAGGTGGAGAGTATGAGCGCCGTTCATCTGATTATCGAAGACCGAATCGCCGAGCTGCGGCTCGACAACCCAACCAAGCTCAACGCCTTTACCGTCGCCATGCTCGACCAGCTTGCTGACCATCTTGAGACAATCGACCGACGTGACGAGATAGTCGGACTATTGGTTACGGCAGAGGGGGAACGCGCTTTTTGTGCCGGAGCTGATATCAATGGCTGGGGGGACTTGACCCCTGCTGCCTTTGCCCGCCGCTGGGTGCGCGATGGCCACCGCATCTTTGATCGCCTGGCACGCCTGACCAAACCGAGTATCGCGGTGCTCACCGGCCACGCATTTGGAGGTGGACTGGAACTGGCCGCCGCCTGTGATGCCCGGGTGATGGTGCCCAAGGCGACGCTTGCCCTGCCGGAGGCCAGTGTTGGCATCATTCCAGGTTGGTCCGGGACCCAGCGCCTGGGGCGCTTGTTGCCGGAGCCGGTGATCAAGGAAATGGCCCTGTTTGGCCGCCGCATCGACGCGAATCGGGCCCATCAATTGGGCTTTGTTGCTGAAGTCTCTGACGATGCTGCAGCGGTCGCACGGGAGATGCTGGAACGGGTTGCAACCCTGTCGCCACGCGCAGTCGAGATCATCAAATCGATGATCCATGCCGGTCAGGGGGAAGATGCCAATGCCATGGTGGACATGCTGGGCAGTGCCGCCATTGCCGCAAGCGCTGACAAGGCAGAGGGGGTCGCCGCATTTCGCGACAAGCGTCCGGCAAAATTCACCGGAGAATAGCGCTGCGATATCTGCCGAACGACAACAGAGGTGACGGGAATGGCTCAGGGATACGACTTCATTATTATTGGCGGTGGATCGGCCGGTTGCGTTCTGGCGGCGCGATTGACGGAGGACCCGGCGGTCAATGTGCTGTTGCTGGAAGCTGGCGGCGGTGACCGACATCCCTTTTACCATCTGCCCGCTGGCTTTGCCAAAATGACCAAGGGCATTGGCAGTTGGGGCTGGCACACGGTTCCCCAGCGCCACATGCAGGATAAGGTGTTTCGCTATACTCAAGCCAAGGTGATTGGCGGCGGGTCGTCGATCAATGCCCAGGTCTATACCAGAGGCAACGCGCTGGACTATGACGAGTGGCGCCAGATGGGTTGCGACGGTTGGTCCTATGACGACGTTTTGCCCTATTTCCGCAAGGCCGAGGACAATGACAGTTGGGACAATCACTATCACGGCAAAGGCGGACCGCTGGGGGTTTCCCAACCGTCGGCACCGCTGCCGATTTGCGATGCTTATCTGGAGGCCGCAGCTCAACTGGGTATTCCCCGCAATGAGGATCTGACTGGCGAAGTGCAGGACGGTGCCGGCTTTTATCAGCTGACCCAGCGCAATGCCCGGCGGTCATCGGTTGCCATGTCCTACCTTGCTCCCAATAGAAATCGAAAAAACCTGACGGTAGAGACCAATGCCCAGGTAATGCGAATCCGGATTGAGTCAGGCAGGGCAAGCGGTGTGGAAATGGCAGATGGCCGCCACATACCCGCCGCCAAGGAAGTCATCTTGTCGTCCGGTGCAATCGGCTCGCCGAAACTGCTGCAATTATCCGGTATCGGCCCGGCTGAACATCTGCAGGATTTGGGCATTGCCGTTGAGCTGGACCAGCCGCAGGTTGGCGAAAATCTCCAGGATCATCTCGATCTTTATACCATTTGCGAAGTGACCGGTCCGCACACCTATGACCGCTTTGCCAAGCCCCACCTGTCGGCCGTCGCCGCCGTGCAATATCTGTTGACCAGAAAAGGCCCCGTTGCCTCCAGTCTGTTTGAAACAGGCGGATTCTGGTATGTCGATCCGGAGGCACGGTCCCCCGATGTGCAGCTTCATCTGGGCCTCGGCACCGGCATTGAATCCGGCGTCGCCTCGATGCCCGACGGGGGTGTCACGCTGAACTCCTGTTATCTACGCCCACGGTCGCGGGGAACCGTGCGCCTGCAAAGCGCCGACCCGGCGGCAGACCCGCTCATCGATCCCAATTATCTGTCCGACCCCCGGGATCGGGAGCTTTCCATCGAGGGGTTGAAACTGACCCAGAAAATCCTGGCCCAGGAACCGCTGAAGCCGTTCATCAGGGCGGAGCGCCTGCCCGGCCCTGATGTGAAAAGCGACGAAGATTATTTCAATCACATTTGCCAGCATTCCAAGACGACGCACCATGCCGCCGGCACCTGTCGCATGGGCATTGATCCCAACGCCGTGCTCGACCCGCAACTGCGCTTCAACGGCATTGACGGGTTGCGGGTGGCAGACGCTTCGGTGATGCCGACTATCGTGTCGTCGAACACCAACGCGGCGGCAATCATGATTGGCGAAAAAGCCGCCGACATGATCCGCAGCAGCCACGGATTCTGACGGCATTCCATTTCCATTCAATTGCGTGACCAGGCACGTTGCCCACGCGCCTCAATTGCTCAAATCACGGCCTCAATCGCCTGTTTGGTGGTTGTCACAATCTGGTCGACCTCCGCTCTGGTTACGCATAAAGGCGGGGCAAAACCGATAATATCTCCCTGAGGCATGGCGCGGGCAATCACCCCGCGTGTTGCCATATCGGCAACCACCGTCGGGGCAATCTTCTTCGCCGGGTCATACAACACATGATCGGCCCGGTTTTCGACGAGCTCCACTGCGCAGAGCAACCCTTCACCACGAATATCGCCGACATTGTCATGACCCGCCAATGCCGCTTCCATCTGGCGGTTGAGATAGGCACCGGTGTCGCGGGCATTGTCCACCAGGTTCAACCGGTCCACCACCTGCAGATTGGCGACCCCGGCGGCGGCACCAATCGGATGGGCCGAATATGTCCAGCCATGGCCAATGGGGCCGTTTTCATCGGTGCCGTCCTCAAGCACCTTCCACACCCTGTCCGATACAATCGAACCGGAAAGCGGGGCATAGGCGGAGGTCAGACCCTTGGCGATGGTGATAATATCCGGTTCGATCCCATAATGGGTCGACCCCATCATTGAACCAAGGCGGCCAAAGCCGGTGACAACCTCATCGGCAATCAAAAGGATGTCGTATTTTTTCAGGACGGTCTGAATGGCCTGCCAATAACCGGCTGGCGGCGGCACGATGCCCCCGGTTCCCAATACCGGTTCGCCGATAAAGGCGGCAATGGTTTCGGGACCTTCTGATACAATCATCTTTTCCAGTTCGGCAGCACAATGGGCGGAAAACTGCTCTTCCGACATGGAGCGGTCTTCGCGACGAAAATAATAGGGCGCCTGGGTGTGCAGCACCTGCGTCAGTGGCAGATCGAACTTCTTGTGAAACAGTTCCAGTCCGGTCAGGGATCCGGTCATCAGGCCGGAACCGTGATAGCCGCGCCAGCGGGATATGATCTTCTTCTTTTCGGGGCGACCGAGGATATTGTTGTAGTACCACACGAGCTTGATATTGGTTTCATTGGCGTCGGAACCAGATAGCCCAAAATAAACCCGCGACATGTTTGTCGGCGCCCGGTCAATGATCATTTTAGCAAGCGTGATCGATGCTTCCGTGCCGTGACCGACATAGGAATGATAATAGGCAAGCTCCTGCGCCTGTTTGGCGATAGCCTCAGCCACTTCCTGGCGGCCATAGCCGATATTGACACAATAAAGCCCGGCAAAGGCATCCAGCAATCTATTGCCATCACGGTCTTCAATGAACACCCCCTCGCCGCCCGAGACGATCCTGTTGGGGCTTTCACCGCGGGCATGTTGGGCCAGATGAGAGGAGGCGTGGAAAAAGTGGTCCCGGTCCCACTGGTCGAGTTGATCATTTCTAAGCATTTCAAATTCCTTACGTGTCAGGCCCAATCGCGGCATACATATTTGATTTCCATAAATTCTTCCATGCCCTGGCGGGCACCTTCACGGCCCAGACCGGACTGTTTCATGCCGCCAAAGGGAATCGGCGCACCGGTCACCTTTGTCCGGTTGACGGCGACCATGCCGTATTGCAGTGCACGGCTCATCCGGTAGATGCGGCGCGGGTCGTTAGTGTGCAAATAGGCAACCAGCCCGAATTCGCTGGCATTGGCCCGCTCCAGCAGTTCACTCTCGTCGTCAAAAGGGCTGAGTGGCGCCACCGGACCGAAAGATTCTTCGCGCATGATCAGCGCATCATCCGGCACATCAAGCAGCACCGTCGGGTTGAAAAACAGGGGTCCCAAGGGGTTGATTGTACCGCCACAGCCAATTTTGGCACCGCGGGCCAGGGCGTCAGCTACATGCTCTTCCTGTTTGCCAACCGCCCGGGCATTCATCAGCGGACCGATATCGGGGTCCTCGTGGCCGGGGCCGACCGACAGGGCCTTAGCAGCGGCCAGGAACTTTTGGCAGAACGCTTCGTAAATGTTGCGCTGGATATAGACTCGGTTGGCGCCAAGGCAGTCCTGACCAGAGGTGGCAAACTTCGCCTTAATCGCTTCTTCGACAGCCAGGTCGATATCGGCATCATCAAACACGATGAAGGGCGCATGACCTCCCAGCTCGAGCACCAGTTTCTTGACCGTGGCGGCGCATTGGCCATAGAGCAGCCGACCGATTTCGGTCGACCCGGTGAAGGAAAGCGCGCGTACTCTTGGATCCTGGGTCCACGGCTCGACAATCTCCGGAGCATGGCCGGTGACCACATTCAACACACCTTCCGGCAGGCCTGCCTGGGCTGCCAGTTCACACAGGGCGAGGGCCGAAAACGGGGCCTCCTCAGACGGATGGGCAACGATGGTGCAGCCCGCCGCCAGGGCGGCCGCGGCCTTGCGCGTCAACATGGCAGACGGGAAGTTCCACGGGGTTATCAGCGCCACCACGCCCACCGGTTCAAGCCAGATTTCCATCTCCGCGTCAGCCAGGTGGGACGTAACGCTCTCAATATTCGGGCGCTTGGCTTCTTCGGCATAATATTCGATGAAGGATGCGGCATAATCGATCTCGCCGCGGGCCTCCGAAATCGGCTTGCCTTGCTCCAGGACCATGATCTGGGCAAGTTCTTCCCTGCTCTCCATGACCAGTTCAAACCAGCGTCGCAGGATCGCTGAACGTTGCTGCGGCAGCTGAGACGACCAGCCGGCAAAACTGCGCTGGGCAATATCAACCACGTCGGCGCTTTCCGCGGATGAAAAACGGGTGACCTGACCGATTTGCTGTTGGTCGGCAGGATTGCTGACCTGGATAGATTTTCCGGTGGCGGAGCTGACCCATTTACCATTGACGAAACCGCTGGAGCGCAACAGGGCGCTTGTCTCGATGTCAAATTTTCCGGCTGAATAAGTCATCACGGGTCCTGCATGCAAAAATGGGCTGCAGCGGTTCTAGATCCAGTCCGCCAGACAAAGGCCCCAAACTGCGGTGCCAGAAAAGATGAATCATCTTTTCTTTGCCAAGCCAGCAGGCATTTCGTCCAAAAGTCGCCAGCGCGCCGCGCGGCGCTCGGCGCGCGCCGCTCAGCTGTCGTCCAGCAACATGTCGAAGGGCGGCACCGGGTTGCTTTTGATGCTCTTGGTGACCACATAGGTCACGTAATGGGCGATCCCCATGCGCTGGTCCAACAGCCGGTCCATCAGGTTCTGGTAATCCTCAACATCCCGCGCCACCACTTGCATGAGATAGTCATAGCCACCGCCGATTGCCCAGCAATCGATGACCTGCTCGTATTTCACCACGCTGCGTTCAAACAATTGGAAGGTTTCAGCCCGGTGGTTCTCCAGCTCCAACACAACAAATACGGATATTTGGGTGGCGACCTTTTGCAGCGCGATTTCGGCCCGGTAGGATTTGATGATCCCCAACCTTTCCAACCGCTTTACCCGCTCCCAGCAGGGTGTCGCGGTCAGGTTCAATTGCCGGGCAAGATCGGCGATCTTGATGCGTCCATCCTGTGACAGAATTTTCAGGATGTTGATGTCGCGCTTATCGAGTTTCTCCAGCTTCATATCAACCAAGACTCCTGAAAATTAAACTTGCTAATTGTCATGAATATGCTCAAAACCTAGTCATGACAATCTGGCCGCCCAAGAAATCTGAACTGACCCGCCCTGTCTATCGCTCGTTGGCCAATGCCCTGCTCAGGGCCATCGAAAACGGCGACTTCACGATAGGAGACCGCCTGCCAACCCACCGTGATCTTGCTTATGATCTGGATATTAGCATCCAGACCGTCAGCCGCGCCTACGAAGAACTGATCCGCGTCGGCGCCATTGCCGGGGAAGTTGGCCGCGGCTCCTATGTATTGGGAAGCCAGAGCGACACCAAAACATCTCACTTCTACCTGCCGGCCGATCAACGCAACAAGCTGATCGATTTTTCCATTCTGAAGCCTGTCTGCGAGCAAATTCACATTGACGCCATGCGCGCGGCTCTGCGCAACCTGTCCGACAACCTGCCGGCGGACGTGGTTTTGTCGTTCCGTCCAACAGCAACGCGCCATCCCTATCTGGAACAGGCAAAAAACTGGCTTCAGATCTGCGGCCTGGACGTGGCGGCAAATTCTATTCTGCTGACCAATGGCAGCACGGCCTCCATGACAGTCGCGCTGATGACTGCGGCGCGGCCGGGGGATCACATTGTCACCGAGGATTTCGGTCATCACACCCTGCGCCCGCTGACCGGCTATCTGGGGTTGAAATTGAGCGGCTGCGCGACCGATGAGGAGGGGCTTGTTCCCGAAGAACTGGAACGCTTTTGCCTCGCCCATCACCCCAAGGCCCTCTATACAATGCCCGACGGCCTTAATCCAAAAGCGCGGATAATGGGGCTTTCGCGACGCAAAGACATCGCCGAACTTGCCCGTAAATATGACTTCACGATCATCGAAAATGATGCCTGGGGGCCAATTCAACCCGACCGCCTGCCGCCGATTGCCAGTCTGGCGCCTGATCGGGTGCTGTATTTTACCGGCCTGTCTAAATGCGTCATGCCGGGCCTGCGCACCGGCTATCTGGTGATGCCCGATTCCCTCGCAGCTGCCGCCCGAAACCGCCACCTGGTGACAAATTGGATGGCCACGGCCATGTCAGTGGAGATCGCCACGAGATGGATTGCCGACGGCACGGCGGTGAAATTGCTGGAATGGCAAAAGTCGGCACTGGCCACCCGCAACAGCCTGGTGGCGCGTCACTTTTCCAACGTTGACTATCTGGCAAGCCCCCACGGAATGCACATCTGGTTGCCGCTTCCTCAATATTGGGGCGAAGAGGCCTTTGTTGCCCAATTGCGCGAAAATGGCGTCGCTGTTGGTCCCGGGTCCGCCTTTGCCGTGGATGCCGGCAAGGTCGCCAATGCGGTGCGAATCTGCCTCGGTCCCACCTCGCAGGAAGAGCTGGTGAACGGGCTCTCGGTTGTACGCAGCCTGTTGATGAGACAGCCGGATCTCGACAGTATTCATCTTTGAAAAATTGTCATGATTTAATAAAATAATTGACATGATTTTGTCATTGTTTCTATGCTGCCGAAGTCATAGCAATCGGAATGGGACGGCGCATTGCCGTGTTGTATCCGGCTAATGCCCTCATCTGCTTGTGACAGAAATAACAGATCGGCCGATGGGCATTTCCGGAAATCTGGATTGGCAATTCACGGAGGATAAGCACCAAATGACATTCAAAATTCGCACACTTATGAGCGGTGCTGCAGCTGCAGCCATGCTCATCGCCGGAACACTTTCCGCGCAAGCCGACAACTGGAAATATGCCATGGAGGAGGGTTTGACCGACCCCCAGGGCATGTATGCACTCAAATTCAAGGAAGAGATCGAGAAGAACTCGGATCATACAATTCAGATTTATCCGGTTGGCTCGCTGGGTGAATCGGCCGATGCCATGGAACAGGCACAGGCCGGACTGCTTCAGTTTATCGACCAGTCGCCAGGATTTACCGGCGCGCTGATCCCGGAAGCCGAGGCGTTTCTGGTGCCCTATATTCAGCCAACAGATCCAGAACAGGTGCGCAAGTTTTTCAAGGAAGGCGTTGCCATCAATGAAATGTTCCACGGCATTTATCGTGAACAGGGCCTGGAACTTCTGTCAGTTTTCCCGGAAGGCGAAATGGTGGTGACCACCATGGAAGAATTCCGCACACCGGCTGAGCTGGAAGGCATGAAAATCCGCACGATGACATCGCCATTGTTGCTGGAAACCTACAAGGCCTTCGGCGCATCCCCCATTGCCATGCCCTGGGGCGAACTGATCGGCGCATTGAAAACCAATATGGTGGACGGCCAGGAAAACCCGACTATCTGGATTGAGGCCTATGGCCTGGACAATCTGACAAAGGTGATGACCTATACCGGCCACGGGCAATACACGACGGCTGTCATGGCCAATGCCGACTTTTATGACGGCCTCAGCGATGCCGACAAACAACTGATCCAGAACGCCACCAAAGTTGCCCATGACTACATTCTCGATGTCGCTGTGCAGCTTGATGAGACCGGCCTGAACAAGATCAAGGAAACCAATCCTGGCTACAAGATCGTTCGCCTGACAGAGGCCGAGCGTGCCGCATTCAAAGCACGGGCAAAAGACGTAGAGGCAGCCTTTATCGCCCGCGCCGGTGAACGGGGCAAAAAGATCCTGGAGCAGATGAAGAAGGATCTGGAGGCATCCAAATAAGCCGCCTTCCTGACGGCAGCGGCGTCGGTGACGCCGGCGGCGGTAACGGAGCCTTACTCCCTTAAAAACGGGTCTTGTTTCCACCGCAACAACAACACTCACCGGGTCATCCGAAAGGTACAACCCGGTGATTTTCCCCCAGTGATTTGCCAGAGGGGCAGCCCCCTATTCCCCCAACCCGTGGAACAAAACCGTGAGTGAAAAAACAGAAAATTCATCCGGCATAATCGGGTTGATAGATTCAATTGATCGGGCGATCGCCAAGCTTGAAGAAATCATCATGGCATTTGGCGTGATTGCCATGGCGATCAACACCATCACCAATGTCATCAGCCGGTTCGTCTTCAATCACTCCATTGCCTATGCAGAAGAGCTCAACAGCATCTTCATTCTGCTGGTCACCTTTGCCGGGATTGGCTATGCGGCGCGCCATGGCAGGCATATCCGCATGTCGGCAATTTCCGACGCCCTGCCCGAGCGGACGCGCAAAATTCTGATGATAATCATCACCGGCGTGACGGCAATCCTGATGCTGGCACTGGCCTGGTATGCGGTTCAATACATTCTCAATCTTCAGTCGAAGGGCCGGGTTTATCCAGCCTTGGGCATCCCGGTTTACATCAGCTATTTGTGGGTGCCGGTTGGACTGCTGGTCACCGGCATACAATATGCGCTGACCATGGTGAAAAACCTGCGGGAGGATGGAATTTACCTCTCCACCGATCTGCTGGAAACCGATTCTCAGGAATTGGAGATCTGATCATGGCACTTGCAATTTTCCTTTCAATGGTCGTCCTGTTGCTTCTTGGCTTCCCGATGATGATCCCGCTGATCACCGGCGCCTTTATCGGCGTGGTTCAACTATTCGGTTCGCTGGACAAGGCCGAATTCATGATCCAGCAGATGTTGGGTGGCATTCGCCCCGCCTCCCTGATCGCCGTGCCGATGTTCATTCTGGCCGCCGACATCATGACCAAGGGGCAGTCCGCCAATCGCCTGATCGACATGGTGATGGCCTTTATCGGTCACGTCAGAGGTGGTCTTGCGGTCAGCACGGCTTCGGCCTGTGCATTGTTTGGCGCCGTATCCGGCTCAACCCAGGCAACGGTTGTCGCCGTCGGCACGCCCTTGCGGCCACGCATGCTGAAGGGCGGTTACAAGGATTCCTTCGTCCTGGCGCTGATCGTCAATTCAAGCGATATTGCCTTTTTGATCCCACCCAGCATCGGCATGATTATCTACGGCGTTGTGGCGAAAGCCTCTATTCCCGAATTGTTCGTGGCGGGCCTGGGGCCGGGATTGCTGATACTGGCCATGTTCTCAATCTACAGCATGATCTACGCCAAGGTGATGAATGTGCCCACCGAACCAGCTGCCAGCTGGTCGGAACGGGCAACCGCCGTCAAGCGCGCCCTGTGGCCGCTGGGTTTCCCCTTGCTGATCATTGGCGGCATATTTGGCGGCATTTTCAGCCCCACCGAAGCTGCCGCTGCAAGCGTTCTCTATGCTCTGTTTCTGGAAGCGGTGATCTACCGCTCCATGCGGATCAGGGACCTGTATCCGGTGGCCCTTTCCACCGGCATGGTCACTGCCGTTGTATTCATTCTTGTCGGCGCCGGTGCCGCCTTCGCCTGGGTGTTGTCCTTTGCACAAATTCCCCAGCAATTGCTCAGCGCGGTCGGTATTGACCAGATGGACCAGATCGGCGTGCTGTTCGTCATCGCCATTGCCTTCTTCATTGGCTGCATGTTTGTCGATCCCATCGTCGTGATCCTGATCCTGGTGCCAATATTTGCACCGGTTGTCGCCAAGACCGGCCTGGATCCCATTCTTGTCGGGACGCTGATCACCCTGCAGGCAGCCATTGGTTCCGCAACGCCGCCCTTTGGGTGTGACATCTTCACGGCAGTTGCCGTGTTCAAGCGCCCCTATCTGGAAGTCGTCCGGGGATCGCCTCCCTTTGTCATCATGCTGCTGCTCGTTTCCGTATTGATGATTTTCTTCCCACAGATCGCGCTGTTCCTGCGTGACGTGGCCTTCAGATAAAGCAGAGTTCGACAATGTTTAACAAAATTTTGGTTGCAGTTGACGGTTCCCAGGCCTCGCAGGCGGCGGTGGCCCAGGCGGTGAAGCTGCAAACTCTGTGCGGCGGCGAATTGATCATCCTGACCGTCTTCAGGCACCAGTCTTTGCTGGAAGGTTCCCTTTCCATGATCAAGGTAGATGAGCCACAAAATGTCGTTGACGATGTAATGCGCGACCACGCCAAGGAAATTGTTGAAGCCGCCAAGGCTCAGGCCATCGAGGCGGGCAGCCAGAGCCCCCGGGCATTTGTCAAACGGGGACCACCGGCGCGAACCATCGTCGCCTTTGGCGAAGAACATGGAGCCGATCTTATTATCCTTGGTGCCAGGGGAACCGGTGACATTGAGAACTTTTTGCTTGGCAGCGTTTCACACAAGGTAACCAGTCTGGCAAATGTGCCGGTCATGGTTGTCTGATGCGGTTCTTGTTTGAAAGCGTAAATAGATGACGGCGAATGGCATTTCTCTCTCCCCGGAATTGATCAGCTACAAGGATAAAAATGCGGTTGCCCGACTGGGCATCATCGCCTTGTCGACTGACCTGACCAGCGAGGGCGATTTCTACAGGCAAATTCCTGAAGACCGGGCTTCGCTCTATGTCACTCGCGTGGCCTTTGAAAACCCCACCACACCCGAAAATCTGCGCAGAATGGCGCCGCGTATTCGGTCTGCCGCGGAACTGTTGCTCCCTGTTGGACCACTGAATGCGGTTTGCTATTCCTGCACCGCTGCATCAGTGGTCATTGGAGATCAGGAGGTTACCCAGGTCATCAACGACGTGCTGACAGATGTGCCGGTGGTCACGCCAAGCGGTGCCGCATTGATGGCGTTCAAACAACTTGGCGTCAAAAAGGTGTCAGTTCTGACTCCCTACAGAATTGAGACCAGCGAACCGATGGCCTCCTATTTCACCAGCCAGGGACTGGAGATTCAAAAATTCCATTGCCTTGGCATTGATGACGATCGCGAAATGGCGCGTGTCACCCGCCAAACCATTGTCGCGGCAACCCTGGCAACCGACACGACTGATACCGAAGCTTTTTTTGTTTCCTGCACCGCCCTGCCGGCAATCCACGCCATCGAGGAGATCGAACGCATAACTGGCAAACCGGTCGTCACCTCAAACCAGGCAACGGCCTGGGCTCTGATGCGCCATGCGGGCATTGAAGGGGGTCGAAAAGACTTCGGCAATCTGTTCAACAAAGATACATTGTGATTTGAAGGACACCCCGAAATTGGACGCCAGAACATTGATCACGATCGACGACATTAAGGCCGCACGGCAGCGTATAGCCTCCACCATACGGGAAACCCCATTTGCGCTTTCGCCCTTCCTGACCGAAAAGTGCGGCGTGCCGGTTCATCTCAAACTTGAGCATCAGCAGGTGACCGGCAGTTTCAAACTTCGCGGTGCAACCAATGCAATTTTGAAACTGCCCGAGACGGACCGCGCCCGCGGAGTAGTCGGCGTATCCACCGGCAATCACGGGCGTGGCCTTGCCTATGCCGCACGGGAAAATGGGGTGAATTGCATTGTCTGCATGTCGTCTCTGGTTCCCGAAAACAAGGTCGAAGGCATCAGGGCCCAGGGCGCCGAAGTCCGCATAGTTGGGCGGTCCCAGGACGATGCGCAGGTGGAGGTCGACCGTCTGGTAGAGGAAGAAGGGATGACCCTGATTCCACCATTCGATCATGCCGACATTATTGCCGGACAAGGAACATTGGGCCTGGAACTGCACGAGCAGATCAAGGACATCGACACCGCTGTCATTCAGGTATCAGGTGGCGGACTAATTTCAGGGGTGGCACTGGCGCTCAAATCTCTCAATCCGGATATCAAGGTCATCGGTGTTTCAATGGAACGCGGGGCGGCCATGCATGCCGCGTTGAAGGCGGGCAAACCTGTGCATGTCCCTGAACTCACCACACTGGCAGATTCGCTTGGCGGCGGCATCGGTCTCGACAATCAATATACGTTTTCGATGGTCAATCGGCTGGTCGATGAAGTCGTGCTGGTCAACGAGGTGGCGATTGCCAGGGCCATTCGCCATGCCTATTGGCATGAGCGGCAAATCATCGAAGGGTCGGGCTCAGTGGCAATTGCTGCGCTGCTGGAAGGCTTGGTCAGACCGGAAGGGCAAACGATTTGCCTGCTGAGCGGTGGCAATATCGACATGAAACTGCATCACCGGATCATTTCCGGTGAAAATGTCGATCTCGACAAGGAAGGCTGAGGGGATGGCAAATATCAAGATTTTAACCGAAGCTGAATTACGCAACCTTGTCCAACTCGATGCCAAGGCAGTCTCTTGTATTGAAGATGCCTTTGCAGCGCTCGCCACCGGTGATGTGGTGATGCCGCCGATCCTGTCGATGGCCATTGCTGAACATAACGGCGAGGTCGATGTCAAAACGGCCTATGTGCCGGGCATTGAGAGCTTTGCCATCAAGATGTCGCCGGGCTTTTTCGACAATCCCAAAATCGGCCTGCCGAGCACTTCCGGACTGATGATCCTGTTCTCAGCCAGCACCGGCGTTCTGCAGGCCCTGTTGCTCGACAATGGCTATCTAACCGACGTCCGCACGGCCGCTGCAGGAGCCGTTGCTGCCAAGCATTTATCCAGACAGGATAGTCAGACAGCCTGTATCGTTGGCACCGGCATGCAGGCGCGGCTTCAGCTCAAGGCTTTAACCCTTGTGCGGCCCATCAAGCAGGCCGCCATCTGGGGGCGCGATGGCGGCAAGGCAGAACAACTGGCAGCAGAGCTTGCCCAGGATCTGTCCATTGATGTCACTGCTGCTGCGGATCTGGAGAAAGCTGCTTCTGCGGCCGATATCATCGTCACCACGACCCCCTCTTCCAGCCCGCTGATCCAGGCCGACTGGCTGCGCAGTGGTCAACATGTCACGGCCATGGGATCGGATCAGGATCACAAGAACGAGCTTGAAGCCGCCTGCCTGGCCAAGGCCGATCTCTATGTTGCTGATCGCTTCTCTCAGACCGAAATTCTGGGCGAGTTGCGTTCTGCTCTGGCGGCCGGTCTGTCCGACTCCATTTCACGTCGCGAAGAGTTGGGAAAAATTATAGCCGGCAGCGCCACAGGCCGGCAGACCAACGCCCAGATCACCATCGCCGACCTGACCGGAACCGGTATTCAGGACACCGCAATAGCTACTTTCGCGCACAATCTGGCACAGGCTCAGGGTGCGGGAATTGAATTCGCCAATTAACATTTTGAGTGCCGCATATGACCCAAGCGAAACTACACTTTTCCCTTGAGGAATATCGGCTGCGAATTGCCAAGACCCGCCAGGCCATGCAGCAGCGCGGGCTTGACCTGCTGATCATATCTGATCCGTCCAATATGAACTGGCTGACCGGCTATGATGGCTGGTCGTTCTACGTCCATCAATGTGTGGTTCTGGGTCTTGAGGATGAACCGATCTGGTTTGGCCGCGAACAGGATGCCAATGGTGCCCTGCGAACCTGTCATATGAATCCGGGCAACCTGATCGGCTATCCCGATCATTATGTTCAGTCGACCGAACGGCACCCGATGGACTATCTGTCCGCCAGGCTGAGCGATCGCGGATTGGCCAGCGGCAGCATTGGCGTGGAGATGGACAATTACTGGTTTTCTGCTGCCGCCCATCAATCGCTGCAGAAAAACCTGCCAAATGCCGAACAGCAGGACGCCACGGCGCTGGTAAACTGGCAGCGCGCGGTAAAATCCCCGCAGGAACTCGCCTATATGCGCACCGCCGGCAAAATTGTCGAACGCATGCATCAGCGCATTGTCGAAAAGGCCGAACCGGGTATCCGCAAATGCGATCTGGTCGCCGACATCTATGACGCTGCCCTGCGCTATGACGCGACAATTGATGCCGGTGGAGATTATCCGGCCATCGTGCCGCTTCTCCCCTCCGGCACAGATGCCGCGGCTCCCCATCTGACCTGGAACGACAGCCCGATGAAGGCCGGTGAAGGCACATTCTTCGAGATTGCCGGTGCCTATCGGCGCTATCACTGTCCGCTGTCGAGAACGCTTTTCCTGGGCAAGCCACCGAAGGCCTTTCTGGAAGTTGAAAAAGCGGTCCTGGAAGGCATGGAGGCGGGACTGTCAGTCGCCAGGGCGGGCAATCTCTGCGAAGACATTGCCAATGCCTTTTTTGCGGTATTGAAGAAATACGGTATCGAGAAGAACAGCCGCACCGGCTATCCCATTGGCGTTTCCTATCCACCGGATTGGGGTGAACGGACCATGTCCTTGCGCGCCGGCGACAAGTCGGTATTGGAAACCAACATGACCTTTCACTTCATGACCGGTATCTGGGCGGAGGATTTCGGATTTGAAATCACCGAAAGTATTGTAATTGGTGAGTCGGGCCCTGAATGCCTTGCAAACGTGGCGCGCAAACTTGTGATAAAGGACTGACGAGAATGAGAGACAATCCGATCTCCCCGACCATTCCCCTGGACCAGGATGGCATTCACCACGGACATCTGAATCTTCCCTATAGCCGCGATGATTCCGCCTGGGGGTCAATCATGATTCCGATTTGCGTCATCCAGAACGGCGAAGGGCCCACTGCCCTTCTGACCGGAGCCAATCACGGCGATGAATATGAAGGGCCGGTCGCCCTGCAGAATCTGGCCAGTGAATTTCAGGTCGATGAGATTGCGGGGCGGGTCATCATCATGCCCTTTCTCAACTACCCGGCATTCCTGGCGGCAACCCGCACGTCGCCCATCGACAAATGCAATATGAACCGGATTTTCCCCGGCCGACCGGATGGCAGCGTCTCGGAAAAGATTGCCGACTATGTCTACCGCACCCTGCTGCCCCAGGCAGATATCGTTCTTGATTTTCATTCCGGCGGCAAAACGCTGGATTTTGTCCCCTTTGCGGCTGCCCATGTGCAGGACAACAAAGCAAATGAAAAAGCCTGTATCGCTGCCATGCAGGCCTTCAACGCCCCCTATTCCATGATGCTGCTGGAAATAGACAGTGTCGGCATGATTGATACGGCAGTTGAGGACATGGGAAAGGTTTTCGTCTCCACCGAATTGGGCGGCGGTGGCACGTCAACCGCCCGTTCTGCAGCCATTGCAAATAAGGGTGCGCGCAACATCCTGATCCATGCCGGTATTTTGAAAGGCGAGATCGAACAGGCGCCCAGCATCCAGCTCGACATGCCCGATGGCGATTGTTTCACCATTTCTGAAGTCGATGGATTGATTGAATCCACGGTTGACCTCGGCGACCCGGTTGAAAAGGGACAGGTGCTGGCCCGCATCTGGCCAAAGGATCGCACCGGAATTGCACCGGTCGAATATCGCGCCAAACATCATGGCATTTTGGCCGCCCGGCACTTTCCGGGACTGGTAAAATCGGGTGATTGCGTCGCGGTCGTTGCGCTCAAAGTCTGAGCTTCGCCAGTCCACCAGTGTACCTGGCGCGACGCCAGCCATTCCCGCACCGACGACGAACAGAATCGATTCCATTTGGAACAGAATTGATTCCATTTGGAGGTGAACAGCCCTATGGTAGCGGCTGACGTCGCACCGGCTACCAGACAGGACAGCACCATGCCAGAACTATCCCTGGACGAAATCGAACAAACCACCAAAGCTGCATTGGAGCGGCATGGCGCGCTCACCTGGATCGCCGAAGAAGTTGCCCGCGCAGTGCGCAAGGCAGAGGCAGTGGGCAACCGCATCTGCGGTCTTTATTATCTGGAAAGCTATTGCCAGCAATTGCAAACCGGTCGGGTCGATGGATCAGCCGAACCGGTCGTGACGCAACCCAAACCAGCCACCATTGTTGTCGATGCTAAATTCGGTTTCGCGCAGGCCGCATTCTCTCGTGGGATTCCCGCGGCATTGCAAGCCGCCAGGGAAAACGGCGTTGCCAGCCTCGCCATTTGTCACGCACATACCTGCACATCGCTGGGCTATTTTACCGAACAGATTGCCCGGCGGGGCTTGATTGGCCTGGGTCTGACCAATGCTTCACCGATTGTTGCACCACCGGGGGGAAAGAGCCGGGTGATCGGCACCAATCCCACCGCCTTTTCGGTGCCCGACGGCAATGGCGGCATCGCCATGCAATTCGACCAGTCGACAACCACGGTCGCACTCGGCAAAATCACCATGGCCAAAGCGGCAGGCGAAGCCATTCCCCTCGGCTGGGCTCTGGACGCAGATGGACAGCCGACCACCGATCCGGCAGCGGCGCTCACCGGCTCGCTGGTCAGCATGGGCGGCTATAAGGGCTGGGGCTTTGGCCTGATGGCAGAATTGCTGGCCGCCGGAATGACCGGCAGCACGGTGAGCCGCGATGTCAAACCTCTCAAGGCGCCCGAAGGCGCGCCCCATGACCTCGGCCAATATTATCTGCTGATCGATCCCGGCAATTCTCCCGAATTCTTCGACCGGTTGCAGACGGTGGCCGATTGTGTGGCACAGGACGACGGTGCCCGCATGCCGGGCCAGGGCAAGAGCGAGATGAACCCGGTTCCACTGGAACAGGCGGTTTGGGATCAGACACTGGCCCTCGCCGGAAAGGCTTAGAGCCTGCTCTGCTGAAATTGACGCAATTCTGTTTCCATTTGCTGATTGCAGGTTATAGGCTTTAGGGGATTTGGAGCAGCATCGACTCAAAGGCAGCCAGCTATGAGCTATCAGCCACTTTCCGAGGTGCGGGAAACACTCAAAGTCAACTGGTATCGGAGCAAGTTCGAACCGGAGAAACTGCGTCAGCTTTCCAGGCGAAGCGACCTGCAGGGATGGCGTCAGGCAGGCGGGCATCTGGCGCTGTTCATGGCCACGGGTGGGCTGACCTATTATTTTTGGTCGCAATCGAACTGGATCGCCTTTTTTGCAGCCCTGTTCGCCCACGGCACAATTGGCAGTTTCTTTTCCGGCACCGCGCCGCACGAGCTGGGACATGGTTCCGTGTTCCGCACGAAATGGCTGAACAAGCTGTTTCTATATGTCTTCAGCATGATCAGCTGGTGGGACCCCTTCGATTATGCCAGCAGTCACACCTATCATCACCGCTATACGCTGCATCCACAGGGCGATCGGGAAAACCTGTTGCCGCTCCATCCATCAGTGGGCAAAACATTTTTAATACAGATGTTTACCATCAATCTGTTCACCCAACCGGGGAGAACCTTCGGTAAGGGCGGGTTGATTTCCACCGTGCTCGTCACCATCCTGGCGGCCACCGGCAGGGTGGGCTCCGACAAGATCCCCAGCAATGAATGGCTGAAGGCGCTGCATGCGGATCAGCCGGCCCAACATGTCAGTTCAATCTGGTGGTCGCGGGGCTTGCTGCTGTTTCACGGTTGGATTCTGGTTATAGCCATATTGACCGGCCAATGGGTATTGCCGCTGATTTTCTCACTGTCCGGATTTATTGCCAATTGGCTGAGCTACTTCGTGGCGCTGCCCCAACATTGCGGGCTTCGCCAGAACACTTCTGATTTCCGCAAAAGCGTTCGCTCGATCACGCTGCCTGCCTTTGTTGAATTTCTTTACTGGCACATGAACTGGCATACCGAACATCACATGTATGCGGGGGTACCCTGTTACAATCTCAAAAAGCTGCATCGCGAGATCGCCGACGACATGCCTGCGCCACGGACGCTGACCGGTGCCTGGAAGGAAATGCTGGAGATATGGCGGCGGCAGCAGGTCGAACCGGACTACGAATTCGATACACCGCTGCCACCAACCGCAAAACTTGACCGTCGCAGCCAAAGTGACGCTGATGAATTGGAAAGCTCCATCGGGGAACTGGCACCGAAGGGATTGCGATAGGGAGTTTGCGGAGCGGTACGCGGCTCCACTGCATTGGAGCTGTCAACGTCTTCAGTGACGCTAAACGGCGCAGGCCCGGCACCAACCCACAATGCTAACATTCTGGCTGATGCCGGACCGCAGTTTTTGTCGGCTTACTCGGCTGGTACGGGAGCTTCTGCAAGCTTGTCACGCCCGCTGTCGCGATACAGGGCCTTGGCCAGAGCCACGCACATCAAACCCATCACCATGGTGAAGGGCAGCGCGCCGATGATCATCGCATTTTTCAGCGCATCCATCGGATTGTTCTTACCAGCCGCCAGGATCAACGTACCAATCACCGCTGTCAGGATCAGACCCCAGACTATACGATGCTTGATGCCGGTTTCCTGGCTGCCACCGGACATGATGGTGTTCATCACCAGAATGCCGGAATCAGCGGAAGTCACCAGAAATGTCATGATCAAAATCACGCACATGATTGTCAGGCCGGACAACAGCCCGCCTTCAATCATCTGACCCAGGGTCGCAAACAACTGGTTGGTTTGCGATGCACCGGTAATGGCGCCCTGAGCTGCTCCGCTGATTTCAAGATCAATGGCGGTGCCACCCAGAATAGTCATCCAGGCAAAGCAGACGAGGGCCGGTGCGATGACACATCCGATGATAAACTCACGCACCGAACGTCCCTTGGAAATGCGCGCCAGGAACAGACCAACAAACGGCGAGAACGCGATCCACCAGGCCCAGTAGAACGTTGTCCAGGCTGCCTGCCAGGCGAATTGGCGCCCTTCATTGCCAGCTGCGTAAACCGACGCGATTGTCGCTTCGTCCAGTTCGGCTGCGGCTCCTTCAAGACCGCTCTTGAAGCCCTCAAGGCTGCCCCAGGGGTTGGTTGCGCCACCCATCAGCTCGCTGGCCAGAGGCTTGGCAGCTTCCGGCAATGCCGCAGCAAATGCACCAGCGTCCTGCGGAGCGTAGGCCCCGAAACTCAGTGACAGAAAGTGCATGATGTAATCCACCATCGCCGACACATAGGTGGACATGGCGAAGACGAACGAGCCGAAAATGATGAATGTCATCAGCAAAATCAGCGACAGGACAAGGTTGAGGTTAGACAAATATTTAACCCCGCGCCCGACACCCGATACAGCCGAAATGATCGACAGGCCCATGATCACCACCAATCCGGACACCAGTCCGACTTTGCTTGGCGTGGGAACGTCACCGGACAGGTTCATAATCCATTCCATCCCGGTAATGGCGTAAACGCCATCAATAAACTGGCTGACCCCGAAACCGATTGTCACGGAAACCCCGAGTATGGTGGCGACAACGCCTAAAACGTCAACGACATGACCCAGGAAACCATTCATCAACCTGCCGAAAAGCGGTGTCAGTGCGGAGCGAATGGTCAATGGCATGTCGCGGGTATAGGCATAATAGGCGAGGCTGAGGCCGGTCACCACATAGATCGACCAGGCATGAAATCCATAATGGGCAAAGGTGTAACGATAGGCCGATTCCACCGCTTCAGGCGTTTTTCCCGCAACCTCACCGGCAACGACAACGGGGTTTGACCCCCAAAGTCCAAGCGGTTCTGCGGTCGCAAACACCATCAGACCAACACCAAGCCCGGCTCCGAACATCATCGAAAACCACGAAAAGTTTGAAAATTCCGTTTTCTCTCCCGGTCGTCCCATAATTCGACGCCCGCTTGACGGAATGATCGCGACAAGCAGCAGGAAGAACGTGAACAGGCCAACGATGACAATGTAGAATTGATTGAACAGCGCCAGTAACTGGCCGTTCAGACTGCCCAATGTTCCGTTGGCATTGGCTGGCCAGATCAGTGCCCATAGCACCAATGCGACCATTATACCCTTACTGATAACCGCAATTGGGAGGCTGTTATCGTGATAAAACCCACCCTCCTGCTTCTTAATCTCCAGTGCCGTAAATGGCGGTTGAATAGACATTTGTTTGCTCTCCCCAAGCTGTTAACCCAGTACCGGATGGCAAACTTGCTTGGCCGACCAAACGTACATCGGGAGAGGCTATTCGGTGTTTGGTGGCTGCACTGGTCAAAATGCGACACCTGAATTTATCGCCTGGGAACCGGTTTTGACTGGTTGATGGTCCAACTGACCAGGCCTTTTACTTGCGCATGATTGCTAAACCCTTTCAGGCAAGCGAACAAATTTCACGGTTGAACAGGTGTTGCCGCTGGCAGGTCCATGCCACGCCGCTGCATGAGGCTGCGCAATATGTCGGGATAGTCGGTGATGATGCCGTCTACCCCCATATCCATCAGCGTCTCCATTGCGGCTTCTTCGTTGACGGTCCAGGGGATGACCGCCAGTCCAAGCGCCTGGGCCTTTTTCACCTTATCGGCGGCGAGATCGCCATAGAAGGGCGACCAGACTTGTCCACCTGCAGCCTTGATCATTTTGGCAACCGAATTGTCATAATCGCTGACCTTAAACCCTGCTGTCCAGTTGCCGCCGTCGCCGCCGTCGCCGCCGGCAATCGTGTCCATCCAGCGCTGCTGAGCGCTGAGATAGACGGTTTGAATATCTGGTGCGATCGACTGGACAACCTGCAGCGTGCGCCAGTCGAAAGACTGGATGCTGACGCGGTTTGACAAGCCAGCCTTTTCCACCTCGGCCACCAGGGCCTTGGCGAATTTTTCAGGATCGACTGTATCGCCCGGCTTGGTCGGATTGATCTTGGTTTCGATGTTGAAGCGGACCTGCTTGTTGCCCGACCGTTCAACCAGGGCAAACAATTCTGCCAGTGACGGCATGGCAACATTTTCCATGCCCGTCTGTTGGGGAAAACGCGATGCTTCGCGCGATCCGGGGCGATAGGCGCCGACGTCAAATTTCTGAAGTTCGGCGAATGTCATGGAAGAAATCCGCGGTTCCTCATCCACCCATTTGCCATTGGCATCGCGCACCAATGAAGATTTCAGCGTCGGATTGTGGGTCACCACAACAACGCCATCGCTGGAGATACCGGTATCCAGCTCCAGGGTTGTAACCCCGATGGACAGGGCCTTGGCGAATGCCGGCAAAGTGTTTTCCGGAGCCAGTCCACGGGCGCCGCGGTGGCCCTGCAGGTCAAATGCAAGGGCGGTCGATGCAGACATAAACATGCAGATCAACAGGGTGATAATTTTTGCGGGCATGCGCCACATCCTTTCCATCAAGAAATTCAACTGGGCCAGATTTGATCCGCAAGTGCAAGTAAATCCGGGGTGAAACCTTGTCGCAGCTTATCCACCGTCCGACTGGTTTGGGAATTTAGTCCCTAAATCGATTTGCATCTTTCTTGAAATTGATCCTAGTATTTGAACAGGGATCGAGTGGGCACACAGTCGTGTGTCATGTTGATGTCATGCGGTTGGGCTCAAAGGCACTGGCAAGGCAACAACCCCTTATTCGGGAGATAATCATGAAACTAAAAAAGATTCTCATAACTTCAATGTTTGCATCAGCGTCGCTGGTAAGCAGCGCTGCATGGGCAGCGACTGACATTCAATGGTGGCACGCTATGGGCGGTCGACTTGGCGAAGTCGTCAATGAAATTGCTGCAAAATACAATGCCAGCCAGTCGACCTACAACCTGGTCGCCACCTATAAGGGTGGATACGAAGATACGATGACTGCCGGCATCGCGGCCTTCCGCGCCAAACAGCAGCCAAATATCATCCAGATTTTCGACGCCGGTGCGGCAACCATCATCAACGCCAAGGGCGCGACCGTTCCCGTCGCCGACCTGATGGCCAAACATTCTGGCGGCTTTGATATCAGTGATTACATCGCCGGTGTGCGCTATTTCTATGCTGATTCAGACGGCAAGATGATCGGCATGCCGTTCAACTCTTCAACCCCACTGCTCTATTACAATAAGGACGCCTTCGCCAAAGCCGGCATTGCCAATCCGCCGAGCACCTGGGAAGAGCTGGAAGCAATTGCTCCCAAGTTGAAGGAAGCTGGATATGTGGCGCTGGCACAGAGCCACAGCCCGTGGATTTTCTCTGAAAACTTCCACAGCCGCCACAACATTCAGCTGGCAACCGGCAATAATGGTTACGATTCAACCGACGTAAAAATCCTCTACAACAACGACCACATGAAGATGCACTGGTCGAAGGTGAAGGAATGGCTCGACAAGGGCTGGTACGGTTTCTACGGCCGCGCCTGGGGTGATAACCAGGATGCGTTTGTGCAGAAAAAAGTTGCCATGTGGCTCGGTTCTTCCGGTTCGTTCGGTGGTCTGACCAAGTCAGCAGACTTCAAGTTCGGCGCCTCCTTCCTGCCATACTGGAAAAGCATCATTGCGGAGCCGAAAGGTACCTTTATCGGCGGCGCAGCTTTGTTTGCCATGTCCGGCAAGTCGGAAGAGGAAAACAAGGGCGTTGCAGACTTCCTGGCTTTCCTGACTCAGCCTGAAATGCAGTATTTCTGGCATCAGGAAACCGGTTATGTGCCGATTACCAATGCGGCCTACGACCTTGCCAAGAAAGAAGGCTATTACAATTCAACGCCAGATGCTGAAATCGGCATCCAGCAGTTGAATCAGCCGGGTGGCGAATGGACCAAAGGCTATCGCCTTGGATATTACGTCCAGATTCGTGACGTGATGTACAAGCATTTCGATGACATTTTCTCCGGCAATGCGTCTGTCGACGAGGCATTCAGCGCCATGGAAAAAGAGTCAAACGACCTGCTGGCCCGTTTCCACTCTACCTATAACTAATCAGCTCACTGCGGGTGGCGCTGCCCCTGGCGGCGCCACCAGCCTCTATTACAGACTTTTTGAAATTCAAGGGATCAGTTGATGAAGCGCGTTCAGTTTGAACACAGCCCAATTCCCTATTTGTTTATTGCGCCTCAAATCATCATTATTGTTGTGTTTTTCCTGTGGCCCGCGGCCCAGGCCATCTACCAGTCTTTTCTGCTTGAGGACGCCTTCGGCCTGTCCTCGCAATTCGTCTGGTTCAAGAATTACTCAGATACGGTGCTCAGCAACTCCTGGCTGCAGGCAGCCGGCTTTACCGTGGTATTCTCGACTTTGGTAACGCTTCTGTCGCTGGCCATCGCCTTGCTTTTGGCAGTGAAGGCCAATGAGGTGATCCACGGCGCCCGAACCTACAAGACGACCCTGATGTGGGCCTATGCCATCGCCCCGCCGGTTGCCGGCCTGATGGGCAATTTGATGTTTCATCCGCTGATCGGCGATCTCTACAAGTTGATGAACGCCATTGGCTGGGACTTTGACCACAAGCTGGACGCCTTTGACGCCAGTTTCGTTGTGATCCTAATTTCGGTGTGGAAACAGGTCTCGGTGAACTTCATCTTCTTCCTGTCGGGTCTGCAGGGCATTCCCCATTCGGTGGTTGAAGCGGCGACCATGGACTGCAAAAACGCCACAAGGCGCTTCTGGACCATCACCTTCCCGCTGCTGGCACCGACCACCTTCTTCCTGATGGTGATCAACATAACCTACGCTTTCTTTGAAACCTTCGGCATTATCGACACCACCACCAGGGGCGCCCCCGGCGGCGCCACCAATACGCTGGTCTACAAGGTTTTTCAGGATGGTTTCCGCGGCGCCGATCTCGGCGGCTCGTCGGCCCAATCCGTGGTGCTGATGCTGATCGTGCTGGCTCTAACCGTTGTCCAATTCCGCTTTATCGAGCGGAAAGTGCATTATTAGGGAGGCGATGAGATGAACATGATCAACTGGCGCCTTATCTATACCCACACCGTGCTGATCATCGGCGTGATCTTCATGAGCCTGCCGGTCTGGGTGGCATTCGCCACATCGACCCATGATGCCGAGACGATCCTGCGCAACGGATTGCAATTCTGGCCTGGAACCCATTTCTTCGAAACCTATCGCGAAGTGTTGTTCGTCGAAGGCGGGGTGATGAAATCGGTGCTCGGCACGACCATGCTAAAAAACAGCCTGATCCTCGGCATTGGATTTGCGGTCGGCAAGGTGATCATTTCCATGCTTGCCGCCTATGCCATTGTCTATTTCCGCTTCCGCCTTGCAGCACCGCTGTTCTGGATCATTTTCATGACCCTGCTTCTGCCGCTGGAAGTGCGCATCATCCCTTCCTACGAGGTGATGGCGGGACTGAACCTGCTGGACACCCATACCGGGTTGATCGTGCCGCTGATTGCCTCCGCCACGGGCACTTTCTTCTTCCGCCAGTTCTTCATGTCGGTGCCCGATGAATTGCTCGAGGCTGCGCGTTTGGATGGGGCGACGCCCTGGCGTTTCTTTGTCGATATCCTCATTCCGCTGTCGAAAACGATGATCGCTGCGATCCTGATCATCATGTTCGTTGTCGGCTGGAACCAGTATCTGTGGCCATTGATCATGACCACGAAGGAAGAAAACTATACATTAGTGATCGGCATCAAGCAGATCTACCAGGTCCTCGCCGAAGGCGGGGAATTGCCGCAATATCAAAAAGCATTTGCCCTGACCATCCTGGCGACATTGCCGCCGGTGCTCGTGGTGCTGGTGTTTCAGAACTGGTTCGTCAAGGGCCTCGTGGAGAGTGAAAAATAATGGCTGGCGTTGAACTGACAGGCGTACGGAAAGTCTACCCCAACGGGGCTGAGGCGGTTCGGGGCGTCGACATGAAAATCGAGCACGGCGAATTTATCGTCTTTGTCGGCCCGTCCGGCTGCGGCAAGTCGACATTGCTGCGCATGGTTGCCGGTCTGGAGGGCATTACCGATGGTGAGATCACCATCGACGACCGGGTCATCAACGATGTATCGCCCGCCGACCGTGACGTTGCCATGGTGTTCCAGAACTACGCGCTTTATCCGCATATGACGGTGCGGGGCAACATGTCCTACGGATTGAAAAATCGCGGCATTGGTGCAGCCGAAATCAACACCAAGGTTGAAGAAGCCGCCAAGATGCTGCGCATTGCCGATTTTCTCGACCGCCGGCCACAACAATTGTCCGGCGGCCAGCGCCAGCGGGTAGCGATGGGCCGGGCGATTGTCCGCGAACCGAAAGTCTTCCTGTTTGATGAGCCGCTGTCCAATCTTGACGCCAAGCTGCGGGTGCAGATGCGCATCGAGATCAAGCGCCTGCAGCGTCGCATGGATGTCACCAGCATCTATGTCACCCATGACCAGACCGAGGCTATGACCCTGGCTGATCGTCTGGCGGTGATCAATGACGGCCGTATCGAGCAGATGGGCGCCCCGCTTGAACTCTACAACAATCCGAGCACCCTGTTCGTTGCCTCCTTCATTGGCTCGCCACAGATCAATCTGGTGCCGGCCAGATTTGACGGCAAGAAACTTATCAGCGGCGACCTCTCCCTGTCGGGATTCAAGGACCTGCCTCAGGACGTAGATCTGGTGCTGGGCATGCGCCCCGATGATATGAGCCAGGACGCCAAGGGACCCTTGTCCATGCGGGTGGATCTGGTGGAGCAACATGGGGCGGATAATCTGATCTATGGCGCACTGATGGGGGCCGATGCCGATGAGGGCGACGAGACAGAAATCTGCATCAAAGTCGACCAACAGGTTTTGCCGGCCATCGACTCCACCTTGCAACTGGGGATCGACATCAGCCGTGCTCTGGTTTTCAGAAAGGACACGGGGCAGCGGGTCTTGTGATTGCCAAGCGCTCCGCTTGTGCCCAACAAATTAAGCTGAAGGCGACACTGCGGTGAGCCCCACTCCCATTCTGCGCAGCGTGTTCAATCACCTGATACTGATCTGTGGCGTGATCTTTCTGGTCGGACCCATCGCGTTGACCTTTCTGTCTTCCACCCATTCAACAGCAACCCTGGTGCGCGACAGTCTGCAATTCAGCTGGGGTGGTGAATTTGTCGAAAACTATCGCCGGGTTTTGAGTTTTGAAGCGGGCTTCACCGATGAAGTAACCCCGCTGGCGATGCTGCGAAACTCGTTGATCGTCGGATTGGGGGTGGCAACCCTGACAACCCTGTTCTCTATCCTGTCGGCCTATGCAGTGGTGTTCTTTCGCTTTCGCCTGGCACCGGTTATCTTCTGGCTGGTGCTGGTCACATTGCTGTTTCCATTGGAAGCCCGTTTCGTCAATACGTTTGAGGTGGCCGCCTCACTGGGCCTGGTCAACACCCATCTGGGCATCATCCTGCCAGCGCTGGCTGCCGCCATCGGCACATTCTTTTACCGGCAGTATTTCCTGACCTTGCCGGAGGAACTGATGGAGGCGGCGATATTGGACGGGGCTGGCCCGGTTCGGTTTTTTGCCGACTTTATTGTTCCGCTTTCCTGGACCCGGACTGCGGCAATTTTTGTCATCGCCTTCATGATTGGCTGGAACCAGTATCTGTGGCCGCTGATGATCAGTACCGATGACAGTCTTTATACCCTGGTGCGCGGGATCAGGTTGATCGGCCAGGAATCGGGGCCCGGCATGGCGCTGGTCATCATCACCATAATTCCCCCTTTCATCCTGCTTCTCGCCTTTCAGAAATGGGCCTTTGACACTTTGCATGTCGAACAAAAATGACGGGCCGGAGGGGCTCTCGGTCTCAAGTATTCATTGTGCCGCGGCGTCCGCCCGCCAGCACGATCACACCGACGATGATCGCGCCGGTCAAAATTAGTCTGACCCCAGCGGATAGACCAAATGTATTCAGCATGGTGACCAGCAGGAACATGAAGAGAGACGCGCCCCACAATCCGGGCAGATTAGAGTAACCACCTGCAACTGACGTGCCGCCGATAACCACAACCGCGATGGAGGCAAGCAGATATTCCGCCCCCATATTCAGCGAGGCGCCGCCGGAAAAGCCCGACAAAACATAACCGCACAGTCCGGCGAGCACAGCTGACAAGACGTAGGTAGCAAACCGAATAAAATCGACGCGCACGCCCGCCAGCATCGCGGCCTGTGGATTCTGACCAATGGCCAGGACCGATTTGCCGTAAACAGTCCGGTGTAGCACCAGGCTCATCAGCGCCGCTAAAACCATGACGCAGATTGCGAGAAGCGGTATGCCGAGCACTTTGGCGGTTGTGAAGTCCGCCAGCAGCGGTGGTGGTTTTATCTTCAACCCCCGTCCATAAGCGATCGCTGAAGACTGCACCAGGAAGCTGGATGACAGGGTGGCGATGATCGGTGGAATGCGCAGCAGACGGATCAGGCCATAGTTGAAAACACCAACAGCTGCGCCACAGCTCAGCGCGATCAACAGCCCAACCAGCACCAGTGAATCTGATGAATCGATGACCTTCATCGCCACCACACCGGAGAAAGTCATGGTCGCGGGGATCGACAGATCGACATTGCCGGGGCCCAGGGTGATGACATACATCTGGCCGATTCCAACAATCACCGAAAATGTGCCGAAGGCCAGCGCGGCCGACAGTATTTCGCCAGCCCCCTGACCGCCGGTGAAAAGGATTGTGGCAATCCAAACGCAAAATGCGCCGACAAAGGCCCACAACCAGGGCTTTGCAGTGAGTTTCGAAAGCGCCGCCTGTGTCATGCCGGTTTTCGCGCCTCCGATCTGTTGATCAGTGCCCGCAAGGCCAGCACGATGATCAAAATTGCGCCCTGGGCTCCGATTTGCCAGTCCGGCGAGATGCGCAGGAAGGATAGGAAAGAACCTGCCAGGGTCAAAGTGATGGCTCCCAGAACCGCGCCGATGGGCGAGATGCGTCCACCGACAAATTCTCCACCCCCAAGGATCACGCCGGCAATCGATAACAGGGTGTATCGCAGCGCGATATTGGCATCCGCTGCAGATGTCAGCCCGATCAGTGAAATGCCACTGAGCACACCGAAAAACCCGGCCATCGCATACATGGTGATCTTGGCACGTATCAGCGACCAGCTGGCCCGTTCCACAGACTGCGGATTGCCCCCAACCCCCCGCAACACCGCACCATAAGCGGAACGCTTTAGCGCCACATGGACGATCAGGGCGATGGCAATGGATGCATAAATTGTCATTGGCACCAACGGGGTTTTGAACTTCATCACCCAGGTGACGATGGCCGGCGCTTTGCCGCCAGGTGTCGGCAATACCAGCAGGGCGAGACCCAGCCAGACAAATGACATACCCAGAGTCACCACAATGGATGGCAGGTTCCGCACATGGATCAACGCACCCATCGCCCCATAGGCCACAATACAGGCGGCCAGTATCAGGATGCCGACCAGTGGTTGATCGTTCAGCCATGTCACACCGACACAGGCGACAAACCCAACAAAGGCGCCAATGCCCAGATCCAGATCATTGACCGTGATCACACACATCTGCGCCAGGGTGGCAAAGGCAATCGGCAGTGCCAGATTGAGCAGCAGGTTGAGGCCGAAATAGCTCATCGCCCGTGGCTGAAGATAGAATATGGCCAGCAAAATAACGGTAAGCGAAAAAGCCGGCAGCAGGCTGCGCAACAGCCGCGGTGAGGTGAACTGAGCGATCATGACGCCTCCTCAAAGGATGCGTGCAAGACCTTTTGCTCGGTCAACTCGCCCCTGGTCAGATCGGCAACAATCGCGCCATTGCGGAACACATAGACATGGTCGCAATGCTTCAGCTCGTCCATTTCGGTTGTGTACCAGATAAAGGTGCGGCCGGCTTCTGCTTCAGCACGGATCATTTCATAGACTTCCTGCTTGGTGCCGATATCCACACCCCGCATCGGATCGTCCATCAAGATCGTATCGGCCGGCGAGCCCAACGCCCTGGCAAACAGGGCCTTTTGCTGATTGCCGCCGGACAGCGAAAGAATATTGTCGTTCACGTTTGGTGTGCGAATGGCGATTTTCTGACGCCATTGTTCAGCCAGCTTCGCTTCCTGTTCGAGGTCAAGCAGGCCGAAACGGAGAAGGTTTCTGATCGACCCGATGCTGATGTTTTGTCCGATCGTCCACAGCGGAAATATGCCGTCACTTTGTCGGTCACCGGCCACAAAGGCCATGTCGATGCCATAGCGGCGACGCTTGTTGTAGATGTTCACCAAAGTATCGGTCTGGCCATGGCCGCTCAGTCCAGCCAGTCCGACAATCTCACCCTTATGGGCGTTCATGGCGATTCCGCGCTGCGCGCCAGACGGGTCAATCGACAGATAGGGCGTCCCCTGCTGGCGTTTGGAGTTGAAGTCCCGACCGTGAACCGCTTCATCCTTGGCGACGCTGCCCATTGCTTCCACCAGGCTTTGCCGTGAGAACTCTGCCGCAGGGCGGCTGTCTACGACACCGCCGTCGCGCATGACTAGGATCCGGTCGCTGGTTTCCAGCACCTCTTCCAGCAGATGGGAAATCAGGACACAGGAGCCGCCCGAATCGACGAAACGTCGCACATGCACCATCAACTCCTCAGCTACCAGCGCATCCAGCGAAGATGTGGGTTCATCCAGAATGACCAGACGAATATTCTGGTCGACAATGCTGAAGGCCCGGGCAATTTCGACCATTTGTCGCTTGGCAATGGACAGATCACCAACCAGTTCGTCAGCAGAAATACCATGATTGGGAAATATCTGGTCGAGCTGGGCCAGGATCAGTTCACTCGCCCGGCCACGCCAGTTCCAACCCTTGATGCTGGCATGTTGAATGCGGGCGTTTTCAGCCACAGTGAGATTGGGGCACAAAGAGAGTTCCTGGAACACACAGCGAATGCCCTGGCGCCGCGCTTCGCTGACATCATAGTTGGCAGCCGTAGCGCTGCTGCGTTCACCGCCGCCGCCGCCGTCGCCGTCGCCGCCGAAATCCATAAATCCTGCGCTGGGTTTCTGGATGCCGGCCAGAATATTCATCAGCGTCGATTTACCTGCCCCATTGTGGCCAACCAGCCCCAGGCATTCGCCGGGCAGAATATCCAGATCGACGCCATCCAAGGCACGAACAGCGCCGAAACTCTTTTCGACGCTGCTCAGCTTAACGATTGGTTTTGACATGTCGTTCATGGGAGTATCACGAAAATCAGCGCCAATCTGAGAATATGTCTGGCGTTATTTGCCCGACATTACTTTCTTCGCATCCTCCAGGGAATACTCGACATTGGCAACACCACCTTTTTCGGTGCCGCCGAGCTTTTCCTCAAGATCGTGTTGATCAACACGCAGGAATGGTACGGTCAGTTCCTTTGGCACATCTGCACCATCGAGGATCTGCTGCGCCACCCAGAAGGCCAATGTGGAGACACCCGGGGCAATCGAAACCGACATGGTTTCATAGCCATTTGCGTCCTTTTGTTCCTTCCACCATTGCAGCTCATCCTGGCGGTTGCCCATGATGATCAATGGCGTCGGACGACCGGCTGCCTTGAATGCCTGGGCCGCGCCGTAGCCGTCACCACCCTGGGTCACAACAGCTGCGATTTCCGGCAGTGAGGGCAGAATACCGGCCACTGCTTTTTGGGCCACGTCCTGTGCCCAGTCGCCATGGACTGATCCGACAATCTTGAACTGCGGGTTTTCCTTGACCCCCTCGTGGATTCCGGCGCTGATTTCATCATCAACAAAAACACCGGCAAGGCCGCGAATTTCAAGCAGGTTGCCACCGGCTGGAATCTTCTTGGCGAGATAGATCACCTCTTCTTTGCCCATCTGCTTGAAGTCCACAGCGATACGCCATGCGCAAGGCTCGGTGACAATGCCGTCAAAGGAGACAACCGTGATGCCGGCGTCACATGCTTCCTTAACCGCACCATTGAGCGCATCAGGCGAAGCTGCGTTGACGACAATGGCGTCATATCCCTGCAGGATCATGTTCTGGATCTGGGCGGCCTGTTCGGTCACCTGGTTTTCTGAGGTCGTGAACGGATCAGCCGCTGCCACAATACCGGCGGCAACCGCCGCCTTGCCGTTCTTATCCCAACTTTTCAGCATGGCCTGGCGCCAGGAGTTGCCTGCGTAATTGTTGGAAAGGGCAATTCTTTTGCCCGAAGTATCAGCAATTGCTGCCGACCCGAATGCAGACACGCCCAGTGTAGCGCTGACCAGCAGAGCTGATAGTTTTAGCGTTTTCATATCTTCCTCCAAATAAAATTTGCCTCCCAACATTCCCCAAAACCTGTTCGCCTTGGCTCCCTCATGTTGATCAGCATCGACAATCGTCTTCGCGAATTTCATCCCAAAAACCGTAGAACTTGAGGTTTTGCGGATTCCATTCACCGCAGCATTTTAGGAAGGTCGGTCCGGTGAGTAAGCGGCACAAATTGATTAATTGCTGCGGCGATGCGCTTTCAAATTGCGGGTATCCGCAGGATTAAGCTTGCTGACAGCCCATCCGGGCTGAGGTTCACACTATGCTGATACCGGCAGTCGAAGAACTCAAATCACCATCAATGGATTTGATTTTTCAGCCACTCATCCATCGCTTCCTGGCTTGCCGCAAGACCATCGGCATTAAGAAGGCCGCGAGAAAAGGCGATGGCAACAGCACGTGTCCTTGAATTGAACACCGGACCCATCTCAGGGTCTCTTGCTGAAGCATCAATACACAGCTTTTCATACAGATGTTTCAACCGACTCTGCACGCTGCGGGTGGAGATCCTGCGTCGCGCCGCAATCGCCTTGTCAGTCAGGCCAAGTGCAATATCGGTCAGCACTTCAAATTCGGAATCTGTCAGGCCTTCCAGCATGTCTTCCGAACGCTGTTGGATGCCCCGCACCTCACGGTCGATAATGCACTGATCCTGCAGAAACACACCACGCACGGCCAGTTCCAGCCGCTCTTCGCTGGCCGATTTGAGCAGGTAGCCATAGACCGCGCCCGGCGGCACGATGCGCGAAACGCCGCGCACATAGGCCTCATCAGCATAATTGGACCAGAACAATATGCGCATGCCCGGATCGCTTTGCCAGATCTCCTTGGCTGCATCGACACCACTGGCCTTGGGCATCTGCAGGTCCATAATAATACCGAACACATCGTTTGCCTCGACCTTTTGAACAGCCACCTCTCCGTTCTCCGCCTCCAGAACCTGATCGCATTCCGGCAGGGCGTGCTCAATCGCGGATTTCAGAAAAGCACGGTGCAGAGCGTCATCTTCGGTTATCAGGACGTTCATTGGGCCACCTCCATTGTGCGTGAACCTGCCTGGACAGGGGCTTCTTTTTCGGCCGGGTTATTTCGTGGAACCGTGATCATCACGCGGGTTCCCCCACCAGGTTCATTTTGCTCGAAAACCAGATTTGCCGATATGATCGCCGCCCTGGCCCGCATATTCTCCAATCCGCTGGCCTGATTCTCCATATTGGCCAGCATTCCCGATCCATCATCGCTGACCGAAATGACGATGTCGGCGTTGCGCGCTTCAATGCTGACCGAAATAGTGCTCGGCGAGCTGTGTTTGACCGCATTGTTTATGGCCTCCTGAACAATTCTGAATATGGCCGTTCGCAGAGAACCCGGGAAGGAATCAACCAGGGCATTTGTATTGTCTTCAACAAGAGTTTTGATCCGTGGAACCGCGCCCTGCACGGTGCGTTCCAGCTGCGCTTCCACAGCCTGTGTGAAACCGAACAGGTCCATGACGCTGGGCTTTGTGTCTTCGATTATCCGGCGGATTTCGTTGATACAGACTTCAATGTCGTCGGCAATTGAACTCAACGTGGTAATTGTCGATACCGGTCGGCGCTTCAGGCCCGTTACGCGGCGTAAAATACGCGTCAGGTCGGCCAGGGTCTGATCATGCAGGTCCATGCCGATACGTTTTCGCTCGTCTTCCATCGCTTCAGTCAGCCGCATGGCGCCGAGCCGCAGGGTTTCCTCTCGTCCCCGAGCTGCGCCCTCCGACAATGCCGCCGTCTTGGCCTGGTCACCCCAAATCAGTGCATTGAAATAGGGCGCCAGCAGGTCGGCGACCTGCTGGGCGACCTCGACATGTTCAGGCCCATATTTGCCGATCTCATGGCTCGACAGATTCAGCGCCCCCAAAACTTCACCGTGGACCTGCAGAGGTACATGGACACGACTGCGCAGATTTGCTTCGAATATCGGTGAGTCAAAAGCTCCTTCAAAGTGAAAACGGGAATCGTTGCACGCATCCTTCGTCAGGAAGTGTGGCACCTGACCCTTAAGCAAGTCGCGAATGGGGCTTTCCTCAATCATGTGTGGCGTGTCGACGGTTTCACCCCATTTGGTGGACATGCCAACCTCGAAGGAGACATTGCGCCCAGGTTGGTCCGGCAACAGAATGGAGATGTCCACATGGTCGTGTTGAAACAGTTGGTAGAGTTCGTCGGCAATCTCACCCAACACGCTTTGAAAATCCATTTGTCCGGCGATAGCCCGTGAAATGGCCAAATATCTTTCCAGCAATTTCTCTGCATTATCGAGCATAAGCCAATCCTTAATAGTCCATCCTAGCACGGGCGCGCCGCATAGTTAGCCGCCAATGAGCGACCATCCTGTTTGCTTCCGCAGCCCAGACTGCGGATATCCGCAGTGGATAATGCCGGAAACAACACCAACATGTCGAATTTGCTTGCATACGTACGGCAACCCGCAACGCTAGTCTGTTCTGCAAAAACCCATTCATGGAGCATGAATTATGTCGGGAGAGGTCGTCAGCCACGATTCGAGGTTCTCGTATCTTGCAATGCCAACAGTGAAGCTGGAACGGCTTTGCACGGGCATGCTTTGGGCAGAAGGCCCCGTCTATTTTCCGCTGGGCGACTACCTTTTATGGAGCGACATTCCCAATAACCGTATCATGCAGTGGGTCGAAGGGGTTGGCTGCCGCACTTATCGGCAGGATGCCAATAATTCAAACGGCAATACGCGCGACCATCAGGGCAGGCTGATCAGCTGTGAGCACCTTACCAGACGGGTGACTCGCACCGAACATGACGGTTCGATCACAGTTCTGGCTGACAGTTTTGAGGGCAAGCGGTTGAATTCACCCAACGATGTGGTGGTCAAATCAGATGGTACCATTTGGTTCACTGATCCGCCCTATGGCATATTGAGCGACTTTGAAGGGAAGAAGTCGCCACAGGAGCAAAAGGCATGCAACGTCTTTCGACTCGATTTGGAAACCGGCAAACTTACCGTTGTTGTCGACGACTTTGACAAGCCGAATGGTCTGGCTTTTTCGCCCGATGAATCCATTTTGTATATTTCCGATACCGGCATTTCCCACACCGAAAATGGCCCGCGTCACATCCGCGCCTTTGATGTTGCCGATGGAAGATCGTTGAAAAACTCCCGGGTGTTTGCAGAAATAGAAACAGGAGCCTCGGATGGGTTCAGGTTGGATGTGGAGGGGAATGTCTGGACCAGCACTGGCGGAGGCGTCCAGTGTTTTTGCCCTGAAGGGCAACTGCTGGGGGAAATACTCATCGACGAAATGGTCGCCAACCTGACCTTTGGCGGCCCGAAAAACAACCGCCTGTTCATAACCGCAACGACGTCGCTCTATTCCATTTATGTGGGCACAAATGGAGCAGTTTGATGCTGCCCACAATCATCGCGAGCATTGACCGATAGATTGACGTTCAATCGGCCTGCAATGCGTTTAGCATCCAGGTTGCTTGTTCGTGAAAAGCCATCCGAGCATTGGCCAAATCCTCGGTTGCACCATCGCTGCGTTCCCCCGCGAGCTCCGCCAGATCACGGAACTGTTCAGCAAGAACGCTATGATCATCCGACAGCGATGCCAGCATGCGTTTGGCATCTTGGGGATCGGTTTCTTCTACCAACCGGGCTGAGTTCTGCATCTCCGCAAATGATCGAGGCGTGAATTCTCCCAACGCACGAATGCGCTCCGCTATGGCATCAATCGCCAGAAACAGATCGTTGTATTGTTCTTCGCTCAAATCATGCACCGATTTGAATAATGGCCCCATTACATTCCAGTGAACTGTCTGCGTTTTGACCATGAGTATATATGTGTCAGCCAGCACGCCCGACAGCGCTCTGGCAATATTTTGGTTTCGGTTCAGCTTGAGATTGCTGGCTTCAATGTCAGTTGTCATGCATTCCTCACACTTGATGGCGGTTTTGGTCTTGAAATATTTTCGTGTGGGGCCACCCGGTGACCCCAAGTTTTATGGTCAGCTTTGTACAAAGCTCAGAAGATCTGGGTTCACCAGTTCAGGATGGGTTGCGAAAAATCCATGCGACAGGCCTGCATAGGTCTTCAGACTTCCTTGCGACAGCAACCTGACTGCTTTTTCAGCCGAGTTGGCGATGGGGACCACCTGATCATCGTCGCCATGCATCACGAGAGTTGGCACATCAATCGCCTTGAGATCTTCGGTCTGATCAGTCTCAGAGAAAACCGCGATACATTGATAATGTGCCCACGCACTACCCATCATTCCCTGACGCCACCAGTTCTGGATCAAGCCCTGATTGATCTCTGCACCGTCGCGGTTGAAGCCGTAGAATGGCCCTGAAGGAACATCGAGGAAAAACTGGCCCCGGTTCGCAGCAAGTCCGGCGCGCAGGCCATCGAAGACTTCTTTTGGCACGCCATCCGGATTGGCATCGGTCTTCAACATCAGCGGTGGGATCGCACCCAGCAACGCTGCCTTGGCGACGCGGCCTGGCTCAGATCGGGCAACATAGGCTGCAACCTCGCCGCCCCCCGTGGAGTGCCCGATATGCACAGCATTCTTCAGGTCCAGCGCGGCGGCCAGATCAACAACATCATGCGCATAGGTCTCCATGTCGTGGCCATGATCGGTCTGCTCGGATCGTCCGTGGCCCCGCCGGTCATGGGCAATCACGCGGTAGCCATTGCCGAGGAAGAACAACATCTGGTTGTCCCAGTCATCACCGCTTAACGGCCAGCCATGGTGAAAGACAATCGGTTGGGCGTCGGATGGACCCCAATCTTTGAAGAAAATCCTGGTTCCGTCGCGAGTTTCAATCGAGGACATGATCGTTTCTCCTTTCTTTTGCGCAGGGGCCTGAGCAGTAATCTGGAAGTTTGGTACTGCCATGAATCTGTTTGTATTTTCAGATGGTTGGTGATTGGTCAGATCCACAATGCCGCCGCAAGGACAAAATAGAATCTGGTATGCGGATTTGTAGAACATGTCGGCTCGGAAGAGCGCCGGGAGGCGCTCTTCCTGCTGCTCATCGAACTGGACTTAGCCTAACGCAGCTTCGATCTCAGCAACCGCCTCCTCGGTGGTCCAAACCGCATTTGCCATGTAACGGAAATTGATCAGGGCAGCCAAATATCCGTCCCCTTCCGGCAGTATCGCGGCGGCAGTGGCGTCTTTGACCACGGCAACTTCGAAGCCGTTTTCGAGAAGTTCCCGCATATGGCTCTCTGTGCACAGATTCGCCGACATGCCCGCCAGGATCACCTGATCGACCCCGTTTTTGCGAAGCTGCAAAGTCAGATCATTGGTGTCATTGCCATACATTTTGTGCGGCGAGGTCACGATGGTTTTGCCGTCTTCGATATATTGCTTGTATTGCGGCATCCAGTCGGCTCCTGAATTCTCGAACCCGTCAAGATTGAGTGCCCCTTTTCGATCGAACATGCCGATCTTGTGCATCAGCTTTTCAAGCGCGCCTTCAAATTTCCAGCCGTGGTCAGTGGGGTAGTAATAATGCGGCGACACTGCAGTGGTCAGATTTGTTTCCTTGGCTTTTTTGAACAGCGTTTCGATATTTTCGACGGTTCCATTTCCCTGCACGCTGGCACCGACCACACCCCAGGTCACTCCGTCGGGGTGCAAAAAGTCGATTTGCGGATCCGTGATCACCAAGGCGGCACGGCTGAGATCCAGCTTCATGTCTGATGGAGGCAGCGCGGGCTCGGCCGGGTCCGCATAAGCACTTTCATTAGATTGAGCATGAGCTGCTCCGGCGCCGATAACAGTTGCAGCGCCCGCAGCCGAAGCCATCAAGCCACCCCGCAGCGCAGCGCGGCGGGATATGTTTTTGAGATCATTATCGCGAGGGTCACACATTTGAAATCTCCTGATGTTGAACAAATCTTACGTCGAGCGCTTCCTGTGGAAGCATGGGCGCGGCGGAGCCCAACGGTGTCAGGAGTTGCGAAACAAGTTGCAAGTTTTCAACGCCCCCCTTTGTCAGTTCTGGTGTCAAATTCCAGACAATGTAGCGTAGATGGCGGCACCGGCAGGGTCGATTGCGCCGTGTCTCATTCAGCAATCAAAACGTCTCAGGTTGGCGTGGATGGCACCAACGATGCTTGCGTTTGCGCCTAAAACCGCCCGGCCAACCTTGTTCCGGCTTTGCCAGGACCATTCACAACAATCTGAGACGCATTGCTTGCCGAATGAGACGCAGGGCAATCGACCCCATCGGCAACGCCAATTAGGTTGCGGATATCGGATTCGGGGCGTCGATGATCAACCCAGTTCCAATTGTCTGCATTGTGACCCCGCTCTCGCAGCAGCTTTGCAGACATCCGGCGGTTCCTTGCCCCCCAATTGGCCCACCCAGGCTCAGGGAGCCGCCGGAACTATTTCCTGACTGTGCCCGACAGCGCTGGGTTGGAGCGTAATGGATGGCCTGAGACACCAGCGCAATCAATTGAGACATCTGGACAACCTTCGCAACTACGCTCTCGTGGCTTCCTGCTTTAGTCCTTGATTATGACGCGGCAGTCGAAGGGAAAGACTATCGGACAACCCAACAAACAAAACGAGTATGCACGCACGTCTGGATGCCATCCAACTCCTTGCCCATTGTTGTTGACAAATGGCGGAAGGGTACCGGTCTTTTGAGGCCCGATTTCGTTATCTTAGTTTTGCCTGATGCGGGTTTTAGAATCGGTCAGCAAGTTAGACCGAAATCACGAGGGCGCAGTTTTTCATCATGCTGCGAGACACACACCAAATGTGCGACGTTGAAACCCTGAAACCGGGAGATTTGGTTGCAGGTGGATAGCAGGAGCAGAAAAGAAGGTCATGGATGTAATAAGCAACATGTTGAGCCATATGCATGTAAGTGGGCGCGCGACTGGTCTTTTGACGATGCAGGGGGACTGGGCATTTGAATCTCCAGAGAGTGACGAAGCCGTTTTTCATCTCATATCCAAAGGATCCTTGTTTGTCTCTTTTGGTGAGGAAAGTGTCCATCTTGGTAAAGGTGATATGATCCTGTTCACCCAGGGGCACAAACACGTGCTGGGAAGCGCACCAAGCGCACCGCTTGTAACCTTTGCTGAGGAAGACACGAGGGTTCGAATTCACTCGGTGGAAGATGGAGAGATTTTTGATGCTGTAAAGCTTGGTGATGGGCCAGAAACGTCAATCGTGTGCGCACGTTTCAACCTCGGACAAGCCGCTTCCCGTCATTTGTCGAGAAGTTTTCCAGACCGGATTATCGTTCACAACGCCAATGACAAGACGACAGATCTGTTCGACCCCTTGTTGCGCAGCATCGCTGAGGAAGCCCACTCTAGCTCACCGGGCGCCTTGGTCGCCCTGGATGGCATGATCAACGTGTTGTTTGTGCATTTTATGCGTCGCTGGCTCGAATACCCCACCGCGTCTCATCGGGGCTGGCTCAGGGGGTTGCAGGATCCGAAAATAGCAACAGCATTACAATTGATGCATGACATGCCCGCGCATGAATGGTCGGTCCAGAAACTGGCAAATGCAGCAGGCATGTCCCGGTCAAAATTTGCGGCCAGATTCGCCGATTTGATAGGTGAGCCCCCGCTTAAATATTTGACGAGTTGGCGCATGGTCCTGGCCGCGCAGGCCCTGGAATCAGCGCCGGATCGGCCGCTCATCGATATAGCCCAATCTGTTGGCTATCAGACGGAAGCTTCGTTTTCGGTTTGGTTTAAACGACAGTTCGGCAAACCGCCGGGTGCATGGAGAAAAGATAGCTCACTGCAAACGAGCGTCCGCCAAAAAGTCAGCTAAGACCTGCCACATGGCAAAGCAAAGCGGTTTGCCATGTGGCATCGAACTAAACAAAAGAGTGTTTAGCACTGCGGGAAACAGCGTTGGTTAAACTCGCTGGGCGTAAGCTGGAATTTTTCCTTAAAAGCGCGGTTGAACTGATTGGGAGATCGAAAGCCGCAAGAAAAGGCTACATTGACAACAAGCCCCCGAATAGGTGGATTGGAATGAAGCATCTGCCTGGCTGCATTTAGCCTGATATTGTTGACTGATTCACGAACACCACCTTCACTTTGAAATGCCCGATAAAGGGTCGCCCGCGACGCATTTACGTGGTCTGCGATACTGCTCACGTCCAGATCGGGTTGGTCCAAATTGTGGAGGATAAAATTTTGCGCCCGCTTCCTGATGAGCTCGTGGCTGCTTTTGTGAACATTTTCAAGATTGGATATCAGGATGTTGTAGGTCAGCTCCCGCGCAATGTTTGATAGTTGAGACATATCACTGTGCGGTTGACTGGTGAGAACTTCTTCAAGGCTGGAAATCGTAGCGTTTGCCACCCGGTTTATCGGAGTGTCTGCGCGCAGCACAACTATATCCTGCTCGTCTGTCAGCAGGCTTTTGAAATAGTCGGATGGATACAGTATTTTGGTAAGCTCGCCCGGTCCAAAAACCGTGTGAAACTTATGAGTCTCATGCAGATATATGTCTCCAGCCGACAAATTGTGGGTCTGATTGTTCGATCGCAGCGTCACTTCGCCGGAACGGATCTGGCAGACCGTAATCTTGTCTGGATTGTCCGAAGAATGTTGCTGCTGCCCTTTCGACGATATTTGATAGCCAGATGTATGGACATTCGCCATCCAAAACCCATCACCGAAATGTCTGTCTACAAAATTGAAATTCTCATTGCTGTCGGACAAAGCCTGAAAGGTGGCGCCGCCCATTTTCATGTTTGGAGCGCCCTTTACGTAACTCTCCAGCGCTAACAATCGACTTTCTGTTGGGAAGTGACGTGCGTCGAACGCTTCCAGTGGTGCCCCAGAGATTTCCCCAATCATTGTGCCCATTTATCCCCCACTTAGTGCGGATTCATGTCGGTTTCTATGCGGTGAAATTGAGACCAAAATAAGCCACTTGATGCCACTACCAAATAGTACAGCCACCAAAGTGGCATAGTGTGAGTGCCTGTCGGTATTGCAGCACTAGCGTCCAGTATTGCAACTATTGAATTGATCTTAATCCACCAATTTATTCGCTTATTCGATCACGAAGAAAGTCAGTTTGTAATGCTCACAAATCTATTTTTTTTGTCCAATCGTCTAATATTGTTCTGAAGGTACAAAACTTGGTAGGCACCGGGCCTTGCCGAACGCCTCCGCGACGACCAAACGGCAAATTCCTAAGGTCTCCATTCTCGTTTTTGGTGCCATAATTATGATGCTGGCAACCTAAATTGCGCTGCCGAAGGGGTCGATGACCACATGTCTCAACCGTCAGGCATCGCGTCTCAAGTTTTCGGAGAGGGCCTTTCAACTGCCCTGACGGCTGGGCGATAATATTGATTGGAGCCGATCTACGGGCACTCGAAGGGCCGACTAAGGCAAAATCCCGAGACGTTTTTCCGTCAGCGATGTGATGGCCGTCCTTCCATCGGGAAGCGAAGCGGCACCTGTCGTCAATGCATAGGCTCCTGAAGGATCTTGCAGCGTTTCAATCACCTCGCCTGCAGGACCCATGCGAAGCACGAACCCGTATCGCGTCGGAGCCGGCTTCAAGGCATCCGGCAATCGCATGATTGCCTTGCGCAAAAAGGGCTGCCCGGACAAAGCATCCATCAACCGATTGCGTGGACTGGCCAGACCCACCCAGAAAGTATCGCCATCTGAATTGTTAATATTGTCGGGAAATCCCGGCAGATTATCGAGAACAACCGAGCCTTCGCTTCCATCGGTCGGATAGCGCCATATTCGGTACGAGCCGGTCTCGACTACATAGACCGCATCACCGGATCGGCTGACGGCAATGCCGTTTGGAAAGGTCATATTGTCGGCAAACAAAGTCGCTTGCCTGGAATTTGGATCATAGGCCAAAACGCGGCCATTGTTGGAATGCTCAACAAGATCAAGGATAGATGCTGCCAATGTTCCACCATGCTCGACCGGAGAGAACCGGGTCGATGCATCAGAGAAATAGACGATGCCATTGGGGGCAATATCCACGTCGTCTGCGTATAGAATGGGCGTGCCGTCTTCGGCCGTGTCGGCCAACAATGTCACAACACCGCCACGGTCGACCGCAAGCAATCCACGGTAGGCATCGGCGACATATAAAGTTCCATCGGGGGCAAATTCAATGCCGAGCGGGCGGCCTTCGGTATCTGCAAATACTGTCGGCTTACCGTCGACACCCATCCGAATTATTTCCCCGCTGTGGGTGGCACAATAAATCAATCCGTCAGGGCCGATATCAACGTCCTCCGGTCCCGCTCGACCGCCCAAATCGATCAGTGTCAGTTTCGACATTCGCTCATTTGGTTCAAATGCGCCATTGTAGCCCGCATCCTCGGGCGCTTCCCAGGCAGCCGGCTCAAGGGGCACTGGCCAAAGCAGCAAATAGACAAACGCCAGGCCTACAGCCGCAGCCAAAAAACGCATTAAGAATAGCATGTTGGCGCTCCCGCCGTTAAAATTCGCTGGCTGATGACGAAGCTAACCAAATTCATGTCCCGAATACCAGCCAATAGCGCTCGTGCTCAATTATTCGGGGAATAGTCAGCAATCGAAAGCCTGCTTTGAGCGGTCAATTCACCGGACGACGCGTCCTGATCGCGCCGGCTCTTCGCTGGATCACCTAAAATGACAATGGTCCGGGCCAGCGGTGTCTGCCGTCAAATTTTTCATGACTTCCAGTTTCATGCTACCGTCAGCGAAACCCGGGGAGTAGGCGGCGTGGAAGTTTTCGACTTTGTCATCTGTGGGGCAGGAACAGCGGGTTGCATCCTGGCGAACCGGTTGAGCAAAGACCCGACAATCAAAGTTTTGCTGTTGGAGGCAGGTGGCGAGATGCGAGCACCGCTTCTCGATGCCTATGGAGCTTCGATTGAACACTGGGATACGCCGCTGGATTGGGCGTATCGATCCACACCGCAGGTCAACCTGAATGGCCGGCGAATTCTGCTGAACCGGGGAAAGGGTCTTGGTGGGTCCAGCACCATCAATTGGGGCATGTATGTGCGCGGCAATCGCGGAGACTATGATGGCTGGGCGCAGATGGGGAACACCGGCTGGTCCTATGATGATGTGCTGCCACATTTTAAACGATCAGAGGCCAGCACCCTATTTGACGATGAATTCCATGGCACGGATGGCGGCATCCAAATTGAACTTCCACGCAACCGACATCCGATTCAGGAAGTGTTTTTCAGCGCGCTTGAGGATTTAGGTATAGGTCGCAACCCCGACTATAACGGCGCGCGACAGGAGGGCAGTTTTCACTATCAGTTCACCACCAAAGACGGAAAGAGAGTGAGCGCTGCGGATGGATTCCTGACACCTGCACGCGAAAGACCAAACCTGACTGTGGTCACTGGTGCCCATGTCACCGGCATTACTTTTCAACACAAACGCGCCACCGGCGTCACCTATGCAATTGGCCAGCAGGCCATTCAGGTACAGGCTGGAGAGGTCATCGTATCCATGGGTGCAATTGGGTCACCACAATTGCTGATGTTATCGGGAGTTGGGCCGGCTGATCACCTGAAACTGCACGACATTGCCTGTATCAATGATCTTTCCGGGGTGGGGCAGAACCTGTTGGATCACTTTGGTGGGTTGACGGTATCGATCATTCTTCGTGAGCCGGAAGCATTCGGCTTTCCAATGCCGAACGAAGCCGACAGTCTGGAAGAGTTTAATTCAACAGGCACCGGTCCACTGGCGACGACGGGGGTGGATGCGGGTGCCTTCATCAAACTGGCAGAAAGAGACGAATATCCCTCCGGGCAATTGGTTTGCAATGTGTCAAACACGCACCGACACCGGGACAGTGGGCCACCGCGGATCGACCTGTTTGGCTTTGTATGCCGCACTGAATCCAAGGGGTCTGTTACTCTTGCCTCAAACAGCCCGTTTGATCGGGCAATTGTTGATCCAAACTATCTCTCAGACCCGCTCGACATCGAACAGCAGGTCAGCCTGGTGCAGTTTCGGTATCGCCTGGCCGAGCACCCGGCCTTCAAGGACATAGGACGCCGAATAGTCGGTCCCGGTCGGGATCGGGAACAAATCATTGAGAGCACCCGTGCCGGGGCAAGTACCACATGGCACCAGACATCCACTTGCCGCATGGGCATCGATCCGCTTGCCGTTGTCGGGCCGGATTTGAAAGTTCATGGGCTTGAAGGATTGCGGGTGGTCGACGCGTCGATTTTTCCGACGATGACCAGCGGCAATACCAATGCGCCGACTATGATGGTCGCAGAAAAGGGCGCGGAACTTGCCTTAAACGGGAGTAGTTCGGTCGCATAGACCCAATCAGGTTTAGATGGACCCAATTCTGTTTGCGAAGCACATCGTAGAATATTTTCAAAGATAAAATTTGAACGCTAATGCTTGCGATCTGCAAACTTCTTGTCACACTACATGGATGAAAGCTTGTATTCGCTCAGTCTGGGTTTTTTGCTTGGTTACCCTCTGGTTGCCTGTACAACCAGTATGGGCAAAATCCCTCTCTCCGCTGCAACAATTGGGTCATGATCTTTCCCAACAACATTGTTCACGCTGCCATGTTGTCGATACAAAAAACCTGTTCGCCGGAATTTCATCCACTCCATCATTTCCACTTCTGGTCAATGAATTGGACGACTGGGAAGAGCGGTTTTTGAGTTTTCATACACGCCTTCCACACCCGTCCTTCATCCGATTTAAGGGGGATGAAATCGATCCCAACAAACCAGTTGTCTTAGCACCTTTTGAGCTTCAGTATTCAGATATAGACGCCTTGGTCAGTTACGCCAAAACGCTAAAACGAGAACGCTAACCAAAATGTATTTTGGCAAATGAACGATATTTGGTTGGGGCTCATAAATGCCTTCAGACTAATCACGAGCTTCGACGCTGATCTTTATGAGATCGTTCTGCGGTCCCTGCAGGTTACCCTGTCGGCCGTCTTCATAGCCTCGCTTATCGGCCTGCCATTGGGGGCCATGTTGGCGGTCAACCGGTTCAGGTTCCGCCGCGCCACCATCGCCCTGCTCAACTCGCTGATGGGGCTGCCACCGGTAGTTGTCGGTCTGATCGTCTACTTGTTATTTTCACGCTCAGGGCCGCTCGGTGTCTTTGGATTGCTGTTTACACCGACTGCCATGATCATCGCACAGGTGATCATCATCACCCCGCTGATAGCGTCGATTGCCCACCAGGCCTTGCGAGACTTGTGGGCTGAATATCATGACCTGCTGATCTCACTCAACACCGGAAAACGTCAGCGGATGATGACCCTGATCTGGGATTCACGGCGATCCCTGCTGACAGCGTCGCTGGCCGGATTTGGACGTGCCATTGGCGAAGTCGGAGCGATTATGATCGTCGGCGGCAATATCGACCATGTCACACGTGTTTTGACCACCGCAATCGCACTGGAAACCGGCAAGGGTGACTTTGCCCTCGCTCTCGGCCTGGGTTTTGTTCTCATCGGGCTCGCCATCGCCGTCAATATGGCCATTCATGCCCTTTCCAAGACCGAACGGACAGGACAATGGTGAACGTCTCCATTCTTCCATTGCGGCTGGAAAACGCGGTTGTTCAAAAACGCAGCAAGACAATTCTTGACGGCATATCACTGACATTGGAACCAACCGGGGTGACCATCGTGATGGGGCCGAACGGCGCCGGAAAAACAACTTTATTGCGTCTCATGCATGGATTGGAGCGACAGAAAAGCGGCCTGCTCAGCTGGAATTGCGGCACGGAAGAAGCACGCAGCCGGCAGGCCTTTGTTTTTCAGACGCCGGTGATGATGCGCCGCTCGGTGCTCGACAATATCGCCTATCCGTTGGCCGTGCGTGGCAGTGGAAAGTCTCAAGCGCGTCGCGAGGCTGCCGACTGGGCAAGAAATGTCGGCCTGGGCGAAGCACTGCAACTTGCGGCTGCCAACCTGTCCGGTGGTGAACGTCAGAAGCTGGCGATTGCCCGGGCTCTCATCTGCAAACCTGAAATATTGTTTCTAGACGAGCCGACAACCAATTTGGATGGCAAGTCGACCCGCGAAATCGAAGCTATTCTGCAGTCGGCCCACCAAAATGGTACACGCATGATCATGACGACCCATGACATTGGTCAGGCCAGACGACTGGCCACAGACATTGTCTTCCTCAACCGGGGAAAGCTGTGTGAGCACTCAGCTGCAGATACATTCTTCAAGACCGCTCACAGCGCAGCTGCAAGAGCCTATCTGAATGGAGAAATACTGGAATGAAATGGACGGTGAAAATTCTGTTCACACTCACGCTGACCGTTATGGCCTGTCTGGCCCAGGCAGCCGAAATCCGGTTGGCTGTTACAACTTCTTTCCACAATTCGGGCCTTTCCGACCTATTGCTTCCGCAGATCAAGCAGGATCTCGATCTGGATGTCCGGCTGATCGTCGTGGGAACCGGGCAGGCGTTGAAACTGGGACGGGCCGGTGATGTGGACGCGATATTGGTGCATTCAAAAAAGGCCGAAGACAGGTTCGTCGACGAAGCCTATTCAACCCACCGTCGTGAAATCATGTATAATGATTTTGTCCTGATTGGACCCGCCAATGACTCGGCCGGGATTGCAGGGGCAGCATCCGTAAAAGATGCTCTGACGGCGATATCTGAAAGGCGCTCGACATTTGTCAGCCGCGGCGATGACAGCGGCACCCACCGAAAGGAACTGGCCCTGTGGCTGTCCGCTGGACAGGAGCCTGACAATTTTTCGGCCAAATGGTACCGTTCCGTGGGTGCCGGCATGGGGGCAGCGCTCAACACCGCCAGCAGCATGAATGCCTATATCATGTCTGACCGGGCCAGCTGGCTGAATTTCGGCAATAAGGGCGATTTGAAATTGTTGTTTGCCGGTGATCCGGTGCTCTACAATCAATATGCCTATCTGCCCATCAATCCGGCAAAGCACGCCCATGTGAAATACGATCTGGCGACATCTGTCGAAAAATGGCTGACAGGTGCCAAGGCCCAGGCCATGATTGGCAATTACAGAATTGCGGGGGAAACGCTTTTCACCCCAAATGCAAAACCAAAATAGTGGATCAAACATGGATGAATTTTCGCACACCAACCGACAACAGCGCCGCGCTGCCGCTGCCCGTGGTGAGATGACCGATCAACGTTTCATCGAAATCGCCGATAAATTCATAGATGTGGCAAACCGGGAAAACCAATCAGTCCAGGCCACTGATCTGCACATGGCATTTCTCTACGCAGCGGCCCGGTATAACGCCCATGTTGCAAAAAATGTGCTGAATATCGATGAACACGAGCCCTATGTCACCGAAATGCTGAAATCCTACCAGGAAATGCTGCGCACCCACCTGGCCGATCCAAGCGTTTAGCCCCTTTCAGGTTCAGGACGACTGCTCCAGGTCGAGACGACGGCGAAGCGAGATTTTTGGCGGTGAGGGATCATCCGTCCCATGCTCCTGCTCCATGTCTGGTGCTTCGGAAAGTGTCACATCTTCCTGCACAACATCCGCATCCTTCTGGGCCAGGTCTACCGGCTCTTCCGGTTCGCCGGTTTGCAGGTCTTCATCGTCGTTTTGTAGGTCTGAAGCACTCTCATCTACCGGTTCCGCCGCAGCGGTTTCGTCGACTTCACTGTCGGATTTATCTTCGCCGTCTTCGCCGTCTTCGCCCTCGTCGTCCTCGTCGTCCTCGTCGTCCTCGTCAAAATAACCCTTGCCGATCTCATAGGCGGATTTGAATGTTTTCATGATCAAATCGGGACTGCCAAAATCATCATCATAGTCGACCAGACCATCGACATTGGCAAAGACCGGACTGGTGCGCCACAAACTGGCCATGGCGCGCTTTTTCAACAGTTCGGGAACACCGGCCTTCATAAATACGGAAAAATCGCTTTCTTCGTCGAGACTGTCCAGATCAACCGCCTCAGCAGCTTCGCGATTGGCTTGTAATCGGGCCTGTAGTTCGGCTTCTTGCGCAGCGACTGATTCAGCATCTGGTCTTTCAACAGCGCCATCAACCTCTGCTTCCTCATTGGCCACCGCCAGTTTCCGCTTTGACCAGCGAGAAAGTCTGCCCTCACTCTTATCGTCATCCGTCATCAGCAGATCTCCACCGCATCAGTGCTTGGTCACATTGGCAAATATCGGCGTCTTGCCAAATTTCTGGTCCTCGAGTTTCAGCCTGTCACGTTTGCGTTTGATGAACTCTTCCTCGACATGGTGTTCTTCAACGAAGGCCTGGATGAAGGCGGCAACCGCCTCGGGCATAGCAACCTTTTCAACAATGTCGTCGCCTGCATCCATCATGTCCTGCGCGTCATATGCAGAGGCGGTAACCGCCTGCGCAAAATAGGGAAATTCAGCGGCCGGATCTTCGTCTTCCTGAAGTACAATATACAGTTCCGGCACCGGCAGCATCAAATTGGCTCTCAGCGCCTCGGTTTCCTTGCGATGCAGTGTCAGCGGCAATGTGGCGGCGTGATAGCGAATACAGCCGGGTGAGGTCATCATTTCCTCCCAGCTGGCCGTCGGTGAAGCATTGAGGAAAACAGAAACTGGCATCCAGATGCAATCAGCCCAGGGATGATCTGAATCTCTCTTTTCGACCACGATGCCCAGCAAGATACTGACTTCGCTTCGATCTATGCTTCTTGGCGACTTCTTCATCGACATTCTCCTCAGACGGCAGCCTATAGAAAACTGTCCGAAAACCAAGGCAAACTTAGCAGCTGGACGGGCACCGAGAGCTGTATAAGATACCAGCAATTGGTGGTCAGCGGGCGAGGACAAATGGCTCTGAAAGACAAAACATGTTTGGTCTGCAATTGCGAAGGCAGCATGGCCCTCGACGAAATAGCCCTGTCGAAAGCGCTGGGATTCAAGCTCGACACCATTCACAACAACCTGTGTCGTTCGCAATTGGCGACACTTGAAAATAGTCTCAACAGTGGACAGGAACTGGTGGTCGCCTGCACCCAGGAAGCCCCGCTTTTCCAGGAGATTGCCGACGAAAGCAACGCTTCTCGCCCAATCGATTTCGTCAATATCCGAGAATTGGCCGGTTGGTCGACACAGGGCGACAAGGCCGCACCGAAAATGGCAGCCCTGCTTCACGCCTCGCAATTTCAAACCGCTCCCGCACGGCTGAAATCGATCAATTCCGACGGCATGTGCCTGGTCTATGGAGCCGGTCAGCCCGCGTTGGAAGCAGCACAATTGCTGTCTCAAAGCCTGTCTGTCACACTTTTGCTGAGTGCGGATGAGGAAGTAATCCTGCCGCGCATTTCCGATGTTCCCATCTATCGTGGCGACATTGACACCGCCACTGGTTCATTTGGCGAATTCTCCCTGTCGGTCAATAATTATGCGCCCAGCATGCCGTCAGCGCGGGCGGGTCTGGATTTCGCCATGGCCCGTGATGGCGCAAAGACCCGGTGCAGTGTCATTCTCGACCTGTCTGGCAATAGTCCGCTGTTTACAGGCCACACACATCGAGACGGTTACAAGCGGGTTGATCCCAATGACCCCGCCGCTGTTTTGCGGGCTGTAATCGACCTGTCAGACATGGTGGGGGAGTTCGAAAAGCCGATTTATGTCACCTACAATGCCAATACCTGCGCCCATTCACGATCCAGCAAGGTCGGGTGCAACAAATGCCTTGATGCATGCCCGGCTGGCGCGATCACCGAGGCCGGCGAGGGAGTTGAAATCGACAGCGGGATCTGTGGTGGATGCGGATCCTGCCATGCGGTTTGCCCCACCGGTTCCATCGACTATCAATACCCAACGCGCAATGACATGATTGAACGCGGACAGGTGCTGCTGAATTCCTATCTCAGCGCCGGTGGAAAAAACCCGGTGCTGCTGGTTCACGACGACCCCTATGGCGCTGATCTGATTGCCGCCCTGGCCCGTTATGGACGGGGATTGCCCGCCAATGTGATTCCCTTGCAAACCCATGCCGTGAGCATGATCGGGCATGTTGAAATGGCTGCATTATTGGCCAGTGGGGCGCAACAGATTGTCTTCATTTGCGACCCCGCCAAAGCTGATGAACTCTCTGCGACAACCGGCGAAGTGGCGCTTGCCGAAGCTATTTTATCGGGCCTGGGCTTAAACGAAGACGCGCGTTGTCAGATTGTATTGGAAGTCGATCCCGATGCTCTGGAAGAAGCCGTCTGGAGCCTGTCAGAGCCGCCGCTTCTTGCCGCAAATGCATTTGCGACCCGTGGCTCAAAACGCGATATCGCCCGGCTTGCCTTCAGCAATCTGCTGGCCCAATCGGAGGCCAGCCCCGACGTCATTCCCCTGCCCGCCAACGCCCCCTATGGCCGACTGGATATCGACACTGCCGCGTGCACGCTTTGCATGGCCTGTACATCAGCATGTCCGGCCAATGCCATTGTCGACACGCCCGGCGAACCCACTTTGAGATTTATCGAAAGCGCCTGTGTGCAATGCGGGCTTTGCACGACGACCTGTCCTGAATCCGCTCTCAGCCTGGTGCCCCAGTTGAATTTAACACCAGCGGCGATGCAGCCTGTCACGCTATATGAAGAGGAACCGTTTTGCTGCGTGGTCTGCGATACGCCTTTTGCCACCAAGTCGACGATTGATCGCATTTCACAGCAATTGGCGGGCAAACACGCCATGTTTGCAGACAGCGAACGGGCAAAGCTTATCCAGATGTGCGAGAATTGCCGGGTGGAAGCCCAGGCCAACAGTTCTGAAGACCCGTTTTCCGGTGGTGACAGGCCGCGGGTTCGCACCACGGAAGACTATATTGAAGCCGAGCGTGGCAACCGGTCGGTCGAGGATTTCCTGATGGATGATTAGAGGCTTTTTGGCTTAGCCGGGGTTTTGAGCACGGCACAGTCCCTCTGCGCGCGCTCGGAATGCGCCATATTGAGCCTCCGACAAAATGCCTTCTTCTTTCATGCGGTCGACATCGCCGACCCGTTGAACCAAACATGCCTGCAGCGCCGGATTGGCGGGTCTGGCTGGTTCGGAACTTGTCACGAGCGGGGCCGCATCATCGCTGTCGGCCAAGAGCATCCTGAAGTCTGACGACCAATTCGACCAAAGCAGCCAGGCCAGCGCGATGGCAATGACTAAGGCCAGCAATCGGGCCAGTTTTGTGTCTGCGAAACTCGATGTCTGTTCAGCCGCTGTCACGTTCCGATACCTCCCATTGGTTTCAGATAATTATATGCGTTGGATAGGCAGATTTGTAAGCAAATTCTGCGGTTTGAATATCAGTCGCTTGTTGTTGTTCATTGCCAGACCCAAATATACCGGTTTTCCCCTCACCGAGTCCATCGCATCGGCAGGATTTAGAAATTCCAGTTTGTACAGGGCCAGAATGTTGATCAGGGTCTCATCCGACAGGGTCTCGCCTTCATAAAGCGCATTGAGAATGCGGGTTGATTCCTGATCACAGCCAACATGCCAGGACCAGGCTTCGTCGCGAATGGATTTGACGCTTTGAATGCGAGTTTCAATCTTCAGAAAGTGCCCGATCCAGGCCTCTATGACCCGTCCCAGGGCATCTGTTGCAGGTTGCGTGAACCGAAAGTCAATCGCTGTGTCAAATTTGTCGGAACGCGCCCAGTAGCTTGATTTGTTTTCTTCGGTCAGCACATCAAGGGCAACTTCCCGGGTTGGCGTTCCAGCTTCGGCAAGCAATTGGCCAAGGCCACCAAACCCGCTCTGGCTTTGCATTTCAACGATTTCCTGATCCGCCAGCACCAGCTGATCTTCGCCATGTGTGATGATCTGTTCGCGAAAAAACAGTTCGCCCGCACGCACGCGCATCGGATCTTCCACCCCGTCGAGAATATTGCGCAGGATCAGGTGCACCATCTGGTCGATAAATACGGGAGGGATTGTGATCGGTGCATCACCAAACAAGGCCATATAGGCGGCCTCCAGTGTCTGGTGCTGAAGCAGATGATTGCGAAACCGCAATATAATCCGATAATTATCCGCGGCGTCCTGATCCTTGATCGCCAAAATCTCAGCATCACTGACGGATACAGAAGGTGTCGCCATTATATTTTCAAACAGCGCATGTTCTGCGGCACAGGATTCTTCGATCGGGTGAATTTCCGGGCGCGTAAAATAGGCCCGCAAATAGTCATCGGTCACGCGCAACCAGCCGTTGGAATCGCGCTGAACGAGATGCATGCCGGCAGACTTCCAAAAATCCATTTCTTAGTCCTCTACCACTTCCCAAACCCGCGCATGGGGTTTTTCACCCGGGGCATCAACAATGCGGAATTCTTCCCTGATTTCGCCGTTTTCATCAAAAAACCGTCGCAAAGTAAAAATCGTATTGATGGCAACATCTGCACACATGTCGACAACAAACTGAATTTCAGTCTCTGCCATCGGGAGCGCGGCCTCAACCGAAGGAGCGCCGAAATGAGCATGGAAGCATTGGGCCAGATCGTTCGACAGGTCAGGTACCCTGCCCTCGTCAATTTCAGCAACAGAAACAAATGTTGAGAATCCGAAGCTTTCCAACGACAAAAATCCGTTGCTGAAAGCCTGCTTGCTTTTTCCCTGGATTTCGCCCTCACCGAGCCCGGCAAAACAGAAGCCGCCAGGAATGGCCCATTCGTCGGGTCCGGCGGCATTGTCGAACACCATCGTATCTGACGGGTCAAATCTGATAGACTTGATAAATTTCATCAGGCGCCAACTGGCGGTGAAGTCAGATGAGTCATCATATCGATGACGGCGTGGGAATTGGTTTGATTGCCATTGGATAACAACCCGTTGCCAATCTCATCAATGCCAACAAATTTCAGGCCGCTGAGTTGGGCATCCCTCACCAGCGGATTTGCTTTGCTTTGGCGTCCTGACCATTGCTCGTGAATCGGCTTGAACCCCTCCTCCGACCAGGTGTGGATGACATTGACCAGGTGGCGAGAAGTGGATTCCAGCAATTGGGTCCGGGTGATTTCACCGCATCCCTCATCCCAGAACGTCGTATGATGATAGTTATCGCCCGGATTCATGTCAGAAAGCTCAGGCGAGAGCTGAATCTCAATTCCCAGCACCATCCATTCGGGAATTCCGGCATTCTCCTCATCGCTGATGATCAGTTCAACTGCCCCGATCTGGCCCTCATTCATCTCGATTACATTGGGCCATTGATAGGTGATCGCGACTTCCGGCGGTATCAGCGCACCTGCCGCATCTCCAAACGCGACCATCGCCACGTAAACCATTTCGCCGCACCGGTCTCGGGGCACATCAGGCTCCAGTACCACTGCAAATCGCAGCCGCTTGCGATCCTCCGACCATAGGAGGTCCCCGGCACCAAGCTGCCCCGCCTCGGCTTGGTTTGCGGCGGAATCGAACGGATTCTCACCTGCATCAGCCACATGGCCGCTCAGGAGAGGCGGAAAGGTTGGAAGAAAATCAGTCATTTTCAAGAATCAGTCGAGCGCGATCTGGCCTTCAACCACGTGATTAAGGTCCGTCCCCTCGGCGGTCAGCACAACTTTGACAGACAGGGACGATTGGCCTGACAGGTCCGCATCGCGCACGATACGCTCGATTTCCTGCTGCGATGTGACGCCAACCTGTTTCAGAAACTTGCGCATCGACATGTTAAATTCTTCGCTCACATTCAAACCCTTCTTTTCATTGATCATACTCCGTCAGTCATAATTCACGGAGATTTTTTGGCGCTTCCCCTGTCGGAGAATATCCAGCACCAGACTATCGCCTTTTTCCAAAAGCGCCAGTGCGGAGAGGTAGGCTCCGGCCCGCTTGATGCGCCGGTTTCCGGCAAACAGAATAATATCGTCAATCTGAATCCCAGACACAGCTTCCGGGCTGTCTTCTTCAATTCGGACAACGAGCGCACCACTCAGCCCGGTTTGCCCCCGCTGTAATGCCGGCCCGACGAGCAGGCCTGAATCCTGGCGGCGCAGGCGCCCAAATTGCGAGAAATCATCCAGAATACGGGTGAGCAATGCGGCTGATACGGCGAAATTAACACCGATATTAGAGTCTGATTTTTTGGTGAAAATAGCTGACAACATCCCGACAAGCTGTCCATCTTCATTGACCAGCGCCCCTCCCGACATACCCGGATTGACCGCAGCGTCGGTCTGCAGAAAATCTTCAATCCGGTTAAATCCGGTACCAGACATCTGGGTCGCGGAGATAATCCCGCAGGTCAGTGAAATATCCAGCCCAAAGCCGTTGCCAATTGCACAGGCGCGCGACCCTACTTGCACATTCTCGCTGGTCTGCATGGGATTGATGGGCTTTTCCAACCGCAACAGGGCAACATCGCTTGCCGGATCGCGCAGCACGATTTCAGCCTTCATCACCTCACCGGAAAGCGTGCGCACCAACGTTGTTTTTGCCGGCCCGAGCACATGATCTGCTGTGACGATGATCCGACCATCGCCAAGTGCTATTCCTGATCCTTCTGGCTCGCCGCTGTTGGACGCATTGGCTGGCCAAACCGGCAGCACACTGACCACTGAGCTGCGGGCGCAATCCAGCTTGTTGTGACAGGGCCCGCTTTCCACATTCAGTTCACCAGCGGTGGCGCTACAAAGCGCAAGCCAAGCCCCAATGAAGTGCAAGGCCCAACGCAAAATCAATCGCTCAGACGAACAGAATTGTTTGAAGAAACAAATGCTTCACCAGAAGAAATTTCCTGAGTTCCGGTGACAAACCAGGCGATGCCACTCACGACAATCATCAGGCCGATTCCCATCAATACGGATTTCATCTTGCTTCCCTTCAAATCATTGTTGCGGCGCGGTGGCGCGGCGAAGATACTCTATCAGGTCGTCCCTGCGTTGAACGCTCTTTAGTCTTTGTATGGGCATTTTTGTCCCCGGCACCATGACGTCGGGACCGTCATCAAACAAGCGGGCAATGGTTTGGGCATTCCAAACCACCTGGGAATCCAGCAGCGCCTTGCTGTAGGTATAGCCCGGTAAAGTTCCTGCCTTGCGTCCGAATACAGCAAACAGAGTTGGGCCCGCCCGATTGGCCCCATCAGGTGTCAAAGTGTGACAGACACTGCATTTGCGGCGAAATTCCAACTCTCCAGGGTCATCGCTGGTGCGCACCTGAAAACGCCGTGGGAATTTGCTTTCTACTTTTGAAAATTCACGCGGACTTACCTGCCAGCGAATGGCAAAGTCGTCCAAGCCGACATGATACAATTGCGATGAGCCGGCAACAAAGTCGAAATCCCAAACCGGACCATAGGCAACTTCCGACTCCTCCAACATCTTCAAATCAGAACTTCCAAACACCTCGATGCGGCCTCTGCCATCACTGACCCCGATTTGCCGCGCGTCGGCCGAGACCTTGACCGACTGAATGGGACGATCGCGCTTTGCCAGGTCGGCAATCTTTTCCGCCCCTTTGATGCTGACCACGCCGGCAGTACCATCAAGTGCTCCAAATACGAGACGGTCATCATCAATACGGGCAATCGAATTGACCCCCCAGCCGTGCCGGTAAATCGGCCGTAACAGCCGACTTTCGGCAATATCCCATTCCAGGATCTGGCCGTCATAGGCTGCTGAATAGAGCCGTTTTCCGTCAGCAGAGAACGCCACCGCATTGACGTTGCCACGGTGTCCTTTCAGCAGGGCGATTTCTGTTTGCGCTTTAAGATCATAGACCCGCGCCGTGCCGTCCCATCGCGCAACTGCTGCATGGTTGCCGTTCGGCGAAACCGCAACATCGAGTGTTTTGAAAATGTCGGATTGTAGGCGTGCAACCAGTTTACCCGTTGTCAGATCCCAAATTCCCAGTGAGCCGTCATCACTTGCCGAGACCGCACGCTGTGTTCCCGGGACAAATTCCACATCATTTACAGCGCTGTCATGTCCAATCAAACGATGCCGAATATGGCCCGTCTCACCCGATAAGTCCCAGTAGATAATGGAATAATCAAAGGATGCGGTCAGCGCGCGCTTGCCATCTGGAGATACCGTTATTGACTTTATCGGGCCACCATGTCCGATCAGTTTGAGGGGAAGTCCATTGGCCTTCGCCTGCAATCCCAAGAGTGAGGCAATCAGGATCACCGCCGCCGCGCCGACAGACCTGACCATTCCGGGAAGAAATCGTTGCCACATTAAATCGCCGGTAACCCGCTCCCAATCAGTTGGACCCTGTCTTGGTTTGCTCTTCTTCGACCCAGAGCGAATGGTGTTCACGTGCCCAATTGGTATCAACATCACCCGATGTCATGGCGCTCAAGGCGCCCTCCATGCCAATGGAGCCAATATAAATATGCGCCAGAACGACCACGATCATGAACACCGCCATGATGGCATGCCACAGCGATTGATATTGCTGCTCCTGGATGGGGGAAATGTCGGTCGCGAAATTGGTGCCAAACAGGCCGTTGCTCAGGCTGAAAGTCTCGGCGAACATTTGCGTGGAGAATGGGTTCATCAGTGCCCACCCGGACAGCGAAATTGACACGCCACACAGAACGACCACCCAGAATATGATCTTTTGTCCGGCGTTAAACTTTTTGGCCGGAGGGTGCCCGCCCCCGAGCAATCCGCCGCCCCGCAACAACCATGTGATATCGCGCCAATTGGGAATATTGTGCACAACCCACATCACCGCAATCATTGCCAGACCAAGCATAAAAGCAAAGCCGACATAGTTGTGAATGTATTTGCCGAACACGGTGAGGCTGGCAAAAGCGTCTTTGCCGAGGATCGGCATCAGCAGGGTTTTTCCGAATATCAGATTGAGACCTGTCAAAGCCAATATGATGAAACTTGACGCCAGCAGCCAGTGCCCTGCCCGCTCAATTGCTGAAAACCGCTTCATCGTTTTTCCCGACGGGCCGTGATCGATTTTGATCCGCCCGCGCAGGGCAAAAAACAGGCTGAGGAGCAGCAAAGTGCCAAGAATCGCCCAGGCCGAATAGCGCGGCAATGGCCCGTTACGGATCAACCGCCAATCCTGTCCACCTGACTGGATCATCAGACCGGATGATTTGTCGCCGCCAACTACTGTCCCGGATCCTCCCTGACGAATTTGACGCCAGAGCTCGGAATCAGATGAACTGCCTTCATTCACTCCGCCCGGTGTTGCACCTGCAACAGGTTTTTCAGGCCCTGAGACCTGTGCAGAAGCGACGCCTGATGAGCCGTCTGCAACGATTGCAAGCAAGAACAGCAGGATCAAACCCATCATCGGGCGAATTGCAGATTGAAATGCGGTCATCAAAATTCTCCAAAAGCCGCAAATGCTGCAGGCTTTCACTTTATTTATTCAGATATCTGGAAACAAATGAGGCGACCAAATCAGATTCGGCCGCCTCACAAAAGTCTTCGCGTAGCTAATTTGTCGCGCCGCAACGCAACAGGTTAGCCGCCAGTCTTGGCGTTGTAGGCTGTGCCCCAACCCCAGGCTCCGGCACCAAAGCCGCGTGAAACAACACGCTCGCGGTAGACTGCAGAAACGACATCACCGTCCCCAGCCAGCAAGGCTTTGGTCGAACACATCTCGGCGCAGAGCGGCAACTTGCCTTCTGCAAGACGGTTGCGTCCATATTTCTGGAACTCGGCAGCGGAATTATCATTCTCCGGACCACCTGCACAGAATGTGCATTTGTCCATCTTGCCACGTGATCCGAAATTGGATGCCTGCGGGAACTGTGGTGCACCAAACGGACATGCATAGAAGCAATAGCCGCAGCCGATGCACAGATCCTTGGAATGCAGCACCACACCTTCTTCGGTGTCGTAGAAGCAATCAACAGGACAGACCGCCTTACACGGCGCATCAGAGCAGTGCATGCAGGCCACGGAAATCGACCGTTCGCCCGGCTTACCATCATTGATGGTGACAACCCGGCGGCGGTTAACGCCCCACGGAACCTCATGCTCGTTCTTACACGCGGTTACACAGGCATTACATTCGATGCACCGTTCTGCATCACAAAGGAACTTCATTCTAGCCATAATAAATCTCCCTTATGCCCGCTCAATTTTGCAGAGCGTTGTTTTCGATTCCTGCATTTGGGTCACTGAATCGTACCCATAAGTCTGTGCCGTGTTTGAAGACTCGCCAAGCACATAAGGGTCCGCTCCTTTGGGATAATTATCCCGCAGATCCTTACCTTCCATATGCCCTCCGAAATGGAACGGCATAAAGACGACGCCTTTGCCGACACGGTCAGTGGTCATGGCCATAACTTTGACCCGGGCACCTTCGGCACCTTCGACCCAAACCTGCTCACCATTACGGACACCCAAGTCATTGGCATCCGACGGATTGATCTCGACGAACATGTCTTGCTGCAATTCAGCCAGCCACGGATTTGATCGAGACTCATCGCCACCACCTTCATATTCGACCAACCGGCCGGATGTTAGGATGAGAGGATGACTCTTGGAGAAGTCGTTTTTCTGGATCGACGCATAAGCGGTTGGAAGACGGTAGAACTTCTTGTCTTCGTAGGTGGCGTATTTGTCGAGCAGATCGCGACGCGGTGTGTACAATGGCTCCCTGTGCAGAGGCACCGGATCCGGGAACGTCCAGACCACAGCACGGGCTTTCGCATTCCCGAATGGTGCACAGCCATGTTCAATGGCCACACGTTGGATACCGCCTGAAAGGTCAGTTTTCCAATTGGTCTTTTCGCCGGCAACCTTGTCAATGGCTGCTTTTTCGTCAGCCGTCAGATCGCCGTCCCAGCCAAGCTTGGTGAGCATGGCCATGGTGAATTCAGGATAACCGTCCTGAATTTCAGAATCGACCGACCAGGAATCTTCAGCCAGCAGATTGTCACCGTCCCGTTCCACACCGAAGCGCGCCCGGAAGGTGAGACCACCTTCAGCGACCGGTTTGGATGGATCGTAGAGAATTGGCGTACCAGGGTGCTTCATGTCAGCAGTTCCCCAGCATGGCCACGGCATGCCGTAATACTCCCCGTCAACAGGGCCACCACGGGCCTGAAGAGTGGTTTTGTCGAACGTATGCTGGTTTGCCATATGCGCACGAATGCGTTCAGGCGACTGACCCGTATATCCGATTGTCCACATACCCTTGTTGAATTCGCGGGTAATGTCTTCAATCAGAGGCTCGTCATTTTCGACCTTGATGTTTTTGAACAATTCAGCATCGAAGCCGAGCTTCTTCGCCAATTTGTACATGATCGTGTGGTCAGGCAGCGACTCAAACAGCGGGTCGACAACCTTGTCACGCCATTGCAGCGAGCGGTTTGATGCTGTCACCGAACCATAGGTCTCAAACTGTGTACAAGCCGGCAGGAGATAGACCCCGTCCTTCTTGTCCGACATGACGGCAGAAACGGTTGGGTATGGATCAATCACCACCATAAGGTCGAGCATCTCCATGGCCTTGGCCATTTCCTTCATGCGGGTCTGTGAGTTCGGCGCATGGCCCCAGAACACCATTCCGCGAACCTTGTTTGGATTATCCATATTGGCTGGATCTTCCAGAACGCCGTCAATCCAGCGAGACACCGGAATACCGGTGACATTCATCAGGTTCTTTTCTTTTCCGTCCGCTCCGGTCACTTTTGCGAAACGGTCTTTCAGGTAACCTATATCGGTTTCCCAGACGCGGGCCCAGTGAGCCCAGGAACCAGCTTTCAAGCCGTAATAACCAGGCAATGTATGGGACAGAACACCGAAGTCGGTTGCACCCTGCACATTGTCATGGCCGCGGAAAATATTGGTTCCGCCACCGGCTTTACCCATATTGCCCAGCGCCAATTGCAATACGCAATAGGCACGTGTGTTGTTGTTACCATTGGTGTGCTGCGTACCACCCATGCACCAGATTACGGTACCGGGACGGTTTTGAGCCATCAAACGGGCAACCCGCTTCAACTGTGATCCGGGAACGCCGGCCACATGCTCGACTTCTTTTGGATCCCATTTGGCAACTTCTGCCTTGATCTCATCCATGCCCCAGACACGCTGGCGGATGAATTCCTTGTCTTCCCAGCCGTTTTCAAAAACGTGCCACAGGATGCCCCAGATCAGCGCAACGTCGGTGCCGGGACGGAACCGAACATATTCATCAGCATGAGCTGCCGTGCGGGTGAAGCGGGGATCACAGACGATCATCGGAGCATTGTTCTGCTCCTTGGCCTTCAACAGATGCAGCAGCGATACAGGATGCGCTTCAGCAGGGTTGGAACCGATCAGAAAGATCGCCTTGGAATTGTGGATATCATTATACGAGTTAGTCATCGCCCCGTAGCCCCAGGTGTTTGCAACACCGGCAACTGTGGTTGAGTGACAAATACGGGCCTGATGGTCGACATTGTTTGTGCCCCAATAGGCAGCAAACTTACGGAACAGATAGGCCTGTTCATTGTTGTGTTTGGCTGATCCGAGCCAATAAACAGAATCCGGTCCGCTCTCGTCGCGGATCTTCAACATGCTGTCGCCAATTTCATTGACGGCATCATCCCAGGACAAGCGCTCCCACTTTCCCGACACCAGCTTCATTGGATATTTCAGACGACGTTCGCCATGGGCGTGTTCGCGCACGGCTGCACCTTTGGCGCAATGGGCACCCAGGTTGAACGGTGAATCAAATGCTGGCTCCTGCCCGACCCATACGCCATCCTGCACTTCGGCCAGAACGGTACATCCGACAGAACAGTGTGTGCAAACAGACTTCACAACATCGAGTTTTCCACCCGTTGTGCCGGACGCTTCCGCCCGTGTCGCCGTGCCCACTGTTGCAGCGCTAACCGCTGCCAGGCCACCAACGGCCAGACCGGATTTTTTCAAAAAGCTTCGACGGTCCACCGTCGTATTCGTAATCGAGCCAAGTGCGGAACTTGCGGTCGATGACAGTCCGGGGCCTCTAGCAACCCTTCCTACCTTCTTCCTAAGCATGATTTTCTCCTCCTAATGTGCACCCCAAGCGAGTGCACGAATAATATTCCCAATCCGATCCGGTTTTAGAAACGGGTTGAGTCGTAGTAGGTTTTCACATGAAGTGTTTCGCGATAACCGCTGCCACCTTCATCTGCAACTTCTGACGCCTGAGCGCTGCCGCCCGCGGCAAGTGCCGCGCCACCTAATACTGTTCCCAAGCTTGCGATCTTGAGAAAGTCACGTCTTCCAGAGACGTCTTTTTCTTCTTTGGCCATCTGGCCCTCCTAACTCTGCCTCTCCATGAACAAGACAGGTACATGGTTTCCCTGTCTCATCTGATGCGGGGGCAGAACCCGCATCGCCTCAAAACAATCACGCCCCCATTGAGAACGCATCCGTTTCAATTTCTACAAAAATCCGCCCAACCGTGCCGACCGGCTGATACAGCCGACTCGATTCCGCAGCTTCCAAATCTCTAAAAAAGTGGCCCGCCCATGGTTCAATATGAGTGCCAAAAAATTCTTTCTGACCGGCCAGATTGAGCGGTTCGCCATAGCGGCCAACAATCAGACCAGCCATCATCTCAAACAGCGACCCGATGTGATCTTCCGGTTCTTTCACTTCCTCATTGCGCGCAATGCCCAGTTCCCGCATCGAATTACGCAATTTCGCCAGTGGTTTCTCATTCAGAAAACCAGTCAGATAATAGGAACCAAAGGGCAGCAATTCACCGCGACCCATGCCGATGAACAAGTCATCATATTCCCTGCGGGCAGTGCCAACATCTGTGGATGCGGCAAGTTTCGACAAAGCGTCGAAAGCACGCCCCATTTCAGATTCATCGCCACTCAGGGACTGCAGATTTGCCAGAGATTCTTTTGACGGAGTCGCAAACAACAGGCTGCCGACGAGCGCATATATGTCGGCGCGCATCTGGTCTTCTGAAGCCAGCGTCGGTGTTACAGCTTGATTCCGCAAAGAACGGACTCCTCCTGACCGAAATTAGACACTGAAGTTTGTGCTTTGACAAGCACCAAATGATCACTTCTTGAGCTACTCAAATACGATCTGTGGCCTTGCCGCAGCGTCACTTTCGGCTTGAATGCGATCCATTACCTGATCTGCGATGCCGCAATAGATTTTGGCGTGCTCACTATCCGGGGCTGAAATGGTAATCGGTGTCCCGCCATCCGAATTGCTTCTGATGTCCATATGCAGCGGAATTTCCCCTAGAAATGGCACCCCAAGATTTTCCGCTTCATTGCGCGCTCCACCATGGCCGAATATGTCCGAGCGCTCGCCGCATTTGGGGCAGATAAAGGTGCTCATGTTCTCGATCAGGCCAAGGATCGGAACTTCCACCTTGCGAAACATATTGAGGCCCTTTCGGGCGTCAATCAGCGCTATATCCTGTGGGGTTGAGACGATAACCGCACCAGCCAGGGGCACCTGCTGCGCCATCGTCAGCTGCGCATCCCCTGTGCCCGGCGGCATGTCGACGATCAAAACGTCCAGTTCACCCCAGGCGACCTCGCGCAACATTTGGGTCAATGCGGATATCACCATGGGGCCACGCCAGATCATAGGCGTTTCTTCCTCAACGAGGAAACCCATGGACATCACCTTCAACCCATAGCTCTCCAGGGGATTCAATATGCGACCATTGGCACTGGGGCGGTCGGAAATGCCGAGCAACCGTGGCATTGAGGGTCCATAAATATCAGCATCCAGAACGCCGACCTTCAGTCCGTTCTTCAATAGGCCGAGCGCCAAATTGACTGACGTTGTTGATTTGCCAACCCCGCCTTTGCCGGAGGCGACGGCGATGATTGACTTAATCCCCGGCACGCCAGCCTTCTGGTTCGGGACTTCGGCAGCCGCTTTACTCGCCTGCGCCTGCATCGGGGGGGGCACGCTGGAAGACTGGTCGAACCTGGGCGCAGGCCTCACCGCGGGTCCCTCACCTGCCTTGCGCTCGCCAGTCAGCACCGCGATGACCTGATCCACCCCATCGAGTTTTTTCACACTCTGCTCGGCAGCTAGGCGCAATGGTTCGAGTTCCTGGGCTCTTTGCGCTGGAACATTGATTGAAAATATCACTTTGGCGTCGTCCACGAGCAATCCGCTGACCATGCCCAGAGACACGATATTGTCGGCCAAATCGGGTCCCTTTACCTTCGCAAGCCTTGCAAGGACTTGATCCTCAGTTACCTTCATCGTCACGACCTCTGTTCACAGCCAAATCAACAAATCAAAAACCCACGCTACAGGTTTCACATTTGTTTGCACAACGGCAAATTGCAGCGTCCTGGAAACTGGCTGGTGGTCGAGCGGGCTAATTGAATTGACTTCTCAGTCGCGCATTGCACATTAGTGCTCTCGAAGCAGGACAGGCAATCAACAACCGGACCGACATGCGATGGTTAAATATCTGAACCGACGAAAAATGCTTGCAATTGGGGCGTCCGCCCTTGCGGCCACCAAAATTCCTGGCCTGGCATTGGCCAAACAGGCAGACGGCAGCTTTGAACTTCGTGCGGCCAAAAACCCAAAGAAACTGGCCGGATCGAACTTCGCTGCATCTGACTTGTGGCTCTACAACGGAGAAAGCCCTGGTCCCGAGATCCGTCTTAAACAGGGCCAACGGGCGCAAATCCGTTTCATAAACGAGCTTGATCAGCCGACATCCGTCCACTGGCACGGCATTCGCATCGACAATGCGATGGACGGCGTATCGGGTCTGACGCAAGACCCCGTCGCCCCCGGTGGCACATTTGACTATGATTTTGTCGTCCCCGATTCCGGAACATTTTGGTATCACGCCCATCACTCAAGCTGGGAACAGGTAGCCCGGGGGCTGTATGGCCCCTTGATCGTTGAAGAAGCCAATCCGGTTGTTGATCGCCGACACGATTTCACTTTGGTCATTGATGATTGGCGGCTGGCTGACAATGGCGACCTGCATTTGCCCAGTTTCGGCTCGCTGATGGACTGGAGCCATGCCGGGCGACTGGGTAACTGGTTGACAGTAAACGGACAATCTCAACCCCGATTCCAACTGAACGCCGGCGAAAATTATCGCCTGCGTCTGATCAACGCGTCAAACGCCAGGATATTGAAGATTGATCTGAAGGCCATGGACGCGGAACTGCTCGGCACCGACGGGTTTTTGTTCAAGAAACCAAGGACAGCCCCATCGGGTCACGTCGACATCGCTCCGGCTCAACGGTTGGATCTGCTGATCAATCCGCAAAGGCCTGACAATAACTCGCAGGTATTTCCCTTGCAGGAGATTTCAGCTGGTGAGCCATTGAAAATTGCCGACTTTGTCGTGGCAAATTCTAAAACAACCCGGCAGATCAAACCGACAATTCTGCCTCAAAATGACATTGAGCCGGCGAGCATCGGGGACGCGATCCGTGTTCCCCTGTTGATGACGGGTGGCGCGATGGGCCAGCTCGATAACATCACCTATCAAGGCAACTTGTTGGAACGAAGCGACTTGCAGCGCACCAAACAGCTTTGGGCGTTCAACGGCACTGCAAATCTTGCCGGGTCACCTCTGTTTGCGGTCAAGCGAGGTCAATCGGTGGTGCTGGAAGCTGAAAATCAGACCGCCTGGCCCCACGCCATGCATATTCACGGCCATCATTTTCAAATTTTGAGCAGAAACGGAGTGCACCTTCAAAACAAGGATTGGCGCGATACATTCATCATTGATCGCGACGAAAAAGTTGTCGTCGCATTCGTCGCTGACAATCCCGGAAAATGGCTGCTTCACTGTCACATGCTGGAACACGCCGCCGCCGGCATGCGGACAAGATTTGATGTTGCGTGAAGGCGATATAGCGCCCAAGACTTTCGGTTAGAAATTCAAGCTAATTCGTTCCATGGGCGCTGAACATGTCCTGCTCTTGCCGACCATCATGTCGATTGTGGAAGCGCATATTGCAATAGGTGGTGTGCCGGTTTAGAAATCGAGCTCTTACTGCGGATATTCATGCGGTCGTCCCGGCGAAGCGCACTAACGATTGTGCTTGCGCAAGGGCACAAATTTGAGTCGAGGAATGTCTGTGAAATCTCTCCTTCAATACTGCAGCGGTCTGCCCAAAATTTCTCTGGATCCGAACCAGGAAATTATCTCCGAGCAAAGTGTGACAAATCGACTTTATGTCCTCGAAGAGGGCGTGCTTGAGGTTCATCGGGACGAGGAACCTATCTCGATGGTCAATGAACCTGGGGCAGTTTTTGGCGAAATGTCAGTTCTATTATCTATTCCGCACACCGCCAATGTTCGTGCGGTGACCGCATCAAGTGTCTATGTTGTCGATGATGCCAGCACCTATTTAGAAAAACATCCAGAATTTCTGATGCCCATCGCGCAAATATTGGCAAGTCGTTTGCGAAATTCGACGACATATCTGGTTGATCTGAAAAAGCAGTTCAAAGACCACAGCGACCATTTTGCCATGGTCGATGAAGTGTTGGAATCGATGGCCCACGAGCAGGTGGAAAGTTTTACACCGGACGAGGATCTACCCATTGATCCATAGAATAGACCCACTCGGGAGCATCGCGGAGTGGTTCAAGAACACCCTCCGTCGCTTGATCCAGTGTAACGGTCTGTGCCCCATAGGCGCTTTTCCAGAATGCCCTGTCCAGCTCTGTATCGATCAATACATGGGCCGGTACCCGTCCGGGCTGATGTCCGCCATTGAAGATCCAGGTTTTGCCGATCCGGTCCGCCCATGAACCGTCCTTGATAAAGGGCGACTGGTGGACGTGGCCGCTGAGCACCAAATCGGGTTGGTAGCGGTCAATCCAGCGACGCAATTCTTCGTCGCCGTAGCACACTTTCCCACCCCAACTGGTCGGGGAATCTTCAGGCGGAGCGTGATGGATCCAAACCCAGCGCTTGGAATCACTGTCGGCATCCCGCTGCAATTGTTCGTTGATATCGTACTGGGCATTTACGCCATCCCACCAGGGGCAAATACTAAACAGGGTGTCGTCAATAACCAGCGAGTCCCCATCTGTGGGAATGCCAAACAGGCGGGCATTTGCGATCCATTTTGACGTCAATTCACCAAATTCATCCTTTTCATCAAGATCGTGATTGCCTGAAGAGACAATCAGTTTTGTCAGTTTGCTAATGCGCTGAAAATACTTGCGAATGACCACTGATTGCGCTGGACGTTTTATCTGATTGGCAATTTCCAAATGGTCCCCAGCCAAAACAACGAGATCGACACCAGGCGCCACATCGACGACCCAATCAAACTTTTTCAGATCATAATGGAGATCAGCAATGTGAAGAATCTTCATGACAACATCCACTATTGAGCGCGGGATTGTTACAGCTTAACCCCATTTCGAATAATTCCAACCGGAACAAAAATAGTTGCCTGTCTTTCGAACTTCCGGTTGGCGAATATTTGGGCCTTCGACATTGAACGATCCTTGCTCGGCAGCGACCGCTGAAATTGGCCTGTTTGAGTCTGATCAAATCGATGATCCACTCTTGCCTGACACTTGTGGTCTTAAGGTGCAGTTTCAAGAAGTCCAAAAACCTCGACAGGGTCATTCGAACGGCGCCCTCCCGGTCATCATCGAATGGTTGAGTTTTTCAATTGAGTCCATCGACCCACATTTTTTGCCGGCTTCAATGGTGCAAGCGCAAACGTTGTAGCGTTGATTGACCTGGCTGACCGGTGTCAGGCCGACCCATAGTGCCAAATACGCTGCAAACATCCTTAGGAAACGCAAATCCAAATTCAGATGGTAAAGACATGTGATTGGATGCAATATTCGCCCATGCCGGAAAAGTTCCAACAAGACCCCCATGAAACTGCGGACTTCGTCGAAAAAGACCTTCGCTCGGCCGTCGGGCGGCAGGTCCGCGCGTTGAGAACAAAAAGAGGGCTCACCATCTCACAACTGGCCAGCGAAATGGCGATTTCCAACGGCATGTTGTCGAAAATTGAAAATGGCCAGACCTCCCCATCCCTGCAAACGCTGCAGTCCATTGCCCAAACACTTCGCGTACCAATAACCACCCTGTTTAAGGGCTACGAGGAAATTCGCGAAGCAATGCACGTGAAGGCTGGGGAAGGTATCGATGCGGACCGCGTCGGAACACGTGCCGGTCATCAATACTCATTGCTTGGAAATATCGCCGGTTCTGCCGGTGTTACCATGGAGCCTTACCTGATCAGTCTCAACCATGAATCCGATGTGTTTCCAACATTCCAACATGTGGGACTGGAGTTTCTGTTCATGCTGGAAGGCGCCGTAGAGTACAGACATGGAAGCGAGTCCTATCTCCTGAACCCGGGCGACAGTCTAATTTTTGACGCCGACGCCCCGCACGGCCCGGAGCATCTTATTGAGCTGCCGGCACGTTATCTGTCGGTGATTTGTTACCCTAAGGAAAAATCAACCGGATAATTTTACCCATGGGAATATAATATTCCCATGAGACAACTTTTCTTGCCAATATCAGTGTTTTCGGTACTTTTATCAGCGTCAACGGAAAGGTCAGCAAATGTGCGGAATCGTCGGTTTATTCCTTAAGGACCGGACCCTGGAACCGGAATTTGGCCAATTATTGACCGAGATGTTGTTGACCATGTCGGATCGCGGACCCGACAGCGCCGGGATTGCGGTCTATCGCGGGGGCGATGACGGTCAATCGAAAATCACCATCCAGTCTTCAGATCCAGACCAGGATTTTGAAGGTCTGTCTGAACGGTTGGGCGCAGAAGTGCTTCGCGTCGACACCCATGCAATCGTCACCTGCCCTCAGGATGAGGCTGAAGAGGTTGCCACCAAAATACGCGGGATTGAAAATCTCCGGATCATGTCCACCGGCGACGCCATCGAAATCTACAAGGAAGTCGGGCTGCCAAAGAGTGTGGCCGAACGTTTTGACATTCCGCAATTGCAGGGCTCGCACGGGATTGGTCACACAAGAATGGCAACGGAAAGCGCGGTCACGACTCTGGGTGCGCATCCATTTTCGACAGGGCCAAATCAATGCCTTGTCCACAATGGCTCCCTGTCCAACCACAATTCGCTGCGTCGCAAGTTGGCCAAGCGGGGCGTCGTTGTTGAAACCGAAAACGACACCGAAGTCGCGGCCGCCTACCTGACATGGCAGATGCGCCAGGGCTCCAGTCTTGGGGAAGCCCTTGAGGCGGGATTGGACGACCTCGATGGATTTTACACATTCGTCGTGGGCACCAAGAACGGCTTTGGCGTGCTGCGCGACCCCATCGCCTGCAAACCGGCAGTGCTCGCCGAAACCGACCGATATGTCGCTTTCGGATCGGAATATCGGGCGCTGGTCAATCTCCCCGGTATCGATGCCGCTCGGGTCTGGGAACCGGAGCCCGCCACCGTTTATTTCTGGGAGCACTAAGAGATGCAGAAGCTCGATCTGGAATCGCTGGGCCTGCGCGAAGTCAATGCCATCCTGCAAGCCGCCGATAAGGGTGCAAATACCGGCTTCGAACTGATCAATGCCCGCGGCAGCCACGCCATAGCGGTTGGGCTGAATGCACCGGTGCAGGTCACGGTTCGAGGGTCCACCGGATATTATTGCGCAGGCATGAACCAAAAGGCCAGTGTGCACGTGACGGGATCCGCTGGCCCAGGCGTTGCAGAAAACATGATGTCTGGTGAGGTTGTGATAGAGGGCGACGCAAGCCAGTATGCCGGTGCCACAGCGCATGGCGGACTTTTAGTAATCAAAGGCAACGCCTCCAGCCGCTGTGGCATATCGCTCAAGGGTGCCGATATCGTCGTCCATGGCAATATCGGCCACATGAGTGCCTTTATGGCCCAGGCAGGAAACCTGGTGGTCCTCGGCGATGCTGGTGAAGCCCTCGGCGACAGCCTGTACGAGGCAAAAATATTTGTTCGCGGGTCCGTCAAATCGCTCGGGGCTGACTGCATCGAAAAGCCGATGCGACCCGAACATTTCGAAACCCTTGAAAGGCTGCTGTCACAGGCCGGTGCGGCTGCAAGGCCTGAGGAATTCCGGCGATATGGATCGGCGCGAAACCTCTACAATTTTCACATTGATAACGCGGGAAAATACTGATGGACCAAACACCGCCCACCCATCCCGTCAAACCCTGGACCTTCGACGATTATACGAACTCTTACATCCGCAGAGCCGCCGCGACGGGCATCTACGACATTCGTGGCGGCGGAGCAAAGCGGCGAGTACCGCATTTTGATGACCTGTTGTTTCTGGGTGCCTCGATGTCGCGCTATCCGCTCGAAGGATATCGCGAGCGGTGCGATACATCGGTGACTTTGGGCGATCGATTTGCCAAGAACCCGATCAAGTTGGACATCCCGATTACAATTGCCGGAATGAGTTTTGGAGCCCTGTCTGGCCAGGCCAAAGAGGCCCTTGGCCGCGGAGCAAGTGCCGCTGGAACCTCCACCACGACCGGTGACGGAGGCATGACGGGTGAAGAAAGACAGCATTCAGACAAATTGGTGTATCAGTATCTGCCATCCAGATACGGTATGAATCCGGACGATCTCCGCAAGTCTGATGCAATCGAAATCGTCGTGGGGCAAGGTGCAAAGCCTGGCGGCGGGGGCATGTTGCTTGGTCAAAAAATCAGCGACCGTGTGGCCGACATGCGAACATTGCCGAAAGGAATTGACCAGCGTTCAGCCTGTCGACACCCGGATTGGACCGGCCCGGACGACCTGGAGATCAAAATCCTTGAACTGCGGGAGATCACCGGTTGGCGGGTGCCGATCTATGTCAAGATTGGTGGTGCGCGCCCCTACTTCGACACAACGCTGGCGGTCAAGGCGGGGGCGGATGTGGTCGTGCTTGACGGCATGCAAGGCGGAACGGCGGCCACTCAGGATGTGTTCATCGAGCATGTCGGACAGCCAACCCTGGCATGTATTCGACCCGCAGTGAAGGCCCTTCAGGATCTGGACATGCATCGCAAAGTGCAGCTCGTGCTGTCGGGTGGCATCCGCACCGGGGCCGATGTCGCCAAGGCGCTGGCATTGGGTGCCGATGCCGTTTCGATCGGAACGGCGGCTCTTATCGCGCTCGGCGATAATGATCCTGCTCTTGAAGAAGAATACCAGAAGCTGGGGACCACCGCTGGCGCCTATGACGATTGGCACGAAGGACTGGACCCCGCCGGTATCACCACACAGGACCCGGATCTTGCTGCGCGGCTGGATCCGGTTGCTGCAGGGCGCAGGCTGGCCAACTATCTCAGCGTTCTGACGCTTGAAACGCAAACGATTGCCAGGGCGTGCGGCAATAATCACGTCTTGAACCTGGAACCTGAGGACCTGTGCTCGTTGACCATTGAGGCTGCGGCAATGGCCGGCGTGCCGCTTGCCGGGACCAGTTGGATTCCCGGATCAGAACAGAACACTTAGAAGGGAACCAGCCAATGACCGAAGATCTCGAGAAATTCGCCACTGACAATGGAATTAAGTTTTTCCTGTTCAATTTTACCGACCTGTTTGGGGTTCAGCGTGCAAAGCTGGTCCCGGCTTCAGCCGCCGGCGACATGCAAAAAACGGGCGCAGGATTTGCCGGGTTTGCAAGTTGGCTGGACATGTCCCCAGCACATCCGGACATGTTTGTCATCCCGGATCCCAGCAGCGCGATACAGCTGCCATGGAAGCCAGAGGTGGCCTGGGTCGCCGGCGACCCGTGGATGGAAGGGGAAGTCGTCGCGCAGGCGCCTCGAAACGTTCTTAAGTCTCTCAACGCTGAAGCCGCGACGCATGGCTTGAAAATGATGTCGGGAGTGGAGCCGGAGTTTCATCTCATCAATGCCGACGGTACGGCGATTTCTGACGATCGGGATATCCAGGAGAAGCCCTGTTACGACCAGTCGGCGCTGTTGCGGCGTTACGACGTCATTTCCGATATCTGTACGATCATGCTCGAGCTTGGCTGGGGGCCCTATCAGAACGACCACGAAGACGCCAATGGCCAGTTTGAGATCAACTGGGATTTTGGCGACTGCCTGCAAACTGCCGACCGCCATGCCTTTTTCAAATTCATGGTGAAAGCGGTCGCGGAAAAACACGGATTGCGCGCGACGTTCATGCCCAAGCCGTTCAGCAACCTGACCGGCAACGGATGTCATGTCCATCATTCGGTCTGGACGCTGGATGCTGGTACGTGCGTGTTTGCCGATTCCAGCGGCGAGTTGGGCCTCTCTGAGCTTGCCTACCACTTTCTCGGCGGGCTGATGGAGCATGGTGCTGCGATGTGCGCGATCACCAATCCAACCGTAAACAGCTACAAACGCATCAACGCGCCGGCGACTCTTTCAGGGGCAACCTGGTCGCCATCATCAGTGACTTATGGTGGCAACAACCGCACGCACATGGTGCGTATTCCGGACGCTGGTCGACTGGAGTTCCGTCTCGCCGACGGCGCGGCAAACCCGTATTTGCTTCAGGCTGTCCTGCTGGCTGCCGGTCTTGATGGGGTCAGTCGCAAAATCGACCCGGGCGAGCGACTGGACATCGACATGTATACTGAAAGCCACAAAGCAAAAGGCGCCAAGAAGCTGCCAAATAATATGCTCGATGCGATTCGCGCCTTCGAAAAGGACAAATACCTTTGCGGAGCCATGGGCACTGAGTTTTCAGACGCCTATGTCAAACTTCGCAACCGCGAGTGGGACCAATACAGCCATCACCTGACCCAGTGGGAACGCGAAACAACTCTCGATTGCTGATACAAATCCACCTCAATGAAACTGCAAGTTTGCGCCTAACGGACCCGCCAATTTGAGGCAATTGCTTCGCCTCGGCCCAAGTCGGCTTCATTACAGTTTTCGCAGAGATCTTACACGTTAAGGCCCGGAATAGGCTTATTCCGTTGAAAATCTCGCCATATTGGCGGCAGGTTATGCTCATATTGATTTTTGTAATAATATAACGTAACAGACTCATTCCGAGTTCCTCGGATTTGATATTGGACCACCTGATGATCACCTCACACCTTGCGCCTGTACCGGATGCGCGCAGCACCCAAACTGTTGAAGTGGGTGGCAAACAGTCCGCCGTAATTTTCCGCGATCTCACACTGGGATATGGCGGCCATCCGGCGGTACATCACCTCGACGGTGTGATCGAGCGAGGCTCTTTGACAGCGGTCGTCGGAGCGAACGGATCAGGTAAATCAACCCTGTTGAAGGGCGTCGTGGGGATGCTGCAACCGCTTGGTGGGTCATGCGAACTTAATCCAGACATGCGGATCGCCTATTTGCCGCAACAGGCGGAAATTGACCGCACGTTTCCCGCAAGGGTGATTGATCTTGTGTCGCTAGGGCTATGGGCAGAGCGTGGTTTACTAGGTCGTCATACCAGAAAAGACCATGTCCGCGTCGTAGAGGCTTTGGCATCTGTTGGACTGGAAGGATTTGAAAAGCGCGGTCTCGATACACTTTCGGGTGGTCAACTTCAGCGCGCGCTGTTTGCACGTGTCCTGGTTCAGGACGCCAACCTGGTACTGCTGGACGAACCTTTCAATGCCATTGATGCCACAACGCTTCGCGACTTGGTTGCGCTAATCCAGCGCTGGCACGATGAGGGCCGCACTATCATGGTGGTAGCCCACGACCTGGCTTTGGTGCGGGAAACATTTTCCCAATCGCTTCTCCTGGCCAGACGCCCAGTGGCTTGGGGTGAGACTGCAGAAACACTGCGATCGGAGAACCTGCTGCGGGCGGGTCACTTTAATGAGGCATGGGATGATGAAGCTCCCTGGTGCGGCCATGGCCGGGCACCTGCCGATCAGGTGGCGTGACGATATGTTGAGCGATCTACATAGCTTCTTCATTCAACCGTTTGTTGCTTATGGCTTCATGCAGCGAGCATTATTTGGGTCATTGTTGCTCGCGCTATCAGCATGCCCTATCGGCGTTTTCCTGATGCTGCGCCGCATGAGCCTGACCGGCGATGCCATGGCCCATGCGATTCTACCCGGTGCAGCTGCAGCCTTCCTACTTTACGGATTGGAAATCGTACCCATGACATTGGGTGGCCTTGCAGCTGGTCTTGTTGTCGCACTGGGAGCAGGAGTGCTGTCTCGCCTCACGGTGCAACGGGAAGACGCCACCATGGCGGCGCTCTACCTCATTTCTCTCGCCGGTGGTGTCTTACTTGTTTCAATGCGCGGCTCCAGCGTAGATCTCATGCGCGTATTGTTCGGCACGGTGTTGGCGCTTAATGATGAGGCACTGACGTTAATTGCGCTGATCGCGGCGACCACCGGTCTGGCGCGGGCTCTGCTATGGCGCGGGTGGTAGCCGAATGTCTCGATCCACTCTTCCTCCGCTCGGTCAGCCGCATGGGATCGCCTGTCCACTTTCTGTTTCTCGTGCTGGTTGTCCTCAATCTGGTCGGCGGCTTTCAAGCGCTTGGCACCCTGCTTTCGGTCGGACTGATGATGCTGCCGGCTGCAACCGCACGCTTCTGGGTTTCGCGTGTTGGGCCGATGTGCGTCCTTGCTGTCACAGTTGGCGGCCGGCTCTGCCTACATCGTTTCGGCCTCTATTTCTCCCCGCGGCCTTCTGATACCGCGTCTTCACCAACCGCGTCACAGGACAGGGTGATGAGCATGGGCACGGGCCCAACGATCCTCACGCCTGGCAATCGGTCGCCAATGTGAAGTCCTACACACTTGGCATCGCCGAAGCATTCTGCTCCACCGATCCGAATGGATGCGACACCTATCGGGCCAATGCAGGCGCTTACGCAGACAAGTTGGAGGTTCTGGAAAAAGAGATACGCGCCACGATCAATGCCATTCCACAAGAGTCTCGCACCGTCATTACCAACCATGATGCGTTTGGCTACTTTGCCCATACCTATGGTGTGAAGTTTCTTGCACCCAATGGCATTTCCACAGAATCAGAGGCGTCCGCAGCCGATGTGGCAAAACTGATCGACCAGATTCGCGCCGATGGCGCAGCGGCAGTCTTCGTGGAGAACGTGTCCGATCCGCGCTTGATTGAGCAAATTGCATCCGAAACTGGCATGAAGATCGGAGGTCGCCTGTTCTCCGATGCCTTGTCTGCCCCGGATGGACCTGCTGGTACCTACATCAATATGATGCGTCACAACTCAGAAACGATTGCATCCGCGACAAGGGGGAGTTGAAGCCACGATGCCACGTCACGAAACTGTTGAAATGCGAGCCCACCTGCTTGCTGCACTGAATGCTGATGGCGGCGCATTTCGTGCCCATGCCATCCGTGAACGCCGTTAGGGTGCTGAAAACATATAGGCATCAACCGTGATCAATAATGCGCTTGCCAGTGTGCACCGACGTAGAAGAACCGCTCTCAGGACAGGCGAACGATTAATGCTGCAAGTTGCCGCATCGGTAGTGATTATTAGTCACTTGCGAAATTTTGCGGTTGCCGCCATGTGCGATGCGACCGCTACATCAGCCGTTCACAACACCCAAGTGGAGATTGTCTCATGAATAGGTTTCTAATCATTCCCGTTTTGCTGATCGTCGCCCTCATAAATGCCCCAAAAAGCATGGCGGAACCATTGGTGCTGGGTTGGGCAGATCTTGAGCCAAAACTGTTTTTCGGGCAGCGAATGAAATTGCCCAAAAGCCGTTCAGTTCTGGGTACACCCACGGCCGAGGACTTCCAGGTAACAAAGTCTGAACTGAAGGAATTCTTAGGCGAGATCGAGTTCATGAAAGACATGCAACCCCAAGGTGCCCGCCTGGTTGGGAAACTCAATGGTAAGAAGGTGAGAATCCCCGGTTATGTCACCCCTGTCGGTTTCGACGGAGAAGATGTCACACAATTCCTATTGGTTCCGTTTCTTGGCGCCTGCATACACGTCCCGCCACCACCGGCTAATCAAATTATTTATGTCAAAAACGCCAAGGGTTTAAAGCTCGAGCAGATTTGGGAACCCGTTTGGATCACCGGCATATTGGAAACCAAGTCGGTATCTACAGTGCTCGCGGACGTCGGGTATTCAATGGCACAAGCTGTTGTAGAGCCGTTTGCGGCTTACCCGGAAAACGTGAAGCAAGCGCATTGAATTTCAAGACAATCCTTCACGACAAAAACAGTTCTGCCTATGTGCTGCCCCGCCCGCTGGTGCGGGCGGGGAGTAGGTTCAGATGACGAAGTCATCAAAATCAACGGTTTCGATGTCAAAATTATTGAGGCGCACTGCATAGTCTGCCTCAAACTCGAACAGGACATGGGAGCCTTGCTGAGTGGAATACTCCATCAACTGCTCATGGCTGGTAAGATTGAGCCAGGACCAGTCAACCGTGTCTCCGGCACCAAAATCAGCAACGATGTCAAGATCATTTGCCTGCATGTCCGACAACACGAAAACATCGCTGCCGGATCCGCCAAACAACTTGTCGCTGCCAGCACCGCCAATAATGATGTCATTGCCTGACCCCGCAGACAGATAGTCGTTGCCGTCATCGCCGCGCAGCTCGTCATTGCCTGACCCGCCATAGACCTTGTCGTTGTGATCACCGCCCGACAGGAAATCGTCCCCGCCGCCACCAACCACGCGGTCCTGACCGGCGTCGCCGAACAACGTGTCGTCGCCGGAATGGCCGTTCAATGTATCATTGCCATTGCCGCCGCTGGCGGTGTCGTCGCCACTGTTGCCGTTGACAATGTCATTGCCATTGCCGCCGAACAGGATGTCACTGCCGCTGGATCCAGAAAGGGTGTCATCCCCGCTGTCGCCATACAGAATGTCGGCACCGCTGCCTCCGGTCAGCTCGTCATTGTTGCCGCCACCATAGAGAATGTCGTCACCGGAACCTCCGATGAGTTCGTCGTTGCCGGAACCGCCATACAATTCGTCATTGCCGGACTGGCCCTGCAGAATGTCGGCCCCGTTGTTGCCGTAGATCAGGTCATTGCCGGAATTGCCGTGCAATTCGTCATTGCCGTTGCCTCCGGTGATGTAGTCCTCACCGCCGATTCCGTAAATGACATCGTCGCCGTCACCCCCAAACAGATCGTCATCGTCGGTGAACGGACCGCCATTGCCGCTTGATTCAGGCAATTGCGAGACAATATTCTGCTGACCCAGGTGAACATTGATAATGGTGTCATCATAGTCATTGTCACCGCCACCGCGCAGGTCTTCAAATCCAATCAGCAAATCACCGCTCACGGCATTTGCCCGGCCGACCACGTGCGGATAGTTGTCAGCATTCAGACTGTAGTCGTTGGAGGCGGTCGCGGCAGAATGATAGGTGTCATAGCCATACTGGCTTTTCACCTGGTATTCTTCACCGGTCTCACCGTTGATATGCCACAGATTGACAGGACCACCAGTGATTGTGCCGGTTTCGCCGTCCGCTGTGCGCAGCTCATAACTGTTGGAGTCATCGTCCAGTGCCAATCGGTTGGTGGTGCCCTTTCCGTAACCGTTGGAGACCACAAAGAACCCCAGCTGGGCGCCTTCCGACACGTTGAAAGCGGCCTGCGACTCACCGGGGGTGAGCGATCCGCCACTGCCTTGCTTGGAAGCGTTTGGAAACAATATCTGAACATTCTGAAACTGGCCTTCGCCATTAATCTCATAAACGCCCAGCGCGTTTCGGAAACCGGCACCTTCGTCGATAAACGTGACGGTTGCCTCAACCGATTCCGACATCACCAGCTGGTTCATATCGAGATAGGAAGGGCGACCATTGCCGTAAAGCGTGTCGTGGCCACCCTGTCCGTATAGCATGTCATCGCCTGTGCCGCCAAACATTTCGTCGTTGCCGCTCAGACCATAAAGTGTGTCATTTCCACCTGCTCCGGACAGGACTTCAGACCGTCCTGTACCGGTAAGGGTATCCCCCGCGCCAGCACCCAGCACAGGGGAGATATTCATGTGTGTATCAACACTCATGGGGTTACTCCGTTTACTCGTATATGAAAGACGGGACCGGCCGGGCCGACCGATCCCGCCGGATCGGTTTTACCAACCGATGCCGTAATAGTCGGACACTTCCGGGGCGACTTTGAACAATCGAACCAGGTCGATGATCTGGGTGCGTCCCAGGCGTGAACCGACCATTTCCCGTATGTCGCCGCTTGCCTGGGTCACCACCAGCACATCGCACTCGTCAATCATGGCGAGGGGATCGTTGGTCAACAGGTTGGGGAGCTTGTTGACGACTGGTTCCAGGTGAGGGCAGACGTTGCGAACATAGGAAAACTGGTTGTCTACTCGGGTTTCTGCGTTGATGGCAGGGTCATATGCCTGGATGTCATAACCCTCTTCGATCAGAGAGTTGATGACTTCAAGGATGGGGCTTTCGCGCAGGTCATCGGTGCCAGCCTTGAACGCAAGACCCATAAATCCGATGCGTTTGCCACCGGATTGGCGCACCATCTCAGTGGCAGATTCAATCTGTGCATCATTTGTTTCAGCAAGGCTGTCGATCAGCGGGGTTTCAACACCCAATTGGTCGGACAGGTGGGCAACCGCGCGCACTTCCTTGGGGAGGCAGGAGCCGCCATAGGCGAAGCCGGGTTTCAGGTAATAGGGCGACAGATTGAGTTTGGTGTCCTGGACAAAAATGTCCATGACCTGATGGGAATCGATGTCCATCGGCTTGCACACCCGGCCAACTTCATTGGCAAAACAGACTTTTGTGGCATGCCAGACATTGTCGACATATTTGACCATCTCCGCCACCTCAATTGAGGTAGTGACGACATTTTCATCAACTGGCAGATAGACGCCGCGCAGCAATTCGGCTGCACGCTCGTCATTGGCACCAATGACGGTTTTAGGTGGATTATCAAAATCCTCAATCGCGGTGCCTTCGCGCAAAAATTCCGGATTGAAGCAAACGCCGAAATCCCTGCCCATCTTCAGTCCGGATGCTGCTTCAATTTCCGGAACCATGATCTCCATGGTCGTTGCCGGTGGAATCGAGCAGCGCATGACCACCACATGATAGCTGGACTTGCGACGCAGGCCTTCGCCGATCGCCTTGGCAGCGGAGATTATGTAACGGTAGTCACAGCCACCATCCTCAGACGTTGGCGTTCCAACCGAGAGGAACGTGATGTCAGTATCGGCAACGGCAGTCGCAACATCAGTGGTAGCACTGATCAGTTCCTGCTCAACCCCTTTGGACAACAGATCGCCCAGACCTTTTTCGTGGATCGGAGATTCACCCCGGGCGATCTGATCGGCCTTGATTGCATCAACGTCGCAACCGACTACCCGGTGACCAAACCCGGCCAGACAGGCTGCAGAGACGGCACCGACATAGCCCAGACCGATGATCGAGATGGAAGGAAGTATGGCCGGGACTGGCCAGATCGAAGGCTGCGAAACAATGTTCCACGGGTCGATCTGTTGATAGTTGGCGACTTTGACTTGGGCGTTCATTTGACTGATCCATTTGATTTAAGTTGATCTTGCTCAAACGGTTTCAATCCTCATGCCAACAATTTTTCTTATTTATTTCAATGTTTTACTCATAATCTGATTTCAGCAACCTGATATAAATTGCGAAATGCAATTCTGCCGTTTTGAATATGCAAAAAAAAGGGGCCGCTGGCCCCTTTCTCCTATGTGCATCTGACCGGATCAGAAATTGAAGTAGATGAATTCGGTCATGTCGTTGAGGCGATAAAGCTGAATAAGAGCACCGGTGCCAGCAGCTGCAATCACCAGGCCCCATACAGACATCGGACGCCAAGCCAATTTCGGCAGGTAAAACTGGCTGGTGGCAAGTTCCTTCATCGTATCGATCACCGGGCGATAGCGACGGGTGATCTCGATGCTGTTCGGCATGGCGGTGACGATGACAATCATCGCTGCCAGGGTCAGGACCGTTGAAGAAGGATCTGCAACCAGCGTTCCCTGCAGGCTGGCCATGCCCGGATAAGTCGGTACGAACATCGCCCACAACATCTTGATCGCACCGGCAAAGGTTTCAGCGCGGAAGAACACCCAGGCAATCACCACCGCCAGCATGGTCACGAACCAAGAAGTGATGACGCGCAAAGATGCCGGCACAAAGCGGTGAAGCTGATAGGCCTCGTTGATGTCGCGCCAGAAGTGATTGATGATCAGATAGGAGCCATGCAGGCCACCCCAGATGATGAAATTCCAACCTGCGCCGTGCCACAGCCCTCCCAGCAACATGGTTGCAAACAGGTTGCCGTGGCGGCCCAGGAAACCGGAGCGATTGCCCCCCAAGGGGATATACAGATAGTCGCGCAGGAAGCGGGAAAGGGTGATGTGCCAGCGACGCCAGAAGTCCGAGATCGACAGGGCTTTGTAGGGTGAGTTGAAGTTGATCGGCAGGCGGATGCCGAACATCCGCGCCAGACCCAGCGCCATGTCGCAATAGCCGGAGAAGTCGAAATAGATCTGGAACGTATAGGCCAGCGCCCCCTGCCAGGCAGCTTCGGTGGTCAGTACCTGGCCGGCATCTGCAGCGCCGAAGACTGCGTTGGCGACGGGTGCAATGCCATCGGCCAGGACAACCTTTTTAAACAGCCCGATGCAGAACAAGGTGACACCAACCGCCAGGTTCAGGCTCACCCGGGCGTTGAAATTGGCCAGGCGGAATTGCGGAATTGTATCCTTTTGAAGAACAATCGGGCCGGCAATCAATTGCGGGAAGAACGTAACGAACAGCACATAGCGTTTAAAGTCGAACTGCTCGAGTCGATCATTCCAGGTATCCATCAAAAACGACACCTGCTGGAATGTGAAGAACGAGATTGCCAACGGCAATATGATTCCAAGCTTGGCGGTTTCCAGCCCCAGCAAAGTGCTAAAATTCTGCAGGAAGAAATCGATGTATTTAAACCATCCCAGCAACGCCAGGTTGGCGCTGATACCGAGGACCAGCAGCAGTTTGGAACGACGCAGCAGCATTTGCTGATGCAACAGGTAATTGCCAATGACCGAGCCCATGAGAAGCACCAGGTGCAACGGACTCCACCAGGCATAAAATCCAAGCGACGCGATGATCAGCCACCAGATTATGGCTCCTTCCATCTGCAACCTGCGCAGCACCAGAAATACCAGCAGGACCGGCGGCAGAAACAAGTAGATAAATTCAAGAGAGGAAAAGACCATTGTTCTAACTCCCACGTTTGAAAGGGGTGATAGTCGTTGCACCAGTCATTGGATCATCGCCATCGGATGCGAGTTCCCTGGTCCGACGTTGCTCAGCCAGCTGACGCAGCTGTTTCAATTGCGAAACAGCGTCCAGTCGCGAGTTAACCGCTGATTTGATTTCTTTTTTTGAAACCGAAGGCCGTTTCGATTTTGCCGGGACATCCGCTGTGGCCATCGGGCCACCGCCGATCAGTTCAGACAGCATGCGTTGGCAGCCCAAATGGCCCTTGGCCGCTCCCCGCCTCAATAATTTGGTGATGCCGGCCAGCTGTTTTTTACCCGGCGATTTTTTGAGTTGCAGCTTTGCCAGTTCCATCATGGCGCCGGCATGGCCCGCAGAAACGCCTCTTTCAAACCAGATGGGGGCGTCTGACCTGGCCAGTCCGTAGGCTGACTTCAGATGCAATCGACCGAGTTCGGTAAAGGCACCGGAATTGCGAAGAGAGGCGGCCTTGTGCAACAAGGCGATGGCGCGTTGAGCCAGTTCTTCATGGTCAGGCTTTTTCAGCAGGTTCAATGCCAGTTCCACCATCGATCCGCTGTCACCGAGCCTGGCACCCCGTTCAAACCACATTTCGGCGACTGCCTCATCAGCGTCGACAAGGACTCCATCACGATAAAGGCGACCGAGCACTTTTGCTGATGAACCGCGTCCGCTGATTGCTTCCAGTTCCAATGCCGGAATCGCCTCATCAACGATTCGCCGCAGCTCGACTTTTGAAAAAATCGGTTCTGCGGAGCGGGTCACCTTGCGAACAAAGGCAACAAGCGAATTGGCGTAGCCAGCACGCGCCGCGATGCGGTAGTGATCCAAGGCTTGCTGCATGTCGACGGGAACACCGATGCCGCGCGAATAGTGGCGACCAAGTTCAGCATGGGCCTGCATGTGCCCTGCCCGGGCGGATTCAACAAACCACTCAAAGGCGATCCGCTCGCAATCGGGTCCAATCGATTGCCGATAAACCCGGGCAAGCTCAAATGCCGCCTCTCCCCATTTGGGAAAATCGTGCTGGACAGCGAGCAATAGTTTTTCCCGCGCCTTGACCAGATCACGTGGAATACCCCAACCACGGGCCAGAAATTTGGCATAGTTGAGCAGTACGCTGGGGTATTCCGGGCGTGCATGTTTCTCCAGCAGCAATGCAGCCTTCTTCAACCGGCCTTTGGCGCGATGTCTCTTTGCGTCACGGATTACTTTGGTAATGACTGGATTTTGAGGCGACGAAGTTTTGACAGTCAATAGCCTGTCCGGCAGCAAGGCGCTGCTGCCAGCAGCCGCCAGAAGGCCAGCCAGAACAAGCGCCGACTTGCGCCCCAGTTTCGAAACTTTGGCGATCTGATTAAACATCATCGTCTCCTGTCCAAAGGCGGCACGCCTGTCCGGTTACCGAAGCGCCGATCGCAGAAGCAGGCACTTCTTTGACAAGGGAAAGCGTCGGGCATTCAACTCCGTTGCGGCGCTTGGCAATACGTTTTTGCTGTTCTGCTGTGGCGCCTTGCACCATCAGAATTTCTCCGACAATCTGGCGGGCAAATTTTGAATCGAAGTGATAGGCATCGGTGAAGTTGGAAAACTGCCTGGTTTTGTCGTTGGGAAAATCAAAGTCGATGACCGGTGCCAGCGCCGATAGTTTTTGCCGCAGCGAAAGATCGAGTGACGCCAGTCCATAGACAGAAATCGTGTTCTGCATTTCCACGATGGTGGGTGGAACAACGAAAACCAGGTTTCGATCGTCGCGAGCATCTGCCCATTGGGCGATTTCTTCCATCATCTTCATATAGCGGCTGGAAAATTTGAACGTCTTCCAGTCGGACCGGGCATTTTTCTCCACCTGTTTGGAAAACTTTACCGGCAGAGAGTGATCGGGCAGTTCGATGGTTCCCCGCCAAATATCGTAATCTAGGTGTCGGTCGCCGCGGCCCAGTCCCAGATTGGGTCCTTTCGCGCGAAAGTGGGTGTTGATCGCGGCCGCCGCCGCATCGGGGAAATCACAGCCAAAACAAATTTCCGGTTGCAAGAGCTTATCAACGCCAGTTGTCCCCGGTTTGCCCATGTCCGCGGCTTCGGCAGCCGAAATCAGCTGCGGCACCATCCGGGCGGCTGTGTCGATTGTCGCTTGGTTCTTCCGCAGGAAGAAATCCCAGGACTTGCGGGCAACGAACCAGTTTTTCAGATAACTGACCCCCGATGCGGTCGCTTTGACTGCTTCCGGCACCCGGTTCATGCCGCCCTTGTGGCTTTCATCAAAGCTGCGCAGCTGAATGCCAACCACCAGGTTTTTCAGGTTTGGATTGCCGCTGACTTTCTTGAATGTGGCGTAGATCTCGGGGATCGTGCCGCCGCCATAGGCAAAATTGTAGGCACCGGTGGCGCCAAATTCATGCCAGTATTTATTGCGCAAGGCGCGCGCCCGGCTGTCTCCGAGAATGACTGTGTCCGCCGTGCCATCAAAGTGGGTAAACTTCCAAAGCGGGTAGTGGGCCTTTTCGGCCAGTTCACCATAGGCTTTTGGATGGGATGTGCCGTGGAACATCTCATAGGGGTCGACCGCATAGGTCAGCAGCGCCGGTACCATGCCCGCCAAGGCAGTTGCACCCATCAGCAGGCCATAAACGTTCGGGGCAGCTCGTTTTTTGATTGTCTTTGGCATGATTGCATTCCGTCGATTGGTTTTTCACCAACAGCGCTGCAACCTTCATGCCAGTAGGAACTCAGAAAATACGTTTGAAATCAGCTAGTTAATTTGCCGAATGCGCGACATGCCAATATGCATTCGCAAAATGCAACATGTCCTGTGCAAATTCAAAAATCGGCGACCCAGGGCAACAGGTCCTGTAGTGTCTCACTGGTCGGTAGTTCCACCAGGGTGGAATAGTGGACCGTGCCGAGCAACAGCAATGTCACTGCAACGGAGGTGCACCAGCGGGCCATCCAGTTGCGGTACATCTCAAGCAGCACGCTGCCATCGGATCCGGCAGACTGGTTACCACGGTTGGACCAGCGCTGTTTTGAGAGACGGAAGATGCAATAGACTTTCACCGAAGCATTGATCAGCTGGTTGAGATAGAGAATCCAGGGATAGGACATTTCCACACGGCGGGAATAGCCGAACAGAAATAGCGACAACAGCAGACGACTCAAAGCGATGAGCACCAGATAGCCGACCAGGTAGTGAAAACCGACCAGCACCGAGGCAGACACTGCCAGAACGGGGCTAACCAGCATGGTCCACATGGACAAACGCTGATCCACCAGACACCACCAGATAAAGAATGGCATGGCACGCGGCCCGAGTTTGATGGCGCGCGAACCATTGCGGAGCATATTGCCAGACCAACGGCGGAAATTCTGAACCATGCGCTCCATGCCGGAGCCTTCAATGACTTCAATCGTATATCCAAGGGCATCAGGCACATAGCGCATGTGACTGTTATTTTTCAGCATGTAGTACCAGGTGCTCTTGTCGTCGCCGGAAAGGAAGCGGAATTTGCCGCAGAGCCAGTGCTCCAGATGGTCGGCTTCCAGCAGGCGGATGAATTCAAGCTGCTTGAGGTTTTTGGCACGAAACACCGACATGCGTCCGGTCAGCGTCAGCACACGACCGGATAGCGCATGGCTCTGCATTGCCAGCCGACGCTGGGAGAATCGCATTTTCAGCCAGGTCTCAATCCATCTTGGACCGATACAGATGACTTCTTCGTCCGTGGTACAGGCCTGAAGATCCGGATAGAGCTGAAACAGCGGCATGCAGCGGCTCACCGCTCCCTCTGCCAGCACAAAGTCGCCATCCATGAAGATGACCAGATCATCATCGAGCACCGGCAGCCGGCACATGGCGCGCAGCACCAGGCCAATGGCGGCCCGCTTGCCGGACACGTTCTGTCGGATGATGCGCAGGGTAATGTCCACGTCGCGCGCCTCGCGGCGCAGGAAGTCTTCAATGATGTCTTCATCAAAGCGATCCGAAGACCCAAGCCAGATGGTGCCGGGAACTCCGGAACTGGTAATTTCCTTGACGATGGAACGCACCACCATTTCGGTGATTTCGCGATGCTCGCGATAGGTGGTCATCATGAAATGCATGTGACGCGGTCGCCAGCCATCGTCCCAGATTTTTTGGCCTTCGCAACGCATTCTGGGATAGACGATCCAACCATAAATGGCCGCACGCACCGCATGGGTGAACCACCAGCCGTAGCGCCAGACGCCCAGTGCACCAATGGTGAAGGTGATGGCCAGGGTTTCAGTGTCGAACAGACGGTTGGGAAAGTTCACCAGTGCGATGATGCAAATCGCCACGTAGAGGGCGATTTGCATCAGGATTTGTGGCGTCCATTTCTGCCAGCCCTTCGGCCATTCTGTCGGGTCATCCAGATTGGCAACCCGGTGGGAAATGATCTGATCAGATTGCGGTGCCATCGACCTCTTCCTTCGCCGACTTGGTCAGCGCTGATCCGATGCTGTGATAGATGTCGCTCACCTGTCGTTTGGAGAAAACCACCACGGCGGGCAGGCCGGCATTGATCTCCTGACGATTGATGTCGGCCAGGTTGAGCTTCAGCGATACAGCAGCACTCTTTTGCTTGCCTTCCTTCCAGGCATAATGAGAGCGATCGGAATTGATGAAAGTCGAGTTGCGATCGATCATCACCACCGTAGCCTCAATGTGCTGACCCAAGGAGGGCAGGAACACTTTGGCCCGATCATTGAGGCCTACTTCCAGCACCTGTTCCTGGTCCAGAAATGCGGTGACGGTGGGTTCTACCTGCTGCTCGATGGTCAATAGCGGTTCATTGCGCAAAATATTGGTGTGCGCCGCCTGCTGGATGGAAACAATTCGGCCGTCATAGGGAGCAACAATGCTCATCTCAATGCGGCGTTTTTCCAGAGCCTCGAGGCGGGAATTGGCTGTTTTCACAGCAGAATTTGCCTCTTCGATTTCAAGGGCAAACATATCCAGATCGGCGACAAACTCTTTGTGGTTAAAATGTTTGCGGCCAGAAACCGATGCCATTGCCGTGGCCCGTTCCAGTTCATATTCAGCGTCTTTCAGCCTGATCTCGGCCTGGGTTCGTTCCTTGATGGCCAGTTCCAGTTTGCTGGCGGTAACCAGCTCTTTTTTGAACAGTTTGGCGAGGCGCTCATAACCGCTGTCAGCGGCGGCCAGTGCTTCGCGGGCAGAATTGGCGCGGGCCCTGGCAATCTGCGCGTCGGTGCGGCTGATCACCTGGTACAGTTTCATGCGCGAGGATTCGATACGGTATTTTTCTTCCGCCCGGCGCTGACGACGTATGGTGGACGCCAGTTCGATCTTTGCGTTTTCCAGTTGGCTGGTGAAATTGGCATTTTCTATTCGCGCTATTTCCTGCCCCTGACGCACAACGGCTCCCAGGTCAAAGCGCACTGGTCGCAGAATCCCATCGACGGGCATTTTCAAAGTGGCCAATGGCGCAGAGATTACGGCCGAACGTACTTCCATGCGCATCGTGCCCGAATAGATGAGAATGCCCAGATATCCAAAGGCCAGCACACCAAGCACGCCATAAATGCCGGTCATGAAGATGGTTTTCAGCGGAATGCGGGAGACCGGGGAGCCTTCGGTCGGATTGGGGTCGGGCCTGGTTGAAATTGGTGTGACCGGCACATCGATGCGGCAGATCGTATCTTCCACCGTCGCCATGGAACCACGAACCAGATCATCAATGAAATGATTCATCAGATCATGCGCACGTTCGCTCAATTCCAGGAACTCGCAACCAATCATGCCATTTTCATCGTTGGCACGAACAACCTTTGCGGGCACTTCAAAATTGATATCGAAGCCCTGGAAGGGCAGCATCAAAGTCAGTTTCAGCTGATCCTGCTCTTTTGGCAGCGGCAATTTCAATCCATCCAGGCGCAGGCCGCCAAGGCTCCAATTGGTCGCCATGACTTCCACACCATCGGGCAAAACCACCTTCAATGGCGCTGTTACCCTATGATATCTGCGTTGGCAGGGTCTTTCTCTTACGACCTTCACTGTTCCATTCCTTCTATCATTCGCACACCCAGTCGCAAGCGGCATGCCAGTTTTAAAGCGCTGAATTTATTGACTATTCCAAGAGGGTCCAATTTTCTTTTTGCAATTTGCAACGAGCAATTTTGCAATTTGGGCAGGAATTTGGGAGCGCTGCTGCGCCCTGAAAAATGGGGGACAGGGGTCGGCTTCTCCTAACCCATTGACTTCATGCATTTTTCAGTTTCCGGCATCAAATTTCACCGAACTGGCAAAGCTCTTGCAGCGACAAAACCAAATCGCGGCAAGATCAGGAGAATACAATGTCAGCGCCCAAAATCATTCCCGTAATTCTGGCAGGCGGAAAAGGCACGCGGCTGTGGCCGGTATCGCGGGAAGATCTGCCAAAACAATTTTGCGCAATAGACGACGGCACTTCGCTGTTTCAGCAGAGCATCGCCCGTGTTCAGAACAATTCGATGTTTGGTGCCCCCATTATCGTTACTGGTGATCGCTATGTCGATATGGTTCGTACCCAGCTTGACGATCTGAACTGCCAGCCGTTGGCCATTATCAGCGAACCGGTCGGGCGGGACACCGCAGCAGCCGTGTTGCTCGCCGTTGAGGTCACCAGAAAGCACGAGGATCAATTGTTGCTTGTGATGCCCTCGGATCACCTGATTGCCGACGAACTGGAATTTATGCGTGCTGTAAAATCTGCTGCACCAGCGGCCCATAAGGATGGCTTGATTGTCACATTTGGCATCCGACCGAGCCATCCGGAAACCGGATTTGGCTACATCCGCGCCGGCGCGCCACTTTATAACCGCCACGTTTGCGACCTGGAATGTTTCATCGAAAAGCCGGATCAGGAGACTGCCGACAAACTGGTTCAGGACCCCAACGTCTTCTGGAACGCCGGCATATTCCTCTTCAACAACGAGACAGTGCGCGGCGAGTTCACCAAACTGGCCCCCAAAATATTTGGCCCCGTCTTCAAGTCAGTGATCAACGGCACATGGAACGGCGACGTGTTCTATCCCGATCGCGAGCGATTCCATCAGGTTCCGGCCATCTCCTTCGACTACGCAATCATGGAACCCACCCAATGCAAGGCAACCATTGCAGTCAATCCACATTGGTCTGATCTTGGATCCTGGAAAGCCGTGTGGGAAACCGCCGAACGCGACGAGTGCCAGAATGTGGTCGGTGACAATTGCTACGCGGTCAACGCTCGCGACAGCTATATACGATCCGACGGTCCCATTGTCGGTGTCGCCGGAGTAGACGACGTTGTTGTCGTGGCCAGTCCCGATGCAGTGCTGGTAACTTCCCGCAGCAATCCGCAGGACGTCAAAAAACTGGTCGACACCATGAAGGAAGAGGCCGTTTCGGCAGCCACTCAACATATCGGCGCTGATCGCGTCTGGGGTAGAACCAACCGCCTTTCCGACGGCGACTGCTACAGCGTCCGACACCTGCAGATAAAGTCAGGGCAGGCGCTGCCCACGGTTTATCACCACCATCGCGATCTGGCGTTCACCGTGGTTCGCGGATCTGTTTACGCTGTTATTGACGATGTCCTTCAGGAAAAGACTGCAGGAGAGCAGGTCCTGGTTCCCAAAGGGGCCAAATATCACCTTGCCAACGCTTCTTACGAACTGGCTGAACTCATTGAAATCCGGTTTGGCACCTATCTGTCAGACGACGATTTTATAGACGCAGACAGCGTCGACGAACTCTCGTCCAACCCTGACCAATCTCAAAACCGCGCCGCCTAGGAGAAACAAAATGGAAAAGATTTATGCATTTGACGTGGATGGCACGCTGACCGCACCGCGGCACAGCATCGACCCTCACTTCAACCAGTTCTTTTTGGATTTTGCCCGCAAGAACCTGGTCTATTTGGTGACCGGGAGTGATCGCCCCAAGATTGCCGAGCAATTGCCGGAAGAAACCCTCAACGCCTGTTACGGGATGTTTGCCTGTTCCGCTGCTGAACTCTGGGCCGGGCAGAGTCTGATCTATCGCAAGGAGCACAGTTTTCCCAATGGATTGATTGCAGCTGCCGAGCATCTCATTGATACCAGTCTCTATCACCAGCGTTGTGGCACTCACATCGAGCACCGTCCCGGCATGTTGAACATCACCACAGTTGGCCGCCAGGCCAGCAACGAACAGCGCGCCCACTATCACAAATGGGATCAGAAGAACGGCGAACGTGAAGAATTCATGCGTGTCCTGCGATTGCAATATCCCCAGTATGAGTTTTCGGCGGGAGGAGAAATCAGCATTGATATCGTGCCCCATGGTTGGACCAAGGCCGTCGCCAAAACTGAAATTGAACAGCGCCACTTCGGCTGCTCGATAACATTTGTCGGCGATCGCATGGGCGAAGGGGGCAATGACAAGCCCCTTGCAGATGTGTTGAGCAATCATCCACGCCACCGGGCGATCCCAGTGGAGTCCTATCTCGACACCTGGAGCTTTTTGCAACCCGAGCGGGCTCGCGCCGCATAGCTCACCGTTTCACTTCAATGACAGCTTACTCGCCCGGGCTTCGGTCCGGGCTCTTTTTTTATCAGAATTCCACGACTCGCGCTTGCGGTAGATGGTTGAGGGGCTGAGCTGCAACATTTCTGCGGCCTTTGGTATACTGCCCTTGCAGTGGTCGATGGCGGCTTCAACGATATCCCTCTCAATCGCATCGAAAGGACGGTCCAGACTGACTGTAATCCCGGGCCCGCCGCCACCGGATTTTGGTGTCGCATCGGACTTGGCTGCAGCCATAGTTGGTACCGGCACGTTGGTCACAGACAACATTGATGCCCCGACTTCGGTGCCGTCATTAAGAATAACCGCATTGCGCACGACATTTTGCAATTCGCGGACATTGCCGGGCCAGGAATGCTCCATCAGCGCAGCCTTGGCATCAGCGGAAAAGGTCACGAATTCCTTGCCTTCCTCTTCGGCAATCTGCAGCAACAGAAATTCGGCTATTTCCACGACATCTTCGTCACGCTCTCTCAGAGGCGGCAGATGAATGGGAACAACGTGCAGACGATAATACAGATCCTCGCGAAACCGCCCTTCCTCCACTTCTTTGAGCGGGTCACGATTGGTGGCGCACAGGATACGCACGTCGACCTTTTCTACCTTGTCGCTGCCAACTTTCTGAACGGCACCTGTCTGCAGAAACCGCAGCAGTTTGGACTGCAGATTGAGATCCATTTCGCAGATCTCATCGAGAAACAATGTGCCGCCGCTGGCGGAAAGGGCGGCACCATCGCGATTGGTCGTCGCACCAGTAAAAGCCCCTTTGAGATGGCCGAATATTTCAGATTCAATTAGGTCCTTGGGAATGGCGGCACAGTTCAGCGCGACAAACGGCTTGTTGCTTCGGGCGGATGAACGATGAATGGCCTGGGCACAAACTTCCTTACCAGTGCCGCTTTCGCCGGTGATAAATACGCTGGCTGTTGAACGACCCACCGCTTCGATCATGCGATAGACGGCAACCATGGAAAGCGACGATCCAACAAATCCATTCAGATTGGCCTTTTTGTAGGGCTTGCGGATCTCGGTGACCGTTTCCTGAAGAACCTCTCGCTCCAGGGCATTCTTGGTGGTGGTGACAAGACGTTCCTGAGCGGCGGGTTTAACCAGGTAGTCATAGGCACCGGCCCGCATAACATCGATGGCGGTCTGCAAAGACCCGGACGATGTCACAACAACCACGGTGACTGGCAGTGCCTGATCCTTAACCGCCTGCATAATATCCATGCCGCCCATGTCCGGCAGTTGCAAGTCCAACAGGATGACCTTGAATTCATCGGCACCGAGTTGCTCAAGCGCCTCCTTGCCGGTGGTGACATGGGTGGCCTCCAGCCCTGCCTTGGAAAGCCAGGCCTGATAGGCAAGCCCGACGGACAGCGCATCTTCAACGATCAGAATTTTCTTGGAGTTCGTGGTCATGCTTTCCCCTCTGCTGAAGCTCATGCGCCGGTCAACGAAAATCGCTTATCGACTGATTGCAGCACCGCCAATGCCATGTTTTCAACTTCTTCGGTCATGGCAAAGGCCGCATCGGGTTTGCCCTGCCGGATCAGCGTATTGGCCTGGCCCGAAAGTCTTGCAAGCTCGCTGGCGCCAAAAGTTCCGGCCACCCCTTTCAGGCCGTGGGTGGCTTTGTCAAATTCATCCTGGTCTCGGCCTGATTCAGCGTCTCGCAAATTGCCTAGGTGGCGAGAAACATCCTTTTTGAATTCTTTGACAATTCTCTGCTGCAGTTCTGTGTCGATGTCAGCAAAGACAGCTGCCAGCGTGTTCTCGTCAAACAAAGCCGTGTTGTCCGATTGATCGGAATCAACTGAACTCTCTTCACCGGCCTGGCCGTTCATCTGCCGGGCTAGAACGCGAGCCAGTTCTAAGCGGGAAACTGGCTTGGCAACAAAATCATCCATGCCTGCAGCGAGGACCTTTTGGCGATCTTCATCAAGCGCGAAGGCCGTCAATGCAATGATCGGCACTTTGCTGACTTCGCCCTTCATTGCGCGGATTTTCCTAGTCGCCGTTATTCCGTCCATTTCGGGCATCGAGACATCCATGAGAATGATGTCATAGCCTCTCGATGCAATTCCCTCCACGGCCTCCTTGCCATTGCTCACCGTGTCGACAACGCAACCCAGTCTTTCCAGCATATTGCCAACCACCAACTGGTTGGTGGCATTATCTTCAGCCAGCAGAATGCGAATGTTATTCAACCCCTCGAGGGCATATCTTGCCGACTCTTCCGTGTCCTCTTCAAACACTTTCGTCGGGTCGCCGGGCTGAAGCGGTAATTCAAACCAGAATGTTGACCCCTGGTCGGTATTTTTCAGATACCCAATTTCACCGTCCATCGCCTCCGTCAGGGCCTTGCAGATGGAAAGTCCCAGGCCAGTGCCGCCGAACTTGCGCGCATAGCTTGCATCAATCGTCGCAAATTCGGTGAACAGCTCGTCGGCGCGATCGTCTGGCACGCCAATGCCGGAATCCTGCACCTCGAAGCGTATCTTGTGCACGTCATCCTGCGCCACATTGGTCAGACCTACGCGGACATATCCCTGGTCGGTGAACTTGATCGCATTCCACACCAGGTTCAACAATATCTGGCGAATTCGGTCCTGATCTCCCAGGAGAATTTCGGGCACTTCGGGGGCCGTGGAAAAACTGATCACCAGACCTTTGGTCTCGCTTTGATGCCGGACAAGGCTGGCGATGCTGTCGAGAAGCACGTCTGTGTGGAAGGAGCCGATTTCCAGATCCAGCCTGCCTGCTTCCAGTTTGGAAAAGTCGAGAATATCGTTGATGATGGCCAGCAAGGCCTTGCCTGAACGCCGGGCGGTTTTGATGAGGTTGACGTTCTCGGGCTTTGACACGTTGTCCGCCAGCAAGGTCAACACACCCAAAACTCCGTTCAGCGGAGTGCGAATTTCGTGACTCATCATGGCCAGGAAACTCGCCTTTGCGCGGTTGGCAACCTCAGCGCGTTCCTTGGCTTCCAGCAGGGCAGTTTCAGCCGCCTTTTTGTCGGTAATATCGCGCACATAGCCAAAGAAAAGGCGACCCTTGGGCCCAATGGATTCCTTGATCGCCAGCTCTATCATGATCGATCTATTGTCGGCGGTCATCGCATCGATTTCGATGCGCTGGTTGAGAACCGGTCCTTCTCCGGTGGCCAGGAAATGCTTCATTCCGGCCCTGTGGGCTTCGCGATGCTGCGATGGAACGATCATGGCAGCCATTTCTTTGTTGATAATGTCATCCTTGGTGTAGCCGAAAATCTCTTCAGCCGCCGGGTTGAACTCGACAACATTGCCCTGCTCGTTGATGACGATGATCGCATCAAGCGCAGACGTGACAACATCTTCATATTTGGCCCGAGCCGCCCGTTCACTTTCAATCGTGCGCATTCGATCAGATATGTCGCGGATAATTCCGGTGAACCGCACCACGTCACCGACCTTGAAGTGACTGATCGACAATTCAATGGGAAAGGTTTTTCCGTGTCGGGTAAGCCCTTCGGATTCAAACGGCCTGCCAATCAGCTGCGAGCGTCCGCTGTCGCGAAACATGGCGACATCGGTTGCGAGCTTTTCGGCATTTTCAGATGACATCAAGACCGTGGCGGTATTGCCGATCAGATCATGCGCCTCATGGCCGAACATCTCGACAAGTGCCGGATTGACCTGCTCGATGACGCCGTTTTGATCCACCACCAGGATTCCATCGGTTGACGAGTCAAAGATTGCGCCGAAACGAGCAGCAATGTCTTCAGACTCTGTCCTTGCGGCGGCAAGTTCTTTCAGATCCGCCGTCTCCGACAGGATGCTGCGGGCATAGGCAGTTGCGAATGTCAAAATCAACACGGTAGCCGCATAACCCAGCGCAATTTCGATATTTGCACCAACCATGATTTTGCCGGTCATCACATATTCCGGGTAGGATTCTGTGAATGCGCCGCCCGTCGCCACCGCCATAAAATGCAATATGGTCCAGCCAACCAACACGGTGCTTCCCGAAACCATAACCGGTAGAGGATCAAGCTTCAGCGCACGCACGCAAGTGTAGACCATAAGGAAAACCAGGGACGGTGCCTTGAACGCAGACTCGATCGGCAGCGAATAGGCATAGCTGTAGGAAGTTATCAGCAGGAAAATGAGTATGCCATCGACCACCGACAAAATATTGAGCCATCCATTGGGCAGCACTTCCCACTTGGACAGGGAAAAGCGAATGGCACAGGCAATCACGATGACACCGGCGATTGTAACAGTTAGCGGACTGAAAGTGTGCCAGGCGCTTTTGGCTGCCGAGAGGATGTGGAAACCAAACACGATAAGCGCGATGACACACTGGGCCAGAGCAATGGCCCGCTCTCCACGGCGATCATTGGCCTCAAGCACCTGACGGTGATGGGTGCCCGAAGGCTGTTTCCATCCAAAGCGGGATAAGAGCGTCAATCCACTAGCCAATCTGATTCGCCAAGCCATCCCAATTACCTTGGCATCTGTAGCATAAGTCAAAGAGAATATTTACAGGCATGGCGTTGTGCGACTATCGGATCGTGGTGGATATACGCTCTTCCCTAGCAAATCCGTCTTGCACGAGGCTCCCACTGGCGGTTCAGCAGTCCTTCCAACCAGCAGGTTATTGCGGGCATTCTATGATCTCTTACACCCCGGATACCCGAACCGGCGTTGCTTAGTGGAAACTGTCGAAGCGACGTCGACGGCCTTTGAGAGCCCGGCGATTGCGGTTGGCTTTTGCACGTACACGCTTGGTCGGGAATTCAATGACCTGACCGCGGGATGTGGCAACAGTTTTGATGGCCAGCATGTTGCTGGTTTCCAGAAGCTGCCAGACCGCAACGACTATGTGGTACATTGAACTTGCCGGTGCAGGCGTATGGTCGAACCTGCCATCGGCGCGCAACCGGTCGTACCAAAGGCCAGGCTTCGGCGTGTCAAGATATCGGTTCAGCGCTGTAAAGGCGGCATCGACCTGACCCAGATAATAAGTACGCATGAAGCCCCTTGAGTGCTGAAACAGCACCAGGGCAGCTTTCAACCATTCGGTCTGCGGCCATAACCGAGCGTCATCGGTTACCCTGATCAGTTGCTCATTTAACGTATTGACCGCGACACCAGAGTTTGAATTGATGCCTTTAGAACCGGCACGGAACAGGGATTCAGCAAGGCTGAAATAAGCCCGATTGCCGGTAAATTGTGACCAGCGGACAAACAGCCACGCCCATTCAAACTGATGGCCGGGTTCAACAATCCTGCCGTCCTCGCCTTCCATTGGCTGCCATCGGGCGTTGAAAAACTCGCGGAGAAATCCTCCCTCCTTGTCAATGAACTTTTGTTGGGCCAGATCGACGATTTCTGCGGCGAGCTGTTCCCAGACCTCACCACTTACTCCATCTGCACGACAGGCTTCTGCCCAAGCCAGGGCGGCTTCAAACAGATGCATATGCGCATTCGACTGGAATGGGTGTTGAGCACAATTTTCCGCATAACCAACGCCATCGAGGATGTGGAATTTGTCCTTTATCTTGGACAGCAGCAATTGTGCCCAGACATGGGCAGTCGGCAAGTCATGGCGCGCTGAGGCAAGGGCCAACAGTACAAATGTCTGGTCATATAGTTTGGTAGCTGAATCGACCGGCAATGCCGCATCCGACAACACGGTTTTCAGTAGACCCTCATTGTCGCAATAATGATTGACGATACCTTCAAATCCAGCCTGAACAAGCACATCCCAGGGACCTTCGATGCCCATCTCCTTGAGAATGGAAAAGACGAATGTCTGGCGTCCCTGGACCCGGGCGCGGCGATTTTCATTGGTTGGCTTGCCTTGCAAATCAAGGCTTTCCCGCCAGGTGCCAACCTGCCAGTCAAACCCTTCGCGCCACCACAATGGCAAGGCCTGATCGGCAAGCCAGTTGCGGGCTGAAATCGCGAGCAGGCCAATCGCCTCGGATTCCAAATTTTTCAGGCTCGGCCGTACATTTTTGGTCGCTGGGGCATACATGGTCTGAACTCCTGGTTGACATACCTACCCGATACCAATCAAACAGCGTGCCAGGAATTATACACTTATTTTTCAGATAGTTATGTTCAAACGCGGTTCTCGCCGAAGAGCCATCTTTGCAAAACAAGAATTCAACGACTGCAAAATGCAACGCAAGAAAATGGCCTGCTGACTAAACGCCCGAACAAGTGACGAACGACCCTTGCGCAAGCCGCAGTTACAACCAACGTATCGATGGAGCGTATATCTAATGTTGGTCTCTGCTCAATGTTGGCTAATACCAACGGCTTGATCTGCGGCTGCGTTTCATATGCCTCCATGGCCAACAGCACAGAATCCTCACGCACATTGTTTATGATGATCGATGCAGCAGCTGGCGCTGTTCCCTTATCGCCCATCGCTCTATCCCACCTTCACAACGGCCAAATTCTCTTGCGATTTTTGCTGGCCACATGTTCACGGAGCAGACATTCATGCCTGTGTAGAGCGACACAGTGTGCAAGGTCCGAGTTGCGGACTTTGCCGACATTCAAACTTAACAGTCGACGATCAGCTTTACGGCGACGCCTTCCTACTGCGGAGACACTGTCAGGCCCGCTTTGTCACCATAGGCATAGGGATGCGAAACCCCGGCACGAAGCGGCCAATAAGCCGTAACAACAGAATGTTCGCCTTTGAACAGTTGCTGAACGTTTCGTGAAGGAAAACCGTTCAGCTGAGGAGTTCCTCTTCGAAAGGGAACTTAGCGACCAGCTCGCAGCCGTTTTCCGTTATCTGGACCATTTCCTCAAGTTTCACCCCTTCTTTTGCACCTTTCTCGCCAATGTAGCTTTCTACAGAAACAGTCATTCCTGGACGAAATTCACCATCATAGCCGGTTTGATCAAACCACTTCAGTGGGGCCACCTGCGGATACTCGTTGCACATTCCAATTCCATGTACGATCACGCCAACTTCAAATTCTTCGTAACGATCCGGGATTTTCCACGACTTTTCGGCAAGTTCCCGAAATCCCAGACCTGGTTTTAGAAGCGCCATATTGTGGTGAACCTGCTCGTGGGAGAGTTTGTATACTGTCTTCTGTTCTTCGGTCGGGGCCTCGTCTTTACACAGCCAGGTCCGTGAAATATCGGTGCTGTATCCGTAAGGGCCAATCATGTCAGTGTCGAACGCAACAAGCTCGCCGACCTGAACCGGTTTCTCACTGGCCTCGCTGTACCACGGATTGGTTCGCTCTCCCGAAACCAACAGTCTGGTTTCGACATAATCTCCGCCCAGGGAAGCGTTGATTGCACCAAATGTCGCCCAGAGTTCATTTTCGGTGATACCCGGGCGAGTAATCTGTTTCAGTCTGGCCAGGCCTGTTTCACAAACGAAAGCGGACCGCGCTTGGGCCTTTTGTTCTTCCTCAGTCTTGATGCAGCGTGCATGCTCGATGACATCCTGACCAAAGGAGACCGAAACCTGCCTTTTCTCCAATTCGTTGCGGGCATCTCCGTCGAGACGGTCGATGGCAATGCGCTTGTTGGAGAAACGCTCGGCAATAACATCCGCCACTTCATCGGCCCATTTTTCCAGAAGTTGTTGCCGGTTGCTTCCGGCACTGTGATAGAACCAGAGGGTGGCCGGTCGAGTCTCTTCGATCGTTTCTATGCCGTCGGACAGGTGTTCGCAGTTCACGTAGTCGAAAATGATGGCCTTTCCTTCACTGGGCACGAGGCAGTAGCGGGCCGAATTGTGCATGGTCCAAATCTGCATATTCCGACAGTCGGTTGCATAGCGCACGTTGACAGGATCGTAGAGTAGCATCCCGCCCAGTTCTCGCTTTTGAAGTTCGACTTGCAGTCGCTCTAGCCGCTGCTGACGTAAATGCGTTTGGTTAACCTGTGGCATTGCGGCGAGGTGCTGCTTCGCAGATTCCAGTTGCAGTATATCGACACTTACCAGTTCATCTTCCTTCATGTCCGTCTCCACTACCCCAGGCATGCCCCGCAAACATTTGTTGGCTCAAGTCAAGTATTCAGTCGCCTCCTCTTTACTTTGTTTGGTTGGGAGCGGTTCGGATCGTATCATTGCGACCCGAAGGTTCGTTTCCGCGACAAATCTATGTGTGCCCAAAGTGCAGGCACATCCCAGGACGACCGAGGGCAACAAACCAAGAGCAAAGCTCAGTTTCGATTTTTGGGTTCCGGCGAAGCCTTGAAAGCGGACCGATGCAACATCTGACCAAACTTCCGGTCAACCGAGAAGCAGTCCATTGATGTCTTGGATCCCGCAGCTATGGAGGCGGCTTTCATCAAGATTGACGCGTGGCTTAAACATTCATGCCAGGTCCAAATTAAGGGCAGGACAGGTTTACAAAGTTTCGTGGGGAGCAGATATAAACGGCTCTGCTACTGCTTTTTCGGTGCACCACTCCTCAAATGAGCTGTGACCACCCACAGCAAGGCACACCCTCATACAAGGCGCATCAATCCAATGAAAGAAGGACGGATTTCTACAGTTGAATTCGTTGGCATCGTGGCAATGTTGTTTGCAATGATCGCTTATTCCATCGATGCGATGCTTCCGGCCTTGCAGGTGATCGGCAAAGAGCTTTCGCCCGAGGACGTGAATCGCGGCCAACTTGTCGTGACCAGTTTTGTTTTTGGAATGGGGGTTGGGACCCTGTTCGTTGGTTCACTATCCGATGCCTACGGCCGCAAACGAGTGCTGGTGCTTGGCATCGTCGTTTATGTACTTGCAACATGGTTGGCTTGGCGGTCCGAGAGCCTGGACACCTTGCTGGCAGGAAGGTTTCTCCAAGGGCTGTGCGTAGCAGCGCCTCGCATTGTTGGTGTTGCCATCATTCGCGACATCTATTCAGGCCGGCAAATGGCGCGCATCACATCATTTGCCATGATGGTTTTTTCCATTGTGCCGGCCATGGCCCCGTTTGTCGGATCCATTATCCTCGCGTTCTATGATTGGCGTGCGATATTTGTGTCCTTCGCCGTGTTCGCAATTTTTGCGGCTACATGGTTCGGCATTAGGCAGCCGGAGACGCTGCCAGAGGAAGCTCGAATACCCTTTCGGTTCTCCGAACTGTCTCAAGCGTTTGTCGAAACCATGCAGAATAAAATGTTTGTGCTCACAACATTGGTCCAGGCGCTAATTCTGGGCATCCTTATGTCACTGATCTCTTCGACACAGCAAATCTATGACATCACGTTTAATGAGGGAGCACGGTTTCCTGCTTGGTTTGCAGCTACTGCGTTGATTGCAGCCTCTGCCAGCGCGCTGAATGCCATTCTTGTCGGGCGTTTTGGTATGCGGAGGCTAATTTCTGCTGCCTTGATCGTCGAGCTAATAATATCTTTGTTGATGATGGTCATGATTTTTGGTGATTTTTGGCCAAAGGAATTATACCTACCGGCCTATTTTTTGTGGTCCACGTCGATCTTCTTCATGCTTGGGTTTTCGCTTGGAAATCTCAATGCACTTGCAATGGAACCAATGGGCCACATCGCGGGAATGGCTGCGTCGATTGCAGGTTCCGTCTCAACGGTAATTTCAGTTTTGATCGCTATTCCAGTGGGTTTGGCCTTTGACGGCACTCCGCTTCCGCTGGCAATTGGCTCGGTGTTGTGTTGTGGATTTGGATGGCTGCTCATGCTTTCGATCGCACGATTAGAACGCGTTTCGATACCGGCCTAATCCGACTTCGACTGCGCTCTTCAATCGGACATCAAACGACATCATGTCCAAATACTCGCTTTGCCGGCTGCCGCAAATATTCAGATTGCCGAATTGCGTTCGATCCGAGTGATATTCGAAGTGCGGACCAAGTGCCTGTTCTGATTTGTTTCATCATTTGTTTTGCGACTGGCCAATTTGCAATAGACTGCGGGGGGCGGATATTCTTCTAATTGACGGCAGAGAGCATTTCGACATGAAAGGGTGAAGTGATGGATAAGCGCAAGCTGGGTAGTGCAGGACTGGAGGTCTCGGCTCTGGGGCTCGGGTGCATGGGAATGACGCCGCTTTACGGCACACCGGATCCCGTCGAAGCCAAACATACAATTCACGCGGCTTTGGATGCTGGAATCACGCTGATTGATACGGCAGATGTTTATGGTGGTGGCAAAAACGAAACCCTCGTTGGCGAAGCTTTGAAGGGGCACCGCGACAAGGTCTGCCTTGCAACGAAATTTGGAAATATCCGTTCTCCCGACGGCGGTACGACAGTCTGCGGAAAACCCGAATATGTTGTCGAAGCCTGCAACAAGTCCTTGCACCGACTGGGTGTTGACACGATAGATCTTTACTTTGTGCATCGCATCGACATCACCGTGCCGATTGAAGACACAATTGGTGCGATGGCCAGGTTGGTGGACGCTGGAAAGGTTCGTCATATAGGCCTGTCGGAAGCCGGTGAGGATTCCATTCGGCGCGCGCATGCAACGCATCCGCTGGCCGCCATTCAGACTGAATACTCTCTTGCAACGCGGGATGCGGAAGCAACAACCCTGCCGATTTGCGATGAACTTGGCATCGGATTTGTCGCTTATTCACCGTTGAGTAGGGGATTGATGACCGGAAAGATTCGAGCCCTGGACAGTCTGACTGAAAATGACCGTCGCCGGGCAATGCCACGTTTTCAAGGCGACAATTTGGATCACAATCTTCAACTTGTTGATGCTTTGACCTCGATAGCTGATCAAAAAGGAGTGTCGATTGCGGCCCTGTGTATTGCATGGGTGATGGCACAGGGTGATCATATCGTGCCAATTCCAGGCTGTTCGCGACGCCAGTCACTCGCCGATTGCACAAGCGCTCTTGAGGTAAATATTGATGCTCAAGACTTAGCACAAATTGATGAGGCATTGGCGCGAACCAAAATTGTGGGTAACCGCTATCCTGATGATCAAATGGCGAGGCTGAGCCTGTAGGCTCGCGAGCAAAGCAGCAACCTGACGGGTCAGAACAAGGCGACACTTCAAGTATTGTGCTCAGCCATCACTATCTGCGAAACACCTTCAACTGCCTCACGAACGAACAGCACTCCAGCATCGGGATACTTGATTGATGACAAACACGGTGGGCCGGCTTGCGGGCAGACGCGCACTTATTACCGGCGCCGCTGGAGGCATTGCGCAGGAAACTGCAAGGCAATTTGCGCGCGAAGGGGCTCAACTCCTCCTGACGGATATTGACGTGGCCGGTCTTGCACCGCTTGTTGACGAGCTAAGATCTGCCGGCGCGGTAGCGGTTGCGATCGGGGCAGACCTTACCAAACGCGCCGAAGTTGCAGAGTTGATAGCCACTGGAGAAAAAGAACTGGGCGGCCTGGAAATTCTTGTCACTGCCGCTGGTGGTTATACGTCCTATGCAAATTTTGAAGACATTGAAGAAGATGATTGGGACGGCATAATTGAACTCAATTTGAAAACGGTATTCCTGTGCTGCAAGGCGATAATCCCCTCGATGAAACGTCAGGGTTGGGGGCGTATTATCAATTTGGGATCGTTGGCCGGACGCAGTACCAGCGCCGGATCATCGCCGGCGCATTATGCAACTGCAAAGGCTGGTGTTGCCATTCTCACCCAATACATTGCCAAGGATGTTGCGCAGTTTGGTATTACAGCCAACACGATAGCACCTGGCACAACGCTCACTGAACGCGTCAGTAAGGTTTTGACACCGGATCGGGAGGCTCAATTCGTTGCAAGCACACCAATCGGTCGCCTGGCGGCTCCCAAAGATATCGCAGATGTAATTACGTTTCTGGGCAGCGACGAAAGCAGATACATCACCGGCGCGACACTTGACGTCAACGGTGGGCGGTTAATGCTGGTTTGAATTGATGCAGCGAAACAGACTTTCGCTGCGAAAAGCCAAAATTCATAGTAGGTGCTTGTCCGGGACCATTGAGTCCCCCGGGTTCCTGTCGATACCAGCTATTTCTCGATCGGGAATCCTACGATGCTGCCCCACTCTGTCCAGGAGCCATCGTATATTTTAACATTCTCGAAGCCAAGAATATGTCGCATGGCGAACCAAACCAATGAAGCTCGATGGCTTAGTCTGCAATAGAGTATGACCTCATCGGACTGACTTGGTCGCAGATTCAATTCTGAGAATTTTGTCTGCAACGCTTCACGACTGATATAGGTGTCATCTTCATCTAGAATGTCTTGGTAATGAAGATGGAGCGCACCGGGAATTCGGCCGGTTCTTTCTGCGCCGTGATCAAAATTGGGTGGCGGCATAACACGTTCCCCCTTGTATTCTTCGGGGGAACGGACATCCAAGAGAATATGGCCGGGTTTTCCCAATATTGTGCGGACATCGTCACGACCGATACGCATGGAGAAGTTACTTTCGCGAAACCTATATTTCACTGGTGCGCATTCTGTGATTTCTGCCGTCATCTTCCTTCCAGAAGCCATCCATTTTTGACGACCGCCGTCGAGGATCCGGACATCCGGGTGCCCGGCCATACTGTAGGTCCAGGCCGCATAGGGGCCGTATTGTACCGGGTCGCCGTAGAACACCAGGGTCGCATCTTCGCTGATCCCGTGAGCGCCCAGGCGGCGCGCCGCCGTTTGGGGAGTAACGAAATCCCGGTCAGTGTCATGCCAGCACCAATCTTTCCAAAAACACCAAACGGCACCAGGAATATGCTTTTGCAGATATGCGTTGTTCTGCGGCACAGAACCGACTTCCACAATGCGCACCGACGGGTCGTCAAGGTGGTCCACAAGCCAGTCACAAGAAACGATCGGCGTAGCTGATGAGTTGGAAAGAATTGTCTGTTTGTTATCTGTGCCTGCAACCATCCATGCGTCCCGATCTAAATTTAGATATCAGACTATATCTATTGCGCGGCCATCGGCCTAACCCGGTTGCCAATTCAAACCCTCTTGGTGTTTTGAATCAGTATGTTTTTCTCAATCTATCAACGCGTTCCAGGCACAAAGCCGATATTCTCTGACAACGCCTTCATGGCTTCTGTCTGGTCGGTAAATGGTTCATCAACGATTGGCCAGCGGTTGATCAGTGGCCGCATAAAGTCCGGATGATAAATGCTGCGCACTTCATTTTGGATTTCGAATATGAACTCTCCGGTATCAGGATCGAAAATCTTATTGAAGAAGAAAACTTCTCCCCGCCCCGCTCCCATCAGCGAGTCGTGATCGGCCACCGTTTCCCGCAGCTCATTATAGTGTGTGACATGGTAGGAGATGTGCATGGAATGCGTACGGTAATCATCCAGCGATCGTTCAACGAACCTTATCTGCTGATGCGGTCCGGCACTGACCAAAGCGGTTTTTCCCGCCTCGATGTCGCGAACCTGCACCGGGGCTTTGACAATTTTGCTGTAAAACTTCGCAATGCCATCGGCTGTTTGCAACGGAACTGAAACTTCCACATAGGCAATGCCCAAGGGTCGCTGAAAAACGAAATCTTCGGCCCTATGCAGTCGAAACTGCACACCAAACGGGCTCGTCACCAAAACCGCACTGCCTTCCTGCACCCAGCGATAGGGTGTCCCGTCAAACTTTCCCAGTTTGCTCAGCAGATCGCACCGCTTTTTGATGCCTTCTATGTCTGGCACCACCAGCCCCACCACGCCATAAAAAGGCGGCGTCTGCTCGCCTCGTCGCGGAAGGTGAAATTGCTGCAGGCCTACATTGATACCCATATTTTGTTCATCAGCGCGTCTGTAAGGGTCGCGTGTAAGGCCCAATCCGTTGATGTAAAAAACCGTGGCCAGTTCGTGATCTGGTGTTTCAAAATTTACATGGTCAAGGTGGACGATTCCACCAATCTCGGGATTAGTTACGCCAAAGCGTCCATTCAATTCACTCATTTGCCATCAACTCCACAGGCAGAAATTCAATCCTATCGGGACGGCAATTGCCTCGCCATGACCAACCATCTGCAATTTAACGGTGAAGCAGGGAAGGAGCAAGGAAGCAGGGTCGACGCACCCAGTCATGGGCAGCAAATACATCTGCACCAGTGGACAAGCCGGACCGCTTTGCATCGGGCAAAGCAGTTCCGATGAGCTCTTCAATCCGAATGCCATTTCCTAGTCACTTTGCGACGTCACAGGAATTGAGAAAATGGGCTCGGTGCAGTCATTCGAAGTCAATTGATCAACAAGTGGATGAACGTCCGCGTTCAATCGCCAGTGTAGCTCTCGCAGCAAAACCTGAAATCTTACATTGGCAACCCGACGCAAACGGCCAACCCTGAAAGTAAACTCTTTTGAGTGGCGGCAGATGCCTCCAGTGATTCAGCTGTTTAGACGACTCTGTAGAAGGTATTCCGTAGTAGGGATATGGAATCGAAGGCTGACATAGGCCTTTTTTTTTAAGGGCTTGAAAGTTTCGATGGCGGAGAGACAGTCCGTATAACTCATGTGCGGTGGAGTTCCAATTCGTTGGCTGATGTGCTAATATCCTGCATAAACACAACGGTTTAAGTTCGAGTCTGCTTGCGCCATTTCGTGTGCGTTCACTGAAATCCGCTATCAAGTGTGGGAACAGATGTGGGAACACTATGTCGCTAAATGCTCGCAAAGTTGAGACAGCAAAGCCTGGTCGTCATGGAGATGAGCGCGGTCTTTATTTGGTTGTCAAACCCAGTGGCACACGCTCCTGGGTGCTCAGATACCAAATCAACGGTCGCAGGCGAGATCTGGGCCTGGGAGCCTATCCGGAAATATCTCTGGCACTGGCCCGGGAAAGAGCAGTTGATGCGCGGCGTCAAATTGCCCTTGGTGAAGGTCCAATAGCCAATAAATTACATTCTGGACAAAAGTCATTCCGGGATAGCGCTCTGGGACTGATTGAGAGCAAGCGCCACGGTTGGAAAAATGCCAAACACGCTGCCCAATGGAGTTCGACGTTAGAGGCCTATGTCTTTCCCAAGATTGGTCAGACGCAAGTAACAGATGTCGGGACCGCCGATGTAATGGCGGTACTCAATGCGATTTGGACTGAAAAGCCCGAAACCGCAAACCGCGTGCGCCAACGAATGGAAGCCGTGCTTGACTACTCTGCAGCCCTTGGCATTCGCAGCGGCGACAATCCAGCACGCTGGCGCGGACACCTCGATCATCTGCTGCCTAAGCCACTTCGTGTGCGTGCGGTTAAACATCACCCTGCCTTACCTCACTCACAGATCGCTTCCTTCATGTGCAAATTGGGAAAACACGAGGGCGTGGCTGCTCGTGCACTAGGTTTCACGATACTCACGGCAGCTCGCTCTGGTGAGACCAGAGGCATGACGTGGAACGAAGTAGATCTCGAGAAACGAACCTGGACTATCCCAGCGGATCGAATGAAGTCGGGCAAGGAACACCGTATTCCACTCACAGACAGAGCCATTTCATTGCTCGGCCCCTGCCGCGACAATACAGCATTGGTATTCGAAAGTACGGCAAAGCCTGGCAGCCCAATTTCCGACATGACCATGTTGGCCGTTTTGCGCCGGATGGGACAGGATCAGATAACAGTGCACGGTTTCCGGTCCGCCTTCCGAGACCGGGCCGGTGAAACCACAAGTTTTCCTCGTGAGGTGATCGAAACAGCATTAGCTCATGGCCTCAAGAACAAGGCCGAAGCGGCCTATACACGTTCAGATCTCTTCGACAAACGTCGAGAACTGATGGCGGCCTGGACCGCAAAGGCGACCCCGATTGAACATGAGTCCAATGTAATTGCACTAAGCAATCGGTAAGGCTTCTAATCCAATGGGGAAACTCAAAATTACCATAAGGTCAGACAAATCACAGCCCACTTGATTTAGAAACAATCCCAACACTATTTGGCGACCCAAGTCGCAGAGGGTCTTCGTCACGAGATGCTGAGCCCCAAGATGGCGACAATTGCAATTGCCTTGATGATTTGTCGATTCTCTAGAGCCGTCGTGCAATACCCCACACCTTGTGAAAGCGGTCATTCAAACTACCATGGCGCTCCACACGGGGAACTGCCGAGATGCGGACTTTTGAGACCTTGGTTCATTGTCGCAACTGAGCGATAATTTTCATTATGAAACTCTTTGGCGCAGTCAACCGAACGGTCGTCCAAAATATGTCAGGGCCCAAATCGCCAACAAGTACACACTAATCAGCGATTGTATGCCAGCGATCATTCTCATCCAACCCACGCCGTGCAGCGTGCTCTCATGAGTTTGAATCCTTTGAATCCAGCTGCCAACGTTCAGATCTTTCCACCCAATATTGAATGCGGAAGCCACACTGAAGAGGATCGTAATTCCAGACACACCAAATATTGCCGACCCTCTTTCAACGACTTCAATCTTTGCATCCTTCTCCCAAACCAACACACCCGCCATGTTTTCAACTCGGCCCGACGGCCAAACTCGCACAATTTGAGAGCTGTGCGAGCGCCTCAGACACACGTCGTAGATTACAGCGAACACAAGAATTAAGACCAAAATAGTCATGAGTGCGCGGCTTGGATAAAGGCCGTATGCTACTGGCATCTCAAATACCAAGAGGCGAAAGAATGCCTCGGCTGCACCTATTGGATTTATCGACCACCGCTCAAGTGCATGCGAAGTCCGACTTCGCTCGATCGCGTAGGTGGCTTGCCGTTCGAGAGACTGCAATCCCATTTTTTTCAGAGAGGTTCGAAATAAGGACAGCCCTGCTACTCTTGGCTGGCCTGAGGATTTATCAAATGGGACTTGCACCGTTGCAAGCCCTATGAGACCGTCAACATGCCCCTCCTTCGGCGGTGAGGTTGGCGAGAAAACTGAATGTGAAATGTCGGCAGCAACCATCGAGGTGTCACTCAGGTCAGTTCCTGAAATGTTGGCCCCACTCAAGTTCGATCGGCGTAGCGATCCGTTGGTAATCTTGGCCCACATCAAATATGCGCCGCGAAAGTCTGCGAAGTCAGCATTCGCGCCGTCCAAATTTGCCTCGATTAAGGAAGCATTTCGAAAATCCACGTGTCGAAGGTCTGTATTGCTAAGGTTTGCATACGCCAATCGAGCGCCTCGCAGGTCAGCACCTCTAAGCACACTGCCCGTCAAATTGGCACGTGCTAGATCCACCCCGCACAGAATAGCTCTGCCTGGAATATTTTTATCAGACCACCCGATGTTTTTCACCCACTCCTTGTGAGCATTCAACACGGACGCAAGTTCACTTGGCTGAAGCTCTTTATGGATTGCAGGCTCACATACAACAGTTTCTGCTCGCAGACTTCCCGGAAGGAAAATACTTGCCGCGAGAAAAGCGAACAACGACATAAACGACCATGAACGGATGTACGATACTTTCATGAAACGCAGCTTAGCAGAATTCACCCAGTGAACGAGCCAAATTTGGTCGGCACTGCGGACAAAGTGACTTAGCGTACTCTAGATCGATATTCAGAAACGACGAGATACCAATTGGCCATGCCAGCCAAGAAGCGCTGCTCAACCTAATACGATTGACAATCGATCCGATGATTAATAACAAGCGGTTAGGGTTGAGACACCCGCCGCTCGCTGGATTATCCGAGGTGAAGTCTCACTACACACCATCCTCACCACAATTGTATGCGGTTCGATGGCAATGCGAGCACCGTTCATTAATCCGCATCCAAACGCTGTATGAGGTTTGTGATGTCTAAATCAGATTCAAGCTCTGACAATTTCTATCTGTCTGGCTCTTTACCGGTTCTATTTGCGAAAACCGCGACACCAATCATTGTTGTGATGGGTGTAAACGGCCTTTTCACGCTGGTAGACGCGTATTTTTTGGGAGCATATGTCGGCGCTGACGCGCTCACTGCCGTCACGCTCATGTTTCCCCTTTACATGATGTTAGTAGCTCTCTCCACGTTGGTTTCCAGTGGATTCTCCAGCATCTTTGCACGACTCTTAGGAGCAAATGAAACCCATCAAGCCGGCGTGGTATTTGATCAGGCAATTCAACTGTCGCTCATCACATGCGCGGTATTGGTTGGACTGTTTGTCATTGGCGGCGAGGCCCTCACGCTTTCTGCCGCCAATGGTTCGCAGGTTTTGGCCGATTTTGGTTACACCTACATCTCCATTTTGATATTCTGCTCACCCCTCGTGTTCGTGTTGGCAATCAATATCGACGCACTGCGATGCGAGGGCATGTTGCCGGCAATGGCTGCCATCACAATGATGTCGGCCCTGCTCAACATATTGTTCGACTATCTCTTCATTGTCGAATTTGGCTGGGGGGTTTCAGGTTCAGCATGGGGCACCGTTCTGGCTCAGGTTTGCTCGATGCTGGCAATCGTCAGCTACCGAAAGCTCTCCCACAATGCCAGCATAGCAATACCGACAAAATTCGGCTCGACCTATTGGAGAGAATTGCTCGCTTTAGGAGCTCCTTCCAGCCTCGGCTATATTGGCATTTCACTGTCAGCGGCATTAACCTTGTACTGTCTCCAACTTTGGGCAGGGGGAAGCTACGAGGCGATTGCCGGCGCGTTCGGTATTATCACGCGGCTTATGACATTCGCCTTTCTGCCGCTGCTTGGCTTGAGCATGGCGTTCCAAACGATCGTTGGAAACAACTATGGTGCAGAATTTTGGAGCCGGTCCAACGCAACACTAAAGCTGGCAATCGCACTGGCGTTTCTATACTGCCTTGCGGTCGAGCTGACTTTCATTGGAATGCGATCTGAGATTGGCTTTGTCTTCGTAGACGATACCGCCATCGTCAGAGAGTTAAGTCGGATAATGCCATACGCTGTCGCACTGATGTTCGTGTTTGGCCCGCTGATGATGATCGGCACTTATTTCCAGGCAATTGGCGATGCTGTACGGGCTGCTCTGTTGGGCCTGTCACGCACTTATCTGTTCGCACTCCCGCTCACATTTTTGTTGCCATTCTGGTTCGGAGAACCGGGAATTTGGTATGCTGGAATTGTTGCGGAAGTGATGGTTCTTACTTTGACCATCGTTGTGCTTCGAAATCGAATGCGCTCACAAAAAAATCCATGGGGATTGTTTGAAAGAGCGTGAAGTCAGTTCAGGATCGATTTGCGACATGTTCGAGTTGGTAGAAAAGGGCTCGGAGCTGCCCTTTACACCGTTACCAATTGAATAGCATTAGCCTATTTCCCACCTGATTTGCGAACCACGATAATCAGCTAATTTATGGGGTTTGGTGAGCTGGTGCAAAAGTCATGACTTTCGCACCAAAGTTCTGTGATAGCTATCGGGCAAGGCGAAAATAGGATGCTAGAGGCTCGAGCAAATATAATTGCAAAGGAGACTTTGAAATGGATATCGGCAAGCTGTCGGAGCGGATTATGGGTATGGACGATGCATCATGGGCTCGTCACTCAAACCCCATAAGCGGCTGGTCACGCGTCTCAATCCTGCCACTCTTTGCTTTGGCAGTATGGGCCCGTGTGTGGCTCGGGTGGCACGCACTTTGGTTCATTGCGCTTGTTCTTGTTTGGACTTGGTTGAATCCAAGACTCTTCATGCCACCACAATCCAATGATGCCTGGATGACCCAAGGCGTGCTTGGCGAGCGGATTTGGCTAGCGCGTGAGCAGCACCCGCTTCCACAACATCATGTCCGCGTGACCAAAATGCTCAACGTCGTATCTGGTGTCGGCATTTTGATTCTAGCCATAGGGCTTTGGAGGTTTGATCTTGGGCTAACAATTGCCGGACTGGTTACTTCTATGGGGGCAAAGTTGTGGTTTTTGGATCGTATGGTTTGGATCAGATCTGAGCATCGTTCAATTGCAAAGTCTGTCGACTAATTTACCCAAATACGGTGCAAAAGACGGGTGTCGTTGTAATAAAGGTTGGACACTCGATCGCAATGCACAGATTGGCCTCAGTGCCTTCCACTGTCAGACCTTTATGAATATTGAGTCATGACTGCATCTGGGGGGAAGCCGCCATTGGCCAATCACAGGCTGCAAGTTTACCAGTCTTCAATGCGGCCATTCGAAACTTACATATGGGATCGCAAAACGCTGTAAATCTAAGCTGACAGAAGTCATTTGCGAGCTTGATTGTTGCAAGCCTCTCGCGTTCAAGGCTCTAAGAACTAGTCTGTTTCAAAATAGCTATCGTCCAGCTTCTTCAAATGCAGGACATCTTCGTCCCGGCAACCAATGTTGTAGCGTATCATCAGTTTGGTGAGTTGGCCGCCGTCGATAAGAACAATGCGGGAACCAAGATCGTTTGCCGTTTGTGTGGCGGAGGGGCTGAATTTCGAAGTGGTTACAAAAATTCCCTTGCTGGCTTTCTTCAAACTGAGTGCGCCAAAGAAATCACGAAGTGCGCCTGATCCAATGTTATTGCCCTCAGCATAACGTTTGGCCTGAAGATAGATTTGATCGACGCCCAAGGGATCTTGGTCGATCACGCCGTCAATGCCGTCGTCGCCAGATTTTCCCAGTGCGCGGCCTGCGTCTTCAGAGGTGCCGCCGTATCCCATGGCCACCAGCAATTCGACGATCAATAGTTCAAAGAATGATGGCGATGCGCTTCTCACTTGATCAAGTAAGTCTTTTGCCAAGGCTTGATTTATTTCGCGGTGGGCTGCTCGCAAGACCTCATCCGGTGTCGATGTGGATGAATCAACCTGTTCTGTTTCTTCCGGTTGATTAGGGTTGTCACTTTTTCCCCTTGCTTGGAATTGCTGGAATTCTTCGAACTGTTTCAGGTAGGCAGCATTCAGCTGGATTTCTGGATTGTCCAAAACAAGCTTGCCGCGCTCGGTGATTTCGTAGTGTGCCCGTCGTGTGTTACGAACCAAACCAGCCTGCTTTAGATAGCTACGTGCCCAATGAACTCGGTTTGCGAATGTGGTTTGTTTGCCGCTTGGCAGAAGCTGTGAGCGTTCCTCTTCAGACAATTCCAATTTATTAGCCAGTAATTCGACAACTGCGCTGATGCGGGCTTCGCCATCTGCTGCACACTCTAAGACGAGGCGCATAAGAGATTGATAATCAGGTATCATTTTTGGCATCCCAATCAGAACGATCCAGCGCGGCCATGGCATTGGTAATGGCCACTGTCTCGACGCTGACGCGGGTGACGCGCATCAGCAGGTCCACCACCTTTTCCTTGTAGTCCGCAAATCGGTAGGTGTTGAATTTTTCGCGGATGGTCGGATCGCGCGGAGTCTTCTCTTTATACTGGTCAAGTATCCATTCCATTCCAGAACGATTGCCGAGCTTATAGGTCCACACTTCCGGCGGAATGCCCGTGAGTTGGGTTTCGGTATCGAGGTGAATGGTGCCGTTGTCCTTATCAGCCTTGAGCATCGCTTTGGGTGAAACGCCTGCCGAGCGTGCCTTCACGTCCTCCCTGTCCAATCGCTCCAGCGACCACGGTTCAATGGTTTCATAGTTGATGTGCCCATCCAATAGCACCTTGCCCCATGTTACCCACTGGCGGAAATCGGGATAGAACGGAATGCGCGGAAACTCCCGCTTCAGGTTGATCGCATAGGTCTCGCGATAAACCGGGTCGTGCAGCACGGCGTAGACATAGTGGAATATATCATTCTTGGTGATTTTTGCCGCCCTGCCATAATGCTTGACGAACTGGTTCAGCCCCCAGTCTGTGATGTTATCAATCTTCTCGCCGGATTTCGAATAGCGGTGGCGGGGGAGGGTTTGAGTTCCGCCATTGCCGGATTTCAAAATGCCATAATCAAACGGTAAAGTCGCCGAAATGACACTAAGCGGATGAGCAGAATGGACACTCAAAAAGCCGATCGCCAAGGTTTCCTGCAAATTCTTATCGAAAAAGTCTGCATGGCTTCCTGTTAAGCGATCAACAATTCGGGTGTCGCCATAGACGAATTTCTTTATGAATGGTCTAAATAGAAAATGCCTATACAATTGAGACTGTTCTGAAAATTTTTCACTGTTTTCAATTTTTGCGCGAATTGTTTCACTAAGCTTGATGTCGGTTTTTTCATAACGTACTAGTCTTTCTCGATCACTTAGTGGTTGTAATTCGGCAATTTCTTCATGCATATATTGCACTTTGGTCTTTAATATTTTTTCATTGAAATCGCCTACCCAATCATCCCGACCACTCATTATACCGGTTGAATACGTCTGAAATATCGCCCGATCTTTGCTCCCTTTTTTTCCGGACTTTTCAGCTTTGGTTCCAACAGGTATTAAATCTTCCCATTCGTTGACTATGTGGTTGATCCAATTTCCGCGAATTGATGGTCTGATGTGTTCAAAGTGTACGCTGGATGCTGAAGTTGTCGAAATGAAAGATAATTTATCGTCGGCAGTGTCCATTTCCGGCCTGCGGGCATAGAAAATATTCGCTGGTGGCTTTTGCTTTCTACCGAGCTGTTTTTTCACAAAAAATGATATGCAGACACCTGTCTGGATACCAAAAACGTTGTTCTTGGTACCGGAGAGTCGTGGATTAGCGCGAACATCACCCCCCAAATCCATTATGTAGATTTCGGAAAATTGGTCCACCACATCTTTACGAAACCCATCAAATGTTCGGCTGTCGATAAAGGAGCGATTGGTAATAAAAGCGATTACCCCGTCATCATGCAGGCGATCGGTCGCCCATCGAAAAAACCGAGAATACATGTCGTAGACTAGAGTTTTTTGAGCGGATGATTGTTTTACGTAACTTGATCCAATTGATTCATCAATCTGTTTATATTCGCGGTTTTTGTTTGCATTTAGTTCGTTTAATTGTCCAACATTATACGGCGGGTTACCTATCACGACCGAAATCTTGCGACGGTTCTGGCGCTTTACACGCTCCATGTTTTCATCCGCCAGCCCGGCGAATAAACTATGTTGATGGCCCGCCCGAATGCCCAAGCCGCCGACATTATCGAGCGTGTCGACAAAACACAGGTTTGGAAATTCCGCGAACTGGCCAGAGATCGCGGCATAGGTCGCTTCGATGTTAAGGTTCGCCACATAATAGGGTAGAATTGCCACCTCATTTGCGTGCAACTCGTTCTTGTATTTGTGGGCCAGCTTTTCTGGCTGGCCGCGAAAATGCTCCAGTAGCTCGCATATGAAGGTGCCAGTGCCCGTGGCAGGGTCGAGGATTTCCACATCCCGATCTATCAACGCCTTGCCGAAGTGTTTTTGCGTCAGCCAATCCGCGCCCTCAATCATAAACCGTACAATTTCGTTCGGCGTATAAACCACGCCCAGCCTGTCCGCCGCCTTGGGGTTATAGACCTTGTAGAAGTTCTCGTAGATGACCTTCAGAAACGTCTGCTTCTGATTGTGGCTGGTGATCTGCGCTGCATTGGCGCGAATGGCGGCATAGTAGGGCTCCAGCGTTTTTAGAGTGTTCTTTTTCACCGCGCCGGTGAAGAACTCCGATTCAAGCTGATAAAGTTCCTTGGCAATGTTGTTTTCACGGTGGAAATCCCCTTCGTTGAACACATGGGCAAAAATCTCCTCCGTCAAAATATGTTGGATCAGCATTTCCCGCACATCGGCCTCGCCCACAGCGGGGTTGATGGTTTCCTTGGCGTGTTTTAGGAATTGCGTCGCAGATGCCTTGAAGTTGGTATTTGCTGCATAGGCGTCATTTATCTTGTCGCGCAGTGCATCAAGCACGGCAGGCAGATCGGTCCTAAACTGTTCAACGGCCCTGCGGAAATCGGCAATCTCCTGCCGCTCGTAACTGAAAAACAAGGCGAGCAGTTTCAACAACTCGTCTACGTCCTGCATTTCGCAGCGCAGCACTTCTCCGCCGTTTTGCCAAAGCACAGCGATGGCCGAATTTTCGTAGATGATATTGTCTTGCGGGTATCCAGCCTTCAGTTTCTTGGCGATCTCCACATCAAGATCATCCTTGGTGTCTTTAGCTTCCCAGTAGCCAAGCGGAACTCGAAGATCGTGCAGGATGGTACCATCGGGATAGACTGTCGTTTTTAGCGGGGTTAGGTGATCAAGCTCGGGAACGAAGTGCAAGTCGTTCTGTTTCGACCACGCTTTCAGCAGGTCCATGAAAGCACCACGAATAACCTGCTCGTTCAAGGAACCCGAGAATTTCTTCAGCTTGTCCAATTCATTCAAAAATTGATTAACTAAAATCTTGCTCAAATCAACACTCTCCGATTCCAGGCAGTATTTAGCCAGTATTGCTGGAAGAAAGGAAGCGTGATTGGCAATGGCGAAATATCATCAACTCATTTTTCCGCGCTACCCGTATTCTATGACTGATCTTGAATTCGAACATGAATGGCCGCTTCGTACAATCTATACGATTCTTTCTTACCTGGTTCGAACGGCCGGAATGGGCCGTTAACGACAACCATGACTGAATCGTCGTCTTAAACGGCAACAGGCCTCACCTAAGTGAGACGCTTCAGCGCCCGATTGAGACACAATGCGGTCGTGCCTGTAGTTACTGCCAATGACCTGAGACCCAACTCTCCTCCACTCATTTGGAGAATTCGTCGGTTTGTTTTTGGCCTTATGCAGCCTGTTTTTGCAATGCCATTTTCATGGCGAATTCGTTGGGCGTGATGTTGCCCAGTGATGAGTGTGGTCTTTG